>NZ_LGED01000221.1 GCF_001280085.1 Saccharothrix sp. NRRL B-16348 | reverse complement strand
GACTGGCCCGCCATCCGCGCCCAACACGTCTTCCACACCCTCGCCCACACCTACCAACAACCCGCACACACCATCGCCGAAACAGTCCTCCACACCATCCCGCTCGACGCCCCCTGAATACCCGTTCACGGGTTTCGGGCCTGTCGCGGTTGACCTGGCGTTGACGTCCCGGAAACGAAGCTCTACCTTCGCGTCAAGGATTCGGAGCACTTCCGAGAGCGTGCCGCCAACCGCCGCCTCCGTTTGTCGGCCACCGTTGCCCCAGTGCGTCCACACCCACGTTCACCAGCGTGAACGCATTCACCACCGTGAACGCCGAAGGGTCGACGGAATCGGGCGCGAGAACGCCCGGTGCAGCACAGGAGGCTTCTTTGAGCAAGCACGGGAGATTAGCGTCGCTCGCCGCGGTGGCGAGCGCATTCGTGGTCGCGGTGGCGGTTCTGCTGGTGCCCTCGGCATCGGCCGCGACGTTGTTCGACGACAACTTCGAGGACGGCAACTCCACCGGCTGGAGCTCGAGCGGCGGCAGCTGGACCGTGGTCGCCGACGGGACGCGGGCCTGGCGCCAGTCCGGCACCAGCTCCGACGCCAGGGCAGCGGCGGGCACGGTCTGGGCCGACCAGTCGGTGCAGGCCCGGGTCAAGCCCACCGCGTTCAACGGCTCGAACCGGCACGTCGCCGTGACGGCCCGCGTGCAGAACACGGGCAACTACTACTACCTGGCCCTCACCAACGCCGGCACCGCCGTGCTCGGCAAGCGGGTCGGCGGCGCGCACACCGCCCTGGCCACCGCACCCGTCACCGCGGCCGTCGGCGCCTGGCACACCGTGCGGCTGGAGGCGTTCGGCAGCACGCTGCGCGGTTTCGTGGCCGGCGCGCAGGTCGTGACGGCGACCGACGCGGCGTTCGGCAGCGGCCGGATCGGCGTGGCCACCTACTACGCGGCGGCGACGTTCGACGACGTGCTGGTGACCGACGTGGCCGGACCCGGCGGGCCGACGAGCACCACGACCACGACCACCACCTCGCACCAACCCGGCGCCTGCGACACATCGGCCCGCCCGGCCGGGTTCGCCTCGGTCACCGCGTGGGGCCAGAGCGGCACGACCGGCGGCGCGGGCGGACCCACGATCGAGGTCGACACGGCGGCGGAGTTCCTGGCCGCGATCGCCCGGACCGGACCGCTGACCGTCTGCGTGCGCGGCATGATCGCGCTGCCCGGACCCATGCACAACGTCACGTCGGACAAGACGATCGTCGGCATCGGGTCGGCCTCCGGCTTCACCGGCGGCGGGCTGAACATCGGCCTGCCGCCCTCCGACGTCACCACGCCGCCCGCCGACGCGGTGCACAACGTCATCGTCCGCAACCTGGTGTTCCGCGGCTGGGCCGACGACGCGATCAACGTGCAGATGTTCTCCCACCACGTGTGGATCGACCACAACGACCTGTCCGACGGCTACGACGGCGTCATCGACATCAAGCGGGGCTCCAGCTACGTCACCGTGTCCTGGAACCACGCCCACAACCACAGCAAGAACATGCTGCTCGGCCACGACGACGACAACGGCGCCCAGGACGTCGGCCGGCTGAAGGTGACCTACCACCACAACTGGTTCGACAGGACGCCGCAGCGCAACCCTCGGGTCCGGTTCGGCGAGCCGGTGCACGTGTTCAACAACTACTACCTCTACAACACCGACGTCGGCGTGGCGTGCCAGGCGGACTCGGGCTGCGTCGTCGAGGGCAACTACTTCGAGGACGTCGAGGAGCCGGTGAGCAACAGCTACGCCGGTCCGGGCGGGCGGTGCGTGGCGCGGAACAACGTGTTCGTCGGCGAGTCGGGCCAACCCGACTGCGGCGGCACCGTGCAGGAGCCGCGCGACTACTACTCCTACACGCTCGACGACCCGAACACGGTGAAGGCCACCGTCATGGCCGGCGCGGGCGTCGGCAAGGTCGGCTGACCGGCACACGGCGTGGCCGGCCCCCGGTCGGCCACGCCGTTCGTCAGGCGGCGCGCAGCACGATCCGGACGCACAGCCCGCCGTGCTCGGCCTCGTGCAGGCTCGCGGCGCCGCCGTCGTCGGACACCAGCTGCTTGACGATCGCCAGCCCGAGACCGGAACCGGAGCGACCCGTCAGCCCGGGACCGCGCCAGAACCGGTCGAACGCGCGCTGCCGGTCGGCGGCGGGCAGGCCCGGACCCCGGTCGACCACCTCGATCACCGCCCGGCGCGCCTCCAGCCTGCTCACCACCGTGATCGTGGCGTGGTCCGGCGACACGGCGAGCGCGTTGGACAGCACGTTGTCCAGCACCTGCTCCAGGTGACCGTGCCCGACCAGCGCGCGCAGCTCGGGGTCGGCCGCGTCGTGCCGGAGCCGGATGCCGCGCTCCTCGGCGGCGGCGCGCCAGGTGTCGAACCGGCCGGCCACCACGTCGGCGATCCGGACCGGTTCCGGCGTGGCCACGGTGGCCTCGGCCCTGGCGAGCGTGAGCAGGCCGTTGACCAGCCTGCTCATCCGCACCACCTCGGCGGTGGCGTGGTCGACGTCCTCGCGCACGTACGGGTCGTCCACGCCGTCGGCGATGTTGTCCAGCGACAGGCGCAGCGCGGTGAGGGGAGTGCGGAGCTGGTGGGAGGCGTCGCCGATGAACGCGCGCTGCGAGCCGACGAGGGTGCCGATGGTCTCCGTCGCGGTGTTGAGGGTGCCGGCCAGCGTCCGGGTCTCCGGCGGACCGGTCTCCTCGACCCGCGCGGTGAGGTCGCCGTCGCGCAGCCTGCCCGCCATCCGGTTCAGCTCGCGCAGCGGGCGGGTGAGCCGGCGGGCGAGCAGGAAACCGACCACGGCCGCCGCGATCAGCACCGTGACGGCCAGGGCCGCGCGGAAACCCCAGATCTGCCACAGCCGGGTGCTCAGCGGCCCCGACGGGTAGCTGATCCGGACCGCGCCGACGACCGTGCCGTCCGAGGACCTGGCGGGCACGGCCAGCACGAGACCTTCGGCGCCCAGCGCCTCGGCGTCACGCCACCGCAGGGACTCGCGACCGTCCAACGCCTCGGTGAACGCCGGGTCGTCGGTGGCGACGGGCAGCGGCAGCGGGTCGACGGCGGTGCGTGCGGCGGACAGCACGTCCAACCGGCCGGGCGTCTGCCGCTCGTAGGCGTCGACCAGGCTGGCCAACGCCTGGCGGGACGGCGCGTCGTCGGTCGCCAGGAGCAGCGCGGCCGTCGCCGCCTCACGCCGGGCGGAGTTCTCCTCGTCGCGGTACAGCTGGTCGGTGAGCGTGAACGCCACCGGGACGGTGAACGCGGCGATCGCCACCAGCACCAGCAGCACGTAGCTCGCGACCAGCTGGCGGATCACGTCAGCACCAGCCGGAAGCCGACCCCGCGCACGGTTTCCACCGCGACCGCGTCACCGAGCTTGCGGCGCAGCGCGCCCACGTGCACGTCGAGGGTCTTGGTGGAGCCGAACCAGTTGGCGTCCCACACCGCCTCCATGATCTGCTCGCGGGTGAACACCGCGCCGGGCGCCTCGGCGAGGAACGCCAGCAGGTCGTACTCCTTGGGGGTCAGGGTCACCTCGATGCCGTCGACGTGCACCCGCCGTGCCCGGTGGTCGATCGTGAGCCGGTTCGGCCGGGCGTCGTCCGACCGGGTGGGGTCGGGCTGGGGCATCGCGGGCCGGACCCGCCGCAGCACCGCGCGCATCCGGGCGATCACCTCGCGGACGCCGAACGGCTTCGACACGTAGTCGTCCGCGCCGATCTCCAGCCCGACCACGCGGTCCGTCTCGTCGGACCGCGCGCTGATCACGATGATCGGCACGTCGCCGCGGGCACGCAGCTCGCGGCACACGTCCAGCCCGTCCATGTCCGGCAGACCGAGGTCGACCAGCACCATGTCGGTGGGCTCCGCCGCCAGCGCCTCGGCGCCGGTGCGCACCCACTCGACGTCGAACCCGTACCGGCCCAACCCGCGCGCGAGCGACTCGGCGATCGGCTCGTCGTCCTCCACCAGCAGCACCCGCATACCCGGAATCCTTCCACCACCGCGCGTGTCGAACCTCCAGGTGCCGCGTGTCGAACCCTCAGGTCGCGCGTGTCGAACCTCCAGGTGCCGCGTGTCGTCCACTCAGGACCCCCGAATTCCACCTTCGGGACACGGCCGAGCGACCCGGGGCGAACGCGAACGTGGAACTCGCGGGTCCTGAGGGTTCGACACGCGGGTCCTGAGGGTTCGACACGCGGGTCCTGAGGGTTCGACACGCGGGTGGTGGAGGTTCGGCACGCACGGTCAGGAGACGGCGGTGACGGCGGCGAGGATCTGGTCGGCGACCTCGGTCGGGCGGGAGAGGGCGATGGCGTGCGAGGCCTCCACCTCGACGGTGGTCGAGCCCAGCCGAACGGCGGCGGCACGCTGCGAGTCCGGGTTGATCGCGTTGTCGGCCGTCGCCACCACGAACCACGACGGCAGAGTCTTCCACGCGGGCTCGACGGACAGCGGCTCGCCGAGGGCACGGGCCGCGATCGGGCGCTGGCTGACCGCGGCGGTGGCGGTGACCTCGTCCGGCAGGTCGGCGGCGAACACGCTCGCGAACGCGTCACGGCGGATCGTGAACTCCGTGTCGTCGCCGTCGCCATCAGGGAACTGCTGCGGCACCAGGGACGTGTTCAGCTCCACCGGCGCGAACTCCTCGACCGAGCTCAACGCGCTCTCGCCCTTGTCGATGCCGAACGCCGCCACGTACACGAGGGCCTTGGCGTTCGGCGTCTTGGCGGCGGCGTGCGTGATCACCGGGCCGCCGTACGAGTGGCCGACGAGCACGACCGGCCCGTCGACCTGGTTGGCGACGCTCGCCACGTAGTCGCCGTCGTGCGCCAGCCCGCGCAACGGGTTGCTCACCGCGAGCGCCTCCACGCCACGCGCCCGCAGCAGGTCGATCACCTTGGCCCAGCTGGAGCCGTCGGCGAACGCGCCGTGTACCAGGACGACGGTGGGGTTCTGGCTGGTCATCGTGTGCTCCTCGGGTCTTCGTGCGGGTCGATGCCATAAAACTAGTACCCGATTGAATTGCGCACAAGGTATCTGCACCGTGACGATCTTCACGGTGGCTCGTTGGATCCACTGCGCGACCCAGCGCGCCTTGATCAACCGGAGGTCCCCGATGCGCCTGGTGATGGCACTCGTAGTCGCGGCCGTCGCGCTGACCCCTCCCGCCGCCGCGAGCGCCGATCACCCCGCGCCGGACCACGTCTGCGTCGCGAGCGTGCCGGAGACCGATCCGCTGGAACCCGGACCGGTGACCATCTGCGTCAGCGTCTTCAAACCCGCCGCAGCCTCCCGCGACCACCGGGTGCCGGTGCTCCTGCACAGCCACGGCTGGGGCGGCAGCCGCACGTCCGCGCCCGGCTCGTTCCAGCGGTACCTCGACGCGGGGTTCGGCGTGGTCAGCATCGACCAGCGCGGTTTCGGTGAGAGCGGCGGCAAGGCGCACGTGGAGGACCCCGCGTTCGAGGGCGAAGACGTCATCCGGGTGATCGACCACGTCGCCACGCTCGACTGGGTCCGCCGCGACGGGCCGGGCGACCCGGTCCTCGGCGCGGTCGGCGGCTCCTACGGCGGCGGCTTCCAGTTCGCCGGCGCGTTCACCGAGATCATGAAGACCGGCCGCACCCGGTTCGACGCGCTCGCGCCCCAGATCACGTGGCACTCCCTCAACGACAGCCTCGCCCCGCGCGGAGTCGTCCGCACCACCTGGGTCACCGCCCTGTACGCCGCCGCGCTCGACGCGCACACCTCCACGCTGCACGCCGGCTACGCCGAAGGCCTGCTCACCGGCAACTGGCCCGCCACCATGGACGAGTTCTTCCGCGACAACGGCCCCGCGCACCACGTCGCCGCCGGCCGCCGACTCGACATCCCCGTGCTGCTGCGCCAGGGCATCAGCGACAACCTGTTCCCGCTGGACCAGGCGATCGACAACTTCGACCGCGCGCTGACCGACCGCGCCCGGGCGAACAGCCTGCTCATCGGCTACAACGGCGGCCACGCGCTGCCCAGCACGATCCCCCTCGGGCACGCCGTCGCGGGTGACGCGTGCTCCGCGCGGCACGGCGGCTACGACGAGCTCGAACTGCGGTTCCTCGCCGAGAACCTGCAAGGCGCGCCGCGCACGATCACCGGCCACGGCCGCTACCAGCTCATGACCGCCGAGGGCGGCTGCGTCACCGTCGACTCCGTCGCACCGACCACCACCGCCGCCCTGCCGGACATCGTGACCACCGCCGGCGTCGGCCTGCCCCAGGCGATCAAGATCGCGGACGGCCCGCTCACCGTCGCCGGGTCGCCGACGCTCCACGCCGTCGTCAGCACGCTCGGCCTGGACAGCCGCGCGTTCTTCGCCCTCAGCGCCGGCACCTCGCCCCTGACCGCCAAGGTGATCCAGAACAACGTGCTGCCGCACCGCGAGCCGAGCCTGAACCTGGGCAGCCGCCGCACGATCGAGCTGCCCGCGGTCGCCGCGACGATCCCGGCCGGCCAGTCGCTGTTCCTCACCGTCACCCCGGTCTCGGACATGTTCGTCCTGCACGGCAGCCGCACGCCGGGCGCGATGGTGCTGCGGGACGTCACCGTGCGCCTGCCCGCGAGCCGCACCTGAGCCACCGGCGGAGCGAGTGCCGCGGCCGGCCGGGTTTCCGCGCGGTCGAGGTCAGCCGAGGACGACGGCGATCCCGGTGAGGACCGGCACGGACAGGACGGTGGTGAGCAGCACGACGTCGCGGGCGAGTTCGGCGCCGCGGTCGTAGGCAGTGGCGTAGACGAACACGTTCTGCGCGGTGGGCAGCGCCGCGGCGATGGTGACGGCCAGCAGCGACGGGTCGTCCAGGTGGACCACCCAGCGGCCCGCGGCGTAGGCCAACGCGGGCTGCACCACCGTCTTGAGCGCGACGACCAGCCACACCTGACCGGCCGTGCCGCCGGACGCCGGGCGTGGCGCACCGTGCAAGCTCGCGCCGTAGGCGAGCAGGGCGGCCGGGACGGCGAGGTCGGCGAGCAGCTCGACCGGCCGCAGCACGGGGGCCGGGGGCATCCAGTCGACGGCGGCCAGCGCCAGCCCCAGGGCGCAGCCGATCACCAGGGGAGTGCGCAGCGGCTGGGTCAGAAGCCGCGTGCGGGTCGGTGCGTCCTGGCCGGGATCGCGTGACGCGGCCAGCACGGTCAGGCCGATCGGCGCCAGGACCAGCACCTGGAACAGGAGCACGGGGGCCACGAGCGAGGCGTCGCCGAGCACGTACACGGCGATGGCGACGCCGAGGTTGCCCGCGTTGACGTAGGACGACGCGAGCGCGCCGGTCGCCAGGTGACCGGCGCGCGGCCGCCAGCGCCACCGCGCGACGGCGAGGTAGAGCAGGGCGCACACCACCGCGCTGCCCGCCGTGGCCACCAGCGTGGTCGACAGCAGCACGGCCGGGTCCGCCTCGGCGAGGGTGAGCAGCAGCAGCGCCGGCGTCGCGATGAAGTACGACAGCCGGGACAGCACGCCGGCCGCACCCTCGCCGAGCACGCGGGCACGGCCGGCGGTCCAGCCGACCGCGATCACCGCGACGAGGGTGGCGAAACCGGCCAGGACCGCGTTCACCCGGGGTTCGCGCGCGTCACCGGGGCGTGTCGACCGTGGCGGTGTCGACGGTCCAGGCGCGGGTCTGGTCGGTGAGCGTGACGCCCAGGCCGGGCCGGTCGGACAGGTGCATCCGCCCGTCCCGGGTCTCCAGCCGTTCGTTGAACAGCGGGTGCAGCCAGTCGAAGTGCTCGACCCACGGCTCGCGCGGGTACGCGGCGGCGAGGTGGACGTGGATCTCCATGGCGAAGTGGGGCGCGAGCTGGAGGTGGTGGTGCTCGGCGAGGGTGGCCAGCTTGAGGAACTGGGTGATGCCGCCGACCCGGGGCGCGTCCGGTTGCAGGACGTCCACGGCGCCGGCCCGGATCAGCTCGTAGTGCTCGGCGACGCTGGTCAGCATCTCGCCGGAGGCGACGGCGGTGGTCAGCGACCGGGCCAGCTCGGCGTGACCCTCGACGTCGTAGGCGTCCAGCGGTTCCTCGATCCAGACCAGGTCGAACTCCTCCAGCGCCCGGCTGACGCGCATGGCGGTGGGGCGGTCCCACTGCTGGTTGGCGTCGACCATCAGCGGCACGCCGCCGCCGAGGTGCTCGCGGACGGCCGCGACCCGGCGCAGGTCTTCCGGCCAGTCCGGCAGGCCGACCTTGATCTTGATGCCGCCGACGCCGGAGTCGAGCGTGCGGTCGGCGTTGTCCTTGATCTGGTCGACGGTCTCGTGCAGGAAGCCGCCGGAGGTGTTGTAGCAGCGCACGGAGTCGCGGTGCGCGCCGAGCAGCTTCGCCAACGGCAGGTTCGCGCGTTTGGCCTTCAGGTCCCACAGCGCGATGTCGAACGCGGCCAGCGCCTGCGTGGCCGCGCCGCTGCGCCCGACCGACGCGCCGGCCCAGACCAGCTTGGTCCACAGCCTGCCGATGTCGTTGGGGTCCTCGCCGATCAGGTCCGGCGCGACCTCGCGGGCGTGCGCGAACTGGGCGGGCCCGCCGGCGCGCTTGGAGTAGCCGAACCCGACGCCCTCCAGCCCGGCTTCGGTGCGGATCTCGGCGAACAGCATCGCGACCTCGGTCATGGGCCGCTGCCTGCCGGTGAACACCTTGGCGTCGCTGATCGGGGTCGGCAGGGGCAGGGTCACCGACGACAACGTCACGGCGCGGATCCGGTCGGAACTGGCGGACATCGGGCTCCTTCTCCTCGGGCGATCAGGCGATCAGGCGATCCGCTCGACCAGGGCGGTGAGGCGGGCGAGCTCGTCGTCGGCCAGGTCGGTCAACGGCGGGCGCACCCGGCCGCCGTCCCGGCCGACCGCCGTCAGCCCGGCCTTGACGATCGACACCGCGTACCCGCGCTCCCGGTCGCGGATGTCCAGGTAGGGGATCACGAAGTCGCGCAGCATCCCGTAGACGGCGGTCCGGTCCTGGGCGCGGACGGCGGCGTAGAACTTGAGCGCGAACTCGGGCACGAAGTTGAACAGCGCCGACGAGTACGTGGTGACGCCGAGCTGCAGCAGCGGCAGGGCGAACGTCTCCGCGGTCGGCAGGCCGCCGATGTAGAGCAGCCGGTCGCCGACGCGGGCGTAGGTGCGGGTCAGCTGCTCGACGTCGCCGACACCGTCCTTGAGCCCGATCAGGTTGGGGTTGCGGTCCGCCAGCTCGGCGACCGTCACATCGGTCAGCACGGCGTTCGCGCGGCTGTAGACGATCACGCCGAGCCCGGTGGCCCGGCACACCGCCGAGACGTGCTCGACCAGGCCCCGCTGACCGGCCTCGGTGAGGTAGGGCGGGAACAGCAGCACCCCGGACGCGCCCGCGGCCTCGGCGGCACGCGCCTGCGCCACGGACACGGCGGTGGCGCCGGTCGCCGGTGCGACCACGGGCACCTTGCCGCCGACCTCGTCCACGGCGACGCGGACCACCTGGTCGATTTCGGCGGGTGTCAGCGAGAACCCCTCGCCCGTGCCGCCCGCGGCGAACAGGCCGGCCACGTCGAAGCCCGCCTGCCAGGCCAGGTGCGCGCGGTAGCGGTCCTCGTCGAACCGCAGCTCGGCGTCGAAGTGGGTGACCGGGAAGGAGAGCAGCCCGGAGGCGAGTCGGTCGGCGAGAGCGGCTGGGTTCGTCACGGCTCCACCGTATGGACCAGGGGTGATGCCTGTCCAAGAGTTATTTAGCATTGCTCAATACCTGTGGTGCATCACTCGAACGGCGTGCGGCCCTCCAGGACGCTCAGGATCCGCCACAGCGCCGGGTTCGCCGACGCCTTCAACCACAGCAGGTGCAGTTCCACCGGCGCGTCCACCGCCGTCTCCAGCCGGACGAACTCGACGTTGTCCAGCCGCAGCCGCGCCGCCGACTCCGGCACGAACGCGACACCCCGGCCGGCCGCGACCAGCCAGAGCATGGTGAGCACCTGGCCGACCGTGTGCACGGTGTTCTCCGGCGCGATCGGCACCGTCCGCACGACCAGGTCGTAGAAGTACCGCGCGTCCGTGGGTGAGTGCATGATGACCGGCTCGCGGACCACGTCGGCCGCCGTCGCGTCACGTCCCAACGTGGGCAGGCGGTGACCGCCGGGCACGGCGACCAGCAGCCGTTCCCGGTGCAGCAGCCGTGAGCCGAACGTCGAGTCGTCGAACGGCGGCCGGCCGAGCCCGAGGTCGATCTCCTCGTTGACCAGCCCGGACACCTGCTCCCGGGTGACCAGCTCGACCAGCTCCACGTCCACGTCCGGCAGGTGCGCGGCCAGCTCGTCCAGCAGCCGGCCCAGGATGCCGTAGGTCGCCGCCGCGGTGAACCCGATCCGCACCACGCCGCTCGACCCGGACGACACCCGCCGGGCCAGCTCGGGCGCGGTCTCGGCCAGCGACAGCAGCCGCCGTGCCTCGACCAGGAACACCTCGCCCGCCGCGGTGAGGGTGACCCGCCGGTTGTCCCTGATCAGCAGCTGCGCGCCGACCGCCCGTTCCAGCTTCTGGATCTGCCTGCTCAACGGCGGCTGCGTCATCGCCAGCCGGGCGGCGGCACGGCTGAAGTGCAACTCCTCGGCGACGGCTACGAAACCCCGTAGCTGCTCCAGCGTGAACGCCATGCGTGGAAGGTATCAACCCTGGTCACGCCACGTTTGGCGTGTGAGCATGGTCGACATGGGCCTCCCACGCCGCACCACCGGTCTCGTCCTGGCCGCGTTCCTGCTCTGCGGGCTGGTGACCGCGCCCGCGACCGCCGCGACCGCGTTCAAGGTGTTGCAGCTGAACCTGTGCAACAGCGGCGTCGCCGGTTGCTACCAGGGCGGGCTGGCCGTGGGCGAGGCCGTGACGATGATCCAGCGCCGCGTGCCGGACGTGGTGTCGGTGAACGAGGTGTGCCTGTCCGACCTGCCCCGGCTGACCGCCGCCGTCGGCGCCACCGCCGAGTACCGGTTCGCGTTCGCGCGCCGGAAGTCCACCGACTCGAACATCGAGTGCACGGACGGCCGGGGCGCGTACGGCAGCGGGATCATCGTCAAGGAGGGCATCAGGACGAGCGGCAACGGCACGTACACCGCGCAGGACAGCGGCAACGAGGTCCGGGCCTGGGCGTGCGCCCTGAGCGACGTGCGCGGTTTCACCGCCTGCACCACCCACCTGAGCACGACCGGGACGACGGCGTTGGCGCAGTGCCGGGAACTGGTGCCGGCGACCGTCCTGTCCTACGACCCGACCGGCTCCGCGACGACCAGGCACGTCGTGGTCGGCGACCTGAACCTGAAGTACAGCCCGGGCTCGGCGACGAACGCCCAGAACTGCGTCCCCTCGGGCTGGTTCCGCAAGGGCGACGGCGACGTGCAGCACGTCATCGCCCGCACCCTGACGTTCGTGTCCACCCAGGTGTACGCCATGTCCCGCACGGACCACCCGGCGTTCGTCGTCAACTACACCTTCTGATCCGACGCGCCGAGGGCCGCGCGGAGCACCCGAACGGCCTTCGGGCCGACGCCGTGCATGGCCAGCAGTTCGGCGTCGGTCAACCGGGCGACTTGGGCCAGCGTCGTCACGCCGGCACTGGTGAGCGCCTGCGTGGCGGGCTTCCCGATGCCCTTGGGCAGGTCCCCGACCTCGCCGGCGGCCACGGTGCCCGCCGCGGCGACCTGGGCCGCGAGACGCTTCGGCGCAAGCCCGAGCCAAGCCTGCCGCACCCAGTGGTTGAGCTGCTGACCGCCGATGTCCACCAGCGGGACGCGCACGCCGGCCGACGTCGCGCCGCGGGCCGGCCGTTCGGCGGTCGGGTGCGCCGCGAGGAACGCGTCCGCCTCCGCCGCCGGGAGGTGCAGGTGGACGTGGCCGTGCTCGTCCACCCAGGCGAACCGCTCGTCCCGCACGGTGAACGCGACCCGGCCGTCCCCGAGATCGTGCCGCACCACCTCGGGCAGGGACAGCGCGGTCTTGCGCAGTTGGGCCATCGTCGTCACGCAGGGATTCCACCACGACGTGCTCGCGGCCCGCGGTCCAGTCTCCGCCGGACCCCCGCCCGGCTACTGCCATATAGTTGCAACAATGACGACGAGTTCGACCTCGACGGGCGCGAGCCTCTCCGACCTGGTCCGCCGCTGGGAGCGGGGGTGGAGCGTGTGCCGTGGCTGGGCCCGGCCGCGGGAAGCCGGCGACGCCCTGCACCTGCTCCAACACCGCCCCGGACGCCACCGGGAGATCATCGCCCTGCGCCCGGACGACGTGACCGGTCTTCGCGCCCTGGCCGACGAGGCCGTCGGCGCCGAGGAGGCGACCTGGCTGACCGTCCCCACCACCCGGCCCGACGAGGTCGAAGAGGTGCTGCGCCACGCCGGTCTCCACCTCAAGACCGCCCGCGAGTGGCTGATGACCCGTTCCCTGGCCGACCACCCGCGCCCCGAGGTCCCGACGCACTACCGGGTCGCCACCTCGGCGGCGGAAGTCGTCGTGGTCGACGTCCGGCACGAGTCCGACGAGCAGGCCGCGAGTGGTCAGCTGGCCGTCACCGACCGGGACGCCGTCTTCGACCGGATCGAGACCGCCTCGGCTCACCGCCGCCGGGGCCTGGGCAGCGTGGTGATGGGGACCCTGGTCGGGCAGGCGGTCGCCCGCGGCGCGCGCCACGGCGTCCTGGTCGCCAGCGTGGCAGGTCAGGCGCTCTACGCGTCCCTGGGATGGGAGACGCGGGCGGCGGTGGTGATCGCCACCAACCACCCCGGGTGAGCCCGCCCGCGGTGTCCGTCGAGCGTGCCGATTTCCCTTGCGGTGACGGCCAGTTGAGACCCGAAACTTCCGCGAAACGTCTGGTAGGCGGGTTGATCCCGACCGGATAGTGACAGCGCTCGTCCGACGGAAGGGGTTTCACGATGCGGTGGAGAACGGTGTTGCTGACCACGGGCCTGGTGCTCGGCTTGAGCTCGGCGCCGGCGAGCGCGGCCGAACCGGTGATCGTCGACTCCACCAAGCACGGTGGCCGCACGGTCGCGTTCACCTTCGACGATGGCCCCAACCCGGCCGACACCCCGCGCCTGCTCGAAGTGCTGCGCCGCCACCACGTCAAGGCCGTGTTCTGCCTCTGGGGCGACTACGTCGAGGCCAACCCGCAGCTGGTGCGCAAGATCGTCGCCGGCGGGCACATCCTCTGCAACCACAGCATGCACCACGACAACATGGGCGAGTGGACGTCCGAGCAGATCGAGGCCGACCTGAGGCAGACCAGCGCCGCCATCCACCGCGCCGCGCCGGGCGTGCCGATCCGCTACTTCCGCGCGCCCTACGGCAGCTGGGGGCAGAGCCCGCAGGTCGCGGCCAAGCTCGGCATGACCTCGCTCGGCTGGAAGCTCGCCATCGGCGACTGGGAGCCGCCGGGCGTCGACGAGCTGGTGCGCCGGGTGAAGGACGGCCTCACGGACGGCGCCGTGGTCCTCATGCACGACGGCCCGAACGAGCGCGGCCAGACCGTGGACGCGGTGGCCCGGCTGATCCCCGAACTGCGCGCCGACGGCTGGCGCTTCGACCGTCCCGCCCGCCGCTGAGGGGTCCGCAACCGTGAAGCGTTCGATGACGGCGGCGTTGGCCGCCCTGCTGCTCCTGCTGCCGACCACGGCCTCCGCGTCGCCGCGGTCGACCTGGGTCGGCGCCTGGGCGACCTCGCCCACCACCGTGCCCGCCTCCGACACCACGGCGTTCGAGGACCAGACCCTGCGCCAGGTCGTGCACCTCAGCGTCGGCGGCAGCTCGGTCCGCGTGCGGCTGTCCAACGAGTTCGGCGCCGAGCCGCTGGTGATCGGTGAGGCGCACGTCGCACGGCGGGCGGGCACCGGTTCGTCGGTCCAGCCCGGCAGCGACCGGCGGCTGACGTTCGGCGGCCGGCCGTCCGCGACCCTGCCGCCCGGCACGCCGCTGCTCAGCGACCCGGTGGCGCTGCCCGTCGAGGCCGACTCCGACCTCGTGATCAGCATCCACCTGCCGCGGCGCACGCCCGGCAACACCGTGCACGCGTTCCCCTACCAGGACGGGTACGTGGCGGCGGGCAACGTCACCGGCCGCGCGGAGATCACCCCGACCGCCGTGCTCGGCAAGTGGCACTTCCTCACCGGCGTCAGCGTCACGGGCGCCAAGCGCGGCTCGACCGTGGTGGCGTTCGGCGACTCCATCACCGACGGCGCGGAGACCACCCGCGGCGCGAACCGGCGTTGGCCCGACGTCCTCGCCCGGCGGTTCCAGGACGAGCGCGGGCTGCGGCACCTCGGCGTGGTGAACGAGGGCATCAGCGGCAACCGGCTGCTGCACGACCCGAACCCGCCCGTCGGCCACCCGGCGGAGGGCTACGCGGCGTACTTCGGGCAGGCCGCGCTGCGCCGCTTCGACCGTGACGTGCTGGCCCAGCCCGGTGTCGGGCACGTGGTCGTGCTGCTCGGCGTCAACGACCTCGGCCACCCCGGCACGAGCGCGCCGCTGTCGGAGAAGGTGACGGCGCAGGACATCATCGGCGCGCACCGGCAGCTGATCGCCCGCGCCCACGCGCAGGGCCTGCGGATCCACGGCGGCACCATCACGCCGTTCCGCGACGACACGTTCGGCTTCTTCAGCCCCGAGAACGAGGCCGCGCGCCAAGCCGTCAACCACTGGATCCGCACCGGCGGCGAGTACGACGGCGTGATCGACTTCGACCGCGCCGTCCGCGACCCGGCACAACCCGACCGCCTGCTGCCCGCCTACGACAGCGGCGACCACCTCCACCCGAACGACGCCGGCATGGCCGCGATGGCGGCGGCCGTGCCACTGCGCCTGTTCCGGTGACGACCGCGGGGCCGCCTCCGACACCGGGCGGCCCCGCACCCCGCGTTCGACGACGACCGCTCGCCCACCGTGGGTGAAGCGGTCGTCGTCACGCGTCGTTCACGCCGCGGCCAACCCTGGGTGGTTACGAATTTTCGTGATCCTGGCTATGTTGGGCCAGAAGTTTCGTCTGAGCCCGGACCGGGGGAGTGCCCAGATGTCGCTGTTGCGGACGTGCGGTGTGGTCGTCGCCTTGTTGGTCGCCACCGCGGCGCCCGCGTCGGGGCAGCAGGCCTCTGCGGCGCAGTCGCACTCCGAGAAGGTCATCTTCGACGGCGGCGGCTCCGACGTGCTCAACGGGCTCCGGTACCACTCGTTCCGCATCCCGTCGTTGATCCGCACGAACACCGACCGGCTGATCGCGTTCGTCGAGGGCCGTGCCGCGGACAACGCCGACTTCGGCAACATCAACCTGGTCTACAAGGTGTCCGACGACAACGGCGCGACCTGGTCGACCCTGCGCGAGGTGGTGGGCGCAGGCCAGGGCACGTGGGGCAACCCCACCGCGGTGGTCGACCGCTCCAACAACAAGATCTGGCTGTTCCTCAACCACCAGCCCGAGGGGCACTCGCCGGTGGACTCGTGGGACGACCGGCAGGTGTGGCTGACCTCCAGCGCCGACAACGGCAACACCTGGGCGGCGCCGGCGAACATGTCCGCCACCCTCAAGCCCCGGACGCTGGCCGACGGCCGGAGCTGGAACTGGGACGCGGTCGGTCCCGGCGTCGGCGTCCAGACCACCTACCGCAACGCCGGCCGCCTGGTGATCCCCGCGCAGCACCGCAACATCTACAGCGACGACCACGGCGTGACGTGGAAGTCGGCGCCGCTGCGCACCACCACGGGCGCGGCGATGGAGCAGACCGGCGAGTCCACCGTGCTGGAGCTGTCCAACGGCGAGCTGTACCGCAACGACCGGCCCACGTCGGCGACCGCGGCGATCCAGGAGCGGCGCTGGGTCACCCGCGGCACGATCGAGTCCGGCTTCCGGCCGTTCGCCCCGGCGAGCTGCCTGCTCGACCCGGTGAACGAGGGCTCGACCATGCGCTACAACGCCGACGCGCCCGCCCGGCTGGCGTTCGTGAACTCCGCCAGCACCGAGACCCGCACCAAGATGCGGATCCGGATGAGCGAGGACGAGGGCCGCACCTGGGCCTACAGCCGACCGTTCTCGGACGCGCCGCTGCCGGGCGAGGGTGGCAGCTACCGCGAGGGCGGCTACTCCAGCATCGTCAAGACCGCCGACTACCACGTCGGCGCGTTGATCGAGGTCAACGAGAACACCTCGTCGAGCTCCACCTCGCACCGCTCGATCGCGTTCCGCAAGGTGAACCTCCCGTGGATCCAGGGCGGCGTCCGGGACGCGGGCTGCGACGGCGGCATCTCCTGACGCGGGGCCGCCGCGCGGTGGCCTCCCCGAGTGATCCGCGACGCCGGGTGGATGTGACCGCCCGCCGCGAACAGCGCAATCTGCGAGAGGTTCGGCCGCGGCACGGGCGGTAGGCTCGGTGTCATACCCCTGGTGGGTATGGAAGCGGAGGATGGACCGCAATGTCCGAGCAGAATGGCGCGCTCTCCGACGAGGCGCAGCAGGCCGGGATCGACTTCGTGGTCAAGGGCATGACCTGCGAGGGGTGCGCGGCCAACGTGACCAACGCGGCCCGGCGGGTGGCCGGTGTCACCAGGGTCAAGCTCGACCTCGACGCCGCCACGCTGCGCGTCGTGGGCTCGACCGACGTCGAGGCGATCACCGCCGCGGTCAAGGGCGCGGGCTACGTGCTCGAACGCGCGTGAAGCCAGGTCGGCGCCGCCGCGGCCACGGTGGCGCCGACCATTCCCGGCTCGCTAGACCGACATCGACGGCACGAGCGGCCGGCGGGTCGACTCGGCGCCGAAGGCGCGCCAGGCGGCGGCCAGCGCGGCCACGGCGGCGCTGATCACCGGCGGTTCGGCGGTGAACGGCAGCCGCAGCCGGTCGGCGCTGCCGCCGGTCGGGTCGAGCGAGCCGCCGGGCAGCACGGCCACCCCGTGCCGCAACGCCACCTGGGCGTACGACGCGGCGTCCGAGCCGGGCAGCCGCACCCACAGCGTCTGGCCGCCCTCGGCGTGCGCGAACTCCCACTCCGGCAACTCCTCGCGCAACCGCGCGCACAGGTGGTCGTGCTGCCGCCGCAACGCCGTGACGCGCTCCGACCGCACGGCGGCGAAGTCCGCCAGCAACTCGACCGCCGCCCACTGGTCCAGCACCGCGCTGCCCAGGTCGTGCACCGCCTTGAACCGCGCCAGCCGGGCGACGAGCGCCGCGTCGGCCCGCACCCAGCCGACCCGCAGCCCGCCCCACACCACCTTGCTCAGCGACCCCACCGTGATGACGCCGGGAACGGGCGGCGGCGCCGGGGCGCCGCTCAGGTCCAGGTCGGCCAGCACCTCGTCGAACACCAGCGGCACGTCGCCGGCCGACCGGATCAGGCGCGCCCGCTCCAACGGGCTCATCGACGAGCCGGTGGGGTTGCGGAACGCGGGCATCGCGTACACCAACGCCGGCGTGCCGCGGCCCAGCGCGCCCGCGAGGTCGTCGTCCGCGCGGACCACCGCGCCGACCTCCCGGAACAGGTCCAGCGCCCCGGGGTACGTCGGCGCCTCCACCAGCACCTCGTCACCCGGCCGCACGAGCGCGCGCGTCAGCAGCGCCAACGCCTGCTGCGCCCCCGTCGTCACCAGGACCTGGCCCGCGGTCGTCGGCACGCCGAGGTCGCGGTACCGGGCGGCGAGCGCCGCGCGCAACGCCGGGTGCCCGGACGGGTGGTAGCCCAGGTCCTCGCCCGCCAGCCGGTCCACCGCCCGGCGCTGCGCCTCGACCAGCCGCGCGGGCGGGGTCATCGGCCCGGCGCAGGCGAACTGGAGCACGCCGTCGGGCGGTTCCAGCAGGTTCACGAACATCGGGTTCGCGGTCTCCTCGCGCGCCGCCGCACGGCCACCCGACGACACCCACGTGCCGCTGCCGCGCCGCCGGTCCAGCCGACCCTCCTGCCGGAGCAGGTCGTACGCCGCGATCACGGTCGTCCGCCCGACGGCGAGACCCGAGGCCAGCGACCGATCGGGCGGCAGCAGGGTCCCCGGCGGCAGCAGCCCTTCGTCGATCAGCTCGCGCAGCCGTGCCGCCAGGAGCAGGTACAGCGAGCCGCGGCCGGCGGACCAGCGCCCGAGCCTGCCCGCCAGGTCGTCCACGGAGATTGGCTTCATGATGAGACCAATCTAGGCGAATTGGCTCTCAAGCCACACCGCTTCATGACCGATGCTCGCTTCATGCACGCTGACACCCGCCTCGCCCGCACCTCGGTTCCCGCGCTGACCAGCACGCCCTTGTCCGTGCCGCTCTACCAGACCTCCAGCTTCGCGTTCGACGACCTCGACAGCCTCGCCGACGGGATGAACAGGCCGGACGGCGCGTTCGTCTACACGCGGTTCGGCAACCCGACCGTGCGGGCGCTGGAGAACGCCGTGGCGTCGCTCGAAGGCGGCACGGCGGCGTTGGCCACCTCGTCGGGCATGGGCGCGATCAACGCCGTGCTGCTCGCCAACCTCGGGTCCGGCGACCACATGATCGCCCAACGCGCGCTCTACGGCGGCACGCTCGCCCTGCTGCGCGACCTGGAGGAGCGGTGGGGCGTCGCGGTCACGTACGTCGGCGGCCACGACCCGGACGAGGTGCGCGCGGCGCTGCGGCCGGAGACCAAGGTGCTCTACCTGGAGACCATCGCCAACCCCACCAGCCACGTCAGCGACCTGCCCGCCCTCGGCGCCGCCGTGCCGGACGCCGTGCTGGTGGTCGTGGACAACACGTTCGCGTCGCCCCTGCTGTGCCGCCCGATCGAGCACGGCGCGGACGTCGTCGTCCACTCGACCACCAAGTACCTCGGCGGGCACAGCGATGTGACCGGCGGCGTCGCGGTGTTCGCCGACGACGCCCGGTACCGCTCCACCTGGAAGCACTCGGTCGAACTGGGCGTCACACCCGACCCGTTCGCGGCCTGGCTCACGATCCGCGGCCTGCGCACCCTGGCGCTGCGCGTCCGCAAGCACGAGGAGAACGCCGAAGTCCTGGCCCGCCGCCTGGCCGCGCACCCGGCGGTGCGGGTGGTGCACTGGCCCGGCCTCGACACGCACCCCAGCCACGCCGTGGCGACCCGGTTCATCGACGGGTTCGGCAGCACGTTCTCGTTCGACGTGGCGGACGTGGAGGCGGGCCGGAAGTTCGTCACCGGCGTCGAGCTGGTCCGGCTCGCGCCGTCGTTGGGCGGCACGGAGACGTTGGCGCTGCACCCGGCCAGCACGTCGCACCGGCAGCTGGACGAGGAGCAGCTGACCGCGAGCGGCATCACCGGCGGCACGATCCGGCTGTCGGTGGGCATCGAGGACGCCGACGACCTGTGGCAGGACATCGCCCAAGCCCTGGAGCGTTGACCGCGCGCCGCGCCAATCCTCTTGCGCTACAACGCCTTCCGCTATCCCTACCGCACCGTCCCGCCGGCCGCGCGGTAGAGCTCGGCGACCAGGCCGACGACGTCCTGGTTGGCCGGGTGCGGGTCGTCACGCCACCAGACCAGCCACACCGGGATCGGCGGCGCGTCGCGCAGGCGGCGGAAGACGATGCCGGGACGCCGGTACTGGGCGAGCGTGCTCTCGGCCGTGACGCCGACGCACCGACCGGTGGCGATCACGGCCAGCCAATCGTCCACGTCGTGCGTCTCCTCCACCTGGGGACGGTGGTCGGGTGGCCACAACTCGGGCGTGGTCGTGCCGGTGCGCGGGTCGACGGCCAGGATGCGGTCGCTGAGGTCGTTGAGGCGCAGCAGACGGCGGCGGGCCAGCGGGTCGTCCGCGGCCAAAGCGCAACAACGCGATTCGAGACCGACGACGGCCCGGTCGAATCGCTTGGTGTCGAACGCGGCGGTGTCGGACGGCGTCCGCACGACGGCCAGGTCGCACGCCCCTTCGGCGAGACCGCCCGTCGGCGAGTTCGTGCGCACCAGGTGCAGCGGGACGTCGGGGTGCCGTTCGGTCCAGCGGCGCTGGAACTCCAGGGTGTGCTCGCCCAAAGCGGCCCACGCGTGGCCGACGCGGAGCCTGCCGTGGCCCGTCCTCGCCTCACGTGCCAGGTCTTCGACCTCCGCGACCACCCGCCGCGCACGGGTCAGCACGCGCGCACCCGCGGCGGTGAGCACGACTTCCCGGCTGGTGCGGCGCAGCAGCCGGACGCCGAGCGCGTGCTCCAGCGCGGCCAGGGTCCGGGAGACGGCCGGCTGGGAGGTCCCGAGTTCCCGGGCGGCGTCGGTGAAGCCGCCCGAGTCGACGATCGCGATCAGGCAGCGGAGGTGCCGCAGCTCCACGTCCATGCGTCCAGCGTATAGATGCCGTGCAAGATGCATTTTGAGAATGCCGGCACACGGCGGACTCTTCGGGACGTGAAGACCAAAACACGCGCCAGACCCGTGCCGGCCCGTCGCGCCGCCGGTCTCGCGCTGATGCTCGGCAGCGGGCTGGCGAACCAGACCGGCGCGGCCGTCGGCGCCCTCGCGTTCCCGGTGCTCGGACCGGTCGGCGTGGTGGCGGTCCGCCAGTGGGTGGCCGGGGTGTTGCTGGTGCTCGTCGGCCGGCCGCGGCTGCGGTCGTTCACCCGGCGGCAGTGGTGGCCCGTGGTCGCGCTGGCCGCCGTGTTCGCCACGATGAACCTGTCGCTCTACAGCGCGATAGAGCGCCTGGGGCTCGGTCTGGCCGTGACGCTGGAGTTCCTGGGCCCGCTGGCGGTGGCGGTGGCCGGCAGCCGCCGCCCGAGCACGGTGGCGTGCGCGCTGCTCGCCGCCGCGGGGGTCGCGGTCCTGACCCGTCCCCAACCGTCCACGGACTACGTCGGCGTCGGCCTGGGACTGCTCGCCGCCGCGTGCTGGGCCGGGTACATCCTGCTCAACCGGGTCGTCGGCGCCCGGACGTCGGGCGTCGAGGGCTCGGCGGCGGCCGAGGCGCTGTCCGCCCTGGTGTACGTGCCGATCGGGATCGCGGCACTGGTCACGCACCCGCCGACGGTGTCCGCCGTCGCGTGCGCGGCCGCCGCGGGTCTGCTGTCGTCGGCCGTCCCGTTCCTGGCCGACCTGCTCGCGCTGCGTCGGGTTCCCGCTCACTTCTTCGGCGTCTTCATGAGCGTGAACCCGGTGATCGCCGCGATCATCGGCACGGTGGCGCTCGGCGAAGCGCTCGCTCCGGTCGACTGGCCGGCCATCGGGCTCATCGTCACGGCCAACACCGTCATCGCCGCCCGAACCGGCGCGCGCGGAACGCCGTCGTGACGTCCCGCGCCCGCCGTCGGGGGATCAGCAGGTGGAGTTGGTCTGGGTCAGCAGGCCCAGCCGCCAGGGCAGCCGGTTGTAGTCACCGCCCGAGTTGGGATCCATGCCCTGGTACAGGTACCGGAGGTTGCACGGGCTGATCTCCATGACCTGGTCGTGGCCGGAGCGGAGCATCTCGCCGTGGCTGATGTCGCGGGTCCAGGCGCCGTTCGGGAACGTGACGTTGTTGGCGCGGGCGAACGGGTTCGACTCGGAGTCGGCCAACGAAGTCCACGGCCCGGTGATCGCCGGCGCCGTCCAGGAGCGGAACCAGCGCCTGCCGTCCGAGCCGATGGCCTCGTGCACCAACAAATACTGGTTCCTGCCCGCGACCTTGTAGACGTTGGCCGCCTCGAACAGCCGGTTCTGGTTCGCGTCCTGCATGGCGATCACGGTGTTGGTGAACCCGTTGGGGTAGTTCGCGACCGTCGTCTCCGACCGGTACAGGTGGCCGTTGTCGTCGGACGAGAACAGGTAGCACTTCGCGGTGTCGCAGATGACCCAGAAGTCGACCCAGTAGCCGTCACCGATGTTGTCCCGGATGATCTGCGGCATCCCGTTGGCGTAGAACTTCTTCGGCGCGCTCCACGACCGCGGGTTGGCGATGTCGGTCGTGGTCGAGTACGCCGCGTTGTCACCGGTCTGGTAGACGAGGTACCAGAGGTTCTGCGGCGCGAAGAAGAACACGTGCGGCGCGGCCTTGTAGCCGGAGCCGACCGCGGTCGTGTCCAGGTAGGTGTGCGGCGCCGACGACGCCTGCGACCAGTCGCTGAAGCTCGTGTACATCAGGTTGTAGCCCGTGGTGTACGTCGAGGCGAACACGTGCCACTTGCCGTTGTGGTAGACCACGCTCGGGTCTTTCACCGCCACGTTGGCGTGCGTGGCGTCCGGCTTCGGGCTGATCAGGATCCCACTGGAGGACCAGCGGAAGCTCGACGGCAGGCTGCCGGTGGGCGCCGTGGTCGTCGTCGTGGGGCCGGTGGTCGTGCTGGTCGTGGTGCTGGTGGTCGTGGTCGTCGTGGGGCCGACGTCCCCGGTGCAGGCCGTGCCGTTCAAGGAGAACGCGGTCGGCGCGGGGTTGCTGCCGGTCCACGAGCCGTTGAAGCCGAACGCGACGCTCGCGCCGGTGGCGATGCTGCCGTTGTAGCTGACGTTCCTGGCGCTGACCTGGGCGCCGCTCTGCGTGACCGTGGCGTTCCACGCCTGCGTGACGCTCTGCCCCGCCGGGTACGACCAGGTGAGCGTCCACCCGGTGACGGGATCGCCGAGGTTGGTCACGGAGACGTTCGCGCCGAACCCGCCGGACCACTGCGAGGTCACCGAGTACTGGACCGAGCAGCCCGCCGCCTCGGCGGCTTGCGCGGACAGCGCGACGGTCGTGCCGGCCAGGGTCAACCCGGCGATGGCGAGGGCGGACAGGTGGGTGCGAAGTCGTGCGGGATGCCGCATCCCGGGACTCCTCTCCATGGGTGAGGGGCTGCGCTAATGGCTGTTAGCGTTAACAATTCAGGCGGCGGAACGCGGACCGCGACCTCTCGGTCACGGGGCCACGAGCACAGGCGGGGGGAGTGCGCCGGAACGAGGTGCGGGTCGTCGGAGGATCCCTCCGCGCCCGCTCGGTGCTCCGGCGCTGAAACCTTTAGCAGTATTGAGCGAAACAGTTCGGAAGACAAGGCCCGAAGGGACGCAGCCGCCGCGGTGGCCGTGACGTGCCCGGCGGGTTCAGGCGGGCGGTGCGGTGCTCTCGCGCACGACGAGCTCAGTGGCCAGCTCGACCCTGGGCTGGTCGGGCGTCCCACCCGCGGCGAGGGCGAGCAGCATCCGGGCGGCCGTCGCGCCCATCTCGGCCAACGGCTGCCGCACGGTCGTCATCGGCGGGCAGCACCAGCGGGTGTTGTCGATGTCGTCGAAGCCGACCACGCTGAGGTCCTGCGGAATGCGCAGGCCCAGCTGCCACGCCGCGGCGTAGACGCCGAGCGCCTGCAGGTCGTTGCCGCAGAGCACGGCGGTCGGCCGGTCCGGTCGGCCCAGCAGCTCACGGCCCAGTCGGCGGCCCTGTTCGAAGGTGAACTCACCCGTGCGCACGAGCCGGTCGTCGAGTGGCGAGCCCGCGGCGTCCATCGCGGCCCGGCAGCCCTCCAGGCGGGCGCGGGCGCCCAGGGAGCCGGTCGGTCCGCCGACCACGCCGATGCGCCGGTGGCCGAGGTCGAGCAGGTGCCGCGCGGCCGTGATGCCGCCGCTCCAGTTCGTCGCGCCGACCGACGGCACGGCGTGCAGCGGTTCGCCGGACGGGTCGAGCGCCACCAGCGGGATCGCGCTCGCGGCCAGCAGCGCGTGCTGCTCCGGCGTGAACGCCGCGTACACCGCGATCACCCCGACCGGGTGCCTGGCCAGCAACTTCTCGGCCCAGGTCCGGCCGGGGGACGTCGGCTCGACCACCTCGGTGAACGCGACGGCCAGCTCGTGCTCGCGCGCCACCGGTTCCACACCGCGCATGATCTCGACCGCCATGTGGCGTTCGAGCCCGTAGAACACCACTTCGAGGATGGCCGAGGGCGCGATGGCGTCCGGGCGCCGGTAGCCGTGCTCGCGCAACAAGGCCTCGACCCGTTGCCGCGTCTCGGACGCCACCCCCGCCCGGCCGTTCAGCACCTTCGACACGGTCGGCTTGGACACCCCGGCGAGCCGGGCGATCGTCTCGACCGTCAGCTCTCCCCGCCGCCGCCCCCGCCGCTGACCGTCCGCGATGCTCCCCGTCACGGCCGGAAGTGTACGGAGGCGGGGGGATCCACTCCTGTGGGTCGTTCAGCGCGGTATCGGCCGCCGTGGACGGTGTTACGGCCGCACTGCCCAGCAGCGCGACGCTCAACGCCGCCGTGACCAGGCTTCGGGTAAGCGCTTGCTCACCGGCATCTCCTTCACGACAGGGGAGATGACAGTGAACTGCGCCGCCTGCCGCTCGAACAGCGGATCACCGACGGACGACCGCCCCGGGGCCGAATGCGACCCCGGGGCGGCCCGACAGCGGACGGGGTTCAGAGCGCGTTGCCCCCGTGGCTGCGGGTGTCGTGCGCCGCCTCACCGTGGTGGTGGCCGCCGCCGAAGCGGTGGATGTGGAAGCGCGCCGCCTCGGCGGGCATGACCACGAAAGGCCGCATCATGCCCTCGTCCTCGTGGTCGAGGATGTGGCAGTGGTACATGAAGTTGCCCGTCGCGCCGGCGAAGTGGCCCGCGATGGTCAGCCACTCGCCGGGACCCACCAGGTAGGTGTCCTTCCAGCCCTCGTCACGCGGGTCGAGCGGCCGGCCGGGACCGGGCGGCGGCAGCGGTGCGGTGGTGCCGCCGGTGGCCACGTCGAAGCCCGTCACGTTGCCGGTCGCCGCGTCCCTCGGGTACTCGGTGCGGTCGAGCGCCTGGAACTGGCTCAGGTGCACGTGCATCGGGTGCGCGGGCCCGCCCAGGTGGATGAAGTTCCACACCGCCCAGCGGCCGTGGTCGATGAACAGGCTCGTGGTGTCGTCGAACAGGCTCGCGACCCGCTCGAACGTCCGCACCCGCCCGGTGTGGGGATCGGTGAGCTGGATGATCCCGGCCGCGGGCAGCTCGGTCGGCACCCGGCCCGGGTCGGTGATCTCGTGCAGTTCCCACAGCTGCGGGTGGCCCTCGCCCGCGGTGCCGGGCGGCACCAGTGCGACGAACACGTGGTCGTGGTCCTCGGGCACCGTGGTGCCGTGGTGCAGCCGCACGTAGGAGGTCGACAGCTTCGCCGGCAACCGGAAGCGGTCGTGCCGGTCGCGGTCCTCCACCCGGAACTGCATGACGGACGGCTCCGGGGCCGCGGTCGGGTGGACGTTGGTCAGCCGCACCCGCCTGCCGCGCAGCCGCGAGAAGTCGACGAGCAGGTCGGCCCGTTCGGCCGGGGCGACCACCAGCCCGTCCGCCGGCAGCGTGGCGGGCGCGGGCAGCAGGCCGCCGTCCGTGCCGATCTGGCGCACGGCGTCGTCCAGCGGCTCGCCCGTCTCGTCGTCGAGCAGGCGCAGCTGGTAAGTGCGCGCATTCGAGGCGTTGACCAGGCGGAACCGGTACCAGCGGGCCTCCACGTCCAGGTGCGGCCAGATCACGCCGTTGACCGTGGTGAACGGTCCGGTGAACGGCAGGTGCAGCACCTGGCCCGTCGGCGTGGTCAGGTAGGGCACCTTGTACAGCAGCTGCCCGGTGAGCGCGCCCGCCGCGTCGGTGTCGAGGTTGCGGTCGGCGATCACCAGCGGCACCTCGTGCTCGCCCGAGGGCAGGTCGAGCGCGGCCTCCTCCTCGTCGCGGATCAGGTACATGCCCGCCAGACCCGCGTGGACGGTGAAGCGGGTGATCGCCATGGCGTGGTCGTGGTACCAGAGCGTGGTGGCCTGCTGGCGGTTCGGGTACTCCGTGAGCTGTGAAGCCTCCTTGAGCACCGCGTTGTGCGCCCACCCGTCGTTGCCGCCGCCGGTGAGCGCGCCGTGCAGGTGCACCACCGTCCACGACGGCAGGTCGGACACCCCGTCGACCAGCTGCACCCCCTCGGGCAGCGAGCCGTCCGGTGCGCGGAAACCCGGGCTGTCCTGCGGTGCGGACGCGAGCGGCGCCCGCACCGCGACCAGCGGGATCTTCCCCTCGATCTCGTTGGTCCAGGACACCCGCAGCCGGTGGCCGGCGCGCACCTCGATGGTGGGACCCGGGAAGTGCCCGTCGTAGGCCCACACGGCGGTGGGCGGCAACTGCGAGTGCAGGCGCACGGCCGTGCGGACCATCGTCACGGTGAGCTCGTCCTGGTGCCACCACGAGTGCGGCCGGATCACCGGCGGCACCCGCAACGGGTCCAGGAACTTGGTGAGCCCGAACGTGGGCCCTTCGGCGACCGTTGACGGCGTGCTGATCAGTTCGGTCATGAGAAATTGCCCCCCGGCAACCCTGATGGCGCGCCACCCGCCCGCCCCGGAGGGCGGGCGGGGCGCTATCCCCCCTGTGCGGCGGCCCGGCTCCCCAACCAGACCCCCGACACCAGAGAAGAGGCGCGGGGCACGGCGCTGGATACGTCCGGACCGGAAATTCCGGGCGGATCCAGGCCGCGGTCCGTCAGGCCGGTTCGACGGGCAGCCACAACTCGCAGGTCGCGGTGCTGAAGTCGGCCGCGCGGTCGAGCACCGAGACGATCGAAGGTCCCGGCCGCAGCCGCCACGGGTTGGACGGGAACCAGTCGGTCGCGGTCGCGGCCCAGGCCGTCTGCAGGGCCTCCGGGTGGGGCCCGGTCGTGCGGAAGACCGCCCACCTGCCGGCCGGCACCTCGATGGCGTCGAGGTCGTCGGGCGCCGCGGTGTCCTTGGAGACGGCGACACCGTGCAGGTAGGTCAGTTCGCTGCCCTCGGCGCCGTCGGGGTCGACGTCGTCGGAGACCTGCAGCAGGCCCTGGGGCTCGGCGTTGCCGAGGGCCTTCAGCCGCACGTGCGCTTCCGGCGGCAGCGCGGTGATGTGCTCCTGGATGTGCGGGTTGACGCCGTGGTGGATGAGCGGGACGCGGGTCGCGTGCCCGACGAGCCGGAACGCGGGGCGTTCGACGATGCGGGTGTCCATGGGGGTGCTCCCTTCGACGGTCAGGCGGAACCTGAGCTGTGGTTGTGTGCGAAGGGGGCCTCCGTCACGGCGGACGTCACCGGGGTTGGCGCCGTGGACCGCCCGGAACGCCCGGCCGAACGCCTCGGTCGAGCCGTAGCCGTGCCGGACGGCGATGCCCAGCAGGTCGTTCCCACCCCGGACGACGTCGGCGGCGGCGACGGTCATGCGGCGTCGGCGCACGTACTCCGACAGCGGCATGCCCGCCAACGACGAGAACATCCGGCGCAGGTGGTACCCGGTCGTGCCGAGCGACTTCGCCAGACCGTCGACGTCGAACTCCTCGCCCAAGTGCTCCTCGACGAGGTCGACGAGCCGGTTGAGTGCCGAGATCATGAGGCCTCCTTTCGACACCAACCCTGACCGAACGCACCCCGCCCGCGCCCGACCGCGGCGAACCGGTCCGATCAGTTTCCCGCCCACCGCGACGTCCTCGCCGGTCGTGACCCGCGAACGCGCCGGTCGGGCCACGTGCGCGGCAGTGGGATGAACGCCACGTCGACTTGTTGGATATGGTCCGCACTGAATCGCTCACCTACCGTGCTTGGGAGGTCGACGTCCGGTGATCGGGCATCCCGACGAGCGCGACCTGGAGCGGTGGGCGAGCGCGGACCTGGCCGCCTTGCGCGACGACCTGGACCACGTGCTCAACGCCGACGCGAGCTCGACGTACGGCTCGTCGGGCGTGCCGCACGCGTCGCGCCCGCCGTCGGACGCCGAGCTGATCGACGCCGTGCGCGCGGGGGAGATCCAGGCGTACGGGGAGCTGTTCGAACGGCACGTGCGCGCGGCCCGCAACCTCGCCCGCCACCTGGCCTGGTCGAGCGCGGAGGCCGACGACCTGGTGTCGGACGCGTTCGCCAAGGTGCTCGACACGTTGCGCGCGGGCGGTGGGCCGGACTCGGCGTTCCGCGCCTACCTGCTGACCGCGTTGCGCCACACCGCGTACGACAAGACGCGGCGGGACAAGAAGCTCAAGCTGGCCGACGACGTGGAAGCCGTGTCGGGCGTGGAGAAGGTCACCACGGTGCCGTTCCACGACCCGGCCGTGGCGACGCTGGAGCGGGCGCTGGCCACGAGGGCGTTCGCCAGCCTGCCCGAACGGTGGCAGACGGTGTTGTGGCAGACCGAGATCGAAGGTCAGTCGGCCGCCGAGCTGGCGAAGCTGCTGGGGCTGACCGCGAACGGCGCGTCGGCGTTGGCCTACCGGGCCCGTGAAGGCCTCAAGACCGCCTACCTCCAGGCGCACCTCGCGGACAACCCCACGAACCGCTGCCGCGCCACCGTCGCGAAACTGGCCGCGTGGACCAGGGGTGGGCTCACCAAACGGGAGACCGCCCAGGTGGAGGCGCACCTCGACGAGTGCTCGACCTGCCCCGCCATGGCCGCCGAACTCGCCGACGTCAACGGCACGTTGCGCGCCGTCGTCGCGCCGCTGGTCCTCGGCGCCGGGGTCTCGGGTTACCTGGCCACGACCGCCGCCACGGCGAAGGCGGGCGCGGCGGTCGCGGGAGCAGGCGCCGGTGCCGGCGCCGGTGCGGCGGCCAACTCGGTCACGACGGCGCAGTGGTTCGGCGCGGCGGCCTCCGCCACGGCGGTGGCCGCGGCCGTGGTGCTCGGCCTGAACGCCGGGCAGTCGCCGGTCGTGCCCACGGTCGAGGCACAGGCGCCCGCGACGACCGCGGACCGGACGTCCGCGGTCATCTCGGGGACGTCGTCCGTGCCCGCCTCGGGCTCCAGCGCGCCGGTGACCACGACCGGACCGGTCGACCAGCCGTCCGCGTCGGTCACGTCCGGCGTCGCCACGACGACCGCCACCGCCGAATCCCCGGCGCAGCCGCTGGTCCCCGTCGTGCCGGACGGGTTCGCCCTGCCCACCGGCGGACCGCCCATCGACCTGCCCGTCACCGTCCGCAACACCGGTTCGACACCCCTCGCGCCCGCCACGCTGGTGTTGTCGCTGCCCGAGGGCGTCCAGGTGGTGGGTCCGGGCAACAACCTTCAGGGCGGGCCGCTCGTGCGGCTGGACGGCGCGGCTCAGCGCACGGTCGGGTGCCCGGCAGGCAAGGGCACCGTCACGTGCACCGCGGACAGCGAGCTGCCCGCCGGTGGCTCGGTGACGTTCGTCCTCCGGCTGCTCGCCGGCCCGAAGGCGGTCGGCGGCACGATCAGCGGCACGGTCACGGCCGGCTCGGGGCAGCCGGCGCCGGTCGAGCTGTCGGTCGTGGTCACGCCGAAGTGAGCGGCCGGGTTTGGTCCGTTCGGCCCTCGGGTACCACCGCGTTGTTTATGCCTTGAGAAAGCAGGGCACCGGAGGGTGGACCATGAGCACTGTCGAACTTCCCCGGGACGGCGTCGAGCTCGGCCTCCCGGACACCCCTCCCGCACCGGATGAGCTGCTCAAGCTGGTCGCGCGGACGTTCCCGGGCATCGCCGAGGACCGGCTCGTCGACATCCAGGTGGTCGCCGCGCAGCTCGTCGGCAACGCCTACCGTCACGCCCGCGCGCCACGACGGCTGAGGTTGCGCCGGGGACCGGGGGCCGAGCTGGTGCGGGTCGAGGTCGAGGACGCCAGCCCGAGCCGGTTCCCGGTCCTGGGGCGGCTGGACACCCCGGCACACGGTCGCGGCCTGCTCATGGTCAACCGGCTGGCGGTCAACTGGGGCCACCAGCCCCGCGGCGACCACAAGACCGTCTGGGCCGAGGTCCGACTGGTCTGAATCGTTCCCGTACGCGGGGTTGGACGTAGTGCGACACGGGAGGCGATTGGTGGCGCCCACATCGGGTAGGCGTGGTTCACGTGCGGGTTTCACCTGCGACAGCCGGACGGGCGGGGGCACCACGGTGATCACCGTGTCCGGCGAGGTGGACATCGTGGCGGCGGACCGGATCCAGGACTACCTCGTCCGCGACGGGCTGGGGCCGGACGGGATCAGGCTCGACCTGGGCGGCGTGACGTTCATGGGCGTCGCGGGGCTCGCGGTGCTGCTGCACGCGGCGGACCTGTGCCGTGACCACGGCATGGACCTGACGCTGGTGGCGTCACCCGAGGTCACGCGGGTGGTCAAGCTCATCGACGCGACCGCCGGGCTGGTCGACCACCTGATCCCCGTGCCGACTCCCGCCGTGGCGGCGGACCCGCGATGAGGTCGGTGTCACTGTTTGCGGGTACGGCCACGGGGAACCCGGCGGCTACGCCCTGGGCCCAAGGGGAGTGCCGATTGCTGGAAGGCTCGTGTTGTGGACGTCGTCGAACGGTCCGCTGACCACGTCGACTTCGATCTGGAGGACACCGTTCCACCGGTGCGCCGTGCGCGGAGGTGGATAACCGAGAACGTTCCGGAACTGGACCAGTCGACGCTGCTCGACCTGCTGCTGATCGCCGACGCGTTGCTGACCAACGCGTTCGAGCACGCCACGGCGCCACGCCGGTTGCGGCTGAGCCACCGGTCCGACGGGCACGTGGTGCGGGTCGAGGTGCACGACGCCAGCCCCCAACTGCTGCCCGTGCTCGGCAAGCCGGGCCGGCGGGAGCCGCACAACCGGGGGCTGCTGCTGGTCAACCGGTTGGCGTCCCGGTGGGGAGTGGACCCCCGGACCGGTTACAAGGCGGTGTGGGGCGAGGTCGCCGCCTGACCGGGGTTTCGCGCCCGGGGGTTGGTGGGCCGCTCAGCCTTCGCCGCTCTTGCCGCCGCCGCGTTTCTTGTCGTCGTCCTTCCTGTCGTCGTCGTCCTTGTCGTCGTTCGGCTTGTCGATGCGTTGCGAGGACAGCACTTCGTCGGAGATGATCAGCGGCGTCCCGTGCTCGACGACGAGTCGCAGGCGGTGCGACTCGCGGAACCTCTTGCCCTCCACGCCGGTGAAGTCGATGCCGACGGTGACGGTGTCGGGACCGGCCGCCGCGGGTGGTGAGCTGACGGTGAGGTCCTTCACGTCGCGCCAGGACTTCTCGTACTCCTGGCGGCCTTGCGCGCGCAGGGCGGGCCCGAGCCGTTCCCAGGCCTGGGCGGTGTTCTTCGGCAGCAACGCGTAGTACTCGGCGACGGCTCGTTCCAGCTGGGCGGGCGCGGGCGTGCTGGACGTGGACGTCGACGTCACCGCGCGAGCCGTGTTGTCCCGGGCCCGATCCCCGTTCGCCAACACCAAGACCAGCACGACGAGCCCGACGACCGCCGCCGCGGCCACCGCGATGAGCCCGGCCCGGCCACCGCGGACCGGTCGCGGTGCGAGGGAGGTCGGGTGCGGTGCCACCGAGGTGGGATACGCACCCGCCGGCCGTGGTGCCGACGAGGACGCGTGCCCACCCGCTCCGTGCGCACCCGCCGCCTGCGGTGCCGAGGGGTGGCCCGCGGGCTGTCCCGGATCCGTCGGGTGCGGGCCGGTCGGTGGGGGCGGCAGGTCTGCCGGGTTGAGGTCGAGGCGGGTCGCCGGAGGGCGCGTCACGGTCGCCGTGCGCAGCCGTTCGGCGGCCTGCGCCATGGTCGGCCGGGTGGCCGGCTCGGTGCGCAGCAGGTCCAGCAGCACGTCGGTCAGCGGACCGGCCTGCGTCGGCGGCGCGAAGCGGCCCGCGGCGACGGCGTGCAGCAGGGCGATCGCGTTGTCGCCGTCACCGAACGGCGGACGCCCCTCCACCGCCGCGTACAGCGTGCCCCCGAGGGCGAACACGTCGGAGGCGGGGCCCGGCTCACCGCCGCGCGCGACCTCCGGCGAGAGGAACGCGGGCGTCCCGGCCAGCAGACCGGTCTTGGTGACGGTGACGTCCCCGACCGCGCGGGCGATGCCGAAGTCCGTGATCTTCGCGGTGCCGTCGTCGGTCAGCAGGATGTTGCCCGGCTTGACGTCCCGGTGCACGATGCCCGCCGCGTGCGCCGCCGCCAGCGCGCCGGCGATCTGCGCCCCGATGAGCGTCACCTGCTCGACGGGCAACGGGCCGCGCGCGATCAGCTCGGCCAGCGTCCGCGCGGGCAGGTACTCCATGACGAGCACCGGCTTGCCGTCGTCCTCCACGACGTCGTGCACCGTGACCGCGTTCGGGTGCTGCAACCGGGCGGCGATCCGCCCCTCTCGCGCCGCCCGGCCCACCGCCGCGACCGGGTCCGAACCCTCGGGCACCACGAGCAGCTTGAGCGCCACCACGCGGTCCAGGCGCTCGTCCAACGCCTGCCACACGACGCCCATCGCACCGGCGCCCACGCGCCCGCGCAGCCGGTACCGCCCGGCCACCAAGCGCCCCACGTCCATCACCAGCGAACCCCGCCCTTGTCCGGCACCAACCGGTCAACCTTACGTACCCGGAAGGCCGGTGTGGGTCACCGGTCGGCGGCCCGTTCCCATGCCGCCGCGCGTGCTGCGGCGCGCGGCCTGGATGGCCGTCACCGCCTTGCCCGCGTCGCCGGCCAGTGCGGAAGGTGCTCCTCGAACCGCGTGAATTCCGACCTCAGCGATCAGAATCAGTGAAGTAGGTCCGGCCGGACTCTGGCTATCTCCTGGGTCAGTTGCCGGACCGTGGCGATGTTCGGCAGTCTCAGTTCCACTTCCGGATCGGCGTCCAACCGGGGCTTCACCAGCGCGCTGTGGCGAGTCGCGAAACGGCCGTCCGCGGGGGTGAACACCAGGGCCGACAGCACGGGCTTCGAGTTCGGGTCGCCCTTGACCGGCGGCCGCGGTTCCCGTCCGCGCACGGCACGCAACTCATCCCACGCGATCAGATCGGACTTGCGACCGGCTCGCCACCACAGTCCACGTTGATCGACGACGAAGCGATGCGTGTGGGGGACGGAGCCGATCATGACCAGCAAGCCGCTCAGCGCGACCGCGCCGAAGAGGAACGACGCGGCGGCCGGAGACATGTTCTTCGCTCTCGACGAAGCTGACGGACCCCCGACGTCCGGGAAGACGGCGGCCAACCCGAAGACCAAGAACAGGGCCAGCCCGCCGATGAACAGCCACCGGCCGGGCCGGTATTCGATGGCGGGCGTCTCGGGATCGGGGGACCAGGTCTGTCCGGGCACGAACGGCAGCGTAGCCGACGGAACCTCCATTCCCGTGAAAGTCGGGCTAGTGGGCTGTCCTCGCCAAGTAGACGGTGCTGGTCGCCTCACGCTGTTGCAGCGGATTGTCGAAGCGGACGACCTCGGCGCGGACGTGGGCGAACCGGTCGGCGAGCGCCGCGGTGTAGTCGTCGTCCGGCGGCTCGTTGGACCACAGGGCGAACACGCCGCCGGGGTGCAGGCGGGCGGCCAGGCGGCGCAGGCCCTCGGGCTCGTAGAAGTCGGCGTTGTCCGGGTGCAGCAGGTGCCGGGGCGAGTGGTCGATGTCGACGATGATCGCGTGGAACAGGCGGTCGGGGTCGGCCGGGTCGAGACCGCCGTCGCCGCGCGAGAGCGCGAAGAAGTCGGCGTGCACCAGTCGGCAACGGGGGTCGGAGGCCAGCTCCTGCCCGCCGGGCAGCAGGCCGCGCTGGTGCCACTCGATGACCTCGCCGAGCGCGTCGATGACCACCACCGATCGCACGGCTTGGTTCTCCAACACGGTCCGCGCGGTGTAGCCGAGGCCGAGGCCGCCCACGACCACGTCCAGCGGCGCGGGCAGGTCCGCGAGCGCCAGGCGGGCCAGCTCCACCTCGGACACGGTGAACAGGCTCGACATCAGGAACTCGTCGTTGAGCTTGATCTCGTGGACCTCGCGGTCGAACACGGGATCCCAACGGCGCCGCAGGACGAGTTCGCCCAGCGGCGTCCGACGCCAGTCGAGTTCCTGGAAACGTGCGCTCATCGGGTTACCTCCGGGTCGGTCCTCGACGGTGCCGCCGATGACCACAGTGGACCGCGGGCACGCGGTGGGCGCACGGTGACGCCCATCGTCGCAGCACCGCTTCGACCCGGGTGACAGCGGGGCCCGGCCGGGAGACGGCGACTCCGAGCCGGGCTCAGGCGACTCGGGCGGGCGCGTCGAGGAGTTCGGCGAGGAGTCCTCGGACGCGGCGCCTCCGGTCATTCGCCCATTTCCACTTCGCGCACCCAATACGGCGAAAGCTGAAGATCAAACCTTGTCGAATAAGCGTCGAATGTCGTCGACGACGGCTCAGGAAGGAATAATTCCGGTGTCGAGGGGACGAAGAAGCACTTCCTGCAGAAGGCCGGGTCCTGCCGGGGCGCACGTGATGTCGACGCCCGCGTGCTCACCGTGATCGACTCCCCGTGGCGCCTCTCGGGGTGAACGAGAACCCGTCCCTGAACGTCGCGCCGCCGCAGCGTGCCGCCAGCAGTTGCGGCTCGGCGTGATCAGGCGGCCAGCTGGTGGCCGAGCCCGGTGCGGTGCCGTTCCAGAGGTGGAGGAAGACGAGCGGGTCGTCCGGGTTCGCGGTCCCGTAGGCGAAGGTCTTCGGGTAGAGCGGGTTCGACCCGCCGAGGAGCACGGACGGCGGGCCGAACTCGGCGAGAACGTCGCTGTGGCTGCGGTCTTGGGCGCACCACGGTTCGATCGCGTCCCGCAGGCGGTCGTACCGGGCCGGTGTCAGCGGTTGGTCCAGGACGAGCCAGGTGCGGACGTGCGCGATCTCGGCGTAGACCGACGACACGACGTCGTCGGCCCGGTGGCCGAGCACGTGCTCGACCGCGCCCGTCACCCCCGTCGGAGCGAAGGCGCCCCGTGACCGGAGCGCGTCGATGTCCTCACGCCAGAGCTGCTCGCAGCCGTCGGCGAACGCCAAGGCGTCGAAGTAGAGCCGGAGCGCCATCTCCCCACCGAACATGGCGGGCCGGCGGAGGGTCGAGTTCGTCTGCCGGAGCAGGTAGTCGCGGACCTCACGGCCTGATCGGCTTGGTGCCGAGTCACCGGTCATGGCCCGCATTCTGTTCGACGGCCCCGGACGTCCGGGTCACGGGGTCAGGACGGTCTTGCCGGCCAGCGGTTCGCCGACGGGTCGGCCGTGCACCGCCGTCGGGTCGGCACGCAGCCGCTTGGCCAGATGCCCGCCCTCGACGCGAGCCGCCAGCTCGGCGACGTGGGCGAAGCGGGCCGAGGCGCGGGCGTGGACCGTTGCCAGGTCGGCCAGTGACAGCCGCTCGGCGACCTCGATCGCCAGCTCGCCGGCGTCGACGCGAGCGACCAGTTCGGCGAGCTGCGCGGCGTCGCCGTGCACGAACACGCGCATCGTCCGCACCCCGCGTCCGGCGTCTTCCGGGCCAGGCGTGGTGATGCTGACGAACGCACCGCCCTCCGCGACGAGGTCCACCAGCCGCACGTTCTCCTCCAGGCTGGTAGGCGCCAGGTTCAGCACCACGTCGAACTGCTGCCCCGCCAGTGCCTGAGGGACAGAGGTCTCCGTGTAGTCGACGATCCGGTCCGCGCCGTAGGAGCGGACGCGGTCGCGGCTGCGTGCGCCGGCGGTCGCGGTCACGGTGGCACAGGTGCCCACGGCGAGCTGAACGGCGTACCCGCCCACCGCGCTGCCCGCACCGTTGATCAGGACGTGCTGGCCGGGTTTCAGCTCGGCGTGCTCGAACAGCGATTGCCACGCGGTCAGCCCGACCAGAGGCAGGGCCGCGGCATCGGCCAGGTCGACGGTGCGGGGAGCGCTGGCCAGCGACTCGGCGGGCACGGCGACGTACTCGGCCGCAGCGCCGGGCACGGTCGGCGGCAGGAGCGCGACCACCGCGTCCCCGACGCGCCGGCCGGTCACGCCCGCGCCGATCTCGGTGATGACACCGGCCACGTCGAGGTTCGGGATGTGCGGCAGGGCGAGCGGGATCAGGTCCCGTCGCAAACCCGCGCGGAGACCGGCGTCCGCGTCGTTGAACGACGTGCCGGCCACCCGCACCACGACCTGGCCCGCACCCGCCACCGGCCGGTCCACCTCCTCGTGGACCAAGACCTCGCTGCCACCGTAGGAGTGGTACCGCACCGCTTTCATCCGTGCTGTGCTCATTGGTCCCTCTCTTGTCTGGTCAGCCGGAGAAGGCCAAGTGACGGCGTCTCCTCACTCCGGGTCCGAGCACCAGACACCGGAGGAGCGGACGTCGTGACAGCGTGTGAACCAGATCACCCGAGCGGTCAGTTGTCGCGCACGGCCAGGTAGACGGCGCGCACGGCGAGGGTGCGTTCGACCTCGTCGATGATCGGGGCGAAGAACTGGCGGCGGTGGTCGGCGTCGCTCATCGAGGTGACCGCGAAGTACATGCTGCCGAACGCGGCGAAGAGGGTGGCGTTGCGCAGCAGGGACACCGGCACCGCGGGCCACAGCTCCGAGAACACCGGCGGTGCGCCGATCCACTGTTCCGCGGTCTCCGGCACGACCACGATCAGCCCCAGGACGAGGAAGAACGCGAACAACGCCGCACCGACCACCGCCGCCTGCACGAGCTGGCGGGTCGCCAGCATCAGCAGCAGGTTGCGGGACTGGCGGCCGTTCAGGCGCACTGCCCGCAGCGGCCCGTCGGGCGCCACCTGGTCGATCGGCACCCTGGCCAACGGGGTGTCGGCGCACGCCGCCGACAGCACGGGTGGGCTGAGGTCCTGTTCGACCCGGCCGATCTCGTCGCGCAGCCGGGCCGCCGCGGCGAGCACGGTGACGGCGCCGAACAGGGCGACGACGAGGGCCAGTCGCGGCCAGGAGAGCCGGTTCATGGCCTGCCACAGCTCGCCGGTGAAGAACAGGAACAGGGTGACGAACAGCATCGTCGGCAGCGCGCGGCCCAGCAGGTGCACGCTGTTGCGCAGGTCGTAGGCCGTGTGCCGCAACGCCCGGCGCAGCAGCGTGCCGAAGCCGTACGTGGTGGCCAGGAGCGTGACGACGAAGACCGCGGCGAAGAAGATGACGAACCCGAACCACCCGACGACGCTGGGCACGAGCAGCGTCACGTCGTCGTCCACGGCGAGCTGCGTCAGCGGCACGACGACCGGCATCGCCGCGTAAGCGACCAGGATCGCGACGGTAGCCGTGCCGGAGAAGCGGGGCAGCCGCCGGACGAACAGGCCGACCGCCGCCCACACACCGACCGCCACCGCGAACACGCCGCCCAGCAGCACCCACCGCTCCGCGCCCGCGGGCTTGAGCAGGCCGAGCCAGGCCACGCTCGCCAGCGCCACGAAGGCCAGCGTCGGCAGCATCCGGGGCAGCACGTGCGCGACGAAGCCGTACCCCTCGATCATGGTCGGCACGCCGCGCCGGACGAACCAGCGCTCGGTCTGGTGCATCAGGCCGCGGGACGCGGTGCGGGGCATGTGGTGATCCTGCCGTTCAGTGGTCGTGCCCGCAGTGCGGGCGGGACGGCCGGTGGTGACGCGTCGGGGCGGGATTCTGCCAAGTCCACTGAGGACTTCAAAGCCGGGCGGCGGATCCTGTCGAATTCGTTCGACGGCAACTCCCATACGAGATGCGACCGTTGACCGCGGTTCGAATTCACCGTGACCATTTCTTGGGAAACGCCCTCTCGGCCAGTCGGCCTGGCCGCCGTTCGGCGACCGGAACGGACTCGGCGGCGCAGCAGTTCCTGACCCGACCTGGAGGATCGATGAGGACATCCGCACGGAACCGGTGCTTGGCGGTCGTGGCTGCCGTCTTCGCCGCGATGGCGGCGGTGGTGGTGCCCGCGCAGGCCGCGCCGGCTCCCGCGCCGTGCGTCGCACCGCAGGCCGACTCGGGGGCGGCGGCCGTCGCGCCGTTCAAGGTGTGGTTGGCCGGCGACTCGACCATGGCCAACGGCGGCAGCACGTGCCCGGTCGGTTGGGGCCGGGAGTTCGACCGGTTGTTCAACGACGACGTCACGGTCGTCAACAACGCCGTGGGCGGGCGGAGCATCCAGACCTGGCTGTACGAGTCGAACGTCAAGAGCACCAAGGATGCCGCGGGGGAGTGCGTGGTCAGCCCCCGCACCTACGCCTCGCGCTGGGCGGGCATGCTGGCGACCGGCGGCATGCAGGCGGGCGACTGGCTGATCATCCAGTTCGGCATCAACGACGGCGACCCCAACTGCCCGCGTCACGTGGGCACGGCCCGTTACCGCGAGCTGCTGGCCACGATGGGCCGTGAGGCCAAGGCCCGCGGTGTGAAGCCGATCTACGTCACGCCCGTGTCGGCGATCCGCTGCTCCGGCTCGACCGCGGTCGCCAGCCGCGGGTTCGTGAACGAGACCATCGCCCAGGGCCAGGCCGACCAGGTGCCGGTCGTGGACCTGCACAAGCGCAGCATCGCGCTGTACAACACGCTGCGGCTGTGCCCCAACAACGGCAACTACAACGAGGGCGCGGTCGGCGCGTTCTTCTGCAACGACCACACCCACTTCGAAGCCGCCGGCGCCGCCCGCATCGCGGAGGTCGTCGCCGGGGCGCTGCGGGAACAAGGCATCGGCCTCGCCTCCTCCCTGCGCTCGACCTCGACCGCCTACAGCCTGGTCGCGCAGCACAGCGGCAAAGCGGCCGACATCACCGTGGCGTCCACCGCGTCCGGTGCCGGGCTCGTCCAGTGGACCGCCAACGGTCGACCCAACCAGCAGTTCGAGTTCATCGACTCCGGTGACGGCCACGTCCGCGTCAAAGCCCGGCACAGCGGACTGGTCCTCCAGGTCTCCGGCAACGCCAACGGCGCCGACATCACCCAGCAACCCGACACCGGCGCCACGAGCCAGCAATGGCGCGTCGTCGACCACGGCGGCGACGTGATCAGCCTGGTCAACCGGCAGTCCGGCCTGGCCATGGACGTGTGGGAGAAGTCGACCGCCGACGGCGCGCGGATCTCCCAGTACACCTACAACGGCAGCCCCAACCAGCGCTTCACCCGCCTGCCCGGCTGAGCGCCCGGGTCGCCCGTCCGCCCCAGCGTGGCCGGGCGGGCGACCCCGATCCACCTGGAGGCGTGTCGAACTCCGTTGACCGCTGTGAGATGGTGGCTTCCGATGGCGGCCGAGCCGGTAGGGACCGGCCCGGTACGACGTGCTGGGGGGAGAGCGCCGACGTGCCGGGCAGTGACGAGCAGGAAGTCTTGGACCGGATCCGGCAAGGACTGGTCTACACCGAGTCCGAGGCGGCTTTCCAGGCTTCGCGGCGACGAACCGATCTCATCTTCGAGTACAACCACACCCCGCCGGGTGACGCCGAGGCGCGGAGGGCGCTGCTCGTCGCGATCCTCGGTTCGGTCGGCGAGCGCACCGTGCTGCTTTCGCCGTTCAGCGCCGGTTTCGGGAGCAACGTCCACATAGGTGACGACTTCTTCGGGAACGTCAACCTCGCGTTCGTCGACGACGTCGAGATCCGCATCGGGGACGGCGTCATGATCGCCCCCAACGTCACGCTCACGACAACGGGACACCCTGTCCACCCGGGACGTCGCGTGGACTTCGCGCGGTTCTCGGAACCGATCGTCATCGAGGACAAGGTGTGGATCGGCTCCAACGTCGTCGTCCTGCCGGGTGTCCGCATCGGCTACGGCTCGGTCATCGGGGCCGGCAGCGTGGTCAGCAGGGACGTCCCGCCGATGGTGGTCGCGGTCGGGACGCCCTGCAGGGCCGTCCGTCCCATCACGGACGACGACCTGACCACTCGTCGTGACGGGGTGCGGGGCGGCCCGTGAACTCGCCGTACTCGTCCTCGGCCCAGCCCGCGAGCCGCCAGCCGTCCGTGCCGTAGACCAGTTCCGCGTAGCTCTCGTCGGCTCCGCGCAACGCCAGCCTCGTCCCCCCGGCGAAGAGGAACACGAACGCGGTCACCACCGGCCGCCGCTCGATCACCTCGAAGCCGATCGTCGCGGTGAGCCCGATCCCCAGCGGACCGGCGATCGGCCGCGTCGTCGCCACCCGGCACGTCAGCGCGACGTCGTCGACGACGTCCCACCCCTCGACCCGCAACGTGACCCCGAGCGCGTCCGACAGCGTGCCGACGAGCCGGTCCACGATCGCGGTCCACTCGTCGGACGAGCGCCGAGCCGGGATCGGCGTCCGGAAGATCAGGTCGTCACTCACCGGCGCCCCCGGGACGGAGGGGACGGCCGTTGCGCGGGTTGATCTCCACGTAACCGGGCTTGCCCGCCCACTTCGAGACGTCGTTGAAGGTGCCCGTGCCGTCCGGATCCGAAGGCCCGTAAGCGGTGATGACTTCCTCCTTGCGGCCCGCGACCGTGATCGCCACGTCACCGTTGTCGCGATAGTAGATGTCGACGGGCCTGCCGTCGCTGTTCAAGCCGGTGAACACCCGGTCGGGCCGGTTCAGGAGGTCCGCCTGCATCTGCGCCGACCAGCCGTGGCCCGAACGCGCGTGCCCGGTCTGGCCGGTGCCGCCCTCGGCGGCCGGAGCGCCGACCACCTCGTCCGGCGCGACCCGGCGGCGGAAGTTCGCCCGCACCTCGGCGGAGCCTTCGACGCGGGCGCGTTCGGCGGCTCGCTCGGGTGAGTCCCCGGCGACCGGGCCCTCGACCACCTGCTCGCCGGGCAGGTCGCCCTCGGTGATCCGGCGCAGCTGTCCTTCCAGCGACTCGACCTGGGCGCGCAGCACGTCGAGCCGCTGCCGGGACTCCTCGATCAGAGCCGGATCGCCCAGCTCGCGCGCGACTTCCGCGTCGGCCCGTGCGGTTCGGAGCTGCTCCTCCAGCGTGTGCCCTTCCTGGTTGCGCAGCTGGGTCTGCACGTCGCGCTCGAACGCCCGGTTGCCGCGCCGCCCGGCCGTGACCTCCGGTTCGGCCAGGAGATCGCGGACCCGGCGGATGCCCGCGTCGATCTCGGCCGGGTCGGCCGCCGCACGCGCCGGCGGCTCCGCGGGAGCGATCGTCGGCTCCTCCGGAGCGGTCGTCGTGGTCCCGCCGTCCCGTTCACCCGGCGCGGCGGCCGTGGGCGTCTGCTCGCCGTCGACGTGCGGCGTGCCGCCACCCGTGCCCGGCTGGTTCTCGTACCACTCGCCGTACGCCTCCATGGACCGGAAGCGCTTGGTCACCGGGTTCCCGCGGGCGTCCGGGTACGTCAGCGAGTACGGCTCCGGGTTCGTCGGGTCGTAGCCGTAGGTGACGGTCTCGTTGCCGCGCTCGGTGACGATCCCGATCGTCTGCTCGACCGGCTGCCCGCCCGCCTCGGCCTGCGACCGTGCGACGTCGAAGTCGCCGCCGCGGCCACTCGGGTAGCGGTGCGGCTCCAGCGTCACGCCGCTCGCCGGGTCGACCGGGTGCGAGTGCTCCACCAGCTCCCAGCGGCCGGGCCCGCCCGGCCTGCCCTCCAAGAACTCGCGCATCGCCGGGTTGCGCCCCTCGTACGCGTCGACGAACTCGTTGTTGCCCTGCACGACGATGCACTCGCCGGTCTCGCTGTTGCGGTAGACGGCGACCTCGTGGTGCGGGGCGTCGCGGCGGGCGTTGTCGTACATCACGCGCGCGTCGGCCTCGGTCATCGGGTGCTCGTCGTGCATGACCGTGCCGTCCGGCAGGTCCTCGACCGGCAGGTCGGCGTGCTCGTCGGCCGTGCTCGGCGGCCGGTTCTCCTCCGGACCACCGGGGATCGTCGGCCGATCGCCCTCCGGCACGGTGGCGCGTTCGTCGACCACCGGCGCTGTAGCGGATTCGTCGACCACCGGCGCGGTGGCGCGTTCGTCGACCACTGGCGCGGTGGCGCGTTCGTCGACCACTGGCGCGGTGGGCTGCTCGTGCGGCACAGCGGCGTCGACGGCGACGTCCGGCATGGCGTCCGCCCGTGCCTGCATCCGCGCGGAGGAGGCGTTGATCTCCGCGGGCGTCACGTTGAACGCGTGCCCCCGGTCGACCATCGCACCGCGGGCGCCGCTGGTGAGGTTCTCGATGAACCGCCCGCCCGGCCCGTACGAGAGCGCGAGCGACATCCCGATGTTGACCAGCAGGCCCTCGTGCCACGGACGGCCCGCGACGACGTTGTTGACGATGCCGAGCGTCGCGCCGGTGACGACGTTCGCGGCCTTGCCGATGGCCAACGCGCCCGCCTGGGTGAGCAGCTGCCGCTCGACGGCCGCGCCGAGCGCGCCGGTGACGCCACCGCCGACCGCGCCGCCGATGGCGCCGAAGATCGCGCCGACGACCATCTGCTTGCCGAGCTCGGACCAGTTGGTGTCGCGGCCGTGCACGGCGTTGTCGGTGAGCGTGGTCGCCGCCGCGGACAGCGCGCCCGCCAGCGCGCCGGCCAGGATCAGCGCGCCGATGCCGGTGCCGAGCAGCGCGACCACCGCGATGGTGACGAGCAGGCCGACGACCAGGCCGGCGATCATGCCCCACGGCACGCTGCGCAGCGCGTTCTCCAGCCAGCTGCGGCGGGTGGCTTCCTCGGCCTCGCGCATCGCTTGGTCCATGCGGCCGTCGAGCGTGCTCAACGGCGCCTGTGCGCGCCCTGTCGCCTCCGCGGCACGCTGGGCCAGCGCCTCGCGGAACCGGCCGAGCGCCTGCCCGAACCGGACGTCGAGGTCGGCGATCGTCCGGTCCAGGCCGGCGAACGCGCCGGTGATCGTCCGGTCGCCGGACTCCTGCGCGCCGGAGACGAGCCGGGTCAGCTCTTCGGCCAACGACGCGGCCTGACCGTCGGCGCTCGCCTGCCCGTCGGACGCGGTCCGCGCGGCCTCCTCGCGAGCCTGCCCCGAGGCTGCGCGCACGGCGTCCAGCGCCTCGCCCGCGGTCGTGCTGAACGCCTGCGCGATCTCGGCGAGCGCGATCCGCGCCTGCTGCTCGGTGTCACCGAAACCCTGCCGCACCTTGGCGCTCAGCTCGCCGGCCAGCCGTGCGGCGGCGGCGCGCCGGACGCGGCGGTTGGCGATCCCGCCGAGGATGCCGTCGAGCAGCGTGGCACCGCCCCGCGCGGCCTGGTCGTGCTGCGCCTGCCCGGCCGCGAGGGCCTGGGCGCCCGCGTCGCGCACGGAGGTCTTGGTCAGGTCGACCTGCTCCCGGATCGCCTGCGTGACCGACGAGCGCATCGCGGCGAGCTGCCCCGCGACGTCGGCGCCGAGCCGGGTGAGCGCCGAGCAGCCCGCCGAGATCGCCTGGCCGAGTTGGCTGCCGGCGCCTTCGGTGGTCTGGGTGAGCGCGGCGGTGATCGTCGGCAGCTGAGCGCGGATCCGTTCGGCGATCTCGTCGGCCTGGTCGACCAGCTGGGACCGGGTCTCGGGCCCGAGGTCGCGCAGCTGCGCCACGGTGTCGCCGAGCGATTCGGCAATCCGGGTGGCGGTGTCGGTGGCGACCTCGCGCGCGGCCGCCGCCCTGGCCTGGGTCGCCTCGGCGTCGGCGCCACCGGGCGACGCGGCCCGCTGCGCACCACGCGTGCGGGCCTGCGCGGCGAGGTCGTCGACGTGCGTGCGGGTGTCGGCGGCGGCCGTGTTGGCGGCGGTGACGGCCTCGGTGCCCTTGGCCGCCCCGAGGTCGCGGATCTGCCCGGTGCGCGTCGCGTAGCCCTCGCCGAGTCGGCGTTCGGCCTCGGCGGACCACGCCGTCAGCCGTGCCCGCTCCACCTGCCCGGCTTGGCGCATCCGCTGCTGCACGCCGGAAATGGCGGTCGTGACCTGCCCCTCGGCCGCGGTGAACCCGGCTTCCACGGACGCGAGTTCGCCGGTGGTCTCCTGCTCGATCGTCTCCTGCTGCTCCTCGACCGTCGTCTCGATCAGCGCGAGCTGCTCGTCGACCGCGGCAGCCAACGTCGTCTGGCCTTCCGCGCCGGCCTCGGCGACGGCGGCCACGACCTGCTGGGCGCCCGCCGCCGCCGGCGGTGCGGTGACGGCCGCGGGCTGCGTCGGACGTCGGTCGCCGATCCCGTGTCGCACGGCGGACGGGGGTGTCGGCGCCTTCGCGGGCCGAACGGGCGACGGGAGGTCCGGGACCGCGACCGGCTTCACCGGGGCGGCCGGCGGCGGCACGTGGACGTCCTCGAGCTCCGGCCTCGTCGGGGTGGCCGGCGGCGCCGTCGGCGGAGGAGCCGGACGTCGGCCGCGCAGCTCGGCGCCGAGCAGTGAGCTGACCGCCTGGTTACCGGCTCCGCCCTGCAGCGCGGTGACCGTCCGAGGATCCATCGGCCCGTCGGCGCGCACCGACGCGCCGGTCGCGAGCCGTTCGACGGCAAGGGGTGGCCGCGGACTCTCCCGGTTCGCCTCGCGATCCTCCTGGTGCCCCACGCCCCCTCCCTCGTTCGCCCAGCCCAGGATCGCGCGCGGGACGTCCCGTGCCCCTGACCGGACGGGCAGGCGAAGGGGCGGCGGCCGCGGTCCGCACGGGCGAAGGACTGAGCGCACGGTCAGCGGTGACGGACGGTCCCGAACCTTTCGGCCGGTCGTGGGTGGACATCACGCCGGACACCTGATGTCCACTGGTCGGGTGCCGGATCGGCACCCGACCAGTCGAGGGTTGTGGCTAGATGAAGCGCCAGAGGTGGTCGTTGGTGCCGTTGTCGTCCCAGATGACGATCTGCGCACCGGGGGTGGACGAGGCGCCGGTGACGCCGAGGACGCGACCGCCGTTGGCGCACTGGATGCGGAAGTAGCCGTTCGCGCCGTAGCGGAGCCGCCAGAGGTGGTCGTTCGTGCCGTTGTCGGCCCACTGGAGCACGCGGGAGCCGTTGGCGGTCGCGGCGTTCTCGACGCCGAGGAGCTTGCCGCTGTGCGAGTTGCGCAGCTTGAGGTACCCGCCGGTGTCCGGGACGGCGGTCCAGAGGTGGTCGGCGGTGCCGCTGTCGCCCCACTGCACGACCAGGCCGCCGTCGGCGGTGGACATGTCCCGCACGCCGAGCACGAGACCGCTGTTGAGGTTCTGGATGCGCCGCGCGCCGTTGGGGACGAAGCGCCAGCGGTTGTCCGGGCTGCCGTTGTCCGGGTCCTGGACGGCCACCGCGCCCGCGGCCGTGGAGCCGTTGAGGATGCCCAGCAGCTTGGCGCTGTTGGCGTTGCGGATGCGGTGGGTGCCGTCGCCGTTGTCCAGGACCGTCCAGCGGTGGTCCGCGGTGCCGGTGTCGGCCCACTGGAGCACGCGGGCGTTGTCGGCGGTCGACATGTCCTGCACGCCGAGCACCTTGCCGCTGTTGCCGTTGCGGAACCGCACCGCCGAGCCGTCGACGACCAGCGCCCAGTTGTGGTCCGGGGTGCCGGTGTCGTTCCACTGCAACGCGGAAGCGCCGTCCGCCGTGGACATGTCCTGCACACCGAGGACGAGGCCGCTGGAGGCGTTGACCAGCCGGTAGCCGGCGGTGGTCGTGCCGCCTTGGCCGGGAGCGCGCCAGTAGACGGTGTAGTTGTGGCCGTGGGCGTCGTAGAACGGCCCGAGGTTCACCCTGGAGCCGTCGGCGACCGCCGTGAAGGCCAGCGCGGTGGTGCTGGTGCGGGTGATCGACGAGGCGTCGAGCGTGGGCAGGGCGGTGAACGACGTGCTGCCGTAGTTGCCCGACAGCACGACCGGGCCGTAGGTGATCGCGGAGACGCCGGGGTCGTCGTTGGCCGCACGCAGGACGACCCGCATCGGCAGGCGGACGGTGACGGTGTCGCCGGACGTCCACGACCGGGTCAGGGACGCGTAGCTGCCGGGCGTGGTGGTGACGTTCTGAGCGACGCCGTTGACGCTGACGGTCGCACCGGCGGTCCAGGACGGGATGCGGACGCGCATGGTCCACGAACCGGCCGCGTTGCCGGTGACGGTGAGGGTCGTGGTGTCGCTCGCGGGGTAGCTGGTCGCCTGGGTGACCGTGATGCCGCGCTGCGACCAGTTCAGCACCGACGGCATGAACAGGTTCACCGTCAGCGTGGTGCCGTTGTGGAAGTAGATCGAGTCCATCAGCTTGGTGTTGGTCTCGACGCCGGTGCCCTGGCAGCACCAGAACGTGCCGTAGTCGGTGCTGAAGCTGCCGCCGCCGACCACCGGCCCGGCCTGGCCGCGGCGCCCGCCCGGGTTGAGCGCGGTGAAGTAGCAGACGTGCCCGTGGGCGGAGGCGGGGTCCTGCTGGCCGATGAGGTGGTTGAGCAGCGCCTGCTCGTAGTAGTCGAAGTACGCGACGTTGTCCGGTTGCAGCTGCCACAGCTCACGGGTCAGCTTGAGCATGTTGTAGGTGTTGCACGCCTCCGCCGTGTCGGGCCGCAGGTACTGGGCGATGGCGTTGGGCGCGCGGAAGTGCTCGGCCTGGCTGTTGCCGCCGATGACGTACGTGTGCGCGGCGACCGTGATGTTCCACGCGTTGGTGGCGATGTCGCGGTAGCGGGTGGTGCCGGTGGCCTTGTACTCGCGCGCCGCGCCGACCCACTTGGGCACCTGGGTGTTGGCGTGCAGGCCGTCGAGCCGGTCCTGGTTGGCGGCCAACGGGTCGAACACGGCCGCGTGGTCGAACCGCTGCGCCACGGTCAGCCAGCGCGCGTCGCCGGTCTGCTGGTACAGGTCGGCCAGGACCTCGTTCATGCCACCGAACTCGGTGCGCAGCGTGACCTGCATCTGGCTGTAGGACAACCGCGCCGTGCGCCAGTCCACCCAGCCGGCGAACCGCAGCAGGACGTCACGCGCCTGCGTGCTGCCGATGTGGCGCCACACGTCCAGCAGACCGGCCAGGGTCTTGTGCAGGCAGTAGTACGGCACGCCCTTGCGCGTGCCCTGCTCCACCGAGGTGAAGTCGGACTCCGGGAACCCCGACAGGTAGCCGGCGTTGAACCCGGCCGCCGCGTTGTTCGCCTGGCACTTCGCCAGCTCGGCCACCATGTGCTCGGCCTTGTCGCGGCAGACGGTGTCGCCCAGCACGGCCCACGCCTGCGACCACGCGGTCAGGAAGTGCCCCTGGCTGTGCGTGCGGAACTCGAAGTCCGGCGCCTCCCAGCCGCCCAGCGCCGCCGCACCCTGCGTGGACAGGCGGTGGTTGGCGCGGAAGTTGTAGAGCAGCCGTTCGACGTCGACGAACCGCAGGTAGCTCACCGTGCGGTTCTGGTTGTCCAGCCAGCGGCTCGCGGTCAGGCGCACCTGGCCGAGGTCGAACGCGCGGGCCGAGACACCGAGGTCACCGCGCACGGGCGGCACCACGGCGGCCGAGGCCGTGCCGGCGCCGACCGCGGCGGGGAGGGCGGACGCGACGGCGGTCGCACCCGCTGCCTGCAACAGAGCTCGTCGGCTCAGCGAAGGGGACACTAGGCACTCCAGTGCGGTGAGAGAGGTTGATCGACGTGCGGAGCCGTGCCGCCGACCAGGGGCCGATGACGGCGGGCGCGGCGACGATCGCGGCGAGCGGCACGGCGACCAGGAGGACGTCGCACACCGGCCGCCGGGACGTGAAAGGGCGGGCTCGGTGGGAAGGACTACTTGACGGTCGACAGCCGTCTCGCGCCGGTTCGGCGGATCGGGCGGTTCCGCTCGACGGCCTCTACCCGGCCACGAGATGCGCGCACAGCCATGCATCGCCTCCTTGCGAGCTTGGTCAACGTGCTCCCAGGCCCGGCCGGGTTTCGGGCGGAGGAGCGGCGGCCCGAACCGTAACCCCGGTCACCACGCACAGCAAGACTTCGATCGCAGAAAATGTTAGCGATAACAGCCAGTAGTGGGGAAACTTCGCGTGTCGGCGACTGGGGAAGCATGAGGCAGGTTGCCGGCGGGCGGCGGTGCTCGCCGCCTTGCGCACCGCGCCTGACCTCGCACATCGGCGCCGGGTTCACCGTTGTGAACCTCCCTTGACGATCAGGTCTGTTAACGCTCACACTCCCCGGTGGTAACGCTGGCATTTCCTACGGCGGTGGAACTCAGAGTGGAGCCCTCCTCATGACGACAGCGCAGCGGTCGGTCGGCAGACCGGGCCGACGGTGGATCAGTGCCCTGGTGGCCGCGGCTCTGCCGGTCACCCTCGGTGTCGCGCTCTCCGCGGTGACCGCCCCCAGCGCGGGGGCCGTCGAAGGAGAGACCTGGACGGACGACTTCGCCTCGACCACGCTCCGGCCGGAGTGGGGGATCGTCAACGAGGACCCGAACGCCTGGACCCTCCGCGACGGATCCCTGCGGGTCACCGGCCAGACCGGTGACACCTACCAGGCGGTCAACACGGCGCGTAACGTGTTCATGGTCGACATCCCGGCGGGCGACTTCACCGCCGAGGTGACCGTGCGCGCCCAGGTCGCCAAGACCTACCAGGGCGCCGGGCTGATCGCCTGGCAGGACATGGACAACTACGTCCGCTCGGGCCTGACCTTCGTGGGCACCCTGGCCCCGTCCGGGATCGCGATCGAGAACGACGTCGAGACCGCGGCGGCGTTCCGCGCCGAGCGGTTCGTCGACCGGCCGGGCTCGACCGGCGAGGCGCTGCAGCTCCAGCGGGTCGGGGACACCATCACCACCCGGTACAAGGACGCCTCCGGAGCGTGGGTGGACGCCTCGGCGGTCACCGCCGCGTTCCGGACGACCCAGGTCGGCCTCTACGCGTTCGGCGCGCTCGACGGCACGGCGCTCGACGCCGCGTTCGACGACTTCCGGGTCACCGCGGCCGCGGGCCGGGACATCCAGCCCGCCGGCACGTTCTCGATCAAGGGCGCCACGGGCGGCCACCTGGTCGAGACCGAGGCCGGACTGGCGCTCTCGCCCGAGCCGCCGCTGTCCACCCTGGTCTTCACCGCGGCCGCCCAGGCCGACGGCACGGTCCACCTGCGCACCGCCGAGGGCGACCGCCCGGTCGTCGTCACGGACGGCCGCCTCGCGCTCGGCCAGACCGGCGGCGCGGCCTCGCCCGTGCGGCTGACCGACGCCGCGGGCGGCGAGCTCTTCCTGCGTGACGCCGACGGCACCGGCTACGCGGGCGGCACGGGCCCGCTGGTGCTCGGCGACAAGGCCGCCGCGGTCCGCTTCAAGCTCTCCCAGGTCAGCACGTCCGACGCCGAGCTGGCCATCGACGGCGACGCGGCCGCCGCGCAGATCAGCGACACGATGTTCGGCATCTTCTACGAGGACATCAACTACGCCGCGGACGGCGGCCTCTACGCCGAGCTGGTGCGCAACCGGTCGTTCGAGTTCAACTCCTCGGACAACGAGAGCTTCACCGGCATGACCGGCTGGGAGGTCGTCAACGGCGGCGGCACGGCTCCGCAAGCGCTCGTCGTCGACGACGACACCCGGCTCAACACCATGAACCGCAACCACTTCCGGCTGGTCGCCGACGGTCCCGGCGACGGCCTGCGCAACCTCGGCTACAACCGCGGCTTCGCGGTCAAGGCGGGCGCGACGTACGACGCCTCGGTGTGGGCGCGCACCACGACCGCCCAGGACCTGGCCATCCGCCTGGTCAGCGCGGACGGCGCCGTCACCTACGCCGAGGGCGCCGTGGCCGTGGACGGCTCGGACACCTGGAAGCAGTACCCGGTGACGCTCACCGGCGCCGCCACGACCGACGCCGCACGCCTCGTCGTCACCGCGGGCGCGGCCTCGACCGTCGGCCTCGACATGATCTCGCTCATGCCGCAGGACCGCTGGGTCGGCCCGGTGAACGGCAAGTCGGTGCTCCGCAAGGACCTGGCCGAGAAGATCGCCGCGATGAAGCCGACGTTCCTGCGCTTCCCCGGCGGCTGCGTCACCAACGTCGGCACGTTCCGCACCTACGAGGAGAGCGGCTTCACCGACCGTCGCCGCACCTACCAGTGGAAGGAGACGATCGGCGCGGTCGAGGAGCGCCCGACCAACTGGAACTTCTGGGGCTACAACCAGACCTACGGCATCGGCTACCTCGAGTACTTCAAGTTCGCGGAAGACCTCGGCGCCGAACCGCTGCCCGTGGTGTCCGTGGGCGCCAACGGCTGCGGCAGCACCATCCCCGAGATGAAGGACCCGGCGGTGATCGCCCGCTGGGTCGACGACACCCTCGACCTCATCGAGTTCGCCAACGGCGACGTCACCACCGAGTGGGGCGCCAAGCGGGCCGCGCTCGGCCACCCGGAGCCGTTCGGGCTGGAGATGATCGGCCTGGGCAACGAGGAGAACACCACGACCTTCGAGGCGAACTTCCCGGCGTTCCGGGACGCCATCGAGGCGCGCCACCCGGAGATCACCATCATCTCCAACTCCGGGCCGGACGACGCGGGCGCGCGGTTCGAGACCCTGTGGGACTACAACCGCCGCCAGAACGTCGACATGGTCGACGAGCACTACTACAACGACCCCGACTGGTTCCTGCTGAACAACCACCGCTACGACAGCTACGACCGCAACGGCCCCAAGGTGTTCCTGGGCGAGTACGCCTCGCGCGGCAACACGTTCCGCAACGCCCTGGTCGAGGCGTCGTACATGACGGGTCTGCAGCGCAACGCCGACGTGGTGCGGCTGGCGTCCTACGCGCCGCTGCTGTCCAACGAGTCGTACGTGCAGTGGAACCCGGACGCCATCTGGTTCGACAACGACGAGTCGTGGAACACCCCCAACTGGGAGGTGCAGAAGATGTTCGGCAACAACGTCGGTGACGAGGTCGTGCCGAGCACCTTCAACGGCTCCGTCAACCAGTCGGTCGTCAACGGCGGCATCTTCCTGTCCACCTGGAACACCGCCGCCGCCTACGACAACGTCAAGGTCACTTCCAACGCCAACGGTGAGACGCTGTTCTCCGACGACTTCACCAACGGCGACCAGTGGAACCCGACCGCAGGCACTTGGGGCGTCGCCAACGGCGAGTACGTCCAGTCGTCCGCCACGACCACCGACGCCCGCAGCATCATCGACGAGGCGTACGCGAAGAACTGGACGAACTACACCCTCGAACTCGACGCCAAGAAGCTCTCCGGCGCCGAGGGCTTCCTCGTCGGGTTCGGCGCCAAGGCCACCAACGACTTCTACTGGTGGAACCTCGGCGGCTGGAACAACACCCGGTCGGTGCTGCAGAAGGCCTCGGGCGGCAGCGCGGTCGAGGTCAAGTCGGTCGAGGGCCACAGCGTGGACACCGGCGCGACCTACCGCGTGAAGGTCGTCGTCGCGGGCAACACCATCTCGCTGTACCTCAACGGCGAGCTGCAGATGACCTACGAGTCCGGCGCGGACGAGAAGCTGTTCCAGGTCGTCACCCGGGACAAGGCCAGCGGCGACATCGTGGCCAAGGTGGTCAACACCTCGGACGAGACCGTCCGCACGCGGGTCAAGGTCGCCGACGCGGGCGTGCTGCCCGACGGCGAGGTCACCCAGATGACCGGCGCGCCCGGCGACACCAACACCAAGGCCGACCCGACCAAGGTCGTGCCCACGACCCGGCAGCTCAGCGGGCTGTCGAACGACTTCGGCTACGACTTCCCCGCGCAGTCGATCACGTTCCTGCGGCTGCGCACCACCGACGCCGTCGCACCGGTCGTCGGCGACGTGACCGTGCAGGGCAGGACCGTCAACGGCTGGTACGGCGACCCGGTCACCGTGTCGGCGACCGCCACCGACGACCGGCGGCTCGACCGGATCGAGTTCCGCGTCGACGGCGGCGCGTGGTGGTCGAGCCCCGACGCCGAGGTGCAGGTGAGCGGCGACGGTCAGCACACCGTGGAAGTACGCGCCGTGGACGCGGCGGGCAACGTCGGCGTGATCCGTCCCGTCACGTTCGGCATCGACAGCGTCGCGCCGGTCTCCAACGCCACGGTGGACGGCGCCGCGCGCACCGTCGCCGTCCGCGCCGCGGACTCCGGAGTCGGGGTCGACCGGATCGAGACCCGGGTCGGCACGGCCGACTGGCAGCCGTACGCGGCCCCGGTCGTGGTCGGCAACGCCGAGACCGCCGTGCAGTTCCGCGCGGTCGACCGGCTGGGCAACGTCGAGGAGCCCGGAACGGTCGTGGTGCCCGCGAAGCAGGCGCAGCTGAAGTCGACCACGACGACGGTGACGCCGTCCAAGCCGAGGGTCGAGCAGGGCACCGTCCTCCCGCTGACCGTGAAGGTCGGCAGCACGTCCGGCGGCACGACGCCGACCGGCGAGATCCGAATCCTGGAGTCGTCCGTGCCCCTGGCATCAGCGACCTTGACCAACGGGACCGCCACGGTGTCGCTCGACACCAGCGGCCTGAGCGTCGGTGACCACACCCTCGTCGTGCGCTACCTCGGCGACGGCGGGCACAACCCATCGCAGACCAGCCTGGTCGTGCGCATCACCAAGCCGAGGAGAGGGTGATCGGGATGAGGATCGCCATGCGCAAGCGGACCGCCCTCGCGCTGCTGGGCGCCGCACTCCTGGCGGGCGGACTCGCCGCCGTGCCCGCCTACGCGACCGCACCTGGCCTGATGGCCTCGTACGCGGTGGAAGAGACCGCGCAGGCCGCGGTCGACGCCGTCACGCTGACCGACGCCGACGGCGTGCGGGGGAACCTCACCCTTCCCCTGACCAGCGCCAACGGTGCGACGCTGGCGTGGCAGTCGGCCAACGAGAGCGTCGTGACCGACACCGGCGAGGTCACCCGGCCCGCGCACGGCGGCGAGCCGGTGACGGTGGACCTGACCGTCACCGCCACGCTGGCCGGCGGCACGGCGACCCGCACGATCCCGGTCACCGTGCTCCCGCTGCCCGCCACCGCGAGCCACGAGGCGTACTTCTTCCCGTACTTCGTCGGTGAGAGCACCGACGACGGCGAGAAGATCTACTTCGCCGCGTCGAAGGGCAACGACCCGCGGTCCTGGGACGAGCTGAACAACGGCCGCCCAGTGCTCACCTCGACCATGGGGGAGCGGGGCCTGCGCGACCCGTTCCTCATCCGGTCGCACGAGGGCGACAAGTTCTACCTGCTGGCGACCGACCTGAAGATCTTCGGCGGCAACAACTTCAGCGAGGCGCAGGAGTCCGGCAGCAAGCACCTGATGGTGTGGGAGTCCACCGACCTGGTGCACTGGTCGGAGCAGCGGATGATCAAGGTGTCGTCGGACTTCGCGGGCAACACCTGGGCGCCCGAGGCGTTCTACGACGAGGCGTCGGGCAACTACGTCGTCTACTGGGCGTCGAACCTCTACCCGACGACCGACGTCGCCACCCGCGACTTCCGGACCTCCTACAACCGGATGATGTACGCGACCACGCGCGACTTCCGCACGTTCAGCGAGGCGCGGCCGTGGGTCGACGTCAAGCGGGGCACCGGTCTCGGCATGATCGACGCGACCGTGGTGCGCGACGGCGACACGTTCTACCGGTTCATCAAGGACGAGGCGTCCATGACGGTCCGGCAGGAGAAGTCGACCGACCTGATGGCCCCGGTCACCGGGACGCTGCCGACCACGACGTCCGCGCCGTGGTCCCTGGTCCGCGAGCGGATCGGCGTCGGCCAGCCCAACCCGTGGGGCGGGACGTTCACCGGCGGCGAGGGTCCGACGGTGTTCCGCGACAACGTGGTGCCCGGCCGCTGGCACATGCTGATCGACCAGCCGAGCTACCACGGCGGTCAGGGGTACCTGGCGTTCCAGACCGACGACATCGCCTCCGGTGTGTGGACGGCGGTCCCGGACTCGGCGCTGCCGCGCAGCCCGCGGCACGGCACGGTCATCCCGATCAGCCAGGCCGAGCTGGACGCGCTGCGTGCGGCGATGCAGCCGAACCTGCTGGCCAGGTCGGTCGCGTCGGTGTCGGTGCGGACCCGTGAGGGGGTGGCTCCGTCGCTGCCGTCCACCGTGGACGTGACCTACGCGGACGGCTCGACCCGGGCGACCCCGGTGTCCTGGGCCGACGTGGACCCGTCGCAGTACGGGTCGTGGGGTTCGTTCCAGGTCGAGGGCACGTTGGCGGGCCAGGTGGTCCGCGCCAGGGTGACGGTGATCGTGACCGACAGCCTCGACCCGACGGTGTCGCTGAGCACGACGCCCGCGTCGCCGACCGGCGACTGGTTCACGGTTCCGGTCGAGGTGAAGGCCACGGCCGCCGACGAGAACGGCGTGCAGTCCACCGAGATGGCCGTGGACGGCGCGTGGCGCACCACCGACGTGGTGACGTTGACCGACGGCAGGCACACCGTGCAGGCCACGGCGACGGACATCACCGGGAACGTGTCGAGCCTCGTGACCCGGGACGTCAACGTCGACACGCAGGCGCCGGTCAGCCGTGCTTCGTGGAACGGCACGGCGCGGTCGGTGTCCGTCGTGGCCGCGGACGACACCTCCGGCGTCGCGCGGGTCGAGTACCAGGTGGGCGACTCGGCCTGGACGACGTACACCTCGCCGTTGACCTTCGGCGACGTCGCCACGACGGTGCGGTACCGGGCCGTCGACCACGCGGGCCTCGTCGAGCAGGTCAACACGATCTCCGTGCCGCGGGAGACGCTCGACCCGAGCACCACGACCGCCACCCTCAGCCGGGACGCGGTCAGGCTCGGCGGCGACGCGTTCGCCCGGGTCGAGGTCAAGGGTGACCCCCACGCCCGGACGGGAGCCGTCCGGATCATCTCCGGCGGTGACCTGGAAGTGGGTCGCGCCACCCTGGTGAACGGACGTGCGACCGTCTCCATCGACACCGCCGCACTCGGCGTGGGCCGGTGGCAGCTGACCGTGGTCTACGACGGCGACGCCAACCACGCCCCGTCGTCGACGACGGTCGTCCTGAAGGTCAACAAGCGCTAGTGCCACGCGAAGCGGTCGTCCCGACGCGCGTCGGGACGACCGCTCGTCTGTCGGAGCAGTGCGAGAGCCTCCTCGGAGGGCGAGCCGGCGGGGGTCGTGCAGAGGATCAGCACCTGTTCCGGCGAGCGGGCGATCGACAGGGTCTGCTGCGTCACGTGCACCGTGCCCACGACGGGGTGGTGCAGCTCGTAGGACGTGGCGTCGCAGGGTTCCACGCTGTGGTCGCCCCAGAGGGCGACGAACTCCGGGCTCTTCATCGTCAGCTCGCCGATCAGCTCCGCGAGCAGCGGGTCCTCCGGGTGCTTGCCGACGGTGATCCGCAGGTTGCCGACCACCGCCCGGGCCTTGAGCCGCCAGTCCGCGTACAGCTCCCGGCAGTGCGGGTCCAGGAACACCAGCCGGCTCATGTTCGGCCGCACCGCCGGGTCGTCCGGGCTGTGGAAGTCCAGGTGGCCGGCCAGCAAGGCGTGCCCGAGGGCGTTCCACGCCAGCACGTCCGTGCGCCGGCCGAGCACCAGCGCCGGAACGCCGTCCACGGCGCGCAGGACGTCCCGCGTCTCGTCGGTGAGCTTCTCGGGCCGGGGGCGGCGTGCGCGGGGAGTGCGGCGGGCGGCCCCGGCGAGCCGGTCGAGGTGCTCGCGCTCGTGGTCGTCGAGCTGCAGTGCGCGGGCGATCGCTTCGAGCACCTCGGCCGACGCCCCGCGGGACAGCCCCTGCTCCAACCTCGTGTAGTACGAGACGCTGACGCCCGCCAGCTGGGCCAGTTCCTCGCGCCGCAGCCCGGCCACCCGCCTGCGGGGCCCGAGGTCGCGCAGCCCGACGTCCTGCGGACGCAGCAGCGCCCGTCTGGCCTGCAGGAAGTCGCCGAGTGGGCCGGGTCCGTCGTCCATGCGCCCAGTATCCGGCGCACCGTCCGATCCCAGCCACCCCCCGCGAGGGGTAGGACAAGGCGGGAGTGGTTCGTGCGCGTCCGTCTGGCCAGGCTCGGTCTCGGCAACCTGCCCCGAACCGAGGACGGACCACAATGGATGAGAACCCGGACCAGATCACCCTGGGCGACGTCACCGTCACCCGGGTCAAGGAGTTCTACGGCTCGGTCGGGATGACGCCGGGCCAGTTCTTCCCCGGCAGCCCGGACGGCTCGTGGGACGAGCACCGCGGCTGGCTGGCGCCCGACTTCTGGAACCCGGACACGGACGAGTGCCACTCCGCGATCCAGTCCTGGCTGCTGCGCAGCGAGGGGCGCACGATCCTCGTCGACACCGGCGTGGGCAACCACAAGGACCGGCCCTACGCGCCGGTGTGGAGCCGCCAGGACACCGACTACCTCGACAACCTCGCCGCCGCCGGTGTGCGGCCCGAGGACGTCGACGTCGTGGTCAACACGCACCTGCACATCGACCACGTCGGCTGGAACACCCGGCTCGACGGCCGCACCTGGGTGCCGACCTTCCCGAACGCCACGTACCTGATGACACGGCGGGACTTCGAGTTCTGGGACCCGGCCAACGAGCACGAGTCCGTGCTGGGCCGCGGGAACCAGAACGTCTTCGAGGACAGCGTCGCGCCGGTCCACGAAGCGGGCCTGACCGAGCTGTGGGACGGGTCGTACCGGATCGACCGGAACCTGCGGCTCGACCTCGCACCGGGGCACACCCCCGGCTCGTCCGTGCTCGCCCTGGAATCCGGCGGCGACCGGGCCCTGTTCGTCGGGGACCTCGTGCACACCGCGCTGCAGATCGTGGAACCGGAGACCAACTCCTGCTTCTGCGAGGACCCGGCCGAGTCCCGGGCCACCCGGCACAAGCTGCTCGGCCACGCCGCCGAGCACAACGCGCTCGTCTTCCCCGCTCACTTCGCCGGCCAGGGCGCGGTGGAGGTCGAGCGGAACGGGTCGAAGTTCGCGCTCAAGGAGTGGGCGGCGTTCTCCCGCATCTCCTGACACTCCCGGAAAGGCAGCGTTTCCCATGACCCAGCACGCAGACCCGATCGTCGAAACCCCGGCGGGCGCCGTGCGCGGCACCCGTGACGAGTCCGGCGAGTTCTACCGCGCCATCCCGTACGCGGCAGCACCGACCGGCGCCCTCCGCTTCACCCCGCCCGCGCCGCACCCGGGCTGGTCCGGCGTCCGCGACGGCACGCAACCGTCACCCACGGCTCCCCAACCGGTCCGCGACTTCGGCCGGCTCGACATGACCCCCTACTTCGGACCGGGCTGGGTCCGGGGCGAGGAGTACCTGACCGTCGACGTCCGCACGCCGGCCGCCGACAGCGGCAGGCGACCCGTCATGGTGTTCGTGCACGGCGGCGGATTCGTCACCGGCTCGACCCGTGCCGCGCTCTACGACGGCAGCGCGTTCGCCCGTGACGGCATCGTCCTCGTGACCGTGAACTACCGGCTCGGCGTCCCCGGTTTCCTCGACCTGGAGGGCGCACCGGCCAACCGCGGGCTGCTCGACGTGTTCGCCGCGCTCGGCTGGGTGCGCGCCGCGATCGCGGCGTTCGGCGGCGACCCGGACAACGTCACGGTCTTCGGCCAGTCCGCGGGCGGCACGCTCGTCGGAGCGCTGCTCGCGACACCGGAGGCCAAGGGCCTGTTCCGGCGGGCGATCGTCCAGAGCGGCAGCGGCACCGGCGCCTTCACCCCGGAACAGGCGCAACGGGTCACCGCCGCGGCGGCCGCCGCGCTCGGGGTCGAACCGACCGCCGAAGCGTTCGCCGCGATCCCGGACGAGCGCTTCCTGGAGATCCTGCCCGCACTGGCCGGCCTCGACCTGCGCACCGGCGCCGCCACGGACCCGCTGGCCGGCCTCAGCCCGTTCAGCCTGGTCCTCCCGGTCCAGCCCGCCGACGGTCTCGCCGACGGCCCGGCCCGCGACGTCGACCTGCTGATCGGCGCCAACACCGAAGAGGGGCACCTCTACCTCGTGCCGCGGGGCGACCTGGAGTCCTCCACGATGGCGGACGTGCTCGCCACCGCCGCCACGGTGTACGCGGACCCGGAGCCCAAGATCGCCGCGCACCGAGCGGCACGGTCGACCGCGACACCGGGCGAACTGCGCTCCGCGGTGCTCGGGGACGCCCTGTTCGGAGCCGGCACGGCCCGCCTGGCGCAAGCCCACGCGCGGATCTCCGGCGGCCGCACGCACGTCTACTCGTTCGGGTACCGCTCGACGGCACTGGGCGGACGACTCGGCGCCACCCACACCGTCGAGCTGCCCTTCGTCTTCGACATCGCCGACCAGCCCTGGCTGCACGGTGACACCGGCCTGCTCGGCCCCGACCCCGTCCCGGACGGCCTGGCGGCCCGGGTGCACACCGCCTGGGTCGCGTTCGCCGGCACCGGGGACCCGGGCTGGGCCGCGTACGACCCGGAACACCCCGTGGCGGAGATCCTCTCGCCCGTGGACGCAGGGCAGTGATCCAGGTCACCTGACCGTGGGTTGAAACGCAAGCGGCTTGAGGTTCCATAGTCGACTTCGTGAACGACAACCACCTGTACCCCATCGGGGACGCGGCGCGCCGCACCGGGTTGAGCGTGAGTGCCATCAGGTTCTACGCCGACGCCGGGGTCATCGCGCCCGCCAAGCAGACCGACGGCGGGCACCGGCTCTACGACGTCGAGACCATCGCGCGGCTGGAACTCGTCCGGACCCTGCGCGACCTGGGCGCGGGCCTGGACGACATCCGCGGGCTGCTGGCCGAGGAGACCAGCCTGCACGAGCTGGCCGAGACCCACCTGCGCGTGGTCGAGCGGCACCTGCGCGACCTGCGGGCGCGGCGTGCCGTGCTGCGCACCATCGTCAACCAGGCCACCACCACCGAACGGGTAGCGCTCATGCACAGCCTCGTGTCGATGTCCGACGACAGCCGCAACCAGCTCCTGGACGAGTTCTGGAGCGAGGTCACCGACGGCCTCGCCGTCCACCCGGCCTACGTCGAACACCTGCACCGGATGCGGCCCCAAGTGCCGGAGGACCCCACCACCGAGCAGCTCCAGGCGTGGATCCAGCTGGCCGACCTCGTGCGGGACGCCGCGTTCCGCGACGCGGTGCGCCAGTTCTTCCACGCGAGCTTCGCCTCGCCCAGGTCCGTCGACCTGACCACACCGGACATGATGGCGCACGCGGAGAAGCGCCGGCAGCTCGAACTGGAGGCACGGGAAGCCGAGCGGTCGGGGCTGTCACCGGAGTCACCGCGGGCGCGGGAGATCGCCGAACGGCTCTTCGCCTCGTACGCCGACCTCATCGCCGGCACCGTCGGCGCGCCGCTGGACGAGCAAGCACTCGTCGACCTGCGCCGGTCCATGACCCACCCCGATCCGGACGCGGTCGGCAGCCAGGTCGCCGAGCGGTTCGTCTCGGAGGTCACCGGCCTGCTCGGCACCTACCTGTCCCTGATGGCCACCATCAACGACACCCCGCCGGACGAGTGGCTCACGACCGGGCCGAGCGACAAGTGGATCGCCGCCGCCCTCCGCGCATCCGGATCGCCCGTCGCGCCGACGGTCTCCCCAGGCGCTGCCGGGGGAGACCGCCCGCATGCTTCCTAGCGGGGTGTCAGCAGGTCCGGATGTTCCGGATCGCCCACCTCGCCACGGATTCACCCGCGATGGTCTGAGGGGTGAACACCTTCACCGGGCCCCGCCACGTGCGCGTGAACAGCCACAACCCCTCGAAGGCCCAGGCGTCGGCGCAGTACCCGGGCCCGACGTAGAAGGACACGGCCCGGGTCCAGTAGTGCGGGTCGCCGTCCGTGCGTCGGTGGCCCGGCAGGATCGCCTGGTACAGGCTGTCGACGTAGTCCCTCGACACGCCGAGCCCGCTGGCGTTCTCGTTGCTGATGTAGCTCCTGAGCTGCAGCGGCGCGACGGGAGAACCGGCGTCCGCTGCCGAAACCGCGCCGTCCGCTCGCACCGCCGGAGTGCTCGACGCGGCGTTCACGGGAGCGGCCAGCGAAATCGCGGCGACTACCGGTAAGAACAGCAGCACCAGCCTCCGTGCCAGGACGTTCAGCTTCCTCATCGTGACCCTCTTCTCGTTGTCCCTCCGGCCACCCGGAGGCCCGGGCGGTCACGGCGCCATCGTCGGAGGCCGTCCCTGTGGATTCCTGACGGGATCCCGCAACGAGCAGGTCACAGCGGTACGCGGACGTCACGCGGGTCAGCTTCACGGGGTGCGTGAACGGCGTTAAGGTGTCGCTCGTGACCAAGGGCATCACCCGGGAGCGGATCGTGACGGCGGCGCTCGAGCTCCTCGACGACAAGGGCATGGACGGCCTCACCGTCCGCGCCCTCGCCACCCGGCTCGACGTTCGCGCACCCGCCCTGTACTGGCACGTGCGCAACAAGCAGGAGCTGCTCGACGAGATGGCCACCGAGGTCATGCGCCGGGTCACCGGAACCCTCGCGGCGATTCCGCCCGGCGCCGGCTGGCGCGACGACCTCGCTGCCTACGCCCGCGTGCTGCGCTCGGAGTACCTGCTCCACCGCGACGGGGCCCGCACGTTCAGCGGCACGAGGCTCACCGACCCCGGTGTCGTCCGCATGAAGGAGCCGTGGTTCGAGCGCTGGGCCGCGTCCGGCCTGACCTCCGCCGAAGCCGACGACGCGGTCGACCTGGTCACCGCGTTCGTCGTCGGCTTCGTCATCGAAGAGCAGGAACGACGCCAGGCCGCCGAGACCGATCCGGCGCGGTACTCGGTCGATCAGCGCGAGGACTGGCTGGGCGAGGGAGCGTCGCTGGTCAAGGAAGCCGGGCGCCTCCACGACGACGGCGACCAGCGGTTCGAACGCCATCTCGACATCGTGCTGGACGGGCTCGCGGCCCGATTGGACCGCTGAGCCGTCCGCACCCGTGCCGATCGAGGTGCCTTCGCGTTACGGGAGGGCGACGTAGGGGGCGAGGAACGAGCGGGCCGACGGAGTGTCCATGCGGTACACGACGTTGGTCGCGTAGCAGGGGGCGTCCCCGGTGATCGTGGTCGCGACCAGGACGCGCTTGCCGTCGATCGTGGCGAAGTTCGGGCCGCCGGAGTCGCCGTAGCAGGCACCGCCGTTGCCCTGCGACTCGTTCATCGACAGCCGCAGCCAGGTGTTGTTGAGCGCGTTGAAGCCCAGCGGGGCCTTCATCCGCACGCCGCCGCCCGGGTGGGTGTGGCCGCCGGGGCCGGTCTGGGCTTCCTCCGTGCCGTAGCCGACGACGGTGTACTCGGTGGCGTCGAGCGCCCGCGGGCCCATCGCGTCGAGCTTGCCCGCGGTCGGCAGGGTGGCGGGCTTGAAGCTCCAGCGCGCCGCCACCTGCTTGGCGGGCAGCTCGACCACCGCGATGTCGTGCGAATCGGCGGAGTTGCCCGGGTAGGCCGGGTGGCCGTGGGCCGCGCCTTGCACGCCGACCGACGCCGCCTTCTGCGCCGGGGTTCCGGTCGCCGTGTCGAGCGCGGACTGCACGTCCTGGAGCAGCGAGACGTAGAACTTGACGTTCGACGGCCACCCGTCGACGCAGTGGGCCGCGGTGAGGAACGTGTCGGTGTCCACCATCGTGCCGCTGCACACCCAGTCGACGCGGTCCGGCGTGGCGGGGTTGTCGTCGTTGTCCCAGGTCGCGACCAGGGCGCCGACCTCGGTGCGCTCCGGTGCGGGTACGGCGTTGTAGGTGTTGATCGCGGAAGCGGGCGAAGCGGTCACGGCGGCCAGGGCGACGACTGCCGCGGCCACGGTTGCTGTGCGCATGTGCACTCCTTGCTCCGAGCGGCGTAGGTCCGGAATTCAACCCCTTCGAATGCCCAGGCGACACCGTGCGGCGGTGGTTCACAGATGCCAGGGAACGCCCGATCCGGATCCGGTAACGATTGTCATTTACACTGCCTGCCTGTGACACCTCGGAGAACGATCACATGACGGAGCTGATCACCGGGACGGTGGGGCGTTCCCGGAACCGAGGGCCGCGGCGCGAGCGGATCTGGAAGACCCTGCCCCCGCTGCTGCGCCTGCTGATCCTGACGCAACTCGCGTTCAACCTCGGCTTCTACGCCGTCCTGCCGTTCCTCTCCGAACACCTCGGCTCCCTCGGCATGGTCGGCTGGCTGGTCGGGCTGGTGCTGGGGCTGCGGACCTTCAGCCAGCAGGGCCTGTTCGTGCTGGGTGGCGCGCTCGTCGACCGCTACGGGGTCCGGCCGGTGGTGCTCGCCGGCTGCGCGCTGCGGATCGCCGGGTTCGCCTGGCTGGGGTTCGCCGAGCGGCCGGCGGCGGTCATCGGCGCGGTGCTGCTGATCGGCTTCGCCGCCGCGCTGTTCTCCCCGGCGGTCGAATCCGAGGTCGCCCGGCAGGCGGTGACCTGGGAGCAGGCCGGCACCGGGTCGCGGACCAGGGTGTTGGCCCTGTTCACGGTGGCGGGCCAGGCCGGGGCGTTCGTGGGCCCGCTCCTGGGCGCGCTGCTGCTCGCCGTGGACTTCCGCACCGTCTGCCTCGCCGGCGCCGCGGTCTTCGTCCTCGTCCTCGCCGGGCACGCGTGGCTGATGCCGCAGCACATCCCCGGCCGGACCCGGGTGTCCGGGCGGGGCGGCGTGCGGGCGATGCTGCGCAACCGCCGCTTCCTCGCCCTGTGCGGCGCGTACGGCGCCTACCTGCTGGCCTACAACCAGTTCTACCTCGCGTTGCCGGACGAGGTGGCGCGTGCGGCGGGCTCGCAGGCGCCCCTGGCGTGGCTGTTCGCGCTGTCCTCCCTGCTCGTCGTGTCCGCCCAACTGCCGGTCACCCGCTGGGCCGCGAACCGGCTGGACCTGCGCAGGTCGATGGTCATCGGGCTGCTGCTCATCTCCGTGGGCTTCGTCGTCGTCGCCGCCCGGCCGACCGCGTGGACGGGAGTCGCCGGACTCGCGCCGGCGGCGGGCTTCGTCGTGCTGCTCACCGTCGGCCAGATGCTGGTGGTCCCGACCGCCCGCGCGTGGGTTCCCGACCTCGCCGCAGAGGGCAGGCTCGGCCTCTACGTCGGCGCGCTGTCCTCGGTGTCCGGCTTGATCGTCCTCGTCGGCAGCGCGGCGACCGGCTCCCTGCTCGACTCGGGCCTTCCGCATGCCGTGCCCTGGCTCGTCCTCGCCGCGATCCCGGCGCTGGCCATCGTGCTGCTGCCTCGCGGCGAGGACTGAGCGGAGGGGGTCGGTCGATCAGCCGGCGGCGACGGTCTCGGGCTCGTCCACCGCCACGGGGACGGGGTTCTTCGGACCGCGCAAGGCGATGTAGACGAACAGCACGCCCATCACGGCGACGCCTGCCCACATGGCCTGCTGCCAGCCGTCCACGAAGGACTGCTGCGCGGCGTGGACGATCTGCGGCGCGTGCGAGCCGGTGCCGCCGGAGACCTCGACGGCGTTGGCGACGCCTTGGCGGGCGGTGTCCGCGGCGGCCTGGGGGACGCCGTGCAGCCGGTCGTCGATCGCGCTGCGGTAGCCGGCGGACAGGAGCGCGCCCAACACGGCGATGCCCAGCGCGGTGCCGAACTCGCGGGTGATGTCGTTGAGCGCGGAGGCGACGCCCTGCTTCGCACGCGGCAGGGAGGCGGTGATGGCCTCCGTGGACGGCGTCATGGACAGGCCCATGCCGATGCCCATCGCCAGCATGCCCGGCAGGATGGTCGGGTAGCCGCCCTCCGCGGAGACGAACAGCGCCATCAGCGCCAGGCCCACACCGGCCAAGGCGATGCCCACGGCCATGGTCGGGCGGGAACCGATGCGGGCGGCCATCCTCGGTGCCAGGCCGGAGGTCGCCATCATCATGACGGCCATCGGCATCATGGCCGCCGTCGACAGCAGTCCCGACCAGCCCAGCACCGCCTGGAAGAACGGGAACAGGACCACGGCGATGCCCGCCTGCACGCCGAAGACCGCCAGCAGCGTGATCGAACCGCCGGCCAGGCCACGCTCCCGGAACAGGCGCACGTCCAGCAGTGACGCGTCCCGGCGGCGCAGCTCCCAGACCACGAAGCCGATGCCGGCGACCAGGCCGACGGCGAGGCCGATCAGCGTCGCGGGTGCGGTCCAGCCCCGTTCGGGCCCTTCCTGCAGGGCGAAGATGAGGCCGATGACGGCGGCGGTGGAGACCAGCGCGCCCACGGTGTCGAACGAGTGGGCCGAGCGCTCACGGGAGTTGGGCACCGACGCCAGCGTCATGCCCAGGGCCACGACGACCAGCGCCACCGGCAGCGCGAAAAGCCAACGCCAGTCGGCGACGTCGACCAGGAGGGCGGAGAGGAACATGCCCAGGACGCCGCCACCACCGGCGACGCCGGTCCACACACCGATCGCCTTGCCGCGCTGCTCCTCGGGGAAGGTGGAGGTGATGACGGCGAGGGTGATCGGCATGATCATCGCGGCGCCGATGCCGCCCACCACCCGGGCTCCGATCATGATCTCGGCGGTCGGGGCCAGGCCCGCCGCGACGTTCGCGACGCCGAAAACACCCAGGCCGGTGATCAACACGGGCTTGCGGCCCAGGCGATCGCCGATCGCGCCGAGCGGCAGCAGCAGCGCGGCCAGGGCCAGGGTGTAGGTGTTGATGATCCACAGAACGGTGCTCTGCGAGGCCCCGAACTCGACCGCCATGTGGGTCTGGGCGACGTTCAGCCCGGTCACCGACGCGATGACGGCCATCAGCGCGACGGAGACGGCAATCAGGATGACGCGGAGCTGACGCGCGTCCGGTACGGCGGTGGCCGCCGGTGCGGACTGGTTCGTGCTCATGGATTCCTCTCAGAACGGCATGGGGGAGCGCGGCGTCGGACGCCGGGATGCGGGATGGTTTCGACGGTAAGCCCAAGTTGCTCGCAGGGCATACAATGTTGCGTATGACGCAAGAAGAAGGCGCGTTGGACGGCCTCGTGCGCAAACGCATCCGCGCCCTGCGGGTCGCCCAAGGCCTGTCCCTGGAGGAACTGGCCACCCGCGCCCACCTCAGCCAGTCCTCGCTGAGCCGCATCGAGAACGGTCAGCGCCGCCTGGCGCTGGACCAGCTCGTCACGCTGGCCCGCGCCCTGGACACCACCCTCGACCAGCTCGTCGAGAACGCCGCCGACGACGTCGTCATCAGCCCCATGGCCCACGGCGCCGACAGCCTGAGCTGGCCGGTGAAGGGCGACCCGGCGATGAGCGTCATGCGTCGGCGGCTGACCGAGCCGCCGCCCGACAACCCGTCCAGGATGCGCGCCCACCCGGGCCGTGAATGGCTGGTCGTGCTGTCCGGCACCGCGATCCTGATGCTGGGCCACCGCCGGTTCCGGATCGAGACCAACCAGGCCGCCGAGTTCCCGACGATGGTGCCGCACGCCATCGGCGCCGAGGGCCGCCCTTGCGAGATCCTGTTCATCTTCGACCGCGACGCCCGCCGCGGACATCGCGAGACCGACGATCGGCTCGGGAGCGGCGGCGGCGAGGCGCAAGGCACCGGTCCGTAGTCGCATCGGCCCGTCGCCCTTGCGCGCCCGGCAGTGCACAGGGCCAATCTCTTGCGTAATCCGCAAGACGATGTGCGTAATGCGCATGGCGGGCTTAGCGTGGCGGCATGGCGCAAACACACACCCACGGCGGCCACCACGAGCACGGCCACCAGCAACGCGACGCGGACCGCGACCAGGAGGAGATCCTCGACCTGGACGCGGACCTCCTCGCCGAGCACATCGCCGCCGTCACCGAGTGGCTGCCCCTGGAGAGCAGCCCGCGCCAGATCGTGGACCTGGCCTCCGGCACCGGAGCCGGCACCTTCACGCTCCTCGATCGCTTCCCCGAGGCGCACGTCACCGCCGTCGACGCCTCGCCCGGACACCTGCGACGACTGCGCGAGAAGGCAGACGCCCGCGGTGTGGGCGATCGAGTCCGGACCGTGCAGGCCGATCTCGACGACGCCACCTGGCCCGACCTCGGAACGCCCGACCTCGTGTGGGCGTCGGCCTCCCTGCACCACCTGGCCGACCCCGACCACGCCCTGCGCACCGTCCGCGACCTGCTCGCGCCCGACGGCCTGGTCGCCGTCGTCGAGCTCGCCGGCCTGCCCCGCTTCCTGCCCGCGGACGCCCCCGCCGACCGGCCCGGCCTGGAAGACCGCCTCCACACCGCGGCCGACCGCCTCCACGCCGAGCACGTGCCGCACCGCGGCGCCGACTGGGGGCCGATGCTGAGCGCCGCCGGCTTCACGGTCGCGGGCGAACTCACCGTCACCGTCGACGTCGACGGGTCCCGTGACGCCGCGGTCGGCCGCTACGCCCTGGTCGTGCTGCAGCGAATCCGCGTCGCTGTGGCCGCGGAACTCGCCGCGGCAGACCTCCTCGCGCTCGACCGGCTGCTCGACACCGGCGGCCCGCACAGCATCCTGCGCCGTGACGACCTCGCGCTGCGCACCGAGCGCACCGTCTGGGCCGCGCGCCGCGGCTGACGTGCCGGGGCGGGCTCGTCGAACCTGTGCAGCCGCACTCCCGGAGAACCGCAGGCGGGCCGTTGGTCCGACCGAGGTGAACTTCCGCCGAGCTGTATCTGGAGGTGTTGCCGCAGATCCTCTACGTCGGACCCGGTGAGCGCTGGGCCACGTGTGCCGCATTCTCCTCAGGAGTTCCCGTGACCGACTTCGACAGCATCGCCGCGCAACGGCCCGCCACCATCGAAGAGGCGATCCCCTGCATGCAGGTCGCGCTCCGCTACTTCCACGAGCGCAACGACTACCGGGCCGTGTTCCTGCGGGCGTACTACATCATCACGCTGAACGTGCACGCGGCCGTCCACCGGTACGGCGACTACAAGAACCCCATCTTCTTCGACGCCGACTGGGTCCGGGCGCAGGCCGGCCACTTCGCGTCGCTGTACTTCCGGTCGCTGACCACGTTCGACCGGGATCCGGAGTCCGAGCGCGCCTGGAAGGTCGCCCACCGGATGGCCGAGGACCGGACGTCCACGGTCCTGCAAGACCTGCTGCTCGGCCTGAACGCGCACATCAACTACGACCTCGCGTACGGCACGTTCCTCAACCTCAGGCAACACGGGGACGACGCCGGGCACCTGCTGCTTCCCCGCCGCAAGTTCGACCACGACCAGGTCAACAACATCCTGGTCCGCTCGGTCCCGCAGATCGCCGAGACGCTCACCCGCGACTACGGCGGCGGCATCACCCTGCTGCGCAAGACGCTGCGCGGCCTGGACATCGTGCTGAGCAGCACCGGCCTGAAGCACTACCGGGAACGCGTGTGGTGGTCCGCGATCTCGTACTTGACCACCGCGGACGAGGAAGAGGTCGGCCTGGTCCACCAGAAGCTCAACTGGGAGTCCGCCCAGTTGGCCAAGCTGATCGCCGACCAGAGCGCGTGGACCCTGCCCGTGCGCACGATCGGCCGTGCGATCCGCAAGGACGACTACAGCCGCATCACCCTGGAGAGCCCGGCGGCGGCGTGACGCGCGTGGACGAGCACGACCGACGACTGCGGAGCCTCGACCCACTGCTGCCGCGGGCACAGCCCCTGCCGGAGCCGGCGGAGGGGGAAATCGCGCTGAGCGTGCCGTCGGCGGCAGGGGTCTACCGGGTGCGGCGGCTGGAGCCGGACTCCCCGGAAGCCGATGAGCGGGCCGCCGAAGTGCACGTGCTGGAGGCCCGGGCGGCGGGACCGGATCCCGTCGCGGCGATGGCGGCGCTGCTGGATCGCTGGGAGGAGCACCTCCCGGCGAGCGAACCCGCGGATGACTCCGAGGCGCTGATCACGTGGCCCAGCCGCGACACGGCGTTGACGTCCACCTTCCTGTCCCACGGGCTGGTGCCGGGTTTGATCTTGGCCGCTCGACCAGCCGCTCGACCCGCCGGGCGCCCGGTACCGCCGGTGCCGGAGGGAGTGACCGTGCGTGCGCTGCGGGATGACGACTTGGCCGCGGCGGTCGGTCTCCAGCTTGAGTTGGCGCGGTGGAATCGACAGTTCGGCGGCAGGGCGCCACGACCCTCGACCGAGGCGAACTCACGCCGGATACTGGGCGCGAGACTCGCCTGGCCCACCTCGCCCTGGACGTGGGTGGCGGAGGTGGCCGGCGCGGTCACCGGCCTGATCGTGGTGATCCCGCCGGACCGGGCGGACTGGGTCGCCGGGTCGGTGGCGTCCGGCCCGGCCGCCTACGTGGGCTGCCTGGTGGTGGGCGCCGGGCATCGCGGCGACGGCGTCGGGGCCGCGCTCGTGGCGACGGCCCACGCCGCTCTGGACGACGCGGGTGTCGGGGTGACCTTGTTGCACTACTACGCCATGAACCCGCTGTCGACGCCGTTCTGGCACCGCTCCGGCTATCGGCCACTGTGGACCGAGTGGTCCCGCAGGCCCGCGGGTGTCCGATGAACGCGTCCTACTCGTGCTGGTCCCCCCACGCGCGGGCGTAGCGGTTGGCGTCGGGGCGTTGCGGGTCACGGCTGCGGTACACGACGTACGGCCGCACGAGGTAGCCGAGAGGGGCGCTGAACACGTGCACCAGGCGGGTGTACGGCCAGATGCCCAGCAGCACGAGCACGGTCACGTTGTGCACCTGGAAGCTGAGCGGCGTGCCCGTCATCAGCTCCGGCTGCGCGGAGAACGTGAACAGACCCCGGAACCACACCGACACCGAGGACCGGTAGTCGTAGCCGCCGCCGATCAGGTTCTCGCCCACGGTGTTGAACATCCCGGTGACGATCGCCGCCGCGAGGAACGCGTACATGACCTTGTCGCCCCGCGTGGTGGCCTTGCGCACCGCGGACACCGTGAACCGGCGGTACAGCAGGATCGCCACGCCCGCCACGGTGGCCGTGCCCGCCAACGTCCCCGCCGTCACGGAGACGAGGTGGTACATGCCCTCGGTGATCCCGACGAACTCGGTCCAGCTCTTCGGCACCAGCAGGCCCAGCACGTGGCCGCCGATCACGGCGAGCAGCCCGAAGTGGAACAGCGGACTGCCCAGGCGCAGCAGCCTGCTCTCGTGCATCTGCGAGGACCGGGTCGTCCAGCCGAACTGGTCGTGCCGGTACCGCCAGAGGTGCCCGACCAGGAACGAGGTCAGCGCGATGTACGGCAGGGCCAGCCACAGCAACGTGCTCATCGTCGTCCTCCCGATTCGGTGAGCAGGGCGGGGTCCATCGCGAACGGCTCCAACCCCACGTCCTCCTCGGGCGGCCCTTCCGCGGCCAGCGTCGCGATCTTGCGGAGGTCCGCGGCGCTCAGCTCCGGCAGCGTGGCGCACACCGCGTCCAGCACGGCCAGGTACGGCGACCCGCCGTCGGCGAGGGACAGCCGGATCATCTCCAGCACCGGGCGGTGCTCCACCAGCAGCCGCCGGCCGGCGACGGGATCGGCGGTCGCGGCGAACTCGAGCACGACCGCGAGGTGGTCGGGCAGTTCGTGCTCGCCCAGCTCCACACCGGCCGCGCGGTAGGCGTGCTTGAACCGCAGCAGCGCCATGCCGCGCTTGCGGGTGTCGCCGTAGGCGTAGTACGACAGGTGCAGGCAGTTGCGCTTGCGCAGGTCGAAGGTCTCGACGTAGTGCTGCGCGAGCGTGCCCCCCGTCGAGGACGCGGCGTGGTCGATGAACGACACCAGCGCGGGCCCGGCCGGCTCCGGGAGCGACACCGCCGCCGCACGCAGGTCGGGCAGCATGGCGGTCACCGCCGCGGTCGGGTAGTCGATCAGCAGCGCGGCGATCCGCCACACCAGCCGGCTGTCGCGTTCCGGTGCTTCCGCGACCTTCTTGTCCTTCTTGCGCAGCACGCTCATGCGATGGCCTCGGGTTCGTGCGCGGTGCCGGCGGCACCGTTGCCGGTAGCACCGTTGCCGGAGGAACCGTTGCCCGGGAACAGACCGTCGGTCCTGACCCCGTCCCAGTCGAGCAGGTTGATGCGCTTGGTCTTGTCGGTCGGGGCCGCGCCGTTGGTGTCGGTCAGCTGGAACTTCTCCGCCATCACGTCGAACGCGGTCATGCCGGGACCGCCGTCGCCGTCCAGGCTGCACCCGGTGGTCAGGGCCTCCAGCTTGTGCGCCTCGGACCCCGCGCCGCCGGGGATCACGTAACGGTCCTCGTACTTGGCGATGGCGAGCAGGCGGTACATCGACTCGATCTCGCCGGGCGCCAGCCGCACCGACTCGGCGATCGAGTCGTCCAGCTCCTCACCGAGGTTGACCTTGCGCATGTGGGCGCGCATCGCGGCCAGCCGCTGCAACGACGCCCGGACCGGTCCCACGTCACCGGCGGTGAACAGCTCGGCCAGGTACTCCACCGGGATGCGCAACGCGTCGATGGCGCCGAAGAGGTTGCCCACCGACTCGCCGTCGTGGCCGGTCTCGCTCAGCACGTCGACCACGGGCGACAGCGGCGGCACGTACCAGACCATCGGCATGGTGCGGTACTCCGGGTGCAGCGGCAGCGCCAGTTGGTAGTCCACGATGAGCCGGTACACCGGCGAGTTCTGCGCGGCCTCGATCCACTCACCGGAGATGCCCGCCCGCTCGGCCTCGGCGACCACGCGCGGGTCGTGCGGGTTGAGGAAGACGTCGAGCTGCGCGGGGTAGAGGTCCTTGTCGTCCTTGACCGACGCCGCCTCGGCCACCTTGTCCGCGTCGTACAGCAGCACGCCGATGTAGCGCAGCCTGCCGACGCACGTCTCGGAGCACACCGTCGGGATGCCCACCTCGACCCGCGGGTAGCAGAACGTGCACTTCTCCGCCTTGCCCGTCTTGTGGTTGAAGTAGATCTTCTTGTACGGGCACCCCGTGACGCACTGCCGCCAGCCGCGGCACTTGTCCTGGTCCACCAGCACGATGCCGTCCTCGGCGCGCTTGTAGATCGCACCGGACGGGCAGGACGCCGCGCACGACGGGTTGAGGCAGTGCTCGCAGATGCGGGGGAGGTAGAACATGAACGTCTGCTCGAACTCGAGCTTGACCTGCTCGGAGAGCTTGCCCAGCAACGGGTCCTTGCCGATCTGCGCCGGCCCGCCGCCCAGGTCGTCGTCCCAGTTGGCGCCCCACGTCACCTTCGTGTCCTCGCCGGTGATCGACGACTTCGGCTTGGCGGTGGGGGTGGTGTCCGACGGCGGGGCGGACAGCAGGTTCTGGTAGTCGTAGGTCCACGGCTCGTAGTAGTCCGCCACCGTGGGCATGTCAGGGTTGGCGAAGATGTTCAGCAGCCGCTTCAGCCGCGAGCCGGTGCGCAGGGTCAGCTTCCCGCGCTTGTTCAGCTCCCAGCCGCCCTTCCACTTCTCCTGGTCCTGGTACTGGCGCGGGTAGCCCTGCCCGGGCCGCGTCTCGACGTTGTTGAACCACGCGTACTCCACACCGCCGCGGTTCGTCCACGCCTGCTTGCAGGTGACGCTGCACGTGTGGCAGCCGATGCACTTGTCCAGGTTCATCACCATGGCGAGCTGTGCCATCACGCGCATCAGTACTGCACCTCCTGGCTGCGGCGGCGAATGGTCGTGACCTCGTCCCGCTGGTTGCCCGTGGGACCGTGGTAGTTGAGCGCGAACGACTGCTGGGCGTAGCCACCGATGAGGTGCGACGGCTTGATCATCAACCGGGTCAGCGCGTTGTGGATGCCGCCGCGCTTGCCGGTGGCCTCGGTGCGCGGCACGCCGACCGCCTTGTCCTGCGCGTGGTACATGAACACCGTGCCCTCGGGCATCCGGTGGGACACGATCGCGCGGGCCACCACGATCCCGTTCCGGTTGACCGCCTCGATCCAGTCGTTGTCCTCGACGCCGATCTTCGCGGCGTCCCGGTCGGACATCCAGATCGCCTGCCCACCGCGCGACAGCGTGAGCATGTGCAGGTTGTCCTGGTACGCCGAGTGGATCGACCACTTCGAGTGCGGGGTCAGGTACCGCACGGTCACCCCGCCGTTCGCCTCACCGTTCAGCGCGCCGACGGCCGGCTCGTCGAACAGCGCCGTCATGTCCAGCGGCGGCCGGAAGACCGGCAGCTGCTCGCCCAGCTCGAACATCCAGTCGTGGTCGAGGAAGAAGTGCTGGCGGCCGGTGAGCGTGTGCCAGGGCTTGAGCCGCTCGGTGTTGATCGTGAACGGGGAGTACCGCCTGCCGCCGGTCTCGCTGCCCGACCACTCCGGCGAGGTGATCACCGGCACCGGGCGGGCCTGCGTGTCGGGGAACGTGACCCGCTTGCCCTCGTTCTCCGCGGCCAGGTCGGCGAGCTGCGTGCCGGTCCGCCGTTCCAGGGCGCGGAACCCCTCCGTGGCCAGGCGGCCGTTGGTCGTGCCGGACAGCGCCAGGATCGCCTCCGCGGCGTGGGTGTCCTTGGCCAGCGACGGCCGGCCGGCCGCGACACCGGACAGGACCGTCCCGTTGGCGCCCTTGAGGTACTCCACCTCCTCGTCCGGGTGGACGGTGACGCCCTTGGTGGTCAGCCCGACCTGCTCGACCAGCGGTCCGAGGGCGGCCATCTTCTCGCCGATCGCCGGGTAGTCGCGCTCCACGACGACCAGCCGCGGCATGGTCTTGCCGGGGATCGGCTCGCACTCGCCGTTCTTCCAGTCCAGCACCTTCCCACCCGGCTGCGCGGTGGCGTCGATCGTGTCGTGGGTGAGCGCGACCGCCACGATGTCCTTGCGCTTGCCCAGGTGCTTCTCGGCCAACCACGAGAACCCGCGGGCGATGCGGTGGAACGCCTCGAAATCGGTCTTGGTCTCCCACGGCGGCGAGATCGCGGGCGAGAAGGCGTGCACGTAGGGGTGCATGTCGGTGGAGGACAGGTCGTGCTTCTCGTACCACGTCGCCGCGGGCAGCACGACGTCCGAGAACAACGTCGTCGACGTCATCCGGAAGTCCAGCGACAGCAGCAGGTCCAGCTTCCCGACCGGCGCCTCGTCGCGCCAGGTCACCTCCTCGGGCCGCACACCGTCGGAGTCCTTGGCCCGCAGGTTCGTGTCGGTGCCGAGCAGGTGCTTGAGGAAGTACTCGTTGCCCTTGGCCGACGAGCCGAGCAGGTTCGCCCGCCACACGGTGAGCACGCGCGGGAAGTTCTCCGGGGCGTCCGGGTCCTCGCAGGCGAACCGCAGGTGCCCGGACTTGAGCCCGTCCACCACGTGGTCGGCGGCGGGTTTGCCCAGCCGCTCCGCCTCGTCGGCCAGGTCGAGCGGGTTGCGGTTGAACGTCGGGTAGCTCGGCATCCACCCCAGGCGGGACGCGAGCGCGATGTTGTCGGCCGCGGTGCGACCGGCGAAGCGCCCGCTGCCCAGCGGCGAGGACATCACGTCCGAGGTGAACGGGTCGTAGCGCCACTGGTCGGTGGCCAGGTACCAGAAGATCGTGCCCTGCATGTGCCGGGGCGGGCGCTGCCAGTCCAGCCCGAACGCCAGCGTCGACCACCCGGTGATCGGGCGGCACTTCTCCTGGCCGACGTAGTGCGCCCACCCGCCGCCGTTGACGCCCTGGCAGCCGGTGAGCATGGTCAGCGTCAGGAACGAGCGGTAGATCTGGTCGGAGTGGAACCAGTGGTTGGTGCCCGCGCCCATGAGGATCATGGACCGGCCCTTCGAGCGCTCGGCGTTGTCGGCGAACTCCCGGCCGATCCGCTCGGCCGCGGCGGCCGGCACCCCGGTGATCCCCTCCTGCCAGGCGGGCGTGTAGGGCTGGGTGGCGTCGTCGTAGCCGCTGGGCCACTCGCCGGGCAGGTCGCCGCGGCGCACGCCGTACTGGGCGAGCAGCAGGTCGAACACCGTGGTCACCCGCCGACCCGCGATGATCCGCGTCGGCACGCCCCGGTGCAGCACGCCCGGCTCGCTGGTGTCGAACCGCGGCAGCGCGACGGTGACCGGGTCGTCGTCGCCCAGCGACAGCAGCGGGTCGACGTCGCCGAGGTCGAGGTTCCACTTGCCCTGGCCGGAGTCGGTGAACCGGTGGCCGAGCGACCCGGGCGGCACCACCGGCTTGCCGTGGGCGTCGAGGAGGACGGTCTTGGACTCCGCGCCCTCGCCGGTCTCGCCGAGGTCCGCGGCGGTGAGGAACTTCCCCGGCACGTGACCGTCCTCGGTCTCGGTCAGGGTGACCAGGAACGGCAGGTCGGTGTAGCGCTTGACGTAGTCGGTGAAGTACGGGGTGGTCTTCTCGACGAAGAACTCCCGCAGGATCACGTGGCCCATCGCCATGGCGAGCGCGGCGTCGGTGCCGGGGCGCGCGGGCAGCCACTCGTCGGCGAACTTGGTGTTGTCGGCGTAGTCCGGGGACACCACGACGACCTTCTGGCCCCGGTAGCGCGCCTCCGTCATGTAGTGCGCGTCGGGCGTGCGGGTGACCGGGACGTTCGAACCCCACATGATCAGGTAACCGGCGTCGAACCAGTCCGCCGACTCCGGCACGTCGGTCTGGTCGCCGAACACCTGCGGGCTCGCCACCGGCAGGTCGGCGTACCAGTCGTAGAAGCTCAGCATCGAGCCGCCGACCAGCGAGACGAACCGGGCGCCCGCCGCGTGGCTGACCATGGACATCGCCGGGATCGGCGAGAAGCCCGCGACCCGGTCCGGGCCGTAGCGCTTGATCGTGTGCACGTGCGCGGCGGCCACCATCTCGGCGGCCTCCCACCACTCGGCGCGCACGAAGCCGCCCATGCCGCGGGCGGCCTTGTACTTGCGGGACTTCTCCGGGTCCTCGACGATGTCGGCCCAGGCGAGCACCGGGTCCCTCAGCCGTTCCTTCGCCTCGCGGTAGTACTCCAGCAGCACGCCGCGCACGTACGGGTAGCGCACCCGGGCGGGGGAGTAGGTGTACCAGGAGAAGGACGCGCCGCGGGGGCAGCCGCGCGGCTCGTACTCCGGCTTGTCGGGCCCGATCGACGGGTAGTCGGTCTGCTGCGACTCCCAGGTGATCACGCCGTCCTTGACGTAGACCTTCCACGAGCAGGAGCCGGTGCAGTTCACCCCGTGGGTGGACCGCACCACCTTGTCGTAGGCCCACCGGTCCCGGTAGAACACGTCGGCGCCGCGTCCGCCGATCTGGTGCAGCGTGCGGCCGTCCGCGGAGGTCTCGCCGCGCTGGAAGTGCCTGGCCAGGCGCAGCAGCGAGTCGCCGATCTCGGAATCGGGCTTCGCACCGTCCGGACGAACGCTTCCGGCGGATGAATTCGACACGGCGATCACCTCCGAGGTAATAGTGAATCGCTAAATCGGCAGCCATCGTCAATGACCCTGCTGGGTCACCCTAGGGCGACGAAGGGGCGCCTACAAGAAAGGATTGAAATTCGCACGCTATCGTGTCGAGGGCGGTGAGCGGGACGTAACGTCGTGTTTACGGCAGCCCTGTTGCCCGTTTTCACGTGCTGGTCGGCCTACCTCGGTTCACCTGCGACGTTGTGCTCCCGTGCGCCCTGGGTGCGCCGTGCGTGGCGGGAGCCGTCCGGCGCGTTCGCACCCATCTTTAACATCCAAGTCACATCACGCTGGGTCGGGCGTGCGAAGTTACCGACCGGTCGGGACGGGTATGGGGTATTCCGGGCGGTCGAATTCGTCCGCCGCCAGCGCCCAGTCGTAATCCCGGGGAGACGTCCACATCGCGGGAGTGCCGATGGCGCCGTCACGATTGTTGCGAACCGCGAGCACCGGATGGGCGTCGGCGAGGTTCAGCGGAACCAGGAGCATCCCGTCCTCGTCGAGCTGGTCGAGCCAGGCGGGTGGCACCCGGTCGCCGGGGAAGGTGACGATCACCCGGTCGAACGGCGCCTGGCTCGGCACGCCGCGCTCGACGTCGCCGCACGCCACCGTGACGTCGGCCCGGCCCAGCCTGCGCATCGCCTGCTGGACGTCGTGCACCACGTCCAGCCGAGGGTCCAGGGAGAACACGCGGGTGCCGGTGATGGTCGCGATGAGCGCGGCGGTGTAGCCGTTGCCCGAGCCGATCTCCAGCACCCGGTGCCCCGGTCGCAGGTCGAGCGCCTCCAGCATCCGGGCGACCAGGCTCGGCCGTGCGGACGAGCACCGGGCCGTCGGTCCCGCCCCGGGTCGCCGAACGGGCAGCGGGACGTCCCGGTAGATCATGTCCAGCACCGCTTCGGACGGCGGCGCGTCCTGCACCACGTCGACGCGCGCCCCGGGCGAGGGGTAGAAGTGCGTCACGCACCGATCCCGTCTGACCGAGCGGAAGGCGCGTTCGACGGCGTCGGTCCGGATCGCCCCTTGCTCGCGCAACGCCTTCGCGTAGCCGGCCAAGCGGTCCGCCATCTCCATGGAAGTCTCCTTTGGCTCCACGGCACGGTTGTGGCCCGGCGTGCGCACGCGGTCTGGCCACGGCGGCGTCGGGCTGCGGATGAACTTCCTCCACCACAAGGGATGGCGCGTCGTCCGTTCGTGTGATCAAGAGTCGGCAGCGGTGCCGCCCGACGTCGATCATCCGGCCATCCGGGCCGATGGGGTGAAATCTTCCCGTCGGCCGGCCTGCGCGGTGCCGCCCACGGACAATCCCGGCATGCGACGGCGCCTGATGGGGAGTTGCGGCTGCTCGAGCCTGAAGTGCGTGCTTCGCCGGTCCCCGTTTCGGACTCCTGGATCCCGAGTTCACCGAGATGAAAGGAGGCGGCGGCACCAGGTGGTCCGGTCAGGAGTCCTTGGCGAGGACTTCGATCAGGGAAGCTGCCTGATCAAGCCGGTTGATCTCGGCCTCGCTCAGGTTCGGGTCGCCGCGCCGCGTCGACGTGGCCTCGGCCAACATCGCCAGCGGACCGGAGTGGGTGAGGAAGGCCGTGAGGAACGCGCGGGCCAGTCCGGCCAGGTCGCCCGCGTCGCCGACCGCCGTCTGCGCCAGGATGACCGCCGAGAGCGCGACGTCCAGTTCCGGTGGGCCCTCGGTGGTGTTGCGCCAGTCGATGACGACCGGGCCGCGTGCTGTGAGCACGACGTTGTCCGGGTGAAGGTCGCCGTGCAGCACGCGGGAGCGGGGGTCCGTTGACGTCCGCGGTGGCAGTGCGTGCAGGCGTGTCTGCAGACCGGCGAGTTGGCGAGCGCCGGCATGCGGGTCGAGCTGTCCGGTGGTCAGGGCTTGGAGCATGGTCGGTCCGTGGAGCCGTTCCAGCACCATGTCGGCGTGGTCGACCGAGTGGACGTGCGGAACGGGGTATCCGAGCGCCCCCAGATATCCCATGACCGCGGCCTCGGCTGTCGCGTCAACGCCGTCGCGATAGCGGCGCAGGACGCGGTGGACGTCGAGTGCGTAGACGTCCGCGTCACGGCCTGAGGCCATGGGGACCGGGCTGGTCATGTGGGGAACCACCCTCCGAGCTTGATCCAGTCGGCTCCACCGGCCGGTCGGGACAAGTCTGGCCTCGCGGCGGCGGGCTCAGTCCACCGGCTCCCAGACGACACCCAGTCTGGTCGCGGCCAGCACGGCGTTCACGGCCTCGTCGAACGAGAGTCCGGCGGGAGCTTGGAGGTGTTCGGCCAACCGGTCCGGCTCCGTGATCCGAACATCGCTGGCCGAGGTGGTCTCGTCCCACACGCGACTCGCGGCCAACCGGGCGCCCGCGATGGCGGTTGCCATTGCGAGGACGTACGACACACCGTTGCGCACCGGTGTGGCCGTGAGTCGGATTCCGCCGTCCTCCTCGTCCGGAAAGCCCGAGTCGATCACGTCGACGTCGGCCACCGCAGGGCCGGGCTCCCACATCACGAAGGTGGCGAACACCGACGTGGCATCGCCCGTACCGAGCTTCCGTCGCTGCTGCGCGTCGGGCAGTTCCGGAACCCGGGCCGGATACCCCTTCCGCAACTCGGCCTGCCCGACCACTGACAGCGCGATCCGGTGATCCTCCACCCGCAGCACGTCCGACATGACCCGCTCCGCCTCCGCCCGGAGGTCCCGAAGCGAAACAGGGCGTTCGAGCCGCACTTCCCACCCAGTGGTCACTTTGGCGCTTCTCCCTCGATCGGAACACCCAGGTGCCTTGCCCGGGAGTACCACCCAGCCGTCAGGGCCGGCAGGTGATATGACCTGGGTCACACTGGTGCGTTGGTTACCTTGAGGTGGCTGGTTACCAACGGTGAATGATGAGGTCCATCAGCCAGTCGTCTCGAGGAGATGTGCACAATGGACTCCAGCACCACGCTCGCCGTTGCCGGCAAGTACGCCGACGCGGTGGCCGCGAAGGACTTCGGCGCGGTTGCCGCGCTGTTCACCGAGGACGTCGTGTGGCACCAGCCGGGTGATCACCGACTGGCCGGCGCGCACGTCGGCGGTGACGCGGTCGCCCGGATGCTCGGCGCCCAGCTGGCCGCCACCAACGGCACGCTGGAGATCACGCCGACTGGTCCCACGATGGTCAACGGCGCGCTGTTCACCATCCCGGTCCACTTCAGCGCCCGGCGTGACGGCGCCGAGATGGCGATGGCCGGCGTCGACGTCTTCCGGGTCGAGAACGACCGGATCGCGGAGGTGTGGCTGTTCTCCGCCGACCAGGAGGCCGAGAACGCCTTCTGGGACGCAAACTGACACACGCCCGACCACAGCGACGGGCGACGACCAACTACCTCGACGTAGGCGAGGAACGGAGAGAGTCCATGGCCCAGCTCCCGGCGTTCGACGTGCTCACCGCGACCTGCCCGTCCCGCACGTCACTGGCCCGCATCGCCAACAAGTGGACGGCCATGGTGGTGATCGCCCTCAGCGGCGGCCGGTTGCGCTTCGGCGACCTGCGCACGGCGGTCGACGGGATCAGCGGCAAAGTGCTCACCGACACCCTGCGGGACCTGGAGCGCGACGGACTCGTCACCCGACACGTCCACGCCGAGATGCCACCCAGGGTCGAGTACGAACTCACCACCCTCGGACGCACCCTGCACGCACCCCTCCAGGCGCTGGGCCGCTGGGCCGAGGAGCACATCGAAGAAGTGCTCGCCGCCCGCGAGACCTACGACACCCGCCGCTGATCTCGGAAGTCCGGTGTCGGGAGGCGACGAACTCCGGCGAGCGGGAATTCGGGGTGTCGGCGCTGGGGTTCAGGCGGTTCGCGGGGGAAGGGCGGCGAGCACGGTGCGCTGGATGGCCACGGCGGCGGCGCCGCGGGCCCAGAGCGTCGGGTCGTCGTTGATGAAGCGCAGGTCGATCGGGGACGCCTCGGCGTGGCGGGCTTGGGTGATGCCCGCCCGCACGCGTGCCTCGGCGACCTGGGCGAGCCGGATGCCCTCACCGGTGAGGATGATCCGCTCGGGCTGGGCGATGTTGGCGACGGCCGCGATCAGCGTGCCGAACGCGTGGGCGGCCCGGCCGACGATCTGGTCGGCGACCTGGTCACCGGCCTCGGCCAGGTCGAGCACCTCGTCGTAAGTCACGGGCCGGCCCAGGGTCAGGGCGGCCTGCGACTGGATGGCGTCGGTGGTGAGGAGCGCTTTCACGCAGCCGCGGTGCCCCTCGGGGCAGGACGGGCCGAGCGGGTCGATGGGGAAGTGGCCGAGCAGGCCGAGGCCGGAGTCCGGACCGCTGACGAGGTGGTCGTGGACGACCAGGCCGCCGCCGACGCCCGCGCCGATGGTGAGCACGGCGAAGCTCTGTACGTCGCGCCCGTCGCCGAACCAGTGCTCGGCCTCCATCAGGGCGTCGAGGTCGTTGGACACCACCGCCGGCCTGCCGGTGGCCCTCGCGACCGCCGCGCCCAGGTCGACCTCGCCCCAGTGCAGGAACACCGCCCGCTGCACGCGCGAGAAGTCCCGGACCACGGCGCCGATGCCGATGCCGATCGCGGCGACCGGACGTGCCCGGTCGTCCAGCTCGTCGACCAGTTCGGCGATCCTGGCCACGACCGCTTCCGGGCTCTGGTCGGTGATCTCGGCGGTGGCGCTGCCGAGGATGTCGGCGCGCAGGTTCGTCAGCACGCCGTAGGCGCGGAACCCGGCGAGCTTGATGCCGATGAACCGCTGCACGTCCGGGTCGACGTCCAACGGCTGCAGCGGCCGACCGCCACCGCGCAGGCTCGGTGTCTCCACCTCGCGCAGCAGGCCCGCGTCCATCAACGGCTTGGTCAGCCGGGTGAGGCTCGCCGTCGACAGGCCCAGGCGGTCCGCCAGCTCCGAGCGGGCCAGCGGGCCGTGGAGCAGCACCTCCAGCGTCACGCGGCGGGCGGAGGGCAGCAGGGGTGCCCAGGGTGAGGCGGCGTCGAGCACCGTGCGCTCCTCGTCGAGGTCGGGGGTAACCGGAACGCAATAGTACCGCGACGAAACTACCTGACAAGACCCCTTGCGTGACGAAAACGTGACTAGCTGCGGGTTGACGCGTTACAGTGCCGTCACCCTTAATGTTGCGACAAAGAAAACCTCGGTAGGCGACGCCGCCGTCGCGACTCTGGAGGATCGACATGCGCAAGCACCCCCTACGGCTGGCCACCGCGGTGGCCGCCGCCTTGGCGCTGGTGATGACCGGGTGTTCGAGCGGAGGTGACTCCGGTGACCCGAACACGCTCAAGGTGTGGTGGTGGGAGACCGATGACAGCGCGCTGTCGGCCGCCTGGAAGCAGGCCGTCTCGATCTTCGAGGCCGAGCACCCCGGCGTCACGGTCAAGCAGGAGCTCAAGACCTACGAGCAGATGCAGCAGTCCGGCCAGCTGATCCTGGACTCCGACGACACCCCGGACGTGCTGGAGTACCTCAAGGGCAACGCCACCGCCGGCGTCGTGGCGAAGGCCGGCCTGCTCACCGACCTGACCGACGTCGCCAAGACCCGCGGCTGGAAGCTCGACAACACCGCCCAGGACGTCGGCCTGTACGACGACAACGGGCTCATGGGGTCGGGCAAGCGGTACGGCATCACGAACTACGGCGAGTACGTCGGCGTCTGGTACAACCAGGACCTGTTCGCCCGGCACGACGTGCGGGTGCCGACCACGTTGGCCGAGTTCGAGAACGCGCTGAAGGCGTTCGCGGACAAGGGCGTCACGCCGCTCGCGCTCGGCTCCGCCGACTACCCCGGCCCGCACCTGCTGTACTCGCTGGCGCTGGCCCACATGACCGAGCGGTCCGTGGCCGCCTACCAGCGGTTCGAGGGCGAGGCGGACTGGTCGGCGTGGGAGAAGGCCGCCACCACCATGCGCCAGTGGGTGGAGCAGAAGTACATCAGCACCGACTCCACCGGCATCCCGGCGCAGGACGCGGGCAACGCGTTCATCGCGGGCCAGTACCCGATGTTCGTCTCCGGCACGTGGTGGTCCGGGCAGATCGCCGAGCAGCCCACGTTCAAGACGGGCCAGTTCCTCTTCCCCGGCAACGAGCTGCACCCCGGCTCCGGCGGCAACCTGTGGGTCGTGCCGGCGAAGGCCAAGAACAAGGACCTCGCCTATGACTTCCTGGAGATCACCCAGCGGCCCGAGGTGCAGAACTTCCTGGCGGACAAGGGCGGCGTGCCGGTCGCGGCCGAGCCCGGTTCGGCGAGTTCCGCGATGGGCCTGCTGGTCGGCGACCGGTTCACCGAGCTGCTGTCCGGCGAGAACGGCGGCCTGGCCTGGTACCCCGACTGGCCGGTGGCCGGGCTGAACGACGTGCTGCTGGCCAACACCACGAACCTCGTCGGCGGTGACGCGAGCCCGCGGCAGGTGGTCGAGGCGATCAAGGCCGCCTACGACGCCGGCAAGCCGTCCGCGTAACCGCCCGGGAAAGGATCGCCATGTCCTCGCTCACCGCCGTGCGGCGCAGGAGCACGTCCGAACGCCGCAGCGGCTACTGGTGGTACATCCTGCCCGGCGCGGTCGGGTTCCTCGCCGTCGTCGCCGTGCCGTTCGGGATGAACCTCTGGTACAGCCTCACGTCGTTCAGGGGTGTCGGCGACCCGGTGTTCATCGGGTTCGAGAACTACCAGCGGCTGCTGGGCGACCCGCTGTTCTGGGCCTCGTTCCGGCACAGCGTGGCGTTCATCGTGGCCATGGCGATCCTCCCGACCGCCATCGGGGTGGTGGTCGCGGCCGTGCTGTTCAACTTCATCTCGCCGAAGTTCGGGTCGAAGGTCGCGAGCTTCCTGCGCGCCACCTACTACCTGCCGCAGATCCTGCCGATCGCGGTCGCGGGCGTGCTGTGGAAGTGGATGTACCAACCGCAGTACGGGATCATCAACACCACCCTGCGCGACCTCGGGCTCGACGGCCTGGCGCAGAACTGGCTCGGCGACTCCGACCTCGCCATCTACGCGGTGATGAACGTCCTGGTCTGGCTCCAGATCGGCTACACCGTCGTGGTGTTCATGGCCGGGCTGTCCCGGGTGGACCCGGCGCTGTACGAGGCCGCCGAGCTGGACGGCGCGACCTGGCTGCAGCAGTTCCGCACCATCACGCTCAACCAGCTGCGGCCGGAGATCGCGGTCGTGCTGATCACCACGTCGGTGGCCGCGCTGAAGGTGTTCGCGCCGATCTTCGTGCTCACCCGCGGCGGCCCCGGCACCAGCACGATCGTGCCCGCCTACTTCTCGTTCTCCAACTTCTTCACCACCACGAAAGTGGGCTACGGCGCCGCGGTGGCGTCCGTGCTGGCCCTGATGATCTCGGTCGTCGCGGTGGTGCTGCTGCGCTACCAGACCCGCAACTCCGAAGGGTTCGAAGATGGCCGTGGATAGCCTGGAGCAGACGGCCGTGAGCCCGGCAACGCCTCCCGCGCCCGTCGTGCGCAAGGTCAAGCGCCGCAAGCGCGGCGTCAGCGGCTGGGTGGTGCTCGCCCTGGTCGCCGCTGTCGGCCTGCTGATGCTGTTCCCGTTCTGGATCGCGATCATCAACGCGTTCAAGCCCGCGCCCGACTACATCGCCAACGGCCCCGTCTCGCTGCCCACCGAGCTCGACTTCTCCGCCCTGGTCGACTTCTGGGGCGGCGTGGACTTCAACCGCAAGCTGCTCAACAGCGTCGTGATCAGCGGCAGCGTGGCCCTGATCGCGGTGGCGCTGAGCCTGCTGTCGGCGTTCGCGATCGGCATCGGCCGGATCCGCGGCCGGGTGTGGATCCTCGCGCTGTTCATGCTGGCGTTCACCATCCCGCAGGAAGCGCTGGTGTACCCGCTGTTCGTGCTCACCCGCGACCTCGGGCTCTACGACACGATGACCGGCGTCGTCATCATCCTGGCCGTGCTCCAGAGCGCGTTCGGCACCTACATGCTGTCCTCGGTGCTGGGCACCTTCCCGCCCGAGGTGCTGGAAGCCGCACGGCTCGACGGCGCCTCCCGCTTCCAGGTGCTCCGGCTCGTCGTCCTGCCGCTGACCCGGCCGACGATGGCGGTGCTGATGACGTTCTTCTTCATCTGGACCTGGAACGACTTCTTCCTGCCCCTGGTGCTGCTGCCCTCGGCGGACAACCAGACCGTGTCGGTCGCGCTGGGCGCGTTGAGCGGCCAGTACACCAGCGACCCCACCGCCCTGGCCGCCGCGTCGCTGGCAGGCATCCTGCCCGCACTCGTGTTCTTCCTGCTCTTCCAGCGCACGCTCATGCGCGGTGTGAACCTCGGCGCGGTCAAATAACTCCCCACGAAGGACATCCATGACTCTCGAGCAGACGGTGACCACCTCCGTGGGCACCGCCCCGTGGTGGACCACGGCCGTGGTCTACCAGGTCTACCCGCGCAGCTTCGCCGACTCCAACGGCGACGGCGTCGGCGACCTCCCCGGCCTGATCACCCGGCTGGACCACCTGGAACGGCTCGGCATCGACGTGATCTGGCTGTCACCCGTCTACGCCTCACCGCACGCCGACAACGGCTACGACATCTCCGACTACCAGGCGATCGACCCCGCGTTCGGCACCCTGGACGACTTCGACCGGCTGCTCGCCGAGGTGCACGCCCGCGGCATGAAGCTGGTGATGGACCTGGTGGTCAACCACACCTCCGACGAGCACCCGTGGTTCGTGGAGTCCCGGTCGTCGCGCGACAACCCGAAGCGGGACTGGTACTGGTGGCGCCCGCCGCGCGAGGGGTTCGAGGCCGGGCAGCCGGGCGCGGAGCCGACCAACTGGGAGTCGTTCTTCTCCGGCCCCACGTGGACGTTGGACGAGACGACCGGCGAGTACTACCTGCACCTGTTCGCACCCAAGCAGCCGGACCTGAACTGGGAGAACCCCGAGGTGCGGCACGCCGTCTACGAGATGATGCGGTGGTGGCTGGACCGGGGCGTGGACGGCTTCCGGATGGATGTCATCAACCTGATCTCGAAGGACCCGGACCTGCCCGACGGCGCGACCACCGGCACGAGCGGCCTCGGTGACGGGTTCCCACACTACGGCACCGGGCCGCGCATCCACGAGTTCCTCCAGGAGATGCACCGCGAGGTGTTCGACGGCCGGTCGGGCGACCTGCTGACCGTGGGCGAGATGCCGGGCGTCACCTGGGAGGACGCCCGGCTGTTCACCGACCCGGCACGACGCGAGCTGGACATGGTGTTCCAGTTCGAACACGTCTCTCTCGACCACGGCCCCGGCGGCAAGTTCGACCCACGCCCGCTGGACCTGCGCGACCTCAAAGCCTCGCTGAGCCGGTGGCAGACCGCGTTGGGCGAGGTCGGCTGGAACAGCCTGTACTGGAACAACCACGACCAGCCCCGCGTGGTATCCCGGTTCGGCGACGACGGGAAGTACTGGCGCGAGTCGGCCACGGCGTTGGCCACCGTGCTCCACCTGCACCGCGGCACCCCGTACGTCTACCAGGGTGAAGAGCTGGGCATGACCAACGCGCCGTTCGCCGGCGTGCACGAGCTGCGCGACGTCGAATCCCTCAACCACTACGCCGAGTCCGTCGCCGCCGGCGGTGAGCCGGAGTCGGTGTTGCGCGGCCTGCGCGCGATGGGCCGCGACAACGCCCGCACGCCCGTCCAGTGGGACGCGAGCCCCAACGCCGGATTCACCACCGGCCGACCGTGGATCGCGGTGAACCCCAACCACACCTGGCTCAGCGCCGAGGCGCAGTACGACGACCCGGACTCCGTCTTCAACCACTACCGGCGGCTCATCGAGCTGCGCCACTCGCTCCCGGTGATCGCCCGCGGCGACTTCCGGATGCTCTTGGCCGACGAACCCTACCTCTACGCCTACGAACGCACCCTGGACGACGACCGACTGCTCGTCGTGGCCAACCTCAGCGGCACACCGCAAACCGCCACCGTGGACGGCGGTTGGTCGACTGCCGACCTGCTGCTGTCCAACGTCGACGAGCCATCGGTCGTGAGCGGCCGGATCCCCATGGAGCCGTGGTCCGCCCACGTCTTCATGAAGTAGGGCCGCGGTAGCACGACGCAGAACCCTTCCCAATGACGAGAAGAGGATTTCGCCATGCGCACAGCAAGAATGAGCCGACCGGTGGCACTCGCCGCCGGTCTGGCCCTGGCCCTGGTCGGCGCCGTCGCGCCGGCCTGGGTGGGCGCGGGGACGCCGCCGGCCCAGGCCGCGACCTCCGACAGCGAGCAGCTCAAGACGTGGTGGCACGACAACCACGAGTTCAACACCAGCAGCCCGGTGGCGAGCGACAAGGTCAGGCGCTCGTCGTTCTACGACGTCCAGGTCGCCACCGCCGCGGCGCCGACGACCCGGTACGACTCGTTCCCGTACATGAGCATCGCCCGCAGCGGGAAGGGCAAGATCGGCTACACCAAGGAGGACGGCGCCGAGTTCTCGTCGTCGGCGAACCTGACGATGAGCTGGTCGACCTTCCAGTACGCCACCGACGTGTGGGTCGACGTCTCCCTGCGCACCGGCCAGAGCGTCTCCTCGGCCGACCAGGTCAAGCTCAAGCCCAGCAGCCTGAACTTCACCAAGCAGCTCGTCGACGGCGACACCGTCCGCATCAAGGTGCCCTACAACGCCGCGGGCTACCGCTTCTCCGTCGAGTTCGACCCGCAGCTGTACACCGCGTACAACGACATGTCGGGCCCGGCCAACGACGCGGGCAAGCTCACCACCTCGTCGGGCAACGGCAACCGCGCCATCCACACCGAGCCCCGCAACTCCATGATGATCTTCGCCGAACCGGCGCCCACCGGTGCGGAGCGCGACCGGCTGGTCCCCACCTCGGCCTCGGGGAGCACCTACTACCCGCCGCAGGGACAGGTCACCAACCTGAACACGATCAGCGAGGAGATCGTGCACTTCCGGCCCGGCACCTACTACATGACCTCGAAGTACCACGCGTTGCTGCCCAAGCAGGTCAAGTGGGTCTACCTGGCGCCCGGCGCCTACGTGAAGGGCGCCATCCGCTTCCCCGACGACAGCCAGGGCCTCTACAAGGTCACCGGCTACGGCGTGCTCTCCGGTGAGCAGTACGTCTACGAAGCGGACACCGCCAACAACTACGACCACCTCTCCGGCTCGTCCAACTGCCACTCCACCTGCGTGAAGATGCTGCAGTTCGCCTCGGCCCAGGGCCGGCAGCAGCACCTGGACCTGCAGGGCGTGACCATCAACGAACCGCCGTACCACTCGTTCGTCGTCTACGGCGACGAGCAGACCTTCAGCATGCGGGTCGAGAACTACAAGCAGGTCGGCTCCTGGTACTGGCAGACCGACGGCATCGAGCTCTACCGCGGCAGCACCATGAAGAACACGTTCTTCAACGCCAACGACGACGTGCTGAAGATGTACCACAGCGACGTCAGCATCGACAACACGGTGATCTGGAAGAACGAGAACGGCCCCGTCATCCAGTGGGGCTGGACTCCCCGCAACATCGACAACGTCCGGGTCGCCAACACCCACGTGATCCACAACCGGATGTACTGGAAGGACGTCAAGTACAACACCTGCGTCCTCAACTCCTCCTCGCACTGGGAGGACATGGGCTCGACCACCAAGGCCGACCCCAACGCGTGGGTGAAGAACATGACCTTCGAGAACATCACCGTCGAGGGCATGACCAACTGCGCGATCCGCGTCTTCGCCCTGTCCAGCACCGAGAACATCCACGTCAAGAACCTCAGGATCGACGCCTGGAGCCAGCTGGACGCTTCCTCGCAGGTCAGCCTCCTCAAGCGGCACAGCAACAGCGGCGGCCAGAAGGTGACCCTGGGCAACGAGACCCGGGACAGCCGCGGCCTGAAGCTGGAGAACTACACCGTCGGCGGCACCGCCATCGCCAAGTCCGGCTCCAACTGGGCCGCCGACAAGCTCGGCCGGATCGGCTTCGACGCCGAGACCTGGGACAACTGGAACGCCTGGGGCCCCGGCGGCACCAACCCGGACCCCGACCCGGTCACCGGCGGCCGGATCGTCAACGGGGCGACCGCCAAGTGCGTCGACCGGGCAGCCGGTGGCACGGCGAACGGCACCGCGATCCAGCAGTGGGGTTGCGCCGACGTGATGTCCATGGCCTGGGCGCTCGACGGGCAGCAGCTGAAGTCCGGCGGCAAGTGCCTGGACGTCGAAGGAGGCGCCACCGCCAACGGCACCAAGGCGCACCTGTGGGACTGCGGCACGTGGGACAGCCAGAAGTGGGCCTTCCAGGCCAACGGCACCCTGAAGAACCTCAAGTCCAACCGCTGCCTGGACATCGAAGGCCAGAGCACCGCCGACGGCGCCCGCCTGCACCTGTGGGACTGCGGCACCTGGAACAGTCAGAAGTGGACGCTCACCGGGTGACCGGATCACCTTGGCATGATCCAAGTCGCACGTTCGCAGCCGTGCAGTCCACAATGGACAGTCCTGTTGAGCTGAACGGGTAAACCGAGAACTTCCTTTGTTGACAACAAAAATCACGAACCCCTAAGCTGAGAACGCCGCCGCCACGGTGTACCAAGCCCCGGTGGGACACCCTTCCTCCCGGGCGCTTCCTTCCGGTCTTGACGGAGGCACACCCATGAAGAAATCGACCAAGGCGGCCTGGTCCGCCGGCGGAGTCGCCGGTCTCGCGCTGTCCGCGGCGTTCGTCGTGTCCTCGCTGCCCGCGAGCGCGAACGTCGTCGCGGTCACGTCCCCCGTGAGCGCGGGGCCGGCGGCACACGGCCAGCAGTACCCGGACGGCCCCTCCTCGGTGGACGGCTCGCCCCTGGAGCGGTGCCGGCGTGGCACGGACTACGCCGTGCCGAGCCGCAACCCGGTCCTGGACGAGCCGCTGACCACCGGCTTCAAGAGCAACGTCGGCCTGTCGGTCAAGGTGCAGCTGGAGGGCGGCACGTACTACGGCAGCCGCAAGCTCATCTTCACCAACACCAGCAACGCGCCCGTGCACACCGACTGCCTGGTGCTGAAGTTCCGCGCACCCTCGGGCTCGGTCGACCACCACTACCGGGCGTCGATCCAGTACGGGCACCCGCAGCAGGACTACGTCGAGGTGCCCCGTGGCAACGGCGAGTCGCACTACATCATCCGGTTCGGGTTCCACGACGTGCCGTTGGCCGACCGCACCATCCCGGTCGGGCAGACGTGGACCTACGAGCTGGCGGGCTCCAACCAGGGCTCGATGAGCCTGGAGGCCACGCGTGACTCCGTCGAGGTCCTGGCGGACCTGAACGTCGGCGGCAACAACTGGATCTCCCAGTACGGCACCAAGCGCCTGGGCAACTGACGCCCAGGTGGGTGGCGGTCCCGCAACGACGCGGGGCCGCTGCCCGGCCATCCCGGGAGGATCCACGTGAGAACAGTCGTCTGCCTCGCCCTGACCGTCGCGGTCGCCGCGGGATGCGCGTCCGGCGAACCCGACCACTCGCACCACCAGCACCACTCGATGACGGCGGAGGACGCCGCGCGGCTGCGCGGGGTCGCCACCACCTACCTCGGCCTGCTCTCGGGCGGCGACCCGACCACGGCGTGGGACATGTGGACCACCGACGCACAGCGGCGCGACCCGCGGGAGGCGTTCGTCGGCCGGCTCGCGCACTGCGAACCCGGTGTCCCGTACGAGGTGCTCGGCGTCGTCGCCGACGGGCCGGACCTCGCCCGGGTCGCCTGGCGGCACGGCGGGCGCACCGGCGAGCACCTGCTCCGACTGCACGACGGGCAGTGGCGCGTCGACCCCGCCGACACCACCACGTGCGGTGCACCGTGACGGCCCGCGCGGTCACGCTGCTGCGCGGCTCGCTCGGCCTGGTGTTCGTCTGGTTCGGCGCCCTCAAGGTCGCCGACCTGACACCGGTCGCCGACCTGGTCGCCCGCACCGTGCCCTGGCTGGACCGCCACCTGCTGCTGGCCTCGCTCGGGACGGCGGAGGTCGTGCTCGGCGCGGCGCTGTGGCTCGGCCGCGGGCTGCGGTGGGTCGCGGCGGTGGCCTTGGGACACCTGCTGGGGACGTTCCTCGTGCTGGTGGTCCAGCCGCAGGCGGCGTTCCAGGCGGGCAACCCGCTGCTGCTCACCACCGAGGGCGAGTTCGTCGTCAAGAACCTCGTCCTGATCACCGCGTGCCTGGTGCTCATGGCCGCCGACCAGCCGCGACGGGCTCGGCACCGACCGACTGACGCTCTCGACCCGACCAGCGAACCGGCGCTCGACCAACGCCGACAACCGGGGCGCGTGACGGGCTGACGCCGGCCACCTCACCCGACGACCGGGTGAGCGTCGGCCCGTGCACCGCTCGCCGTGGTCACCCCGAAGACGCCTCCGCGTGGCCCGACCGCGTGGGGGTGAGCGGGACCGCTCGGTGGCGGCCGGCTGGTCCCGCTCGTGCGGAAGCGGTGGCGTCGTCGACCTCCGACGACGCCACCGCCCCGGCCACGACCGCCGTCCCCGGGGACATCCCGGACGAACGCTCGCCGACCGGCACCCTGCCGCCGGCACCACTTCAGACACGGAGGACACCGCATGCACACCGCAGCACCCCCAGCCCGCCGCCGGACCGCCCTGCACCTCGCACTGCTGCTGTCGCTCGTCGCCTCGGCGCTGGCCTTCCAGCCGACCCGCGCCTCCGCCCACGGCACCGTCGTCGACCCGCCGACCCGGAACTACGGCTGCGCCACCCGGTGGAACGGCCCCGACGCGCCGGGCATGCAGGAGCAGGACTTCATGTGCTACCTGGCCTGGCACCAGAGCGCCGACGCCATGTGGAACTGGAACGCCCTGTACGCCAACAACCTGGGCGAGGACATCGAAAGCGCCGTCCCGGACGGCCAGATCTGCAGCGCGGGGCGCGCCGAGGGCGGGCGTTACGCGCCGATGGACAACCCCGGTCCTTGGCAGACCACCAGGGTGGGCAGCAGCTTCCCCGTCACGGTGCAGGACGTGGCCCGGCACGGGGCCGACTACCTGAAGGTCTACATCACCAAGCAGGGCTTCGACCCCACGAGCTCCCTGATCGGCTGGGGCGACCTGGACTTCGTCAAGCAGACCGGCCGGTACGGCTCCCAGTTCGAGTACAAGACCGACGTGTCCACCTCCGGCTACAGCGGGCGGCACGTCCTCGTCACGATCTGGAAGGCGTCGCACATGGACCAGAAGTACTTCCTGTGCAGCGACATCGACTTCGGCTGACCTGCGCGACGGCACCGTCCCGCGGTGAGCGGGACGGTGCCGTCGCGGCCTCAGCCGGCGCGGATGTCGTCCAGGACGAGGGAGCCCTTCGTCGTGGCCGCGCCATCGGCCTGGTTGACGAAGACGTTGAACTGGGACAGGTTGCGCAGGTCGTCGGCGGTGATGCGGCGGTCGGCGTTGGCGCTGTCCCACGGTGCGGGGCGCCAGTCGGCGAACGGGATGGTGACGACACCCGCCGTGGTGCCGGCGAGCGAGGGGTACGCCTCGTAGGCGACGCCGCCGGCGTTCAGCTGGAGCACGAGCTTGTGGTTCGAGCCGTCGGGGCGCAGCCAGAGCGACAACCCGCTGAAGGCCGACCAGTCGCCGTCCAGGCGTTTGCCGATGCCGGTGTAGGTCTGGAAGGTGAAGTCGTAGTCCAGCTTGAGCGCCTTGCCGCCGTTGTCGGTGGCCAGGGAGATGGTGTTGGCGCCGTACGTGCTGTAGTCCGCCCGCAGCGCGGTGTCGTCGGGGTGGCCTTCGAAGTCGTCCACCACGCCCGGCGGCAGCGGCGGCTTCGCGCCCAGGATCACGGCGTTGGTCAGTTCCAGTGGTCGTGCGTGACCGACGACCAGTGCGCGGACGTTCAACTGCGTGACCGTGTTGGTCAGCTTGTCCTGCCCGATCCGCCAGGTGCCGGTGTGGTAGCCGGTGGCCCGGTCGTAGGTGAGCAGGTGTCGGGTCTTCGACGTGCCGACCGTGTAGTACACCAGCAGGGCCTTGGCGTTGTTCACCTTGACCCGGACCGTCGTGGTCGGCGTGACGATGCGCTCGCGGTCGGTCGGGGAGACGATGTGCGCGGACGGTGCCTGGCGGACGGCCTTGGTCCGGCGGTCGTAGACGTGGTCGAGTTCGGCGGCGAACACCGAGTACGGGTCGGCGTGGAAGGCGCGGAAGTCCGGCAGCAGCTCGTGCTCGGGCAGGTCGCCGGTGGCGGGGTGCGGGACGAAGAACTGCTCGGGGCCGAAGTTGGTCCACGTCATCGCGTAGGCGGTGCGGCGGGCGTCCGGGTCGGCCTTGATGGCGTCGAGGACCTGCGTGTACCAGTGCAGGTTGCCGTTCTGCCCGTTCGGCTTCAACGCGCCGGTGATGCCGTACTCGGTGGCGGCCGAGACCTTGCCCTTCCCGTCGGCGATCCGCGCGATCATGGCCAGGTCGGCGACCAGGCCGTCCAGCCACTGCTTCGAGCCGTTGCTGCCGTCGTAGTTGTCGTAGCCGAACACGTCCACGTAGTCGTCACCGGGGTAGGTGCGCATGTAGACGTCGTCCACGCCGCCGTACGAGCCGCCGGGGGAGTAGGCGTAGAGGAAGTTGTGGACGTCCTTGGTGTCGCGCAGGTACTCCACGGTGTAGCGCCACAGCTCGACGTACTGCGACGCGGAGGCGTGCGCGGCACCCCACCAGAACCACGAGCCGCTGTTCTCGTGGAAGGGGCGGAAGATGACGGGGATGGGCCGGCCGCGGTCGTCGGTGATCGCGTGCGCGAGGCGGGCCACCCGGTCGAGGTAGGCGCGGAACTGCTCGTTGTGGTCGCCGCCGGGCAGGATGCGGGCGACCACGTTGCCGTCGGTGTCGCCGTAGTTGCCGCCGGTGACGAAGTTGTTCATGTGGGCGCTGATCGTGTTGACGCCGCCGATGCGGTGCGCGGCCTTGACCAGCCGGACGTACTGGGCGAACTTCTCCTCCGGTGTGCCGGGCGAGGAGCCGTAGCCCTGGTCGCTCATGTCCCAGCCGAACACGGCGGGGTGGTCGCCGACCCCCGCCTCGACGTCGGAGCTGACGCCGTCGGCGGTGGGGTACGTGAGGCCGAACTCGGTGGTCTGCTGGTGCCCGAACAGCACTCCCTGACCACGCTGGGCGCGCAGGTAGGCGAACAGCGAACGGGTTTCCGGGGTCGCTTCCTCATCGGCCACCCGCACGTCGACGGGCTTGTCGCCGTGCGCGGAGGCCGTTGCCGGGATGGCCACGGCCAGCGCGGCGGTGACGACGAACGTGATGAGACGTCTCATCGGCGGGTCCACTTCTGGTTGGTCTGGCCGTTGCAGTTCCAGGAGTTGACCTGCGTGCCGTTGGTGGTGGCTTGTCCGTTGGCGTCGAGGCAGAGTCCGGTCTGGTTGTGCCGGATCGAGCCGTCCGAACCGTAGGTCCACTTCTGGTTGGGCTGGCCGTTGCAGTCCCAGATCTGAGCCTGTGTCCCGGCGGCGGAGTTCGGGGGCAGGTCGAGGCACTTGCCGCCGTACACCCGCAACTCGGATGCGCCGGTCGACGTCCACTTCTGGTTGGCCTGGCCGTTGCAGTCCCAGAGCTGGATCTTCGCGCCGTTGGTCTGGCTCGCGCCGGTCACGTCCAGGCAGCGGCCGGACTGCTGCCCCACGTAAGCGCTACCGGTCGTGGTGCCGGGGGTGAGCGCGGCAGCCAGCGCCGGGTACCAGCGTGCCTCGATCTTGCGGATGCCGCTGTCGTTGGGGTGCACGCCGTCGGAGGTGTCGGAGGAGGTGTTGAAGCCGCTCCACTGGTCCACGACCTTGATTGGCGACTGGGACGTGGAGTTCGCTGCGGCCCAGCCGGGGATGGCGTTGTTCAGGGTGACCACGCGCTGGTAGCAGGCCGAGCAGTTGGCGGGGTTCATCGGCAGGATCTGCGCCACGATGACCTTCATCGACGGGTTGCTCGCCCGCATCTGCCCCAGCAGCTTGGTGTAGGCGCTCAGGATCGTGCTCGCCGGGATGTTGCTCCACACGTCGTTGGTGCCGAGGTGCATCAGCACGATGTCGGGCCGGGTGGCCGACAGCCAGCCGGGGAGCTGGTTCTGATCCGCGATCCGGGTGGCGAGGAACCCGCCGTGGCCCTCGTTCTCGCCGTCGTAGGCGAACCCGCAGCCCGGCGCGGGCAGCGTGCCGACGAAGTCGATGTCGGTGTAGCCGGTGGTGCGCAGGTGCTGCCACAGCAGGGCTCTCCAGCAGCCGGGCGAGCCGGTGATGGAGTCGCCCAACGCCATGATCCTCGCCGGCGTGGCGGCCGAGGCCTGGGGCACGATCAGGAACAACGCGGCCAGCACCGCGACCAGCGCACTGCTCAACGTCGAGCGCGTCTTCATGTGGCACCTTCCGGGCGTGACGGTGGGACGCCGGGACCGCGTGGGGTCCCGGCGTCCCGCTGGAGGGTTACTTGAGGTTGGGCAGCTCGTCGCGGGTGACGACGTAGCTGTGGTTGTAGACCTTCTGCAGGTGGCTGATGCTGTTGCTGACGGTCAGGTGCTCGCCGTGCCAGGTGCCGAACAGCACCCACCGTGTGCCGGTGGACTGCAGCCGGTCGGGGTCCGGGATGGGCCCGTTCTCGTGCAGCGCGATCGGGACCGTCGAGCCGACGATGTTGCGCACGGCGTTGTACATCGCGTTCTGCGGGTCGTAGTTGCCGTTGCCGGCGTAGGTGTCGGCGCCGCCGACGTCGACGACCGACTTGCCGGGGTAGAACGAGGACTGCGGTTGGCCGTTGTAGCCGTGCAGCCAGACCAGGTTGTCCAGGCCCTTGGTGCGGGTGAAGTAGTTGAACATGAAGTTCCACAGCCGGTTGTACTGGCCGCCGCCTTCCTTGCTCCACCAGAACCACGTGCCGCCGGCCTCGTGGAACGGCCGCCAGATCACCGCCGCGCCCGCGTTCTCCAACTGCTGGAGCATGGCCGCCGACTGGTCCAGGCGGTCGATGAACGAGCGGTACTCGGCCGTGCCCGGCGTCAGCACCGCGTTGATCGACACCGACATCTGGGTGCCCTCGTAGGTGTCCGGCTTGGTCGGCGCGCCCATGTGGTAGCCGATCATCGGGATGCCGCCCGCGTTCCACCAGGCGATGGCGCGTGAGGCGAGGTCCTTGGAGTCACCGAAGTCCAGCGCCCGGATGGCGGGGTACTTGCCGGTGTTGTTCCGGATGTGGTTGATCTCGTAGTCCGGGCCGCCGATCCAGGTCGACTCCTGCTGACCGGACAGGATGTGGTTGCCGTACTGGGAGTACAGGTAGCAGAGCAGCTTGCGGGCCTGAGTCGAGGCGTTCGGGTTGACCGGGTTCACCGTGCAGGTCGGGCCGGGGTTGCCCGTGCCGGTGCGCCACTGCTGGTTGGTCTGGCCGTTGCAGTTCCAGGTGTTGATCGCGGTGCCGTTGGCGGTGGCCTGGTTGTTCACGTCCAGGCACAGGCCGGACTGGGTGGCGGTGATGCTGCCGTCGGAGTTGAGCCGGAACTTCTGGTTGGCGCCGCCGTTGCAGTCCCAGATCGCCAGGCGGGTGCCGGCGGCGGTGCTGCCGTTCGGCACGTCCAGGCACTTGGCACCGTTGAACACCCGCAGCTCGCCCGCCGCGGAGAACTCCCAACCCTGGTTGACGCCTCCGGTGCAGTCCCAGAGCTGCACCAACGCGCCGTTCGCGCTGGAGCCGCCCGTGACGTCCAGGCAGCGGCCGGACCCGACACCCACCAGGGGAGCGGGAGCGGCCTGCGCGGGTGCGGTCGCCAGCGCCAGCGCCGGGACGGTGAGCGCCAAGGCGAGCAGAGCTCTGCCCAGGCGTGGAAGAGCGCGCATCTGATCTCCTTTGATCATCGCGGAAGCGGCGGGACAGGAGCAGCGAGCACATTGTTAAGTTCTCGATGAAACAAAGTCAAGGGTGTGGACCCATCGAGACGCCGGACGTCTTCCGGGCCGGTGCGCCGCGCACAGCGGAAGGCGCGGGGTGCGATCGCACCCCGCGCCTGGCATCACCCGTGATGGGACCCCGTGGACCGGGCTACCGGCGGGTCCACTTCTGGTTCGCCTGGCCGTTGCAGGTCCAGGAGTTGATCCGCGTGCCGTTCGCGGTGGCCTGGTTGCTCGCGTCCAGGCACAGGCCGGTCTGGGTGTGGCGGATCGAGCCGTCGGATCCGTAGGACCACTGCTGGTTCGCCGCGCCGTTGCAGTCCCAGATCTGGGCTTGTGTCCCGGCGGCGGAGTTGGGTGGCAGGTCGAGGCACTTGGTGCCGTAGACCCGGAGTTCGGCCGCGTTCGTGAGGGACCACTGCTGGTTGGTCTGGTTGTGGCAATCCCACAGCTGGAGCTTCGCGCCGTTGGTCTGGCTCGCACCGGACACGTCCAGGCAGCGGCCGGACTGCTGCCCCACGTAGGTGCCGCTCGTCGGCTCGCCCGGCGTGGTGGTGGTCGTGGTCGTGCTGGTCGTGCTGGTGGTGGTCGGCGGTGTGGAGGGCACCAGCGGGCAGGTGCTCTGGTAGGTCCTGATGCCGTTCCAGTCCGACAGCGGGCAGAGGAACTGCGTGTAGCGGGTGTCGCTGTCGGTGAAGACCTTGAACCAGGGGATGATGTTGCGCATCATCGTGGGGTTGTTCGAGGTCGGGAAGCCGTGGCCGGCCCCGGCGAGTTCGAGGTAGGCCTTCTCGACGCCGGCCGGGATCCCGTTGTACAGGCTCAGGACGCTGGCGGGGGTGATGGTGCCGTCGTTCTGACCCGACAGCAGCATGGTCGGGACCTTGGTGGTGGTCAGGTTCTGCGAGAAGCTGGCCGGTGCGAGCCCGATCGCGGTCTTGAGCGAGGGTCGTTGGAGCGACGCGTTCGCCGCTCCGCCGCCGCCCATGGAGTGGCCCATGACCGCCGTCCGGCTCGCGTCGACCCGGTCCCGCACGGAACTGCGCTGGGTCAGGTAGTCCAGCGCCGCCAACAACTGCGTGCCGCGCGCGTTGTCCCAGTCGTTGCGGCTGTTGGTGTCGATGCCGATCACCACGAACCCGAACGACGCCAGCCAGGGCCCCATCCAGGCGCCTTCGGCGGCCCACGTGGCCGTGTAGCCGGGCACGACGGCGATCGCGGCGAACGTGCCCTGGCTCGTGTCGGTCGGGTAGTAGATCACCCCGCCACCGAAACCGTTGCCCGCGGGCACGCTGACCTGCGCGGTGGCGAAGGTGCCCCGGTTGGCCGACACGCTGGCCGGCGTCGGGTCCGGTCCCCGCTGGTACGGGTTGTCCGCCCCCGTCGCCTGCTGGGTCCCGCCCGCGACGGTCAACGCCGCCACCGTGACGGTGGCCGCGGCGAGCGCGATGCCGTACCTCCACAGCCGACCCACCGGTCGTCTTGAGCGGACGGCCTCGGGCGGAGCGTGGAGAGCGCTTTCATTCCCTGACATGATCTGCCTCCTGTCGAATGCGGCGGACAGACGTGTGCGCGGTCGCGCGAGGAAAGGGACGGGCGCCGCGAGTGAATCGAACCGACCGGGGTGCCGCCGATCGGGACGGAACCGGCCGCCCGACATGTTTCACTAAGTCTGACGTGAGTCCCGAGAAGTGTCAATTACGTCTCGATAGGAGGCGTGCACAGACCGTAGCGACCGAAGTGCGGAGTTGTGGCACCGCACAGGCGACGCGGTGGGAGAATCGGCGTGGGGGTGGGCGGGATGTTGCGGATCGGACTTGCGGCGGCGGTGCTGCTGCTGGCGGCGTTGTGGGCGGTGGCTCAAGTGCCCGCGGTGTTGGTCGGCCTGCCACACCCCGCGCCAGGCCAGACACCGCCGGGTGTCGCCGCGGCCCTGGAACGGTGCGTGGCGTTGAACGATCCGGCGCCCGCCGGATCGTTCAACGCCGGCCCGAGCATGGTGCGCGGCCGGGAGACGGTGGTCGTGGCGCGGTCGGAGTCGGTCTTCATGGTGTGCAGCGCCACCGCCACCGGCGCTGACACCGAGACCCGCACCGGCGCGGCGAGGCGGGAGATCGACCACGGGAAGGTCGTGTCCGCGACGGGTTTGACGGACTACCCGTCGAGCGGGAGTTGGTACACCTACGGGGCCGTGCGTGCCGACGTCGCCAAGGTGAACATCCGGACGGCGTCGGGCCGGGTCGTGGCCGCGCAGGTCGGCGGCGGCAGCTTCTTGGCCGATCTGACCGGCGTGCCGAAGGACCCCTCGCCCAACCAGCCCGTCTATCAGGCGCTCGACGCCGGTGGAGCGGTCCTCCACGAGGGTTCCTGACGCAGCCTTGACCGTATGTCGCATGAAGAAGCCACCGCTTTGACAACATCGTGGCTTCTTCGTCGTCGGGGTCGAGGGGGAATGATGCGGTCGCCTGAAGGTTTCGAGGAGTTCGTGAGGAGAGCGTCGCCGTGGTTGTCGCGCACGGCACACCTGTTGACGGGTGATGCCGCGCGTGCCGAAGAACTGCTGCGAACCGCGCTGGCACGGGTACGGCGGGTGTGGTGGCGGGTCCGTCGTGCCCCAGAGCTGTACGCGCACCAGATCCTCGTCAAGACCTACGCCGCGTGGTGGCGGCGAGAGCGGCACTCCGCGCCGGACATGGGGCTGTCTCAGCACGAGACCGTAGACGTGCACGTGACGCGGATGGCGGCGGTCGTGGACAAGGCGCGGGTCGGCCGCCGGCGACGCGCGCTGGCGGTGGCGGTGTGCTTGCTGCTGGCAGCCACGGTGGTGACCATGACGACGTCACACCGCGGGAGCGAACCGGCCGCGGCGGTCCCCACCCCTTCCTCGGCACCCCGCGAAGGGGAGTACCGCGAGGGCGCCCGCATCGTGGCGAAAGGGATGGCGTTGACGCCCGAACCGGTGGCCGTTCGCTACCGGCCGCGCTTCGGATCACCTGGGGTGTTCACCGAGTGCGTGGCCGACGACGGCCGTCGGTCCGGTTTCCGAGTGGCCGTTGCGGTCAACGGTGTTCCCGCGTTCGAGACGCTCTGCGGCGGCCTGGTTCCGGAGACCGCCGACTGGAGCGGTCTGGTCGTCGGCAAGGAGGCCGTGGTCACCGTGACGGCGTTCCCGGAGCCACCGGTCGCGGGCGCCGAACCGCTGCCCGTGCCACCGGGCTCGGAGGTGCGGGTGTCGCTCGGGGAGCCGGTGCTGATCGACGAGTACCCGCTGCCGCCGCGCCCTTCGCGGATCGCCTCGGTGGAGAACCACGTGGCGTCGGAGGACGGCGAGGTCCTGCTGCGGTCGGACCCGGCCGATCCCAGCCGTGTCCAGCAGGTGACCGCGGTGCTGCCGGAGCGCGGCACGTACCGCTTCGTCACCAACGCGCCAGGCCGGGTGTTGGTCGACTTCGGCGGCGTGGCCCGCACCTTGGGATCGTGGGACTACGCGGATTACGTGTCGGTCCACGAGCTCCCCGTGACCGGGGGAGAGGTCACGATCACGGCGCGGCCGGAGAACCACCAAGGCGACTGGGCGCTGCTGCTGATGAACTGACGGGATCAATTCGGCCCGGAGTGGCGGAGTTCGCCCCTCTTTCGACCGCACCGTAAGCTGTGCGAAGCGCCCTTCGCCGACAGCCGGCCCATCATGGCCGTGAATCACCGAGGTTGACATGACTGACGGAGAAGCTCTCTTCAGCGGCATCGGCGAGATCGTCGGGCGTCGACACCGGATTTCCGGTCTGGATCCCGAGGCGGGCACGTTCGCACTGCACGGCGAGGATCGGACGGTCCGGGTCGAACTGGGGGCGGACCTGCTCGCGGAGTACGTCGCTCAGTTGGGCGAGGACGACATCCCCGGCCTTTCCCAGTCACCCCAGGGCGAGTGGGACGGGATCCGGATCAAGCGCATCGCGCTGTGGATCGAGGAGATGTTCGAAGCGGACATCTACTCGTCGCTCCTCGAGATCCGGCTCGCCCGGTCGGCCGACGGTCGGATTTCGCTCGTCGACCGGCGCGGCCCCGCGCGGAAATCGATCCCCCTGGCCGGCACGGAGAGCGGCTACTGGTCGCCCGACCGGCCCGGCACCTGATCGGGTGCCGGGCCGGGGTGTCGGCGCGAGTTACCGCACGCAGATGGAACTGCTGGGATAAGTGGTGATGATACGGCCGTCGAGGGCGTTGTAGATCACCTTGAAGCGCTGCTGCCACACCTCGCGACCGTTGCGGTCGTGCAGGTACAGCAGCCGGTCCCGGCAGCCGTCGGTCCCGTCGACGACGACGTGGTCGGGGTCGTCGACGTTGTAGTGGATGGCCCAGTGCACCAGGTCGCTCCAGTTGAGCCCGCCCGCGCTCGCCAGGTTCTGGAACTCGGTGTAGTGCCTGTCCTTGATGTGGCGGTAACCCCAACTGGCGGTGCCGCACCTCAGCTCGGAAGTGCCGAACTGGTAGACCAGCTTCTGGCTGTCGGTGGAAACGCCGCACGCACCCCAGTTGGGCCTGGTGCCCAGCTTGGCCGCGTGCGCGGGTGTCGTCACCGCCAGTGCGAAGCCGAGGAAGAGGAGGCACACGAGCAGCCCGCCGCGCAATTTCTTCATTTCGACGTCCTCCGGGGATGAGACCGATCAAGCCCCTACGGCAGGATCGGTCGAGGTTGGACATGCCCTTGGCGCGACTTCGCCAGGACGACGCACCTCCCGTCGTCGGATTCGATGAGCACGACCATCGTCGACACGGCACTTTCTTCGGACTTTCACGGCCGTGAAAGCACGCACCGACTTCGGCGCGGTGTCGGGCGATCGCCTGACAGGCGGGTTGCGCCAGGCAACTTGCGCTGGAAGGCCGGCGGAGGCGCTGCCGGAGCTGTCGCCGCCTGTCCGCCGTCGTCCTCGATGACGATCCGCTCGGCCGACTCCGTGGTGTGCAGGAAGTCCAGCGCCCCGCGCAGCAACGCCCGGGCGGCCCGGTGGAGCAGGTTCTCCGACCCAGCGGGCGTGGAAGCGTTGGTGCGCGGCGCTATCAGGGCCGTGCCGTCGCACGACGTCGTGATCACCGGACCGGACGACGTTTATGCTGCGGTTGGAGGGGATCGACGTGCCGCGCGACGACGGGTTGGTCGCACCCGCCGCGGTGCTGACCGCCACGTCCGGCTCTGGAGGTGTGACCGGTGGTGCCGTCCTGGGTGCCCGGTGAGCCGTGCTGACCATTGAGTGCGCGCCCGCGGACCTCGACCGGTGCCGGTTCGGGCCGTCGCCGATCTTCGAGCTCACCAGGCTGGTGGACCGGCTCGACCGGGCCGAGAGCCCGGTGGACTGGCCGCCGGGCTGGACGACGCCTACGCCGAACTGTGCGCGACCGTCGACCTGGCGCTCGTGCGCGGCCTCCAAGGGCGTCGCCACGGCGCCGACTTCCTGGCCCGCCCACCGGACGGTCCGCGGCAGACCTGGGAGGACGACCTCGCCGCGCTGCGGGCCACACCGCTGTCGCAGGTCCGCCGCGAGGTCACCCGCTGCCTGCGGCTGAACCCGGCGTGCAGCAAGCGGGTGGTCACGGCGTTGACGTCGCCGAACGTGATCGACCTGGTCGCCGAGGTGCTGGACGCCTGCTGGCGGCGGCTGCTGGCGCCGCACTGGCCGTCGCTGAGCGAGGTGTACGACGGGGATCTCGAGTTCCGGCGCGACGAGCTGCGGCGGGTCGGCTGGCCGGGGGTCGTCGCCGGGCTGCACCCCGAGGTGCGGCCGACCGACCGCGGCATCCGGATCGCCTCGATCCCGGGCAAGGCCCGGCTCCCGCTGCACGCCGCCGGGCTCGTCCTGGTGCCCTCGGTGTTCGTGCGCCCGGGGTTGACCGTGCTGGCGGCCGACGACGGACCGGTCGGGCTGCTCTACCCGGCACGCCCGCACGCGACGCGGCGCACGGGAGACCCGCTGGCCGAGCTGATCGGCCGTTCCCGGGCGCGGCTGCTGACGGCGTTGGCGACACCCGGCACCACGACCGCGTTGGCGCGGGAACTGGACGCGGGCATCGGCGTGGTGGGCGACCACCTGGGCGTGCTGCGGCGGTCCGGGTTGGTGGAGCGCACGCGGCAGGGCCGTGAGGTCGTCTACCGGCGTACCGCGCTGGGGGACGCCTTGGCCGGCGGCGCGTAGGCGGTGGACAGGTCCCGTGACCGGGCGATCGGGCTGAAGACCTGCACCGCCACTGCGGCCAGTGCCGAGAGCGCCAGGACCCACAGCGCGGCCCGCACGCCGAAGACGGTGCCGAGGCCGCCCGCGACCAACGCGCCCACCGCGGCCGTGGCGTAGGCGATGACGCGCGAGGTCACCATGACCCGGCCGAGCAGGTCACGAGGGGCAGTACCGCTGGGTGAAGCTCGCCATGACGACGTTCACCGCCACCACGGCCGCCGTCTGCCCCACCGTGCCCACCGCGAAGAAGGCCAGCCCCCAACCCGGACCGGTCACCGGCAGGAGCAGGCCGAAGAGCGCGGCGGCGGTCGTCACGCCGACGATCGCCCGCGCGGTGCCGAGCGCCAGTGCGATCCACCCGGACATCGCCGCCCCGACCAGACCGCCCACCCCCGCGGTGGCGATCAACACGCCCGCGAACGCGATCGGGGTGTCGTTCTGCCGCACCAGGAACAAAATCTGCAACGCGCCCGCGCCGGCCAACGCGAAGTTCAGCACCCCGCCCGTGACCGCGAACGTGCGCAGGAACCCGTCCTGGACGGTGAACCGCACGCCGTCGACGAGCTGCCGCCCGAACCGGGAATCCGTGCGCGGGCCCAGGGGAGGTTCGGCGGTCCTGATGCCCAGCAGGCACAGCGCCGACCCCACGAACGTCAGCGCGTCCACCAGCACGGCGAGACCGCGCGCACCCCGCCGACCGCCGCCGTCAGCACCAGCTGGGTCGTCGTCAGCACGTCGAAGGCGATGGCCGCCGCCACCAGCCCCAGGGCGACCACGCCGACGACGTCGCACCACAGCATCACGGCGCGGTTGCGCAGCCGGTCGACCAGCACACCGGCGGGCAGGCCGATCAGCAGCCACGGCAACCAGATCGCCGCTTCGATGAGCGTGACGGCGAACGTCCCGGCGCCCAACTCCGCCACCGCGATCATCGGGAAGACCGCGGTGGACACGGCGTTGCCGAACGTGCTCGTGGTCTGACCTGACCACAGCAGCCGGAAGTCGCGCTTGCGCAGGAGCATGGCCGGAATGGTGCCGCTTCCCCGTCCCCGGCCCCAGGTTTCGTCCTGAGGCGAAAGTGGCGCCGAATCGCGCACGCGTGCTAATGCGGCTCGGACGTGGAGGGCGGTTGATCTACCGAGTCGAGGCGGTGCTCAGCGGCAAGTCCCCGGTTCTGCGTTCCCGGGAATCGGAGCCCCTCGGGCACTGCTCATCCGCGCGGTGTCCCAGTACTCGTCGCCACGTCCCGGTGTGTCGGCGACGGGGCCCGAGGCTTGACCGGAGGGCGTGTCGCATGAGCCCGGGCCGGGGACCTCGGGGGAGCCGGGCAGCAGGACGGCCAGCCCGACCAGGACCGCGGCGGTCGCTGCCATCGCCGCCGCGAGGAGGATGACTGTTCGTCGTCGCAAACCACGACCTCCAAGTCCGCTGCGCGAAGGCGACGACCGGCCCGCCCGTCGTGGCGGCCCGGTCGTCCCGGATGGTCGTCCGCCGCTACATGTCCTTCACCGTGTCGAACAAGCTCCCGGCGGTATCGTAGCTGAAATAAGGGCTTTGCCACTTGTAGACGTGCGTCGGGTCCGGGTCCCAGAACATCCAACTGTTCACGCCGTCGAGATAGGCCCAGAACGTCGCACCGTATTCGGCCAGCCACGGGCCACCGCTCGCGCCACCGGTCATGTTGCAGCCCAAGGTCGGGAATCCGCCCTCGTTCCACGTGGTGCCCGCGCAGTAGTAGAGGCCACTTCCGTTGAACGGCGGGTCGGCCGGGTAGCCGAACATGTAGTCGTAGTGGCCGTAACCGTATCCCCACCGGATTCCCTGGCCGCCGACGGCGTCCACGATGCGCACGCCGTTCTTGGGCTGCATGACCACCGCCGCCACGTCGAACGCGCGGTTGGCGTTGTTGATCCAGCCGGTCTTGGTCCACAACTGGTAGGCGTTCCACGTGCCGAACGGCGAGCCGCCGTGGTATTCGGGCACGAACACCCAGCGGTTCACGTCGAACCAGCCGCGGCCGCCTCCGCCACCGTGCACGCAGTGGCCCGCGGTGAACACCAGGCGCTTGCCGCCGCTGTTGACCGTGCTGCCCGAGCACGAATGGTCCTCACCGCGGTCGTCGACGAAGAACACCCGACCGGACATGGTGTGGATGTCCGCCTTCGGGCTCACCACCGTCGGTAACGCGCCGTCGACCTTCCCTTGCGGCCCGGGTCTCGGACCCTTCCACTCCGCCGTGCTGTCGACGGTGACCGGGGACGGTCCGGCGGCAATGGCCTCGGCCATGCGCGTCGGCGTCCAGTATTCCTCCGCGCTCAGTCCCTTGGCCGAGGTCACCCCGGAACCGGTGTTACCCGCGGCCAGTTCGGCGGCGCCCGCCGACACGTCTCCGGGTTGGGCGACAACGGGACCGGTCAACAGACCGATCCCCGTTACGCACCCGGTGAGAACAATCGCAATCCTGTGCAGCAGCCGCACAATTCCTCCCCGTGGTGAAACGTCGGGAGGGCAGCGTTCCGCCGGTCGCCATAGCTGGAATTTGGCGGAGTTCACGATGGCGCACACCTGGCGGATCCCCCTCGCGGCAGCGAGCATGTCGCACCCCGCCGGTGATCACAAGGCCGGCTCGCACAATGTGCCCGTTCAGGCTAGCTGGACGCAATTCCAGGCCATGTCGGCAAAATTCGACGTCAACCCGCGTGACGGCAAGAGGGGACCGGCTGGTCAGTCACCGCGCAGCAGGGCGTTGCACTCGCGTTGGAGCGCCACGTCCTGCCACATCGGGTGGTGCGGGGCGGCGTTGGAGCACACCACGGAGCCCCACGCGCCGACTCGTGCGGCCTCGGTGGCGGCGGTGCGGCAGAAGGCGGCGCCGACGGGACCTTCCTCGAACGTCCCGTGCAGCGGGGTGTACCCGATCCAGCCCTCCCCGAAGACCAGCGGCACGCCGGTCTCGGCGGCCCAGTCGGCGGCGGCGTCGATCCAGGTGGTCAACAGTTGCCGCATGGCGGTGCGGTGGGTGGCGTAGCGGTCGTAGAGCCAGGCGTCCCACTTGTCGGGGTCGCACCAGTCGTGCACGTACACCTCGCGCCGTCCGACGATCGTCGCGTCGAGCCGCCACCGCTGGTCCGCAGGTGGCTGCCAGTCGGCGAAGTCGGGCGCGTCGGGGCGCAGCAGCTCGCGGCGGGCGCGTTCCTGCGGGAACGGGCGGGCGGGATCGCGCAGCGCGAACTCCTCGAGCAGTTCGTCCAGCACGCCGTACACGTACGGGTGGAACACCGCGACGTCGACGCTGCGGGGGATGCCGCGCAGCGAACCTACGGGGACCTGCGCGTAGTTCGCCGTGAGGGGCCGGTCGGGGTGGCGTTGCCGGAACCGCGCGATGCCGCGTTCCAGCCGGGGCCGCAGCGCGACCACGGGGTCGCCGTCGAGCCCGTCGGTCAGGTGACCGACCTGCACCTCGTTGTGCAGCTCCGTGAACACCACGCGGTCGTCGAGGCCGTGCGACGCCAGGAAGTCCACCAGGTCCGCGAGGGCCTCGGCCAGCGCGACGGCGCGCTCCTCGGGGTCGATCGCCATGACCGCGTCGAACCAGGCGCGGTCCAGGGCGAACGACGGGCTTTGCTGGTACTCCCAGCTGGACAGGATCACGTGGCAGTCGTGGCGGCGTGCGGCGCGGAACAGCGCCAGCAGGTGGGCGCGGGCGTCGATGACGGTCTCCGCGCCCACGTCGTACCAGCGCACCCAGGAGCCGTAGCCGCCGCCCAGCGGGCCGAGCCGCAGCCGCGAGGTGTCGACGCCGGACCCGAACAGCAGCAACGGCATCGCGCAGATCCGTACCGTGTTGTAGCCGCGTGCCACGGCCTCGGCGAACGCCCGGTCGAGGTCTTCGAACGGCTCACCCGGCCCGGTGCGGGTGTACCAGCTGAAGTCCCACAGCGTGATGGTCAGCTTCTCCGGGGTCACGCGGCACCGCCGTGCCGAGCGAGCAGGGCCGTCACCCGGTTGCGTCGCACCAGTCGGACGGTGTCGACCGAAGCGGTGTCCAGCGCGGCCTCGTACCGGTCGCGCACCGACTGGTCGACGTACACCGCGCTGCCCCGCGGCCGCGGCAGGACCCGGATCTCGATGCCGTGCGCCCGCACCTGGTCGGCGAAGCGGCGCAACCCGATCTCCCAGTCCGGTCCGTGCCAGAAGTGGTCGGCCACCAGCGTTCCCCCGAGGTAGGCGCGGGCGACGTCGCCGGTGTAGCCGAGCACCAGCAGGACCTCGTCGTCACCGCTGAGCGCTTCGGCCGGCACGTCGACCCGGAACACGGCGGCGTGCTCGAAGTCCTCGTCCAGCGGCGCCGACGCACGGCCCCTGGTGCCACCGGTCCGGGCCGGTGGGGCCTGCGCCTCGGCACGCACCACTTCCAGCACCGGGTCCGGCGCGGTGTCGCCCGCCGTGAGCCGGACGCGGGTGAACGCGCCGTGCGGTTCGCCGGTGATGTGCCCGGGCACGGGCAGGAACGACACGTCGAGGTGGTCGGCCGTCGTCTCCGCCCACACCGAGTCGTCGTCGACCACCACGGGCTCGTCGCAGAGCACCAGCGTGTCGACGCCGGCCACGGTCAGGCGCTGCAACCTCAGGCCGTTCTCCTCGTCCAGCACCACCAGTCGCACCACGTCGCCGTCGGCGGTGGTGGCGGTGACGACGGCGTCCGGTCCGGGGTGCGGCACCGTGCACACGCCCGACGCGTCGACCGGCGCGCCGGACACCGCCGTCCCGGCGGGGAACGCGAACTGCGGGGTGATGCCCGCGGTGGCGACGAACACGGCCGTGGGCACGCCGTCCCACGTCGGCCGGGCGACCGGCATCGCGCCGGCCCAGGCGAGCTCGACCGCGCCCACCCGGTAGCCGATCGGCCAGGCGAAGTGCGCCCCGGACGGCACCGTCACGCCCTCGGCGGGCAGCCGCACCACCCGGTCTCCCAGCACCACCTCGAAGCGCACGTCGTGGTGGTCGGGCAGCGGTTCGTGCGGTTGGTGGTTGGTGACGAACAGGAACGCCGGACCGCCGCTCCAGCGCACCGACCAGCGCAGCGTGCCCCGGTCGTCCAGGTTCGGCGGCCGGTCGTCGGGCAGGTGCGACTCGGCCGGCGCGAGGTCCGCGCCGTTGTCGCGCAGGAACAGGTGCTGGAGGCGCAGCGCCGCGAACGACGGCCGCACCTGCCCGTAGGTGCCCAGCGGCGCCTGGAAGTCGTAGTCGACCACGGGCAGGTCGTTGGGGTAGCCGGTGGCGTGCGACTCCTGGTTGCGGGTCGCGAGGTCCAGCCGCTGCGAGCACCCGTGGTAGACGTAGTAGCCCTGCCACGCCGACCCGCTCGCGAGCTTGGCGAGCGCCAGCGAGGACACGTCGGCCGCCGGGACCAACGGCCTCCGGTGGTAGGCGACGGGCATGCCCCCGCCCAGTTCGCACGTCGCGTAGGGGTAGCGCGTGTCGTCCGGGCCGCTGCCCTCCGTGGCGGTGGTGCGCAGGTCCGCGCCGATCGCGTGGTCGTCGCGGATCGGGGTGGGGAAGTAGTGGCGGCGCGCCTCGCGCGCCCACCCGTCGGAGGCGTCCTCCCAGAACGCCTCGGGGTAGCCGCCGTAGAGGGGGAGCACCACGTCGGGCGGGAGCCGCGCCGCGCCCCAACCGGTCGCCGTCCACAGTGGAACGTTCATGCCGACCTCCTCGGCGAGCGCGCGCAGCGTGGCCAGGTGGTCGGGCTGGTCGTACAGCTCGTTCTCCACCTGCACGGCGACGATCGGGCCGCCGTCGGCCCACCACAGCCCGGCCAGCTCGTCGGCGATCGCCGCGTAGTACGGCCGCACGAGGGCCACGTAGGCGGGGTCGTCGGTGCGGGGTGCGCAGTCCACGTCGGCCAGCCAGTCGGGGAAGCCGCCGTTGCGGCACTCGCCGTGCGACCACGGGCCGATCCGCACCGCCACGGCGAGGTCGAGCCCGGCGCACAGCTCGACGAACCGGCGCACGTCGCGGTTGCCGTCGAAGCGATATCGCCCGCGGACCTCCTCGTGGTGGTTCCAGAACAGGTAGGTGGCGACGACGTCGATGCCGCCCGCCCTCATCAGCAGCAACTCGTGCCGCCACCGCGACTCCGGGAACCGGCTGAAGTGGAACTCGCCCATCACGGGCAACCACGGCCGCCCGTCCCGGCGCACCGCGCGGCTGTCCACCCGGACCGGCCTGGGGTCGTCGGGCGCGGTGCCCATCGGCAGGTGCCCCACCAGCGGTGGGACGGGGTCGTGAGCGTGCAGCGAGAGCATGTCGTGCCCCACTCCCTGTGGTCCGCGGCGGGTTCATCGTCGGCACCGGGCACACCGCTGTCAAGAACTATTCATAATTAATGAGGAGTTGCTACGCTGCGGTCCCACCACCGCCGGGAGGAGCAACATGGCCCGCTACACCGGCCGTGGCGTGCACTACCAGGTCGTGCAGGCCATCGGCGCGCGCATCGTGAGCGGGCGGCACGCGCCCGGGGACGTCCTGGACCTGCGCGCGCTGGGGGAGGAGCTGGACGTCAGCCTCACCGTCCTGCGCGAGGCGCTGAAGGTGCTGACCGGCAAGGGACTCGTGGACGCGCGGCAGAAGCGCGGCACGTTCGTCCGGCCCCGCTCGGCGTGGGACCTGCTCGACGCCGACGTGATCGACTGGCGCATCGACGGCGGCGACGCCGACCGCGTCCTGCGCGACCTGACGGACCTGCGCTCCGTCATCGAGCCCGCCGTCGCGCACCGCGCCGCACTACGGCGCACCGATGCCGACCTAGCCGCCCTCGACACCGCGCTGGACGCCATGACCACCGCCGGTGACGACGCCACGGCCGCCGCCGAAGCCGACGCCGCCTTCCACCGCGCCCTGCTCACCGCCACGGGCAACGAGCTGTTCGCGCGGATGGACCTGCTCCTGGCACCCGGCCTGCGCGCCCGCGACCGCCTGGTGCACTCGCACGTGGGCGCCGCCGACCCCGTGCCCAGCCACCGCGCCGTGCTGGACGCCGTGCGCGACGGCGACGGTCCGCGCGCTGAACTGGCCATGCTCGACCTGCTGGCGAAGGCGCTGGAGGACAGCGACGCCATCGCCCGCGTGGAGCACCGGTGACGGCCGGCCGGGTCGCCGTGGTCACCGGCGCGGCGCAGGGCATCGGGGCAGCCACCGCGCACCGCCTGGCCCGCGACGGCGTGGCCCTCGCCCTGCTGGACGTGGTCCCGAAGGTCGAAGCCGTGGCAGCGGCCATCGCCGCCGCCGGCGGCCGGGCGATCGCCCTGCACTGCGACGTCAGCTCGGAGACCGATTGGGCCGACGCCGTGCGCACCTGCCGGGACCGACTGGGCCCGGTCGACGTGCTGGTCAGCAACGCCTACACCGTCGACGTGCGGCCCGCGCACGAGACCAGCACGCCGTCCTGGGAGCGGCAGATCGCGGTCAACCTCACCGGCGCGTTCCTCGGCGTCCGGGAGTGCCTGCCCGACCTGCGCCGCCACCGGCGTGGCGCGGTCGTGCTCGTCTCGTCCGTGCACGCCGTGATCGGGCTACCGGGTCGGGCCGCCTACGCCTCCGCCAAGGCCGGGCTCACCGGCCTCACCCGTCAACTGGCCGCCGAGTACGGCACGGAGGTCCGGGTCAACGCCGTGCTGCCGGGACCGGTGCTGACCGCCGCCTGGGACGGCATCGGCGAGGACGACCGCCGCGCCAGCGCCGAGCAGACCGTCGTGGGGCGCCTCGGCCGGCCGGAGGAGGTGGCCGCCGTCATCGCCTTCCTGGCCGGTGACGACGCCTCCTTCGTCACCGGCGCCAGCGTGCCGGTCGACGGCGGGTGGAGCGTCTACAAGACCTCGTCCTGACCCGCCACCGACCCGAGAGGAGCGCCCCGCGTGAAGATCACCGCCGTCGAGACCTTCCTGGTCCCGCCCCGCTGGCTGTTCTGCCGCGTCAGCACCGACGAGGGCATCACCGGCTGGGGCGAACCCGTCGTGGAAGGGCGCGCCGACACCGTGCGCACGGCCGTCGAGGAGCTGTCCGAGGTGCTCGTCGGCGCCGACCCCCGCCGCATCGAGGACCTGTGGCAGCTCACCACCAAGTCCGCCTTCTACCGCGGCGGACCCGTGCTCTCCAGCGCCGCCGCCGGTGTCGACCAGGCACTCTGGGACATCCTCGGCAAGTCCCTCGGCGTGCCCGTGCACCAACTGCTCGGCGGCGCGGTCCGCGACCGGGTTCGCGTCTACGGCTGGATCGGCGGCGACGAACCCGCCGAGGTCGCCGACGCCGCCGCCGCGCAGGTCGCCGCCGGGCTCACCGCCGTGAAGATCAACGCGGCCGGGCGGATGAGCCCGATCCCGACCCGTGCCGAGACCGCCGCCGTCGTGGCCCGCCTCGCCGCGGTGCGCGAGGCCATCGGCGACGACCGCGACGTCGCCGTGGACTTCCACGGCCGGTTCACCACCGCCGCGGCCCTGCGCGTGCTGCCCGAACTCGCGCCGCTGCACCCGCTGTTCGCGGAGGAACCCGTCCTGCCGGAGCACCGCGACCGGCTCGCCGACGTGGTGAGGGCGAGCCCGGTGCCGATCGCCTGCGGTGAACGCCTGTACTCGCGGGCGGACTTCCTGCCCGCGCTGCGCGCCGGGATCGCCGTCGCGCAGCCCGACCCGTCCCACGCGGGCGGCATCTCCGAGGTGCGGCGCATCGCGTCCCTGGCCGAGGTCCACGACGCGGTGCTGGCACCGCACTGCCCGCTCGGCCCGATCGCGCTGGCCGCCAGCCTCCAGGTCGCCTTCGCCACGCCCAACTTCCTGATCCAGGAGCAGAGCACCGGCATCCACTACCACCGGGACGCCGAACTGCTCGACTACGTGCTCGACCGCGCCCCGTTCGCCTTCCCCGACGGCACGATCCACCGCTGGGACGCGCCCGGCCTGGGCATCGAGGTCGACGAGGACGCGGTGCGCCGCGCGGACGCCGTCGGCCACCGCTGGCGGCCACCGGTGTGGCGGCACGACGACGGTTCGTTCGCCGAGTGGTGAGGAAACGGCACATGACCCTGCTCGAAGCCCTGGCCGCGCACCGCCTGCTGGCCATCATCCGCGGCACCGACCCGGCGGCCTGCGCGCGCACCGCCGCCGTGCTGCTGGACAACGGCATCTCGCTGCTGGAGGTGTCCCTGACTTCCACCGACGCGCTCGACGTCCTCGAACGCGTCGCCGCGAGCGCGCCCGCGGACACCCACATCGGCGCGGGCACGGTCCTGTCCGCCGCGGACGCCCGAAGGGCTCGTGACGCGGGCGCGAACTTCACCGTCACCCCCGCCCTGGGCGAAGGCGTGCAGGCATCCGTCGACCTCGGACTCCCGGTGCTGGCCGGTGCGCTGACGCCGTCCGAGGTGCTGGCGGCGCACCGCGCGGGCGCCACGGCGGTCAAGGTCTTCCCCGCCTCCTCGCTCGGGCCGGGGCACGTCGCCGCGCTGCGCGCACCGTTCCCGGACATCCCGCTCGTGCCGGTGGGCGGTATCGGCCTGGACGACGTGCAGCGGTACTTGGACGCGGGCGCGCTCGCCGTCGGCGTCGGCTCACCCCTCACCGGCGACGCACCCGACGGCGGGGACTCGGCCGAACTGGAGCGGCGCGCCCGCGCGTTCGTCGCGAAGGCGGTCCGGTCGTGATGGACGCGGTCGTGCTCGGCGAGACGATGATGTCGCTGCGGTCCACCGGCGCCTGGCGCCTGGGCTCGACCGCCACCACGTCGATCGCCGGAGCGGAGAGCACGGTGGCCATCGGCCTGTCCCGGCTGGGCCACGCGACCCGCTGGGTGGGCCGCGTCGGCGTGGACGAGCCGGGGGAGTTGGTGGTGCGCACCCTGAGGGCCGAAGGCGTGGACACCTCCGCCGTGGTGCGTGACGAGGACGCCCCGACCGGGTTGATCCTGTTCGAACAGCGCACCCCCGACGTGACCCGCGTCCTGTACCACCGCAACGGATCCGCCGGCTCGCGGCTGACCGCGGCCGACGCGCTCGCCGGCCTGACCGGCGGCACCCGGCTGCTCCACGTCACCGGCATCACCCCCGCGCTCGGCGCCGCACCGCTGGCCGCCGTGCACGCCGCCGTCGACCACGTGCGCGAGCGGGGTGGCCTGGTGTCGTTCGACGTCAACCACCGCAGCCGCCTCTGGTCGGCGGACGAGGCGTCGGAGGTGCTGACACCGTTGGCGCACAAAGCATCGGTGCTCATCGGCTCCCCGGAGGAGTTGGCGCTCGTCGGCGGCGGGGCGGATCACGTCGTCACCAAACTGGGAGCCGACGGCGCGCAGGTGAGCACCGCCGAAGGCACGTGGACCGCACCGGCGCACCGCGTGCGTGCCGTGGACCCGGTGGGCGCGGGCGACGCCTTCACCGCCGGCTACCTGTCCGGCCTCCTCGACGGCCTGCTCCCGGCCGAGTGCCTGGCCAGGGGCAACACGACCGGCGCCTTCGCGGTCATGGCGACCGGCGACTGGGAAGGCCTGCCGACGAGGGCGGAACTGCCGCTGCTCGACCTGGCCAACGGCTCGACGCTGCGGTGATCAGGATCGCCGCGGTGGCTTGAGGCTTCGGCTGAAGCTTGGAGGAATCCTTACTGAGCGTTGTTCTTCTCCTGTCCTGCTGCTGGTGGGTGTCACACGAAAGTGGGTGACAACACCCCGACAGCCGCAGGAGGCACCACCAGATGCGCAAGACCATGTCTGTCCGGATCGGAATCGTCGCCGCCGCGATGACCGCGGCCGTGGCGCTCGTCGGCTGCGGCTCGCCCGCGTCGGCGGGAGCGCCGGCCCCGCAGTCCGGCAACGCTGCGTCCGCGATGCCGACCACGCAGGAAGTGCAGGCGTTCTTCGCCGAGTGGAACGACGCGCTGGGAACCGGAGACCCGCAGAAGGTCGCCGACCGCTACGCGAGCGACGCCGTGCTGCTGCCGACCCTGTCGGACAACGTGCGGAGCGACCGCGCGGAGATCGTCGACTACTTCGTGAAGTTCCTGAAGGACAAGCCGCAGGGGCAGATCCTCGAGTCGCACGTGAAGATCCTCGGTCCGGACTCGGCCGTCGACGCGGGCACCTACCGCTTCACGTTCGCCGCGACCGGGGCCACCGCCGAAGCCCGCTACAGCTACGTCTACGAGCGCGTGAACGGCGAGTGGAAGATCGTCAACCACCACTCGTCCGCGATGCCCGGCCGGCCCTGACCACGACCGGCCTGTCGGGACACCTGCCACAGCCGGGTGTCCCGACGGCCGGGGTCCGGACCGTTCAGGCGTACCCCGGGACTTCGGTGATCACGTGGCGAGGTGGTCGTGCAGTGTCGTCAGTTCATCCAAGGTGAGGTACATGACGCCCTTGTAGGACAGTCCCAGCTCGACGAGTGCGCTGCGCACCGCGTCGGGCGCGAACCGCGTTTCCAGTTGCTTCACCATCTTCAGCTTGGTCGCATCCAGATTGTTGTCGCGGGCGACCACCAACATGTACTTGTCGTCGCGGTACACGGCCTGACCGGTCTCCCGCTTCGAGATCTCCCGCAGGTGCGCGACCGGGTAGTCGACCGATCCGTCCCGGTAACCGTGCGGGTTCAAGCCTTCGAAGACGGTGACGACGCGCGGCGGGTAGAGGATCTCGGCGCCGTCGAGCCAGCCCTGGATCCCGAACGGGTTGATGTAGACACCCGAGTACCCGGTGATCCCGATCAGGCCGCCGACCTCGCCGGCGCGCGTCCAGTGCACGTTGTCGGTGATGGCCGTGGACAGGAAGTGGAGCTGGCCCATGTCCATGACCGCGGTGCCGTGCTCGATCATCGATTCCGGCTTGATCGCGGCGATCTTCTGGATCTCCAGCAGCTCGCCCATGACCTTCGGCTGGCGGGGCGCGCGGTAGGTCGTGAGGACCAACCCGAGGTCGCCCAGGCTCGGCAGCTTGGCGAGGGCCGAACTCAGCGCGTCCCAGCCGTCCGCGTAGTAGCCCCAGTTCTGGACCGAAGTGCCCATGAAGTGCGGGTTGGGCACACCTTCGAAGTCCTTCACCTTCTTGTTCGCGTCACTGTAGGCCTCGACCGCCAGGACTTCGAAGCGGTCCAACCCGTAGGCGGCGATCAACCGCTTCTTGACCAGCTCCCCGTAGGGTGCGGTGGCCACGTCGACCAGGGCTTTCTCCTCCGGGGTCCGCTCGACGCCTTCGACGGTCGCCCCGAGCCGCTGCAGCTCGGCCGTGGCCAGGAGGCTCTTGATGAGCATCAGGTCGGCCAGGCCGGCTAAGTGCGTGGCGACGTAATCGGAGCAGACCTGTCTGGCGGCGTCGGTCTTTTCCAGCACGAGATCGGCGATGGTGGCACCGGGAGTGCGTGCCCGGAGCTCGTCGAGCAAGGTGGACGTGACGACCTGCTCGTCCCGGGAGAGAGGGTGCTCGCGCGTGGGCTGTGTTGGTTGCATCCCGCGAACGTAGGCGCACGCGGAGATCCATCCAACGGTCTCGACGCCGTTAACCAGTTTGCCGACGGGCTACACCCGGTTGGCCCACGCCGCATGCAGTGCGGCTTCCGCGTGGTTGCTCAGCTGCCGGTGTGCCTCGGCCAGACCGCGGTGGGCTCGGGCGAGTTCGTGCCGGTGACCGATCCGCTTGGCGAGGGTGAGCGCTTGTTCGTGGTGGTCGAGCGCTTCAGCCGCCGGGACGACGGCGCCGAGATCGTTGAGCGCGCTGACTTCGAGGGTGGTGTTCCCGCCGAAGCGGGCGAAGCGCAGGGCGCGTTGGAGCTGGCGGGCGGCCTCGTCGGTCCGGCCGAGTCCGGCGTTGGTCCGTCCCAGCGCCGCGAAGATCCGTCCGGCGAGGCCGCCGTCTCCGATCTCCCTGGCGATCCGGCCGCTTTCCCCCAGGTGCTGAAGAGCTTCCTCGTGATCACCGCACGAGCCGGCGTGCTCGCCGAGGTCGCACAAGGCGATTCCTTCCAGGTGCACGTGGCCGGCGCGGCGGGCGGCGGCGAGCGCGAGTTCGTGCTGCTCTCGCGCGCTGGACCGTTCGCCGGACCTGTCGTGGACGACAGCGAGTCCGCCGCGCACCGCACTTTCGAGGAGGTCGGACCGGTGGTCCTGTGCGCTGGACAGGGCTTGTCGGAGGTGGTCGGCAGCTTCGTCCGCACGGCCCAGCCGGATCAACGTCCAGCCCACGGCGTGGTGCGCGATCCCGCGGGCCAAGCTGCCGGGATCGGTGAACGCGAGCGCGTTGCCGTGCAGTGCCAGCGCGTCTTCGTAGTGCGCTGTGACGTCGAGATAGCGGAAGAGGACCGCGGCGAGCCAGACGGCGTGCCGCTCGTGACCGAACGCCGCGGCGTGGGCGCCCATGGCCAGCAGGGCCGGACGTTCGGCGTCCAGCCAAGCGCGAGCCTGCACGTAACCCGCGAAGCTCGGCGTCGGCTGCCCCGCTGTCGGCACGGGTGGGCGACGGTAGGGCTCGTGCACGGCGAACAAGTCCATCGCCGCGGAAGCCGTGTGCAGGTAGTGGTCGAAGAGCCGATCGAGGGCTGCCTTCCGATCACCCGGGTCGTCGACCGTGTCGGCGAGTTCGCGGGCGTAGAGCCGGACGAGGTCGTGCAGCCGTAAACGCCCCGGTGGCGATTCCCGCAGCAGATTCGCCGCGGTCAGGCCCCGTAACGGCCGCGCGGCGCCGATCAGAGCGGCTGCGGCGCCGCTGCCGATGTCGGCGCCGGGCACCAGCCCGAGCAGCCGGAAAGCCCACGCTGCCTCCGGATCGAGAGCCCGGTACGACGCCGAGAACACCGCACGGAGGTTCGCGGGCACTTCGCCGGCGTCCAGCGTGTCCAACCGGGCGTCCCGCAGGTCGGAGACCAGGGCGGCAAGCCCGAGGTCCGGCTCGCTGAGGGCACGGGCGGCGACGATGGCCAACGCCAGCGGCAATCCCGCGCAGTGGCGCACGATCTCGTCGGCGGCTTCGGGATCGTCACGCAGCTTCGCGGCACCCAGACGTCGTTCGAGCAAGGCACGCGCCTCACCGTCGTGCAGATGCCGCACTGGCAGCGCGCGGGCGCCGTGCGTGGTGAGCAACCCGCCCAGCTGATGACGGCTGGTCACCAGCACGGAGCAGCGGGAACCACCGGGCAGCAGCGGGGTGATCTGCGCGGTGTCGCGGGCGTTGTCGAGCACGATCAGCATCGACCGCCCGGCGCTCAGGTTCCGGTACATCGCCGCGCGCGCCTCGACCCCGGGCGGGATGAACTCCGGCGCGATCCCCAGCGCCGCGAGGAAATCGCGCAGGACGCCGGCCGCCGCGACCGGGCGGAGCGCCGGGTCGAACCCCCGCAGGTTCACGTAGAGCTGCCCGTCGGTGAACCGGCCCACGTGGTCAGCCGCCCACCGCAGCGTGAGCCAGGTCTTGCCGATCCCACCGCTTCCGGTGACCACCACGAGCGAGCCCGGCTCGGCGAGCAGGTCGTCCAGAGCCGCCAGTTCCGCTGTGCGACCGGTGAACGTCGACGGCGGCGCCGGCAGTTGACGGGGCATCCCTGGTCCAGCCGCTTCGCCGGTGAGGATGCGCTGGTGCACCTCGCGCAACCGCGGACCTGGATCAGCGCCCAGCTCGTCGGCCAGCCGTCGCCGGATCCGTTCGTACTCGCGCAGCGCGTCGGCCGGGCGCCCGTCGAGCTGGAGCGCTTCGACCAGTTGCGCGGCGGCGCGTTCATCGAGCAGCGGTTCGTCGGCCAGCTCGGCGAGCACGTCGGCGTGACGTCCGGTCCGGAGGCGGAGGTCGTTGCGCTCCAGCGCGGCCGCGTAGCGCTGCCGGTCCAGATCGGCGCGGACGGAGTCGCTCCAAGGGGAATCGAGCCCGTCGAGCGCCCTTCCGCGCCACAGCGCCAACGCTTCGTCGAACAGGGCGAGCGCGACGTCGTCGTCCGGTGCGGCCCTGGCCTTTCCGGTCAGCCAGGCGAACCGGTGGACATCCACCGCCCGCGGCTCGACCACCAACGAGTAGCCACCGCGCTGCCGCTTGATGGTGACGTCGTCAATGCCGCGAAACGCCGTGCGCAACCGTGACAGGTAGCTGTAGAGCGCGTCGTTCGGTTTGCGCGGGAGCTTCGCGCCCCACGCCCGGTCCGCCAGCCGGTCGATCGGCACCACCTGGCCTGCCTCGATCAGCAGCACCGCCAGCAGGTCGCGCTGACGGGCGTGCCCGACATCGAGGGGCACACCACCGGCCACCACTTCGACAGCGCCCAGCAACCGGAACTCGACCACGCCGCCCCCACCCCCACCACCTCTCTACCGGACCTGGCAGCCGGCTACAAGGTTCACCGAAGGTTCCCCCGCGGTGTCCGCCCGACCGTGATCAGGCACGTCAATTCCCGAGGCTGGTTCCCGGCCTCCCGTCGAGCGGAATGAGTGATGCCGATGTACCGGCGATGTGCCACGGTCCTGGTCGCGCTGACCTGCCTGCTGTCCGGAGTGCTCGCCAGAGGTGGACCTATGTGGACTACTTCGACAGCTCGGGGCGGTACCTGAACACCAGGTTCCTGAACCTGCACACCGGCAGGTGCCTGGCGGTGCAGGGCGGGAACAACGTCAACGGTGCCCCCCGCGTTCCAGTACGACTGCATCGCCACGGCCACTGATCAGCGGTGGTGGGCGGTCGTCTGAGGCATCGGAGCCGCGTTCGGCTGGTTGTCCGCCGAAGGTCGGTCAGGCCGAACGCGACTTCGACTGGTCCGATCGGTCGATGGGCGGACGAGGTGGACGGCGGCTGGATCTTGGCGGGAAGTCGCGCTAGGTTGGGAGCGCTCCCAGAAATGTGTCTTCCACCTTGCTCGAGGAGCCGAACCATGTTGCGACGGCGTAGTCGCCCGGCCACTCTGCTGGCCAGCTTGCTCGTTCTCGCCTTGCCCGCGTTACTGCTGCCCTCGGTGTTGGCGAGCGGCAGCGCCGCGGCCGGCACGTCACACACCCGCGCGGCGCTCGCCGAGCTGACCGTGGTGTCCGAACAGGTGGCGTCCGGTCTGCGGCGTCCGGTCGCGATCACCGGGCTGCCGGACGGCCGGATGCTGATCGCGGAGAAGAAGGGCACCGTCCGCGCCTACCACCCCGACACCGGCCTGGCGGCCGAACCGGTGCTCGACCTGACCGCCCTGGTCGACGAGTCGGACAACGAGCGCGGCCTCCTCGGCGTCACTCCCGCGCCGAACTTCGCCCGCACCGGGATCCTCTACGTGGCCTACACGAGCCTGCCCGCGGGCGCGCTGACCCTGGCGCGAGTGCCCATCAGCGCTCCCGAGCGGCTGCAAGTGCTGCTCACCCAGGATCACGCCGAGTACGGCAACCACAACGGCGGTCAAGTGGCGTTCGGCCGCGACGGCTACCTCTACTGGTCCCTCGGCGACGGCGGCCACGCGTACGACCCGTTCAAGGCCGGTCAGGACCTCGGCACCCTGCTCGGGAAGATCGTGCGGATCGACGTCAACCGCGCCTGCGGGGCGAAGCCCTACTGCGTGCCCTCCGGCAACCCGTTCGTCCGCACGTCGGGCGCGCGCCCGGAGATCTGGCTCTACGGGCTGCGCAACCCGTGGCGGTTCTCCGTCGACCCGGTCGACGGCTCGCTGTGGATCGGCGACGTCGGCCAGGGCCTGGTCGAGGAGATCAACCACGTCCGCCCGTGGCAGGGCGGTGCGAACCTCGGCTGGTCCTGCCGGGAGGGCACCCCGGTGTTCGACCCGCAGCAGTGCAAGCCGGGCGGCCGGTACACCGACCCGGTCTTCGAGTACGACCACTACAACGACAACTGCTCGGTGACCGGCGGCGTGGTGTACCGGGGTTCCCGGACCCCGGCGGCGTGGGGTACCTACATCGCGGCCGACTACTGCTCGACCCGTGTGTTCGCCGTGCGTCCCAAGTTCGACGGCAGCTACGAGTCCGCGACGATCGGCAACTTCCCCACCCAGCCGTCCGCGATCGGCACCGACGTGCACGGCGAGCTGTACGTGCTCAGCGACCTCCCGGGTGCTCTGAACCGCGTGCGGATCGAGCGGGTCCCGCCGGCCGCCGGCGGGGTGGCGAACCGCTGACACCTCCCGCGACACCTCCGGGGACGGCCGCGACCAGGCGGCCGTCCCCGGCTCGTCCCGGCACCCTGTCGTGGTCGAAGACCGCGTCGTCGATCAGCGGAGTTCCTCGACCAGCCCGACGATGACGCCGGCGGGGCCGCGGACGTAGCAGTACCGGCAGTGGTCCTCGTACTGCGCCAACTCGCCCACGAGCTCGGCGCCGTGGCCGCGCAGCCGGTCGAGGACGTCCTCGACCGCGTCGACGACGAACGTGAGCCGGGGGATGCCCGGGGTGTTCACCGGCTCCCACGGCGCGCTGCCGGTGGCCGCCGGCCGGTGGAACGTCGACAGCTCGACCCGGCCATGACCGTCCGGCGTCCGCACGAAGGCGATGTCCGATCGCACGCCCTCCAGCCCGATGAGCTGGTCCACCCAGGCGCCCTCGACCGTGGTCCCGCCCTCCGGCTCCATGCCCAGTTCGACGAAGAACGCGACCGCCGCCGCGAGATCCTCCACCACGAAGCCGACGTGGTCCATCCGACGAATCGTCATGATCGCTCCCGTGTCGCACGGCCCCTCGTGGCCGCTCGTGCCCCTGGGACGGAGCCGGCGTCACGGTCTCGACATCCTCGGCGATCTTTTTCGGCACCGACCCGGCCGATGGCAGGGTTTGCCCGTAGTCCGGCATCGGGGTTGCCCGCAGTGCCGCTTCCGGGATCTGCCGGATGTCCGGGTGCCGATCCCTCCGTAGCGTTCGGTCGATCGCGACACGACCGGGGGGCTGTGCAATGCGGGCAGGGAAATCTTGGCGGCTGGTCGCCGGCTCGGTGGCGTTCGCACTGGGTGTCGGCGGCCTGACCGCCGCACCGGTCGCCGCGCGGCCGGCCGGGGACCACGCCGCGGTCCAGGCGATCGTGGACGGCTTCACCGCACGTGGGGTGCCCGGTGCGATGGTCTTCGCCCAGGACCGGCACCGGCGGTGGACGGTCACCAGCGGCACGGGGGAGTTGGGCGCCGACCGGCCGATCCGTCCGTGGCACCGGGTGCGGGTGGCCAGCAACACGAAGATGTTCGTCGCCTCGGTGGTGCTGCAGCTGGTCGGTGAGGGCGAGGTGGAGCTGGACGCGCCGGTCGAGCGGTACCTGCCGGGGCTGGTCCGGGGCAACGGGTACGACGGCGCCAGGATCACCGTGCGGCAGCTGCTGCAGCACACCAGCGGGATGGCCGACTACCTCGCCGACGTGCTGGCCGACCCGGACGCGAACAACCACCCGTGGCGACCCGCGGACCTGGTGGAGCTCGGGCTGAGCCACCCGCCGCTGTTCGCCCCCGGCGCCGGGTGGGAGTACTCGAACACCGGGTACATCGTGCTCGGCATGCTGGTCGAAGCCGTGACCGGCAACGACATCGGCGCGGAGATCACCGACCGCCTCATCCGGCCGCTCGGGCTGGCGCAGACGACGTACCCCCGGGCCGGTGACAAGCGGATCCGGGGACCGCACGCGCACGGCTACTACGCGTTCGAAGGCCAGCCGGTCGTGGACGTGACGGAGCTGGAGCCGAGCCTGCCGGGAGCCGCCGCGGCGCTGATCTCCACCGGCCCGGACCTGACGCGCTTCGTGCGCGCGCTGCTGGCCGGCAAGGTGCTGCGCCCCGACCTGCTCGCGCAGATGCGCACGACGGTGCCCGCGGCAGGACCCGACTACGGCCTCGGGATCCGCGAGTACCCCCTTCCGTGCGGCGGCGTGGCGTGGGGACACGCCAGCAACATGCCCGGCTTCGACTCCTTCAGCGCCGCCACCGAGGACGGCCGCTCGGCCTTCGCCGTGGCGAACGGACGCCTGACCGGTGGCGGCACGGCCAACCTGCGGTCCGCGGTCGAATCTGCGCTGTGCTGAGCGAAAACCCCTGATGGCATCGGCTCGGCGAACGAGGGCGGTGGGGGAGCGGCTCGACCCTTCCGGGCCGAGCCGCCGTTGAAGATCGACCGGCACGTCGTGGTGCCAGGGACGGCGTCGTCTCCGCCATCGCCGACCTGCGGCCACTGCCCGACGAGTTCACCCGGCCGGCTTCGACCTGGCCGAGTTCTGGCAGGGCCGGCCGAACGCTGTTAGCGCTCACAGCAGCGCGGCGTCGCAGTGGCCCCGCCCGTAAACGGACTGTTGACAAGGCGCTGACACAACGATTATCTATACGTCATACGTCACACCGAGATCAGCAGGGCTCGGCTCAGGGCTCGATTGTTAGCGATAACATCTGTCCAATTCGGCGGTTCGGACCGCGTGCGACCCCAACGGAGAGGTTGTCGACCATGCGATACCCCGACCGCGCCGCGCGCCGAACCCGTGACCTCGCCACTGCTCTCGTGAGACCAGGGCCGGCCGCCGCGCACTGCCCGCGTCCGCAGGGCTGACCAAAAACCGGTCTGCTTCGCCGATCGACACGAACGTCCGTCGTCCATCGGCCGTACCGCGCTGCGCATTTCCACACTTCTCGTGCCGGCATCAGCGTGCCCTGAGCACAAACCCGCCCATCGCAGATTGGAAGTGATCGCCATCAGGACTTCACACGTTGGCCGGCCGGATCTCGCGGCGCGACGAGCACACGAGGTGGGGAAACGTCGGGGGAGGAGTGCCCTTCACGGCGTCCTGGCCGCCGGTGTGCTCGTGGGTTCCATGGTGATCGCCGTGCCGTCGGCGAGCGCCGCGAACCCGATCGTCCCCGACCGCTTCATCGCCGACCCGTCCGCGCACGTGTTCAACGGGCGGGTGCACCTCTACGTCACCGACGACCAGACGAACAGCGGCACCTACTGGGACTCGAAGTCCTGGCGGTCGTACTCGTCGGCGAACCTGGTCGACTGGACCGACCACGGCGACATCTTCTCGATCGCGGGCTTCTCGTGGGCGAGCCAGTACGCGTGGGCTCCCAGCGCGGCGGAGCGCAACGGCCGCTACTACCTCTACCTCCCCGTGGACCGGACCAAGATCGGCGTGGCGGTCTCGTCGTCGCCGACGGGCCCGTTCACCGACGCGCGGGGCAGCGCGCTGGTGGACCGCGCCCGCGACACCAACGTGGGTGACGAGCCCATCGACCCGATGATCTTCACCGACGGCGACGGCTCGTCCTACATGTACTTCGGCACGCGGACGCCGAAGGTGGTCCGGTTGGGCGCGGACATGGTGTCCACGACCGGGCCGATCACGGACGTCGGCCTGACCGGCGCGACCAAGTACGGCGAGGCGCCGCACCTGCACAAGGTCGGCGACACCTACTACTTCACGTACTCGACCGGGTGGCCCGGCCAGATCCACTACGCGACCGGCTCGTCACCGCTGGGCCCGTTCGCCTACCGCGGCGTGCTCCTGGACTACGTCAACGTCAGCACCAACCACCAGTCGATCTTCCAGTACCAGGGGCAGTGGTACGTCGCGTACCACAAGAACGCCCGCGACGGCGGCGGTGGCTACAAGAGGTCGGTCGTGATGGATCGCTTGCAGCACAACGCGGACGGCACGATCCGCACGGTGACGCAGACCGCGGGCGGCGTGGGGCCGTTCGCCACCTTCACCGCGCAGCACAGCGGCCTGCGGCTGGACACCTCGGGCTCCGCGGTCCAGCAGGCCACCGCGTCGACCGCGCAGTCCCAGCACTGGCAGCTCCGCGCCAAGCCCGGCGGCTACGTCGAGGTGATCAACCGGGCCACCGGCTCGTGCCTGGACGTGTCCAGCAGCTCGACCGCGGACGGCGCGAGCGTCCTGCAGTGGCGCTGCCACGGCGGCAACAACCAGCAGTGGACCGTGCGCACCATCGACACGACCACCGTGTCACTGGTCAACCGCGCCAGCGGCAAGTGCCTCGACGTCCCGTCGGCCGGCACGACCAGCGGGACCAGCCTCGTCCAGTGGACCTGCACCGGCAGCGCGAACCAGCGCTGGCGTCAGGCGACTGCCTAACGGTGTCGCCGAGATGAGGTAGCCGCGGGCGTGTCGTCACCCTCGGCCGGACCGCGTCCCTCACCCCCGAAGCGCCGCCGTGCTCGCGCGGACCACCAGGTCGGTGGCGAGCATCAGGCGGTGCTGGGTGAAGGGCTCGCCCTGGTTGAGGGTGACGATCATGTCGGTGGCGGCGGCGGCCATGTCGCTGAGCGGCTGGCGGATGGTCGTCAGCGGCGGGATGGCCCACTGGGCGGGCGGCAGGTCGTCGAAGCCGATCACGCTCAGGTCGTGCGGGATGCGCAGGCCCGCCTCGTGCGCGGCGTGGTAGACGCCGAGTGCCTGGGCGTCGTTGAAGGCGAAGACGGCGGTCGGCGGGACGTCGAGCCGGAGCAGGTCGCGGCCGTGGGCGAGGCCGTCCACGAGGTTGAAGTCGCCTTCGCGGATCAACCGCGGGTCGACGGGGACGTCCGCGGCGTCGAGCGCGGCGCGGTAGCCGTCGAGGCGGGCGCGGCTGGACAGCGCGTGCGGCGGGCCGGTGATGGCGGCGATGCGCCGGTGGCCGAGTTCGAGCAGGTGACGGGTGGCGGACAGGCCGCCGCTCCAGTTGCTGGTGCCCACCGACGGGAAGTCGGGTTCCGGGACGCTGGTCGGGTCCACCAGGACGAACGGGATGCCGCGGGAAGCCAGCTGCTCCTGCTGGGCCGGTGTGGGGCCGGAGAACACCGTGATCACGCCGGCGGGCTTGCGGGTCAGGACGCCTTCGATCCACGTCCGGCCAGGGGTGTGCTTGCCGCGCAGTTCGGTGAGCACGACGGCGAGTTCGTGCTCGCCCGCCACCCGCTCGACGCCCTTGATCACCTCCATGGCGTAGGCGCCTTCGAGCTCGTGCAGCACGAGTTCGACCAGGGTCGCCCGGTTCGGCTTCTTCTGCCTGCGGTAACCGTGCTCGCGGATCACTCCCTCGACCATGGCCCGGGTCTCCGCCGCCACCTCGGCGCGCCCGTTGACGACCTTGGACACCGTGGCCGTGGACACCCCGGCCAACTCGGCGATGCGGGCGATGGTCGCGCCCCCGCGCTCGACGGTGTCGGTCGACGGGCGTTCGGCCGGGGTCATGGTGGGAATCCTAGTGGGTTCGGCGGTGCGGCCGAATGTTTCGGATCCGGTCTGCGGCAGGAAGTCTTGACGGTCGCCACGGCCCGGCTTACCGTCTGTCCAGTTAACATTCGGGCCTTGCAACGAAACTTTCGACCGTCCCTGGGGGTGACGGCGCCGCCTGTTCCGTCCCGAACCGCCACCTCACCGGTCCGCAACGGCAGACCTGATCGGCGCGCACCCTCCCCGCCGGTCAAGGTCCCGGTCGGCGCACGTCCCGACCGGAGGCACACCCCGGGCGCATGGGACTTCCCCGCGTGCCCACCAGGCCGCACGGGCACGCCACCCGCCCACCGGGCGCACCCGTGCGGCGGTCCCGACACCGATGTCAGGAGAAGACACATGTCAGCACCAGCAGGACGCGCGCGCCGCGTCCTCGCCGCGACGGCCGTCGCCGTCGCCGGGACGCTCGCCGTCGGCATGGCGGTCGCCGCGCCGTCCACCGCGGCCGCGGACCCCACGCTCGGGCAGCTCGCCGCCGCCAAGGGGCGCTACTTCGGCTCGGCGACGGACAACCCGACGTTGAACAACGCCCCCTACACGGCCGTGCTGGGCAGCGAGTTCAACCAGATCACCGTCGGCAACACGCAGAAGTGGCAGTACACCGAGCCCAGCCGCGGGCGGTTCGACTACAGCCAGGCCGACCAGATCGTCGCGTTCGCGCAGGCGCACAACCAGATCGTGCGCGGCCACACCCTCGTGTGGCACAACCAGCTCCCCGACTGGGTCAACAGCGTGCCCTCCGGCGAACTGCTCGGCGTGATGCGCAACCACATCACCAACGTCGCCGGCCACTACAAGGGCAAGGTCGTGCACTGGGACGTCGTCAACGAGGCGTTCGAGGAGGACGGCACCCGGCGGCAGTCGGTGTTCCAGCAGAAGCTCGGCGACAGCTACATCGCCGAGGCGTTCAAGGCCGCCCGCGCCGCCGACCCGAACGCCAAGCTCTACTACAACGACTACAACATCGAGGGCATCGGCGCGAAGAGCGACGCCGTGTACAACCTGGTGAGGTCGTTCAAGCAGCAGGGCATCCCGATCGACGGCGTCGGCCTGCAGGCACACCTGATCCTCGGCCAGGTGCCGAGCACGCTGCAGCAGAACATCCAGCGCTTCGCCGACCTCGGCGTGGACGTCGCCATCACCGAACTCGACATCCGGATGCGCACGCCGCGGGACGCCACCAAGGACGCCCAGCAGGCCGCCGACTACCGCACCGTCACCAACGCCTGCCTGGCCGTGACCCGCTGCGTCGGCATCACCGTGTGGGACTTCTCCGACGGCTACTCCTGGATCCCCTCGGTGTTCCCGGGCGAGGGCGCGGCCCTGATCTACGACGAGAACTTCGCCAAGAAGCCGTCCTACTGGGCCACGTACGAAGCCCTCGGCGGCACCACGATCACCACCACGACCACCACCGGCGACAACGGCAGCGGCTGCACCGCGACCTACCGGGTGACCGGCCAGTGGAACGGCGGCTTCCAGGGCGAGGTCACCGTCCGCAACAACTCCTCGACCGCCATTTCCGGGTGGACGGTCAAGTGGACCCTCGGCGCCGGGCAGAAGCTGAACAACGTCTGGAACGGCACGCTCACCACGAGCGGCCAGGACGTCTCCGTGCGCAACGCGAACTACAACGGCTCCGTCGGCGCCGGCGGCAGCACCTCGTTCGGCTTCCTCGGCTCGTGGACCGGCTCCAACCCGGTGCCGGCCACCGTCACCTGCACGACGGCCTGACCCCTCGGCGTCGACGTCTCGCGGAGCGGTGGTGACCGCTCCGCGAGACCCCGAGGGTCCGCTGTCGAACGGTCGGTCGAATGGTGTGGTCGAATTGATCGAACACCGGCGAATTCGGTGGGAGCCCGTCTCATTCGGTCGGATGCGCTGACGATCCGTTGACGTTGGGCCTACCGGCTGAGATAGTTCCGTACGTCAAATCCTGATCAAGGGGTATTCGTACCTCATTATCGAAGCGCTTCGACGTTTACCGCAAACGGGGCATCCGGTCGGAGGATTTGGCGGCTGCCGAACGCTCGAATTGATACGGCAGCGGTAGGAGTCTTGTCGTCAATCAACGCAGATGCGGCGGTATTCATGCTCTCGATCGGCAAGGTACGGCCCGCGGTCGTCGTCGCGGTCACCGCGCTGGTGGCCGCCGCGGCCATCACGACCACGGTCCCCGCCCAGGCGGCGGCCGGGTGTCGGGTCACGTACAAGGTGACCAACCAGTGGTGGGGCGGGTTCGGCGCGGACGTGAGCGTCACCAACCTCGGTGACCCGATCACGAGTTGGCGGTTGACCTGGTCGTTCGCCGCGGGCCAGACGATCGGCCAGCACTGGAACGCCAAGGTGGGCCAGTCCGGCGCGCAGGTCACGGCCGACAACGTGAGCTGGAACGGCGCCCTGGGCACCGGCGCGAGCGCGGGCTTCGGCTTCAACAGCACGTGGAACAACGCGTCGAACCCCGTGCCGACCAACTTCGCGGTCAACGGCACGGTGTGCACCGGTTCGGTCGGCCCGACGACCACCACGACCACCACGTCCACCCCGTCGCCGGACGTGCTCGCCGGAGCGCACACGGCGGGCCGGGTCAAGGCCACCGCGAGCGCCGCCCAGTACACGTGGCCCGGCGTCTACTTCGAAGGGCGCTTCCGCGGCACCGGGGTCGGGGTCGTGCTCAACGACGCCAACAACGACTACGAAGTCCAGGTCGACGGGACGACCGTCGCCACCCTGTTGGCCCCGGGCCGGACCACCCACTGGGTCAACAACCTGACCAACGCCGAGCACAGCGTGCGGCTGGTCAAGCGCACCGAGAGCACTTGGGCCGCGGGCGAGTTCGGCGGGTTCGTCGCCGCGACGGGCGGCGAGATCCTCGCCAAGCCCGCCGCGCGCACCCGGCAGATCGAGTTCATCGGCGACTCCAACACCGTCGGCTACGGCAACACGGCCGGCACGCGTGACTGCTCGACCAACGGCGGGGTCAGCCGGAACACCAACGCCAACCTGAACTTCGGCGCCCTCACCGCGCGTTCGCTCAACGCCGACTACCAGATCAACGCCCAGTCCGGGCTCGGCATGGTCCGCAACTACAACGGTGGCAGCCCGGAACTGGACTACCGCACGTTCTACGAGCGCGGCTTGCAGCACGTGGCCGGCGACGTCTGGCAGAACCCCGGCACGTGGAAGCCGCAGCTGGTCGTGGTCGCCTTGGGCACCAACGACTTCTCGACCGCCATCAACCCGGGGGAGCGGTGGACCACCCCGGAGAGCCTGGTCGCCGCTTACAAGACCGCGTACCAGGGCTTCCTCGACAAGCTCCGCGCCCGTTACGGCGCCAACACGGTCATCGTGGTCGGCGCACTCAACTGGTCGAGCACCCCGGCGTTCGCGCAGGCCGCCGAACAGGTCGTGAAGGACCGCAACAGCCAGGGCGACAGCCGGGTCCGCTACTGGTACTACGAAGACCCGAGCTTCGACCGGCTCGGCTGCGACTGGCACTTCTCCCTCCGCGACCACCGGACCATCTCCGGGTTGCTGAACAACTACATCGCCGCCCTTCCGCTCGCCTGGTGATCCCACGTGGTGTGACGAACCGGGCCGGTCTGGTCCGGTTCGTCACACCACGTTTCAGGAGACTCGCGGAAGCGACCTTGTCGTCGGCAACCTGGCGATGTTAGCGTTCACATCCGAGATGAAGCGAAAAGCCGTTCTTGCCGTCGTCGGAGTCGTCCTCGCCGTCTCGGGCGTCGGAGCCGTCGTCCTCACGTCGGGCGGGAACTCCTCCGAGCCGCCTGCCGCCGCCGGCGTCGTCGACGTCACCACTCCTGGCTCCACTGTCGCTTCCTCGGGCGCACCGACCACGACGACCACCCCGTCGCAGGTCTCCACGACTCCGAGCGTGGGGCGCGGATCCGTTCGAGGCGGTGGTCTCCCGTACTCGGACGGATCGCTGCCCGAGGACCCGACCGCCGATCCAGGACCGGATCCGGTGTTCGCGAACGACCCCGAGCTGCGCCGCGACGACGGCTACAGCTACCGGGTCGGCAAGCCCGGTGATCACCAACTGGCCGCGGGCACCCTCGCACTCCAGTACGACGTCACCACCAACGCCCTCAAGGCCCGCCTGGCCGAGCGCGGACCGGAACTCGCCAAGGCGACCGGGATCGCGCTGTACCTCACCGGCGGCACGGCGCTCTCCGACGGCGACCTCGCCGCGCTGCAAGGCGTGCACCGCGACCTCGGTCCGGGCAACCTCACCCGGCTCTACGTCTACAACCTGCGCAGCATCCAGGGTGGACGGGAGTGCACGCCCACGTCCGGGCTGCCGTGCGCGGGGCAGCAGGCCCGTGGCGGGAAGTTCCCCTACCTCTGGCACAACGGCTGGTGGGACACCTGGGTCAAGCAGCTTGTCCTCGACGACCTGGCCGCGGTGCCCGACGGCGCGTTCAGCAACCACAACTTCAGCGAAGTGAGCCTGCGCGGCGCCCGGTCGATCGGCGTCATGGCGTTCGGCCACGCCCCCTACGCCAAGCTCGACGTCCTGTACCTGCCCAGCGTCGACACCATCGCCCACGACGCCTTCCGCCGCAACCAGTACCTCGTCAAGGTGAACTTGCCGAACGCGACCGCGGTCGACGACTTCGCGTTCGACGACGCCTCACGGCTCCAGTACTTCACCGCGCCTCAGCTGCGCCGGCTCGGGCGCAACGCGTTGAACGACAGCCACGAACTGGTCTCGGTCAACCTGCCCGAGCTGGAGTACCTGGGCATCAACTGCTTCGACCTGAACCACAAGCTCATCGGCCTGAGGCTGCCCGCCCTCACCGAGATGGACAAGAACGCGGTCACCAACTTCGCGAACCTGCGATGGGTCCACGCCCCACGCCTGACCACGGTCTGGCACAACGCCATCACCAACAACGCGCAGCTGACCACAGTGGTCATACCGGCCGTGACCCGGCTCGGACCGGGCGCGATCCGGGGCAACCCGGCCCTGACCGCGGTCCACCTGGGACCGACACCGCCGGGGCAGGAGGCCGACGTCTTCACCGGAAGTCCGATGGCGACGGTCTACCACAGCGGCGATCCCGGGGCGTGGGCGACTTTCAAGGCGTCCGGCAACCCCGGGCTCGCGATCCGTCCCCGGCCCTGATCACCGAGCCGGGAGCAGCCGCTCACGTTCGCTGAGCGGTGCCGCACTTCCGGGCACCCCTGGGTGGAGGTGCCCGTCTGCGCGACGGTCAGGCGGCCGCGGGGCCGCGGTAGGTGGCGTCACCGAAGGCGAGGATCGGGTAGCCGACGAACCCGAACAGCCAGAGGCCTGCGACGCCGAACCCGCTGCCCTTGCCGAACGACTTCGCCATGTCGATCGCGACGATCAGCGTGATGACGATGTTGACGAACGGGATGAGGAACAGGATCAGCCACCAGCCGGGCCGGCCCACGATCTTGAGCTGCACGTAGATGTTGTAGATCGGGATGATCGCGGCCCAGCCGGGCTGGCCCGCCTTCGCGTAGACCTTCCACATGGCCGCGATCAGGAGGATCCCGATCACGAGACCGATGATCCCGGGGATGATGAGGGCGGACGAGTCGGTCGTCTGGTTCACTGCGTGTCCTTCCGGCAACCGGCGGTGGTGCGGGCGCTGATCGCTCGCATCGGGATTCCCCCAGCCGGTCGTGGCGGAGGGACGGTCGCAGCCGCCGGGCGGTACCGCTGCCCTCTTGACCGATTCGTGAGCCGTTCGAGATCAATCCAATGTCTGACCAGGACCGTGACCTCAGTTGACGCAGAGGCAGAAGGGGTGACCCGCCGGGTCGAGGAAGACCCGGAAGGACGTGCCGGGCTGGTGCGGGTGCTTGGTCGCGCCGAGTTCGAGCACCGCCGCCTCGGCGGCGTCGAGGTCGTCCACGGTCACGTCGAGGTGCATCTGCTGGGGCGACTCCTGGCCCGGCCACGCCGGCGCCGCGTACCCCTCCACCTGTTGGAAGCAGATGCACTGACCGTGTTCCGCGCGGGCCTCGGCCCAGCCGGGGGAGACGTCGACCCGCCAATCCAACATCGCGCCGTAGAACCGCGCGAGCGCACCGGGATCGGGGCAGTCGATGACGACGCTGGGGAAGCGGGCGATGGCCATGCCCGGCATGCTAAGGGCAGTTGAGGACGGTCGCCGTCCGGATTGCGCCGGCGCCGTGCGGCAGTCGTCCGCGGCGGAAGCGTGTCCGTCGCTAAAGTGTGGTGAATGGGGTGGGAGGCACTTGAGCAGTGGGGTGACGACGTCGCTCGCGTCGAGCCGCTCGCCGGCGGGGTCGCCAACGACGTGTGGAGCGTGCGCGTCAACGGGCAGCTCGCGGTCGGTCGTCTCGGCCGCAGGAGCGATGCCGATCTCGCGTGGGAGACCCGGCTGCTCCGACACCTCGACGGTGAAGGCCTGACCGTGCCGGTGCCGATCCCGACGGTGGACGGCCGGTTGTTCGCCGACGGCCTGGTGGTGATGACCTACGTGGACGGTGGACCGCCCGAGACGCAGGCCGACTGGCGTCGCGTGGCAGGCACGCTCCGCGAACTGCACCGGTTGACGCGGGGCTGGCCGCAGCGCCCGGGGTGGCGGTCGTCGACCGACCTCCTGCACGCCGAGACCGGGACGAAGATCGACCTCGGGGCGATGCCCGCCGAAGGCGTTGCCCGCTGCCGGGCGGCGTGGGCGCGGCTCGCCGGACGCGAGACCCGCGTCGTGCACGGCGACCCGAACCCCGGCAACATCCGCATGACCGCGAACCACGTCGGGCTGATCGACTGGGACGAGGCGCACGTCGACGTGCCCGACCTCGACCTCGCGCTGCCCGACAACGCCGCCGGCCTGGACGACGGCGCGTACGACGTCGCCGCACAAGCGTCGGCCGCCTGGGAGGCCGCGGTCTGCTGGGAGGACGAGTACGCGATCAAGCGGCTCGCCGAGGTTCGACCAGTCTGACAACGCGTTCGAACAGGGGACAGCACCACCGG
>NZ_LGED01000220.1 GCF_001280085.1 Saccharothrix sp. NRRL B-16348 | reverse complement strand
GCACCACCGGGGCGAACCCCGTTGTCTCTCCTGAATGGATGGTTCAGCGCGGACGAGCGTGGTGGTCCGCACATCCGGATGGCTCGTTCAGGGTCGCAGCAGGGTCTTGATGGCGCGGCGTTCGTCCATGGCGCGGTAGCCCTCGGCGGCCTGGTCGAGGGGAAGTGCGAGGTCGAAGACCTTGCCGGGGTTGATGCGGCCGTCGAGCACCCGGTCGATGAGGTCGGGCAGGTACGCCCGCACCGGCGCCGGTCCACCGCGCAGGCCGACGTGGGAGAAGAACAGTTCCACGCCGTGGAGGTCCACCCCGTGCGGAAGGCCCACGAAACCGACGTTGCCGCCGGGGCGGGTCGACTGCAGCGCCTGCCGCATCGACTCCGGGGTGCCGACGCACTCCAGCACCGAATCGGCGCCGACACCGTTCGTCAGGTCCTGCACGCGGGCGATGCCGTCCTCGCCGCGCTCGGTGACGATGTCCGTGGCGCCGAACTCGAGCGCGAGCGCGTGGCGGCCTTCGTGCCGGCTCATGGCGATGATCCGCTCGGCACCCAGCTCCTTGGCCGCGATCACCCCGCACAGCCCGACCGCCCCGTCGCCGACGACGACGGCGGTCGCGCCGGGTCGGACCTCGGCGGCCATGGCGGCGTACCAGCCGGTGCCCATGACGTCGGAGAGGGCCAGCAGGCTGGGTACCAGCTCCTCGGCAGGCTGTCCGGCGGTGGCGACCAGGGTGCCCTGGGCGTTCGGGATGCGGACGTACTCGGCCTGGCAGGTGCTCATGAACTCGCGCCGCACGCAGTGGGACGGGTAGCCGTTGCGGCAGTTCGCACAGGTGTCGTCCGAGGTGGCGAACGAGCCGACCACGAACTGGCCCGGCCGCACCGACGTGACCTCGCCGCCGACCTCCTCGACCACACCCACGTACTCGTGGCCCATCGGGTGCGGCTCCCCGACCGGGTCGAGGCCGCGATAGGCCCACAGGTCCGTGCCGCACACGCAGGTGGCGACGGTGCGGATGATCGCGTCGGTCGGTTTGAGGATCTCCGGCTCCGGCACGTTCTCCACCCGGATGTCACCGGGGGCGTGAATCACCGTTGCGCGCATTTCGTTGTCTCCTGGGCGTGATGCGACGGCACGCGATAGCGCGCCGTTCAGGGTGGAGTGGTTCGACGTCACCGACCCTGCCACCGCGCATTTCGCCCGGAAAGAGGAGAGTTCTGTCCTGGGAAAGGCTTATCCAGGGACAGAACTGTCCTACCCTCGCGGCTGCCCGGCGGTGGCACACTGGCCGGCATGACCGGCAGCGCGCACCTCGACGAGCTGGGCGAGTTCCTCAAAGCCCGCCGGGCCGAGCTCAGCCCCCGTGCGGTCGGCCTGCCCGAGGCCGACAGGCGGCGGCGCGTGGCCGGCCTGCGCCGGGAGGAGGTGGCCGTGCTCGCCGCCATCAGCACCGACTACTACACCCGCCTCGAACAGGGCCGCATCACCCCGTCGACGTCCGTGCTGGCATCCCTGGTCCGCGTCCTGCACCTCAACGACGCCCAGCGGGACTACCTGTACGAGCTGGCCGGACGCCAGGTCAGCCGACCACGGCGGACTGCCCGAAAAGTGCAGCCGCAGCTGCTCACCGTGCTGAACGAACTCACCGTGACGCCCGGCATGATCGTCGGGCGTCACCTGGACATCCTGGCGTGGAACCCGATGGCCGCCGCCCTGCTCAACACCGACTTCGCGGCCATCCCCGAGAAGAAGCGCAACTACGTCCGGCACATCTTCACCGAGCCCGCCATGAGATCGCTGTACCCGGACTGGGAGGCCTCCGCCCGCAACGCCGTCGCCGGCCTGCGCCGCCGAGCCGCGGCCCACCCGGACGACCCCAGGCTGGCCGCCCTCGTCGGTGACCTGTCCGTCCACGACGACCAGTTCCGCCACTGGTGGGCAGACCGCCACGTCGCACCCCGCGCCGGCGGCCTCAAGCGCATCAACCACCCCGTCGCCGGCGAACTCACCCTCGACTGGGACGTCCTCACCTGCAGCGCCGACCCGGAGCAGGAACTCATCATCTGGATCGCCGAACCCGACTCGCGATCCCACGAAGGACTGCGCTTCCTCGCTTCGTGGGCGACGACCCACCATCCCCAGCCCGCGCCCGACACCGTGGACTGACCGCCGGCGCCTCGGCGTGAGCGGTCGGCGTTCAATCCGCCTCTTGCATTTGCGGAGTGACGACACGCGCGCCCGGAACGTACCTCACGGTGAATCGACTGTCACTGGTCAGACCGTGATCGCTACTACCGCAAAACTGCGGACAAACTCCTTTTGGCGTGGTTCACACTTGCCCACGAGTCGGATGAAGATCAGTTGTCGTGAGCCGTGAAAACCGCACGCAGCTCGTGACGGCGAGAATCGGGTGTCATGCCGCACGCAGACGAAGAAGACATAGCCGCGTTAATTGCACATCTGTCGCAATTGCTGAACGCGCAGCTGAACGACGCCGCCTGGGGCGAGGTGGAGCAGGTGCTGGCGCAGATGGTGACCGCCGCCGCGCGTGACGGGAGCGCGGTGCTCCCGCAGTACCTGTGGGTGCTGCTGGACCTGGACCCGGGCCGCACGGTCCGGATCGGCTCGGCGCCGGCGGACGCGAAGCCGATCCCCCTGCCGGTGCGGGAACGAGTGGACCACCTCGTGCACGTCCTGCGGGCGAAGGAGAACGGTGGACCGCGCGGACCTCGTTGACCTCGACCTGATCGCGCATTCGTTCGCGCCGACCGAAGGACCGTTCGCCGAGGAAGCCGGAACCCGCCTTTCCGCGCTGTGGGATGCCTGTGTGCGGGCGTTCGACCTGGATCGGCCCGTGGCGGGCTTGGACGCGGAGCTGTCCTCGGTGCTGGACGGGACTTTCGGGACGGCGCCGGTGGTGGCGCGTCAGGACGGCGCCGGGCGGACCCAGATCGTCGCGAGGCACCTCACCCACGATGCCGTCGGCTTGTCCCTGCTCCTGCCCGCTCGTGACTGGGACTCGGCGACAGGCAGCTGGTCACGGGTGGCGGGGAGCGTGTCCGCCGGGGCGTGGCTGGGCACGTGCCTGCTCTATTCGGCCACCGTGTGCGGAGAGGTGTCGTCGACGGCTTCGGCGGGGCGGCTGATCCGCGACCTCGCACCGACCACCGCCGCACCGCTGCCACCGGGCTGGGAGCGAACCGGCACGTGGGTGCCCAGCGGAAAGCTGGCGGTGTGGGAATCACCCGTCGCGCGTGCGGCCCGACCCGACCGCGTGCTGTTCGCGCTGGCGTCCGCCGACCACGACGCCGATGCCACCGCCGTGACGTGGTGGAGCGACGTGCGAGCGGCCCCGCCGTTGGTCAGGTACCTGGTGCAGGCGGCCAGGATTCGCTACCAGGCCCGCGTGTGGGACCACGGCAAGCACACCCGGGACCTGCGCCAGGAGTTGGAGTCCGCCCTGACGCGCGGCGCGAACCACACCCTGCGCGATGTGGAAACCGAGGTGCGGCTCACCGCGGGCAGGCTGGAAGACCTGCTGCGGTCGGCGGTCATCATCCGGGACAACCTGGCGCGCCACCTCGGACCGGTGGACGCGCCGCACGGCGGATTCTTCGACGACGACCGCGAGTTCGCGGACTGGTTCGTCCAAGCGATCACCGACGACCTGGACCACTTGCGCCCGATGGTCGAACGCGCCCGCATCGAGGTGCGCCCGCCCGCGACCGTCGACAGGGGCGGGCTGACCGCGCGATTGGGCGTGGTCGTGGACGTCGTCGGCTACGGCCGGCGGTCTGCCCGGCAGCGGGAGGGCCTGAACCGGCGGCTCGGTCGAGTGCTCGACGAGGTCTTGGTGAGGGTCGGTCCGGTAGCGGACCAGATCCGTGAAGGCACGGGAGACGGCGGGTTCGCGTTCCTGCCGGTCGGGTGCGACACGGCGGCGGCCCTGCGGGAGTTGATCGGCACGACCGACGCCGCCCTGGCTCGTGACAACGCCGACCACACCGATCGGATGCGGATCCGCATGGCGGTCGACTTCGGCATCGTGGGCGCCGGCGGGGAAGCGGCCGACAACGGCTGGCGTGGCCTCCGCGGCCCCTTGGTCGTCGACCTGAAGCGCTTCGTCGACTGCCGGGAACTGCGGGCCGTCGAGTCCGGCGACCTCGCCGTGATCGTCTCCGACTGGCTGCACACCCAGGTCGTCGCCCACGGCTACCTGGAACCGGACTTCGCCTTCCGGCCCGTCGCGGTGCGCGAGAAGGAACTGGACACCACCGGCTGGGTGTGGGTGCCCGACCGGGCCGCTCGTCGCTCCGCCGACGATTCGATCACCGAGGAGTGACATGGGCCTGTTCGGCGCCGTCGACCCCAGTCCGGACCTGCTGGCCAAGCTGGCCAACGAGGACCGCGCCTCGCGCAAACGGGTGGCGCGCGAGGAGGTCGGACTCCTCGCCGCGTTGAACCCCGGTGAACGCGTGCTCGTCCTCGGCTACGACGCGCACGGTTCCTTCGGGGTGGCCGTCGTGACCAGCGAGCGGATCTTCCAGGTCAAACGCGGTCGCACGATCAAATCGGCCGACTGGGACCGGTTGCGCGGAACGCGGCTGCTGGTCAGACCCGACGGCCGGTACTTGGCCGCCATGGACGGACCGGGGCTGTACCCGGTGACGTTCGGCACCGCCCGGGAGGCGAACCGGTTCGTCGGGGCGATCGACCTCGTGCTCGAACAGGGTGTGCCCGGTCCACGGGACATCCCCGCTCTGTACCCGGCTTTCTACGAACACGTCTTGCGCACCCTGGGCAAACCGGCGAGCGACTACAACGTCGCGCAACTCGGCGTGCGGACGGCGGACATGATAGAGGTGGGCGGAGCGAACGCGTTCTTCGATCAGCTGGACGCCGTGAACGCCAGAGCCGCCTTCCAGACGCGCTTCAGCTCGGTCGACGACGAACCCGACGCGCTGATGCGGCTGGCCGACGACATGATCGACTTCCTGTGGGCGTGGGCGCCCAACTGCCACGTCGCGCTGCGCAAGCAGGTCGACCGCATCTTCGAACTGTTCACCATGCCGGAGAGCCCGCTGTGGCGCGACGGTGACGTCATCACTCCATGGGGCGTGGAGGACTGACGGACATGTACAGCGATGTCGTCACCGCGACGGTCCTGCTGGAGCGCTACCGCGCGACCGCCGATCAGCACGCCCTGCACGAGGCCCGGCGGCTGCTGGAGGCCGTGATCGCGCACCCGACCGCCACTCCCGACCTCCTCGTGCAGGCGCAGGGCACCCTGGCCCGCGTGCTGCGCGACCTGGCCGCCCTGTCATCGCAGCCGGTGCCGTTGCTCGACCAGGCGGTCGCGGCGGCCGAGGCAGCGGCCCGCTCGCCCGCGGCAGAACCCCGACGCGTGCCGGAACTGCTCAACAACCTGGCCCTGAACCTGACCGACCGCTACGAGCGGACCGGTCGGCTGAGCGACCTGGCCCGAGCGGAAGCCACCTACCGCGCGGCACTCGACGGCGCGGTCACCGCCGACGAGCGCTGCGTGATCAGCGGTGGTTGGTCCACGGTTCTGGCCTTGCGGCACCACGCCACCCGCGACGCGGCACCGTTGATCGAGGCGATCCGGTTGTGCCGCGAGGCCACCGCGTTCACGGCGTTGCCCTCCCACATCGCCATGGCCCACCACCAGCTCGGCAACCACCTGCTCACCTGGTGGGAACACAGCGAGGACACCACTGCCCTGCGGGAGGCGGTCCAGCACGCGGAGAAGGCCGCGGCGGCTGATTCCTCCACCGAGCACCGGGTGCTGTACCTCCACGCCCTCGGGACGGCGCGCGGCAAGCTGGCCGAGTCGACCGGTGACGTCGAGCTGGCGGACTCGGCGGCTGAGGTGTTGGAGGAGGCACTGCGGATCTGCGGCGCCAGTGGGCTGCGACCCACCAGTTGCCTGAACGCCCTGGCCAACGTGCGCGACACCCAGCACACGCTCACCGGGGACCACCGCAGGCTTGACGAGGCCGTGGAACTGGCCCGACAGGCGGTCGCCGGTATCGGACCGGGAGACATCGACTACGGCGGCGTCATCGTCAACCTCGCCAACCGGATGCTGCGCCGCTGGCGGGTCACGGGCGTCCCCGGACTGCTGATCGGCACGCGGCGGATGCTGGAGGAAGCCCTCGTCCGACTTCCCGAGTCCGACACGTTCCAGCCCGCCGCCCGCGCGATGCTCGGCACCGTGCTGATCGAGATCGCCGAGACGACGACCGCGTCCGCCGAGGCGGGCGAACGGTTGGCAGAGGCGCAGTCGTACCTGGAAGCCGCGTTGGCCGACGTGCCGACGTCCTCTTCGTACCGGGCGGTCATGGTCAACAACCTCGCCTCCGTGCTGCGCCGCCGCCACCGGCGCGGGGTCGACCCTGACGCCCTCGCCCGTGCCGACGTGCTCCAGCGCGAGGAGCTGGCGCGGCTGTCGGCGGACGGCCCGGCCCGCCGGCTCCTGGCCGCCAACTGGGCGGTGACACGGTTGGCGATGGTGGACGCCGGGCACCCGGTGACGGTCCTGGCCGAGCCCGAAGCACTGGTTCGCACCCTGCTGGCGGCCGGAGCCGACGGCTACGCCACCGCCGCACTGACCGCGAACTTGATCGAGATCCTGCTGCGCACGGACCACTCCGACCCGGTTGTCGCGCCGTTGGTCGACCGAGTGCTGACGTCCTCGGCGACGCCCCAGCGTGACCGGGTGCGACTCCTGGCCGGCCTCGGCCGACGAGCGGCCGAGGGCGGCGACTGGCGGCGCGCGTGGGAGCGCTACTCCGCCGCGGTAGACGAGCTGGTCGAGTTGTCGCCCAGGACATGGCGACGCGACGACCGGGAAAGGGACCTGCGCGACTTCCACGCGCTGGCATCCGACGCGGCGGCATGCGCACTGCACGACGGCAGGGTCGACCTCGCCGTAGAGGTGCTCGAACGTGGCCGAGGCAGCCTGGTGCAGCACGTCCACCTCGAACGGGTGGCGCTGGACCGGCTGCGGGCCGCCCACCCCGACCTGGTCGGCGAGTACGAGTCCGTCGACCGGGCGTTGGCCCGGTTGCCACCCGATCCGCACGCGCCCGAGTCCTTCACCCGGGACGAGGCACTGGCCGCCCTGGACGACCTCGACCACCGTCGCACGCTCGAGACCCGCAGGCGCGACGTGCTCGCCCGGATCCGCGCGGTGGACCCGGGCTTCCTGCGTCCTTCGTTCCACGCGTTGCTCGCCGCTGTGGGCAGCGAGCCGGTGGTCGTGCTCAACGTCAGCAGGTTCGGCAGCGATGCCGTCCTGCTCGGTGGCGGCCGGGCCCGAGTGCTGCCGCTGCCCCGGTTGACCTCGGCGGCGGTGACGAACCAGGTCGCGCCCTTCCTCGGCTCGGTCGCCATCGGACTCGACGCGCGCACGTACCCGCTCGACGTCCGCATGAGTGCCACCGAGACCGTGCGCGGCGTCCTGAGCTGGTTGTGGTTGGCGTGCGTGGAGCCTGTGCTCACCGCACTGGGTTACGACCGGGCCGGCGCGGACGTCGCGGAAGGCAGGCACGTCCGCTGGTGCCCCACCGGCTTCCTCGGTTTCCTGCCCGTGCACGCGGCAGGCCACTACCCGTGGGGCGCCACCGCGCCGACCGACTCGACCCTGGACCGGGTCGTGTCCTCCTACACCCCCACGCTGCGGGCGTTGGCGGAGTCCAGGTCGCGCCCCCGGACAACTGCCACGAAGCGTTCGGTGCTGGCCGTGGGCTTGGCCCGCACCCCCGGGCTGGCCGACCTGCCGAACGTGCCGAACGAGCTCCGATCGGTTGTCGAGACCGTCGGCGCAGGCACTGAACTGCTCGACGAGGACGCCACCGCGGAACGACTGCTGGCGGAGTTGCCCCGGCACCCGTGGCTGCACTTCGCCGGGCACGCGGGGCAGAACCCGGCGCTGGGCGAAGACGCCGTCCTCTACACGCATGACCACCAGGCGACAGGTCCGGTCACCGGCACCCGCATCGGGGCTGTTCGGTTGCCGGATGCCGAGTTCGCGTTCCTCAGCGCCTGCGAGAGCGCGGCGGGCCGCATCGACCTGGCCGATGAGCCCGTGCACGCCGCGGGCTCGCTCCAACAGGCAGGGTTCGCCCAGGTCGTGGCCACCCGATGGACGACGAAGGACGCGGTCGCGGCCAAGGTGGTCCGGGCGTTCTACCGGGAGTTCACCGGCCGCCCCGAAGCTGCCGCGACGGCCCTGCACCGGTCGGTTCGCCGCATTCGCGACGAGTGCGCCGGCTCCCCGTTCCCCGCCGTCCGCGCGATCGGTGTCCTGCACTGGGCGCCGTTCATCCACATCGGCTAGCACGAGCCTCACGTGCCGGCTGTCGACGGAAGTGCCGCCGTGCCCGTCGCCGCACTTTTCGGATCAACAGGTCACCCCGCCCGAGTAGGTTGTCGTGGTGACAGCGGACCGCATTGACGCCGAACTGATCGAGGACGCGCGCGCGGTGCTGGACGACATCGTCTCCTGGAAACTCGTCCCGCCCCGGTGGGATGTCGTGGCGGCGTTCCTCCGGAACCTCCTCGCCGCACTGGACACCGACGACGCGGAAGGTTTCCGCGACGCGGTGCTCGAACTGGAGCTCACCGGCCCGGCCCGGTACACGCGGGTGGGGCACGCGGAGGCGACCGTGACCTCCGCGCGTGACGACGTGTTGGAACTCGTCGGAGCTGTGGTCGACGGGCTCGACGTGGACCGGTCGCTCTCCGAGGACACCGCGGAGGGCCATGACTGACGGGATCACCGACCAGGAGCTGGTCGTCCACCTCTTCGTGCCCGCGGTCGGGCCCAGGGCCGCGGCGGCACACGCCGCCCTGCGCGCACTGTGGCAGCGCTGCCGCACCCTGCTGCGGATGGACGAGCCGATCGGGGCCACCGGCCTGGCCGTCGACCTGCCGCAGGATCTGTCGTCGCTCGGCCAAGGCCCCGCCGCGGCCGTGGAGGACAGGCTGGTGGCCTATCAGGCACTGGTCCGCCGCCACCAGGACGTGCTGGTGCTGTCGCTCGTCCTGGGCGCTCCGCTGCCCACCGAGGAGAGCACACGGCGGATCGGGTCCGCCACGCCGGCCGGGTGGGTGGAGTTCTCCCGGTGGTGGAGGGAGATCCGCGCCGATCTCGCCGGCAAGGCGACCGCTGAGGTCCGAGTCTTCCAGGGCAAGTACGACGGCGTCACGCAGACCGCCCTCGCCCGGATCGCCGCTGCCGCGGAGGCCTCCCTGCCGTCCGGTCGGGAGCACCCCGGTCCGGTTCACGGCGCGGTGCTCCGCGACGGGATGGCGGTGTGGGAGCCGGAAGCGGGCGCCGGGGCCGAGCGCGATCTCGTCGTCGTGGCCGATCCCGACCGGGATCGTGAGATGAGCGCGTGGACGTGGAGCACCGGTGATCCGGCGATACCGCCGCTCGCCCGGTACCTGGCGCACGCGAGCGACATGAGGTACCAGGTTCGGGTGTTCCGCGCGGAACAGGAATCGCTGCACCGGCTGCGGACCGCCGCCGACGAGCTGGTGCGCCGGTCGCGCAACGACCTCACCGCGCTCGGCGTGGCGGACGAGTTGCAGGCCGCCGAGGCGAAGCTGGTGCACACCGCGTCACGCGTCAAGGACATGTCGCGCGCCGTCGCCGTCGCCGGGGAGAACATGCGCGTGGCCATCGGCGGCACCCTGCCCCACGACACCGGCCGAGCCGAGTGGCTGGTGCGGCAACTCGCCGACGTGGTCGCCGGGCTGGAGGACTCGGCCGAGTTGGTCCGCCGGATCAGGGCGTTGAGTCCCGCACCCGCACCCGCCCCGCTTCACGATCCGGCCACGGCACGTGCCCACCGGGTTCCGGCCGGCCGGGTCACGCGGGCGCAGAACACGGTCCGGATGGGCTTCGTCGTCGACATCGTGGGCTACAGCGGGAGGAAACCGGCTCGGCGCAAGTCCTTGCAGGACAGATTGGCCGTCGTGGTCGACGACGTGCTGGGCGAACTCGGCCTCGTCCTGGCGGACACCGATCACCAGGGCACCGGCGACGGCCTGGTCGCGTTCCTGCCACCCGACCTGGACGTGCGACGTGCGCTGCACGTCCTCCTGAGCGGGACGTGGGCGCGGTTGAACACCGACAACCTCGACTACCAGGACCACATGCGGTTGCGGCTCGCGATCGACATCGGCCCGGTCGGGTTGGCCGCCTTCGGCTTCGGCAACGGCGTGCCGACCCGACTGGGACGGTTGGTCGACTGCGCCCCGCTGCGCGCCGCCGTTGCCGGTGACGGCCCGGGCACCGCGGACGTGGCCGCGATGGTGTCCGACGTCCTGCACGGTTTCGTCGTCGGCGAGGGCCACACCGAGCCCGATCCGGCGGCGTTCACCCGGCACCGGGTCAAGACCCGCGGGTACAGCGGTCCCGCGTGGCTGTGGTCCGGCGGGCGATGAGCCTCACCACCCGACGTGCACCAGGCCGCCCCAGGTGTCCGGCGCCCTGCCCCGCTGATCCGCGCGCACGGCCAGCACTGCGGCGTGCAGCGCCCGCGCAACCCGGTCGGTTCCCGGTTCCGCGGCACTCAGCGCGGTGTAGAAGCGCGCCATGACTTGTGCCGTCACCAGGTCGTGCGCGGAGTAGAGGGAACCGACCACGTGCTCGAAACCCGCGAACCGCGCGGCGGCCACGAGCGTCAGGGCTTCGTCGAGAACCGGCAGCCCACCGCGCGCGGTGTCGCAGGCCGAGAAGACCACCGCCGCGCCGGGGCGAGTGGCGGCGGCCGCGATCTCGTCGAACGACAGCGCCCGGTCCTTGAGCACGAGCCCCGCCTGGGACGGGTTGTCGAGGTCCTGCACGCCGTGGCAGGCGAAGTGCGCCCACGACACCGTGCTCAGGGCGTCGAGAACCCGGTCGGCGGTCGCCTGTTCCCCGACCAGCGCACGGGCGTGGGGGAAGCGATCGACCACGTCCCGCGCCTCGGCGCCGGCTCCCTCCAGCTCCGCCGTCCCCTCCAGGTGCGGAGGGTTGACCACCAGCACGTCGTCCCACGAAACGTCGACCTGGGACTCCCCACGGGCGAGCAGTTCCCGCACGGTGGGCGTGTAGGAGGACACGACCCGGTCGATGACCGCGTTGCCCGTTCCCGTGTGCGTCCCGGCCAGGTGCACGGGGAGCAGGCCCAGGACGCCGGTGGGACACCACCACACACGCGGGAGGTCGTCCGCCGTGCCGTGCGACGGGATCCCGGCCGCGTCGAGAGCCGGACCGGCGACCGCGTCGTAGAGCCGGGACAGCTGTGCGGCGAAGGTCTTCCGGGCGTTGACGACGGCGCTCTCCGGGTCGTAGATGTCGTCGATCGTCGTCAGCATCTCCGCTGCCAGCTCGTGGACGTCCTCGCGGGTGACCGGAAGCGGCGCGGATCGCACGCCTGCGCCGTCGACCACCAGCGCGTCGCACCGCTGTTCGGCGATCACGAGGACGATGACGGTCCCGCGTGAACCCGTGCCCGCCAGCGCGGCGGCGTCGGGCAGGCGTTGGAACGACTCGAACCCGCGAAGTCCGCGGATGTGCTCCAGCAGGGACGTGCGGCGCGTGGACAACGCCCGTCGCAGGTCGGCTCGCGAGTCGGCGCCGCCGAACCTGGTCGGGCCGGACGTCGCGAGGCGGTCCAGGTCCACGTGCACCGACAGGAGGTCTTCGGCGAGTTCGTGGTGTTCGACGCGCAACCGTGCGAGGTCCGCGGTGAAGCGCAACGATTGCGACCACAACACGCCGCGGCCTCGTTCCAGCAGTTCCAGGGCGGCCGACGGGTCACCTGCGGCGATCGCCTTCGACGCGGCCTCGACGGCGAGTCCCCGGTGCTCGTGGAGGACGGCTTCCCGTGCCGCGCGCTCGATCGCCGGGTGCACGGCGTCGCGCAGCACGTCGAGGGCGCGTCGGTACGCCTGGAGGGCGTCGTGCGGGTCCGGTGCGGTCATCCCCAGGGTGCGGGCGGCGCGCACGCGCTGCTGCGGGGTGCCCGCCGTCGAAGCGGACGCGTCCCGGCACAGGGCCAGCGCCTCGGCCAGGTCGCGTCCGTCACCGAGCAGCGCGTGCCGTTCGATCAAGGCGTCCGCGAGGTTGGCCTGCACGCCCACGCGATCCGGTCCGCCCGCGGTGACCGCGAGGCCGGCGCGCAGCAGGGTGACGGTCTCGTCCAGAGCTGCCCGGTGCTCGTCCGGCTCGAGCCCGCGAGCGATCCGCGCCTGCACGATCGTGGCCAGGTTGACGGCGTGGCCGCCGTGCTCCACGGGGTCGTGGAGCGACCCGTTCGAGGCGCGGCGGCCGGCCGTCTCGGCGGCCTCCAAGTCCTCGACGTCACCGGTCGCCTCGTAGCGCAGCCGGAGCAGCACACCGAGCTGGTCCAGCGTCCAGCGGAACGACGGGTCGTCCGGGTCCACCCCGTCCGCCTGCTCCTCCGCTTTGGCGATCGCGTACGAGACCAGCACCAGCGCGTCGTCGAGCACCTTCACCTCCCCGGTCACCCCGTAGTGGGTCCGGAACGCCCAGGCGAGGTTGGTCAGGGCCGACCGGCGGTCCGCCTCGGGCGTCGCCGGGTGGCGGACGACGTGGTTGAACAGCACCTTCACGCGCTCGAGATCGTCGAGCGAGCGCTCCGCCTCGTAGCGCCGCATCAGCACGGCGGCCAGGGTGTTGAGCCGGACGAGCGCGACCGCCGCGTGGTCGTCGGGCGCCAGGCTCTCGGTCGACGCGGCGGCGGCGTCCGCGGCGGCCGTCAGATCGGCGAGGTCGCCTCCCAGCTCGTAGCGGAGTTCCCGGAACCGCGCGAGGTTGGCCAGCAGCGTCGACCGCCGGGCCGCCGGCAGGCCCGCGACATCGACCAGGCGTTCGCCCAGCGTGACCGCCTGCTCCGCGAGATCGAGGTCGGCACGCAGTTCGGCCAGGTCGCCGAGCACGAGGGCGAGGTTGCTCAACGCCGCGTCCGCGTCGGCCTCGCTGAAGAACTCGCCCTCCAACGCCGCCGTGCTCCGGATCCTGGCCTCTTCCAGGTCCGCGACGTCCCCGGTGTGGCGGAACCTGGCGGCCAGCATGACCGCGCTCTGACTCGCGATCGCGCTCGACACGACGTCCCGCATCGGGAACCCGCTTTCGGGCACGGCGGCCCGTGCGAGGTCGAACGCGGCGAGCGCCGCAGCCACGTCCCCGGGCGCGTCACTGCCGTTTGCCTTGATGTACAGGATCGTCGCGTGCAGCAGGAGCGATCCCACGCGCACGTCGTCCGTGGCCGGCGGCAGGGCAACCGCGATCTCGGCGTGCCGCAACGCCCTGTCCAGATCAGCGGCGTCCTCCAAGCTCTCGTAACGCATGCGCAGCGCGTCGGCCAACCTGAAGTGCCTGCCGGCGGCAGCAGGTTCACCCGGCGGCGTGAACTCCGGCAGGACGAGCTGCTCGAGCCCCGCTATCGCGCTGTCGAGCAGCTGCGGCCGTTCGGTCTTCTGGTAACCGGCCAGCTCGGCTTCGGCCTTGTTCGCCAGGTGGACCGTCCGGATCCTGTTCACGAACCCCATGTCGTTCTCCAGTTCCCAGAGCGCGGTCGGGTCAGGCCGGAATGAGTTCCACCACGACGGTCAAGGCCCGGTCCTCGTGGGTGAGCTTGATGTCGCGCACCCCCTGCCAGCCGTCCTCGAACCGGATCTTCTCCACCTTGTTCTCGATCTCCACGAGCCCGTTCCACTTCGACTCGACCAACCGGATGCTCAGGTCGACGGTCTGGCCGTCCTTCGTCAGGACGGCGAGCACCTGCTTGACGTCCGGTTGCCAGGGCTTGCCCGGCTCGACCGCTATCTCGCGCCCCTGCTCGCAGTCCAAGTCGAACAGGGTGACCCGCTCGCTGCCGTTTCGTGCGAACCCCGCTCCGCACAGGTCCAGGTTGTCGTCGGAGTCGACTCTGACCTCACGCAGCCGCACGGTGACCTCGCCCCGGACCCGGTCGCACTGACGCGCCGGGTACGCCACGGTGTCACCGGCCCTCGCGGTGGTGTTGTCCTGAACATTCGTCAGCTGGTACGAGATCGGCGCCCCTGGCGACGATCGGGAGTAGTCGCCCCCGTTCGCGATGTAGTCCTTGACCGCGTCCAGCCCGTCGAACGCACGGGCCGCGTCCGCGCCGGAGCCGCCGAGGATGTACCCGCTGAAGCGGGTGTTGCTCAACGCCGTCTCGTGCCACACCCCGAAGCCGCCACCCACCGTGGTCAGCCCGAAGTTCCAACCGAGCTTGGCGTTCAACGCCGCCCTGACCTCGTTCTCGCTGTACGTCGACTCGAAGGCGATCACGGCCGTGCGACCGTAGGCGATCGACGACACGTAGACCGGTGACTGCCCCATCAGTCGGTCCACCTCCGCCGCGGGCGCCTCCGGGGCGAAGAAGCCGGCGGGCGCGGTCGGCTTGTCGACGTCCACGGTGAAGTAGGTCTGCGTGAACCTGATCAGCGCCCGGCTGCGGACGGACTCGTCCTGCCACCGGAACCCCAGGCCCGCGTTCGCCATCGGCACGGCGGAGGCGTCGACCCCCAAGAAGACGCCGACCTGGCTCGCTTCGGTGATCTCCATGCTGTCCCACGCCACGTCCGCGACGGTCGCTCCGGACACACCGGCGCCGAGCAGACCGCTCAACGCGTCGCGGTAGGTGGACAGGGCGGGGCTGTCCAAGGTCGCCGAGTGCGTTCCGCCGAGCTGCAACTGGTTGCCGACCGAGAAGGTCAGCGGAGCGCGAGCGGGACCGCCGACAGCGACGAACCGGTTTGCCACCGCGCGGTCCGGCCGCAGGATCGAACCGGGGTAGAGCCAGTCCGACGTCGGGTCGAGCGCCACGACCTTGTCGTACGCCACGGACCGCTGCTGGGTCGACGTGGAGCAGAGGTAGTCGTCTTCGGGCCGAGGGGTCGCGTCACCCGCGACGGCGCAACCCGATAACGAGACAAGTACCAGAATTGCGGATGACGCGCGGACTTGCCCGCTGCGCACGACGAAAGAGGTCTTGTTGCTCACCTGGCGAACATCGAGCGTTGTCCACATGTCGTTACGCACAGGGCCCGTCGCGGAGAATCTGTCCAGTCGGGATGATGGCTGTGGATTTGGTGACGCGTCGAAAGGTGCCGGCATTGCCGGAGTGGACGATTCCAGATCGGATCGCATGAAACCTGGACAGCCATTCGAATCGCCGCGGCGACCCTCGCGGGAGCGGCGCCACGCCCGACGTGCGCGGTCACGGTGTGGTGGATCGGCTGTCCGACCCACCACACCGGTGTCCGTCAGGAGATGTGGCCCGTGAGGTGGCTCCAGACGCCTGGCAGGCCCGCGTTCTGGATGGCGGCGAGATCGATGCGGACGGTGGGGCGTGGGCCACCGACCTCGTCCCAGGACAGGACGTGTCGGGCAGCGCGGTCGATCACCTGCCAGACGCGGTCGTCATGGGTGCTCAGCAGCGTGCCGTCGGCGGGGTGGTAGCGGGCGTGGTCCCAGACGCTTCCGGCGCCGGCGTTGTCGAGCGCGGCTTGATCGACGGTGACGCTGGGTTGCGGTCCGCCGATGGCGTCCCAGGTGGAGATGTAGAGGGGTGCGCCGCCGGCGAAGCGGTAGACCTCCCCTCGTGGGCTGCCGTTGACCAGCGTGCCGTCGGCGGGGTGGCTGCGGATGTGGTTCCAGACGCTCCCGGCGCCGGCGTTGTCCAGGGCCGCGTCGTCAACTCCCACCGTGGGTTGCGGTCCGCCGAAGCGATCCCAGGCGGAGACGTACAGCGGTGCGCCTCCGGCGAAGCGGTACACCTCGCCACGAGCGGTACCGACGACGAACGTGCCGTCGGCCGGGTGGTAGCGGGCGTGGTTCCAGACGCTTCCGGCGCCGGCGTTGTCGAGCGCGGCTTGATCGACGGCGACCGTGGTCTGCGGTCCGCCGAAGCGATCCCAGGTGGAGACGTAGACCGGTGCGCCACCGGCGAAGCGGTACACCTCGCCGCGAGCGGTGCCGGTGACGAACGTGCCGTCGGCGGGGTGGTAGCGGACGTGGTCCCACACATCGCCCGCGCCCGCGTTGTCGATCGCCGCCTGGTCGACCGCGACGGTGGGTTGAGAACCGCCGAAAGCCGACCAGGTGGACACGTAGAGCGGTGCGCCGCCGGCGAAGCGGTAGACCTCGCCGCGCGCGGTGCCCACGACGAAGGTGCCGTCACGCGGGTACTGGGGTAGGGCCAGCACCGCGGCGTGACTCAGGTTCATGGACGGTTGGGAACCGCCGAACGCCGACCAGGTCGACACGTACAGCGGCGCGCCTCCCGCGATGCGGTAGACGGCACCGGTGTCGGCGTCACGGACGAACGTGCCGTCGGACAACCCGCCCGACGTGATGTCCTTGACGTGGATGTAGCGGAACGTCGAGGCGGCGACGCGCCGTTGGCGGTAGGTGCCCTGGTAGTTGTAGTTGTACTCCTCGATGGTGACCGTGCCGTCGCCGTGGACTCCCTCGACCCAGGCGACGTGCCCCGACGACTCGGCGATCGAGCCGACGGCGGGCGTGCCGTTCACCGCGTAGCCGCGCGCGGCGAACCAGGTGCCCCAGCCGCCTGCGTTGCCGATGGCTCGGGGCATCTCGAAGCCGTTGCGGGCGTGCAGGCGCCAGGCGACGAAGCTGGTGCACTCCCGGTTGTAGTAGCCCCACGAGTCGACACGCGAGTCCATGGCGGCGTTGCGCCACTCGGCCGGGTAGTCGTCGACACCCGCCCACGCGGAACCCGGCGATGCGACCAGGGTCGCCAGCGCCACCGCCACGGCCGTTGCCAACGCCGCCAAACGACCCGGTCTGTGACGTCTGGTCGTGCTTAGGGCGGTGCTGCGTCTTCGGAGCTCGATCACTGATCCTCCCGAGATTTGCTGTCTGGGGAGGACATCGCGAGCCGACGACGAGCGTGAGCAACGAAGATCCACGTTCAGCCTTCTGGCCCTGTGACCCCACTTTGGGTAGACCGAGCCACGCAAAATGCGGTCAGTGAACCTGCGAACCATCCAGCAGCGCCCGGCACCTGTTGGTGCGCCTCGCAGAGCAGCAGTTCGACGCTCCGCTACTCGAACACCCCGTAGCCCGCGACGGCGTGTGCACGGACGCCGTCCATGTCGAGTTCCACGCCTATGCCCGGAGTGTCGGGAAGCGTGATGTAGCCGTCCTTGACGATCGAGCCACTCCCGTCGGCGGCGTGGACGTAGCTGTCCCACACCTCGCGCTCCTCCAGGGCGTGCCACTCCTGGACGAAGAAGTTGGGGATCGCGCCGCACAGGTGCGACGTGGCCATCGTGCCCAGCGGCGTCGACACCAGGTGCGGTGCGAAGGGGATGTAGTGGAGTTCCGCCAGGTTGGCGATCTTCTTGGCCTCGGCGAGGCCGCCGCACTTCGGCACGTCCGGCTCGATGACGTCCACGGCGCCGCGTTCGAGCAGGTCGCGGAATCCCCACCGCAGGTAGAGGTTCTCGCCGGCGCAGATCGGTGTGCGGGTCTGGGCGCGCACCCGCACCAGCGCGTCGACGTTCTCCGCCGGCAGCGGCTCCTCCAGCCACATCAGGCGGAACGGCTCAAGTTCCCACGCGATCCGGCACGCGCTCGGCACGTCGTAGCGGGCGTGCAGGTCGATGGCCAGGTCGACGTCCGGTCCGATCGCCTCCCGGACGGCGGCCACGCGCTCGACCATCGATCGCAGCTCGGCGGCGTTGACCGTGTGGTTGAAGGCGTCGAACTTGGCCGGGTGGTGCAGGTCGTCGATGTCGAACTTGATGGCGGTGAAGCCTTCGGCGACCATCCGCTGGGCCCGGTCGACGCACCCGGCGATCGAGCCCGCCGGGTCGTCGCCGTCGCCGCAGTCGGCGTAGAGGCGGATCCGGTCGCGGAACTTCCCGCCGAGCATCCGGTAGACCGGCTGGCCCGCGGCCTTGCCCGCGAGGTCCCACAGCGCGAGCTCGATCCCGGACAGGGCGATCACGAACACCCCGCCCTGGGGGCCCGCGAAGACCCTGCTGCGGCGCAGCTTCTCCCAGCACCGCTCGACGTTGCGCGGGTCCTCGCCGATCAGGAGCGGCGCCAGGAAGTCGATCATCCCGACGACGGCGCCCGCGCCGGCATCGGGATTGGCCTCGCCGAAACCGCTGAGGCCCTCGTCGGTGTCGATCCGCACCAGCGTCGCCTGGCCGTGGTAGGCCACCACCGCCGTCGTGACGTTCACGATCCGCATTGCTCTCCCGCCGCCGGGTCGTGCCTGAAAGGACTGTCGCGGTACCCAACTTGTCCTATAAGCTGATGACATGCAAAGGGGACAAGAGTCTCCGGACGCTGTCAAGGTCCGGACTCTCCCGGTGCAGGTGGCGGCACACCTGACCCGGCGCATCGTCAGCGGCGGGATCGAGGACGGCCGGGCCCCGTCGGAACTCGACATCTCCCGGGAGTTCGGGGTGTCGCGCGTGGTGGCGCGGGAGACGCTCAAGATCCTCGCCTCCCTCGACATCGTCGACGTCGCGCAGGGCCGCCGCGTCGTCGTGCGCCCCCGCGCGGAGTGGGACTACCTGAGCCCGTTGCTGGTCGAGTGGCTGCCGTCGGAGACCGTCGGCGAGCTGCTGCGGGAGCTGCACCAGTTGCGCGCGCTGCTCGAGCCCGAACTCGCCGCGATGGCCGCGGCGAGCGCCACCGACGAGACGCTGGACCGGCTCAAGGTCCAGGTCGACCGCATGTCCGAGCTGGAGTCGGAACCCGACGCCTACCTCGAGGTCGACCACGAGTTCCACATGGAGATCTGCCGGGCTGCCGACAACCGCATCCTCGACCGGATCATGTACTCCGCCCGCTGGCTCGGCACGACCAGCCGACGCGTCACCAACGAGGCGCCGGCCGGGCTGCACCGTGCCACCGCCCAGCACACGGAGATCTACGAGGCGCTCGTCGCGCGCGACCCGGCAGGGGCCCGCACGGCGATGCGCAGACACCTGAGCAACAACTACTCCACGCTCCTCGCGGAGAACGAGCAGAAGACCAAGCGGGCCGACCGGCGGCGCTAGCGCCCTGCACGACTTCACCGCACGACTTCACCGCACGACTTCACTGCACGACCGAGATCCGGACCGATGACAAGGGCGGACGAGGCATGGCGGCACCTGCGATCCCGCCGATCCGGCTGGGGCTGATCGGCACCGGGCTCGCGGTCGAGCGCCTCGACGCCGGCGTGCACCACGTCGCCCAAATCCACTTCATCACCCACACGACAGTCTTTCGCGCTGTCGACGCTGTCCCTTTCGCCGCATGAACGACCCGGCAGCGCGGCGCTCGTCTCGCTGTCCCGCCGGTAGCAACGTCGCCCCGTCGGTAAGCGTCCGCACGATCGGACGCGAGAGGAGTGGTCATGGAAGAGAAGACGGACTTATCGAGGCGCACCTTCCTCGGGATGAGCGCGCTGGGCGTGCTCAGCCTCGTCGGGTGCGGGGGAGGCCCCGCCGCGCCCCAGGTCGACGTCCAGGTGCCGCAGGCGCTGCTCGACCAGGCGGCTTCGCTCCGCGGCGGGTCGGTGGGGATGCTCTCGCAGAAGCTGTACTCGGAGACCGCCAACCAGGCGCTGGACAGGTCGCTGCAGGCGTTCGCGCAGGCCACCGGCACCACGATCAACAACGACCTGGTCTCGGGCGACGCCGGCGACATGGTCGCGAAGATGGACACCGAGGTGAAGGCGGGCACCGCCCGCGACATGGCCTTCCTGAGCGACCGGCGGTTCGTCGGCCAGCTGCACAACCTCGGCGCCCTCACCGACGTCACCGACGTGGTCGAGGAGATGCGCGCGCTCTACGGTGAGCCCGCGACGGAGGCGACCAACTTCTGCGTGTTCGACGGGCGCTGGTTCGCGATCCCGTACCACTTCATCGCGACCGCGATGTACCTGCGCAAGGACTGGTACGAGGAGAAGGGCCTCCCGCTCAAGCCCCACTACACGTGGGAGGAACTGCGCGACAACGCGTTGGAGGTCTCCGATCCGGCGAAGAAGCGCTTCGGCTGGGGCATCACGGTGAACCGCTCCGGCGACGCCAACGGCTTCATCACCAACGTCATCAACTGCTACGGCGGGGCGATCGCGGACAACACCGGCACCAAGGTGGTGTTCAACTCGCCGGAGACCGTCGCCGCCGTCACGTTCATCGGCGACATCTACACGAACCCGAAGTACGCGCCGATGCTGCCACCCGGGATCGGCAGCTGGACCGACTCCAGCAACAACGAGAACTGGCTGGCCCAGATCCTGGGGCTCACGCTCAACCAGTTCAGCGTCTACGCCGACTCGAAGACCAAGAACAACCCGGTCTACGCCAACACGCACCCGTTCAACGGCGCCACCGGACCGGCGATCGACCGGCCGCTCGCGTTCGGCGAGTCCAACTCGTTCGTCGTGTTCAAGGGGGCGAAGAACCCCGACCTCGCCAAGCTGGTGGCGAAGTTCATGGTCGGCGGCAGCGCGCTGCTCGGTGTCGCGAAGGGAGCGCCGTGCCTGGTCAACCCCGCGTGGGACAAGGTGTGGGACTCCGACCCGTACTACACCAGCGGTGACCCGGCCTTCCCCGCGCTGCGGGAGCAGACCCGCGTGCCGCTCCCGCTGACCACCAAGACCGGCTACGCGTTCCCCCAGGCGCCGAGCCCCGGCGAGCAAGCCGCCACCGCCGCCTACCTGCTGACCGACATGATGCAGGCGGTCATCCAGGGCACCCGGCCGGCCGAGGCCGTCGCCTCGACCCACGCCCGGATCGTCCAGGTCTTCGAGCAGCAGGGCTACAAGCAGTGACCGTCTTGCGCCCGCGTCCGGCGCCGGCCCGTCCGGCGCCGGGCACGTCGTCCTCGCTCACCACGTCGCAGCGGTGGCTCGGGCGCGACTGGCGCCTCGCCGCGGCGTTCATCGGGCCGACGCTGGTGCTGGTCGCAGGCCTGATCCTGTTCCCGATCGTCAGCTCGGTCTTCACCAGCGCCACGGAGCGCCACGGTGCGGAGACGGTCTTCGTCGGGCTGGACAACTACACCGCCCTCATCGACGACGCCGTGTTCCACAAGGGCGTGCTCAACTCGTTCGTCTTCACCGCGTACGCCGAGATCTTCAAGGTGACCCTCGGTCTCATCGCGGCGTTGATGCTGCACCACATGCGCCGCGGCCGGGCGATCGTCGCCGGGGTGATCCTGCTGCCGTGGGTGGTGCCGACCGTCGTCACGGCCTTCACCTGGCGGTCGTTGTTCGACCCGATCTTCGGCAGCGTCAACGTCCTGCTCACCGACTCCGGGATCGGGCCCGCCCTCGCCACGATCGGGCTCGTCGACAAGTGGCCCGCGGAGTGGCTGTCCGATCCGGCGCTGGCGATGCCGGCGGTCATCCTGGTCAACGTCTGGAAGGGCATCCCGTTCTTCGCGGTGACGTTCCTCGCCGGGCTCAAGGCCATCGACGGCGGTCTCTACGAGGCGGCGATGGTGGACGGCGCCTCGCCGTGGCAGCGCTTCGTGCACATCACGCTGCCCGGGCTGCGCAACGTCATGATCGTGACGGTGTTGCTGTCGTCGATCTGGACGTTCAACAACTTCGACCTGATCTGGCTGATGACCCAGGGCGGACCGGGTGACGCCACCGCCCCGTACGTGATGGTGGCCTACTCGAAGGCCATCCAGCAGCTGCAGCTGGGCGCGGGCGCCGCGGTCACGCTGGTGATGCTGCCGATCATCGCCGTCCTCGTGGTGATCCTCGTGCGGATGATGCGACGCGGCGACCAGCCGGGCGCCGGGGACCTGGGGCGCAGGCGGCTGACCCCCGCTCAACGCCGGGCGCTGCCGTGGGTGGTCGTCGTGGGCTCGGTCCTCGTCCTGGTCTGGGCGTCGCCGCAGATCGTGTGGAAGGCCGCGCTCGTGCTGGGCGTGTTCGTGGTGCTCGCCGCCGCCGTCGGACGGGTCGTCTCCGCGCTCGCCGCGCGCGGCAACCAGCTGGCCGCACGCCTGGTCGGCGGCACGGGCACGGGGATCGCGCTCGTGGGTCTGCTGGGCTTCGTGCTCGCACCGCTCTACTGGATGACGGTCACGGCCTTCAAGTCCGACAACCAGATCGTGGCGCGCACCGACGACCTCTGGCCCACTCCGTGGAGCACCGAGCAGTTCACCAACCTGTTCACGGGCCGGGCGTTCGGCACCTGGTACGTCAACACGATCCTGGTGTCGGTGGCGTCCACCGTGATCGCCCTGGTCTGCGCGGCGCTGGCCGGCTACGCGCTGGCGCGGCTGAAGTTCCGGGGTTCGGAGAGCTTCACGGTGACGATCCTGCTCACCTACGTGATGCCGGGCGCGCTGCTGTTCATCCCGCTGTACCAGATGATGAGCGGGATCGGGCTCAACGACTCGTTGTGGTCGCTCGTGCTCGCCTACCCCACGTTCACCCTGCCGTTCGCGACCTGGCTGCTCGTCGGCTACTTCAAGTCGATCCCGGCCGACCTCGAAGAGGCCGCGCTGGTCGACGGCTGCACGCGGTTCGGTGCGTTCATCCGGATCGTGCTGCCGCTGGCCAAGCCGGGCCTGCTCGCGGTCGCGCTGTTCACGCTCACCAACGCGTGGAACGAGTTCCTGTTCGCCTTCGTGTTCATCACCAAGGACGGCTACAAGACGCTGCCCGTCGGCATGCAGTCGATGATCTTCGGTGACGTCGTGCCGCAGGGGCAGCTGGCCGCGGCCTCGCTGCTGATCAGCATCCCGGTCGCGATCATGTACGGGTTCGGGCAGCGGTTCCTGACCGAGGGCCTCACCGCGGGGGCCGTGAAGGGGTGAGCCGGTAGGTCATCAGGCGCTGGGCGGCGCCGGGTCCGTCGTGTCGAACAGGCCGCCGAAGAGGAGGTCCAGGTAGCGCCGCCACAGGTCGGGCTCGGTGTCCCGCAGCGGGGCGGCGGCCTGGTGCACGCCGGTCATCAGCAGGACCACGTCCCGCCCGGTGACGTCGGCGCGCAGGCGGGCCCGGTCGACCAGCGCCTGGGCGGCGTCCCCCAGCCGCACGACGGCGGCCTGCACGTCCGGGTGCCGCACCGAGCCGCTCGCCACGTCGCACAGCGCCTGGTTGCCCGCCAGCCGGTCGACGCCGTAGGTCATGAACTCCCGCAGCGCCGCCGCGGGGTCGGTCGCGTCGCACCGGGCGACCGCCGCCGTGATCAGGTCGTCGAGCAGGTCCTCGACGACCGCCGCGATCAAGTCCTCCTTGGTCGCGAAATGCCGGAACACGGTGCCCTTGCCGATGCCCGCCCGCTCCGCGATCTCCGTCACGGAGACCTCCGCGCCCTGGGCTTCGTCGGGCATCGGCGCGGCCACGGCGCGCGCCCTGGCCGCGGCCGGTGTCAAGGTCGTCGCCGGCGCGCGCCGGGTCGACCGGCTCGAGGAGCTGGCCGCGACGGCCGACGGCGAGGTGATCCCGCTGGAGCTGGACGTCGCCGACCAGCAGTCGGTGCGCGAGGCCGTCGTCACCGCGGTCGACCGGTTCGGCGGCCTCGACGTCGTGGTGAACAACGCGGGCGTGATGCTGGGCGGCCCGATCGTCGGCGCCGACACCGGGGAGTGGGACCGGATGGTGCGGACCAACCTGCTCGGGTCGTTCTACGTCACGCACGCCGCACTGCCGCACCTGCTGGCGCGCAAGGGAACCGTGGTGCAGATCTCGTCCACCTCCGGCCGCGTCGCGTCCGTCATGGGCGGCGTCTACGCGGCCACCAAGTTCGGTGTGAACGCCTTCGCCGAGTCGCTCCGGCAGGAGGTCACCGGGCGGGGCGTGCGCGTGGTGACGATCGAGCCCGGCATGGTCGACACCGAGATCGCCGACCACATCGTCGACGACGACATCCGTGACATGGCCAAGAAGATGGCCGGCTCGATGCGCACGCTGCGTGCCGAGGACGTCGCCGCCGCCGTCCTGTACGCGGTCGGCCGGCCTGAGCACGTCGCCGTGAACGAGATCCTGCTGCGGCCTACCGATCAGGTGCACTAGAAGCACCACGGAGCGCCGAGCGTGTCACAAGACGGCACCCGGTCCTGTCCTAGCTGTCGCACGTCCCCGCGTGACCTCCGCGCGGGAACGTGCGAACGCACCCTTCATTCGAGCAGGTCTGTGACAGGAGCGCGAAATGGGAACCTGGCGCGAGAGAAGCCTGCCGGTCGTGGTGGGCGTCGACGGGTCGTCGTCGGCGCTCGACGCTGTCCGCTGGGCAGCACGCGAAGCCGCGCGCCGCGAGGTCCCGCTGCGGTTGATCAGCGCCTTCGGCTGGTCGGAGGCACGGCACGTCGGCGACCCCGGGTTCGGCGGACACCACCGCGAGACGCTGCTGGGCATCACCCAGGACGCTGTCACGGCCGCCGCCAAGACGGCCGCGGAGGCCGCGCCGGGCGTCGAGCTCTCCGAGGAGGTCGTCGACGGCTTCCCGGTGCCGGTGCTGATGGCTGCGTCGCACCACGCGGGGTTGCTCGTCATCGGTGATCGCGGCCTGGGTGGTTTCTCCTCCCTGCTGGTCGGGTCGATCGCGATCGGACTGGCCGCGCACGCGGAATGCCCGGTCGTCGTCGTGCGCGGGGAAGGGTCGGCCGACGCGGGCCCGGTCGTGGTCGGCGTCGACGGCTCGCCGTTCAGCGAGGCGGCACTGGAGTTCGCCTTCGAGGCGGCGAGCGCCCGCAAGGCGTCCCTGATCGCGGTGCACGCCTGGACCGACACCGTGCTGGAGGCCGCGGCGGCGCCGCTGCTGGACTGGGACGCCATCGAGGCCGACGAGGCCCGGCTGCTCGCCGAACGGCTGGCGGGGTGGGGCGAGCAGTACCCCGACGTCGACGTGCGGCGGGTGGTCGTGCGGGACCGGCACGCGCACGCGTTGATCGAGCAGGCGACGGACACCGCGGCTCAGCTCGTGGTCGTCGGGTCGCACGGCCGGGGCAGCGCGATCGGTCTCCTGCTCGGCTCCGTCAGCCACGCGGTGCTGCACCACTCGCCGTGCCCGGTCGCCGTCGTGCGGGCCGAGCCAAGCCCCGCGGGGCCGTGACAGGGCCGGACGAGCCACAGGTGAGGTCCCCGGCGACGCGGCCGGGGACCTCACCTGTGTGATGGTGTGTCAGCGGTTCACTCGACGAGCTTGCCGACGGTGGACACCTCGCCCATGAGCGCGGCGATGTCGTCCGGGATCGGCGGCAGCCCTTCGCGTTCGACCTGCCCCGGCCCCGACCAGACCAGGTTCACCCGCAGCGACTCGTCGAGCTCCGGGTAGTCGGAACGGTTGTGGCAGCCGCGGGTCTCACGGCGTTCGAGTGCCGAGTCGAGCGTGGCGCGTGCGGCCAGGGCCGAGGCCTTGAGGTCGAACGCGTGCGCCAAGTCCTGGAACCCGGCGATGTCGGGGTGCACGCCCACGTCCGTCATGCGGTTCTCGAGGTCGTCCAGTTCGGACAGCCCCTTCCGCAAGCCGGTCTCGTCGCGCACCACGCCGGCGTGCTCGGTCATGGTGTTGCGCAACGTGCGCTGCAGCGCACGCACGTTCTCCGAACCGTCGGCCGCCAGCAGCTCGTCGACCTCGCCCCGCGCTTCCGCCGTCGCCGACGACGACCGCCGCTGCGCTGCCAGGTCGCGTGAGTACCGCACGACGGCCTCGCCGACGATTCGGCCGTAGACCAGCAGCTCGATCAACGAGTTCCCGCCGAGCCGGTTCGCCCCGTGCAGGCCGCTCGCCGCCTCGCCGATGGCGTACAGGCCGTCGACGTCGGTGCCGTGGTCCTCCGGGCGCACCCGGACACCGCCCATCGAGTAGTGCGCCGTGGGCGCGATCTCGATCGGTTCGCGGGTGATGTCGAGCATCTGGAGTTCGAGCAGGGTCTGGTAGACGCGGGGGAGCCGCCGCATGATCGTCTCCCGGGGCAGGTGCGAGACGTCGAGCCACACGCCACCGGCCGGTGTGCCGCGGCCCTCTTTGATCTCGGTGTACGCGGCCAGCGCCACCCGGTCGCGGGTGGACAGCTCCCTCCGCTCGGGGTCGTACCGGGACATGAACCGCTCGCCCAGCACGTTGCGCAGCACCCCGCCCTCGCCGCGTGCCGCTTCCGAGACGAGCGTGCCCGCCGCGTTCTCCGGCGCGATGAGGCCCGAGGGGTGGAACTGGACGAGTTCGGCGTCCCGGATCCGGCCGCCCGCCAGCACCGCGAGCCGGAAGGAGTCGCCGGTGTTCTCGTCGCGGCGGGACGACGTGCGGCGCCAGATGCGGGTGTGCCCGCCCGCCGCCAGGATCACCGCGTCCGCGTGGATCACATGACGCGTGCCGTTGCCGAGGTCGAACCCGTACGCGCCGAAGACGACGTTGTCCCGCACCAGGATCCGCGTGATGTACACCGTGTCCAGGATCGGGATGTCGAGCTGCGCCGCCCGGTTGACCAGGGTGCGTTGGATCTCCAGTCCGGTGTAGTCGCCGGCGAACGCGGTGCGGCGGTAGGTGTGCGCGCCGAAGAACCGCTGCGAGATCGTGCCGTCGGCCTCACGGGCGAACGGCATCCCGTACCGCTCGAGGTCCGCGATGCCGCGGGCGGCGTTCTCGGTCACGATCCGGACGGTCTCGGGATCGGCCAGCAGGTAGCTCTCCTTGAGCGTGTCCGCCGCGTGCTGCTGCCACGAGTCGTCCGGGTCCATCGTCGCCAGCGCCGCGTTGATGCCGCCGGCGGCGAGCGTGGTGTGCGCGTCGGACTTCGGCCGTTTGCCGACCGCGAGCACGTCGACACCGCGCTCGGCCAGCTCGATCGCGGCGCGCAGGCCTGCCCCGCCCGTGCCGATGACGAGGACGGACGTCGCGATCTGGTGTTCGGTGTGGTTCATCGCTCTTCCTGTCTGCCCGTGAGCCCATCCGTCGTCATCGGCTACCTGGCCGGCGGCGGGTTGAGCGGGAGCCACTCCTCGAACCGGGTGGTGGACAGCTGCGCGTCGGGGCCGGGGAGCAGTGTGTCCTTCTCCAGCAGGGCGCCGAAGTAGCGTGCGTCCGGGTCGGTCACGACCTCGCGCGGGTCGCCCTGGAACGCCAGCCCCGTGCGGATCAGCTCGTCGAGGCCGAACTGCTCCGGTCCGGCCACCTCGACGACGCCGTTGAGCGGAGCGCCCACGGCGGTGCGGCCGACGGCGGCGGCCACGTCCTCGCCCGCGATGGGCTGGATCAGGGCGTCCGACAGGCGCACGGCGTCGCCGACCGTGGCCGCCTGGGCGATGCTGCGCACGAACTCGAAGAACTGGGTGGCGTGCACGATCGAGTAAGGCCGCCCCGAGTCCCTGATCAGCTGCTCCTGCGCGATCTTGGCCCGGAAGTAGCCGCTCTCGGCGAGCCGTTCGGTGCCGACCACCGACAACGCCACGTGGTGGCCCACGCCCGCCTTCTCCTCGGCGGCGAGCAGGTTGCCGGTGGACGTGCGGAAGAAGTCCATCACGGCGTCGTCGGCGAACGACGGCGAGTTGGAGACGTCGACCACGACCTGGGCACCGGCCAGCACCTCGTCCAGGCCCTCGCCGGTCAGCGTGTTCACCCCCGAATTGGGTGACGCGGGCACCGCCTCGTGGCCGTGCTCGGCCAGCTTCCGCACGAGCTTCGAGCCGATCAGACCGGTACCACCGATGACGACGATCTTCATGACATTGCCTCCGCACTGCCGCACCCGGCCACTCCGGGAACTCGGTCACCAGCTCAGACAGGACAGCCGTCCCGGTTGTGACACGGCCGGCGGAAATTCCGGCGTGTCACAACCGGAAGGCCTGTCCGGTCACCTGTTCACCACAGCCGTCCACCACCGAGACGAGGTTCCGGAATTGGGCACCACAGGAGCTCACGCGATCGACACGCTCGATGATCTGCGCCGCCACCTGCAGTGGGCGATCGAACTCGAGCACGCGACCATCCCCCCTTACCTGTGCGCGCTGTACTCGCTGGACCCCGAACGCAACGGCGAGGCCGTGCACGTGGTCGGCAGCGTTCTCGCAGAGGAGATGCTGCACCTGGCCCTGGCCGCGAACCTGCTGAACGCCGTGGGCGGCAGGCCCGAACTCGACACCCCGCGGCTACTGCCCGCGTACCCGCACCCGTTGCCGCACGGCGACCGGTCCGTGCAGGTCCACCTGGCACCGTTCGGGCCGCAAGCCCTCGACCTGTTCCTGCGCATCGAGCAGCCCGCGTCGGCCGACGCGCCGCCGCAGTCCGACGAGTACCGGACGATCGGCCAGTTCTACGCCGCGATCGAGGCCGGCATCCGGGCTCTGTGCGCGGAGCTCGGCGAGGCCGAGGTCTTCCGCGGCGACCCGGCACGGCAGGTCGGCGAGTTCCACCTCAGGGGCGGCGGCGGTCAGGTCATCGCCGTGCGCGACCTCCGGTCCGCGCTGGCCGCGTTGGCGGAGATCGTCGAGCAGGGCGAGGGCGCCGCCCGCACGGACGTGTGGGACGGCGACCACGACGTCTTCCACCCGGAACGCGAAGAAGTCGCGCATTACTACCGGTTCCAGGAACTCCGGCTCGGCCGCCGGTACCGCACCGGCGACACACCGCGGTCCGGGCCGACCGGCGAGGAGATCACGGTCGACTTCGACGGGGTGCTGCCGATGCGGCACAACCCGAGGACCGCGGACCACCCGGCAGGCAGCGCGGTGCGCCTGGCCCAGGAGGAGTTCAACCACACCTACTGCACTCTCCTCCACCTGCTGGAAGAGACGTTCAACGGCAGCCCGTCGCTGATGCGCGTCGCCACCGGCATGATGTACGCCTTGCGGGCGCAGGCGAAGGCCCTCATGACGACGCCGAGCGGCGACGGTCGCACGACCGCGGGCCCGACCTTCGAGTACGTGCCGCCCGAGCGGCGCCGGTGGAGCACGGGGGAGTCCCGGCGGATCACCGTGCTGGAGAACGGTCCCTACCTGGTGCACGGGCAGGTCCCGCTGCGCCGCAAGAAGAAGATCGTCTCTGAGGACGGCCAGTCCCTCACGTGGCAGACCCACGAGGACATCCCCACGGAGGAGACGTACGCGCTGTGCCGGTGCGGGCGCTCCGGCGTCAAGCCGTTCTGCGACGGCAGCCACGCCCGGCCGGACGCGGACGGGAAGCCGTTCGACGGCAGCGAAGCGCCGACCATGCCGCCCTACGCGGAACTCCGGCACACCCACGACGGAGTGGGCATCTCGGCGCACCGGGTCGGCGAGCTCTGCGTCCACGCCGCGTTCTGCATCGGTCGCACCCGGCCGATCGCCAAGATGCTGGACGACTCCGCCGACCCCGACGTCCGGTCGCACATCATGGGCCTGATCGACCACTGCCCGTCCGGTTCGTACTCCTACAGCCTCACCCGCGCCGGCGAGACCGTCGAACCGGACCTCCAGCCCGCGATCTCGGTCCTGGAGGAGGAGAACGGCCTCGCCAGTGCCCTCTGGGTCACCGGCCGGGTCCCCGTCGAACGCGCCGACGGGCAGCCGGTCGAGGCCCGCAACCGCACCACGCTGTGCCGTTGCGGTCACTCGTCGAACAAGCCGTTGTGCGACGGGACGCACCGGCGGATCGGGTTCCACGAGTGAGGGCTACGACCTCAGCTCCACGGCCCGCCGTTGGCGGGACACGACGGTCAGCGCCGTGACGACGACGCAGACCGCCGCGATCAGGGCCACGGCGCCGGCCGACCCCACGACCGGTGCCGCCTGAGGCACGAGCACGACGGCCACCGCACCGAGCAGCGGGCCGATGTGCCCGGCCACCGATCGCCGGATGAACGGTGCGTGGACCGCCCACAGCAGCACCAGGAACCCGGCGACCGGTATCGCCACCGCGTAACCGACCGTGGTCGCCGGGATCTCCGCGTGGTGCCCGCTCTGCGACACGGCGACCTCGAGACCGGCGCCGAGAGCGGCGAGCGCGGCGAACAACCCGAAATGGCCGTAGCCCCACTGGTACGAGCGGTGCCGCAGCGCGGCCAGCGCCTCGCCACCCGGTTCGAGCGAGTACAGCCACCACAACGCGAACATCAGCACGAGACCTGATCCCGCGACCACGCTCAGCGACGACGTCCACCCGTCCCGCACGACGGTGGCGACACCGGTCGACGCCGCGAACAGGGTTTCGCCGAAGAGGATGACCGTGAACAGGTTGTACCGCTCGGCGATGTGGTGGGGGTGCCAGGTCGTCCGGTTCCTCCGCTCCGCCCACGGCGGCACCGCGAGCTCGAACGCGGCGAGCACGACGAAGCCGGGCAGCAGCCCGCCGCCGGACAGCACGCCGGCTTCCGCCGACCACAGCCACACCAGCCAGCCCGCCTGCAGGACGGAGATGCCCACCGCGTAGCGCAGCGCCGTGCGCCGTCTCACCGGATCCTCGATCGCCGCTCGCACCCACTGCGCGACCAGGGTCACCCGCATGACGAGGTAACCCAGCGTCACCGTCCGGAAGTCACCTTCGGCGGCGGCCGGCACCCCGGCGGCGAGGATGAGCACGCCCGCCATCTGCAGCATCGTCATCACCCGGTAGGCGACGTCGTCGGTGTCGTAGGACGAGGCGAACCACGTGAAGTTCATCCACGCCCACCAGATCGTGAAGAACACCTCGAGGAACGGGAGGACGCCGGACGACGCGTGACCCGCCTCGATCGTGTGCGCCAGCTCCCTGACCGCACTCGCCACCGCGACCACGAACGTCAGGTCGAACAGCAGCTCCAGCCGGCTCGACACGCGATTCGGCTCTTCGGTTGAGCGTGCGTTCATCCGAACGCGTACACCGACGGTCCCCTCGGACCTGCCCTCAGCGCCGGCCATGGCTCACCGACCGCAGGATCTTCCGCATGATGCCCTCTGTTCTCTCGGGTTACCCGCTGAAGACCGGACAGGCCGGACGGTTGTGACGTGAACGGCATGGCCCCTCGCTCCGGGTGGGAGGCGGCCGGTGCAGGGGATAAGTTGAGCGTGTGGACGACCTGGAGGAGGCCGCGGCTGTCTTCATGGGCGTGCGGCCGCGTTTGTTCGGGATCGCGTATCGGATGTTGAGCAGTGCGACCGAGGCCGAGGACCTGGTGCAGGAGGTCTGGTTGCGGTGGCAGACGTGTGATCGTTCGGTGGTGGTCAACCCGGCCGCGTTCCTGGCGACGACGGCGACGCGGTTGGCGATCAACGCGTTGCAGTCGGCGCGGGTGCGGCGTGAGACGTATGTGGGGCCGTGGTTGCCGGAGCCGGTGGACACGAGTGCGGATCCGTACCTGGGTGCGGAGCGGGGTGAGGCGCTGGAGTTCGCGGCGTTGATGTTGATGGAGAAGCTGACGCCGAACGAGCGGGCGGCGTACGTGTTGCGGGAGGCGTTCGACTACTCGTACGCGCAGATCGCCGACATTCTGCAGTCGACGGAGCCGGCGGTGCGTCAGTTGGTCAGTCGGGCGCGCAAGCACATGGCGGGTGAACGGCGCACGCCGGCGACGGCCGCGGCGCAGCGGGAGCTGCTGTCCACGTTCATCACGGCCGCCCGCACCGGCGACATGGCCGCGTTGGAACGGCTCCTCTCGGCGGACGTGACGAGCCTGTCCGACGGCAACGGCAAGCTGGGCGTCGCCCGCAAGGTGCTCGTGGGCGTGCCTGCCGTCACGCAGTTCATGAACGCGATCACCTGGTTCTGGGACGGCCTCGACGTGCGGTGGGTGAGCGCGAACGGGCAGGTCTCCGCCGTGCTGAGGCGCAACGGCGTCGAGTTCGGCGTGCTCGCGGTCAGCACCACGACCGACGGCATCGACCGGGTGCTGTGGATGCTCAACCCCGAGAAGATCGCGGCGGTGTCCGACGTGTCGGAGTCGCCGACGTCACAATCTCCCCTGCTGCCCGGTCATGAAGGGCGACTGCGACAGAGCTGAGGGGTTGATGCTCAACCGGCTTGACGACGTCGCGCGGGGGTTCGCCGAGGCGTGCCTGCGGGACGACGTCGCCGCGGTCCGGGCCGCCTTGGACGCCGATGCGGTCGCCGTGTGCGACAGCGGCGGACTCGTGCCTGCCGCGGCAGGTGTCGTGCACGGCGCGGAGGACGTCACCCAGCTGGTCGCTGCCCTGCTGTGCGGGCGACCGCCGGACACCGAGTTGACCATCGAGTCGGTCAACGGCCGGACCGGGCTGGCGCTGCGCCGCGCGGGCCGTGCCCTCGCGGTCGTCGGCCTCCGGGAGGTCGACGCCAAAGTCACCGACGTGTGGATCGTGCTCAACCCGGCCAAGCTGAACGGCTGGCACCGCCGTTGACGCGATTTCGCGCGGGCTTGTCACAGACCGCCGGCCTGCCCTGTCTGAGCTGGCGTCGGGACCGCGACGGGCGGCCCGGCGGACAGGAGGTCGTCGTGAAGGTCGTGGTGATCGGCGGTACCGGTCTGATCGGGTCGAAACTCGTGTCGAGACTGGGTGGACACGGCCACGAGGTCGTGGCGGCGGCACCGGACACCGGCGTGGACACGCTCACCGGCGCGGGCCTCGCCGACGCCCTGACCGGCGCGGACGTCGTGGTCGACGTGTCGAGCACACCGTTCTCCGGTGACGCCGCGGAGCTCTTCGAGACGTCCACCCGCAACCTGCTCGCCGCGGAGGCGGTGGCACGCGTCGGCCACCACGTCGCACTGTCCGTGGTGGGCACCGGGCAGTCCCCGCAGAGCGGCTACTTCCGCGCGAGGAGCGCCCAGGAGAAGCTGATCGAGAACTCGGGGATGCCCTACTCGATCGTGCGCGCGACGCAGTTCCACGAGTTCTTGCCGCGCATGGCGGACTCGGCCACCGACGACGGCGCCGTCCGACTCGCGCCGGTGCTCTTCCAGCCCGTGGCGGGCGACGACGTCACCGAGGCGGTCGGCAGGATCTCCGCGGGTGCGCCGGTGAACGGGATCGTCGAGGTAGCCGGTCCCGAGCAGTTCCGGATGGACCGGTTCTTCCGCGACCTCCTGGCCGCGCGGAACGACCCGCGCACGGTCGTCACGGACCCGCACGCGAGCTACTTCGGCACCTCGCTCGGCGAGCGCACCCTCCTGCCCGGCCCGAACGCGATCCTCGGCACGACCCACTACCGGGACCGGCCGGATCGCACGGGCGGCGGCAACCCGACCGGCGACCACGCCTTCCTGCACGAACTCGAACTCACGGTCAGGGCAGAACTCGCCGAGGCCGAAGCCGGCCGGCTGGACGAGGCGGCCACCGGCCTGCCGATCGAGCAGTGGCTGTCCGATCCGGCGGAGACCCAGCTCTACGAAGCCGGCCTCCGCGGCCTCCTCGGCGCGGTCGAAGCCGTGGAAGAGGACTCCCGACCCCGCGACAAGGATCTGTGGAATCGGCACGGGCGTCGATAGGCGGTCATCGGCTGTCCGGGCAGGTTATCCACCGGAATGGTCGATAACCGTGAGTCCTGCCCGGCCTGCGGCAGGGTGGCAACGCGGTAGCCCGCAATTGTGCGGAAACGCGACGCCGCCCGCGCCGAGGCTGAACCGCCGGACCCGAATCCTTTTCGTGAAGCCGAAAGGCGGACAGCTGACGCGCAGGTCAACGACGTCGCGGCGATTCCACGCCATGCGACAACAACGACGACACCCTGGTGGCGCATTTCGAATGACGATCACGCACACCTGATTCCGCAAGACCATTCCGGTGAATTCCGTGACGACACCACTGAGCGATCACTACACTACCGACCGTGCGTACGGGGGATGTGGTCGACGGGCGTTACGTACTGGAAGAAGCACGTGGCTCCGGGTCCGGCGGCGTCGTCTGGACCGCGTTCGACCGGAAGCTGAAGCGGCGGGTGGCGCTCAAGCGGCCGCACGCGGTGGCGGACGAGACCGACCGGGCGCGGTTCCGCCGCGAGGCCCAAACCGCCGCACAGGTGCACCACCCGAACGCGATCTCGATCTTCGACACCGTCGACGCCGACGACTGCTGGCTCGTCATGGAGTACCTGCCCGCGGAGAGCCTGGACAAGGCGGTGGCGGTGCGGGGAGCGCTGCCGCCTGAGCGGGTGGCGAGGGTCGGACTGCAGATCGCGGCCGCGCTGGCCGCGGTGCACGCGAGGAACATCGTGCACCGCGACGTGAAGCCGGGCAACGTCCTGGTCACCGACGACGACCTGGCCAAGCTGACCGACTTCGGCATCTCCATCTGGCGAGAGGTGACCCGGACCGACGACGGCAGGATCAGCGGCACGCCGGCGTACACCTCGCCCGAGGTGGCGGGAGGGCACCCGGCGAGCCGCGCCTCGGACGTCTTCTCGCTCGGCGCCACGCTGTACGCGGCGGTGGAGGGCACCCCGCCCTTCGGCAGCGGTGAGTCGCACGAGGTGCTGGAACGCGCTCGACGTGGCGAGGTCCTGCCGATGCGCCAAGCGGGTCCACTGGCCCCGCTGCTGACGGAGATGCTGCGTCGGCGTCCCACCGAGAGACCGACCGCCGACGAGGTCCGATCACGCCTCAAGGACATCGTGGGCGATTGGGTCCCGCCGCCGGCCGCAGGCCCCGCCCGTTCCCCGGCCAAGCGGCGTCCCCTGCTCCGCGCCGCCGCGGCCGTCGCCTGCCTCGCGGTGCTCGGCGTCGCGGTGTCCTCCGGAGACCGCCAAGCGCCGGCAGCGCAACAACACGCGCCCGCCGGCGGTCCGGTCGGAGACGAGCGCACCGCCGACCCTTGTGCGCTGATCGACGAACGGGAGTTGCGCCGGTTCGGTCCGACACAGGTGCTCACCACCTACGGCAACTTCAACCGTTGTGACGCCCTGGTCGACGTCGGCGCCATAGAGCCCGTGGACATCGAGGTCCAACTGGTCACACGCGCGTCTCGCGTCGTGCAGGGGCGTCCGCTCGAGGTCGTCGAGGAAGCCCGGCTGAGCGGCGAGTGCGACCGCACCGTGATGGTGGACGACGACTACGCCGTCCGAGTGACGGCGAAGCTGGGCAACCCGCCGCTGGACCTCTGCGCGGTAGCCGACGTCGCGACGAGCACCGTGCTGGAGGTGCTCCGCAGCGGCATGATCCCCCGGCGGGCCACCCCGTTCCCGCCCGGCTCGCTCGCCCACGTCGACGCCTGCGCCCTGCTGGACGACGAGGCGCTCGCCACGCTGCCCTCGGTCAACCGCACGTCGGCCGTCAACGTGTTCGGGAACTGGTCGTGCAAGTGGCTCAGCACGATCGGCGGACCCGCCGTCAGCCTGCGCTACGACCAGCACTCGGCCCAGGAGGAGATCAAGGGCGAACTGGTCAAGTTGGACGGTCGCAACGCCTACGTGCAGTTGGACACGGACTCGAGCAAGAGCTGCACCGTCAGTGTTCCCCACCTACCGCCGAACCTGCCGCAGCAGGCGTACATCGACGTGGTGGAGCTGACGGTGAAGGGTGATCGACCGGGCATCGAGTACTGCCCACCGGCCAAGCGCCTGGCAACCGCCGCCGCCGGAAAGCTGCCTTCCTGACCGCTCAACGATTCGGCGACCGCGGGGCAGCGGACCTCGACGTCGCGCACCGTCAGGGTTCCGCGACTACACCGGTCGCGTCGACCAGTACCCGTTCGAGCCGTACACCGACGCCCAGTGGAAGTTGGTGCCAGGGCCGGCCGACTCGTCGGGCGTCCCGTGGCGCGGGACCAGGCGCCGACGTGGTTCAGCGTCCCGTGCCCAACGCCGCGAACGCCTCGTCGACCAGCGTCCGAAGATCGTCGGCGCCGTCACCGTCCACCCACGCGGTCAAGGCGGTGATGAGGGCCGCGGTGGCCGCGGCGGCGATGACCCTCAGGCGGAGGTCGACGGGTTGTCGCTCGCGGTCGGCCAGTGCCTGGGCCAGGAGGGATTGCGTGGTGGCGGTGTTGCGCCACTGACGGGCGCGCAGCGCCGGATTGGTGACGACCAGCCGTGTTCGGGCGTAGACGGCCTCGCGGTCGGTGGTGAGCACGGCGTCCAGGCCGGTGCGCAGTGCGGCGTGCAGGGCGGTCAGCGGGCTTTCGTCGGCCGGCCGGTCGCGGACCAGTTCGGCGATGAGCGGGTCGTAGTCGTCGTCCTCCACCACGGCTTCCTTGGTGGGGAAGTAGCGGAAGAAGGTCATGTGCGACACGCCCGCGGCGGTGGCGATCTCCTCCACGGTGGTCGCGTCGTAGCCCTTGCTCAGGAACAGCCGCAAGGCGTGGTCCTGGATCGCACGACGGGTGCGCGCCTTGCGCTGCTCGCGCAACCCGCCTGACGTGTTCTGGTCCGGTGTCACCGGTCAAGCATGGCCGTCAGCGCTCGGCGCAGCGCGTCCGGATCGGGCTTCCCGCGCCACGCGAGGTGTCCGTCGGGGCGGACGAGCAGCGCTCGGCCCTCGCGGTGCACCTCTCGCACGTCACCCAGCAGGTCGCGCGCCGTCGACAGGCACGGGTGGCCCGCCGGTGCGGCGAACGTCCAGCGGAACTCGTGGTGGCGGGCGAACTCGGGAACCCGGTCGCCGACGCGCGGTCGTCTGCCGAAGGGGATTGGGCGTAGCTGGTCTTGAGCTGCGACGCCTGCTCCCAGATCAGCTTCCGCACCGGCGGCAGCCCCATGAGCGGGAACAGCACGCGGTCGCGCACCACCCGGGCGAGGGCCGATTCGCCCAGCACCAGGCCGGTCAGGCCGCTGGTCGAGTCGAGCACGTCGGCCGCCACCGGCCTGCGCTCGGCCTCGTAACCGTCGAGCAAGCCGTGCCCCGCGCGTCCCGAGGTGACCAGGGCCAGCCGCCACGCCAGGTTCTCCGCGTCGCCCAACCCGGTGTTCATGCCCTGGCCGCCGAACGGGCTGTGGATGTGCGCGGCGTCCCCTGCCAGCAGCACCCGGCCCTGCCGATAGGTCCCGGCCAAGCGCCGGTGGATGCGGAACACCGACGTCCACACCCACTCCCCGCCCGCGCCGATCCGGACACCGGCGTGGCGTCCGGCGCAGGCCGCCAGGAACGCCGGGACGTCTTCGACCGCCACGCCCGGCGCGGGCGCCATGAACCGCCACACCCCGTCCGGCAGCGGGAACGCCGAGAACATCTCCTCGCCCCGAACCCACACCCCGACCGCGTCACGCGGCAACGGCAGCTCCACGCGCACGTCACCGAGCACGAAACCCTCGACCAGCGGCACACCCGGGAACCCGACACCTGACGCCTTGCGCACCACGCTGTGCGCGCCGTCGCAGCCGACCACCCACTCCGCGCCGACGTGGCCCGCCGACGTGGACAACACCACCCCGCCGTCGTCCTGCTCGACGCCCACGACCCGGGTGCCCCACTCGACCGCAACGCCCAGCTCGCCGAGCCGTGCCCGCAACCGGGCCTCGACCTCGGCCTGGGACACCAGCAGTCCGGGCTGCCGCACCAGCTTCGTCGGCTGCCCGACCCGCAACTCGCCCGCACGCCGACCACCGACGTGGATCACCACCCGGCGGATGCTCACCGACCGTCGGGGCAGGTCGCCCAGCGCCCCGAGCCTGCCCAGCACTTCACCGCCCCGCGGTTGCAGCCCCAACGCCCGCGACGTCGTGGCCGGCGCGACGGCCCCGTCCACGACGCGCACCGGCACGCCCTGCGTCCGCAGGGCACACGCCGTGGCCAACCCGGTCGGTCCAGCGCCCACTACGACAACACTCATGCGACTGAGTGTTAGCCACTAACAAAAGTTAGTCAATAACATTTCATGTCGCGGGGAGGGCGTTGTCGATGAGGACGGCGGCGATGGCGGCGGCGGTGGGGAAGGAGTCGCTGTCGAGGACCCGGGTGCGGGCCGAGGCGCCGTCGATGAGCAGTGCCAGTTGTTCGCCGAGCTGTTCGGGGTTGGTGGCGCCGGCTTCGCGGGCGGTTTCGGTGAGCCGTGCGGCGATGGCGGTCTTGTAGTCGCGCGCGTACTGGGACGCGGGGTGCTGGGGGTCGTGCAGTTCGACGGCCGCCGAGATGTAGGGGCACAGGGGTGTGGACGCGGGTATGTCGAAGGCGGCGAGGAGTCGTTCGCGGGGTGTGAGGTCCGTTCGGTCGAACACCCCGGGCATGACGTCGGGATCGAATCGGCGCAGGTACTCGGCGACGAGCTCGTCCTTGCTGGGGAAGTGCTGGTAGGCGGTGCGCTTGGACACCTGGGCCTCGGCGCAGAGCTGGTCCATGCCGGTGCGGTTGATGCCCTGATCGCGGAACAGCTGCTGTGACGCGCCGAGGATGCGCTCGCGTGCGCCCCTGCCGCGGCGCCGGCCCAGGGGGCCCTTCTCCAACTCCGCCATGCCTCCAGCATAGCCCGTGCGGTACTGCTCGGTGTACTTAGCTTGCGCCTCGACCGGCCGTCGGCTACGTTACGTACACAGTCTGGTGTATATAAGAGCCGAACTGCTTCGGATACCCCTCAACTCAACGGAGTGATCGTGGGAAAGCTCGACGGCAAGGTCGCGGTGATCACCGGCGGATCCACCGGCATGGCACTGGCCGGCGCCAAACTGTTCGTCGAGGAAGGGGCGCACGTCTTCATCCAGGCACGGCGGCAGGAAGCACTGGACGCCGCGGTCGAGCTGATCGGCCGCAACGTCACCGCCGTCCAGGGTGACGCGGCCGACCTGGACGACCTGGACCGCTTGTACGACACCGTCAAGCGGGAGAAGGGCTCGATCGACGTGCTGTGGGCCAACGCCGGGATGGGCGAACCCGCCGTCCTCGGCGAGATCACCGAGGACCAGTTCCACCGCGCGTTCTCGCTCAACGCGCGCGGCACCCTGTTCACCGTGCAGAAGGCACTGCCGCTGATCAACGACAACGGCTCGATCTTCATGACCGGGTCCAACGCCTCCCTCGGCGCCTTCCCCGGCTGGAGCCTCTACGCGGGGAGCAAGGCCGTCCAGCAGGCCTGGGCCCGCGTCTGGCTCAACGAACTGCGCGACCGCAGGATCCGGGTCAACGTCCTGACCCCCGGCCAGGTCGCCACCGCGAAACAGGAAGAACTGTTCGACGAGGCAACCAAAGCCGCCTTCGAATCCCTCATCCCCCGCGGCACGATGGGCCGCCCCGAAGAAGTCGCCACCATCGCCCTGTTCCTCGCCTCGGACGACTCCAGCTACGTCAACGGCCTGGAACTGGTCGCCGACGGCGGCACCACCGCCATCTGAACCCCGCGGGCGCACCCCACGACGAACGAGAGAGCACACCTCATGAGCAGCATCACCCTCATCGGCACGGGGAACATGGCCCGCACCATCGGCACGCTCGCGGTGGCGGGCGGCAACACCGTCGAGGTCATGGGCCGCGATCAGGCCAAGGCCGATGACCTGGCCCAGGCGCTGGGCGGCGGCGCGACGACGGGCAAGTGGGGCGCCGTCCCGGCCGGGGACATCGTCATCACGGCCCTGCTGCACGACGGTGTCGTCCCGGTCGTCGTCGACTACGGGGACGCCCTCGCGGGCAAGGTCATCGTCGATATCAGCAACCCCTTCAACGCCACGTTCGACGGCTTGGCCCACAGCGAGGAGACCTCGATCGCGCAGGAAGTCGCCAAGGTCGCCCCGGCCGGCGCCGGCGTGGTGAAGGCGTTCAACACCATCTTCCGCAACGTCCTGGCGAACGGCCGGCCCGACGTCTTCATCGCCGGCGACGACGCGCAAGCCAAGGCGGACGTGGCGGCCTTCATCCAGAGCCTCGACCTCCGGCCGCTGGACGTCGGCGGCCTGAAAATGGCGCACTGGCTGGAAGGACTGGGCGTGGTCACCGTGGGTCTCGCCGGCAACGGGGTCGGCCACTGGGACTTCGCCCTCGGCGTCAACGACTTCACCGGCTGAGCCCTCAGGTCCGAGCAGCCGGCGCGGGTCGGCTGCTCGGCGCTACGCCGCGACAGCGGCAACCGGACGCTGTCGGCTCACTACTCGCCGGTCTTCTTCGCCGACAGCAGGATCTCGGTCATGCAGTCCACGGCCTGGCCGGCAGCCACGCTCTGCGCAGTCGTGGTCCAGTTGCGGTCGAGGACCAGCGCCCGGCCTTGGCCGGTGGAGTCCTGCTCTCGGAGGTTGTACAGCCCGGCGGCTTGCATGGTGTCCTGGGCGTTCTGGTGAACCATGCCGACTACGTCCGGCACGGTGCACGTCTCGGGAGCGGCTGGGGCCGGTGCGGTGGTGGTCGTGGTGGTGACCGGGGTCGTGGTCGGGATGACCGTCGTGGACCTGGCGGCATCCAGGGTCGTGTCGAGTGCGCCGGTCGTGGCCGGGGTGCAGCCGCTGAGGAGCACGGCAGCGGTGACGATCACGGCTAAGGGAATCTTCACGGGTTTCCTTCCGAGGTGCTTCGCTTGCCCATGTCGGCTGATGGACGCGGCGCGTTACTCCGTCGGCAGCAGGCCGGCCACAGACCCGTTCGCGCGGTTCGGCTGCTCTGCGTTCCACCGCTCATGGCCGCTACGGTGCCGCACCGGCACGTACTCGTGGCCTGCGTGGGCACGACGGCCCGATTGCGAGGAACCGCGGTGCAGCCACTCCACCCGTTCAGATCCGGCGCCGTCCACGGCTTCGGTTGTCCCGAAGCGCTCTGCCGATCGGTGGTGCTGAGGTTTCCTGTCCTGCTGTCATCCTGAACGCCGTCCTGCACGGCGCATTCGGGGCCTGTTCCCGGAGCAAGGAGGTCCACCGTGATCCGTCGTCTGCTGGTCGCTGTCGTGGCGGCACTCGGCGTCGTCGCCCTCGTGCCGGCCTCAGCTCAGGCCATCCCGGTGTGCAAGAGCGGCTACGCGTGCCTGTACCAGTGGTACGCCGACCCGGAGCACACCGAGTTCAACGGTTTCCTGGCCATCGACTGTGACGGCAGCGTCGACAGTTCCGGCGTGCAGCGCGGCTACTTGGTGTTCGGTCAGGCGCGCTGCAACACCCCCGGCTGAACCCGCTGTAGGCCACCAGCGTGCTGCATCAGGCACGCGGGGATCACCTGTCCAAAGTGTCGAGCAGCGCACGTGGACGGGCGGCGTCCTTGTGCCGTTGTTGCCCGTCGAGCAACTCCACCGCGCGCAGCAGGCAGTCGCGAGCCCGTTCGCGCTCGTCCTGAGCGGCGAGGGCGGCGCCGAGGTTGCACAGCGTCATCCCTTCGCCGTACCGGTCACGCAACTCCCGGAACAGTTCCGCGGCGCGTTCGTACTGCGCGACGGCCAGGTCCGGTCGACCGCGGCTCAGGTGGGCGTTGGCGAGGCTGTTGCTCGTCTGCGCCTCGCCGTGGCGGTTCCCGACCTCGCGTGACGCCTCGATCGACGCGGTGTAGAACGCGATGGCCTGGTCGAGCTGACGCAGGTGATAGTGGCAGTCGCCGATGTTGCTGAGCGCCACGCCCTCGCCCTGCCGCAAGCCGATCTTCCGGCAACCGGCGAGCAACTTCTCGTTCGCGGCACGTGCCTCGTCGAACCTGCGTTGGAGGAAGAGCTTCATCGCGTCGTTGCTCGTGGTCTCCAGGGCTGCGACGGCGGCCATCACACCCGTTTCCGGGGCGGGCTCGGACGCGTTCTCCGGCACGTCGGGTTCGTCGTCGGCCGGTTCGGTGAACGAGGTGAAGACGTGCGCCGAGAGCCTGCTGCCCTCCAGTTCCCGGGAGACCGCCGTGACCGCTGCCCGGTCACCGGTCCGACCGAACACGTCGAGCGCCTGCCGCAGGACGGTGTCGGCACGCTCGAAGTCGCGCGTGGTCCGGTAAGCGGTGCCGAGGCCGAGCAGCGCCTTGCCCTCCGCCGCCGGGTCGGCGGCCTGCCGCGCCGCCTCGACCGCCAACCGGTGGACGGTGAGCGCGTCGTCCCAGTCGCCCCGCGTCTGCAGGGAGTAGCCGAGGAGGATGGCCACGAGGCACACGTCGGCGTGGTGCCCGGCCCGGAACGCCTGGCCGACCACCGCCACCAGGTTCGACCGCTCCGCGTCGAACCACGCCAACGCGTCGGCACGCGACTCGAAGACCCCGGTCAACGCGTTCTTCTCGACCAGCGCCGTCGGCAGGTCGTGGAGCGGGGCCGCGGCCATCAGCCGGTTCAAGTGGGCGAGCAGCCGGCGAAGGGCCGCGTCGCGCAGCTCGTCCGGCTCGTCGCGGCGCAGGCGGTCCTCGGCGTAGAGCCTGATCAGGTCGTGGAACCGGAACCGCCCCCGTGGCCCGGCGGGTTCGATCAGGTGCGTTCGCCGCAGCAGATCGAGCGAGCGGCGGGCGGAACGCTCGTCGAGGTCGGCCAGCGCGGCGGCGGCGCCCGTGGTCGTCGTCGGTCCGGAGTTGACCGCGAGCAGGCGGAACATCCGGGCATCCGGCGGGTCGAGCCGTTCGTAGGACAGGTCGACCGCGGCTCGGAACGAACGCTCACCGGTCGCCAGCTCGGCCAACCGCTCGGTTCGATCGGCCAGCACGTCGACCAGCTCGGCGACCGGTTGATCGCAGTCGCCGACCAGCAACCCGCCCGCGATCGCCAACGCGTGCGGCAGGAAGCCGCACAACTCGGCGAGCCGAAGGGCGGCGTCCCCGGCCTTGGCGATCCGGTCGTCCGAGTGCGCGGCCAGCATCCGGGAGAGCAGGTCGACCGCTTCCTCACCGGTGAGCACGCCCAGGGTGTGGTGCCGGGCGGAGGTCAGGTCGAGGGTGTTCCTGCTCGTCACCAGGACGCGGTGCCGTCGGTCGCCGGGCAGCAGCGGCGCCACCTGACCGGCCAGGTCGGCGTTGTCCAGCACCACCAACACCCGGTCCGCGCGCTCGGCCAGCAGCGACCGGTACAGGGCCGAGCGGCCGTCCAGGTCGGGCGGGATGTGCTCGCCGGCCACGCCGAGGGCGCGCAGCTGGGCGGCGAGGGCGGCTTCGGGCTCGACCCGGCCCTGCCGGGCGAAGCCCCGCAAGTCCCGGAACAGCACACCGCCGGGGAACCACCCGGCGTTCACCGCGTCGCGTGCCGCTTTCAGCGCCAAGGTCGTCTTGCCGATCCCGGGCGGACCGGCGATCACCGCCACGGTCGGCTGGTCGTCGGCCCCCGGGCGCAGGACGTCGGCCAGCACCGCGAGGTCGGTCGAGCGGCCGGCGAACGCGGTCTCGGCCGGCGGCAGCCCGGCGAGCGCCACCGGCGGCGGCACCGGCAGGGTGATCCCGTAGTTGACCTCGACCTTGGCGTCACGTCCGGCCTGCACCACGGTCGACGCCCCGGACGCGATACCGACCTGGTCGACGGTCGCCGCACCACCGCGGTCCGCGGCCGGCGGCGGGTACTGATCGTCCATGACCCCATCCTGCCCACCACCCGGACCCACACGGCCCGAACAAACCGCCCCGACACCCGAATGGACCGCGGGGCGAGGGTCAGGTCGCCGCGGAGTCGCCGTCGACCGATCGGGGCGCGTGGAGCAGGTCGCTGATCCCGCCGCGGGCGTCCGCGACGACGATGGATTCGGCGCCTTCCGCGTCGCCCGCGCGCAGGGCGCGGACCAGCGCCCGGTGGCTGGAGTAGCGGTCGAGGGCGAAGGTGGGGTCGTGCGCGATCACCTCCAGCCGGCGGGCTCGGCGTTCGGCCCGGGAGAACACGCGGGCCTGCTCAAGCAGCCGGGTCAGCACCGGGTTGCCCGCGCACGCCTCCAGCGCGTCGTTGAACCGCTGCACGGTGTCCAGCAACTGGTCGAGGTGCCGCTGCGGGATCTGCCCGGACTGCTTGCGCTGGACGATGAGGATCAACAGGTCGTCGGCGTCGTCCAGGATCGCGTCGAGGCCGTCGAGCTGCTCCGGGGTCGCCCGGCGTGCCGCGAACCGCGCGACCATGCCGCGCAGACCCACCTCCACCTCGGCGAGGTCCTCCAGCGCCGCGTCGCCGATGTCCGAGACCATGACGGTGCGGGGACCTCTGCGGACCAGGAGGCCGTCCTGCTCCAGGCGCCTGATCGCCTCGCGGACCGGTGTCGGGCTGACGGAGAGCTGCGCGGCCAGGCCACGCTCGGTGACCTTCTCACCGCTGCGCAGGCCACCGGTCGTGATGGCCTCCCGGATGGCTTCGTACGCGCGGTCGGCGAGGGTGTCGCTCTTCAGCGTCGCGAGAAGGTCCTCCGTCACCCGACCATGGTACCGAAGGCCATAGCGAACGGATACGCAACTCGCGGGCACGTGTGCTATAGCGTATCCGGGGCGATGCGCGCGGGCAGGTGTGCGGCGAGGTGCTTCACCAGCTCGCTGACGCGCCGGGGCACGTGGACGTCGTCGGACACGAGCGCGTAGATGTCGGCGGGTGGCGTCGGCACGCCGGGCAGCACCCGCACCAGCGCGCCGCTGTCGAGGTGCGGCCGGACGTGCCACTCCGAGCGCATGATCACGCCCCGGCCTTGGAGCGCCCAGTCGGTGATCACGTCGCCGTCGTTGCTCGACAGCCGGCCGCGCACGCGCACCTGGCGCGGGTGGCGGGAGTCCCCGAACCGCCACAGGTCGAAGTCGCCCTCGTTCTCCCGCAGCACGATGCAGTCGTGGTCGGCCAGGTCCTCGATCCGCTCCGGCATCCCGTGGCGTTCCACATAGGACGGTGCGGCGCACGGCACGCGGCGGTTCTTCGCCAGGCGGCGGATCCGCAGCGTCGAGTCCGGTGGCGTGCCCACGTGCACGGCCAGGTCGAACTCGCGGCGGTGCGGGCGCAGGGGGAGGGCCGACGTGCGCAGCTCGACGCTCAGCCGGGGGTGCGACGCGGTGAACTCGCCGAGGAGCGGCGCGATGTGCGCGCGCCCGAGGCCGAGCGTCGCCTGGACCACGATGGAACCGCGCAGGTCGCCGGAGCGGTGCGTGATCAGGTCTTCGAGCTGGCGCACCTGGGCCAGGATCGTGTCCAGGTGCGACGCGTAGAGCTCGCCCTCGGCGGTCAGCACGAGGCGGCGCGTGCCCCGGTGCACCAGCCGTGCGTCGAGGCGGTGCTCCAGGGCCTTCAGCCGCTTGCTGACGACCGGGAGCGACCAGCCCAGCTCGCGGGCGGCGGCGGTGAGCGTCTCGTTGGACGCGACCACGTGGAAGAAGCGCAGGTCGTCCATGGACGTGGTCATGTCGCGGGCCTTTCCCCGAGCGAAAGGACAGGTTGCCCCGGTCGGCCTTGCCGCGCCGTTCGGCCCGGACCACAGTGGAACGACCGCTCGTGGTCGAGTGGGACGGCAGGCGTGTCGAGGTCGAAGGAGTCGCTTGTGCCACAACGTTATCGCGTCGCGGTCATCCCCGGTGACGGCATCGGCCGGGAAGTCGTCCCGGAGGGGTTGCGGTGCCTGCGGGCCGCCGCCGAGGCGCACGGGTTCGGGCTGGAGTTCACCGAGTTCGACTTCGCCTGCGCCGACTACTGGCTGCGGCACGGCGAGATGCTGCCGCCGGACTGGCGGGAGGTGCTGGGCGGCTTCGACGCGATCTTCTTCGGCGCGGTGGGGTGGCCCGAGGTGGTTCCCGACCACGTCTCGCTGTGGGGCAGCCTGCTGCGGTTCCGCCGCGAGTTCGACCAGTACGTCAACCTGCGACCGGTCCGTCTGCTGCGCGGCGTGCGCAGCCCGCTGCGTGACCGGGAGCCCGGTGACATCGACTTCCTCGTCGTCCGGGAGAACACCGAGGGCGAGTACTCCAGCATCGGCGGCCGGATCTTCGAGGGCACCGAGCGCGAGACGGTGGTGCAGGAGACCGTGATGACCCGGATCGGCGTGGACCGGGTGCTGCGGTACGCCTTCGACCTCGCCGCCGCACGCCCCCGCAAGCACCTGACGTGGGCGACCAAGAGCAACGGCATCTCCATCACCATGCCGTACTGGGACGAGCGCGCGGCGGCGATGGCGGAGCAGTACCCGGACGTGGTCGCGGACAAGGACCACATCGACATCCTGACCGCCAAGTTCGTGCTGCAGCCCCAGCACTACGACGTGGTCGTGGCCAGCAACCTCTTCGGCGACATCCTCTCCGACCTCGGCCCGGCCTGCGCCGGGACGATCGGGATCGCGCCCAGCGCCAACATCAACCCGGACCGCACGTGGCCGAGCCTGTTCGAGCCGGTGCACGGTTCGGCGCCGGACATCGCTGGGCGCGGGATCGCCAATCCCGTCGGGCAGATCTGGAGCGGCGCCATGATGCTGGAGCACCTGGGCGAGCCGACCGCGGCGGCACGGGTGGTGGCCGCGATCGAGAGCGTGCTCGACGGGCGGCCGGACGTGCTCACCCCCGACCTCGGCGGCACCGGCACGACCGAGGGCCTCGGCACGGCGATCGCCGCCGAAATCGCCGCCGGCTGACCCCAATCATGCCATGGCATGGATCACCATGCCTCGGTTGACTATCTTGCTATAGCAAAAGTACCGTGCGGCACGCCACCACCGGCGGTGGCGGAGGGAAGGTTGCGCCAATGACGACGGCGACCACGCAGCGCATTCGGACCGGGCGGATCACGTTCTTCGTGGCCTTGGCCGTCTTCGCCCAGGAGTCGACGTGGAACCTGTACGAGTCGCAGGTCCCGCCGTTGCTCCGCGAGCACATCGGCAGCGCCGCGCTCATCGGCCTGCTCATGGGGATGGACAACCTGCTCGGCATCTTCGTCCAGCCGTGGATGGGCAACCGGTCGGACAACACCCGCACGTCGTGGGGCAGGCGGATGCCGTACCTCGTGGTCGGGATGCCGGTGGCCGCGCTGCTGTTCCTCGCCATCCCGCACGCCGCGTCCTCGCTGCCGCTGCTGGTCGCGGTGATGTTCGCGTACGCGCTGGTCGCGAACTCGTTCAAGCCGATCGCCGAAGCGCTGCTGCCGGACTTCATCGCGCCCGCGCGGCGCAGCCGGGCCAACGCGGCGGTCAAGATCGCGTCGAGCGTCACGGCCATCGTGGCGGCGCTGATCAGCATCTTCCTGATCGACGAGCACCTGGAGTGGTCGTTCGCGATCCCCTCGGCCCTGATGGTGGTGTCCGTGCTCGTGCTCGGCCTGAAGGTGCGGGACAGCCGGTCACCCGCCTACCGGAACGCGCTGGCGGAGGACCGCGAGCGGCAGGCCGAGCCGCGGGCCGGTGACCGGGTGCGGGACATCGTGCCCGACATCCTGAAGGACGCCGACCGCAGCAGGTTGCTGCTGATCGGGTCGATCCTGCTGTTCGGCGGCGCCTGGGCCGCCTCGCGCTCGCTCATCACGCCCTACGGCATGGAGGCGCTCGGCCTGTCCGCGGGCGACGCGGGCGGGCTGACCCTGCCCAGCGGGATCGCCTTCATCGTGGCCGCCTACCCCGTGGCGCTGCTCGCCGAGCGGTTCGGCCGGCTCCGGGTGATGACGGTCGGGATGGCGGTGTTCGCGGCCGCCATGGTGCTCGGCACCGCGGTCCGCACGCCCACCGGTGTCGTGATCGCCCTGTGCCTGGCCGCGGCGGCCGCCTCCTCGTTCCTGGTCAACGCGGTCGTCGTGCTGTGGAACCTCGCCCCGTCCGACCGCGTGGTGGGCACCTACACCGGGCTCTACACCGTCGGCTGGGCGGGCGGCGGCTTCCTCGGGCCGGCCCTGGTCGGCGGGATGGTCGACGTGACGGGCTGGCCGTTGATGCTGCTCGACGTCGCGGTCGTGGCCCTCGTCGCCGTGCTGGGCGTGGCCCGGGTCAGCGCGTTGCAGCGCCGGTCGTCCACCAAGCGCGCGCTGTGACGACTCGAAGAGAGGAAGACGTGCACCGCGTTCTCATCACCACGGACTACCTCCGGCCCGGTGACGAAGTCGACGTCCTGTTGCGGGAGGCCGGGCTGGAGACCGTCCACCTGCCGCCGGCCGGTCCGCGCGATCCCGACCGGCTCGTGGCCGGGCTCGCCGGCGTGGACGCCGCCCTGGTGGCGGCCAACGAACCCCTGACCGCCGATGTCCTCGGCCGTGCGCCACGCCTGCGGGTCATCGTGCGGACCGGCGTGGGGTACGACTCCATCGACACCGTCGCCGCGGCTCGGTTGGGGATCAGCGTCAGCAACCTGCCGGGCGTCAACGCCAACGCGGTGGCCGAGTACACGATCGGCCTCCTGCTCGCCGGCGCACGACGTCTGGTGGAGTCCGCGCACGGCGTGACGCGTGGCGCGTGGCCGCGCGAGGACGGGCGCGAACTGCGCGGGTCGACGCTCGGGCTCATCGGGTACGGCGCCGCGGCGAGAGCGGTGGTGCCCTTGGCGCACGCCTTCGGCATGGACGTGCTCTGCACCACGAACGTGCCGCCGCGGCTGCGCAGCGACCCCGCGGTGCGGTTCGTGGACCTGCCCGAGCTGTTGGCGGCTTCCGACTACGTCTCGGTGCACACATCGCTCACCGAACGGACCCGCGGGCTGCTGGGCGAAGCGGCGTTCCGGCGGATGAAGCCGACCGCGCTGCTGGTCAACACCGCGCGTGGCGCCATCGTCGACGAGAACGCACTCGTCGTCGCCGTGCGGTCCGGGCAGATCGCGGGCGCCGCGCTCGACGTCGTGCGCGAGGAGCCGTTGCCGCCCGACAGCCCGCTCCGCGGGGTGCACGGCATCGTCGTCTACTCCCACCTGGCCGGGCAGACCGCCGAGGCACGGGCCGCCGCAGGTCGCCGAGGTGCGGAGGAACTGCTGGCGGCACTCGCGGGCAGGCCGCGGTTCGCGGTCAACGCCCGATCTCACGAGGGGAAGAAATGAGGAACATGGACAACGAACCGGTGGGGTCCGTCCGCGTCCTGACGCCGAGCGGCATGCTCGGCGCGGGCTGGGACCACGCGACGGTCGAGCGCGGCATCGCCCTGGGCGCCGACGTGATCAGCGTCGACGGCGGGTCGACGGACTCCGGTCCGCACTACCTCGGGTCGGCGACGCCCAAGACGACGGCGAAGGCCGTGGCGCGCGACCTGCGCAGCCTGCTGACGGCGGCCGCCGGTGCGGGCATACCCGTGATCGTTGGCTCGTGCGGCACGAGCGGCACCGACCGGGGCGTCGACTGGGTCGCGGGCATCGCCGCCGAGGTCATGGCGGAGGAGGGCCTGGACCTCAAAGTCGCGAGGATCTACAGCGAACAGCGGGCGGTCGACCTGAAGGAGCACCTGGACGCGGGCCGGATCCACGCGCTGCCGCCGTTGGGGGAGCTGCGGGCCGAGACGCTCGAGAGCTGCACCCACATCGTCGGCGCGATGGGGCACGAGCCGATCGTCGCGGCGCTCCGCGCCGGCGCGCAGGTGGTGCTCGCCGGCCGGGCCACCGACACGGCGCTGGCCGCCGCCTACCCGCTGATGAAGGGGATGCCCGCCGGGCCGACGTGGCACGCCGCCAAGATCGTGGAGTGCGGCGGCCAGTGCACCACCAACCCGCGCGCGGGCGGTGTCCTGGCCACCATCGACGCCGACGGCTTCACCATCGAGCCGCTCGACCCGGCGGTGGCGTGCACGCCGACCACGGTGGCCGCCCACATGCTCTACGAGACCGTGAACCCGTACGAGATGCGGGAGCCGGACGGCACCCTGGACGTCCGCGACGCGCGGTACACCGCCCTGGACGACCGGGTGGTGCGGGTCGAGGGATCGCGGTTCCACGTCGCCGACCAGTACACGATCAAGCTGGAAGGCGCCCGGATCACCGGCTACGAGACCATGTCGTTCTCGGCGATCCGCGATCCGCTCATCCTCGCGCACATCGACGCCTGGGCCGACCTCATGCGCACGGTGATCAGGCAACGGGTCGGCCAGACCCTGGGGCTCGCCGACCACGAGTACGACTTCGACCTGCGCCTGTACGGCCACAACGCGGTGCTGGGCGACCTGGAGCCGGAAAGCGGGCCGCCGCGCGAGGTGGGCGTGATGCTGCTCGTCAACGCGCCCGACCAGGCCACCGCCACGGCCGTCGCCAAGGTCGCCAACCCGCTGATGCTGCACCTGCCGACACCGCGGATGGACTACCTGCCGAGCCTCGCGTTCGCGTCCTCGCCCGCCGAGGTGGAGCGCGGCGCGGCGTACGAGTTCGTGCTGAACCACGTCGTCGACTGCGACGACCCCACCAGCCTGTTCCGCATCGAGACGGAGGAGACCACCCGTGCGTGAGACCACCCTCGCAGACCTCGCCCACGAGGTCCGCTCCAAGAACGCGGGCCCCTTCTGGGTCACCATGGAGGTCTTCCTGCGCGACGCCGACGGCTACCGGATCGCCGCGGACGAGTCGTTCCTGAACGAACGCGTGGTCGCGCAGCTCTACCGGGTCGAGGAGAACACCGTCCAGATCTTCCGCATCCCGTCGCTCAACGTCGTGAAGATCTCCTTCCCGCGCCCGGTCAGCCAGGGCTCCCTCCGCGACCGCGACATGCACGCGGGCCAGCACCACGTTCCGCTCGCACGCCTGCCGGTCGGTGCAGATCGCTGACGACTCGGCCGAGGGGCGATCAGCGGACGGTCGGGTGCGCCGGGACGGGGCCGCCCGAGCGTCCGGACCGGACAGTGGCGTCGGTCGCAGTCGCGGGGGTGTGACGGAGCTAGATTTGATTGACTCCAGATACGTCCTTTAAGGTCGACCCGTGACATCGGACTTCGAGGCGCAGTTGCGTGCGGTCTCGTTGCGGGTGACCCGCCCTCGGCTGGCGGTGCTCGCGGCGCTGCGCGACCACCGGCACGTCGACACCGAGACGGTCATCACGTTGGTGCGGGAGGAACTCCCGTCGGTGTCCCACCAAGCCGTGTACGACGTGCTGCGGGCGTTGACCGACGCCGGTCTGGTGCGGCGCATCCAGCCCGCCGGCGCGACCGCCCGCTACGAGGCCCGCGTGGGTGACAACCACCACCACGTCGTGTGCCGCTCGTGCGGCGCCATCGCCGACGTCGACTGCACCGTCGGTCACAGCCCTTGTCTCACCGCCTCGGACGACGCCGGTTTCAGGGTCGACGAGGCGGAGGTCGTCTTTTGGGGCACCTGTCCCGACTGCTCGGCCGAGGATTCCGCCGATGAACCGCCAGTTGGAAGGAAGTAGATGAGCGACCCCAAGGCAACGCCCCCCTCAAGCTCCCAGGGCGTGGACCAGAAGGCCGCAGTCGGATGCCCGGTCGCGCACGACTCCGTGACCGCGCACGGCAGCGAGAGCGAGAACCCGGCGATCGACTCGCCGACTGCCAAGACCGGCGGCCGTCCCCGCACCAACCGGGACTGGTGGCCCAACCAGCTCGACCTCTCGGTGTTGCACGCCCACTCGTCGAAGGGCAACCCGCTGGGCGCGGACTTCGCCTACGCCAAGGAGTTCGCCAAGCTCGACGTCGAGGCGCTCAAGCGCGACATCGTCGAGGTGCTGACCACCTCGCAGAGCTGGTGGCCCGCCGACTTCGGCCACTACGGCGGCCTGATGATCCGGCTGAGCTGGCACGCCGCCGGCACCTACCGCATCCACGACGGACGCGGTGGCGCGGGTGACGGCGGTCAGCGGTTCGCGCCGCTCAACAGCTGGCCCGACAACGCCAACCTGGACAAGGCCCGCCGTCTGCTGTGGCCGGTCAAGCAGAAGTACGGCCAGAAGGTCTCCTGGGCCGACCTGCTCGTGCTCGCCGGCAACGTCGCCCTGGAGTCGATGGGCTTCAAGACCTTCGGCTTCGGCTTCGGCCGCGAGGACGTCTGGGAGCCGGAGGAGATCTTCTGGGGCCCCGAGGACACCTGGCTGGGTGACGAGCGCTACGTCAGCGAGTCGGAGATGGCGCCCGAGGTCGGCGCCACCGAGATGGGCCTGATCTACGTCAACCCCGAAGGGCCCCGCGGCAACGCGGACCCGTTGGCGGCGGCGCACTTCATCCGGGAGACCTTCGGCCGGATGGCGATGAACGACGAGGAGACCGTCGCCCTCATCGCCGGTGGCCACACGTTCGGCAAGACGCACGGCGCCGGTGTCGCGGACGCCCACGTCGGCCCGGAGCCCGAGGGCGCCCCGCTGGAGGCGCAGGGCCTCGGCTGGCTGAGCACCCACGGCAGCGGCCACGGCGCGGACACGATCACCAGTGGTCTCGAGGTGACGTGGACCGACAAGCCGACGCAGTGGAGCAACCGCTTCTTCGAGATCCTCTTCGGCTACGAGTGGGAGCTGACCACCAGTCCCGGCGGCGCCAAGCAGTGGGTCGCCAAGGACGCCGAGGCGATCATCCCGGACGCGCACGACCCGGCCAAGAAGCACAAGCCGACGATGCTCACGACCGACCTGTCGCTGCGCGTCGACCCGGCGTACGAGAAGATCTCCCGCCGCTTCCTGGAGAACCCGGACGAGTTCGCCCTGGCGTTCGCGAAGGCCTGGTACAAGCTGCTGCACCGCGACATGGGCCCGGTCAGCCGGTTCCTGGGGCCGTGGGTCGCCGAGCCGCAGCTGTGGCAGGACCCGGTGCCCGCGGTCGACCACGACCTCGTGGGCGAGGCGGACATCGCCGCCCTCAAGGCGAAGGTGCTCGACTCGGGCCTCACGACCGCCGAGCTGGTCACCACCGCGTGGGCCTCGGCCGCGAGCTTCCGGGCCACCGACAAGCGCGGCGGCGCCAACGGCGCGCGGATCCGCCTGGAGCCGCAGCGCAACTGGGAGGTCAACCAGCCGGAGCAGCTGGCGAAGGTGCTGGAGATCCTGGAGGGCGTCCAGCGCGAGTTCAACGAGGCCGGCGGCGCGAAGGTCTCGCTGGCCGACCTCATCGTGCTGGCCGGTTCCGCGGCCGTCGAGGAGGCGGCGCGTGAAGCAGGCGTCGAGGTGACCGTGCCGTTCCGGCCGGGTCGCACCGACGCCGCGCAGGAGCAGACCGACGTCGAGTCGTTCAAGGTCCTGGAGCCGCGCGCCGACGGGTTCCGCAACTACGTGCGCCCCGGCGAGAAGCTCCAGCCCGAGGTGCTGCTGGTCGACCGCGCGTACATGCTGAACCTGACCGCGCCCGAGATGACCGTCCTCGTCGGCGGCCTGCGTTCCCTCGGTGCCAACCACGGCGGCACCCGGCACGGTGTGCTCACCGACCGGCCGGGCGTGCTCACCAACGACTTCTTCGCCAACCTGCTCTCGCCGGGCACCCGGTGGAAGGCGTCGGAGTCCCAGGAGCACGTGTACGAGATCCGTGACGTCGACACGGACGAGCTGAAGTGGACGGCCACCGCGGTCGACCTCGTCTTCGGCTCGAACTCGCAGCTGCGCGCCCTCGCGGAGGTCTACGCCAGCGACGACGCCCGTGAGAAGTTCGTGGTGGACTTCGTCGCGGCCTGGACGAAGGTCATGGAACTGGACCGGTTCGACATCGCCTGAGCCGCCACACCGACGAGCCCGGCCGATCCGCCCGTGATCGGCCGGGCTCGCCCGTTCCCACCCGGGATTTACCGCCGCTACGCCTTCACCGACCGTTCGGCCCGACCTTTGCTCCGGGTGACGGACAGGCTCACCTCGGTGCGGTAATCGGCCTTCTGCGCCCGGATCGGGGTGGAGGGTCGACTTTCGGCGCGCCGGCGTGACGACGGTCGACGGCGCGGGGCCGGTGGACTCGGTGGTATTCGCGAATTAGGCCGACAGTGGCAATGTGGTCGTTCCCTCACATTCGGGAATAACGGCCGTCTATGACGGTGCCGTAAGCGGGTCTGCCCCCTGAATGGGTGAACGTTGCGCTGATTGCGTTCGCGGTCCGAAGGGGGCACCGCAGCGACCATTTCCGAAGCCTTGTCCGCCGCTAACGCCGGTCTTAGCGTCGTTCTTCCCGGAAAGGAGGTGGATGGTGAACGACTTCAACTTGACCTTCGACGTCGAGGACCTGGCCCTGGACGACCTGGCGGTCACCGTGATGCGTGACGCCGTCGGGCTGCCTGAGAGCGGCGCGTCGCAGGGGTCTGGCAGTTGCGGCAGTTCGTGCTGCTGCGTGTCGCCGCCGGTGCCCGACCCGAGCTTCTGACAGCCGAGGTCTGCAGTGCCGGGGACGTCCGCGAGGGCGTTCCCGGCCTGGAACCACTACAGGTCGAACTGATCGCGGAAACCTGGTGGAGGGTCTCGTGACCGATGTCGTCTGCTACTACCACGACCCGGTGAAGGCGCCCCTGCTCCGCGATGCCGTCCTGCCGGCGCTGGCCGAGGCCGAGGCCGCCGGTGCGCGGGGTCACGTGGAGCGGCACTGGTTGCACGGGCCGCACTTGCGGGTGCGCGTGGACGGGGAGGCCGGCCTGATCGCGGAACGGCTGCGGGAGTACTTGGCCGCGTATCCGTCCACGGCGGGCACACCGCACGACGAGCTGCTGGCTCGGTCGCACCGCTACGGCGTGGCCGAACTGGTGCCACCGCCGTACGAGCCGATCCACCCGGACAACACCGTGGTGGTCGAGCCGACCGATTACAGCGGCATCCGAGGGCTGCTCGGCTCGGACGTCTTGGTGGACCTGCGGGCCCGCGTGCTGCGCCTGGGTGTGCCCGCGGTGCGTGAGGTGGTGGCCGTCGACGACGCCACGTCCACCACGCGAGTGCGGACGGCGCTGGTCGCGATGACCGCGCACGCGAGCCGCTACCCGGAGGGCCTGGCCAACGGTTACCACTCGTTCCAGTCCCACCTGGAGGACTTCCTGCTGCACAGCGACCCGGACGGCCGCCTGCGGTCCCGGTTCGAGCGGGTGTGGGAGGGCAATGCCGAGGGTGTCACCGAGACCGTCCTGGCCGTCGCCGAGGGCCGCCTGGCCACGCCGTGGACGGCGTGGACGACCGCCGCCCGTGAGCTGGTGGAGGCTGCCTACGACAACGGTGACCTGCCCAGCGGCTACAACCCCGGTCATGGTGAACGCGCGGTGGAGCTGGGGGAGCAGGAGGCCATCCGGCGCTGGCACCGCGACCACCGCGTCGACCACAGCGAGTACCACCGGAGGTTGCAGGCGGTGGACCTGGAGCACCCGCGCTACCGGCGCCCGGTCACCGTCTACCGGTTCGGCACCAACATGCTCTACCAGTTGCTCGCGGTGTGCGACGTGACTCCGGTCGAGCGGTACCTGGCCGCGAGCCTGGTGGCCAGGGCCGTGCAGCGGATCACCGGCGTCGGCTGGTCCGAGCACATCGCCTGGATGGTGGAGGCGGCCCGGTGACCGCCCGGTGCCGGTCGATCGTTGCTGAGGCGGTCAGATCGGGAAGGTGCCGCGACGCCAGTACCAGTGGCGGCCGGCCTTGAGGTGGTCGATGACCGCGCGCTGGAGCACGGTGCCGCGTGGCAGCTGGTCGAGCGGCGTGCTCAGGGTGCGGAACACGAATCGCCGCACCTCGACGTCGGCGTCCAGCCCTTCCGGCTCCTCGTAGGGGTCCAGCTCGAACCTCTGCTGGAACCGGACGATGTTGGAGTCCGCGGGCAGGTACTCCTGCAGTTGCGGGTCGAGCAGCCACGAGCCGCAGGAGAACGCCGTGTAGTGCTCGTCGGGGAAGTGGCGCGGGAAGAACGCGCGGGCCTCGTCGAGGGACGCCGCGATCGCCTCCGGGGTCATCGGCCCGGACTCGGGAATGTGCAGGCCGATGGTCGTGTCGCCGCGCTGGTGCTGGAGCCGGCCCAGCTCGTAGAGGCTGCCGCGCGCGTGCAGGGTCAGCCAGCTCTGCATGACCGGCCAGCCCTCACGGTTCATCCGCCGGTCGACCGCGAGGTTGCGGCCCAGGTCGGCGAGGGTCGCCCACGACACGGCGTCGGCGATGTCGTGGTCGCGGTGGTACGCCAGGACGACGTCGACCAGGGCCAGGTACGCGTACACGTAGAGGTGCCGCCAGGCCGGACCCCGGTCGCGCGGCAGCTCCGGGCCGGGCGGCAGCCAGCCGTGGCCGCCGAGGTCGGCGCGGACCAGGGCGATCGAGCGGTCGAGCAGCCAGCGCAGCTCGGGCGTCCACAGCGGAGAATCGGCGTCGGGCCAGCCCTCCATGATCTCGGCGGCGTCGTCGGGACGCACCGCGAGCCGGGCGAGGATGGCGGGCGCGTCGGCCTTGGCGGGCAGCGGCGCCGACGGTCGGTCGCCGGCGAGCCGGTGCACGCGCTCGACGTCCTCGACGGGCACTCCGAGCCGGGCGGCGGTGTCGTGCAGATCCACGTGGACAACCTTACTGGTCAGTGGGGTCCACGTCGGCACCGCTCGCGCCGATGCGGCCACGGCGGGTCGAACGGTCGCCGACGATGTCGAGGGTGAGCAGGATCAGGTTCGCGCCGAGGGTCGCTCCGACGATCGTGGTGATGAGGGCGAAGAATCCCACGGTCGCATGGAAACCCAGCCACGCGCCGACGAGGGCGCCGGCCGCTGCCGCCGCGAGTCCGGTGATCTTGACGTGCGCGGACCAGTCGCGGCGCACCCGGGCGAGGTGGACGCCCAACCCGATCGGCACGCCCACGGAGACAGCCGTGACCAGGTCGTCGTCGAGCGGGACACCGGGCGCCGCGGTCAGGATGACCAGCGCGCCGAGGAACCACCCGCCCAGACCGAGGACGAGCGGGCACACCGACCGCAGCGTCGCGCCGGCCGTGCGGCCGAAGGCGCCCCTCTTGCGCACCCATCGGGTCATCCACAGCAGCGAGAACACCGTGAGCAGGGCGATGCCGACCATCGTGCCGACGGTGATCCGCGCGAGCGTCGGGTGCGTGACCGAGGGTGTGAAGTCGACCCGGGCGGGCTGGTAGAGCGAGTCGTCCACCTCGCCGTTGTCGAGGTAGGTGGTGATCAGGCGCGTGCCGGCGTCCGGTTGGGAGGTCCAGAAGTCGGTGGTGTGCCCGAGGTCGGCCAGCACGACCTGGTGACCGTTCGGCAGGAACGGGAGCAGCTCCTCGGTCGCGTTCCGAGGCGGGGTCGAGAAGTCGAGCGTGCCGCCGATGAGGAGCGTCTCCACCTCGGTGGTCCGCACTCGGCGGTACTCCTCGTCGTCGGGCGAGGTCGGCCACGCGTCGCCGAGCGTGCCGCCGCCCCAGACGAACTCCGTGCCGGCGTCGTGGAGGATCGAGTCGCCTGGCCGAGCGCCGGCGGAGTAGTGGTCCGCCGCCGCCCAGTGGTCGATGGTGCCGGTGGCGGCCCACTCGCCCCAGACGAACGACGTCGGGAACAGCAGGTCGGCGGCGAAGGAGGCGAACCAGAGGCCGCTCGGGTCGCCCTCGGCCGCGGCGAGCCACGAGTCCAGCGTCGTCGGGGCCGGAATCGACGCGGCCGACGTCGAGTCGAAGAGCCCGAAGAACGCGGCCACCCGCGCGTTGCCCGGCTTGATCGGCAGGAACAGCCACCGGTCGGGCGGCTGTGCCGAGGTGCGGCGCATCGACTCGGCGAGGTCGTCGGTGCGGGCGCGGCAGGTGTCGTCCTCGGCGCACAGCTCGGCGTAGCGCCGGAGTTGGGCGTCCGTCGTCGCCGGGTCCCAGAGGAAGTGGCCGGGTGGGTTGACCCCGATCATCACCGACCGGTGGAGGCGGGCGGGGTGCCGCCAGGAGTAGATCATCGCGGTGCGGGTGCCGGCGCTCTCGCTCAGCAGGTTGATGCGCTCGTAGCCGAGCGCCACACGTGCCGCCTCCATGTCGTCGACCCGCTGCGCGAGGCTGTAGCCGTCGAGACCGGCGCCGGCGTCGGACAGCCGTTTCGCGCAGGCGCGGAACGCGTCGGCGTAGGCGTGGTGGGTCTCCTCGACGACCAGGTCGGTCGAGTGCTGGAGCGCCGAGGTGACCTCCGGGCAGTCGAGCCGCGACGAGCCGTCCACGCCCCGGTAGCCGACGAGGACGACGTCATGGTCGGCGAGGAACCGGTTCGCGGTCGGGAAGTCCATGTTCGACAGCCCGGGTCCGCCTTCGAGGTGGAAGATCGGCTCGGCGGGACGATCGGTCTTCGCGTGCACGCGCACGATCGGCAACGCGATCAGCCGCGATCGCGGATCGGCGCGGTTCTCCTGCACCACGAGCGTTCCGCACTCGGCCGGGTGTTCGCCGTCCTCGGTGGCGTAGTCGCAGGGTTCGAGGCTCACCTCGCCCGCCTTCGCCCCCTGTGGCACGGAGATCGTCCCGTCCGAGTGCAGGTCGATCCGTAAGTACGCCAGCCCTCCGGCCAGGACGGCGATGAGTGCGAGGGCGACGGTGCGGGTGATCGCCACGGATCGTCCCTTTCGTGGTCGGGTGTCGAGGAGCCCGACGCTAGGGCGCTACCGCGGGTCGGCACGTCGTCGCGAGGCTGGAGTCGGCCTCGGACCTGCCGACGAGTCCGTGTCCTACCTGAGTCGGAGGTGGGGTGCGAGCGCCTTCAGTACCGTCGACGCGTGAACTTTCTCGTGCGCAGGCACGGTTTCGACGCCCTGATCGTGATCGCGGCGGTCGGGAGCGCGCTCGAGGTTTCCCTCCGGCACGGCTCACCGAAAGCGCCGGACACGACCCTGTGGTTCACCGCGCCGGCGGTCGCGCTCGTCGTGCTGCCCCTGCTCGCGCGCCGCCGGTTCCCCTTCGCCGCGCCGGTGGCGGTCTGGCTGGCGGGGATCGCGCTGTCGTTCGTCGACGGGCGGGTGGTGGTGTTCACGATCAGCGTGTTCGGCGCGGGCATGGTCGCCTCGTTCCTGCTCGGCAACGTCGGTGATGCCGTCCGGGCGCGGCTCGGGCTGGCGGTCGTGCTCGGCGGGGGCGCGGTCGTCGTGAACCACAATCCCGACCACACCACCGGCCAGCTCGTGTTCAGCCCGATCCTGTTCGCGGTCTGCTGGCTCGCCGGCTACGCCCTCCGTGAGCACGCGACGCAGGCCGAGGCGGCGGAGGAACGCGCGACCACCGCCGAACGGGAACGCGAGGCGGCCGCCCGGATCGCCGTCGCGGAGGAACGCGCCCGCGTCGCCCGCGAACTGCACGACATCGTGGCCCACGCCGTCAGCGTCATGGTGCTCCAGGTCGGCGCCATCCGGCACAAGCTGCCCGACCCGTTCGTCGAGGAGGCGGCCGCGCTGCGCGACGTCGAGCGGGCCGGCCGCACCGCGCTCGCCGAAATGCGCCGCCTCGTCGGCGCGACGCGGGACGGTGAGGACGCCGAACTGACGCCCCATCCCGGGCTCGGCAACCTGGACGTGCTGCTGGCCGAGGTGGAACGCGCCGGGCTGCCCGTCCGGCTGCACGTCGACGGCGAGTCGTCACCGCTGCCGGAGGCGATCGACCGCTCCGCCTATCGGATCGTCCAGGAAGGTCTCACCAACGTCCTCAAGCACGCACGCGCCACGCACGCGGACGTGATCGTCCACTACCTGCCCGGCGAAGTGCGGCTGGAGGTGCGCGACGACGGCGTGGGCGCGGTGCCGGACAACGGTCTCGGGCACGGGCTCGCCGGGATCCGCGAGCGTGTCAAGATCTACGGTGGCGACATGACCGTCGGTGCCCTGCCCGACCGCGGGTTCGTCCTCAGCACGCGCCTGCCACTCACCGGCGAGGGTCGATGAGTGAGTCGAACCCGACCATCCGCGTCCTCGTCGCCGACGACCAGTCGATGGTCCGCGCCGGCTTCCGCATGCTGCTCGCCCGCGAACAGGACATCGAGGTCGTGGCCGAGGCGGGCAACGGGCTGGAGGCGGTCCGGCAGGCGGCCCGCGTTCATCCCACGGTCGTCCTCATGGACATCCGCATGCCCGAGCTGGACGGGATCGAGGCCACCCGGCGCATCCTCGCGACGGACGCCGCAGCCCGGGTCCTCGTCCTCACGACGTTCGACCTGGACGAGTACATCTACGAGGCGCTGAAAGCAGGCGCCAGCGGCTTCGTGCTCAAGGACGACCCACCCGAGCAGCTGATCGCCGCGATCCGCACGGTGGCCGCCGGCGACGCCCTGCTCTCGCCCACGGTCACGAAACGCGTGATCGAGCAGTTCACCCGCATCCCGCGCCCCACACCACCGCCGAAAGAACTCGATGACCTCACGGCACGCGAACACGAAGTCCTTCACTTCATCGCGCGCGGGCTCTCCAACTCGGAGATCGGCCGGGAACTCCACATCGGCGACACCACCGTCAAGACGCACATCACGCACATCCTCCAGAAGCTCGACCTCCGCGACCGCGTCCAACTGATCGTGCTGGCCTACCGGACCGGGATCGTCGAAGCTGCCGACCGGGACCGGCGAACACGCCGGTGAACACCCGGACAAATGTGTCGTCGCGCGGTCCGGAGATTGTCGTGGCACGAGGAACTCTCATGTCGGAATGCCTGGCGGTTGGTCATCCGTGACGGGCGGTAGGTTGCACGCCTGTCGGCTCCACGAAGGGGAACAGGTGACGGACTCGTCGACGCGGCCACGATCGGACCTCCTCGAACAACGCGGGCCGGAGCGCAAACCCGTGTCGCAGCGGTTGTGGTTGATCGGAATCGTCGCCGACGTCGCGGCCGTGGTGGCGGTGCTCGCGGGTTCCGCGCGGACCATCGCCGTGGTCGTCGGCGTGGTGGCGTTGCTGCTGGGCACGGTGCAGCTCGTGACCAGCGTCGGCAAACCGGTGGACCGGTGGGTGCTGCTGGCGGTCGCGGGAATCGTCGCGGGTGCGGTGGCGGTCACCCTCGTGGTCGACCGCGCACTGGTGGACCCGCCCGCCCCGGCGAGCGGCGCGACGTCCGGCACGACGACCACGAGCGCCGCGACGGAACCGACCACTGACGGCGTGCAGCCGACCTCGCGGTCGAAGTCCGCCCCCGCGACGCCCGAGATCAGCCGAGCCACCGGCGACAAGCCGATCCGGCTGACCGAGGACTACGGGGTGGACCTGGATTCCCGGGACCCGGTCTGGATCGCCCACCCGAGGGACGGTGAGTCCGGGCAGGACCTCTATTACGACGCGAGCTACCTGTGGGCGCCCTCCGACATCGCTCCCGTGACCGCCGAGGCGACCTTCGAAGACTGTCAACGCGCCGGGTATGAGGGCAACGTCGGAGCGAGCGGCTTCGTCAAGGACGCCGCGTTCTGCGTGAAGACCAACACCGGCGCCCATGCGCGGATCGTCATCGTCGCCATGGAAAACGGGCAGGCGACGCTGGACATCGTCGTGTGGCAGAAGCCGACCCGGTAGATCACGATCTCCGGCAGACCGGCTACCTGCATGCCGGTTGGTGACAACGCAGTCCAGGTAACCGGTATCGGCCCTAACGGTCGTCGCCCAACCTGGCCCGCAGCTCCTCCACCTTGGCGTGCCCGAGCATCCGGAGGATCTCCCGGGCCCGATCCCACGCCTGCCGCGCCTGGTCGGGGTCGTCCGCGGCGTGGTGGACGTCCCCGATCGCGGTGAGGACTTCGGCTTCCAGGTAGCGATCGCCCACCTCCACCGACAGCGGGAGGGCGCGTTGGAGGAAGGTGATGGCTTCCGGGAGCTTGCCGAGCCCGCGGTGGGCGTGACCGAGGTTGGCGATGACGTGGGCGGCGCCGAGCGGGTTCCGGGTCGTTTCCCAGACCGTCAGCGCTTGGCGGCCGTAGCGGATCGCGGCGTCGTAATGACCGAGGTGCAGGGAGGCCCAGGCGAGCCCGTTGAGCGCGTGAGCCTCGCCGGGTTTGTCACCCGCGGCCCGGTAGTGGCGCAAGGCGCGGCGGGCGTGCACCAGCGCGATGTCGTACTGCCGCCGTGCTTCGGCCAGTTCGATCAGGCAGAGTTCGGCGTTGGCCATCCCGACGTGGTCCGCGAGCGCGGTCGACAGGCTGAGCGCTTCCGCGTGGTGGTCCTCGGCTTCCTCGAACCGGCCCAGCCTGGTCGACGCCGTGCCGAGGTTGCGGAGGGCATAGGCCGCCAGTGCCCGGTCTTGCAGCTCACGGGCGGCGTTCAGGGCCGACCGGTGGATCGACACCATGTGGTGCCAGTGCCCCTGCCGGTGCAGGAAGTCCCGCAGGCCCCAGGCGAGCTGCCAGGTGTGCAGGGGTAGCCCGGCGGCCGCGGTCTGGTCGGCCAGGCCGCGCAGGACCGGGAACTCGGCGCGGAACCACGCCAGCGCGGCTGCCGGGTCGTCGACGTCCTCTCCGTCGGGTCGTGGAGGCGGATCGGGAACGCTCGTCGGGCGATGAGGGCTGAGCCGCCGGGCCGCCGCGTACGCGGTGTGGACGTAGTGGTCGAGCAGTCGGTGGGTGGCCGTACGACGGCGATCGGCGCTCTCCTCGGCCAGGGCCAGCTCGGCCGCGTAGGCGTGCAACAGGTTGTGCAGGCCGTACCGTCCCGGTGTGAGTTCGAAGATCAGGTGCACGCGGGTCAGTCGCGACAGCAGGGTCTGGCCTCGTGCGCGGGTGACGTCCGCGAGGCAGGCCGCGGCGGCCGTCGACACCTCGGGGCCGGGGTGCAGGCCCAACAGCCGGAACATCCGAGCGGCGTCCTCGTCCAGGTCCTGGTAGGACCAGGAGAACAGCGTCCGCAGGTCGGCCGGGTCACCGGGCTCGTCCAGCGAATCGAGGACGTCGCCCGCCTGCCTCATGTCCTTGGCGAGGAGGGGGAGTGGCACACCGGGCTGGGTGCCGGCGCGAGCGGCGACGACGGCGAGGGCCAGTGGCAGCCGGCCGCACCGGTCGATGATCTCGTCGACGGCCTCCGGGTCGGCCGCGGCGCGGGCGGTCCCGATGCGCAGCGCCAAGAGCTCACGGGCTTCGCCGACGGTGAGCACGTCCAAGGGCAGGGGTTGAGCGCCCTCGATGGCGACCAGGCTCGTGAGACGGTCCCGGCTGGTCACGATCACGAGGCAACCGTCGGCTCCGGGCAGCAGCCGGCGGACCTGCTCGGTGTCGCGGGCGTTGTCGAGCAGGATGAGCATCCGGCGGTTGCCGAGCAGGCTGCGGTAGAGCCCGGTCTGGGCGTTCAGGGTGGACGGGACGCGGTGCGGCGGCACGTTGAGTGCGTCGAGCAGGTCGCGGAGGGCTTCGGCGGGAGGAACCGGCTCCCCGGTCGGGTCGAAGGCGCGCAGGTTGACGTAGAGCTGCCCGTCCGGGAAGCGGTCGGCGATCCGGTGTGCCCAATGCAGGGCCAACGCGGTCTTGCCGACACCGGCCATGCCGGAGATCGCCGCGATCGTGCCGCCCGGTTCGTCACAGGCGGGCAGCAACGCGTCCAGGGCGCCGAGCGCGGTCGCGCGTCCGACGAAGCCCGGTGCGGCCGGGGGTAACTGCGCCGGCGCGGTGTCCACCCGATCCGAGCGCCCCGCCGTCGTGGGTTCGCCCGGCGCGCCGAGGGCGGCCTGGATCAGGCGGTCCCGATCCGGCGCGGGAAGGTTCAGGGCGTCCGCGAGTTGGCGGACGGAGGCGGCACGCGGGCGGCGGATCCGGCCGGACTCCGCGCCGCGGATGCTGGACACACCCAGCCCCGCGCGTTCGGCCAGTTCCTCTTGGGTGAGCAGGGCGCGGGTGCGAAACGAGCGGAGCAGGCTCGACAGCTCCACGGGTTCCGCCGCCGGTGGCGGCGCCTCGTCGTCATGCATCCAGTCACCTGCGGACAAGTTGACGGTGAACCGACGGTTGCTCGCATGGAGATCTTTGTCGCGAGCGCGAACTATACGGATCATGACCTTGGATCACATTTCGACAAGGTCTCCGTTCGGTGAACGATCAGTTAACGTGGAGGCACACGTATGCGCAGAAGGCTGTTGTACTTATTGTCCGCCTTGGGGATCGCCGTCGCGGGCACGGTGACGGCGGACGTGGTGGCGCCGAACCCTGCCTCCGCCGACGGTTGCTACACCTGGAACCGCACGCTCACCGAGGGCTCGAGCGGCAACGACGTCGCCGAACTGCAGGTCCGGCTCGCGGGCTGGGTCGCGTCCGGCGAGAACCTGGCCATCGACGGCGACTTCGGGCCCGCCACGGCCCGCGCGGTCAGCCGGTTCAAGGACGCGTACGGCCTCCCCGTCGACAGCATCGCCGGCCAGGGGGTGTTCAACAAGATCTACGCCCTGCAGGACGCCGACTGCACGCCGATCCACTTCTCGTACGGCGAGATGGACGACAACTGCGGCGCGAACAACTTCAACGGCGGCATGGTCGACGCCACGACCGCGAAGCGGAACACGCTGCGGATGATGTGGCAGCTGGAAGCGATGCGGCACAAGCTGGGCGACCGACCGATGGTCGTCAGCATCTCGTTCCGCAGCGTCGCCTGCAACCGCTCGGTCGGCGGTGCGTCGAACAGCCGGCACATGTACGGCCAGGCCACCGACTTCAGCACCCGCAGCGGCCCGACGCTGTGCCAGATGTACCACGCGGCCAAGACGTCCGGCTTCGAGGAAATCCTCGGCCCGGGCTACCCGGGCCACAACGACCACACGCACGTCGCGAACGACACCGTCCGCACGTGGAGCGCGCCGAACTGCTGACACCCGAGCGTGGGGCACTGCCGACTCCGGCAGTGCCCCTCGGTCGAAGGCGGTGTGACACAATTACTGACTGTGACGATCCGTCTGCTGATAGCCGACGACCAGGACATGGTCCGGCGCGGGATGCGTCGGGTCCTGGACAGCCAGCCGGACATGGAGGTCGTCGGCGAGGCGGCTGACGGGCTCAGCGCGCTGGAGCAGGCCCAACGACTGCGGCCCGACGTGGCGCTGCTGGACGTCCGGATGCCGAGGATGGACGGCTTGGAGGTCACCCGGCGGCTCGCCGGCCCGGACGCCACCGTGCCGGTGCGGGTGGTCGTGGTGACCACCTTCGACCTGGACGAGTACGTATACCCGGCGTTGCGCCACGGCGCCTCCGGCTTCCTGCTCAAGCGCTCGGGCCCGGTGCTGCTGGTCGAAGCGGTGCGGGCCGCGGTCAACGGCGACAGCTTGATCAGCCCGTCGATCACCGTGCGGCTGCTGCGCCACGTCGTGGACGCCAAGCCCGACCGGCGGGCCCCGGTCGAGCCGTTGACGGAACGCGAGATCGAGATCGCGGGCAAGGTGGCCGAGGGGCAGACCAACGCCGACATCGGGACGCTGCTGTTCATCTCCGCGGGCACGGTCAAGACGCACGTCGCCGCCATCCAGCGCAAGCTCGGCGTGCGCAACCGGGTGGGGATCGCCGTGTGGGCGCACGAGATGGGTTACGCGACCAGACAAGGGTTCTGACCGGTGTCCCGCGGTCCGGCCACGGAGGCGCGCAAACCCGCTCGCCCGGTGCTGCGCCACGTCCTGAGCGCGGTCTTCCTGCTGCTACCCGCCTTCGCCGTGCCCTCTGGCACGCCCGGTCTGCCCTCCGGCGCCGTTGTGGTGGCCCTGTCCGCCGCGGTGGTCATGTCGGCGGCGATGTGGCGCCCGTCCGAGGGCAGGTTCGGGCTCGCCTCGGTGGTGACGGTGGTGTCCGCGCTGTCGTTGGTGCTGGACGTGGCCTACTTCGGTCCGCCGGGGATGGCGCTGCTCTGGCTGCCGTTCGAACTGCTCGCGCTGCTGGTGCTGCTCGGGCGGTCCGTGCGGCTGCTGCGGGCCGACCGCGTCGTGCCGGTCGCCACGGTGGCGGCCGTCGCGGCGCTGGCGCTGCCGCTGCGCTTCACGTTGCACCCGGATCCGCCGAAGTGGGACGCCTCGGTGTTCGGGCTGGGGTGCGTGCTGCTCCTGCTGCCCTTCGCGATCGGCATCGGGGTCTACCTCCGCAGCTTGGACACCCGGCGCGTGACGGCCGTGGCCGAGGCCCGCGGCAAGCAGCGGCTGGAGGTCGCCAGGGTGCTGCACGACTTCGTCGCCCACGAGGTGACCGGGATCGTCGTCGAGGTGCAGGCCGCCCAGTTCGCCCGGTACGACGAGGACGAGGCCCGCGCGGTGTTCGCGCACGTCGAGGATGCCGGACTGCGGGCGTTGGCGTCCATGGACCGCACCGTGGCGGCACTGCGCCGGCCCGACGACGCGAGCGCGGGCGAGACCGCCCGGCTCTACGGCCTGGCCGACCTGCCGGACCTGGTGGACCGGTTCGCCCGTGCCGCGCCCGGTGCCAAAGTTCGCTGCGACGTCAAGGACACCGCCCTGGGCAAGCTCGACCGGGAGGGCGAGGCCGTCGGCTACGCCGTGGTGCTCGAGGCACTCACCAACGTCCGCAGGCACGTGTCCGACGTGGGCGCGGTGACCGTCGTCGTGGCCCTCGTCGGGGGAACGGCCGTGCAGGTCTCGATCGCCGACGACGGCGGGCGGGGTGCGACCTCCGCCGCGCCCCGTACCGGTGGGGGCAGTGGCCTGGTGGCGCTGCGCGAGCGGATCGAGGCCATGGGCGGCACGCTGGAGGCTGGTCCGCGCGGCTCCGGCTGGCGGGTGGCCGCGAGCCTCCCCGTACCCGACCTGACCGGAGGACGGGCCCGCCGCCTCACGTGACGAACCCGTGCGGCGATCTCTCCCGAACGGCAGATCCCGGTTCCGCCGGTGCGCCGGAAGCTGAGGACACCAATCACGGGATCCGGGAGACAAGGTGCCATCACACAGGACGACCGCGGGCGCGCCGGCGGCGTTGACCGCCTGCAACGACAACGAGAGCATGACCGACTTCCCCGGCTCCCGCACCGTGGTGGTGCAGGCCGGCGTGGGCCGGGCGACCGTCGCGAAGGCGGGGTAGCGCCGTGCTGGACCTCATCGACGTGAGCAAGGTCTACCGCGGCGGCAAGCGCGCGGTGGACAGCCTGACCATGCGGTTGGAGCCCGGCCTGCTCGGCCTGCTCGGCCCCAACGGCGCGGGCAAGTCCTCGCTGATGCGCATCGCGGCCACGGTCACCCGACCCACCTCGGGGCGGGTGGTGTTCGAGGGCGTCGACGCGGTGGCGCACCCCAACGCCCTGCGCAACGCGCTCGGCTACCTGCCGCAGGACTTCGGCGTGTACGCGAACCTGACCGCGCGCGAGTTCCTGACCTACCTCGCCGCGGCGAAGGGCATCTCGGCGCGGTCGGCCAAGGCGCGCATCGACGAGCTGCTGGTACTGGTCAACCTCACCGAAGCGCTCAAGCGCCCGCTGGGCAAGTACTCCGGGGGCATGATGCGCCGGGTCGGCATCGCGCAGACCCTGCTGGGCGACCCGCGGGTGATCATCGTAGACGAGCCGACCGCGGGCCTCGACCCCGAGGAGCGGGTGCGCTTCCGCAACCTGCTCAGCGACCTGTCCGTGAACCGCGTGGTGCTGCTGTCCACGCACATCGTCTCCGACGTCGACTCGGTGGCCGCCGACATCGCGATCGTCGCCCGCGGTCGGCTGCTGCGCCGCGGCACGCCCGAACAGCTGCTGCGGGACATCGACGGCCACGTCTGGGAGACGACCGTGCCCGCCACGGCGGTCAACGCCGTGCAGGCGCGGTACACCGTGAGCCGGATGGTCCGCACCACGGAAGGCGTCCGGGTGCGGCTGCTGTCCTCGGTCAACCCGGCCATGGGCGCCACGCCGGTCCCCCCGGACCTCGAGGACGCCTACCTGGGCGTGATCAGCGGCCCGACCGCCCACCGGAACGTGGCGGGGCGGTGAACCCGGCGCTGCTGATCACGCTGTCGGTCGGTGACTTCCGCGACCGCGTGCGCAGACCCGCCTACGCAGTGACCCTGCTGGCGGCGATCCTGCTGGGGTACGTCGCGGTGCCTGCCGCGGACTCGCACTGGGCCATCATGCAGCTGGGGCCCTACCGAGGGCTCTACAACAGCGCGTACGTCGGCATGGCCACGGCGTTGGCGAGCACCCTCTGGCTGCTCTTGGGCGGCTTCTACGTCGTCCGCAACACCATCGCCCGCGACGAGAGCACCAACGTGGGGCAGTTGCTGGCCGCCACGCCGTTGCGCACCACCGCCTACCTGGCGGCCAAGTTCCTCAGCAACGTGCTGGTGCTGTCGTCGATGCTGGTCGTGCTGGCCGTGACGGCGCTGGTGATGCAGCTGGCCCGCGGTGAGTCGACGTCGGTGGACCCGGTGGCGCTGCTGACGCCGTTCGCGGTCATGGCGTTCCCGGCGGTGGTGCTCACCGCGAGCGCGGCGCTGTTCTTCGAGCTGACGCCGTTGCTCAGAACGGGCATGGGCAACGTCCTCTGGTTCTTCTGCTGGATGGTCGCGGCGCTGGCCGGGCAGAGCCCCGCGGCGCCACTCGGCGGTCTGGGCGTGCCCGCGGTGGTGGAGTCGATCGGCGCCGAGATGCTGTGGCGCGGTCTGGACGTCACCGGCGGCGAGTTCAGCCTCGGCCTGACCTACCTGGACGAGCCGCTGGTGCCGTTCGAGTGGCTCGGCTTCACCCCGAGCGCGGAGTTCCTGCTCACCCGGCTGGCGTTGATCGGCGTAGGGGTGGCGGTCGCGCTGCTGCCGGTGCTGTGGTTCGGCCGGTTCGACCCGGCGCGGGTGAACCGGTTCCTCCCTCGCCGACCGGTCGCGCCGGCCACGTGGGAGCAGGACGAGCACCGCGCTCCCGGCGTGCCGGGCATCGCGGCCATGGAGAGCGGGGCGTTCAGCGCCCGCGGTGGTCCGCGGACCGAGGTGGTGCGCGGCGGCCGGCTGGTGGTGTTCCCCCGCTTGGTGTCGGGTGAGCTGCGCATCCTGGTTCAGGGCGTGTCGAAGTGGTGGTGGGCCGGTGCGGGCTTCGGGATCATGCTCACGTTCGCCGCGACGACCCCGGGCATCAGCAGGCTGATGCTGCCCCTCGCGTGGATCTGGCCGGTCCTGGTGTGGTCACGCCTGGGCACCCAGCGCCACGAGTCCGGCGTGCAGGCGCTGCTGGGCCCGTACCCCGCCGTCCGGCCGCGGGTGGTCGCCGAGTGGATCGCGGGCGTCCTGTTGACAGCGGGTATCGGTGGCGCCGCCGCAGTCCGGATGGCCTGGGCGGGCGACCTGGCGGGGCTGACCTCCTGGGGTGCCGCCGCCCTGTTCATCCCGTCCCTGGCGCTGCTGCTCGGATCGCTCAGCCGCACCCACCGCGTGTTCCAGGCCGTCTACGTTCCGCTGTGGTACGGCGGTTTCAGCGGTCTGCCCATGCTGGACTTCATGGGCATGCTCCGGGGCCACGACGGGACGGTGCTGGGGCTGCCGCCGGGCGCCGTTGCCATGGCGGGCGTGGTCATGCTGGTGGTGGTCCTGCTGCTCGCCGCGCGCAGGCCGTTGCGCGTCTAGGGATTTCGCGATCGCTTGCCGGCGGGCCGTGCGGAACCGAAGGGCCTCTCGCCGTTCGTGGCCCGCCAGGGTGCAGGAGTCATTCGGTTCGGGCTTTGCAGGCGTCGAGGATCCAGGGCTGGCGGCCGTAGGCGTCGCGGAGGATGCGGTAGCAGGTGGTCAACTCGGGGGAGTCGCAGGCGTCGTGGGCGATCCACGGGTCGGCGTCGTGCTCGCCCACGGCGATGTCCATGCAGTCGCCGAAGTCCCTGGGCGCGGGTGCGGCCGTCGCCGTCCCCGGCGCCAGGACTCCGGCGGCCGCGAGGAGCAGCCCCGTCGACAACACCTTCGATGCGGTAAGGATCATTGCCGTCTCCCTGGTCGTAATGGTTTCCCCGATCCGGCGGTGTCCCGGCGCACTGTTCGGGGATGCGGATTCGCTCAGCCGATGCCATAGATGTTGACGGTCACCTGGCCGTCCTGGCCCTCGATCACGTAGGGCTCGTAGTGGCCGCGGTAGGGCAGGCAGCCGGCGGCGAGCTGGTCGTCGTCGGAGTCCTCGTCGCGCTCGCGGACGTAGGCGCACACCTCGTTGACGGCGTCCTCGGGGAACTCCACCTCCTCCACGGCGAAACCGGTCGCCGGGTACCGCCACTGGGACGGGATGTCCTCGGCGGGCCCTTGACGCCACAGCAACCTGTCCCGGTCGGACAGCCGCAGGACCACCGCCCCGTACGGCTCGGGGTCGCCGGACTCACCGGCGTTGGCGAACTCGAGCGAGAACATCACCCGCGTCTGCGGTACCGCCCCGGCACTTCCGGCGCTGACCACACCGGTCAGCAACAGTCCCGCCGCCGCGACCGCCGCCGCTTTGCCAGACCACCCGACGTCCATCCCCGCCTCCGTGCTCATGTTGGCGACACCGACACCGTTGGACGGTAGGCAGCTGATGCCGCACCCTGCTGTGGACAGCGGGCGAAACCGACCGTGCGAGTGAGACGTCCACGAACGGGAGGTGACGGCGTCGCGGCCGAACACGGACCGTGCCGTCGACTCCGGTGGGAGCCGCTCGCCAGCGGGATGGTCGAGCCCAGCGGCCCGCAGTCAGGCTCGCTGTGTGAACAGGTCCGGCTGGCCTCAGCGCGAACTGGTGGTCGTGGTGGGAGGGGCCGGCAACAGGTACGGCTCGGGTGTGCAGCGCAGCCACGGACCGCCGGCCCGGTGGGCGAACCGGACCTGGAAGCCGATGGTCGCCGACGCGCCGGGTGCCAGCGGTCGCTGGCCCATCGGTGCGGCGATGGCCGCGCCCCGGCCGTACTGGCCCCACTCGCCGGACCCGGCGGCGACGACCTGCTCGTCACCGTCGAACAGCGCGGTCACGGTCCAGTCCGTCAAGGGGCCCGTGCCCACGTTGGTCACGGTGGCCGTGGTGGTGTAGCCGCCCGGCCACGAGTTGGTGGTGGTGCCGGTGACCGCGCAGCTCCGGTTCACGTTGGGCGGCAACGGCATCGTGCTGGAGTAGACCCGGATCACCCCGCCCGTCACGCCCGGTCCCGTCACGCTGAACGCACCCGGGCCGAAGTCGCGCAGCGAAATGATCCTGACCGGCCGCGGCACGTTCCAGTCGGCCGCGGTGAAGGTCAGCTTGCGGCGTGAGCTGACGAACACCGGCGCCGTCGTGCCCGCCTCGACCCACGCGACGGTCAAGGTCGTCGTGGTGGCCGGCGGGCCGGACAGCGACACCCGGACCACCGCGCTTCCCGAGCCGGGCATGACCGCGTAGTCCGTGCCGCCGTGGTCCACGACCACCGAGGGCGACTCGGCGCGGGCGTGCCCCGCTGGGAGGCCACCCAAGACCGCCACCACGGCGGCGACGAGGACCGGCAACGTCGACCGCAGGAGCACTGCCCGGCGCGTGACCATGGCTACAGACGATGGGGACCACGCCGGCCCCATGTCAACCACAAACCCGAACCCTCGCTCAGACGGACGAAGTCGCCACGGTGCCTAGTTGCCAGAAACTTGCTATTGCGGAAGACTGGCAATAGATCACGAGGTTGCCTGGGGAGACTGATGAGTCAGTACGTGCTGCCGGACCTGCCCTACGACTACGCGGCGCTGGAGCCCGCGATCACCGGGGAGATCCTGGAACTGCACCACAGCAAGCACCACGCCGCGTATGTCAAGGGCGCCAACGACATGCTGGAGCGGCTGGCGGAGACGCGGGAGAAGGACGACTTCTCCGGGATCGTCGGGTTGGAGAAGACGTTCGCGTTCAACCTGTCCGGGCACGTGCTGCACACGATGTTCTGGGACAACCTGAGCCCGGACGGCGGTGACCGGCCCGAGGGCGAGCTGTCGGCGGCGATCGACGAGCACTTCGGCTCGTTCGACGCGTTCGCCAAGCAGCTCTCGGCCACCACCACGCTGGTGCAGGGCTCGGGCTGGGGTGTGCTCGCGTGGGAGCCGTTGTCGCAGCGCCTGGTCGTGGAGCAGGTCTACGACCACCACGGCAACGTCGGCATGAACACCACCCCGGTGTTGGTGTTCGACGCGTGGGAGCACGCCTACTACCTGCAGTACCGCAACGTGCGGCCGGATTACGTGCAGAAGCTGTGGTCGCTGGTGAACTGGGCCGACGTGACCCGCCGCTTCGACGCCGCGCGGGCAGGCGGCTCCGGGCTGATCGCACCGTCGAAGTAGCCCTCATGAACCGGCAGCGGGTGCTCCGACAAGTCCACGCGCTGCCGCCACCGTGCCCCCGCCTCCAGCGAGAGGCGGGGGCACGGCTCAGCTCCGGTGCGCCCGTCACCCCAGGCAGGACCGGACGGCCGCGGCCAGCGCCGTCGCCCGCGGGTCGTCGGGGCGGTAGTTCCAGAGGTTGGTGACGTAGCCGAAGCCGACGCGGGCGTCGGGGTCGCCGAACGCGATCGACCCGCCCGAACCGGGGTGGCCGAACGAGCCGGGGCCGACCATGGGCAGCGGAGGGCAGGCGCGCCAGAAGCCGAGTGACATGTTGAAGGAGCGCTCGGCGGGGATGTCCAGGCCGGGCGGCAGCCCGTACATGCGGGTCTTGTCGGTCTGGATGGCGGTCATCGTCTCGACCGTCGTCGGGTCGAGCAGTCGCACGCCGTCGACGTCGCTGACCGTGGCGGCGTACATGCGGGCCAGGGAGTGTGCGTCGGCGACCATGTTCGCGGCCGGGAACTCCGCCGCCCGCCACTCGCGGGTCCGGAAGTAGCCGGTCGCGGGGTCCATGGCGCCGCCGAGCACGCCGGCGTGCATCTGGACCGCGTCGGGGCTCCACATCGACTGGACCCACGTGGTGACAGTGTCGGCGTCGAGGCCGGTCGTCGCGATCATGCCGGCGAGCAGTTCTTCCAGGGTGAACGGCGCGGCGTCCTCGAAGTCGGCCACCCGCGGCTCGTGCTCCGCGGGCAGGCCGATCCAGGCGCTCAGCCCGAGCGGGGCGGCGACTTCCTCGGCGAAGAACGTGCCGAGGGACTTGCCGGTGATCCGGCGCACGACCTCGCCGACCAGGAAGCCGTAGGTGACGGCGTGGTAGACGTGCTCGGTGCCCGGCTCCCACAGCGGCTGCTGCGTTTCGAGGGCGCGGATGACCGGGTCCCAGTCGCACGCCTGCTCGAACGTCAGCGGTCCGTCGACGATCGGCAGACCGGCCTGGTGCGACAGCAGCCAACGCACGGTGATCCGGTCCTTGCCGTGCGCGCCGAACTCCGGCCAGTACCGGACGACCGGGGCGTCGAGGTCCAGCAGTCCGCGCTGGACCAGCAGGTGCGCGCAGATCGCGGTCGCGCCCTTCGTGGTCGACGCGACCTGGGCGACGGTGTCCCCGGTCCACGGTCGGTTGTTCTTGCGGTCGGCGAGGCCGTCCCACAGGTCGACCACGGGGCGGCCGTCGACGTAGACGCTGCACGCCGCGCCCACTTCGCCGGGGTCGCCCTCGAAGTTCGCCCGGAACACGTCGGCGACCTTGCCCCAGCCGTCCTCGACGCCTGAGATCCTCGTGCCTGGCATGGCGCTTTCCTTCCGATAAGTCTGATCTGGGGTTACTGGAGACACGATCGCTCGCCGCCCTGACACGGGGCAGTCACCGTGCTGACACCGGGCAGTCACCGCGTGCGGGCACGCCGAACAGGCCCGCAAGGGGCGAGGGCGTTGTGGGGTGAGGCTGGTCGCTTGCCGCCGGAGTCGTTGACCGCTCCGGATCGCGGCAGCTAGGAAATCTTGCGGCGGTACGTGACCGCGGCGAAGACGTAGGCGACGACGAGGATGCCGACGCACCAGGCGAGGGCGAGCCAGATGTCGCCGCCGATGGGCTGCTGGGTGAACAGGCCGCGGATGGTGTTGACGATGGAGGTGACCGGCTGGTGCTCGGCGAACGCGCGCACGGGGCCGGGCATGGTGTCGGTCGGCACGAAGGCGGAGCTGAGGAACGGCAGGAAGATGAGCGGGTAGGAGAACGCGCTCGCGCCGTCGACGGATTTCGCGGTGAGGCCGGGGATGACGGCGAGCCACGTCAACGCCAGGGTGAACAGGAACAGGATGCCCGCGACCGCGAGCCACTCGGCCACGCCCGCGCTCGTCCGGAAGCCCATCAGCAGCGCCACGAGCAGGACGACCACCAGCGAGATCAGGTTGGCGACCAGCGAGGTGAGGACGTGCGCCCACAGCACGGACGACCGCGCGATGGGCATGGACTGGAACCGCTCGAAGATGCCTCCTTTCATGTCCAGGAAGAGCCGGAACGCGGTGTAGGAGATGCCCGAGGCGACGGTGATGAGCAGGATGCCGGGCAGCATGTACTGCACGTAGGAGTCCGAACCGGTGTCGATCGCACCGCCGAACACGTAGACGAACATCAGCATCATGGCGATCGGCATGATCGCGGTGGTGATGATCGTGTCGGGGCTGCGGGTGATGTGGCGCAGGGATCGTCCCAGCAGGACGTTCGTGTCGCCGAGGAAGTGCTTGGCCATCATCGTTTCCCTACTTCTTGTCGCCGACGAGCGCGAGGAAGACGTCTTCCAGCTTCGGCTGCTTCTCGACGTACTCGACCTCGGCGGGTGGGAGCAGCTTCTTCAGCTCGGCGAGGGCGTCGTTCACGATGATCCGGCCCTCGTGGAGGATCGCGATCCGGTCGGCGAGTTGTTCGGCCTCGTCCAGGTACTGGGTCGTGAGCAGCACGGTCGTGCCCTGGGCGGCGAGTTCCTTGACGGCCTGCCACACCTCGATGCGCCCCTGGGGGTCGAGCCCGGTCGTCGGCTCGTCGAGGAAGATGACCGGTGGGTTGCCGACGAGGCTCATCGCGATGTCGAGCCGGCGGCGCATGCCACCGGAGTACGTCGACACCTTCCGCGCGCCGGCGTCGGTCAACGAGAAGCGCCTCAGCAGGTCGTCGGCGATCCCGCGCGGGTCGTCGAGGTGACGGAGCCGGGCGACGAGCACGAGGTTCTCGCGCCCGCTGAGGATTTCGTCGACGGCGGCGAACTGCCCGGTGAGGCTGATGGACTCCCGCACGTCCGCGGCTCGCGCGGCGACGTCGAAGCCGTTGACGCTCACCTCGCCCGCGTCGGCTCTGAGCAGCGTGGACAGGATCTTCACGGCCGTCGTCTTGCCCGCGCCGTTGGAACCGAGCAGTGCGAAGATGCTGCCGCGCGCCACGTCGAAGTCCACGCCGCGCAGCACCTCCACCGCCTTGTAGGACTTCTTGAGGCCCCGCACGCGGATCACGGGCTCGGTGGTCGTTCCGTCCGTCATGACGAGGTCTCCCCGGATGCTTCTTCGGCCTTCTTGATGCGGTTGCTGAGCCGTTCCCGTTCCTTGGTGACCCAGCCGCCCTTGGTGTAGTTCGCCAGGAACGCCTCGACGAACTCCACGGGGTCCTCGCCGACGATCTCGCGGATCGGGGTGCCGTCCGCCGCGGCTCGTTCGAACAGGTCGGCCATGTCCTCGAACATCGACGCCGCGCCGTCGCCGTCGGACGCCCCGAAGAACATCAGGTACCGCTCGAGCGCGTCGACCGCCGTGCGGTAGTTCGGCGGCAGCGCCCGCACGCGCGCCTTGTACGCCCGCCAGCGCCGTTTGTCGCCGATCACCTTCGTGGCGAGATCCGAGAGGTTCATGGTCGGTTGCCTCCTTCACGGAGCTTGTCCAGTCGTTCCGCGAGGAAGCTCCACGTCCTCCAGAACTCTTCGAGGTACTCCTGTCCCTGGGCGTTCAGGGAGTAGACCTTGCGCGGCGGCCCCTTCTCGGACGGGACCTTCTCCACGTCGACGAGGCCGCGCCGCTCGATCCTGATGAGCAAGGCGTAGACGGTGCCCTCGGCGATGTCGGAGAAGCCCTGGTCCCGCAGCCACGCCGTGATCTCGTAGCCGTACGCGGACCGGCCGGCCAGGATCGCGAGGACGATGCCCTCCAACGTTCCCTTGAGCATCTCCGTTATCTGCTTGCCCATGGCGACACCTCCTTCCGCTCCTACTCAGTGTTGCTGACTACCGGTACCTAGTCAAGCTGAGTAGAGCCGGTGGTGCAGGTTCGCCTGATCGGTGGGAGGCGCCCACTACTCGGTGGTACCGTGTAGTGGTACTGGGTGGCACCGAGTACCGGACGGATCGAAGAGGGCGCGCGGTGGACGACCTGACGGAGATGTTGAAGGGCACGCTGGAGGGCTGCGTGCTCGAGATCATCGGCAGCGAGGAGACCTACGGGTACGCCATCACGCGGCGGCTGAACGAGCTCGGCTTCGCCGACGTCGTCGAGGGGACGGTCTACACCATCCTGCTGCGACTGGAGAAGAACGGGCTCGTCGAGGTGCGGAAACGACCGTCCGAAGTGGGCCCGCCGCGCAAGTTCTACACGCTCAACGACGCGGGGCGCGACCGACTCGCGACGTTCTGGGCGAAGTGGGAGTACATCGCGTCACGGCTCGACAAGCTGAGGGAGGGCGGGAGATGAACTTCTGGGAGACCATCACGGGCAGCGATCTCACCAGGGAGTGGAAGGCGTTCCAAGTCCGGGCAGAGGCGTTGCCCGCCGACTACCGGGCGGCGTGGGGAGAGGTCGTGGGCCATCTCTTCCCCTACGGGAGTTTCACCGGTCGGAACCTGATGCCGATCCTCGACGGCGCCCTGGGGCTGCTCGAAGAGACCGCGGCCGACGGTCAGGGCATCCACGAGGTGCTGGGCGACGACATCAAGGGCTTCTGCGCGGCGTTGGCCGGCGGGGCAGGGGCTCGGACCTATCGCGACCGGTGGCGCGAGCAGTTGAACAGGAACGTCGCGCGGAAACTGGCCCGGCTGGGAGGCTGACGTGGGCATTCAGGACATCATCGAGGGCAAGAAGCAGTGGCGGGCGCACCTGGCGCGGGTCAAGGCGCTGCCGCCGGACTACCGGATCGTCTACCAGGAGGTCCAGCGGTACTTCATCAAGGTCGGACCGGTCGACCTGACCGACGGGACCCTGCTCTCCGGGCTCGTCGACTTCTTCGAGGAGGGCGCCACGGCCGGCAAGGGAGTCCTGGAACTCATCGGTGACGACGTCGCCGCCTTCTGCGACGACCTGATCAAGGACTCGCGCACCTACGCGGACGTCTACCAGGAGTCCATCAGCGTGAAACCCGGCACCGCCGAGAAGTGACACCCGTCGACCCGACGCACGGCCGCTGCTCCACCGGTCGTCGCCCAGGCTGATGACGGCGAGGGTGCGGCCCTTGGACGTCAGACTGGCGGCGGCTTCTTCGGCCAAGGCGTGGGGGCGCCGGTCCATCATGAACACGCCGACGACGTGGTCGAGGTCGAGCAGCTGGTCGCGGTGACCCGTACGGGGTCGAGTTTTCCGGCGACCGCGCGCATCTCGTCTGGGTGGCTCATCAGCCTGCTCCACAGTGGACTGGTGGTCAGCTCGTGGAGTGTGGCGCGCAGGAACCGGCGCAGGCCGTCCCGCGTGTCGGCGCCCGCCGGCAGGGCTTCGTCCACGACGCGTCGCTGCACCTCGGTCATCAGCACGAGGCGCGGCGCCGTGAACGCCGCCTGGCGCCCTGCGCTCAAGGCCGCGAACGCCTCGCCGACGAGCGTCGGCACAGGTGGAGGTCAGCTGTCGAGGGCTTGCCGGATGGCGGTGGCGACGTGGTGGGCCTGGAGGTCCCGTCCGCGGGTGTTGGGGTGCAGGACCCAGGGCAGCGGCGTGGTGCCGAAGTTGAGCTGGGAGTTCTCGAACAGGCCGCCGATGCCGCGGTGGTCGCCGTCGCAGGCGGTGTTGGCGCCGGTGACGGTGTAGAGGTCGACGAACACGGCTCCGGCGTCGTCGGTCTTGGCGCGCATCAGGTCGTTGAGGCGTTCCAGGATGTTGTCGAACACGGGCAGGGCTTCGGTCGGGATGTCGGCCAGCGGCTTGTCGGTCTGCCCGGGTGCGGGGGTCTGGCACTTGACGATGTCGGCGGGCACGATTCGCGGGTAGCCGACCAGCACCGTCTCGGCGTCCGGGGAGTAGGCGCCGATCGTGTCGAACAACCGCTCCAGCTCCTCCGCGACCGTCGCGAACCGGGAGTCGAGCCATCGCCTGCCGTCGCCGACGGTGAAGAAGGCGGCGCACCGCTCGGCCGGGTCGTCGGGGTCGACCGGGTCGCCGGGCAGCGTCTCGCCCAGCTCGCGGAGGCGTCGGGAGCACTGCTGGAGGATCTGGACGAAGCCGAGGGTGTTGTCGCCGAGGCTGCCGACCACGAGCCTGGTCCCGTGGCCCAGGGCCTCCTGCTGGGGTGGCTTGCTCTCGCCGCCCGGCAAGGGCTGACTGGTCCAGAAGTGCTCGATGAGCGCGGCGCTGCAGGAGCGGTCGGAGGCGACGTCGAGCGTGATGCCCTGCGCGGCGAGTTCCTTGGCCACCACCGCCGGGTAGTTCTCCTCGGACCGGAAGCAGTAGTACTCCTGCGGGTCCCAGGCCTCGAAGACGGGGGCGATGCCGAAGTTGGCGGTGTGGGAGTCGCCGAAGAACACCGTCGGCACGGGCTCCTGCGCGGCGGCGGGCATAGGAGCCCCCGCGCAGACCATCACGGCTACCGCCGCCACGAGCAGGCCGCGTCCTCGGCTCGCCGTCGTCACCACTGCGATCCCACCTCGCCGGGTCCGTTCAGCGCCGTCGCCGATCCGGCGACCTGCGGACGAACGTAGGCGGGACCGGGGCCCGACCGCCGGCGCCGGACGCGAACTCCACCCGACCGTGCGTCACGCGCCAAACAGCGGTCAGCGTGCGAGTTCTCGTTGGCGGCAGATGCTCCCGCCGTGCTGCTCCTGGTACGGGCCTGACCGCCCGTGAACGCCAAAGTTCTCGAACAGCCGGGTATCGAAAGTTTCTGTCATGATGGCAAAACTTTCCACTCCGCCGCCGGGTCGACGATGATCAACGGAGGAAGCATGAGGAAGTCGCTCGGGACCGTGCTGGCCATCGTGCCTGTGGTGGCCGCCCTGGTGGTGGCGCCGAACGCCGCCGCGAGCACGACGGCGAGCACCACGGCCGGCACTCTGAAGGACGCCGCATCGATCAGCGGACGCTTGTTCGGCGCCGCGGTCGGGGCGAACCTGCTCGGCGATCCGGACTACGTCACCACGTTGAACCGGGAGTTCAGCCAGCTCACGCCGGACAACGAGATGAAGTGGGACTTCGTCGAGCCGAACCGCGGGTTGTTCAACTACGCCGCCGCGGACCGACTCGTCAGCCACGCCGAGAGCCAGGGCATGACGGTGCGCGGCCACGCGCTGGTCTGGCACAGCCAACTGCCGGCGTGGGTGCAGAACATGAACTCGCCCAGCCAACTGCTGACCGCGGTGCGCAACCACATCTCCAACGTCGCGGGCCACTTCAGCGGCCGCGTCGCCTACTGGAACGTGGCCAACGAGGCGTTCGACGACACCAGTAGGGCCGCACGACGCAACTCGGTGTTCCAGCGGCTGCTCGGCGACGCCTGGGTCGAGGAAGCCTTCCGGGCCACCAGGGCGGCCGATCCCACCGCGAAGCTCTGCTACAGCGACTACTTCATCGAGGGGGTGAACCCGAAGTCCGACGCCGTCTACGCCATGGTGAAGGACTTCAAGTCGCGCGGCGTGCCGATCGACTGCGTCGGCTTCCAGGCGCACCTGACCAGCGGCGCCGTGCCGGCCGACATGCGGGCCAACCTCCAGCGCTTCGCCGACCTCGACGTCGACGTGCACCTCACCGAACTGGACATCGCCGGCTCGGGCGCCGCACAGGCCGACTCGTACGCCCAGGCCGTCCGCGCGTGCGTCGAGGTGTCGCGCTGCACGGTGATCACGTTGAGCGGCGTGACGGACAAGTTCTCGTGGCGGGTCAGCCAGACCCCGCTGCTGTTCGACCGCTACTACAACAAGAAGTTGGCCTACGACTCGGTGCTCTCGGTGCTGATCGAGGGCTGATCTCCCGACGTCTCCTGTCGTGACGGGTCGGGCACGCGCACCCCGCGTGCCCGACCCGCCCGCGTCGTGCGCCGATCGCCGCAACGCCTTCGCGGGAACCGCGACTGATCATCGTGTCATCGCCGTGAGGCGCACGCAGATCCGCAGGACTTCAAAATCGACTGCCGATCCTCATAGTTCTGGCAGTCCGGGTTCGTGCGAGGCCGGTACTGCTGCGCCAGCGGTAAACGAGTTGACGGGCGTGAAAGGGCAGGGCTAGCCTCCAAGCAGGTGAAGCGCTTCGATTCGACATGGATCGTGGGGAAGAATTGGTTTCTGGGACGAAGAAGGCAGTGCCGGTGCCATAAGTCCACCCTTTGGCGAAGTCGTAGGCATCGTGGATTCGAGTCGAACGCGACGATGGGGTCGCCTGTAATTTCCGAAAACCGTCACGGCGATACCGCGCACCTTCATGGCAGTCGTCGATGTCAATCGAATCAACAGGTGAGGGCCGAGATGTACAACGCGCTCCGAGAGCGTGCCCTGTTGCTGCGCGTCCTGGCCGGGGCGGGGCCCGGGCTGCTGCTGGTGATCGTCGTGGTGACCGTCGTCGCGAGCCTTGTTCCCGCTGTCTCCGCGGTCGCGATGGCGATGTTGGTGGGGCGGGTCGCGGACGGGGCCGGCGCGGGTTTCCTGGCCGGCGCGGTGGTTCCGCTGGTCGTGTTCGGCGCGGTGCTGCTGCTCGGGCACGTGTTGGAGGTGGCGCAGGAGCCGTTGTTCTTCCTCGCCGCCGCGCGGATCGACGGGGCGCACCGGGCGGAGGTCGCCCGACTCGCGGTGACGAGCCCCGCGTTCGCGACGCTGGAACGTGAGGATGTGCGGAACCTGGTGTGGGAGGCCAGAGCCGATCCCGGCAACTGGACGGAGAAGACACCGGCGGACGGCGCGTTGACCCAGCTGAAGTTGCTGGCACACGGTGTCGGCCTGGTGAGCTTGGGCGTGGTGCTGGTCGCGTTCTCGTGGTGGGTGTTGCCGTTGCTGCTCGCGGCTGTCGTGGCGCACACGATGATCGGTCGGCGCAACGCGATGCGGTGGTACGACAAGTGGCTGGGCGGCACGGACCAGGGCCGGCGTGCGGAGGTGTGGGCGGACGCGATCTTCGCGCCGGCGGAGGGCAAGGAACTGCGGGTCTTCGGTTTCGGCGGATGGGCGGTCGAACGGGTCACCGCCCACGTGCGGTCGATGTTCGAACCGGTGTGGGCCGTCGGCGTGGAGAACATGCGCGGGCAGTGGCGGAGGCTCCTCTTGGTGCTCCTGCCGCTGACGACCGTCTACGTGACGGTCGCCCTGGCCGGCGCCAGAGGTGCCGTGTCGGCGGCCGTCGCGACCGCGGTCTTCGCCGCGGGCTCGGCGATGTTCGGGTACGCGGGCGCCGACAGCCGTGAGGTGAGGGGTGCTCTCGTCGTCCTGAAGGCACTGGAGCGGTTGCGCGAAGAGCTGCCGGCGCCCGCCGCGGCGCTCACGTCCCCGGCCGAGATCAGTGCGCTTCCGCACGTGCGGTTCGAGGGCGTCGGCTTCAGCTATCCCGGCAGCGAGCGGAAGGTGCTGGACGGGCTGGACCTGGAGATCCGGCCCGGTGAGCTGCTCGCCGTGGTGGGGCTCAACGGGGCCGGCAAGTCGACGTTGATCAAGCTGCTGGCCGGGCTCTACCCGCCGACCTCCGGCCGGATCACCGCGGACGGGACCGACCTCGTCGACCTCGATCCCGCCGGCTGGCGCGAGCGCGTCTCGGTGGTGTTCCAGGACTTCGTGCGCTACCACCTGTCCGCCGCCGACAACGTGGCGCTGGGCAACGCCGCGGCGCCACGTGATCAGGCCACCGTCGAAGCGGCGGCCCGCGATTCGGGGTTCACCGACGTCGTCGACCGGCTGCCGGAGGGCTGGGCGACACCGCTGAGCCGGGAACGCGCCGGCGGGGCGGACCTGTCCGGGGGCCAGTGGCAGCAGCTCGTCCTCACCAGGGCCCTGTACGCGATGCGGACCGGGGCGAACGTGCTGGTGCTCGACGAACCCACCGCACACCTGGACGTCGGCACGGAGTTCGACGTCTTCCACCGGCTCGCCGCGCGCCGCGGGGACGCGACGGTGGTGCTGATCTCGCACCGGCTTTCCACGGTGCGCCAAGCCGATCGCATCGTGCTGCTGCGCGACGGCCGCATCGGTGAGTCGGGCACCCACGACGAGCTGATGGCGCTCGGCGGTGGCTACGCCGAGCTCTTCGAGATCCAGGCGGACCGCTTCAAGCGCGGATTCGACGACCGCGTCGAGGAGGACGAACTGCTGTGAGCACGGAGAAGCCGATCGCGGTGAGGCGGTACGTCCGGCTGTGGGCGGAGCTGCTCGCGCTCTCCTGGCGGCTGTACCCCGTGATGACCTCCGGCCTGCTGGCGATCTACGCCGGACAGGTCGTCGTGGTCGCGGCGACCGCGCTGGCCCTGCGAATGGCGGTGAACGGTGTGATCGCGGCCGACACCACCGCCGCGGTCATCGGCGCCGTGACGGCCGCGGCCGTGTTCGCGGTAGGCGCCTACCTGCGCGATCTCCACGGAGGACTGTGGATCGTGCTCATCGAACGGGTCGGTCTCGTGCACGTGCAGCACCGGCTGCACGCGGACCTGGTCGGCCTGCCGGGCATGGACCACCTGGACCGGCCCGACGTCCTGGACCGGGTCACCACGCTGCGCGGCGCCTCGTGGGAGCTGATGTTCGGCATGTGGGGCGCGGTGGCGGCGTGCTTCAACGTGGTCAAGCTGGCGGTGCTGGTCGCGCTGCTCGCCACGACGAACCCGTGGCTGATCGCCTTGCTGCCGTGCGCCGCCGCGCCGTTGTGGTGCGACCGCCGCGGGCAGCGCGCGGTCAACACCGCCGAGACCGGGACCGCGGAGGACTTCCGGTTGCAGCGCCACCTGTTCCGCCTCGCGACCAGACCCGCCACGAGCAAGGAGCTCCGGATCGCGGGCGCGGGCGACGAGGTCGTGGACCGGCAGGTGGCGGCGTGGAACGAGGTCTTCCGGGTGCGGCTGCGGGCCAGGGTGCGGGCCGCCGGCTGGAAGCTGGCCGGCTGGACGCTGTTCACGGCGGGTTTCGTGGCGGGCCTCGCCCTGGTGATCCGGCAGGCCACCACGGGCACGGGCACCGTCGGGGACATCGTCCTGGCCGTCACGGTCGCGTTCACCCTGCGGCAGTCCATGCAGGACACCCTGCGCGACGTGAACAACTCGACGGCGAGCGGCCGCGTGATCGAGCCCTACCTGTGGCTGCGGGACCACGTGGCCGCCACGCGGGCGCAGCGCGGCACCCGGCCCGTTCCGGCGGCACTGCGGCGCGGGATCACGTTCGACCGGGTCGGCTTCACCTACCCCGGCGCCGATCGCCCGACGCTCACCGACGTGAGCTGCCACCTGGCGGCGGGCTCGGTGGTGGCGATCGTGGGTGAGTACGGCTCGGGCAAGACGACCCTGGTCAAGCTGCTGTGCAAGTTCTACTCGCCCGGCTCGGGCACGATCGGGGTCGATGACACGAACCTGGACGACCTGCCCGCCGACGAGTGGCGGAAGCGCACCAGCGCGGCCTTCCAGGACTTCGGGCGTTTCCAGACGACGTTCGCCACCACCGTCGGACTGGGCGACCTGCCGCACATCGCCGACCGCGCACGCATCGGCGAGGCGGTGCGCGCCGCCGACGCGGACGTCCTCCTCGGCCGCCTGCCGGACGGCCTCGACACCCAGCTGGGCCAGGACTTCGGCGGCGTCGAGCTGTCCGAAGGCCAGTGGCAGAAGACGGCTCTCGCCCGTTCCTCGATGCGTCCCGCGCCGCTGCTGTTCGTCCTCGACGAGCCGACCGCGTCCCTGGACGCACCCAGCGAGCACGCCATCTTCACCCGTTACATGGCCCGCGCCCGCGAACTGGCGGCCAGAACCGGTGCGGTGACCGTCGTGGTGTCGCACCGGTTCTCGACCGTGGCCGACGCCGACCAGATCCTCGTGCTGGACCACGGCGAGCTGGTCCAGGCCGGTCGTCACGATGAGCTGATGGCCCGCGGCGGACGTTATGCCGAGCTGTACCGCACGCAGGCCGAGGCCTACGCGAGCAGCGAGCGGAAGTGACACTGCGCCCGGACGGCGTCACGGCGGACGGGACCCCGTCGGTGCTGGTCGGGCACGTCCGATCTACGGGTCAGGACTTGGTGGCGGTGACCCAGCGATTGGCCGCCAGGGTGTCGTGGGGTTCGGGGAGCGGTCCGCGTCCGTGGTGGTGGGTGAAGTCGAACGGGGTGTGGACCTGTGCGGTCCAGCCGCGGGCGGTCAGGGTGGCGGCCGAGTCGGGTCGCGGTTCGTCGCTGAACAGGGCGAGCAGGTCGATGCCGGTCTGGGCCTTGGTCGAGGTGTAGACGGGGTTGTCGCGTACCGCGGGGTGTTCCCGGACCAGCTTGACCTCGTAGGCCAGGGTGCTGCCGGGTGCGGACAGGCGGTCCACGGTGTCGATCAGTCGGTGTTCGGCGTCGCCGGGCAGGTACAGGAGCAGACCTTCGGCCAGCCACGTGGTGGGTTCTTCCGGGCGGAAGCCGGGCAGCAGTCGTGCCCAGTCGTCGCGGAGGTCCGCGGCAACCGGGTGGCGGGTGACGCGCGGGCGTGCTCCGAGGGTGTCCAGGACCTGTTGCTTGAAGGCCAGCACCGGGGCCTGGTCGAGTTCGTAGACGACGGAGTCGGGTGGCCAGTCGAGGCGGAACGCCCTGGTGTCCAGGCCTGCGCCGAGCAGCACGGCTTGGCGGTTGCCCGCGGCGAGCACGACGTCGTCCAGCATCCTGGTGCGCAGTCCGAAGTAGCGGGCGAGCCTGCCCCACAGGGGGTTCGCGTCGCCGTCCGGGACGTCGTGCGGGCGCACGGGCCAGTTCGTGGACGCCGGTGCGGCCCGCACGAAGTGCTCGGCGTAGTCGTCGCGGGCCAGCGAGTCCGGGAGGTGGGTTTCGATCGCGCGGGCCGCCGCGACCATGAGCGCGGTCAGTGCGACGCCGTCACCGAGCACCGATCGTCCTCTCGTCCGAGGATTCGCACCACGTGTCGGGGCGGTCGTGGGTGGTGGTGCGGGCCCCGTAGAGGTCGGCCATGAACCGCACGGTGTCCTCGTCGCGCTGCAGCAGGCTGGTGGTGCAGTCGACCAGCAGGGTGATGTGCCAGCCCTTCTGGAAGGCGGTGCGGGCGGTCGAGTCGACGCACACGTCCGCGTACACCCCGGCGAACACCAGGTGCTCGATGTCGTGCCGCACCAGGTGTTGCTCGAAGCCGGAGGTCAGGAACGCGTCGAAGCACGCGTGCTTGGTGACCACGAGCTCTCCCGGCGCCGGCGTGACCTTGTGGAACCGCGCACCCCACGTGCCTTCGAGGCAGGACGGCGTCCGGCCGCCGCGCTCGTTGCGCCGGCGCCAGCTCGGGCCTTGGTGCTCGACGTCGCCGACGAAGCGGACGAACACCACCTCGACGCCGCGGTCGCGCGCCAGCTCGACCGCGCGTGCGGCGTTGGTCGTCACCGCGTCCAGGCGCGCGGGGTCCTTGCGGTACCTGGCTGTCGCGACCGGTCCGGTGCAGAAGTCGTTCTGCAGGTCCACGACGACCAACGCCGTCCGCGTCACGAACCGGCCTCCAGCCTCGCTGGCCGGCCGACCTGCCGGTGGGACAGCTCGGTGAGCAGCGCGTCGACCACGGCGGTGGTCGAGTGCCGCCCGCCGAGGTCGGGGGTGCGCACGCCGCGGGCGGTCACGGCGGCGAGCGCGCGTTCCGTCGACTCGATCACGCCCGTGCCGCCGCAGTGCCGTTCGACGATGGTCGCCGCGGCCCGCACGGTGGCCACCGGGTTGACGGTGTCGCGACCGGCCAGGTCGTCGGCGGAGCCGTGCACGGTCTGGTACTCCACCAACCCGGCCAGGTCGGGGTGCAGGTGGACGTTCTCGGCGCAGCGGTTCTCCTGCTTGTCCACGCCGTAGCGGTCCAGCAGGACGACGTGCATGATGTCGCCCCACTCGTTGCCGGCCACCACGACCGTCCGCCTCGGCAACCCGTGCTGGATCAGGTTCCTGTTCACGGTGTCGGGTTGGCTCAGCTCGATCCGCACGCGGTGGCGCTCGGCCGCGGCGCGCACCCAGTCGTCGAGGGCGCCGTCGAGCAGGTGGAACTTGTAGGCCATGACGATCCGGTCCGCGCCGCCGTCCGGCCACTGCTGCCGCGCTCGCGCCAGGGCGTGGGCGATGACGTCGTCGGTGATCTCCTGGCTGAACTGCATCGTGCGGGTGAGCACACCCGGCGAGTGCCGGTTCTCACCGGTGTAGAAGCCCTGCGCCTCGTCCCGGACGAGCAGCAGCGCCGCGTCGGGCGACGACCCGGGCGCCGAGATCACGTCGACCTTCACCGCCCGCAACCGCTGCCTCACCAGGTACAGCGACTGCGCGTTGACGGCCGTGCGGAACACCGCGGTGACGCCCCGCCGGGCCAGCTCCCGGCAGAACCGCTCGTAGTGCCCGGCGTCGCCCTCCGTGAGCCGGCGCATGTCCGCGATCCCGTCGGCTTCGGCGCGTAACGAGTGGTAGGAGTGGTAGACCCGGGGTGAGCGGGTGATGGCCGCTTCGACGCCGTGCAGCTGTCCGAGCCGGTCCACCACCCGTTCGAAGACGTCGGCGAGTTCGGGGCCCGTGCCCCGTCCCACGGCGAGTCCGACCTCCGCCGTCATCCGGCGACGCTCGGCACCAACCGGTCGCCCGGGATGCCGGCCGCGTCGGGTCGGTAGAACTCCTGGATGCTGCTCACCCAGGTCGACACGGGGATCCGGTCGTCCGGGTCGGGCTCCAGGGCGTCGAAGAGCGCGTCGATGTTCTGCTGTTCGAACCCGATGGCCGACATCAGCGCGGTGAACACGTGCCGCTCGATCAGGCCGTCACCGTCCGGGTCGCCCAACCGGGCCAACGAGCGGGCGAACTCGTCGATCGTGGCCTCGAACCGCTCGGGCGACAACACGCTGTCCTCGAACTCCTCCCGGTTGATGCGGCCGTTGCGGTCGTCGTCCAACTCCTCGGCCAGGGTCTTCCAGTAGCGGTGGAACGCCGCGGTCATCGCCTCCTTCGCCGCCGCGTCGGACTGCGGCGCCGCCTCGACCACCCGACGTGCCATGATCTCGAAGTCGTTCGCCTCGATCGCACCGGAGGCGTTGGCGTCGAACAACCTGAAGACGAGGTCGACCCGACTCAGCGCCGCCTGAGGATGACTCACGTTTGTTCTCCCATCGAAATGACGACGCGACATCAGGTGGAATTCCGCCGTTGTCCGCGCCGTGCCCGGTGCCGGAGTCCCCATGATGTCGGAGGCTGCGCCTGCCCGGTCGGAGGATTCGCGTGTTCACTGGAAAGTGTGAATTACCGGCCATCGCCCAGAATTACCCGGATGCCGCTGTCGCCGCTCGAAGGGTGAAAGCTAGTCGTCACCCAGCAAGGTCTTGCGCGTGCGGTGCAGCTTCAGCGCGAGCTGGATCTCCACCGCCCTGGCCGGCGCCTGCCAGTCCTGGCCGAGCAACGCGGTGATCCTGGCCAACCGGCGGGAGACGGTGTTCGGGTGCACGTAGAGCGATTCCGCCGCGTAGGTGGGGCTGCCGCCCGACTCGAAGTACGCCTCCAAGGTGCGGGTCAGCTCGGTGTAGTGCGTGCGGTCGTACTCGATGACCGGCCGGAGCGTCGCGTCGACGAACCCGTCGACGTCGTGGTCGTCGGACAGCAGCAGACCGAGGAAACCCAGCTCGCGCGGCGAGGCCACCCGGCCGGGGGTGTCGAGGAGGGTCAGCACGTCCAGGCACCGCGCCGCTTCCCGGTGCACGCGTGGGATCTCCGCGAGGTCGTTGGCCGGACCCGCCGCGCCGACCGACACCGGGTGCCCGAGGCGCGGCGACAGCTCGGCGGCGACGGTCCGGCCGACCGCGGTCGCGTCGTCGCCGGGCAGCAGCATCACCACCGAACCCTCGTGCGGCTTGGCCAGGCCACCGGTCCGGAAGGCGTACGACGACGCCCACACCATCGCCCGGCCCGGCGAGCCGCCCTCGGGGCGGGCGATCACCACCACGTGCGGCATGGACAGGTCGATGGCGAGCCTGCGGGCGCGTTCGGCGAGCGTGCGCGGCGAGCGCTGCCGGGGGATGAGCAGGTCGTCGAGCAGTTCGTCGCGGACGTGGCCCTCGGCCGCGACGGTGCTGGACTCCACCAGCCGGACGACCGCGACGCTCTGCGCGGTCGCGCGCAGCAGGCGGACCGCGGTGTCGTCGAGCGGGAGGTCGCGGCGCAGCACCAGGCCGCCGTGGTCGCCGCCGTTGATGGTGATCGGCGTGATCCAGGTGTGCTCGTCCAGCCGGCGCGGCGCGCCGTCGGTGTGCGCGTCGAGCAACCCCTCGCGCACGTCCAGGTCGGCCAGGGTGTCGACGGGCCCCGTCGCCGTGATCACGCGTTCGGCCGGGTCGAGCACCACGAGGGTGCCGCGCAGGGCGTCGGCCGCCGCGGTCGCCAGCGTCGCGAGGTCGGCGCCGCCGAGCACCTGGTCGGTCAGCGCGCTCTGGTCGCGTTGCACGGCGTCCAGCGCCGCGGCCCGGTCGGTCACCTCGTTCAGCCGCTGCCGGAGGTGGGTGATCGCGGCGGTGTCGCGCTCGATGCGGTGCGCCTGCGAGATCGCCACCTCGACCAGCGCGGCCAGCGACGTGATCAGCGAGACCTCGTCCGGGGTGAAGTAGCGGATGCCGCGGTCGGCCACGTAGAGGGTGCCGAACACGTGCTCCGTGGCTTGGAGCGGCACGGCGATCAACGCGTGCACGCCGTCCGCGGCCATCACGCGCGCCAGCTCCGGCGGCGACCAGGGCGTGCCGTCGGCCGTGCGGTCCGACGTCCACATAGGACCGGGCTGCTGGTGGGCGGGCGGGTCGGCGAGCGTGACGGTGACGCCGTCGGAGGTGCGCAGCCTGCCGTGCGGGAGCGACGGGTCGTAGAGGGTGATGTACGCCGAGTCGGTGCCCAGGAGCAACCGCGCCCGGCGGGGGATGACCGAGAGCAACGCGTCGAGGTCGTCCGGCGCGATCAGCTCGCGGGCGATGTCGATGAGCGCCGACAGGCCCGCCTCGCGCCTGCGGCGTCGGCCGAACAGCTCGTGCACCTCTTGGGAGAGGGTTCGGGCTTTCTCCAGTTCGTCGAGCACCTCGTCCGATGCCCCGGCCTGCCGCGCGTCGTGGATGAGGCCGTCCACCTGGCACGGCGGCGCCTCGTTCGCCAGCAGTTCGAGCACGGCCAAGGCGGCTTCATTGCGGTTGGTTAATCGCGTCACCATCGAATCCAGTCCCCCGAACCGAGTAGGGTGCTCCGGTATTTCGAGTGGGAGTCGGGGACGAGCCGAACGGAACGACTGTCGACCCCCGGACAATCCATTCCAACATAGGGCACGTGCAGGGGAATAGTCAACGAAACGGCGGTGGTCGGCAACCTGAAGCAAGCATTCCACCAGTGACGACTTGCCGGTCGCGTTCGTAATGGACGGTTGGCAAGCCGTTCCGCCACCGCTGTTCGGCGGCCGTCGGGACCGGCTTTGCGCAATTGTCCGTCGCGCTTTCGGGGCAGTCGTTACCGGTCCGGTGGGGCATTCCGTCGCGGAATGCTCAGTGGATCGGTCCGAACGCCGCGGCGTGCACCGGTGCGCCGTTCATCAGGGCGTTCAGCACGGCGTCGAGCAGGCCGGGGAACCGGGCCTCCAGGTCTTCGCGGCGCAACGACACCAGCAGTTCGCGGCCGACCGGCCGTTGCCGGATGATCCCGCCTTCGCGCAGCACCCGCCAGTGGTGGGTGAGCGTCGACTTCGACATCTCGCTCAGCACGCCACCGCACCGCTGCTCACCGCCCGAGGCCAGGATGTGCACCATCTCCAGGCGCACCGGGTTGCCCAGGGCGGCGAACACGTCCTGGAGCCGAATCTCGTCTCGCGATGGGTGTCGCGCGTCCATGTCTTCACATTAGCCCAGCTATCGGTAGGTCCGGCTGCCGCCGGCCCGGGGTCGGGGTTGGCCCGATCGGGCGATGGCGGCCGGTCGGCTTGTGCGGACAGTACGACTGTACAAGGATATACGTACAGTCGTACGATTCCGACGACGGAAGGCCTGATCCTCATGTCCCCACAGTCATCGGCACCGCCCGGCACGGCGGGTCGCCTCGGCTGGGCCATCGCACCCCTGGCGTTCGCGCAGCTCATCGTGTCGCTGGACATCTACATCGTCTTCGTCGCCATGCCGGAGATGGGCGCTGAGCTGGGGTTCTCCGCGCAGAACCTGCAATGGGTGGTCAGCGCGTACGCGGTGGCCTTCGGTGGGTTCCTGCTCCTCGGCGGCCGGGCCGCCGACCTGTTCGGCAAGCGCCGGATGTTCATGCTGGCGCTCGCCCTGTACGGGTTCTCCTCTCTGCTCGGCGGCTTCGCCGGCGACCCGCTGACGATCATCATCGTGCGCGCGGTGCAAGGCCTCGGCGGCGCTTTGCTGTTCCCCACCACGCTCTCCCTGGTCAACACCCTGTTCGAGGAGGGGCGCTCCCGCAACCGCGCGCTGGCAGTGTGGGGTGGCGCCGGCGCCAGTGGTCTCACGTTGGGCTCGCTGCTGGGCGGCGTGCTCACCGGCGCGTTCGGCTGGGCCTCGGTGTTCTTCGTCAACGTGCCGCTCGCGGCGGCGATCGCGCTGATGGCGTTCCTGCTCATCCCGGCCGACAAGCCGCGGCCGGCCGCGAAGCGGACCTTCGACCTGCCGGGCGCGCTGACCGTGACGGCGGGCGTCACGCTGATCGTGTTCGTCCTCGTCCAGGGGCCGGAGTCGGGGTGGTTCGCCACGCCGATCGTGGTCAGCGCCGTGCTCGGCGTGCTGCTGCTGGTGGCGTTCGCGGTGATCGAGTCCAGGACCGCCGACCCGCTGATGCCGTTGCGGCTGTTCGGCAACCGCAGCCTGGTGACCGCCATGGCGATCACGTTCACGTTCATGGGCACCTTCGGGACCGTGCCGTACTTCCTGACCGTGTTCTTCCAGGACGTGTTCGGTTACACGGCGCTGATGACCGGTGTCGCGTTCCTGACCCAGGCGGTGGCCATCGCCGCGGGCACCCAGCTCGGCGAGCGGATGACCAGCCGTGCGGGCACCCGACCCAGCCTGATCACCGGCTTCGTGGTGGGCGGCGTGGGCACCGCGGTCCTCGCCGTGGGCGTGATCGCCGACGGCTCGTACTGGGGCCTGGTGCCCGGCCTGGTCGTGATGGGCGTGGGGCAGGGCATCGCGTGGACGGCCATGTGGATCGCGGCGGCGTCCGGTGTCGCGGCGGACGAGCAGGGCATCGCCTCCGGCATGGCCTCGACGACCCAGCAGACCGGCTACGCGGTCGGCCTCGCCATCTTCGTGGCGATCGCCAACGCGGGCACGCGCGGGTTGACCGGCGATGCCCTGCGGCTGGCCGAGTCCGACGGGATCCGGCTCGCGTTCTACCTCACCGGCGCCGCCGCGCTGATCGGCGCCGTCGTCGCGATGACGTTGCCGAAGCTGCGCGCGGGAGCCGAAACACCCGTCCCCTCGGACGCGGTGCCCTCGCGGCAGCAGTGAGAGCGGTCGGTGACACGCCGGCGTCGGGCGCGGCAGCCGCCCGCCCGACGCCGGCGGTGAGCTCGGGAGGACGACGATGACCACCCAACCGGACGCCGGCGGGCGGCCATGACCGACTACGACGTGGCCATCGCGGGCGGCGGGCCGGTGGGGATGCTGCTCGCGGCGGAACTCGCGCTGCACGGCGTGCGCACCGTCGTGCTGGAGAAGCTGCCCCGGCCCACCGGCGAGTCCAAGGCGGGCACGCTGCACGCCCGCACCGCCGAGACCTTGCACCGCCGCGGTCTCCTGGAGGCCGTGCAGCCCAAGCCCGCGGCGTCACCGCGGGGCGGCCCGGTCACCTTCCACTTCGCCGGCCTGTTCAACCTCGACATCTCCCGCGTGGTGGACGAGGGGCCGGCGCTCGTGGGCAGCCCGCAGGCCTACGCCGAGCAGGTGTTCGCCGACCGCGCCGCCGGGTTGGGCGCGCGGATCGAACGGGACAGCGAGGTCGTCGGGTTGGCAGACCGCGGCGACCACGTGGTGCTGGACGTGCGCTCGGAGCGCGGCGACGCCCGACAGGTCAGCGCGCGGTGGGTGGTCGGCTGCGACGGCGCGCGCAGCACCGTGCGCAAGCTCGCCGACATCGCGTTCGTCGGCACGCCGGGCACGGTGTCGGCGTTGATGGGCGACGTCCGGCTGCTCGACCCGTTGGGCGCGCCGACGGGGTGGCAGCGCAACCACCGGGGCTGGACGTTGTTCTGGACCAACCCGTTCGGCCACAGCAGGGTGTGCACCTACGACTTCCGCGCGCCGCACCCGGACCGGTCGGCGCCGGTCACGCTGGAGGAGCTGAGCGCGGAGGTCGAGCGCATCGCGGGCTACCGGGTGCCGATGGACCAGCCGCGCTGGCTGACCAGGTTCACCGACGCCGCGCTCCAGGCCCGGACCTACCGCAGCGGGCGGGTGTTCGTGGCGGGCGACGCCGCGCACGTGCACTTCCCGGCCGGCGGGCAAGGCGTCAACCTCGGCCTGCAGGACGCGGTCAACCTCGGTTGGAAGCTCGCCGCGCAGGTCCGCGGCTGGGCGCCGGCCGACCTGCTCGACACCTACGACGCCGAACGGCGTCCCGTGGCCGCACGGGTGCTCTACAACGTGCGGGCGCAGGTGGGGCTGATGCTGCCCGACCCGAGGGTCGACGCGCTGCGGGAGCTGTTCGTGGAGCTGATGGAACTGCCGCAGGTCAACGACTTCCTCGCGGGCATGATCACGGGCGTGGACGTGCGGTACGGCACCGCGCACCCGGCCGACCCGTTGGGCGGGCTGTTCGCGCCGGACCTGCGGCTCAAGGTCGGCGCCACCGTCGGCAGCCTCGCCGGGCTGCTGCACGCGGGCCGCCCGGTGCTGCTCGACCTGGCCGACCGCGCCCGGTTGCGCGCGGTCGCGGACCCGTGGCTCGACCGGGTCGACGTGGTCACGGCGAGCTGCGACGACACCTTCGCCGCGCCCACCCTGCTGATCCGGCCGGACGGCTACATCGCCTGGACCGGCAGCGGGCTCGACTCCGACCACCACACGCTGACCGTGGCGTTGCGGAAGTGGTTCGGGGAACCGGGGAAGTGAGCCCGGCGGGGGAGCCGACCGGCGCCCCCGCCGGGTTCACAGGTCAGGGCAGGCGGACGGACTGGCGGTGCCGGAAGAAGTCCGACGGGTCGTACCGCGCCTTCACCCGTTGCAGCCGCGGGTAGTTCTCGCCCCAGTACAACGTGTGCCACGGGACGCCGGAGCCGTTGTGCGCCGGCTCGTTGAGGTCGGCGTCGCAGTAGTTCACGAAACAGCCGGACGTCTGCTCGTTCGACACCGGCACCTTGCCGGTGCCCGCGTACACCTCTTCGTAGAACCGGCGCAGCCACGCCACGTTCGGCTCGTCGTCGGCCGGCTCGGTCCACCCCGACTGGTACAGGACCTTGAACGCGCTGTCCCGGTGCACCAGCGCGGTGTCGGTGCGCCCGACCGCGTTCACCTGCCCGCCGTACGAGCTCAGCACCGCTTGCGCGAACGGGTTGGAGAACCCGTCCCCGCCCGACAAGTGGCGGTACAGGACGGAGATCTGGGCGTCGGTGAAGCCCTTGCGGTGGTAGGCGGACTTGTGGTCGCCCCGCAGCGTCGGGTCGACCAGGCGCGGGTGGATCGTGCCCAGGTACCGGGTGGCGGTCAGCCAGCTCCACCGCTTCGGCTCGACGAACTGGGGCAGCGGACCGTGTTCGCCCGAGGGGCGGTTCACCGCGCCGTGGGGCAGGTCGACCCCGCGCGTGACGTCGGCGACGAACCGGGCCAGCAACCGCTCGCCGTCCGGGTCGCTGCCGTCCATGTGCGTGAACAGGCTGATCTCGCCGGTGGCCCGGTGGTTGAGGTTGAGGAAGGAGCACAGGCCCGCGTACGGGCCGCCGGGCGCGGCGTTGGCCGCGTGCCAGTCGGCGAAGTTGCGGACCAGCGTCGCGAACGCCTGCTCGGTCAGCCCGTCCCACGACCACGCGATCGCGCTGAGCAGCACCTCCCCGGGCGGCTTGGGCAGGATGTCGGCGGGGTTGGTCGTCCGGGCGGACGGCGAGCGGAACAGGTAGCGGGTGACGACGCCGAACGTGCCGCCGCCACCGCCGGTGTGCGCCCACCACAGGTCCCGGTTCGGGTCGTCCGGGTTCCGCGTGGCCACGACCAGCCTGGCCTCGCCCGCCGCGTCGACCACGACCACCTCCACCGCGTGCAGGTGGTCGACCACCAGCCCTTCCTTGCGGCACAACAGGCCCCAGCCGCCGCCCGCCACGTGCCCGCCGACCCCGACGGAGTAGCACTGGCCGGCCGGGATGGTCACGCCCCAGGTCTTGTACAGCAACTCGTAGACGTCCAGGAGCGTCGCGCCGGCTTCGACCGCGAACGCGTTGTGCTCGGCGTCGTAGTAGACCGACGTCATCTCCGACTGGTCGAGCACGATGTCGACGTCGGGGTTGAACACGAAGTCCTCGTAGCAGTGCCCGCCGCCGCGCACGGTCAGGCGTTTGCGCGCGGTCACCGCCTCCTGCACCACCTGCAAGGACTGCCTGGGCGACGACACGACGCGCACCGACTCCGGGTGCGCCACCCAGCGCCGTTCGAGCCCGACCACCAGGTCGGGGTAGCGGGGGTCGTCCGGGCCGACGGTCACCGGGTCGAAGCCCTCCGCCGCCCCGGTGGGCGCCGCACCGGCCGAACCGGACGTGGACGCCGCCATGGTCACCCCGATCGCGCCGCTGCTCGCCAGTAATCGTCGCCTGCTGATTCGGCCGCTTCCGTGGGTCATCTCGCGCTGCGCGCCTCTCTGCTCGGGTGGAACGCTCATCGGATTCAGACGATGTATTCGTCGCCGAACTGCGGGCCGATCCGCAGGCCGAGTTCGACGTCGGCCAGCCGCTGACTCTCCGGTGGCGGACCTGAACCGTCGACGGCCGGCACACCGGCCTGGTTGAAGAACCGGTCCTTGCCGCCCGGGGTGAGCAGGATGAGCATTTTCGCCGGCGTGTCGCCGACATTGGTGAAACTGTGCAGGGTGCCCCGCGGCACGTAGATGAAACCGCCCGCCGGCACTTCGCGCTCACCGCCCTTGTCGCGGATCTCGACCACGCCGTCGAGGACGTAGAACGCCTCTTCCTCCCAGTGGTGCACGTGCGGCGGAGGACCACCGCCGGGCGGCACCAGGGCTTCCATGACGTAGAGCATCTTGCCCGTGTTGTGCTCGCCGGACTTGATCGTGTACCGGTCGCCGAACGCCCACCTGCCCGGGCCCTCGCCCGGCCCCACGTAGACCACCCGGTCGTCGTTCTGGCCGAGAAAACTCATGCGCGCCCTCCGGATAGGAGACGTTTTCCGGTCAACCTTGTGGTATCACGGCGTCCGGAAGGTGCCAAGGATTGTCCGGGATAATATGTCAGGTCGTCCGGGGAGTGGTTTCCGGTCGACCGCGCGTAGTTTCGCGGCACGTGACACATTCGCGGCCGTCGGATTGCGCGCGCGGTGCGGACGCGATTGGCTCGAAGGCGGTGATTGAACCGACCCGCGACCGCAGGAAAGGGGCACCATGAATATCCCCGACACCGCACTGCCCGCCGCATCGGCGGGTGAACTGACCCTCGGCGGCGACCTGCGCATCCGCCGGATGGGGTACGGCGCCATGCAGCTGGCGGGCGAGGGCGTCTGGGGACCGCCGGCGGACCGGGCCGAGGCCGTCTCGGTGCTGCGCCGGGCCGTGGAGCTGGGCGTCAACCACATCGACACCAGCGACTACTACGGCCCGCACGTGGTCAACGAGCTGATCGTCGAGGCGTTGCACCCGTACCCGGACGACCTGGTGATCGTGACCAAGGTCGGCGCCCGCCGCACGCCCGACCGGGCGTGGCCGTCGGCGCTCTCGCCCGCCGAGCTGCGCCAGGCCGTGCACGACAACCTCCGCCGGCTGCGGCTCGACCGGCTCGACGCGGTCAACCTGCGCATCGTGGAGGAGGCCGGCGGTCTGACGCCGACCGACTCGATCGAGCCGCAGGTCCAGACGCTGGCGGAGCTGCGCGAGCAGGGACTGGTCCGGCACGTCGGGGTGAGCAACGTCAGCACCGCGCAGTTCGAGGAGGCCCGGTCGATCGTCCCGATCGCCTGCGTGCAGAACGAGTACAACGTGCTGCGCCGCCGTGACGACGCGCTGGTCGACACGTGCGCCGAGGCCGGCATCGCGTACATGCCGTTCTTCCCGTTGGCCACCTTCACGTTGCAGCACGACCGGGAGCCGGGCGCGGACGCGAAGGTGCCGCTGGCCACCCCGGTCCGCGACGAGGCCCTGGCCGCCGTGGCGCGTCGGCACGACGCCACCGTCCACCAGGTCTCGTTGGCGTGGCTGCTCGCCCGCTCGCCCGCGATCGCGGTCATCCCCGGCACGTCGTCGCTCGGGCACCTGGAGGAGAACACGCGCGCGGCGACGATCCGGCTCACCGACCAGGACCTCCGCGACCTCGACCTCCACCGCGACTCCGGCCGATCCCGACAGGAAGTGAGCTGATGGCGACGACCCTCGAAGACCCGGTCCTCGACCTGCCCTTCGACGTCCGACCCGATCCGGAGGAGTTCCTCCGGGCCGCGCTGCGCTGGCACTTCTCGCCCGAGACGGGCGCGCCGTTCTGGGTCGAGCGGGCCCGCTCGTTCGACTTCGACCCGGTCGAGGACATCCGCGGCTTCGCGGACCTCTCCCGGTTCCCCAACCTGGCCAACGACCTGCGTGACGTCCCGGCGCGCGACCTCGTGCCCCGCGGGTACGGGCCCGACCCGGAGATCGTGGGCGTCTACGACAGCGGCGGCACCACCGGCGCGCCCAAGCGGGTGGTGCTGCTGCGCGAGTGGACCGACCGGATGCTGGCGTGGAGCAGCGCGCAGCTCGACCGGCACGGCGTGCCGCGCGACGTGGACTGGCTGCAGGTCGTGCCCACCGGCCCGCACATGGTGGGCGAGACGTTCTCGCGCCAGACCGTGGCGCGCGGCGGGTGGCCGTTCACCGTCGACATCGACCCGCGGTGGGTGAAGAAGCTCATCGCGGAGGGGCGGTCGGCCGAGGCGGGCGCGTACACCGAGCACCTGGTGGACCAGCTGGCGCATCCGCTGGAATCGCAGGACATCGGCGTGCTGCTGCTGACGCCGCCGGTGCTGGAACGCCTGGCCCGCCGCGACGAGCTGGTCGCGCTGGTGCGCAAGAAGGTCAAGGCGATCATGTGGGTCGGCACCCAGATGGACGCCGACACCCGCGACCTCTACCGCACCGAGGTTTTCCCGGACACGATCCTGGTGAGCGGCTTCGGCAACACCATGCTGCTGGGCCACACCTGCGAGCGGCCGGGGCTGACCGCGGACGACCCGTGCGTCTACGACCCGTTCTCGCCGTACATGTCCCTCAACGTGGTCGACGAGGACACCGGCGAGCCGGTCCCGCACGGCGAGCGCGGCAGGCTCGTGATGCACCACGTCAGCAAGGGATTGTTCCTGCCGAACAACCTCGAACGCGACTACGGCACGCGCATCGCCGGCCCGGAGGGTCAGGTGGGCGACTCGGTGGCCGACATCGCGCCGGTGAAGGTCTTCGACGACGAAGTGGTCATCGAGGGGGTGTACTGATGGAACCGGTGGCGTTGGACGCCCTCGGGCCGTCGGGCCCGTACCGGGCACGCAACCGGCGGGTCGTGCCGGACGTCAGCGGGACGGCCGTGGCCGAGCTGAGCATGGTGCCGCGGCTCTACGTCGACCGCGCGCTCGCCGCGCTGCGCCGTGCGCCGGTGCTCCCGGTGGCCGAACGGACCGCCGCACTCGCCGACGCGGCGCGCATCTTCCTCGCCGACACCGTCGAAGGCCTGTCCTTCGAGACCTACGAACGGTCGGTCAGCCGGGTGTCGGGGGTGCCGATCTCCATCGTGCGCCGGGCCGCCGCCGAGATCGCCGAGGCGGCCGAGCAGGCGCACCGCAGCGCCTACGGCGCCCGGCCGTGCGGCGCGGTGACCGACTGGCGCGACCCGGCGACCCGGGACGGGAGCGGCGTGTGGACCCGGCGCGGCGACGTGTTCGCGGTGCACGCGGCGGGCAACCACCCCGCACCGCACGCGTTGTGGCTGGAGGCGTTGGCGCTGGGCTACCACGTGGCGGTGCGCCCGTCCCGGCGCGAGCCGTTCACCCCGCACCGGTTGGTCGCCGCGTTGCGCGCGGCCGGGTTCGGCCCGGAGCGGGTGGCGCTGCTGCCGACCGACCACGACGGCGCCGACGCGATCCTGGCCGGCGCGGACCTCGGGCTGGTCTACGGCGGTGACGACGTGGTGCGCAAGTACGCGGGCGACGCCCGGGTGCTGGTGCAGGGACCGGGCCGGTCGAAGATCCTGATCACCGCGGACACCGACTGGCGCGAGCGGCTGGACACCATCGTCGACTCGATCAGCTTCCACGGTGGCGTGGCGTGCCTGAACACCACGGCGGTGCTGGTCGAGGGCGACCCCGGCCCGCTCGCCGCCGCGATCGCGGAGCGCTTGGCCGCGCTGCCGAGCCTGCCGCCCGACGACGACCGGGCGGTGCTGCCGGTGCAGGGCGCCGAGTCGGCCCGGACCGTCGAGCGGTACCTGCGGGCGCAGGCGCGGGAGAGCAAGGCGTGGCTGGGTGGCGAGGGCATCCTGGAGGAGCTGGGTGACGGCAGCACCGTGCTGCGGCCCGCCGTGCACCAGCTCGACTCGGCCGACGACCGGCGCCTCGGCGTGGAGCTGCCGTTCCCGTGCGTGTGGGTGGCCCCGTGGTCGCCCGAAGACGGTGTCGCACCGCTGCGCGGGTCACTGGTGCTCACGGTGATGACGCGGGACGACGAGCTGGTGGACCGGCTGCTGGACGAGCCGACCATCAGCAACGTCTACCACGGCGACCACCCGACGTACTGGCTGGAGCCCGGCGTGCCGCACGACGGTTTCCTGGGCGAGTTCCTCATGCGCAGCAAGACGGTCCTGCGTGGTTAGACCTGCCGCGCACGGGCGGAACGCTCGGCCGGCGCGCACCGGCCGAGCGTTCGGCGTCCCACGCGTCACCTCACGCGCGGCGACGTGCTCTCGAACCTCCGCGCGCCGTGCAGCCAGGCGACGGCCTCCCGCAGCTCCTCCTGCGACATCGCCGACAGCATGGCGTTGCGCGCCACCGCCTCGGCGCCCGCCGGGTGGTACAGCTTTTCGCCCATGAACCGGGACACCAGCTGCGCGTCGGCGGTCCGGTCGCGCCGCTCGTCGCGGAACCTGGCCAACCGGCCCGGCACGTCGGCCGGACCGCAGTCGAGCAGCTCGCCCAGCACCACCGCGTCCTCCAACGCCATGCACGCGCCCTGGGCCGCGTACTGGAGCATCGGGTGGGCGGCGTCGCCGAGCAGCACGACCCGTCCGTCCACCCACTCGTCGGCCGGGTCGCGGTCGCACAGCACCCAGGTCTTCCAGTCCTCGCCCAGTTCCAGCAGCCGCCGGGCGCGGGGCCCCATGTCCGCGAACTGACCGTGGACGTGCGCGGTCTCCGCGGGAGCGCCCACCACGACCCGGGCCGCGCCGTCGTCACGGGTGGCCGCCAGGTTCAGGTGCCGCCCGCCGCCGATGGGGTAGTGCACGAAGTGCCACTTCGGGCCCGCCCACAGCGTCACCACGTTCCACCTCAGGTCCTCGGGGACCCGTTCCATCGGGATGACCGACCGGTAGATGGTGTGCCCGGACACCCGCGGCTCGCCGTCGCCCAGCATCCGCTCCCGCACGGTCGAGCGGATGCCGTCCGCGCCGACCAGGACGTCACCGGCGACCCGCGCCCCGGAGCCGAGCACCGCGACGACCTCGTCGTCGTCCTGCTCGTACCGCACCACCGGGCTGTCCACCCGCAGGTCGACGCCGGGCGCGCGGCGGCACGCCGCCAACAGCGGTTGGTAGAGGTCCGTGCGGTGCACCACCGCGTACGGGTTGCCGAAGCGGTGGCGGTAGTCGTCGGTCAGCGCCATCGCGGCCACCGTCCGGTCCGTGGTCCCGTCCATGAACCTCAGCTCGTCCACGAACACCGCGCGGTCCCGGACCGCCTGCCCCACGCCCAGCACGTCCAGGGCGTGGAAGGCGTTGGGCGCCAGTTGGATGCCCGCGCCCAGCTCGGTGAACTCGCCGCGCCGCTCCAGCACCGTCACCCGGTGCCCGCGCGCCGCCGCGCTCAAGGCCGTGGCCAGCCCGCCGATGCCGCCGCCGGCGATGAGAACCCTCGTCATCACGCACTCCTCACAGGTTCATCGCCTCGACCAGCAGGTCGCCGATGATCCGCTCGCCGTCCCTGGTCAGCACGGACTCGGCGTGGAACTGCACCGAGGTGAAGTGCGGCCCGCGCAACGCGTGCACCTCACCCGGCGTGCCCTCCACACCGTCCCGGCTCACCTCGACCACTCCTACACCGGGGCAGTCGGCCTTGTCCTGCGCGCTGCGCGCGGAGAACGTGTTGTAGAAGCCGACGTGCTCCGTCCGGCCGAACAGCTCGATGGCCTTCTGCACGCCCTGGTTCGGCACGTCCCGCCGGGCGACCTCGAACCCCAGCCTGCGGCTGAGCACCTGGTGGCTCAGGCACACCGCGACGAACGGCCGCCGGTGCTCCAGCAACGCGTCGACCGCCGCGCCCAGGTGGGCGATCTTGGGGTGGTCGTCGTCGCGCGGATCGCCGGGCCCGGGGCCGAGCACCACGACGTCGTGCCCGTCGAACGAGTACTCCTCGTCGAACCGCCGCACGGTCACGACCAGGCCCAGCGATCGCAGGATGTGCGCGAGCATCGAGGTGAACGTGTCCTCCGCGTCGACCACCAGGACCCGCAGACCGCTCAGCGCGGGTACCGCCCGTGCCCGCGTCCGTGCGTCGGCGAGCCAGAAGTCGGCGATCGGGGCGTTGCGGTCGCGCAACGCCTCCCGCACGCTGGGGTGGTCGCCGAACCGGGTCGTGTCCGCGGCGCCAAGCGCGGCCAGCAGTCCCGCCGCCTTGGCCCTGGTCTCCGCGACCTCGCCCAGCGGGTCGGAGTGGCGCACCAGGGTCGCGCCGACGCCGATGCGCAACCGGCCGTCGTGGGCGATGTCGGCCGTCCGGATGAGGATCGCCGAGTCGAGCGCGTGCCCGCCCGCCTCGTCGTGGCCGAGCAGGGCGATCACCCCGCTGTAGTAGCCGCGGCCGACCGGCTCGTGCCGGGCGATGACCCGGCACGCGCTCTCCAGCGGGCTGCCGGTCACCGTCGGCGCCAGCAGGGTCTCGCGCAGGATCCGCCGCGGGTCCAGCGAACTGCGACCCTCGATGAAGTACTCGGTGTGCGCCAGCCGGGCCATCTCCTTCAGCCGCGGCCCGGTGACCCGGGCGCCGCCGTCGCACACCCGGGTCATCATCTTGAGCTCCTCGTCCACCACCATGTACAGCTCGTCGGACTCCTTGCGGTCGGCCAGGAACCGCATCACCTCGGGCAGCGACGGTCCCGCGGGCGGGTAGCGGTTGGTGCCGCTGATGGGGTTCATCACCGCCACGCCGTCCGCGAGGCTGACGTGCCGTTCAGGGCTCGCGCCGACGAACGTGCGGTCGCCGGTGTGCACGATGAACGTCCAGTACGTCCCCGTCTCGCGGCGCACCAGGCGGCGGAAGAACGCCAGCGCGGCGGCGGGGGAGTAGTCCTCGACCACCGCCACGAACGAGCGCTGGATGACGAAGTTCGCGCCCTCGCCGCGGCCGATCTCGTCGGCGATGATCCGGCGCACCAGGTCGGCGTACGCGTCGTCGTCGACGTCGAAGTGCTCGCCGGACAGCCGGATCGGCAGGTCGGGGATGCGGTCCAGGGCGTCGGCCAGCGGCAGGGACTCGCGCCCGGTCACCGACAGGGCGATCAGCGGCTCGCCGTCGTCCACCGCGGCGTACCCGCGTTCGACGATCTGGCGGAACGGCAGCAGCAGCAACGTCTCGGCCGGGGTCCGCCCCTGGTCGGGCACCTCCACGTCGGCGAGCCGCGTCGGCTCCGACACCGAGCCCACCAGCACCTCCAGCGCGTCCGCGGCCACGTGCGGCCGGTGCAACAGGGCGAACGGCGGCGGTGACGCGTCGAGCACGGCGTCGAACGGCGTGGCGCTCATCGCACGCCCAACCGCGCCTCGACGGGCGTGCCGAACAACGACCCCGTCGGCACGACCGCGGCGCACCGCTTCGCCATGTACTCCAGCGCATCGCGGTGGTCGCGCTCGGAGAAGTCGCCGACCGCGTCCGCGACCACGAACGGCGCCACGTCGTGGCTGAACGCGTCCACCGCGGTGGCCTGCACGCCGACGTGCGCGTACACGCCGCACAGGATCAGCTGGTCGCGATCGGCCTCGCGCAGGCGCCGCACCAGGTCCGAGCGGAAGAAGGCGCTGTAGCGCCACTTGGTGAGCTGCCAGTCGCCCGGCCGCGGTTCCAGCAGCGGCACGATCGTGCGGTCCGCCGGGTCCACTTTCATGCCGGGGCCCCAGAAGTCGCGCAGCAGACCGCGCTGCTCGCTGGTCATGTCGCCCGGCTGGGCGGTGTAGGCCACCGGGATGCCGTGCGACCGGCTCCACCGCAGCAAGGCGGCGATGTTGTCCACCAGCTCGTCGCGGAACTCCGGCACCACGTCGAACGGGCGCAGGAAGAAGCGCTGCATGTCGTGCACGAGCAGCACCGCGCGGCCGGGTGCGACCACCCAGTCGACCTCGTTGCCGGGCAACGAGTCGGGCGTCGGCATCGCATAGGGTTCGATGGGTGGGATGCCTGTCATGGGCTCCTCCAGAGGTGTCGCCTAGACGCCGAGCGTGGCGCCGCCGTCGACGGTCAGGTCGTGCATGGTGATGTGCCGGGCCTGGTCGGACAGCAGGAACGCGACCGCCTCGGCGATGTCGTCCGGGCTCGCGATCCGGCCCAGGGGTATCCCGACCCGGTACGCGCCGGGATTGCCCTTGATGGTGGTGGCCCGGCCCTCGGGGTCGCGCCACATCGAGGTCAGCATCGGGGTGTCGGTCGAGCCGGGCGCCACGAGGTTGCAGCGGATGCCGTGCTCGGCCACTTCCAGGCCGAGGCACTTGGTGAGCATCGACGCCGCCGCCTTCGACGCGGCGTACGCGCCCATGTCCGCCCGCGCGGTCCCCGCGGCGTTGGAGGTGACCGTGACCACGGCGCCCCGGCGGCGCGGCACCATCCGCCGCACCACCGCGCGGGAGACGTGGAAGACGCCGCCGCAGTTGACCGCCAGCGTCGTGGCCCAGTCCTCCTCGGACAGGTCGAGCACGGCGCCCAGGCGCAGCACTCCCGCCGCGTTGACCAGGAAGTCCAGCGGGCCGGACTCGCGCTCGACCCGGTCGACCAGGGCTTCCACCTCGGCCGGGTCGGCCACGTCGGCGGTGTGCCCGGTCACCGACCACCCGCGGGCGGTGAACCCGTCGACCGACTCGGCGAGCCGCCCGGGGTCGCGGTCCACGGCCGCCACGGTCGCGCCGCGTCCGGCGAGCGCGCCCACCACGGCCGCGCCGATACCGCCGGCGGCGCCGGTCACCAGTGCGATCTTGTCGCGCATCACGCCTCCCGATCGCTCAGCCGACCCACGCCGAGACGACCGTGACGGCCTGCCCGAGGTTGAGCCGCGGGTCGCAGAAAGTCGTGTACTTGTCGCCGACGTGGTCGTAGTCGCCCGTGGTGGACGCGCACTCGGTGACGTCGTCGGTCGCGGTCTCCAGGTGCAGACCGCCCGCGACGCCCCCGGCCTCGGTGATCGCGCGCTGCGCCGCCCGCACTTCCCGGATGATGGTGTCCACCGCCCGGGTCTTGAGCCCCGAGGGCGTCTGCACGGTGTTGCCGTGCATCGGGTCGCACAGCCAGATCACCGGGTGCCCCGCCGCGCGCACCGCCCGCACCAGCGCGGGCAACCGCTCGTCCACGGCCTGCGCGCCCATCCGCGCGATCAGCGTCAGCCGGCCGGGCTCGCGGTCGGGGTCGAGCCGCGCGCACAGCGCGGTCACCTCCGCGGGCGTCGCCTTCGGCCCGACCTTGCACGCCACCGGGTTGACCACCTTCGCCAGCAGCGCGACGTGCATGCCGTCCAGCGCGCGGGTGCGCTCGCCGATCCACGGCCAGTGCGTCGAGGTGAGCATCAGCTCGCCCGACGCGGTGCGCCGCACCATCGGCAACTCGTAGTCCAGCAACAGCGCCTCGTGGCTGGTCCACACGGCCGGGTCGAAACCACCGCCCGCGGGGACGGGCCAGCCGAGGTTGCCCATCGCCTCGCGGGCGGCGAGGTAGCCGGTGAGCAGTCTGCGCGGGTCCGGCCTGCGGCGCTCGGGGTCGGGCTCCGGGCTGTTCACCATGTGCCCCCGGTAGACCGGCAGTTCCACGCCGCCGAACGACTCGGTCGGCTTGGACCGGGGCTTGGCGAACTGGCCCGCGAGCCGGCCCGCGCGCAGCACCGGCTTGTGCGTGTTGAGCTTCATCGTGCCCGCCAGCACGTCGAGCAGCGCGGCCTTGCGCGCCACGTAACCGACGGTGCACTCGGACGGGTCCTCGGCGCAGTCGCCGGCCTGGATCACGTTCGCCTCGCCGGCCGCGACCCGTGCCAGCAGCGCCCGCAGGGTCCGCACGTCGTCCACCCCGACCAGCGCCGGGCGGGTCGCGAGATCCCGCCGGACCCGGTCCAGGCGGGTCCGGTCGGGCCACGGGGGCTGTTGCGGCGCCTGGTGGGGGATCATGTCGAGCAACTCCTGGTCCACTTGACTTCTCCCGTTCGCTGTACCGCGCTCGAATGCGTCGGCGTCGTCCAGCGTGGTGGGCCGCGGCAATGGCGGCGGAGAAAAGCCGCCGGAGTTCATCGGGTCCGCGCGAATCCGTCACGTCGGCCGTCAGGTGTCAGGTCGACCGCGCCGATCGAATGGTCACGGGGTAATGTGGCGGGTCGGCACTGCGACGGATTTCCAGTGCAGTGCGAATCGGGCCGCCGTCCACAGTGACGAACCTGCCGAGGTCGCCGCAGGTGGGAGCGGTAAACGGGCCGGCACCAACAGTCTCCGCGGTAGGGGTGGTGAGCCGGCCACCTAGCCACGGCCGGCGGGCTCCCGGACACTCGAACCGACGACTCGATGAGTGTCTCCATCGAATTCGATGGTTTGGGGGAAAACTACGTGAGCGTCGTCTTGTCGCCGCGGCTCGACCTGCACCACGACGTGCTCGACGAGTTGAGCAGTGGTTTGTTCACGTCCATGGGCAGAAGTGATCAGCGCCGCAAGGGGATGTGCTACCTGTACGGCCTGCTCACCACGCCGGGACGCAAGTCCATGCGCAACGTGGCCGCCGCCGTCGGCGGTCACGCCACCGAGCAGAGCCTGCACCACTTCATCAGCGACTCGACGTGGGACTGGATCCCGGTCCGCGAGGCCCTCACCGACTACACCGTGTCCGCGATGCCGCCGCGGGCGTGGGTGGTCAGACCGATGGTGATCCCGAAGGCGGGCAACGACTCGGTCGGCGTCGGCAGGCGGTTCTGCCCGTCGCACGGCCAGGCGCTCAACGCCCAGCACGCGTTGGGCGTGTGGGCCGCGTCCGACGAGGTCAGCAGCCCGGTGAACTGGCGGCTGCACCTGCCGCGGACCTGGCTGCGGGACGAGCGCAAGCGCAGTCGCGCGTCGATCCCCGACGGTGTCGACGAGGAGAGCATCACCGACTGCGTGGTGGAGGCCTACCTGGAGGTCGCGTCCAGGCCGGGCGTGCCGCTGCGGCCGGTGGTCTTCGACGCCCGGTGCCTGGACATCGAGCACCTCACGAGCCGGTTGGGCGCGGTCGGGCTGCCCTGGCTGGTCCGGATCGGCACCAACCACCAGCTCACCACCGACGACGTGCGGCTGCCCGGCCTGACGTCCGGCGCGACGCCCGCCTACCGGTTGATCGGCGCCCTGCGGTCCGCCAGGCGGCTGCTCAGCTGGACCGACCACGAACCCATCCCCACGACCCGCACGGACCTGGTGGCCGCGGTGCGGGTGGGCCTGCCCACCGAGCCGGGCGCGGACACCGTCCCCGACCTGCACCTGATCGGCACCGGCCCGGTCGGCCACCCCTGGCCCGCGCAGCTGTGGCTGACCGACCTCGGCGACTCGACGCCGCTGGGCGCGTTGCTGCACCTGGCGAAGCTGGGTCGACCGGGTGGACCGGGACGCGGTCGACGTCGGCGACCAGGTGGGCCTGCGCGACTTCAGCGGCCGTTCGTTCGCCGGGTGGCACCGCCACGTGACGCTGGCGTCCGCGGCGCACGCGCTCTTCGTGTCGACGGACCCGGGAGCACGCCTCCGCGCCGTCCGGGGTGTCGCGGACATCCACGCGGTCGACTCACGCCGCGGCTGGCGGCCCTCAGCCGCACCGCCGTACGAGCACACCGGGGTCCGCGGCCGGCAAGCGCGGTGAGCCGAGGTCCAACGTCGGCGTTCACTGCGGGACGGGGTTTTACGGAGCGGTGGCACGACGAGCATGGGTCGGTAGTAGTCGTCGGGGTTCAAGAGATCGCGACATCTTCGTCGTCCGTCTACATCGGAAAGTGAGGCGGCCGAGCCCCGTGGGCGGGCCGGTTTGGTCGGCCCGCCCACGGGGTTGTGGTCTAGCGGACGTAGATGTTCGGCTGGGGCGGGGTGCTCATGCCTCCACCGAGGAAGAAGCTCGGGTGCGGTGGCTGGTTGTAGGCGGTGTTCTGCCACGCGATGGCCACGCGGTACTGGGCGTCGTGCATGAGGGTGTGGATCCGCCGGTCGGTCTGCGTCGACGTGGCGTAGATCCGCAGCGCGGCGTTGTCGTCGCGCGGCAGGATCACCTCCTCGCGCCAGTCGCCGAACAGGTCACCGGACAGCGAGGGCGTCGACTTGGTGCCGTTGACGGAGTGCGCTCCGGTCCCGGTGAGCAGGCGGGTGTCGGCGGAGGTGCCGTACTTGTCGACGTGGTTGCCGTCCAGCAGTTCCCGCACCGGGTCGGCGTCCCACCAGGCGAGGAAGTTCGCGCTGCCCGGGTTGCGCCCGACGTTGCCGCCGGAGCCGTTGAACAGGCTGGTCAGCCCGGTGCCCCGGCCCCAGAACTCGGCTCCGGGGTTCCCGGCGTGCACGTCGCCGGCCACGCCGCGGGCAGGGCCCTCGCAGCTGCAGGTGTTGTTCTTCTGCATGATGGTGGCGCCGCTGTTGGCGTCGCGCAGGGTCGCGGCGGCGCCGGAGCTCTGCTCGTGGATCTGCCAGATCTCCTTGCCGGGACGGCTGGGGAGGAAATCGCCGACGTGCAGGGCGTCACCGTGGGCGTAGAAGTTGGTGGTGTACCGCCCGGTGCCGTTGGAGTTGATGGTCATGCCGCCGTAGATGATCTCGTCGGTGCCGTTGCCGTCGACGTCCGCGATGGACAGCGAGTGGGTGCCGCGGCCGGTCCACTGGTTGCCGGCGGAGCCGGAGTCGAACTTCCAGCGCCGGGTGAGCTGCCCGTCGCGGAAGTCCCACGCCGCGATGGTGCTCTTCGCGTAGTAGCCGCGGCCCATGATGATGCTGGGGCGCTGGCCGTCCAGGTACGCGGTGCCGGCCAGGAACCGGTCGCCCCGGTTGCCGTTGCAGTCGCCCCAGTCGCAGATGTTGCCGCGGGCGGGCTCGAAGGGCACCGTGGACATGGCGGCGCCGGTGAGGCCGTTGAACACGGTCAGGTACTCGGGTCCGGTGATGATGTGACCGCCGGAGTTGCGGTGGTCGGCGTTCGCGTTGCCGATCACCTGACCCGTGCCGGACACCGTGCCGTCGCCCGTCCTGACCGCCATTTCGGCCCGGCCGTCACCGTCGTAGTCGTACACCTGGAACTGGGTGTAGTGCGCGCCGGCACGGATGTTGCGGCCCAGGTTGACCCGCCACAGCCGCTGCCCGTTGAGCTTGTAGGCGTCGATGTAGACGTTGCTGGTGACGCCGGACTGCGAGTTGTCCTTCTGGTCGCTGGGATCCCACTTGAGGAAGATCTCGTACTGGCCGTCGCCGTCCGCGTCGCCGACGCTCGCGTCACCGGCCGTGTAGGTGCTCCCCGGCCGGGAGATCGGCACGTCCAGGTAGTTGCCGCCGGTGAAGCGCAGTGACGGCGTGGACGGCTCCTTCTCCACTCCGTTCTCGACGGCGCGGACGGTGTACGAGGCGTCTCCCGATGCCCCGGAGTCCAGGTAGTTGGTGGAGTTGGTGATGGGGGAGGCGGTCAGCTTCGTCGTGCCCCGGTAGACGTTGAACCCGGTCGAGGTCGACTCGGTCCCGAGCAGCCGCCACGAGACCAGGTTGCCGGTGCCGGAGCGCACGCTGACCAGGCCCCGGTCCAGGTCTTCCATCTGCTTGCCGGCGGGCGGGGTGTCCGTGACGTCGGTTTCGAGGTAGTCGACGTTCGGCAGGCCGGCCGCGGTGGTCGGGCTCAACCGGATCGTGTTCGTGCCGGCGACCACCGGCACGGTGAGCGTCTTCGTGACCCACGTGGTCCAGGCGCCGGACGGGTCGAACGCGGTGGCGGAGTGGACGGCCGCACCGTTGACCAGCACGTCGGCGGGACGGTTGGCGGTCCCTCCGTTGGCGTAGCGGACGCCGATGGTCACGGAACCCGCCGCGGACGCCGTGACGGTGAACTGCGCCGACGCCCCGACCGCGTTGTCCGCGTTGCAGAACCCGCTGCCGGAGTAGCCGGTGTGGTTGGACTCGATGGCGCCGGCACAGGTGGCCGGTGCCGTTTCCGCCTCGTAGCGGGTCGGAGCTGCCGAAGCAGGCGAGCTGACGACACCGCTACCGGCAATGCTCAGGGCGACGCCGCCGGCGAGCAGCGCGGCGCGCCGTCTGGTCGAAAGCATGACGAACCTCCAACAGGGAAGTCGGATGACATGGGTTGCCGGTGCACAGACCGGTGGCGGTCGGCGGAGTGCGCGTGCCGACCGGCCGAGCGCTACGAGACGGTGTGGACACCGTGCCGTCGCGGCACTACCAGCCGATCTGACGGCCCCTGCGTCGTGAGGTCGTCACGGGAATGGCCTGCACTCTGAACACACTCGGTGAGCACCGTTGCTCCTCCGTCGCAGAGTCTGGGAACGCTCCCAGAATGAGCTGGACGCATCCCGCGGTCAGCAGAGGTCCGCGGTGAGGCGCCAGGCCGGATATGAAACGATTCAATTGATACGCGTGCGTGTGGAAAGCGCTATCCAGTTAGTGATCACTTCGGCCCCAGGATTCCTCCTGCGGCTTCGGTGATCGGTCGATTCCGTTGGCGTCTATGACGTTCGAGTGCCAACGCTGCTGGGTAGACCGTACGAACGCCGCCGTCCCGGTGTCAACAGCCCCGGCGAAAAGCTTTCGGATGGAACTCGGGCCCGAATCGTTCGGGCGTGTGCTCACGAGAGCTGGCGACTCGCCTGTAAGGCCGAGTATCGCAAGCCCGAACGGCCCAGCGCGGCAACGTTGCGACTGGCAACAGCCGTTCCGGGTAACGCTTGCGTAACGGCAGCTTGTCGTGCCCTGGACCACGAAGCTAGCGTCAACGATGACTTAACGAAAGACCCGCTTCCTTGGACTGTCCTGATAGGACTGGAAGTGCGGTGTTTTTCAGTGATATCTGCGTGACAGACGGCCTGGACAGAAACCGCAGCGTGTCCGGCGGCTTCTTACGTCAACGTTGACGTAAGAAGCTGTGAGGACCACTTCCTGACAAGGAACACGACATGATCATCGTTGGTGGCGAGGCGCTTGTGGACCTCGTGCCGGATCGCGTCGGCGGCTACCGGCCCATCCCCGGTGGGAGCCCGGCCAACACCGCTGTCGGCCTCGGCCGGCTCGGCACGCAGACCGCGCTGCTGGCACGCCTGGCCGACGACCACCTCGGCGCGCTGGTGCGCGCGCACCTGGAGACCTCCAACGTCGACCTGCGCTACGCCTCCGCGTCGACCGCGCCGACCACGCTCGCCGTGGTGGACGTCGACCAGCACGGCGTGGCCGACTACTCGTTCTACATCGACGGCTGCGCCGACGGCGGCTGGCAGCCGACCGACCTGCCGGCCACGCTTGCGCCGGACGCGGCACTGCACGTCGGCGGCTCCTTCGCCCTCGCCGTCGAGCCGATGGCCGCCACGTTCGAAACCCTGCTCTCCCGCGAACACCCCCACCGGGTCATCACCCTCGACCCCAACATCCGCCCGGTGCTCATCAGCGACCCCACCACCGTGCGCGCCCGGCTGCGCCGCTGGCTCGGCATGGTCGACATCGTCAAGGTCAGCGCCGACGACCTGCGGTGGATCGCCCCCGACCGAACCCTCGCCGACGTCGTGGCCGAGTGGCACGAGCACGGGATCGCTCTCGTCGTCGTCACGCGCGGCGCGGAGGGCGTGTACGCCTCCGGGCCTACCGGCCACGTCGAGCTGCCCGCCCTGCCGGTCGACATCGTCGACACCGTCGGCGCCGGGGACGCGTTCATGGCCGGCCTGCTGGCCGCGTTCGACCGCAACGACCTGCTCACCCGGACCAACCTGACCACCCTGACCCACGCCGAACTGACCGACACCCTCGCCTACGCCCAACGCGTCGCGGCCATCACCTGCACCCGCCCCGGCGCCGACTCCCCGTGGTTCGACGAACTCCTGCCTGACGACGTCCGGCCCGCGACCTGCTGAACGCGCCGGACGGGTTCGTCAGTCAACCGAAGCGAGCTTCCCCTTCCCATAGACGTGAAGTGAGGCCGGCATGCGCAGATTGCCCTTCAGACGATCACTGTGGCGTCGCGTCGCCACCCTGTCCACAGTGGCGGCCCTGGTCGTCACCTCGGTGATCGCCGCGCCCGCGGCGCAGGCGGCGTCCTATCCGGAGTACCCCTACGACGCGACCGACTACAACGAGCCGTTCCGCGGTCAGTTCCACTTCAGCTCGCAGGGCGGCTGGATGAACGACGTGAACGCGCCGCTGTACTACAACGGGGTCTACCACCTGTTCTACCAGCACAACCCGCACGGTCTGCAGTGGGACACGATGCACTGGGGTCACGCGACCAGTCGGGACCTGGTGCACTGGACGCAGCAGCCGATCGCCCTGGAACCGGGCCTGCACAACGCCACCCTGTTCTCCGGCGGCGGCTGGGTCGACCACAACAACGTCACCGGCCTCAAGACCGGCGCCGACGCCCCGATCCTGTTGTTCACCAACACCAACGGCGTGTCCATCGCCTACAGCACCGACGGCGCGAAGACGTTCCGCATGCACAACGGCGGCGCCAAGGTGATCTCCACCCCGTACGAGTCCCGCGACCCGAAGGTCTACTGGGACGCCGCCCGCAACCGTTGGGGCATGGTGTTCTGGGGCAACGAGGGCGGCAACGTCGCCAAGTTCTACAGCTCCACCAACCTGCTCAACTGGACCTACCGCGGCGAGTTCCGCGCCGACTGGCTGTTCGAGTGCCCCGACCTCTACCAACTCCCCGTCGACGGCAACACCGCCAACCCCAAGTGGGTCCTGCAGGACGCCAGCGGCGAGTACGTCGTCGGCACGTTGAACGGCTCCGGTGTGTTCGTGCCGGACGCCGGCTGGTCACGGCCGCAACGCATGGACGTGGGGCGCACAGAATTCGGCGGGACCGCCTACGCCGGCCTCACCTTCACCAACATGCCCACCAACCGGGTGGTCCAGATGTTCTGGCAACCCGGCAACAAGGGCTCGACCTGGACCGGCAACGCCTCCTTCCCCGCACAACTCGGCCTGCGGACCTTCCCGGAAGGCATCCGGGTGACCCGCAACCCCGTCAGCGAGATCTCCACCATCCGCCAACAGGCGCAGACCTGGAGCAACCTGACCATCTCCAACGACCTCGCCACCAACCCGTTCAACGGCATCAGCGCCGACACCTACGAGATCGAGGCGACCTACGACCTTGCCGGAGCCACCGCGACCGACTTCGGCTTCGAGCTGCACCGACGCGCCGACGGCACCCGTGACGCCGCCATCGGCTACGACCGCGTCCGGCAGACCCTCGCCGACACGCCCATGCCACCGGTCGGCAACCGCGTGAAGCTGCGGGTCCTGGTCGACCGCGGGCAGTTGGAGACCTTCGGCAACGACGGCAAGGTCTCCGTCACCGACAACGTCAACTTCGACTCCTCCAGCCGGAGCCTCGGCATCCGCACCTACGCCAACAACGGCACCGTCCGCCTCGAATCGCTGACGTTCCGACGGCTGAACAAGGCCTGGACGAACGCGCCCAGCGGACCGGACCAGGGCATCGGCATGATCAAGTGGAACGGCACCAACAAGTGCGTCGACCGTGACGCCGCCAACGCCACCGTGAACATCTGGGACTGCTGGAACGGCACCAACCAACGCTGGACCTTCACCGCCGCCGGGAAGATCAAGATCGGCAACGAGTGCCTCGACCAGCCCGGCGAGACCATCGGCAACGGCGCGCAGCTCAAGACCCACCCGTGTTGGGGCGGCGACAACCAGCGCTGGGTCCGCATCGGCGCCAACCAGTACCAGAACGCGTGGTCCAAGCGCTGCCTCGACCTCGCCGCCGGCGACGCCACCAACGGTCGACGGCTACAGGTCTGGGACTGCGTCGGCGGCCCCAACCAGACGTGGAGCATGCCGACCAACTGATCACGACGACAGTGTGACGAAGGGCAGAGGAGCGGGAAGGCACCGGTCGTGAGCCGGCGGCCTTCCCGCTCCTCGTCGATCTCGTGCCTGCCTCGCCGCCGCAGAAGCGAGCCTGCTTGAGTGCTTTGCCGGCGGAGGCGGTCGAAGCGTGCATCTGCGCTGGTCCGCGGCCGCTCTCCGAAACGTTAGCGCTAACATTTGCGGCCTGTGAATGCTGGGTCGCCGCACGGCCGCATCTTTCGCCGCCTCAAGTGCATCGCTGATGCCGGTCTTCGGCTGCTCGGCTTGCGGCGTGGCCGCTCGCGGATGGCTCTTGAGTTGCCCGGTGCTGCCTGTTAGCGTTAACACATCGCCGTGTTGTGAGTCACACCCGCTGCCGCCGCGGTGCCAAACCCGGACGAAGTGCCCGCCCCGTCCGGAGCTCGACCACGCCCTCCAACGCAGACCGTGCACCTGTCCTCGGCCTACGTGGGCGGCACGCCGGACAACCCAACGTGACCGCTGGAACATCGCCTGGAGCCGCACCGCCGTCACCGAACTCCCTGTTCCACGTACACCCCCGAGGAGTGATTGTGCTGTTCGCTCACCGTCGAGCAACGGTCTGGCGGGCGATGTCGTTCGTCGCCGCCGTCGTCGCCGGGCTGATCCTGAGCCCGATCGGCCAGCCGCAGGCCGTGGCCGCGCCTGGTCCGTCGTTCACCAACCCGGCCGTGCCCGCGCCCAACAGCGCGGACCCGACGTTGGTGCAGTTCAACGGCAACTACTACTACGTCGCCACCACCTGGACTTCCGACATCGTGATGCGCCGGTCGTCCACGATCGCCGGGCTGCGCAGCGCGCCGGAGCAGGTGGTGTTCCGCTCCGCCGGGGACACGATGTGGGCGCCGCACCTGGAGCAGATCAACAACCGCTGGTACCTGTACTACTCGGTGGAGCTGGCCGGTGCTCCGCGCCGCACCCACGTGCTGGAGAGCGCCGGCAACGACCCGGCCGGCCCTTACACCTACCGGGGCATCCTGAACCTGATGCCGAACAACGGGTGGGCGATCGACGGCGCGGTGCTCAAGCTCAACGGCGCGCTGTACTTCCACTTCTCGGCGTTCCACTCCGACGGGTTGCAGTCGCTCTACATCGCGCCGATGTCCAACCCGTACACCGCCTCCGCCTTCGGAACCCGGATCTCCGCGCCGACCCTGGCGTGGGAGCGGCAGGACGGCGCGGTCAACGAGGGGTCGTTCGCGTTGCAGCGTGGTGGTAGGACGTTCCTGACGTACTCGGCCAGCCACTGCAACGGCCCGAACTACAAGCTGGGCATGCTGGAGTACCGCGGCGGGAACCCGCTGGCGGCGGCGTCCTGGTCGAAGTTCTCGAACCCGATCTTCCAGCGCAACGACGCCAACGGCGTGTTCGGTCCCGGCCACCACTCGTTCTTCACCTCGCCGGACGGCACGGAGACGTGGATCGCCTACCACGCCAACTCCTCGGCGTCCCAGGGCTGCGGCACCACCCGCACGACCCGCGTGCAGAAGATCTCGTGGAACGCCGACGGCACCCCGAACCTCGGCGTGCCCGTCTCCACCTCCACCGTGCTGGCCGGTCCCTCCGGCGAGGTGAACAACACCAGGCGCGCGCACCTCCGCAACCAGCACAGCAACCTGTGCCTGGACGACTACAACTTCGGCACCGCACCGGGTGCGGAGGTGCGGCAGTGGACGTGCAACGACCTGCCGGTGCAGGACTGGTACCTGACCCCGGTCGGCGACAACTACTACGCCATCGCCAACGGCCACAGCGGTCTGTGCCTGGACAACAAGGACTTCGCGACCGCGCCCGGTTCGGTGGTGCAGCAGTGGACGTGCAACGGCCTGGCGGTCCAGCAGTGGCGGCTGACCACCACCAACGGCACGACGACGTTGGTCAACCGGCACAGCAACCTGTGCCTGGACAACTACAACTTCGCCACCGCCCCCGGTTCCGAGGTGCGCCAGTGGACCTGCACCGGCGCGGCCAACCAGCAGTGGATCGTCGGCTGACCACCACCTGACCGACGACCACCGACGACCACGAGCACTCGACCTACAAGCCGTCCGTCCAGGTGCTCCCCACCTCCAAGACGATGTGGGGAGCACCTGCGGATCCGATGGACGGGTCGCTTTCGGGTGCCGGCACCCGCGGCAGCACGTCTGGCGGGCATCTTCGGGCTTGGACGCCACGAAGCCACGCGCGGGTCGAACGGGCCGGCGCCGAGGTTTCCCCCAGAGCGCAGCGACACCCATCGCCTTCCAGTCGGCGGCTACCGAAGAGATGGGGCCGCGTGCCGCGCGCGAAGACAGCGGCCTTGATCAATCGAGGTGGCGCTGAAGGCGGACCCTTAGGGGTCGGGAGGTCGCCGGACTCAGGGTGCGGCCGGATGTGGTGGTGGTCGGCGGGCCGTAGGGTCCTCGTGTGCCACTCATCGAGACCGCCGCGCTGGGAATGCGCTACGGCGGCGAAGTGACCGCGCTGGCGGACCTGACGTTGGAGATCGAGGCGGGTGTCGTCGGCTTGGTCGGGGTCAACGGCGCGGGGAAGACCACGCTGATCAAGCTCGCGCTGGGGCTGCTCACGCCCACCAGCGGGCGGATTCGTGTGCTCGGACTCGATCCGATCGCCGACGGGGAGCAGGTCCGGGCGAAGGTCGGCTACATGCCCGAGCACGACTGCCTGCCGCCGGACGTGGTCGCCGCGGAGTTCGTCACGCACATGGCGCGGGTCAGCGGGCTGCCCGCCGCCGCGGCGCGGGAGCGGGCGTCGGAGACGTTGCGGCACGTGGGGCTCTACGAGGAGCGCTACCGCCGGATCGGGGGGTACTCCACCGGCATGAAGCAGCGGGTCAAGCTGGCCCAAGCGCTGGTCCACGACCCCGAACTGCTGCTGCTCGACGAACCCACCAACGGGCTCGACCCGGCGGGCAGGCGGGCGATGCTGGACCTGGTGCACCGCATCGGCACCGAGTTCGGCATCTCGGTGGTGGTCTGCTCCCACCTGCTCGGCGAGATCGAGCGGATCTGCACGTCGCTGGTCGCCATCGACGCGGGCACCCTCCTGCGCTCGGCGACGCTGTCGTCGATGACCGAGCACAACGACCTGCTCGTGGTGGAGGTCGACGAGGGCGCCGAGCGGTTGGCCGCCGCGCTCACCGCCGGAGGCCTGGACGTGCGCCGCCGGAACCGCGTGCTGACCGTCCGCCTCGGCGAGGACGACGGCGCGGTGTACGACCTCATCCGGGACGCCGTCGCGGACCTCGACCTCAGCCTGCACCGGCTCGAACGGCAACGGCACCAGGTCGCCGACCTGTTCCGCGACCGTCCGGCCGAGGAGGTGTCCCATGTCTGAGTCCGGCGTCATCCACGACATCGGCTACCAGCGCTACACCGGACCGAGGCTCGGACCCGGCCACTCGGCCCGCGCGCTGTACGTCCACAGCGTCCGCAGCGCCTACGGCCTCGGCCGCAGCCCGTGGGCGAAGGTGCTGCCGATCGGGCTGATCGGCCTGGCCTCCCTCGCCTCGCTGATCATCGTGATCATCAACAGCCAGCTGCCCGAGCCGGTCCTCGACCAGGTCGGCATCGCCTCCACCTTCACCTTCGCCGCGGCGGTGTTCGTCGCGGTGGTCGCGCCGGAGCTGGTGTCGGTGGACCTGCGCACGAACCTGGTGCAGCTGTACCTGTCCCGTCCGCTGAGCCGGTCGAGCTACGCGCTGACCAAGGTCGCCGCGCTGGCCACGGCGACGTTCCTGCTGTTCGCGGCGCCCATGCTGATCATGTTCATCGGCATGGCCTTCAGCACCGACGACGGCGTCCCGGGCGTGCTGGAGGAGTTCGGCGCGCTGCTCCTCGGCCTGCTCGCCGCGGCCGTCCACGCCGTGCTGCTGGCGGCGCTGGGACTGCCGATCGCCTCGCTGTCGGGGCGGCGGGTGTTCGCCACCGGCATGATCATCGGCGTCTTCCTGCTCACCGCCCCGATCTCGGCGGTCCTGAGCGAGCTGGACTCCGGGACGATCGGCCGGCTCGCCGGGGTGCTCGACCCGGCCAGCCTGCTCAACGGGGTGGACCAGTGGTTGTTCGACGCGGACGTCAGCCTGGTCTCGATCGGCTCGTTCGGACCGGTGTACGGCCTGGTCACGGTCGCACTGGCCGTGCTGGGCACGATGGCCGCGGTGTGGCGGTACAAGGGGATGAAGTCATGAACACCGTCGAACTCGCCGGCGTCTCCCGCTGGTACGGCAACGTGGTCGCGGTCAACGACGTGACCCTGTCGATCGGTCCCGGGCTGACCGGCCTGCTCGGACCCAACGGCGCGGGCAAGACCACCGTCCTGCACCTGATGGCGGGCCTGCTGGCACCGTCGCAGGGCAAGGTCGTGATCGGCGGTGAGCCCGCTTGGGCCAACCCCGCCCTGTACCGCAAGCTCGGCCTGGTGACCGAGCGCGAGAGCGTGCCGGGATTCCTCACCGCGTGGGAGTTCGTCCTGGCGAGCGCCAAGCTGCACAAGCTCCCCGACCCCACGGCCGCCGCCCGCGCCGCGCTGGACGTCGTGGACCTGCGCGACGCGCAGGACCGCCGGATCTCCACCTACTCCAAGGGAATGCGCCAGCGGAGCCGGGTCGCCGCGGCGCTGGTGCACGACCCGGACGTGCTGCTGCTGGACGAGCCGTTCAACGGCATGGACCCCAGGCAGCGGATGCAGATGATGCAGCTGCTCGACCGCATGGCCGAGGAGGGGCGGACCATCGTGTTCAGCTCCCACATCCTGGAGGAGGTCGAGCAGCTCTCCGGCACCGTGCAGGTGATCGTGGCGGGCAGGCTCGCCGCCTCCGGCGACTACCGGCACATCCGGCGGCTGATGACCACCCGCCCGCACGTGTTCACCATCGCCTCCTCCGACGACCGCCTCCTCGCGACCGCGCTGATGGGCGAGCCGTCGGTCTCCGGGGTGAGCCTCGCCGAGGCGGGCCTGCAGGTGCACACCAGCGACTACGGAGCCTTCACCCGCGCCCTGGCCAAGCTCGCCAAGGCGCGGGACATCCGGCTGACCACGATCCTGCCTTCGGACGAGTCCCTCGAGAAGGTCTTCTCCTACCTGGTGACCACATGAACCCGACGATCATCCGCCTCACGGCGAGGGCCCTCCTCGGGCGCAGGCGCGTGCTGCTGCTGCTCCCGATGCCGATCGTCCTGATCGGGCTGACCCTGCTGGGCGTCAGCAGCGAGGACGAGTACGTGACCCCGTCCGACTGGGGCCCGCTGGTCTTCTCCAACCTCGGACTCGCGGTCATCCTGCCGCTGACCGCGCTGATCGTCGGCAGCAGCGTGCTCGGCCTGGAGATCGACGACGGCACCATCACCCACCTGATCACCAAGCCGCTGCCGCGCTCGGAGATCATCCTGTCCAAGCTCCTGGTGGCCTGGCTGGTGACCACCGGGGCCACCGCCCTGCCGCTGGCCGTCGCGGCCGTGATCGCGGGCTCCGGCACGTTGGCGGTCGGCTTGGTCGTCGGCACGGCCCTCGGCGCGTTGGCCTACAGCGCCCTGTTCCTCGCCCTGAGCGTGATGGCCAAGCGCCCGGTCGCGGTCGGCCTCATCTACATCGTGCTGTGGGAGAACCTGCTGGTGTCGTTCGTCGACGGCGCCCGCGTGTTCAGCATCCGCCAGCACGCGACGACCATCGCGGACGCGATCGGCGACACCCCGCTGATCTCCTCGACCCTGTCGGTGCCGACCGCGTTGATCATGGTGTCGGTGTTCGTCGTGGCGGGCACGGTCGGGGCGACCCGGCGGCTGCGGTCGTTCGCGTTGACGGGTGAAGCGAACTAGGTCGATCACCCGCTGCCGGGACCCAACCTCACCGGGCGGGTGCGCGGCCGGGGTCGAAGACGCGCGCCATCGTCAGGGCACTTCGTCGGCGGCTCAGGAGTCGGCTCGCGAGCACGCCGAGCCGGTTGGCGCGGCCGTCGATGACGACGGGGCCAGGGTTGCGGCCGTCGAGGTGCTTCAGGGCAGTGGTCACGACGTCGTCGGGCGTGCGTACTTTTCCGGCAGTCAGCACTGCCGCATCCGGCCCCAGCCCAGTCGTGAAATCGGTGGCGGTGGCGCCGGGGCAGACCGCGAACACGGTGACACCGGTGCCGCGCAGCTCTGTCCACAGTGACTCGGTGAAGCTGAGCGCAAAGGCTTTGGTGGCGCTGTAGACCGCCATCCGGGGAGAGGGCAGGTAGGCGGACACGCCGGCGACGTTGATGACGAAGCCGTGGCCGGCGTCCACCATCCCGGGGAGGAACGCGGCCGTCAGCCGCATCGGCGCCAGGGCGTTGACGGCGACCTCGGCGGAGAGCTGGTCGGGATCGAGTTCGACGAACGGGGCGAACGACCCGAACGCGGCGTTGTTGATCAAGCCGGTGACGCGGATGCCCCGCTCGGTGACCGCTTGCCGGAGTTCGTCGGCGACGCCTGGTCGGGAGAGGTCGGAGGGGATCACGTCGAGGCGGACACCGGTGGTGCGGCGGAGTTCGTCCGCCAACGACGTCAGCCGGTCGGCGCGCCGGGCGACGAGCACGAGGTTCGCGCCGCGTGCGGCCAGGGTCCTGGCGAAAGCGGCGCCGATGCCGGAACCCGCTCCGGTGAGCAGCACGGTCTGGGCGCGGTAGTCAATGGTCACGGCACCCAGCGAACCGGCGGCCGGCGCGCGCGTCCAAGATCCGTTTCGCACCTCGTCATGCACAAGCCGTATCGCGGGTCAGCTCTCGCGGACGAGCAGGTTCTCCGCGGAGCTGACGAACTCCGCGACGAGCGGGTTGGTCTCCTCGGCACGGCTGGCGACGACGACCCGGCTCGGCCCGGCCCCGTCGACAGGAACGGCGACCAGGTCGGGGCGCAGGGTGAAGCGCCGGTCATCGGCAGGAACGACAGCGATGGCGCTGCCCTCGGCGACGGCCTCGAGCTTGTCGGCGTAGGTGTCCGCCAGGATGGGGCCAACCGGGGCCGGACCACCGTCCTCCCGGGGTTCGAGCCGCCAGAAGCCGATCCAGTCCTTGCTCATGCCGGTGCAGCCGACGAGCGGTTCGGACCAGACGTCGGTCGCGTCGACGGACTCCTTGCCCGCGAAGCGGTGGGCGGTGGACGTGAGCACGACCAAGGGTTCGGTGTAGAGCGTCGTCACCGCGAGGTCGTCGGCCGGAATCGGCAGCGGTGCGCGGATGACCAGGGCGTCGACCTGCCGGTCCAACAGCGCGCCGGCGTCCCGGGAACTGAGGTGACGGGTGCGGACGTGGGCGCCGGGATGACGGTTTCGCAGGTCGCGGACGGCGGGCGTGATGACGAGGTCGTCGGCGTACCCGATGGTGATCGTGCGGGCAGGCGCCGCGGCGCGCGCGGTGAGCACCGCTTGCTCGGCGCTGTGCACCAGTTGCTGCGCCCGGGGGAGGAACGCCGCGCCGGCGGCCGTGAGCCGGCTGCCCTGGCTGGTGCGTTCCAGCAGGCGTACACCGAGCACGTTCTCCAGCCGCTGGATCTGGCGGCTCAGGGAGGGCTGGGCGACCCGCAGCTCCTCGGCCGCGCGAGCGAAGTTCAGCTGCTCGGCGACCGCCAGGAAGTACCGGACCAGTCGCAGATCCAGGTCAGGGAGCATGCTCGGAGGCTACCTCGCCATGCGGTTCCGTTAAGGCGAGGTGCGAAAGGGGTCTTGGACGGGTCCTTGCCCGAATCGGCGTGAGGGGTCAGCGCGTCCGCCGGACCAGGTGCCAGGCGCAGTACCAGCAGGTGGCGAAACCGATGACGTTGCTGACGGCGAGCAGTCGCGCCAGGGTGGTGCTGTCGACCGGCTGCGGCAGGGAGGAGGCGATCGCCGGCAGCGCCGCGAAGTAGACCGTGTTGAGGGCGAACGCCGCCGAGGCGCGGCCGATCTGTTCCAGGTAGGTCAACAGGGTGAGCGTTCCGCCGAACAACGCGGACGTCGGCCCCGTCCAGGCGAAGTAGTCGGCGGTGACCGCGACGATCGCCTCGTCCGAGGTGAGCAGTCGGGCAAGGGGATGGCGCAGGACGTACGCCAGGACGCCGATGCACGCATAGGCGGGGAGTGCCACGCGCAGGGTCGCGGACAGGCCCACCACGTCGATCTCCCGGCGTGACTGCCCGGGACGCAGGTTCGCGGCCACGGCGGCGCCGGAACCGATCGCCAGGGCCGGCACCATGAAGAACCCCGTCGCGTTCTGCCCCAGGCCGAAACCCGCGATGTCAGCCGTGCCTGCATCCCGCAAGACCCGCAGGTAGCCGAAGTTCACCGACGACAGCAGCAGGAACGTCGCCGCCACCGGCGCGCCGAAGGCCCACAACTCGCCGAGGGCGTCGCGCCTCAACCACCGCACCGACGTGTGCGGCAGGTGACCGCGCAGCAACACGGTCGCGGCCACACCGGCCGCGGCGCTCGCCACCAGCGTGCCGACCGGGACCGCCAGCACACCCAGGTCCGTGGTCGCGCCGAGAACGGCCATCGCCGCCATCGACAGCACGGTGAACCCCACCGACAGCAGCGAGGACGCGCCCGCGCGGCCCATTCCGCGCAGCACCGCGCCGCCCGCGTACGGCACCAGGCTCCCCACGCTGGTGAGGCACACGGCGACCACGAACGTCACCACCCCGGGACGGTCCTCCGCCGCCACGCCGAGCACACCCAGGATCACGCCGGACCCGGCGGTGAACACCGCCGCGGTGAGCACGAGCACGCCTCCGCCCACCACGAGGTGGGTGGGCAACGGCCTCAGCACGTCACGGCGCTCGTCGCGCGTCGCGATACCCGCCGACACCTGCGCCGCGACCACCAACCCCTCGGTCACCGCGAGGGCGAGGAAACCCACCGGTGCGTAGATCGCCCGGACGTACAACGCCTCGCCGCCCACTCGGCCCAGGAAAGCCAACGTCCACACTTGCAACACCAGGCCCGCCGACAAACCCACCAGGATCGAGGTGGAAAACCGCATGGTAGCGCTGACCAGGGCAGGCTCTCGCGCGACCGCCACGCCGTCATTTCCGCTCACTGAAGTCATGAGAGACCTTTCACGGCGAATTAGGCCTGCGACCTGGTCGTGCCGCCCCGAATGGGAATGATTCCCGCTGATATCTTCCGGGGACCGTAGCAAAATGTGCCGAAAATGTTCAAGCCGCGGTTTCGTCGTCGACTGCGACATCACGACCGTCGGGTGAACGCGGTCAGTCGACTTCTTGGAGGCGCAGTTCCCGCTGCCGCGCCGAGTAGCGCCGGGACTTCGCGCGGTTGCCGCAGACCCGCATCTTGCACCAGCGCCTGCTGTGGTTGCGCGACACGTCCCAGAAGACCCAGCCGCACACGTCGTCCGCGCACCGCTTCAGCCGCTGCGACTCGCCGGTGGTCACGAGCTCGGACCAGGCGATGGCCAGGCGCGCCAAGGCCCGGTCCACGGGGGGCAGGCCCGGTGCGGGCACCAGTCCGCCGGCGGTGAGGCTGACGAGCACCGGCAGATCCGTGAGCACGGCCTCGCCCGCGGCCAGTCCGTCCGGTTGGGCCTGGCCGAGCGCGGACCGGACGCCGGCGCGCAGGGCGAGCAGCCGGCGGTGGTCATCGGCCGTCAGCGGCACGGGTTCGTCCACCAGGCCGTGAGCGTGCAGCCAGGCCGCGGCCGGCTCGGCGTCGGCCAGGTCGTCGGTTCCGTCCTCCAGGTCGACGGTGTTGGCGAACGACCTGGTCAGCTCCGCTGCCGGGGACGGTTCGATCATGTTCCCACCACCTAACCCGGTTGATGGTTACCCCGGACTGCTCTAGGGTAACCCGCACGTCACAACTGACCGGCTAACGCGATAGATGGTTAGGGGACCGGATGACGACCACGGACGTGCCTGCCGGCGTCGACCGGACCAGCAGTCGCAACACCGCGGTGCTCGTCGCCTTCACCGCCGTCACCAACCTCGCCGACGGCGTGACCAAGGTCGTCCTGCCGCTGATGGCGACCGCGCTGACCAGCTCGCCGCTGCAGATCTCGGCGGTCGGGCTGACGCTGACGCTGCCGTGGCTGTTGGTGGCGTTGCACGTGGGCGTGCTGGTCGACCGGGTCGACCGCCGCCGCCTGCTGTGGGTCGCCAACGGGATGCGCCTGGTGGTGGTCGCCTTCCTGCTGGTCGCGGCGGCTTCGGAGGCCACCACCCTGCCCATGCTGTACGCGGGCGGCCTGACCCTGGGCGTCGCCGAGGTCATCGCGCTGACGTCGGCGGGCGCGCTCGTGCCCGACGCGGTCGCCCCCGCCGGTCGTGAACGCGCCAACACGTGGGTGGCGGGCGCGGAGACCGTCTGCAACGAGTTCTGCGGCCCCTTCGTGGGCGGCCTGCTGGTGGCGGCGGGCGCGTCGGTGGCCCTGGGCTCCACCGCGGTGGCCTACGTCATCGGCATCGGGGTGCTGGTGTTCCTGGTGGGCAAGTTCCGCGTGGCGCGGGCGCAGGACTCGGGGAGCAGGTCGGTCCGCGGTGACATCGCCGAAGGGCTGAAGGTGCTGTGGCACAACCAGGTCCTGCGCCTGATGGCGCTGGTGCTGACCGTGCTGTGCGCGTGCTGGGGCGCGTGGCTCGCGCTGATGCCGCTGATCGCCACGACCGCCATGGGTCTCGACGCCCGCGGCTACGGCTTCGTGCTCAGCGCGCTCGGCGTCGGCGGCTTGGTCGGCGCGCTGACCGTCGGCCCGCTCAACCGCCTGCTCGGCCGCCGCACGGTCATGTTCGTCGACATCATCGGCACGCTGGCGATGGTCGCCGTCCCGGTGCTGACCACGAACGCCGTGGCGGTGGGCGCCGCGGCGTTCTTCGGCGGCCTCGGCGGCACGCTGTGGACGGTGAACTCGCGCACGATCACCCAGCTGCTCGTGGAGCAGGAGATGATGGGCCGGTTCAGCGCCGCCATGAGGCTGTTCAGCTGGGGTGCGATGCCGGTCGGTGCGGCCCTCGTTGGCGTGCTGGCCGAGTGGTTCGGCTTCCGGGTGGCCTTCGCGGTGTTCGCCTTGGCCACCGCCGCGCTCATCGTGCCGTTCCTGCGCACCTTCACCCCGGCCGTGCTGAGCCGGATCTACGCCAAGACCCAAGCCTGACCCACCCACAGGGGCAGGCTCTCCCCAGCCGCGGTCGCGCACACCCCCAGGCGCGACCGCGGCTCCTTTTTGCCCGTAGGGTTCCCCTCGATCGTCCGAGAGGCTGACGACTCGGACCGCGAGGTTTTCCCGAAGATCGGTAGACGTATTTTCGGAATTTGTTCCGGGCGCTCCTATTCGACTATCGGCTGTTTCTATGGACTACCCCGAACCGGGCTTGATGGGCCTGCCCGGCGGCAGCATCCTGGCTTCATCGCCTTCGGTGTTCAAGCAGCCCACCTGGGAGTTTGGTCGATGGATCCTGCCGTGCGCACTTTCGTTGATGACATTGACGCCACAATTCGGCGGTTCGTCCGCGTTCCTTTCACCGACGCCTCGACGTTGGCCGAGATCGGGCTCGACTCGCTGACCACGCTGCGCGTCGTGGCCGCGCTCGTGCCCGACGGCGACCGCGAGATCGACCTCGCGGAGCTGGCCGACCTCAAGACGCTGGGCCAGTTCCGGGCGTGGGTCGCCGGGCAGGTGACCCGGTGACCGCCACGATCAGCTCCACCCCGGTGACCGAGTCGCAGCTCGGCCTGCTGGTGGTGCACCGCTCGGTCCCCGTCGGGAACCTCTACAACGTGCTGGTCGAGCTGCAACTCGACCCGACGCGTTCGGCCGCCGAGGTGCGCGCCGCGCTCACCGCCGTGCTGAACGCGCAACCCGCGCTGCGCCTGGCCTTCCGCGAACTGCCCGAGCCCGCCGCCTGGCTGCGCGAGCCGTTCACGCCGGAAGAGGCGCCGCTGCGGCACGTGCCGGTGGACCGCGACTTCGCCGAGCGCACCCGCCGGGAACTGGCGGAACTGGCCGCCGCGGGCTTCGACCTCGGCGAGGCGCCGCTGCTGCGCGCCGTGCACCTGCACGCGGGCGACGAGTCGGTGCTGCTGATCTCGGTGCACCACACCGTGTTCGACGGGTACTCGCTGCAACCGCTGGTCCGCGACCTCGACGCCGCGCTGGCCGGCGACCTCGACGTGGCCGGGGTACGCCCGGTGCGCGAACGGGCGCTGCTGCGCGAACTCGACGCCCAGGTCAAAGCAGGCGCGGCGGACACCGTCGAGGAGCAGGCCGCGGCGATCGGCGCACGGCTGCGCGAGACCACCGCGACCGTGCTGTACCCGCGGCCCAACCGTCCCGCCACCACGGACTTCCGCGGCGCCCGCCGCGAGCTCCCGCTGTCGCCGGAGCGCTCCGCCGCGGTGGACCGCGCGATCACCGCGCTCGGCGTCACGCCCTTCACCTTCTTCTGCTCCGCCTACTCGGCCGTGCTCGCCCGGCACAGCGGGACCGACCAGGCGGTCTTCGGCAGCCCGCTGATGGCCCGGCGCACCGTCGGCTCCCACGACCTGTGCGGCTTCTTCGTCAACACGCTGCCGCTGGTGGTGGACGTGGACTGGGACCTGAGCTTCGCCGAGCACGCGCGCACCGCGGTGGACCGGGAGGTCGACGGGGTGCGTCGCGCGGTCACCGTGCCGTTCAGCCGGGTCGTCCGGCACGCCGCGCCGGACCGCGGCGGCAACCGCAACCCGTTGTTCTCCGCGATGCTGGCGATGCAGGACTCGACCGGCACCCCGCCCGGTTCGGCTGTGCGCTCCGTGCGCGAGCACGGCACGGGCACCGCGAAGTTCGACCTGTGGCTCGGCGTCACCCCCACCCCGGACGGCTGGCTGCTGGAGCTGGAGCACGACGTCGCGCTGCTGCCCGAGCCGATCGCCGCCGCCGTCGCGGACTCCCTGCTGCACGCCCTCGACCGGGCCGCCGCGGACCCCTCGACGCCGCTGCGGGACCTGTTCGTGGACGCCTCGGTGGAGGAGGCGCACCGCGCGGACGGGTTCTACCGTGAACCGCCGTGCGCGGACCTGGACGGCTGGCTGGCGCGGGTCGCCGCCGGACGGCCGGCAGCCGTGGCGGTCGAGGAGGAGGGCCGCGCCCTCACCTACGCCGAGCTGGCTCGTGAGGTCGCCGCCGTCGCGGCCGGGCTGCGCGGGCACGGCGTCGAGCCGGGGCAGGTCGTCGGCCTGACCACGACCACCCTGGTGGACACCGTCGTGGCGATGCTGGCCGTGCTGCGGCTGCGGGCCACGTTCCTGCCGCTGGACCTCGCGCTGCCCGCCGAGCGGCTGGCCCACATGGTCGGCAAGGCCGACTGCCGCATCGCCGTCGGCGGGGGAGACCCGGGCGTGCCGGTGTTCCCCGTGGCCGGGCTGCGCGTCGGCGGCGACACCGCGCACGAGACCGGCGGACCGTCCGAAGAGGACGGTGTCTACGTCATGTTCACCTCGGGCTCGACCGGCAACCCCAAGGGCGTCCTGATGCACAACCGCCCGCTGGTCAACCTGACCGCGTGGCAGCTCGCCGCGCTCGACATGGACGAGGGCACCCGGTTCCTCCAGTACGCGCCGCTCGGGTTCGACGTGTCCTTCCAGGAGATCGTGCCGACGCTGGCCGCGGGCGGCACGGTGGTCTCCCGCGAACCCGCCGACCGCCGGGACGTCCCGGCGGTGGTGCGCCGCGTGCTCGACACCGCAGTCACCCACGTCTACCTGCCGGTGGCGGCGCTGCGGCCGTTCGTCCAGGCCGCGGAGGGGCTGCGGTTCGAGCACCTGAGGTACGTGTGCGTCTCCGGCGAGCAGCTCACCGTCAACGACGAGGTGCGCGACTTCTTCGCCCGCCACCCCGGTGTCCGGCTGGTCAACCTCTACGGCCCGACCGAGACGCACGCGGTGACCACCCACCGACTGTCCTCTGAGGACTCGAACTGGCCCTCGCACGTGCCGATCGGCGTGCCGCTGACCGGCGTGACCGCCCAGGTGGTGGACCGCACCGGCCACCTCGCGCCGCGCGGCGTCGTCGGCGAGCTGCTGCTGGGCGGAGCCTGCCCGGCCCGCGGCTACATCAACGAGCCGGAGCGCACCGCCGAGCGGTTCGTGCCCGACCCGCGCGGCACGACCCGCTACCGCACCGGCGACCAGGTGCTGTGGGACGCCGACGGCGTGCTGGTCTTCCTCGGCCGCGACGACCACCAGGTGAAGATCCGGGGCTACCGCGTCGAACTCGGCGAGGTCGAGGTCGTCGCGCAGCAGCACCCCGGCGTGCGCCGGGCGGTGGCCGTCGCGCGCGGCGACGGCGCGGACCGCCACCTGGTGCTGTTCGTCCAAGCCGACGCACCGGACCTGGAGGCTCTGCGCCGCCGGTTGGCCGACGCGCTGCCGCCGTACATGGTGCCGCTGCACGCGTTCACCGTGGACGAGGTGCCCCTGACCGGCAACGGCAAGGTCGACCGCGCCGCCCTGCTGCGGCAGGCGGACGCGCTGGTCGGCGAGCAGCGGGCGGACGAGGCCGGGCGCACCACGACCGACGACCCGCTGGAGGCCGGGCTCCAGGCCCTGTGGGCGGAGCTGCTGGACCACCCCGCGCCCCCGCTCGACCGCTCGCTGCTGGAGATCGGCGCGCACTCGCTCAACGCGCTGGTCGCGCTGAGCCGCGTGGAGCAGGAGCACGGCGTGCGCGTCCCGATCCTCGACTTCTTCCGCGACCCCACCGTGGCCGCGCTGGCCGCTCTGGTCCGGGAGCGCCGATGACCACCGCGCGCGAAGCGGACCTGCTGGTGGAGCTGGCCGCGGGCGACGGCGCGCCCACCCTGCTGCTGCACCCGGCGGGAGGCGGCATCGGACCGTACTTCGGCATCGCCGCCGAACTGGCGGCGCGCGGCCCGGTGCGCGCGATCCGCGCCGCCGGCCTGCTGCCGGGCGAGGTGCCCGACGACGACCTGACCGCGATGGCCGACCGCTACGCGGCCCTCGTGGACCAGCCGCCCGCCCTGCTGTTCGGCTGGTCCATGGGCGGCGTGCTGGCCTGGGAGCTGGCCGCCAGGTTCGCCGAGCGGGGCGCCCGGCCCGCGGTGGTGATGGTGGACAGCACCGCCGACCCGGAACCGGTGGACGACCGGCTGCGCGAGAAGGTCGTGGCCTCCTCCGGGTTCACGCCCACCGCGGCCGACCGGGAACGCGTCGCCGCCGTCACCGACGCCCACCTGCGGGCGGTCGACCGGCACCGCGTCCGCGCCCGCTACGACGGGCCCGCGCTGCTGGTCCGCTGCCCCGACAACACCGACACCCGGTGGCCCGAGCTGGCGCCCCGCCTGTGGACCAGGCGCCTGGACTGCGGCCACTTCGACGTCTTCGCCCCCGACCACCTGCCGACCCTGGTCGCGCACACCAAGGAGTTCCTCGATGACTGATCCGCTCGCCGTGGTCAGCGGCGGCACCAGGGGCATCGGCCTGACCCTGACCACCCGCCTGGTGAAGCTCGGGTACCGCGTCGTGGCGCTGTACCGGGGCGACGCGGACGCCGCGGCCCGACTGGTGGCCGAGCACGGCGACCGGGTGGCCGCGGATCGGGTCGACGTCGCCGACCCGGCCGCGGTCACCGCGTGGGCCGAACGGCTGCTCGTCGCGCACGGCACGCCCGCGGTGCTGGTGAACAACGCCGGCGTCAACGTCGACCGGCCGTTCCTGGAGATGACGGAGGAGGACTGGTCCACCGTCCTCGACACCAACCTGTCCGGTCCGTTCCGGCTGACGAAGGCGCTCGCGCCGGCCATGCTCGCGGCCGGCTCCGGGAACGTGGTCAACGTCGGCGCCACGACCGGCATCCGCCCCCGGCTCAACGGCGTCAACTACTGCGCCAGCAAAGCCGGTCTGCTCCAGCTCACCAAGTGCCTCGCGCTGGAGCTGGCCCCGGCCGTGCGGGTGAACTGCCTGATCCCCGGCATGACCGACACCGAAGAGCTGCGGACCCGGTTCCGGCTCGACGACCCCGACCGGCTGGCCGCGGTGCTGGCCGAGATCCCCCGACGACGCCTTGGTTCCACCGACGACATCGCCGACGCCCTGGAGTTCCTGGTCAGCCCGCAGAGCGGCTACCTGACGGGTCAGAAGCTGATCGTCGACGGCGGCCAGTTCATGTGGTGAGGAGACCATGACCGAGCAGTTGCTGAGTTCCGCACGCGCCGCGCTGCACGCGGCACCACCGGTCGGCGACCCGGCCTACCGCCGCTACTGCGGGGCGCTCGCCGAACACCTGACCAGCTCGTGGCCCTTGGTGCTCAAGGCGAACGAGGAGGACGTCGCCGCGGCCCGCCGCCGAGGGCTCCCGCCCGTGCTGGTGGAGCGGTTGCGGCTCACCGAGGACCACCTCGACGGCCTGCTGCGGCTGATCGACGCGGTCACCGCCGAGCTTGGCCCGGCGACCACGCCCGCGCCACCGGTCCCGATCGGCGACTGGGGCGCGCTGCGCAAGGTGCCCAAGCCGCTGGGCGTGGTCTTCATGGTCTACGAGGCCCGCCCGACCGTCACCGTCGAGGGCGCGCTGATCCCGGTGGTCGCCGGCAACAGCGTGCTGCTGCGCGGCGGCAAGGAGATGGCGGCCACCGACGAGGCCCTGGCCACCGCCGTGCACGGTGCCCTGGTCTCCGCCGGGCTCCCGGCCGGCCTGGTCACGGTGATCGAGGACCCGGACCGCTCCGTGTTCCGGGCGCTGCTGCGCCGGCCGGACGCGGTGGACGTGCTGATCCCGCGCGGCAGCCCCGCGCTGATCGACTTCTGCCGCTCGGCGGGCTCCATCCCGGTGATCGCCAGCGGCGGCGGCGTCAACCACCTCTACGTGCACGGCAGCGCGGACCTCGCGCGGGCCGCCGCGATCGCCTTGGACAGCAAGCTCGCGGAGCCCTCCGCGTGCAACACCCTGGAGCTGGTGCTCGTCGACGAGCACGTGGCCGACGACTTCGTCGCAGAGGTCGTCCGCACCGGCGCCGACGTGACCCTCAAGCTCGGGGGTGGGCTCAAGGCGGAGCCGGGCGGCGGCGTGCGGATCGCCGAGCTGGCGTCGCACGACCTCGGCCGCGAGTTCCTGGAGCCGACCATCGGCGTGCTGCCGGTGCCCGACGTGGACGCCGCCGTCGAGCACGTCCGCCGCTACGGGTCGGCGCACACCGAGGGCGTGGTGAGCGCCGACGACGCCGCGATCGAGCGGTTCACCCGCGGCGTGGACGCCGCCGCGGTCGTGGTGAACGGCTCGCTGCGGCTGCACGACGGCCCGACCCTCGGGCTTGGCTCCGAGATCTCGATCAGCACCGGCCGGCTGCACGTGCGCGGCCCGGTGACCGTCTCAGCGCTGCTCACCCACACCTGGGTCGTCGAGGCCCGCGGTGCGCTGCGCGCCGAAAGGGGGAACTGATGTCCGTCGAGGCACAGGACCGCGTGACCGTCACCCGCGCGGTCAAGACCGTCGTGATCGCCGAGTCGCGGTTGTCGATCGACCCCGACGCGGTCTCCGGCGACGAGCCGTTGAACGGCGAGCTGCTGCGGGTCAACTCGTTCGGCTTCGTCGGGATGCTCGTGCGGCTGGAGGACGACCTGGGCGTGACGCTGCCCGACGACCTGTTCGTCGGCCGCACCTTCACCACCGTCGACGACCTCGTGTCCGTCGTGCTCGACGCGGTGGAGGCGGCGCGATGACCGGACTGCCCACGAGCTGGCGCAGCGTGCTGCCGCACCTCACCACCCCGCTGCCCGACGACCGCTCCCCGGACCACGTCGCCGGTAGCGGCATCGGCGTGAACCTGCCCATGGAGCTGGTGCGCCAGAGCATCCAGCCGCGCGAGTACTGGCAGATCCCCGACGAGGTGCTGGACGCCTACCGCAAGTTCCGGCCGACCCCGCTGTGGCGGGCCACGGGCTTCGAGGAGGCGGTCGGCGCGAAGGTGCCGGTCTACGTGAAGTACGAGGGCGGCAACATCTCCGGCAGCCACAAGCTCAACACCGCGCTCGCCCAGGCCTACTACTACAAGCGGGCCGGCGTGGAGGAGTTGGTCACGGGCACCGGCGCGGGCCAGTGGGGCACCGCCCTGGCCGCCGCCTGCGCCCTGTTCGGCTTGCGCTGCACCGTGTTCATGGTCGGGTCGAGCCTGGCCCGCAAGCCCTACCGCGGCGTGCTGATGCGGATGCTCGGCGCGGAGGTGCTGGCCAGCCCGACCGGCACGACGAAGGTCTCCCGCGAGACGCGGGGGCAGGGCAACAGCCTGTCGCTGGCCATCGGCGAGGCGGTGGAGTACGCCGCGGGCAAGCCGGGCGCCGCGTTCTGCATCGGCAGCGGCGAGACCTACAGCATCCTGCACCAGTCGGTGATCGGCATCGAGGCGATCGTGCAGCTGGCCGAGCTGGACGCCGACGTGGACGCGGTGGTCGGCTGCGTCGGCGCGGGCTCCAACTTCGGCGGCATCGCGCTGCCGTTCCACGCGGAGGCCGCCGCCACCGGCGCCCGGCCGCCCCGGCTCGTCGCCGCGGAGTCCAGCTCCACGCCCAAGCTGACCCGGGGCGTGTACGCCTACGACCAGACCGACGCCACCGGCACCGGCCCGCTGGAGGCCATGTACACCATCGGCAGCTCCTACGCGATCCCCGACTCGCACTCGGCAGGCCTGCGCTACCACGGCGCGGCCAAACTGGTCTCCGCGATGCGGCACGCGGGCCAGGTCGACGCCGTCGCGGTCGACCAGGTCGAGGCGCTGGAGGCGGGCCGCCGCTTCACCGTGCGCGAGGCGGTGTTGCCCGCACCCGAGTCCGGGCACGCGCTGGCCGCCGCGGCGCGGCTCGCGGCCGACGGCGCCGAGCGCGGCGTGCTGGTCTGCGTCAGCGGCCACGGCTACCTGGACCTGGCGGCGTACCAGCAGCTGCTGGACGGCGAGCTGAGCGACCAGGCCCCGGCCGAGGAAGCGTTGCTGGCGGCGGTGGCCGGGCTGCCGCGCGTGGAAGGGGCGCGGCTGTGACCGCCTCGACCGGGACCGTCGTGCGCGCCGAGCTGCTGGACTGCGTGCAGGCCAACCTGGCGCTGCTGGCCGACCGCCGGCACGGCCCGGGACGGCACCTCGCGCTCGGCGCGCGGCTGCGGTTCGCGCCCGTGCCCGGCCCGAACGGGCTGCCCACCGTGGAACGGGCACTGGACGACCACCTGCGCGACGCGCGTCACCTGCTCGGCCTGGCCGTGGTCGACCGGTGGCACGCCACCACGTCGGCGGACCTGCCGCGGGGCCACGACCTGGTGTACGTGGTCGCGGACGCGTTCCACCTGCCGTGGGTGCCCTACCGCGGGCACAAGCACATGGACCACAGCTTCCTGGTGGAGCCGGGGCCGGCCGGCTGCACCGTGCACGACGCCTACCACAACGACACCCAGTGGGGCCCGGCGCGACCGGGGCGCTGGGAGCTGACCGCGGCGGAGCTGTCGGCCGCCGTGCCGGACGGCGCGCGGGTGTTCCGGCTCGAACCGGTGGACCGGCCCGCCGACGTCCGGCCGCGGCAGCACCACGCCGAACCGGACGTCGTGGACGCCTACGCGCGGGCCTACCGGGAGCACCCCGACCGGGTGGCCGCGCTGGACCGGCTGACCCTGGAGACGTGGCTGCTGGCCAGGTCCCGGCGGCTGCACGCGGCGTGCCACGACGAGCCCGCCGCGTTCGAGGAGCACGTCCGGCAGTGGGAGGCGCTGGCCGAGCAGACCTACCTGGCCTACCGCCGGGTGGCGCGCGGCCGGCCGGAGCCGCCCGGCGTGCTGCCCCGGCTCGTCGACCTGCTCGCGGCCGACCGGGTCGTGTTCGACGGGCTGCGGCGCGAGATCGCGGCCGTGGTGGCGCGGGTGCTCAACGTCGAACCCGCCGAGGTCCTGGGCGGCGAGCCGTTCCCGTCCTTCCCGTCGTTCTCCTCGTTCCGGGTGGTCGACATCGTGGAACGCCTGGAGTCCGCCCTCGGCGTCGAGTTCGACGCCGACGACCTGGTGCCGGAGAACCTGCACCGGCTGGACGACCTGTGCCGTCTCGTCTCTCGCGCCTCAGGAGGACCGGCATGACGACCCTGCTGCACGACCTGATCGACGCGGCGGAGCGGACCTGGCCGGACCGGCCCGCGGTGTCCACCGCCACCGACCTGCTCACCCACCGGCAGGTGGCGGAGGGCAGCCGCCGGCTGGCGTCGTGGCTGACCGACCGGGGCGTGGCCCGGGGCGACCGGGTGGTCCTGGTCGCGCCGTCCGGCACGCTCGTCCCGGTGCTGGTGTACGCGGCCTCGCGGATCGGCGCGGCGTTCACCGTCCTGCACGAGCAGACCCGCGGCCGACCGCTGGAGCACGTGCTGGACGACAGCGAACCCGCCCTGCTGGTCGCGGCCGAGGAGGAAGCGCGTGCCGCAGCGCGGTTCCGCGGCATCCGGGCCACCTCGCCCGAGGAGGTCGAGGCCGCGGCCTTCGCCGACGCGCCTGTCGGCTCGGACGCGCCCACCCTGGCCGACACACCTGTCCGCTCGGGGCCGTTGGCGGTGGACCCGGTCTGCCTCATCTACACCTCCGGCACCACCTCGCTGCCCAAGGCCGTGGTGAGCACGCACCAGCAGGTCGTGTTCGCGGTCGGCGCGATCCAGTCGCAGCTGGCCTACCGCCCGGACGACGTCGTCTACTGCCCGCTGCCGCTGTCCTTCGACTACGGGCTGTACCAGCTGTTCCTGGGCGCGGCGAGCGGCGCGCACGTGCGGCTGGGGCAGCCGGCTGAGGTGGGGCCGTCCCTGCTGCGCAACCTCGTGGGTGCGGGGGCGACGGTCCTCGCGTCGGTGCCCGCCGTGGCCGAGACGTTGGCCCGGCTGGTCAAGCGCTCCGGTGGCGCGGGCGTGCCACCGCTGCGGCTGCTGACCAACACCGGCGCGGCCATGCCGGTGGAGCCGCTGACCGTGCTGCGCGCCGCGATACCGACCCTGCGGGTGCAGCTGATGTACGGCCTCACCGAGTGCAAGCGGGCCGCGATCATGCCGCCGGACGGCGACCTGGAGCGGCCCGGCGCGTCCGGCCGCGCCCTGCCGGGCACGGAGCTGTTCGCGATCGACGCGGACGGCAGGCGGCTGCCGCCCGGCGAGATCGGCGAGCTGGTCGTGCGCGGGCCCAACGTGATGGCGGGCTACTGGCGGCGGCCGGAGCTGAGCGCCCAGCGCTTCCACCGCGCCGAAGGGCTCTTCCCGGAGTTGCGCACCGGCGACTACGGCCGGCTCGACGAGGACGGCTACGTGTACTTCGACGGCCGCCGCGACGACATCTACAAGCAGCGCGGCTTCCGGGTCAGCGCGACCGAGGTGGAGGCCGCCGTGCGGCGGGTGCCCGGCGTGGAGTCCGCGGTGGTGCTCCCACCGGACGGCGACCGGTCCGCGGTGCTGGTGGTCGTCGGGCAGCTCACCGCGGACGAGGTCACCACGCTGCTGAAGGACGAGATCGAAGAGTTCAAGATCCCCCATCGCTGCGTGGTGGCCCCCTCGCTGCCGCTGACCGGCAACGGGAAGGTCGACCGCAAGGCCCTGCTGCAGGAGGTGGTCGGCGGTGTCTGAGGACCAGGCCGTGCCCGGGAACCTGGCCGTCGCCACGGCCCTGCGGGAGGGCGTGGAGACCCCCGCCTACGTCTACGACCTGTCCGAGGTGCGGGCGAACCTCGCACGGCTGCGCTCGGCGCTGCCCGAGCGGTCCGGCCTCTACTACTCGCTCAAAGCCAACCCGCACCCCCACGTGCTCGCCGCGCTGCGGGAGGGCGGCGCGCGGGCCGAGGTCTGCTCGCCGGGCGAGCTGGACGCCGCGCTCGCCGCCGGCTGGCCCGCGGACACCCTGCTCTACAACGGGCCGGGCAAGCGGGACGCCGACCTCGCCCGCGCCCTGCGCCTGGGCGTGCGGGAGTTCTCCGTCGACTCGCCGCACGCGCTGGACCAGCTGGACGCGGTGGCGCGCGCGGAGTCGGTCCAAGTCCGCTGCCTGCTGCGGATCAACGACGACCAGCCGGAACCGGGCCAGGGCCTCACCATGACGGGCGTCACCTCGCAGTTCGGCGCGGACGTCGGCTGGGTGCTGGCTGAGCCCGCGCGCTTCGGCGACCGCGACCACGTCGAGGTCGTCGGCCTGCACCTCTACATGGGCACCAACTTGGCGGGCGTCGACGAGCTGCTCGCCCAGTTCGCCCGCAGCCTGGCCACCGCGGCGAAGCTGCGCGCCGAGGGCTTCCGGGTCGACGTGCTCGACCTGGGCGGCGGGTTCGGCGCGCCGTTCGGGAAGGAGGGCGGCGCGGTCGACCTGGCCGGGCTGCGCGAGGGCCTGCACGACTTGCTCGACGAGCACGCGCCCGGCTGGCGCGGCGGTGCGCCGGAGGTCGTCTTCGAGTCCGGCCGCTACCTCGTCGGCACAGCCGGGTCGCTGGTGACCGCCGTGCTCGACGTGAAGCGGTCGCACGGCCGTGACGTCGTCGTGCTGGAGTCGGGCATCAACCACCTGGGCGGCATGGCCGGGCTGCGCCGCCTGCCACCGCTCAACCCGACGCTGGTCCACTCGGCGGGCGTCGGACCGGCGGAGCCGACCGTCGTGGCCGGACCGCTGTGCACGCCGCTGGACACCTGGTCGCGCGGCGCGCGGCTGCCGCGGCTGCGGCCGGGCGACCTGATCGCCGTGCCGAACGTCGGCGCTTACGGCCTGTACGCCTCCCTGGTCGCCTTCCTCGGCCAACCCTGCCCGGTGGAGGCCGTGGTGGACGGTGACCGGCTGGTCCACACCTCCCGCCTCGACCTGACCCGAGTTCCCCGCTGACGTGAAAGGACCCACTGCGCCATGGACGAGCGTTTCACCGCACTGCTGACCCGTTTCCTGCCCGCGCGCGGCGACCGCGAGCTGACCCACGACACCCCGCTGCGCGACCTGGGCCTGGACTCCATGCAGTCCATCGAGCTGCTGTTCGCGATCGAGGACGAGTTCGGCGTGTCGCTGCCCGACGATGACCTCACCGACACGACGTTCGCCACCGCCGGGAACCTGTGGCGGGCCGTCTCCGCCGCGACGGAGACCCAGGTCGGTGCGGCGTGACCACCACCGCGCCGAACTTCGCCGAGCCGGCGGACGCCGTCGCCGCCGTGGTCGCCGAGCACGCCGGGCAGACCGACGCCGACGCCGCGTTCCCGGTGCGGGCGCTGGACGAGATGCGCGCCACCGGGCTGCTCGGCCTGCTGGTGCCGGCCGAGCACGGCGGTCTCGGCGGCTCGGTCGCCGACGTGCTGGCGGTCAGCACGCGGCTGGGCCGGGAGGACATGTCCGCGGCCATGATCTTCGCGATGCACTGCCAGCAGGTCGCCGCGGTCGTGCGCCACGCGGGCGACCGGCTGCGCGGGGAGCTGCTGCCCGCGATCGCACAGGGCAAGCTGTACCTGGCGTCGGTGACCACCGAGGCGGGCAAGGGCGGCCACCTGCTGACGGCGCGGGCGGAGCTGCGCGACGACGACGGCGAGCTGGTGGTGGACCGGTTCGCCCCGATCGTCACCGGCGGCGCGCACGCCGACGGCTTCCTGGTGACGATGCTCGGCCCGAACGCGACCTCGCCGAACCAGGTCTCGCTCGTCTACGCCGCGCGGGAGCAGCTGGAGGTCACCGCGTCGGGGGAGTGGCAGCCGCTGGGCATGCGGGCCAGCCACAGCGGCGCGCTGCGGCTGCGCGGCCGGGTGCCCGGCCACCAGGTGGTCGGTGAGCACGGCGGCTTCCACGACATCGTCACCCGCACGTTCGGTCCCCTGGCCCACCTGGGCTGGTCGGCGTGCTGGCTCGGCACGGCGAGCGGCGCGCTGTCGCGGGTGCTCGGCGTGCTGCGCGACCCGTCCGCGCGCGGGTCGCTGGACCTGGGTTCCGAGCTGCTGCTGACCCGTCTCGCCAGGGTGCGCCGGCGGCTGGCGGTGGTCCACGCGCTGCTGTGGCGCACCGAGGCCGTGGTGGCGGGCGCGGACGACCTGTCCCGGCCGCGCGTCCGGCTCCTGCTCAACGAGCTGAAGACCACCGCGGCCGAGGAGTGCCACGCGGCAGTCGACGAGCTGGTGGAGGCGGTGGGGCTGCGGCACGGCTACCTGCGCGGCTCGCCGACCGGGCTGGAACGCGCGCTGCGGGACCTGCGCTCGGCGGCGCTCAACTACAGCAACGACCGCCTGTACCTGGCGGACGGGAGGCTCGCCCTGCTGGACCCGGAGGTGCGCTTTGCCTGAGCAGCCGACCGGGACCGGCTTCGCCGAGCGGGTGCGGTGCGTCCTGACAGCCGTGCCCCCGGTGCCCGACGCGACGGCCTGCTGGGCGGCCCTGGGCAAGGCTGGCGTGCTCGCCCAGGCGTACCGGGACGGGCGACCGGAGCGCGGCGTCGACCCGCGGCGGTTGGGCGCGCTGCTCGCGGCGCTGGACGAGCGCGGGCTCAACGGCGTGACGCTGGCCGCGTGCGTGCAGCTGGCCACGGTGCTGCCGCTGCTCGCGGAGGGCGTCGGGTCGGGTCCGGCCGTGGCGGAGGCGTTGGCGCGGACGCTCGACGGCACCGCCACCACCGCGCTGGCCGCCACGGACGAGGCGGCGGGCTCGGACCTCACGGCCCTGGCCACCGAGGTCCGCGCCGAGGGCGACGAGCTGGTGGTGCGCGGCGCGAAGCGGTGGATCACCAACGCGACCCACGCGACCTGGCTGCTGGTGCTCGCCCGGCGTCGACCGGGACCGCACTTCACGAACTTCTCGTGGGTGCTGGTGCCCGCCGACGCGCCCGGCGTGACCGCGCGGCCCGCCGACACCGACCTGTTCGCGGGCAGCGGCGTCGGGCACGTCCGGTTCGACGACGTGCGGGTGCCCGCCGACCACCTGGTCGGCAGGCCGGGCCGGGGGCTGGCCGGCTTCGCGCGGCACATCGCCGTCGAACGGCTCGCCGGCGCGCTGTGGGCGGTCGCCCTGTGCCGGCGGGCGCTCGACGCGGCCAAGCGGTCGTTGACCGCCCGCGACGGGCTGTGGCAGCTCGACGGCGTGCGCCAGCGGTTCGCGACCGGCCTGGTCGAGGTGCACCAGCTGCGCGCGCTGGCCGCGAGCCTGGCCGGGCGGATCGCCGTGGACCACGACGGCACGGCCGGCGCGCTGCTGAAGGCGTCGGTGGGCCCGACCGTGAACCGGGTGCTGGCGGAGTGCGCCCACCTGCACGGCGCGGAGGGGTTCACCGCCGGTGGACCGCACCGGCTGCGCGCGGAGGCCGAGGTCTTCGGGGTCGGTGGCGGGGTGACGGAGGTCGTGCTGGGCGGCGTCGCGGACCAGGCGGACCGGCTGCTCGCGGAGCTGGCCGACTGGGAGTCGGTCCGGGAGTCGGCGCCGTGAGGGCCGGGTCGTGGCGGCCGGGACCGTGGAGATCGGATCCAGGGAGGCCGGGGTCGGTGGAGGCGGGTGCCGTGGAGGCCGGGCTTGCGGAGATCGGTGCGGTCGGGACGGTGCCCGTGACGACCGGCGCCGTGGACGTCCGGGTGCACGAGGACGTGTGGGTGCGGGTCGCCGAGGGCCACACCGGTCCGCCGCACCCGGCCGACGCCCGCGCGGCGGTCGGGATGCCGCCGTGGCGGGCGCGGGAGTTCCTCGCGGGCCGCGGCGTCCTGCGCGACCTGCTCGCGGCGGTCGCCCCGTGGGCCCGGGACGCCGAGGTGACCCCGACCGGCGCCGGCAAACCGGTCCTGGCGGGCGTGCCGGGGGTCGGGGTGAGCGTGTCGCACGACGGCGGCGCGGTCGCGGCGGCCGTGGCGCTGCGCCGTGCCGTGGGCGTCGACCTCCAACGACCGCCGGCCGAGCTGCCGGCGGGGGTCGTGCGCCGCTGCCTGCGCGAGCGGGCGGCCGAGCTGGACCGGCTGCCGGAAGCCGAGCGGGCCGTGGAGTTCGCCCGCGTGTGGACGGTGCAGGAGGCGTGCGTCAAGGCCGAGGGCACCGGCCTGGCCGGGCTGCCGTGGGCGATCGACGTCCCGGCGCGCCCGGTCACCGGCCGGTGGCGGCACTTCCGGTGGGTCGTCCTGCGCGACGCCGTCGACGTGCCGTTGAGCTGCGCGTTCGAGGAGTGGACATGTTGAGCTGCTACACGACCAACCTGGTCGACTGCCTGCGCCCGTACCAACCGGACGTCGACCGGCGGTTCGCCGAGGCGGTCGCCCTCTCGGTGCGCGTCGACCGGCCGGGCGAGGTGGCGTTCACCCACCACGCGCCGGTGGACCCGCGGCTGGGCTACCGGTCGGCCGAGGACTGGTCCGGTGCCGCGGCGGGCCTGCGCGAGGAACTGGCCGACGTCGGGCGCGCCCTGGCCGTGGCCAACACCCGGAACCTGCCGTGGGCGCCGCCGTCCGACGAGGACGTGCCGCACTGGGTGCTGGTGACCGACCACGACGACGGGCGTTGGCTGGTCGTCGACGGCTTCGAGGCGCTGCTGCCGCACGGCGAGCAGCGCCCCTTCCGGGGCTGGTTCGACGACGACGCGCTGCGGGAACTGCTCGCGCCGCTGCCGCCGCTGCGCCCTGAGGTGCACAACCGCGACGTGCACGCGCTCGGCGTGCCGGTCGTGGTGCCGCCGCCGGGCCGCTACCGGTGGCTGTCCCGGCGGGACGTCCCGCCGCCGCTGCCCCCGGCGGGCCGGTGGGTGACGGGCACCGAACCCGCTCTGCGGCACCTGGTCGAGCACGTCGCCGGCGACCCGGCGGCGCTGGGCCGTCACGCCGAGGACCTGTGGGCGGCCAGCAGGCACCACCAGTTCAAGCACGCCGACAACCCGGTGGCGTCGGCGGCGTGGGCGGAGCTGCCCAGGGCGGTGCGCTTCGCGGTGCAGTCCGCCGAGCGCGGGCGCCCCCGCCCGGCCCTGGTGGTCCGGGCCTTCGAGGAAGTCATCGCGGTGGAAAGGCGGAACGGATGAGCAAGACGTTGTACGAGTGGTTCGCGGCGTCGGCCGCCAGGTACGGCGACCACGTCGCGCTGGAGGTCGGGGACGAGCGGCTGACCTACGCCGAGCTGGCGGCGCTGGCCGACCGGATCGCCGCGGGGCTGGCGCGCGGCCCGCACGCGAGGGTCGGCCTGCTGGCCGCGCGCAGCACCCTGACCTACGCCGGGTACCTGGCGGTGCAGCGGCTGGGCGGCACGGTGGTGCCGCTCAACCCGGAGTTCCCGGTCGCCCGCAACGACACCATCGCCGCGTCCGCCCGGCTGGACCGGGTGCTGCGCGAGGGCGACGAGGTGCCCGCGTCGGCCGAAGGGCTCCGGCCGCGCACGCCGGGGCCGGACGACCTGGCCTACGTGCTGTTCACCTCCGGCTCGACCGGCACGCCCAAGGGCGTCCCGATCCGGCACCGCAACGCGTCGGCCTACCTGGAGCACGTGATCCCCCGGTACGAGGTCGGGCCCGGCAGCCGCGTGTCGCAGACCTTCGACACCACCTTCGACGTCTCGGTCTTCGACATGTTCGTCGCCTGGGGTTCCGGCGCGACCCTGGTGGTGCCCACGCGCAACGAGGTGCTGGCGCCGGTCCGGTTCGTCAACGCCAAGCGGATCACGCACTGGTGCTCGGTGCCGTCGGTGATCTCCTTCGCCCAGCGGCTGCGGGCGCTCAAGCCGGGCAGCATGCCGACCCTGCGCTGGAGCCTGTTCGCCGGCGAGGCGCTGACCCTGCAGCAGGCCGAGGCGTGGCGTGCGGCGGCGCCCGGCAGCCGGGTGGAGAACTTCTACGGGCCCACCGAGCTGACGATCACCTGCACCGAGTACACGTTGCCCGCCGACCCGGCCGACTGGCCGCGCCCGGCGAACGGCACGGTGCCGATCGGCACGGCGTACCCGCACCTGGAGCACGTCGTGCTGGACGAGCACGGCCGCCCCGCCGACGAGGGCGAGCTGTGCCTGCGCGGGCCGCAGCGGTTCCCCGGCTACCTCGACCCGGCCGAGAACGCCGGGCGGTTCCTGTCGTTCGACGGCGAGGTGGCGGTCGGCTACGACGGCGCCGGGCCGTTGACCGAGGAGCACTGGTACCGCACCGGTGACCGGGTCCGCCGGGAGGACGGCCTGCTGGTGCACCTGGGCAGGCTCGACCACCAGGTGAAGGTGCGCGGGTACCGGATCGAGCTGGGCGAGGTGGAAGCGGCGCTGCGCGACCAGCCGGGCGTGCTGGGCGCGGTCGTGGTGGCGGTGCCCGGTGGCGACGGCGAACTCGACCTGGAGGCGGTGTGCACCGGGGGCGACCTGGACGAAGAGGCGCTGCTGACCGCCCTGCGCGAACGGCTGCCCGGCTACATGGTGCCGCGGGGCGTGACCGTACTGGACGAGCTGCCGCTCAACCGGAACGGCAAGACCGACCGCAACGCGCTGTTCGCGCTGCTGAGCGAGCGGGTGGCGCGGTGACGTCGGTCGACGTGGTCGACGCGGAGGCCTTCCGGCGGGCCATGGCCCAGCTGCCGACGTTCGTCACCGTGGTGACCACGCGGAGCCCCGGGGGACCGGTGGGGTGCACGGCGAACGCGGTGATGTCGTTGTCGCTGGAGCCGTCGAGCGTGGTGGTGTCGCTGCGCAGCGGCGGCCGGACGCTGGAGCACATCCGCGCCGCGGGCGCGTTCGCGGTCAACGCGCTGGCGTGGGAGCAGCGGGAGCTGTGCCGGCGGTTCGCCGTGGGCGACCCCGCCCGCCGGTTCGACGGGGTGCGGCACGTGCTGCGCGGCGACGTGCCCGTGCTGCCCGACGCGGTCGCGAGCGTCGGCTGCGTGATCGAGGACGCCCTGGAGGTGCACGACCACACGCTCCTGATCGGCCGGGTCGTCTGGTCGGCCAGCGGGGAGCACCCGGCGCTCGTGCTGCGGGCGGGGGAGCAGCACCGGTGCTGAGCGCCGGTGCGCGGAGGGCGGTCGCGGTCCGGGGTCGTGCGGCGGGAAGACCTCCGGTGGTCCTGCCTCGGGCACGCCGGGGCAGGGGCGCATGCCGGTCACGAGGTCTCCGGTGCCAGGGTTCGCCTGGTCGCGGATCCGTTCATCGGAGACCTCGCCACGCCCTCGGGCACTAGGCGTGCTCGGCCACCTGTTCGCTCACCACCCGCGTCGCGGCCGCGGTCAGCGCGCTGAGGGCGGCGTTCGGCGTGCGACCGCGCCGGCAGGCCAGTTGCGTGTAGACGGGAAACGGGAAGGACCACGGCAGGCAGTGCAGCCTGCCTTCGCCGATCTCCGACCGCACGGTGACCGACGGCAGCAGCGCGATGCCCAGGCCGGACGCCGCGGCCCGCTTGGCCACGTCGACCGAGTCGAGCGCCAGCACCGACGAGCGGTGCTCCGCCCCGGTCAGGTCGAGCAGCTGGACCAGCCGGTCGTGGTAGGTGCCCCCGCTCTCGGCCTTGATCAGGGTCGCGCCGCGCAGGTCGGCGTCGGTGACGGTCGCCCGGCGGGCCAGCGGGTGGTCCGGGCCGGTGACCAGGACCAGCGGCTCCTCGCACAGCACCGTGACGTCGAGGCCGTCCCGGTGCTCGACCTCGTCGGTGAAGAACGCGCAGTCGAGGGTGCCGTCGCGCACCGCCGCCAGGTTGCCCGGCGTGTCGCGGGAGCGCAGCGACAGCCGGATTTCCGGGTGCCGCCAGTGGACGTACTCCACCAGGGGGAACAACCGGTACTCGGTGAGACTCTGCGTGGTGCCGATGACCACGTTGCCCTTGGGCTCGTCGTCCACCGAATTCACTTTTAACGCTTTGTCCGTGAGCTTGATGATGTCGGCGGCGAGGGGTAGTAGTTCGGCGCCAGCCCGGGTCAGCTGTATGCCCTGGCGCAGCCGTCGGAACAACCGGGCGCCGAGCACGTCTTCGAGCGTTTTGATCCGCGCGGTGACCGTGGGTTGCGAACATTTGAGCAGTTCGGCGGCCTTGGTGAAGCTCCTCGTCTGCGCGACGGTGGTGAAGGCGAGAAGATGACGGGTCTCCAACGATTCCTCCCATGCACGGTGAAGCGAGTCGGCACCCGGCGCCCCCGGTCGTGCCGGATCCGACCGCCCACGTCCACCCAGTAGCACGTCCACCCAGTAGTACGACACGTACTCGATCGCACAGGTCTGCGGCCTGCCCTCGCGCGGGACGAGCACTTCAGCCTGTGGTCGCGGCCCTCGTCCGGGGAGGCCCGCCCACCTCGCCGACAACCGCCGGGCGCCCACACGCCCCGGTTCGGCTCGGTGCCCGACATTGTCGGCGTCGGATCGCGGGAAACCTTTCGGACTCACCGCACGACGCCATGCGGGGTAGTGGGATCACGGAATCAGCTCAACCCGCGGAGCGCGCGGCCGCGGCGGTCCGGAACGGATTGCCCCAAGTCGTCAACGTGATCAGCTCTCCCCGGATGAGCGCCTTCAACGACTGGGCTCACAATGCCACAAATCAATGAAAAATGCAGTTTTCACCGACGGTCACGGAGGGTTGCTCCATTCGATGTGCAATTACGACTTCTGTCAGGCGGCGTTCACGTCCCGGTGATGCGGCGGTGGTTGTCGCGGGCCGGCGCCGACCCGTACGGTGCAACTTGCACCGGGTCGCGAACGTCACCGGTTCACCCTTCCGGTTCATGTGATGTGCGTCACTTCGCCTTGCGGATGGCTCGCGAACCCCTGGTCGTTCCGCCGCCGTCGTCACAGCATGTGGCGCGTCGAGCCGGCGTGGCGGCGCGATGAGCCGCCCGCGCTCCGGCAGTCTGTACCGCCATGGGAACGCTGACCTACGGCATGAACGTCTCGTTGGACGGCTACGTCGTCGACGCGAACGGTGACCTCGACTGGAGCACGCCGGACGAGGAGCTGCACCAGTACTGGAACGACCGGACCGGGCGGATGGCGCTGTCGCTGTACGGGCGCAAGCTGTACGAGCTGATGTCGGCCCACTGGCCGACCGCCGGCCAGGCGCCTGACGTGCCGCCGGTGGAGGCCGAGTACGCCAGGCTGTGGCTCGCGATGCCGAAAGTGGTCTTCTCCCGGACCCTGGAATCGGTCGACTGGAACTCCAGGCTCGAACGGGGTGACGTGGTCGACGTCGCCAGGCGGCTCAAGGCCGAGACCGACGGCCTGATGGAGGTGGCCGGCGCCACGCTCGCCGCACCGCTGGTCCGGGCCGGCCTCGTGGACGAGTTCCACGTGCTCGTCACGCCGGTCGCGATCGGCGGCGGCCTCCCGTTCTTCCCGTCGCTGACCAAGTGGCTGCGGCTGGAACTGGTGGAGAACCGCACGTTCAAAACGGGCGCGGTTCTACTGCGCTACCAGTCCGTCCGTGACTAGGGGACAGGAAGTCCCGGTCGGGTTGCACGGCCTGCTCAACCCGACGCCGCCGCTGACATCCCACGTCTGCCAACAGAGGGTGAAGCGGCTTCGCGACGGACGCTGACGTCCGGTACTGCCGCTTGCACGGCGGTGGACTACGGCGTGGCCGAGGAGGTGGTCCGTGGTCCGGAGTCCGGCACGCCGGCGTAGTCGGGCAGTTCGACGCCGTTGATCGCGCGCCCGACCAGTTCCGCGAACCACTCGCCGGCGAAATCGGGGCCCGGCTCGGTGTCCGGCCCGGGGACGGCGCGGCTGCGGGCGTTCAGCCGGCCGATCTCCTGGTTGGCCTCGACGAACGAGCGCATCCGCGCCTCGTAGCGGGCGAACCCGGCGTCGGGGTCCCACCCGGCGGCGGCCAGTTCACCGGCCAGCAGGTAGGCGCCGACCAGGGCCAGCCCGGTGCCCTGCCCGGACATCGGCGACGAGCTGAACGCCGCGTCCCCGAGCAGCCCCACCCGTCCGCTCGACCAGCGGTCCATCACCACCTGGGCGACCTGGTCGAGGTAGAAGTCCGGGGTGTCGTCCAGGTGCGCGAGGATGTCCGAGGTCAGCCAGCCCAGGCCCGTCATCCGCTCGCGCAGCAGAACCTTCTGGGCCGCGACGTCACGGTGGTCGACGTCGAAGTCGGCCGCGGGGAAGGAGAACATCGCCATCGCCCGGGTGGCGTCCCGGACGGGGCGCAGGAGGGCTGAGCGCCCGGACGCCTGATCCTGGTGCTCGAGCAGCCAGCGGTCCAGCCCGAACTCGTTGGGCACGCTGTAGAAGGCCAGCACGTGCCCGAGGTGGCGCAGGAACCGCTCGTGCGGCCCGAAGACCATCGCCCGCAGCGCCGAGTGCAGCCCGTCGGCCCCGACCACCAGGTCGAAGCGCCGCCGGTCGCCGCTCGCGAAGACCACGTCGACCCCGTCCGCGTCCTGGACGAGTCCGACGATCCGGTCGCCGAAGACGTACTCGACACCGTCACGGGTGTCGTCGTAGAGCACTCGGGAGAGGTCCCCGCGCAGGATCTCGATGTCCGCGATGAACCCGTCGCCACCGTCGTCGTCGGCGCGGAACGTCTCCAGCACCTGCCCGTCCGCGTCCACGGTGTGCGCGCCGGCGGTGTCGGTGCACGCCGCGCGCACCGCCGCGGCCAACCCCATGCGCCCGATGACCTCCTTGGTCACCCCGCGCGCGTCCACCGCCTGCCCACCGGGACGCAACTCGGGCGCCCGCTCCACCACGGTCACCTCGGCTCCCCGCCGACGCAACCAATGGGCCAACGCGGGCCCCGCGATGCTCGCCCCCGCCACCAACACCCTGATACCGCTCACCGCGCCCCCCAGCTCACCCGTCCGGATCCCGGTCCGGATCCTACGGTGACCCGCGGCCCCGGCCGGCGAGCAACCACGAGGACGCTTTCGACTGAGCCGCCCCGACCTGGTCCTGTTCGGACCGGCGGCCGGGGCGGCTCGACGTGCGGGCGGAGCTGTGCGGGTGATCGGTCAGCGGGTCGAGTAGGGGTCCTGGGTGAGCAGGTGCGCCTTGTAGCCCTCGCCGATGCCGGGCTCGGGCGTGCCGGTCCAGTCCTTGATCAACACGGCGCCGGTGCTGCAGCCCCACGGGTTCCAGGTCCACGGGAGGTAGCCGATGTGGTGGGCGTCGGCCCAGTTCGCCACCCGCTGCATGTAGTCGAAGCCGCAGTTGTCCTGGCCGAACTCTCCGAGCACGACCGGGACCTGCGCCGCGAGCGGGGCGATCTGGGTGTCCCAGCACGTCTCGGTGGCGCAGGCGTTGAAGCTGTAGGCGTGCCACGAGGCGGCGATGTTGTTCCGCGGGTCGACCGGCTTGTACTTCAGCCACTCGCGCATGTCGTTGGCCCACTCCAGGCCGCCCAGCATGAGCACGTTGGTCGCGCCGGTGGACCGGACCGCGTCGACCAGGTCCTGCATGCCCGCCACCTCGTAGGGGATGCCGGTGCAGGTGCCGCCGTCACGCCAGCACTGCCAGCCCGCCGTCTTGTCCCAGTCGGCGGCCATCTCCGGGTACGGCTCGTTGAACAGGTCGAAGACGACGGCGTCGTTGCCCTTGAACGTGTTCGCGACGCCGGCCCAGAACTGCGGCGAGTACTTCGCGTCGGGCATCGGCTTCTGGCACACCGCGTGCTCGTCCTTGCAGTGCCAGTCCGGGCTGTTCGTGTAGGCGCCCCAGGTCCAGTGCAGGTCGAGGATCACGTTCATGCCGTTGCGCACCAGCAGGTCCACGTAGTCCTTGACGTGCTGCTGGTAGGTCGCGCCGCCGGGCGAGCCGTAGACGTCCAGCCAGCACTCCTCGTTCAACGGGACCCGCACCGCGTGGATGTTCCAGGTCTTCATCGCGTCCACCGACGCCTGGTCCACCGGGCCGCTGTCCCACATGCCCTTGCCCTGCACGCACGCGAACTCGCCACTGGAGCGGTCCACTCCGAGCAGCCGGTACGGCGTGCCGTCCGCGGTGACCAGCGTGTTGCCCGACACCCGCAACTCCGGCGCCGGCCCGTCGACCGGCGGAGTCGTGGTCGTCGTGGTGGTGGTGGTCGTCGTCGTCGGGTCGACGCCGGTGCACGCCGCACCGTTGACGGCGAAGTCCGTCGGCTTGGCGTTGGTGCCGCTGTAGGAGAAGTTCGCCCCCGTCGAGACGCTGCCGTTCGCGGCGATGGTGCCGTTCCAGCTCAGGTTGGTGACGGTGACCGTCTTGCCGGACTGGGACCAGTTGCCGCTCCAGCCGTGCTGCAGGGTCTGGTTCCCGGCGTAGGAATAGGTCAGCGTCCAGCCGTTCACCGGCGACGAGCCGAGGTTGGCCACGGTCAGCTTGGCGCCGAAACCGCTGCCCCAGTCGTTGGTCGTGTAGTCGACCCGGCACGCGAACGCCGCCGCCGAGCTCGCGTCACTCGCCCACGACCCGCCCGCCGCCGCCATCAGGGCCGTGCCCGCGATGGACACCACAGCGCCCACCGCGGCGAGCGCGGTACGGCGTTTCCTGACTCTTCCGAACATCTGCACTCCTTTGTGCGAGTAACAGCCCAGTCGCCGCCATGTCGCCGAGAAGTGGTGCACCAGGCGAGGGAGGGCCATCCAATTGAGAGTTGGTCGCTCCCGTCGAAGTGCCCAGGTAACTCTGGGAGCGTTCCCAGGATGACGGTAGCGAAGAGTTTGCGAAAGTTGAAGACCCCGCGCGAAATCGGCCTTCGGGGATGACTTCGCCAATTCCGTGCCTGATGGGGTCGAGAAAACAAATCGCCAAAATCCGGAGTCGTGGCCGGCTTACATCGGCCATCGGCTCCGGGCTTCGGCTCTCCTCACCTGCGGGAGTTCGAAACGCCCGCCACGGATGTGTTGGCGCAACGGAGCACGCGCGGGTGGAGCAACATGGACGGGTCGTGCAGCCTCTGCGACGTGCGGACGATGAAGTGGTGCGTTTCTCCGGCGGTCAGCGAGATGAGCATGTCGTCGACAACCGCGTCGGCGGCCACTTTGTCGACCAGGAGGCTGAGGTCGCGGACGTAGGAGGTGGCGTGCACGTCGACGCGGTATCCACCAGCCACGGGTGCGACGTCTGCGGTGAACGGTTCCGGGTGGTAGCGGAGGTCGAGGTCTTCGCGGAACAGGTGGTGGGTGCGGACGCCGTCGGCGGTGGCGACCAGCACTTCGCTCGTCGGGTCGGCGGGTTCGAGGACGTCGTCGGTCAGGTCCAGCGGCGCGGTGGAGCGGGGCGGCACGTCGAGCCGCAACTCGGCGGTGGCCAGCACCTCGCCGGTGAAGTCCTGTCGGGTCACGTGCACCGCGCCCGTCCAGGGCTCGTCGTGGTCGTTGATCGCGACGAGGGTTGGCCTCTCGTCGCGTGGCTGCACGGTCAGCAGCCGTGGCGCGAAGGCGTGCTTGAGGGCGTAGTAGAGGGGTTTGGGGCGTTCGTCGCTGTCGATGGCGGCCCACGAGATGGCCGGCCAGCAGTCGTTGAGCTGCCAGACCAGGGCCCCGGCGGTGCGTGGCCACCAGGAGCGGTAGTGCTCGACGCCGAACGCCACGGCGCGGGCCTGGTTGAGCTGGGTCGCCCAGTGCCACTGCTCGAAGTCGGTAGGGACCGGCAGGTGGGGTGCGAGGCCGCGGTCGAGGTTGCGGTTGCCGTTGACGGCTTTCTGGTGGAGCAGGAACGCGGGGGAGGTGGGCGTCAGCGGCTCGTCGTGGATCCACCGGGTGAGGGTGGTCCAGGTGGGTGGCCCTTGGAACCCGAACTCCGCGCTGAAGCGGGGGATGTGGTCGCGGTAGTGCGTGTAGTCCAGGAAGTTCCAGACGTCCCAGTCGTGCCGGGTGCCGTGGTCGGCGTCGTTGGGCGGCAGGTCGCCGGGGCTGTACGGGCTGCCCGGCGCGTACGGGCGGGTGGGGTCGAGTTCTTCGATGATCTCGGGCAGCAGCTCGTGGTAGTAGCCCGCGCCCCAGGTCCGTCCTTCCAGGTTGTCCTGCCACCCCTTCCAGTCGGTGTAGGCGGGGAGGTTTTCGTTGTTGCCGTTCCACAGCACGAGTGACGGGTGGGCGACCAGGCGGGTGATGTTCTCCCGCGCCTCGGCTTCGACCTCCCCGCGCAGCGGCTCCTCTTCGGCGTAGAACGCGCACGCGAACGGGAAGTCCTGCCAGACCATCACGCCGCGTTCGTCGCAGACGTCGTAGAAGTCGTCGGTCTCGTAGATGCCGCCGCCCCACACCCGCAGCATGTTCATGTTCGCGCCGACGGCCTGGTCGACCCGCCGAACGAGCCGCTCGCGCGTGACCCGGCTGAGGAAGTGGTCGTCGGGGATCCAGTTGGCGCCCTTGGCGAACACGCGCTTGCCGTTGACGACGAAGACGAACGGGGTGCCGAAGTCGTCCGGTTCGGTGTCCACGGTGACGGTGCGGAACCCGATCCGACGCTCGACGGCGTCCACCTGCCGACCATCGGCCAGCAGTGCGACGGTCAGGTCGTAGAGCGGTTGGTCGCCGTAGCCGACCGGCCACCACAGCCGGGCGTCCGGCACCAGCACGGTGATGTGCGCGGCGTCGCCGGTGACCACCAACGCTTCCGTGCGTTCGCCGACCGTGACCAGCACGGTGTAGTCGCGATCGGCGGCGCGGTCCAGTTCCAGGTGCACGTCGACGCGCCCGGTGCCGTTGGCGTTGACGGTGACGAGCGGCCGCACGCGGGTGAGACGGGCGGTGTCCGAGCGTTCCAGCCGCACGGGTTTCCACAGGCCGGCGGTCTGCAGGTCGGGTCCCCAGTCCCAGCCGAAGGAGCAGGCCATCTTGCGGATCGCGTTGTACGGGTGCGGGTACGCCCGCTGACGCCAGCCGAGTTCGGCCTCCGCCCGTTCGGCGTGGGCGAGCGCGGACCACAGCGTCACGGTCAGGTCGTTGTCGCCGTCACGCAGCGATCCGCCGACGTCGAAGCGGTGGACGCGATGCATGTTGGCGGTGTGGCCGAGCACCTCGCCGTTCAGCTCGACGGTGGCGACGGTGTCGATGCCGTCGAAGACCAGCTCCACCCGTTCGCCCGCTCGTGCCGCCTCGGCCCGGAACGTCGTGGAGTACTGCCAGTCGACCCGGTGCATCCAGGTCAGCTCCGCCTCGTTGCGGTCCCCGTACGGGTCCGGGATGAGGTCGGCGGCCAGCAGGTCGAGGTGGGTGCTGCCGGGGACCTGCGCGGGCACGTCCCGGCCGGTGAGGTCGGCCGGCACCGGGCCTCCGACGGCGCGCAGACGCCAGCCGTCGTGCAGGTTCAAGCGCGTCATGGCAGCTCTCTTCCTCATCGGTCGCCGCAGGGCGAAGCGCATCGAGATGGTTACTCAGGCAGGTGAAGTAAGTCAACACCTGGCTGTTGAGCTGCGCGAGCCTGTTGAGACGCGGCTCGCCGAACGGCGCACTCCACCCCATTGCCAGGCTTAATTAGATGACCTAATAATGGCCGGGCGCAGGGCGGGTGTCGTGACGCGTCCCGCGAACCGCACGTCAAGGAGGACGTCGTGACGATGTCGAGAAGCCCCGCCGCGCGTGTGCGCGCCGCCACCGCCCTGCTCGCCGCGGCGGTCGTGGCCGCGGGGTGCGGACCGTCGAGCACGTCGGCCGGGGCCGAGAGTTCCACCTTGGTCGCCTACACCGGCCAGTCGGGCGACTACCAGATCAACTTCAACCCGTACGCGCCGACCAGCATCGGCGGCGGGGGCACGATCTTCGAGCCCCTGTTCTTCTTCAACGTCCTGCGCGACGCCGAACCCACACCGAAGCTGGGCACCGAGTTCGCCTGGAACGCGGACGGCACGCAGCTGTCCGTCACCCTGCGGGACGGCGTGACCTGGTCCGACGGCGAGAAGTTCACCGCCGCCGACGTCGTGTTCACCCTCGACATGATCAGCAAGCACAAGGGTATGAACAACACCGGCTACGCCGGGCGGGCCGAGGCCGTCGACGACACGCACGTGATCATCAGGTTCGACCGACCGTCGTTCCTGGACGGTCCGTCGGTCCTCGGCCGGATCTACATCGTGGCGGAGCACAAGTGGAAGGACATCGCCGACCCGGCGGTCGCCGTGGTGAAGGATCCGGTCGGCACCGGTCCGTACCTGCTGGAGGAGTTCAAGCCGCAGGCGTTCACGTTCAAGGCGAACCCGACCTACTGGGGCGGTGAGCCTGCCGTCAAGAAGGTCCGCTACCTCTCGCTGTCCGGCAACCAGGCCGGCGCCGCCGCGCTCAAGGCCGGGCAGATCGACTGGCAGACCGGGCCCGTGCCGGACGTCAAGGACGTCGCCAAGACCTACCCCGGCTACCAGGCCACCATCACCCACTCCAACCAGATCGCACTGGTCACGTGCAGCAACGCCGCCCTGGGCTGCCAGGGGCCGCAGACCGACCCGGCCGTGCGCCAGGCGATCTACCACGCCATCGACCGGACCCAGACCAACGCGCTGGCGTTCGAGAACACCGGCAGCGACGTCTCACCGAGCTTCCTGCTCCCGGGACGGGACGACGCCCTCGTCTCCGACAAGCTGCAGAACAAGACCGCGCCGATGCGACCGGATCCGGCCAAGGCACAGCAACTCCTGGAGAGCGCCGGGTACGCCAAGGGTTCTGACGGCATCTACGCCAAGGACGGCGCACCGCTGTCGCTGACGTTGAGCGTCGTCGCCGGCTGGACCGACTACATCACCGCGGTGGACACGATGGGCCAGCAGCTGCGGCAGGCCGGCATCAAGCTCACCCCGCAGCAGGTGTCCTGGAACGAGTTCGTCGACGCCAAGGACCGCGGCGCGTTCCAGCTGATCATCGACTCGCTCTACCAAGGCCCCGCGCCGGACCCGTACTACCTCTACAACTACTTCTACAGCACCGCGCAGACCGCCGCCGTCGGCGCGAAACCCGGCCCGAACGTCAGCCGGTTCTCCGACCCGCGGGTCGACCAGGCCCTCGACGCCCTCAAGCTCCTCAACCCCACCGACACCGCCGCCCGGCAACCCCACCTGGACGCGATCCAGACCCGCATCGAGCAGACGATGCCCTACATCCCGGTCCTCACCCAGGGCACGATCAGCGTCCACCACGACGCCAAGTTCACCGGCTGGCCGACCGAGCGCGACCTGTACGCCTCCCCGGCGGTCTGGGCGCACCCCGACAACGCGGAAGTCCTGCTGCGCCTCCGCCCCACGGGTAAGTGACTCCGCATGCTTCGCCACGAAGGACGTCCATGACCATCGAGCAGACGGTGACCACCACCGTGGGCACCGCCCCGTGGTTCGTGGAGTCCCGGTCGTCGCGCGACAACCCGAAGCGGAACTGGCACTGGTGGCGCCCACCGCGCGACGGTTTCGAAGCCGGGCAGCCGGACCTCGACTGGAGAATCCCGGAAACGGCCGCACCCCCCTTCCTTAGGCTCCCTGGGAAACCGAACGCGCTGATGGTGGCACCTGAAGGGGGTGACGGTGGGCGACCCGGTGGGCTGGAGAAGGGCTAAGTGAAGTAGCCTGGCGAAAGGGTGCGGCGAAGGAGGGAATCGTGGCGAGGAGCCCGGTCTGGGCAAGCCGGCCGAAGACGCGCGGCGTGGTCCTGGACGTGATCAGGGCGGCGCGCTCGATCAGCCGGGTGGAACTCGCCGCGGCGACCGGTCTCACCGGGGCGACGATCTCCGAGGTCGTGCGCGAGCTGCTGGGCGACGGCCTGGTCGTCGAGGCCGGTCGTGGTGCGCCGACGGGTGGCAAGCCGCGCACGATGGTCCAGCTCAACCCGCCCGCCCGCTACAGCGTCGGAGTGCAGCTCGAGCGCAACGCCTGCGTCATCGTGGTTGTCGACCTGGCCGGCCGACCGGTGGCGCGCACGTCGTTCCACGGCGTGTCCTCGATGCCGCCGGAGCAGGCGTTGCCGCTCGTGGCGTCACGGGTGGACGCCCTGCTGACGACGGCGGGCATCGAGCGCGAGAAGGTGCTGGGGGTCGGCCTGGTCAGCTACGGCCCGCAGGACCGGACCGCGGGCGTGCTGTTGACGCCGCAGCCCACCGAGGACTGGTACGACTACCCCGTCGCGCCGCACCTGGCGGAGAGCCTGGGTCTGCCCGTACTGCTTGACAACGACGCCGCCGCGGCGGCCATCGGCGAGTACTGGATGGGTGCGGTGGACCCGCACAGCACCTACGGCTGCTTCTACATGGCCACCGGGATCGGCGGCGGGGTGGTGGTCGCCGGCGAGGTGTACCGGGGCAGCTCCTCGAACACCGCGGAGATCGGCCACATCTCCATCGACGTCAACGGCGACGACTGCACGTGCGGCAACGTCGGGTGCCTGGAGAACTACGCCGGCCCGGCGGCCCTGGTCCGGCAGGCGCTGGCGATGCCGGACCTCGCCCGACGGCTGGCGCTCGACCCAGCGGCCGACGACTTCCTGACCGAGTTCGCCCGGATCGCGGCGGCCGCGAACGCCGGCGACCCGGAGGCGCGTGAACTGGTCGAGCGGTCGGCGCGCTACATCGGGCACGCCGCGGTCACCGTGTCGGTCCTGTTCGACCTGGACACGATCGTCCTGGCCGGACAGAGCTTCGCCGTGGCCGGCTCGATCTACCAAGCGGTGATCCAGCAGGAGCTGGACCGCCGGTTGTTCGCCCGCAAAGCGCATCCGGTCCGGGTGGTGCCGTCGGTGAACGGGTCGGACGCGGCCGCGATCGGCGGGGCGGTCCTCGTCCTGCAGAGCGAGCTGATCCTCGGCCGCTCCGAGGACGGGGCACGGCCGGTGCCCGCCGGCGCGGTCGAGGCGCCGTGACCGCATGACCGAGATCGAGATCACCGGAGAGTTGGTCCGCGACCTGCTGCGGGAGCAACACCCGGACCTCGCGGGGCTGGCCATCCGTGAGGTGGCGGGCGGCTGGGGCAACCAGATGTGGCGTCTCGGGGACGAGTTGGCCGTGCGCATGCAGCGCATGGACCCCACCCCGGAGCTCCAGCTCAAGGAGCGGCGATGGCTACCTGTGCTGGCCCCGCGCCTGCCGCTCCCGGTGCCGACCCCGGTGCGGTTCGGCGAACCGTCCGAGCGCTTCCCCAAGCACTGGACCGTGATGACGTGGGTTCCCGGCGAGCCGCTCGACCACGGCTCGATCAGTCGCGGCGCCCACGCGGCCGACACGCTGGCGGGTTTCCTCCGAGCGCTCCACGTGGAGGCGCCCGCCGAAGCGCCGATCGCCACGGACCGCGGTGCCCATCCCAGGAACTGCACGGGCGGCTTCGAGAACTTCCTCCAGGCCGTCGCACTGGACGACATCGCTGCCGACGTCTGGGCGGTCTGGGACGACGCCGTCGCAGCCGGGGCGTGGGAGGGCCCGCCGGTGTGGGTGCACGGCGATCTCCATCCCGCGAACGTCGTCGTCTCGGACGGAACGCTCGCGGGTGTCGTCGACTTCGGTGACATGTTCGCCGGCGATCCGGCGTGGGACCTCGCCGCCGCCTGGGTGCTGCTCCCCGCGGGCACGGCCTCACGATTCTTCGACACGTACGCGCACGCGGACGAGGCGGCGATCCGGCGCGCCCGCGGGCTGGCCGCCATGAAGAGCCTCTTCCTGATGCTCATGGGGCAGAACGGGGATCGGGGTCTTCCCGGCGGCAAGCCTCACTGGGGACCTGCGGGTCGGGCGGCACTTGATCGTGTTCTGAAGGGCGTTTGAGCGGCGCGGGGCGTCGCTGTCGACCACGCCGGCGTTTCGGCGCCGATCGCGCGGGAAGCCGTCCGGGGACGACGACGGAGGTGACGGCATGAAAGCTGTGGTGTGGCACGGGACCGGGGACATCCGCCTGGACGACGTGCCCGACCCGAAGATCCTGGAACCCAGTGACGCGATCGTGCGCATCACGCGCAGCGCCATCTGCGGCACGGACCTGCACCTGGTGCGCGGCACGATGCCCGGCATGGTCGAGGGCACGGTCCTCGGGCACGAGGCGGTCGGCGTCGTCGAGGAGGTCGGTCCCGCCGTGCGTGGGTTCACCCCGGGTGACCGGGTCGTGGCGACCTCCACGATCGGGTGCGGCACCTGTTCCTACTGCCGGGCCGGCTACTACGCGCAGTGCGACACGGCCAACCCGAACGGGCCGTCCGCGGGCACGTCGTTCTTCGGTGGACCGGAGACGACAGGTCCGGTGGACGGGTTGCAGGCGGAGTACGCGCGGGTGCCGTTCGCGATGACGACCCTGGTGCGCATCCCGGACGCGGTCAGCGACGACCAGGCCATCCTGCTGTCCGACATCTTCCCCACCGCGTGGTTCGGCGCGCGACTGGCCGAGGTCGGCAAGGGCGACAGCGTGCTGGTGCTCGGTGCGGGGGTGGTGGGGCAGTTCGCCATCGCGTCCGCCAAGCGGCAGGGCGCGGGCCGGGTGTTCGTCGTGGACGGCATCGCCTCGCGGCTGGACAAGGCGCGCGAGCAGAACGCCGAGACGATCGACTTCAACCGCGAGGACCCCGTCGCCCTCGTCAAGGAACTGACCGGCGGCATCGGTGTGGACCGCGTCATCGAGGCCGTCGGCGTGGACGCCCAGCGGCCCAAGACCGGCCCCGCCGCCGAACAGGCCGAGCAGCAGGCAGACCAGTTCGAGCAGGAACGGCGGCAGGCCGCGCCCGAGGCCAACCCCAGCGGCGACCAGTGGGTGCCCGGCGACGCGCCCAGCCAGGCCCTCCGGTGGGCGGTGCAGGCCGTCGCCAAAGCGGGCAGCATCGGGATCATCGGCGTCTACCCACCGGGTTTCGGCAGCTTCCCGATCGGCGAGGCGATGAACAGGAACCTCACCGTGAAGATGGGCAACTGCAACCACCGCCGCTACCTGCCCGAACTGCTCGACCTCGTGGTCAGCGGCACGGTCGACCCCACCGCGTTCATCACCCGGCACGAGCGGCCGGTCACCGCGGTCGAGGCTTACGCGACCTTCGACCGCCGCGACGAGGGCTGGCTCAAGACCGTCCTGGACGTCGCCTGAGCGCCCCCGGCCCACCACCGTCGCAGGTCGCCGCCAACCCGGGACCCAACCGCGGCGCTGATCCGGTCGCGCCCGCGTTTCGCGGCCGAGGAGGCGGGTACCGGACTGGCATGGACGACATCACCGGAGCCGGTCCCGGGGAAGACGCGGTGCGTGCCGGCGAGGCGAAGCCCGCCACCGAGCAGGAGGAAGGCCTCGGCGAACCGGATTCGTCATCGCCCGACGACCGGCGGGACGACGACCCCGGGACACCCGAGGGCGACCGCGACGACGCCTGACCGCGACGACGCCTGACCGCGACGGCGTCACGCGCCGGTCGGGTCGGCTCCGTTGGTCCCTGACAGCCGGACCCGTGCGGTGGCCGTCACCGATTCACACCGGATCGATGGAGGACGCATGGCCGACCGGATCGCGGACATCTGGGGTGCCCGGACACCGCACGCGAAGGACGCCCCGTGGCCCGTGCGGGTCGACCTGCACCTGGACGAGCGCCTGGCGGAGTCGGACGTGGACCGGTGGGTGCAGTCGGCGTGCGTGTTGTGCAGCAACGGCTGCGGTTGCGACATCGCCGTCAAGGACGGCCGCATGGTCGGCGTGCGCGGTCGCGCGGGTGACGTGGTCAACCACGGGCGGCTGGGGCCCAAGGGCCTGTACGGCTCGTGGCAGTGGAACGGCCGAGACCGGTTGACCCGTCCGCTGGTGCGGCGGGGCGGTGTCCTGGTGGAGTCCGACTGGGACACGGCGATGGACCTGGTGGTGCGGCGCTCCCGCGAACTGCCCTTGGCCGGGCACTTCGTCACCGGGCTGCTCGTCCCGCTGCTCACCGACCCGGACGTGTGCTACGTCAAGGGTTTCTACCGCCGCGCGCTGGAGTGCGGGGGACAAAGTGGAGGCCGACGGCGGCGGCCGGGTCACCGAACTCGTGGCGCGACCGCTGCTGAGCCTGTTCTGGCCGGACCTCGCCGGGTTCGTCCAGCCGCTCGCCGGCGAGTACGCGGGACGGCGCCAGGTGCTCACCGGGTTGCCGTTCGTGGCGGACTACGGCGTCGAGGTCGGTCACCTCATCGACCTGCTGGCGCTGCACGGGCTGGACGCGATGGCGCAGGTCGACCTGGACGTGCGCAGGCACTCCCACCAGACGACGCACAGCCTCGGTCGGATGTCGGCGCCGATCCTGCTGACCGTCCTCGATCGGCTGGCGCGCGCGGACCGGTCGCCGAGCGGGTTCCGGGACGCGATGACGTTGACCCAGTTCCACCGCGACGGCCGGACGTGCGGGCCGGAGCTGGTGGACGCCGAAGTGCGGTTCCGGGAGCGCCCACCGCTGGCCGGGCTGGAGGCCGCGCGGTGGGCGTGACCGTGCCGGTGAACGCCGGTCCTTGGCTGCCGGTACCGCCGCACGGCTACGGCGGTATCGAGAACGTCGTCGCCACGCTGGTGCCCGAGCTCCGCAGACGCGGTGTGCGGGTCGTCCTGGCCACCGTCGGCACGAGCACGCTGCCCGCCGACGGCCGGCTGTCGTTGTTCCCGGACGGTCGGTTCGAAGACCTGCTCGACGTACAACCGGGTATCCGGCATCGCCCACGCACACCTGCACCGCGTGCTCGCCGAACTGCGGGCGCGCGACGACATCGACCTCGTGCACGACCACGTCGAGGTGGCCGGCCTGAGCGTGCTGGCCGCGGCAGGTGTGCCCACCCTGCACACACTGCACTGGGACCTCACCAAGCACCCCGACTTCTACGCCGCCGTCGACGGCGGACCACGGCTGTTCGTCAACGGCGTCTCCGCCAACCAACTGCGGACCGCGCCGCCCGCGTTGCTCCGGCACAGCCTGGGACACGTGCACCTGGCCACCCCGCTCGCCGAGACCGCTGCCGCCCAAGGAGCGACACGTCGTCGTGCTCGTCCGGGTGACGCGGTGCAAGGGACAGCACGTCGCCGTGCGGGTGACCCGCGAGCTGGGGTGGCCGCTGGTCCTCGCCGGACCGGTCGGCCCGTTCCACCGCGGGGCGGACCTCGAACGGGCACTGGCCGCCGAGCCCACCGTGCGGACCAACCCCGACGTCCGCTATTGGTGCGACGAGATCGCGCCGCACGTCGACGACCGGCAGGTGAGCTGGCTGGGCACGGTGCGCGGACGCCAACGCGAACACCTGCTCGCTACGGCCGCCGCGGCGCTGTTCCCGATCACCTGGGAAGAACCGGGCGGGACCGCCGTCACCGAAGCGCTGGCGCTCGGCTGCCCGGTGGTCGGCTTCCGCCGCGGCTGCCTGCCCGAACTCCTCGACCACGGCCGCACCGGACTGCTCGCCGAACTCGACGACGAGGCCGGCCTGCTCGAACAGCTGCTCGACAGCAAGCAGATCGACCCGGCGGACTGCGTGCGCGAGGCGGTGCGGCGATTCCACCCCGGCCCGGTGGCCGACCGCTACCTGGAGTTGCACCGGCGCGTGCTCGGCCCGGTGTGACCGGTCCGAGATCACAGATCCCCTGGTGCGTCAGGGTTCGTGGACAGGAGGCGGGCGAGCCAGTCGGTGCGGGTTCGGCGAGCTGTGGTCGAGATGCGCGCCTGCGGGTACAGGGCGTCGAAACCGTGGAAGCCGCCTGCCCACACGTGGAGTTCGGCCTGGCCGCCGGCCGCCCAGATGCGGGTGGCGTAGTCGGTGTCCTCGTCGCGGAACACTTCGGCGGAGCCGGTGTCGACGTAGGTGGCGGGCAGGCCCGACAGGTCGTCGGCCAGCGCGGGTGAGACGTAGGCGGGCACCTCGTCGTCGCTGAGGTCACCGAGGACGGCACGCCAGCCGAACGCGTTCATCTCTCCCGTCCAGACGCCGGGCACGTCGGAGTACTGGCGGCTGGAGGTGCTGGTGTTGCGGTGGTCGAGCATGGGGCAGATCAACACCTGCCCGGCGATCGCCGGGGTGCCGAGGTCGCGGGCCAGCAGGGTGAGGCCGGCGGCGAGGCCACCGCCCGCGCTGGCGCCGGCGACGACGATCCGAGCGGGGTCGATCCCCAGTTCGGCGGCGTGGTCGGCGATCCAGAGCAGGCCTTGGTGGCAGTCGTCCACGAGGGTGGAGCCGGTGGCCTCGGGTGCGAGCCGGTACTCCACGGAGACGACGACCGCCCCGAACTCGTCGAGCCACTCCAGCGGGATGTCGATCTGCGAGAAGCGGTCGCCCATGATCATCCCGCCGCCGTGCATCCAGTAGACGCAGGGCGCGGGGGAGGAGGTGCGATCGGTGTGCGCGGGGCTGAAGACCGACAGGCGGATCGGGGCGCCGTCCTTGGCCGGCACGGTGATCTCGCGCCGGTCGACCTGCCGGTGTGCGAGGAGCGACTCGACGGGGGTCGAGGGGTACTGGCGCAGTTGCGCGAGGAGTTCCGGGTCGAGTCGGGACATGAGGGGCATGCCGGTCAGCAGTTCGCGCAGTTCGGGATCCAGGGCGGGGCGTGCCGTGGTCATGTCGTCGCCTTTCGTGGGACGTGTGCCGAGCGGGAAGGGGACCGCATCACCGGGTGTGGGACGCGGCTCTACGGGTTCAGAAGGCGGCTTTGCCGCGGACCGGGACGTGGTCGGTGTACTCGGGCTCCTTGGCCAGCAGTCCGTCGATCCGGGCGACGATGGCCTGGGCGGCCTCGCCGGCGAACGTCCGGTGGTGGTCCTCCTCGCTCGTCCAGCCCTCGATGACGTGGACGACGTCGGGGTCGGACGCGGAGCGGGAGACCAGATAGACGACGCAGTGCTCGCTCGCGCCGGGGCTCCCCTCGTCCAGGCCCGTCAGCAGGAGTTCGACCAGCCGGTCGCCCAAGCCGGGCGCGGCGGTCAGGGTGGCGCTGAAGCCGTAGGTGGCGATCATGGTTTTCTCTTCTCGGTGGGAAGTGGAATGATCCCATTCAACCGAGATGACCTGCGAAAACGTAGAACGATCCTCGCCCGGACTGACACGATCCTCTCGATCTCGGGGTTGTGGTGCGGGGAGAGTGCTGCAATGGGCGCATGAGCCTCGAGGAACTACGCACCCTGCTGGCCCGGCATGTCCGCGCCGACTGGACCACCGCCATCGACGGCGTCCTCATCTCGAAGGTCGACCGGGCGGATCCGCCGTCGCCCTCCATGTCCGGCACGGTCCTCGCGGTCATCGCCCAGGGCGCCAAGCGCCTCGCCCTGGGCGACCGGATCTACGAGTACGGCCCCGGGCAGTACCTGGTCGCCTCCGTCGACCTGCCCGTCACCGGCCAGTTCACCCGGGCGGACCCCGAGCAGCCCGCACTCGGCTTCGGTCTCGTGCTGGAACCTTCCGCCGTCGCCGAACTGCTGCTGCAGTCCGGTCCCGGGGACGTCCCCCGCGCCGGCGAAGGCATTCCGTCGGGGATCGCCGTCAGCGACGCTCCCGCCGCGCTGCTCGACGCGGTGGTCCGGTTGCTGCGGCTGCTCGACGAGCCCCGCGACCGGGCCGTGCTGGCGCCGCTGGTCAAGCGCGAGATCCTGTGGCGCCTGATCACCGGTGAGCAGGGGGCGACGGTTCGCCAGATCGGCTTGGCCGACAGCGGCCTCAGCCACATCTCGCGGGCCGTGCGCTGGATCCGCGAGCACTACGCGCAGCCCTTCCTGGTCGAGGACGTGGCGCGCATGTCGGGCATGAGCGTTTCCGCCTTCTACCGCAACTTCCAGGCCGTGACGGCGATGAGCCCCATCCAGTTCCAGAAGCAGATCCGGCTGCAGGAGGCCCGGCTGCTGCTCGCCACCCACCCCGGCGACGTCACCGGGGTCGGCCAGCGCGTCGGCTACGACAACGCGTCGCAGTTCAGCCGGGAGTACCGCCGCCGGTTCGGCGCGCCTCCGAGCGTGGACGCGGCCCGCCTGCGGGACGCCGGGCGCACTCCGGCGAGCGCTCTGCCCGACCTCGGCCGAACCGGAGCTCCGTAGAGGATCGTGTCAGAGGAAGGGAGGATGGTTCTATCGTTTCCGCAGGTCAGGGCGATTGAATGGAATCACCGCAACTCCTGCTGGGCAGCAATGCCTGTCCATTCGGGGATTCCACGACATCACCAGGAGCACATCGTGAAGACGGTCCTGATCACCGGCACCTCCTCCGGGTACGGGCGGGAAACCGCACTCCACTTCCACGCCCAGGGCTGGAACGTCATCGCCACCATGCGCACCCCGCGCCCGGACGTCCTTCCCGAGTCGGACCGGCTTCGCGTCCTCCAGCTCGACGTGGCCGAGCCCGAGAGCATCACCGCCGCGTTCGAGGCGGCGGGACCTGTCGACGTCCTGGTCAACAACGCCGGCGTCCCGTCGATCGGCGTGTTCGAGGGCACCCCGATGGCCCGTGTGCGGGAGGTGTTCGAGATCAACACGTTCGGCGTGATGGCGACGACCCAGGCCGTGCTGCCCGGGTTCCGCGAGCGCGGCTCGGGCGTCGTGGTCAACGTGACTTCCAGCGTGGTACTGGGCCACATGCCGCTCTCGGCCGTCTACAAGGCGAGCAAGATGGCCATCGAAGGGTTCACCGCGTCGCTCGCGCTCGAACTCGCGCCTTTCGGTGTGCAGGCGAAGACGGTCGAGCCCGGCGCCTGCCTGACGACGAACTTCGCGGCCAGGGCAACGAACGGCACCCCGATGGACGACCTGATCCCGGCGCCCTACGCACCGTGGGCGAAGAAGGCCATGGACGCCTTCATGAGCCAGGACCTGTCCACCCGGGAGAGCGACGTCGCCGAGACGGTGTGGCGAGCTGTGCACGACACGACCGGCCAACTCCGCTTCCCGGCCGGCGCCGACGCCGTCTGGCTCGCCCAGGCGAAGTGATCGAGCAGGTAGGGGCGGGGATTCGTGGTGGAGGCGGAAGGCGGTGGTGCCGTCCGCGTCATCGGTCCGGAAAGCCTGCCCGTTGAGGCCAGCGGTTCTCGAACAGGTGGATGGTGGTCGTCGAGTAGACGCCCGCCCCGGTGTACGGCTCCCCGGCGAGCCAGGCTTCGGCGTCCTCCCGCGTCGGGAAGTCCAGCACCAGCAGGCTGCCCTGGACCGTCTGACCGTCGTCGGCCAGCAGGGGACCGGCGAAGGCGATGCGATCGGCAACACCGCCGAGGTACTCGCGGTGCACCGGGCGCAGCTCGGTGCGCAAGTCGCCGGCGCCGTCCCGGTCCCAGTTGATGAACGCGAACAACATGGGGCGCTCTCCAATCGTGCGCCGGGCTCTCACACCCGGACAGGCGGACCTGCGGGCTCTTTCCACTGGTTCCTGGCGTGCGTTTCCCGCAGGAACGCGATGGCGGCGAAACCGAGCGCCGTGACCACGAAGAGCACCACCATCGCGGTCCGGTACGCCGAGACCACGTCACCACCCGCCGCTGTGGCGGAGTCCAGGATCCACCCGATCACCGGCTGCATGACGCCGGCGCCCAGGAAGCAGCCGACGTTCACCACGCTCGTGGCGATGCCGGAGAACCTGGGGTTGTTGACCTCCTTGGCCACCGACCACGTGAGCGTGTAGCTGGGGATCGCGAAGCCCATCACGAAGAACAGGGCGAGCGTCGCGGCCATCGGCAGGCGCACTTCGATGGCGAGCGGGACCCATGTGAGCAGATACGCACCGCCGAAGGCCAGCATCACCTTCTTGCGGTTACCGAAGCGGTCCGAGACCCTCCCGACGCACAGGGCGCCCAGCGCGACGCCCAGCAGCAGGAGCGTGACGTGGTTCGAGGCCACGACCCGGCTGTAGGAGTAGACGTCCATGAGGTACGGAACGGCCCACAGCCCGCTGAAGCAGAAGAAGGTCCCGCAGATGCCGAAGTTGATCCAGAAGCCGGGCCACGTCTGCCGGTTCCGCACCACGTCCTTCAGCCCGTCCACCCAACCGGAGTGGGGCTGGGCGCCCACGATGGCGGGGGCGAAGTCGGGCGGAAGGGCGAAACCCGCGTCTTCCGGGCGGTTCCGCACGGTCGCCCAAGTGAGTGCGATGAGGACGGCCGAGACCGCACCGAGCCAGGCGAAGACCGCGCGCCACCCCAGCGTCTCGACGACCCAGGCGAGCGGGCTGGCACCGAAGACCGCGCCGAAGTTGCCGATCATGATGGTGAGACCGGCTATCGAGGCGAACCGCCGTTCCGGGAACCAGGCGGCGTTCAGCTTCAGGAACGCGATGAACGCCACGGACGTGCCCAGGCCGATGGCCAACCGGCCGATCGCGGCGACCTCCCAATCGGAGGCCGTCGCGAACACGACGCACCCGACGCCGGTGACACCCGCGCCGAAGCTGAGGATCGTCCGCGGCCCCAGCGTGTCCGTGAGGACCCCGGTCGGAACCTGCATCAGGCTGTGCACGTAGAAGTACACCGCGGCCAGCGACCCCAGCGTCGTGCCGTTGATCGCGAACGCCGTCGTGAGGTCCGAGCTGATGGCGGCGGGCGCCAGGCGGTGGAAGTACGAGAGGAGGTAGCTGACGGCCACGACGCAGAAGATCGTCCACTGGGCCGACGCCAGCCGCGCGGTTCTACTCATGCCGCGTCCCGTGGCCGTCGCCGAGCGCGCCCCAGGGCTCGTAGTAGTGCAGCTCGATCAGCAAGCACCCGTGGTTCGACTTGAACGGTCCGTGGTGCGCCGCCGGAGGGCGGCAGGCGTAGGTGTTCGGCCCGAACTCCTGTCCGCCTTCACCGTTCGCGTCGCACCCGACGGTCAGGTCTCCCGAGACCAGGTAGATCTCCTCCCAGTAGTCGTGCACGAAGGGGCGCGTCGTGACCGTGCCCGGGGCGAACCGGAGGAGGCGGGTCCGGAACCCGCGCTTGCCGTCCTCGTCGAGCGTCCCGGACAGGATCTTCTGCTGGATCCCGTCGGGATAGCCGGGAGGTGTTTCCCAGTCGCCTTCGAGGTCGACCGCGTAGAACTCGTTGTGCTCTTTCCCCATGAACATGGCGTCACCCGATCCCACTTGGTGGAAGCTGCCGAACCCGGTACGAATGCGCTATCCGGACGTCGCGCACGGGGTCCTCCAGTTCGAACCCGAACTGCCGCGCGGGCACGCTCTCCCCGATCACCGGCAAGGTCCCGCAGAACATCACCGTGCCGTCCGGCAGCAGCGCTCGGCGCCCCTTCGTGAACCGATCGATCAGATCAGCGGGGCGTTGGATCTCCGCCACGCACCCCTGTTGGTACAGCACGCGCCTGCCGTCGACGTAGATGTACGAGCGCAGCACCAGCTCGTCCCAGTGGCCGATCGACTCCAACGGCCAGAGCACGGGTGCCACCGGCTTGGGGCACATCTGCTTGGCGGTGGCGATGTCGTGGGCTTCGACGCCCCGATCGGTGTGGTCCGAGCCCACGCCGACGAAGAGTGCGCCGCCGACGGCGACGAGCACGAATTCCACCTCGCCACTGCTGCGCGACCCGATGACGTCTACCTCCGGGGCTGTGGTCAGCAAGCCCCGACCCAGTTCGTAGAAGCACGGTGTGCGCCGAGGTGGTTCGACGCCGAGCTGTCGCAACTCCTCGACGTGGCGCCGCACCGCGGCGGCATCACGACCGGTCCACCCGGCCACCACGAGCGAGAGGACCGCGTTCTCGCGCAGGAGGTCTTCGAAGAAGAGCGTCATGTCCTGCTCACCGCGCCGGATCGCGTCCCCGCCATGCCGGGGTGATCGCCGAGGACCCGTGACCGCACGAACAGCGCCAGGCGACGAACCCCCTCCCTGATCTGCTCGGGGTCCAGCGAGCTGAAGGCGAGCCGGATCTCGCTCTCACCGCCCGGACCCAGGTAGAAATCGCGCATCGGGATCCAGATGACGCCGTGCTCGGCGGCGGACTCGTTCAGTGCGTCGTGGTCGACTTCGAACGGCACGCGGAGCGTGGCGAAGAACCCGCCGTCCGGAGTGGACCAGTCGACGCCGTCCGTCCACGTCTCACCGCGCGGGAAGCAGTGGTCGAACGACGCCAGCAGGACATCCCGGTTCCGCCGGTAGAACTCGACCTTCGGCTGGACCGCCGCCCGCAGCGAGCACCCGTGCTCCAGCAGGTAGCCACCCACGATCGCCTGGCAGATGGGCGAGGTGTTGTTGGTGAACATGCTCTTCGCCTTCGACAGCTCGTCCGCGAGCGGATACGGGCCGTCGGCCGACTGCATGGCCTGGTCGGCCACGAGGTAGCCGATCCGGAGTCCCGGGAACAGGGTCTTCGAGAAGGTCCCGCTGTAGATGACCCGGCGGTTCTCGTCCAGGCTCTTCAACGACGGCAGTTCGGTCTGGTCGAACGAGAAGTACCGGTAAGTCGAGTCCTCCACGATCAACAGGTCGTGGTCTTCGGCGATCCGGAGGAGCTCCTGTCGCGTCGACAAGGACATCCGCCGGCCGGTCGGGTTGGAGAAGTCCGGGTTGCAGTACAGCAGGCGCGGCCTGCGACCCCGGTCGGAGAGGCTCGTCAACCGACTCCGGATCAGCCGCGGAGTCATCGACCGCCCGTCGAGCACGAGCCCTTCGAGGTGCGTGCCGAGAAGTTTCGCGATCCCGGCGAATCCCACGTAGCCCGGTTCACCGGCCAGCGCGACGTCCTCGACCCGGCCGCAGAGGACCGTGACGCACAACGCCATGGCTTCCTGGGCGCCCGACGTGATGACGATGCTGTCGGGATCGACCTCGATACCCTCGTCGTTGCGCAGCATTTCCGCGACGAGTTCGTGGATCAGCCCTTTCGTCCGCCCGTACTGGCCGAGTTGGTTCATCAGGTCGGCGGCTCTCCGGTTCGTGGCGGCCGCCTCGCGGTCGACGTAACTCCTGACCAGGGCCAGGGAGGCCTCGACGTCGTGCAGGCCGTCGAAGGGCCGTCCGGCTCCGAACGACAACGCCCTCGGGTACCGCAGGGTGACCTCGTTGAGGAGGTTCATGCTGGCCAGGACCGGATCGGTGATGGCCGGGTTGATATCGCTGGTGGCAAGCATCTTCGTGTCCTTGTGCTCGTGCGGCCGCGGCTGTTGTGCGCGAGGTCCGAATTCGGACACCAGGGCGTTTACGTCCCGGTGGTGCGGTGATGTCCGAGAGTCAGATGAGCGTCGACTCCGCGACGACGGAATGAAGCCCCCGTCGCGGAGTTCGACGATGCCTTGCGGGACAACAGCAAGAAACGCGGCTGAGCCGTCGCACACACGAGGTGCTTGATGAAGTGCACGTCACGATTGTTTCCCCCATGCTCCGAGCGTCGTTCACCACGATTACCGTGATGTCGTCCGTTCGGAAGCGTCACTATCGACCGCCGGCCGCCGTGGCGACCAAGCGGTTGTGCGCCCCCCAAGGGTTCGGGACGTCCCAGGCCCGGCGTGACCCCTCAAGCACCGAGCCGCGGCCACCGTGTTCGGCGCCGCGGGCGTCTTACCCGACTCCCTACCCCAGGGCCGAATGTAGCAACGATGCCTTGATCCTTGTGTCCACGAACTAGACATTAGCCCATTCGGAGTAATGGGCCTCCCGGTCGACAGCGGCGCCGGGCGTCGCTGTGGCAGGGAAAGTCGGTCGACGTGGCGCGACACGCGGGTCGTGTGCGGGCGGGGTCGACCTCCACCATGACTCCGCCGCCGTCCTCCAGGACGAACCGGACCATCTCCCGCAGGCGTCGTGCCTCACTGTCCACAAGGGACGTCGAGCTGCGTTCGGGTCGTTCAGGCTCGCCCGGACCTCGTCCAGGTCGGCCGGCAGGGCGTCCAGCCTCGCCGGGCGACGCCGAGAAATCCGCCCGGTCACGGGGGTGCGGTCGGTTCGATCAGGAACTCCTGGTCGGAGGCGGTGGAGCAGGGGGACTGGACGATTTCGGCGCCGGCGGAGGTGGCGCGGTCGCGCAGGCCGAGGCACGAGCCGGTGACGACGGGGTGGATGCGGACGTGCGCCACGGACGGTGGGCCGGTCGGCTCGATCCGAAACCGCTGGGCAGGGTCGTCGTCGGTGCAGTCGCCCGGTTCGAGGAAGTCGTGGTCCGGCCGGTCGGACAGGACCGCGAGGCATCGGATGCCGTGGCTTGGGTGGTGCCACTGGATCTGCACGACGTTCGCGCCGAGCGGCTCGATGAACACGTGCGGGAGGGTCGTGTCCGCGCAGGACTGTTGGACGGCGATGGGGGTGGCGTGGCGGCCGGTCCGGCCCTCGGTGAGGCACAGTTCGGGCGTCCGCGCGGGGTGGATACGTGCCCAGCTGCCCACCGGGCGGATGGTCAGTCCCGCCAGCGTCAACGCCGCCGGCGAGGCCGGTGCGGACCGGTCGAACACGGCGTCGACGGCCAGCGTGCCGACGATGCCGATGAACGTGGCCGCGACGAGGCTCGCCACCCGACGCCATCGCGGGGCACGCGACCGGACCGGTGTGCCGGTGGCCGGGGCCGGCTCGTCGTCGTCCTCATCGGTCGCCCGGACGGCGATGCGGCGGCGGGTCTTGAGCCACAGCAGCACTTCGTCGTCGCCGAGGCCGCAGGCGCGGGTGAAGGTGTCGACGAAGTGTTCCCTGGGCAACGTGGCGCGGCCGAGTGTGGTCGCGATCGTGCTGGGCGGCAGCCGGGCCCGGTGCGCCGCCGTCTTCCCCTCCAGCTGTCGGTAGGTCAGCCCGGACCACATCCGCAACGCGCGCAGTGCCGCGGTGAATTCGGCTGCGGTGGTGGCCTCGGTCGGCTGAGGTGCTGCCGACGACGACTCTGCTGAGCCGCCCCCTCCGTGGCTCATGGCTCCAGCATGGTGGTCCAGTCCACCTGGGGCGACCGCCGATCCAGCGGGCGGTGTTGGGCTGTTCGGGTGTGTTCGTGAACGGACTGGGCTACGTTCCGAACAGGTCCGAACGGCGGTTACGCCCCGGTGAACGGATCCGAACAGCGCTTTGTCTTGTTCACCCGCTCCGAGCGGCCTTACTCTCGACGAGTTTCTGCCGACCGGTTCGCGAGGTGCCATTCCGCGGACTGCGCGTCATTGCGCCATCGGCTTTTCGTCTATACAAGGAGCACTCATGGGCAAGATCGCCGTCCTCACCAATGACCTCCAGGGCGATGTGGTTTACCTGACCCCCGAACGGACCGCGGTGATCGCCGACGCGCAGCCCCACTACACCGCTTTCCTGGACGAGATGCGGCGCCGCGGCCACACCGTCTACCACCTGCAGTTGATCAACCTGCCCGACGACCCCAACGCGAACCGCAAAGCCGACGGAACCCTTCCGCTCCAGCGCGGCACCGAGGGCGCGGAAATCCTGCCCGCCTTCCTCGCGGACGGTGACGTGGTCGTGGAGAAGAACAAGGACAGCGGCTTCTACGAGACCGAGATGCACGACCTGCTCCAGGCCGCCGGCGTCGACACCGTCGTGGTCACCGGCCTGCAGACCCAGATCTGCGTGCAGACGACCGCCGCCGACGCGTTCTTCCGCGGCTACAACGTGTGGGTGCCGTCCGACTGCGTCGTCTCCGACAACCCGGCGGACCGGGACCGCTCGCTCACCTGGCTCAGCGGGTACTGCGCCACGGTCGCCGACTCGTCGGAGATCCTGGAAACCCTTGACACCAAGGGTGAACTTCCCCGCAGGGTCGTCAAGACCCTGCCATGACCACCGGGCGTCCGATCCCGATCACCACGATCCCGCCGATTCCACGAACGGTCATTTCGCGCGCGCACCCAGAAAGGGAGGACGCTCAATGGCAAGCTCGGTCACCGACCCTGATGAGGTCGTTCTCGACCACGGCAGCGGGGCCAAGCTCAGCCATGAGCTGGTCTCCCTCATCGTCGACACGCTCGGCGACGTCTACATCGGCGAAATGGAGGACAGCGCCATGTTGTCCATTCCCGCCGGGCGGATCGCGATGACCACCGACTCGTTCGTGGTCGACCCGCCGTTCTTCGGCAACGGCGACATCGGCAAGATCGCGGTCTGCGGCACGGTCAACGACCTCGCGGTGGTCGGCGCGCGCCCGCTCTACCTCACCCTCGGGATGATCCTCGAGACCGGGCTCCCGATCTCCCGCCTGCTCCAGGTGGTCACCTCGATCCGGGAGATGGCCCTCGAAGCGGGCGTCCAGATCGTCTGCGGCGACACCAAGGTGGTCCGCAAGGGCGAGGTCGACCAGATCTACCTCAACACGGCCGGTATCGGCGTCTTCGAACGCGCGCCGCTGCGGATGCGCGACGTCCGACCCGGTGATCGGGTGATCCTCAGCGGATCGATCGGCAACCACACCGTGCACCTGCTGTCGATCCGGGAGGGCCTCGGTTTCGAGCAACGCGTGCTCAGCGACTGCGCGCCGCTGAACGGGCTCCTGGACGAGCTGTTGGCGTCGACGGGCGAGGGCGCGGTGCACTCGGTCCGCGATGTCACCCGAGGCGGTCTGGCCGCCGTCCTCCACGAGTACGCGCAGGCGTCCGGGCTCACGATCAGGGTCGACCAGGACCGGCTGCCCATCCAGTTCGAGACCGTGATGGCCACGGACATGCTGGGTATCAACGCGATCCATGCCGCCAACGAGGGCTGCCTGTGCCTGTTCGTCGCCCCCGAAGCCGAGCAGGAGGTGCTGGCGGCGCTCCGCTCGCACCGGTACGGCCGCGAGGCGGTCGCGATCGGCGAGGTGACCGCGGACGCGGAGCCGGTGGTCCTGATGCGCGACGGCGACGGGCGTGACTCCGTGATCGAGGAGCTCCAGGGCTCCGAGCTGCCGCGCCTGTGCTGAGCGCGAGAGGTGACGAGGTGCCGAACAGCGATTCGGGAATCCGGCGGCGCATCCGCGTGGTGGGCGTGGTCCAGGGCGTGGGGTACCGGCCGTTCGTCTACAAGTTGGCGTTGCGGCACGACCTGACCGGCTGGGTGCTCAACGACCCGGAGGGCGTGCTGGTCGAGGTCGCCGGTCGACCCGAGGAGGTGCGCCGCTTCACCGAGAGCCTGAGCACGCACGCGCCACCGCAGGCCCGGGTCACGGCCGTGCGGGTGGAGGAACTGCCCGCCGCCGCGGCGGAGCCGGGAGGGTTCACCATCCGGGAGAGCCTGCACAGCGGACTGCGCACCACGGTCGTCCCGGCCGACTCGTACGTGTGCGCCGACTGCCTCGCCGAGCTGCGCGACCCGACCGACCGCCGGTACCGCTACCCGTTCATCAACTGCACCAACTGCGGCCCGCGCTACTCCATCATCCGGGAACTGCCCTACGACCGGGCCGCGACCACCATGGCCGTCTTCACGATGTGCCAACCGTGCGCCGTCGAGTACGGCGACCCGCTGGACCGCCGCTACCACGCCCAGCCCAACGCGTGCACCGACTGCGGCCCCCGGCTGCTGTTGGCCGGCTCCGACGGCGCGACGGCCGAAGGGGAGGAGGCGCTCGCCGCGGCCACGGCCGCGCTCACCGAGGGCAGGATCGTCGCGGTCAAGAGCGTCGGCGGGTTCCACCTCGCCGTGGACGCCCGCAACGCCGAGGCCGTCGCACGGCTGCGGACCCGCAAGCGGCGCGATTCCAAGCCGTTCGCGGTGATGGCCCGCGACCTGGACACGGTCACCGGTTTCGCCGAGGTCCGTCCCGCCGAGGCGGACCTGCTGCTCTCCCCGGCTCGCCCGATCGTGTTGCTGCGCAAGCGGTCCGACGGCCTGTCGGAGCAGATCGCGCCACGCAACCCCAACCTCGGCGTGATGCTGCCGTCCGCGCCGCTGCACCACCTCCTGGTCGATCACGCCGGGTTGGACGCGTTGGTCATGACCAGCGGGAACATCTCCGGCTATCCGATCGTGCACCGCAACGAGGACGCGTTGGCGCAGCTGCACCAGGTCGCCGACCTGATCCTCTACCACGACCGCGACATCGAGGTCCGGGTCGACGACTCGATCGTCCGCTACTCCGAGCACCCCGAACTCGGCGAGCCGGTGGTCAGCTTCATCCGCCGGTCCCGCGGCTACGCGCCGTACCCCGTGGAAGTCGGCACCGACCTGGCGCCGCTGGTGGCGTACGGCGCCGAGCTGAAGACCACGGTGGCGTTGAGCAGCGGCTCCCGGGTCTACGTCAGCCAGCACATCGGCGACATCAAGAACGACGAGACGTTCGTGGCGCACCGAGCGGCCGTCCAACACCTCGCCGAGCTGCACGAGCTCCGGCCGCGGCACGCCGCCGTGGACCTGCACCCGCAGTTCCGCGCGACGCGCTTCGCGTTCGAGGAGCAGGGCAACGCCTTCGAGCACGTCGTCCAGATCCAGCACCACCACGCGCACATGGCGTCCTGCATGGCCGACAACCGGCTGGACGGCCGGACGATCGGTGTCGTCTTCGACGGCGCCGGGTACGGCCTGGACGGCACCACCTGGGGCGGCGAATTCCTGCTGGGCGACTACCGCGACGCCCGTCGCGTCGCGCACCTGCGGACCGTGCCGCTGCTGGGCGGTGACAAGGCGGTCACCGAGCCGATCAGGACCGGTTTCGCCCTGGCCCTGGACGCGCTCGCGGACACGTCCGCCGCGCTCGCCGCTTTCCCGGTCCTGGCACGCCTGGACGAACAACAGCGGCACGTCTTCGCCACCATGGCGCGGCGCGGGATCAACTCGCCACCCGCCTCCAGCATGGGCCGGCTGTTCGACGGTGTCGCCGCCTTGCTGGCCATCACCACGCACGCCGAGTACGAAGCGCACGGTCCCATCGAGCTGGAAGGCCTGCTCGAACGCGACTTCACCATGGCGGAACCCGACCGGCGATACCGCTTCGGCCTGCTGGAGCACGACGGCGTCACGGAGATCGACCCCCGTCCGCTGGTCCGCGCGCTGGCCGCCGACCTGGCAGCCGGCCTCGACACCGCCGTGATGAGCCGTCGTTTCCACTCGGCCGTGGTCGACGTCGTCGTGGAGCGGTGTCGGGCGTTGCGGGTGGCGGGCACCGGGCAGGTGGTGCTGTCCGGCGGCGTCTTCCTGAACGAGTTCCTGTTGGTCAACTGCCTGGTGGAGCTGCGCGCGGCGGGCTTCGACGCGTACTGCCACCGGCAGGTGCCGACCAACGACGGTGGCATTTCGCTCGGCCAGATCGTGGTGGCCGACGCCAGGCTGGCGGGCGGTGAGCGGTGACCGCGTCCTGGGCCCGTCGAGTTCGCCGAATCCCGGGGCGGCACGGGACGCGCAGAACCGAGGAGAGAAACGAACCATGAAGAAGTACCTGATCACCGGTGGGCGCGGGTACATCGGGTCGGTGCTGACCCAACGGCTCTGCCGGTCCGGATCAGAGGTCGTCGTGGTCGACAACGGTCTGGTCGGCGGTCCGGAACTCGACCTGCCCCGGGTCACCTACGTCGACGGCGACGTCCGCGACGTCGGCTCGTGGCACAAGGCGCTCGGCGGAGTGGACGCGGTGGTGCACCTGGCGGCGATCGTGGGCGATCCGGCCTGCGCGGTCGACCCGGACACCGCCTGGGACGTCAACTACCTCGGGACGGTACGGGTCGTCGAGGCGTGCCGGCGTGCGGGTGTGCGGTCGTTGGTCTTCGCTTCCACGTGCAGCAACTACGGGCTCACGGCGGACAAGGAGGTGGACGTGTGGTCGCCCGTGGCGCCGCAGTCCGTCTACGCCGAATCCAAGGTGAGGTCCGAGCACTACCTGCTCTCGTTGCCCCGGGACGTGCTCTCGTCCCGTCTGCTGCGATTCGCCACCATCCACGGCCTTTCACCTCGGATGCGGTTCGACCTCGCGGTCAACGTCATGACGGCGGACGCCGTGGCACGCGGCCGTGTCACCGTCCACGGCGGCACGCAGTGGCGGCCGTTCCTGCACGTCGAGGATGCGGCGGCGGCCGTGCAGCTCGTCCTTCGGGATGCCCCGCGTGCCGCTCCCGGCGTCGTCTACAACTGCGGTTTCGGCGAGGAGAACTACCGCATGGACACCATCGGGGAACTCATCGCCGAGGAGATCGCCGGTGTCCGCCTGGAGATCCGCAAGGAGCAGACGGATCCGCGCAACTACCGGGTGAATTTCGACCCGATCGGGCGAGAGTTGGGTTTCACTTTGGGTCACCGGGTGGTCGACACGGTGCGGGACATCCGGGACGCCATGCTCAACGGCGGGTTCACGGACTTCGACTCCCCTCGGTACAGCAACTACCTGACCGCGGTCGCGAAGCGCGACGACCCGGTCTCGGCGTAGCCGGCGCCGTCCCGACGCCTCCGTCCAACGAGCGCGTTCCGTCATCCACCGGGGGACCCACACCATGACCGACACCACCGTGAACACCGCCCGCCCGCCGCGTTTCGCCGAACTCGTGCCCCTGACCCGCCCGACCGTCGAAGCCGACGCCGAGCTGGAGTCGGCCATCAAGGGGATCCTCCGGTCCGGCATGCTCACCAACGGCAAGCACGTGCGGGAGTTCGAAGAGGCCGCGAGCGCCTACCTGGGCGTCGGCCACGCGGTCGCGGTGAGCAACTGCACGACCGGCCTGATGCTCGTGCTCCGCTGCCTGGACCTGACGGGTGACGTCGTCGTGCCGAGCTTCACGTTCATGGCTTCCGGCCACGCGATCGACTGGGCGGGCAACGGGGTCCGGTTCGCCGACTCCCACCCCCGGACCTGGACCCTCGACCCGGACGCCGTCGCACCGCTGATCGCGGAGGCGGCGGGGGTGATGGCCGTGCACACGTTCGGCGCGCCATGCGACGCCGATCGGCTGCAGGAACTGTGCGACACCAAGGGAATCCCGCTCGTCATCGACGCCGCGCACGGCTTCGGGAGCCGTTATCCCGACGGCGCCATGGTGGGTGGCAAGGGCGTGGCCGAGGTGTTCAGCCTCAGCCCGACCAAGACCCTCAGCACCGGAGAGGGCGGGCTGGTCACCACGAACGACGCCGCGCTGGCCGCGAAGCTGCGCATGGCGCGCGAATACGGCAACCCGGGTGACTACGACAGCCGCTCCATCGGGCTCAACGGCCGCATGACCGAGGTCTCCGGGGCCCTGGGCGTGCACGCGCTCAAGAGCTTCACCCGGTGGATCCACATCAGACAGTCCTTGGCGGAACGCTACCGCTCTAGCCTGGGCGGCCTGCCGGGCCTGGAGTTTCAGGAGGTCCCGACGGGCGCGACGAGCTCGTACAAGGACCTGGGCATTCGCGTGGACGGCACGCGGTTCGGGATGACCCGCGACCAACTGGCCGAGCGGCTGGCCCGCGAGAATGTCAGCACCCGGAAGTACTTCAGCCCCGCGTTGCACCAGCAGACCGCCTACCGGGACGTGCCGGCCGGCGCGGACCTGTCCGTGACGGAGGAACTGGCGTCGAGCATGATCACGCTGCCGCTGTACTCGCACATGCCGGCACATCTCGTGGACGAGATCTGCGACCTCATCGGCGAACTGCACGCGGCCTGTTGAGCGATCGAGCACGGAAGTGGTGGTAGAGCGTCGTGAACAACTACGTGGCGGACCTGCGCGAGCTGGTCGGGACCCGGCCGCTGATCCTGCCCGGCACGTCGGTCGTGGTCACCGACCCGGCCGGGCGGGTCCTGCTCCTGGAGCGGGTCGACACCGGGGGCTGGGGACTGCCCGGCGGACTCATGGAGCCGGGGGAGTCGTTCGAGGAGACCGGGCGGCGCGAGGTGAAGGAGGAGACCGGCCTGGACGTCGGCGACCTGAGCCTGCTCGGGCTCTTCTCCGGCGCCGAGTACTACTACCGCTACCCGAACGGTGACGAGATCTTCAACGTCACCGCCGCCTACGTGGCCAGGCTGCCGCGGGAAGCCACGATAGTCCTGGACACCGCGGAGAACAGCGCGTGGCGCTTCTTCGGCCTGGACGAGATCCCGGACACCGTGATCACCCCGGAGCGGCCCATCATCGCGGAATACACCAAGGTGGCGCGGTGACCGCGCCGGAACCGGACTACACGGCGTTCATCGACTCCTGCCTTCGCGAAGCGTCCGAAGTGGCCACCCGGATGCAGGGCTCCGGCCGGGCGACGGTCAAGCCGACGGACGTGAACCAGGTCGTCACCGACACGGACCTGGCACTGGGCGCGTTGCTGACCGGGCGGATCAGGGACGCCTACCCGCGGCACGCGATCCTGGAGGAGGAGAGCGGCGGAACACCAGGCGACCACGGGATCACCTGGATCGTCGACCCGTTGGACGGCACGAGCAACTACGCCGTCGGCAGCCCCCTGTACGGGGTGATGATGGCGGCGGTCGGCCCGGACGGCGTGCTCGCCGGCGGCTTGGCGCTGCCCGCGTTCGGCACGGTGTACGTCGCCCAGTCCGGCCGCGGGGCCACCCGTGACGGGCAACCGCTCGGGCCGCTCCCGACCACCGGGCTCGACCGCTCGCTGGTGGCGTACGGGATGGACAAGGGGCCGGCCGACCTGATGGCGGCCGAAGGGCGGCTCGTCACCGCCATCGGCACGGCCTGCCTCGGCGTCCGCATGAGCAACAGCGTCTTCGACATCTGCATGGTGGCCGACGGCGCGTACGGCGCGTTCGTGCATCGCGGTTGCCGGATCTGGGACGTGGCGGCGGCGGTGTGCGTCCTCGAAGAGTGCGGCGGTCGCTGCACCGATCTCGACGGGCGGCCACTGGACCTCACGCGCCCGCTGGAGAAGGGCGATCAGGTCTTCGAAGTCTGCTTCGCCTCGGCCACCGCGCACCCCTCGCTCATCACCGCGATCGCCACGGCGGTCCCCGTACCCGAGGAGGACTGATCGGCGTGACCACCACCCGCCCCGGCCGGCACGGCCAGGACACCCGAGTGGGCATCCTGGCCATGATCATGGGACTGACCTGCGGCTACGACGCCACCGCCATGGCAGGCGCGCTGGTGCTGGTCACCGACCACTTCACCCTGGCCACGACGCAGCAGGGCTCCCTGTACGCCGCCACGGCGGCCGGGTGGATCGTCGGCGCGCTGCTGGGCAGCAGGCTCGTCAACGCGCTCGGCCGCCGGACCACCCTGCTCGGGTTGGCGCTGCTGCACGTGGCGGGCACCACCCTGGCCGTGACGTCGGTCAACCTCGTGTGGCTGGACGCGAGCCGCTTCGTGCAGGGCATCGCGATCGGCATCGCCATCGTGGCGACCCCCATCTTCATCGCCGAATCGGTCTCGACACGCGCTCGCGGACGCACCGCCGTCCTGTACCAGGTGGCGACTTCCCTCGGGTGCGCGTTGGGGTACATCGGCGGCTACTTCCTCGCGGGCAGCGGGCAGTGGCGGCTGATGATCGCCGTTCCCGGCGTCCTCGCCCTGGTCACCGCCCTGTGGCTGACCCGGCTCCCCGAGACCGATCGCTGGCGTCAACTCCGGAGAACCGGCCCGACCGCGGGTGCCGCGCGTCCGCCGGGCGTCCTGCGCGCCCTGTTCAGCCCGCGCTACCGGACGCTGACGCTGTTCGTCATCACGCTGGGGTTCTTCGTCCAGGCCACGGGCATCAACGCGATGGTGTTCTTCAGCCCGCGGATCTTCGAGCACATGGGTTACACCGACACCTTCGGACTGCTGGTGCTGCCCGGTTTCGTCCAACTCGCGGGCGCGGTCGCGGCGCTCGTGTGCGCGCTGACGATCGACCGGTTCGGCAGGCGGCCCGCCCTGCTCGCCGGCACCACCCTCATGGGCCTGGGACACGCCCTGATGGTGCTCGGGTTCGCCGTCGACTCGCCGGAGGTGGTGGGCTTCCTCGGCCTGGTGGTCTTCGTCGTCGGCTTCAACTCCGGTTTCGGGGCACTGGTGTGGGTCTTCGCCGCCGAGGGCTTCCCGGACCACCTCCGCGGCGCCGGCGCGTCGGTGATGCTGCTGACGAACCTCACCACCAACCTGGTCGTCGCCCAGTTCTTCCTCGACCTGCTCAACACCGTCGGCGGCCTGGCGACCTACCTCATCCTCCTGGCCGTCACCGTCGCCGCCTGGCTCTTCGTGTTCTTCCTCGCCCCGGAGACGAAGGGCCGTTCCCTGGACGAAGTCCAGTCCTACTGGGAGGCCGGTCGGCGCTGGCCCGCCACCGACGACGCACCCGCCGCCCGCACATGAGACGGCCGTCCCGCGCCGCTCGTCCCGGAAGGACGGTCACGGCACGGCTCCGAGCGGTTCTGCCGGGCGATGGGAGGTGCGGGCCGTGCCGCGGCGCAGTGACGTGAACTCCGTGCTGGTCATCGGGTCCGGTCCGATCGTCATCGGCCAGGGCGCCGAGCTCGACTACACCGGCACGCAGGCGTGCCGTGTGCTCAAGGCGGAGGGTGTGCGGGTCGTGCTGGTCAACAGCAACCCGGCGACCATCATGACCGACCCGGAGTTCGCCGACGCCACCTACGTGGAGCCGGTCACTCCCGAGACCATCGAGCAGGTCATCGCCAAGGAACGGCCGGACGCCCTGCTGGCCACCTTCGGCGGCCGGACCGCGCTCGACAACGCCGTCGCCCTGCACGAGTCCGGCGTGCTCGCCCGGTACGGCGTCGAGCTGATCGGCGCCGACATCGACGCGATCCGCGCGGGCGGGAACCGTGAGGAGTTCAAGCGGATCGTCCGGCGGGTGGGCGCCGACGTCGTCCGCGGCGCCACCTGCCACACGCTGGAGCAGTGCCACGCCGCGGCGGCGGAACTCGGCTACCCGGTCTTGGTGCGGCCCTCGTCCACGATGGGCGGTGCCGGCTTCGCCCACGACGAGCGGCAGCTGTCGGCCATGGTGTCCAGCCCGGCCCGGCAGGTGCTGTTGGAGGAGTCGGTCCTCGGCTGGAAGGAGTTCGAGCTCGAACTCCTGCGCGACCGCGACGACAACGTGGCCGTCGTCTGCTCGATCGAGAACCTGGACCCGATGGGCGTGCACGCCGGCGACTCCATCGCCGTGGCACCGGCCATGACGCTGACCGACCGGGAGCACCGGCGGATGCGCGACGTGGCCATGGCGGTGGTCCGCGCGGTCGGCGTCGACGGCGGCTGCAACGTCCGGTTCGCCGTCGACCCGCGCACCGGCCGCACGATCGTGGTCGGGGCGAACGTGCGCGTGTCCCGCTCCAGCGCGCTCGCCGCCAAGGCGACCGGCGTCCCGATCGCCGAGATCGCCACCAGGCTGGCCGTCGGCTACACACTGGACGAGATACCCGACGCCATCACCGGGGAGGCTCCGGCCGCCTTCGGACCGCGCTTGGACCACGTCGTGGTGAAGGCGCCGCGGTTCGCGTTCGAGAACTTCCCGACTGCCGACGCGGGCCTCACCACCCACATGAAGTCGGTCGGGGAGGCGATGGCGATCGGCCGGTCCTTCCCGGAAGCGCTCAACAAGGCGCTGCGCTCGTTGGACAGGGCCGGCGGCTCCTTCAGCTGGGCCGAGCCGTCGGGTGACAAGGACGCCCTGGTCGAGGCGAGCCGGCGGCCCACCGACGGCCGCATCAACACCGTGCACCAGGCCATCCGGGCCGGTGCCGCGGTCGAGGAGTTGGCCGCCGCGACCGGCATCGACCCGTGGTTCCTGGATCAGGTCCGGCGGATCGAGGACGTCGCGCGGGTGGTCGCCGGCCAGGACGGCGCGATCCGGCCGGAGACGCTGGTGCTCGCCAAGCGGCACGGCCTGTCCGACGCGCAGATCGGCGAGCTGCGCGGCCTGTCCGAGGACGAGGTCCGCGAACTGCGCTGGTCGTTGGGCATCAGACCCGGGTACACGGCGGTTGACGGGCGTGCGGCTGCCCGGTACTCGTCCTACGGCGAGGAGCCCGAGGCGCCACCGGCCGCCGCGCCGAAGGTGGTCATCCTCAGCAGCGGGCCGAACCGGATCAGCCAAGGCGTCGAGTTCGACTACGCGTGCGTGCACGCGAGCTTCGCGCTCGCCGCGGCCGGCTACGAGACCGTGATGGTCAACTGCAACCCGCAGGCGGTGTCCACCGACCAGCGCACCAGCCACCGCCTCTACTTCGAGCCGCTCACCTTCGAGGACGTGCTGGAGGTGGTGGCCGCCGAGCAGGCCACCGGCGAAGTCGCCGGGGTGCTGGTGCAGCTGGGCGGGCCGACGCCGCTGGGCCTGGCCGCGCGCCTGGAGGCCGCCGGGGTGCCGATCGTCGGCACCGGCCCGGCGGGCATCGACCTGGCCGAGAACCGCGGCGCGTTCGGCGCCTTGTTGGCCGAGGTGGGGCTGCTCGCCCCGACGTGCGGCACGGCGACGTCGTTCGAGCAGGCCACCAACGCCGAGCACCCGGCGCCGGCGGACCGGTTCCTCGATGACGCGATCGAGATCGATGTCGACGCGCTCTACGACGGCCGCGAGCTGTACCTGGGAGGCGTCATGGAGCACATAGAGGAGGCCGGCGTCCACTCCGGCGACTCGGCGTGCGCGCTGCCGCCGATCACGCTCGGCCGCGCCGACATCGCCCGGATCCGCGAGTCCACCCGTGTCCTGGCCGACGGCATCGGGGTGCGCGGGCTGATGAACGTGCGGTACGCGCTCGCGTCAGGCGTGCTGTACGTGCTGGAGGCGAATCCGCGGGCCGGCCGCACCCTTCCGTTCGTGTCCAAGGCCACCGGCGTGCCGCTGGCCAAGGCCGCTGCCCGGGTGATGCTCGGGTCCACCGTCGACGAGCTGCGCGCCGAGGGCCTGCTGTGGGCCGACGGGGACGGCGGCACGCTGCCGCCGGACGCCGCCGTCGCCGTCGCCGTCAAGGAGGGTGTGCTGCCGTGGAACCGGTTCCGCACTCTCGAGGGCTACGGCGTGCGCGGCCCGGAGATGCGCTCCATCGGCGAGGTGATGGGCATCGACGCGGTCTTCGGCGCCGCCTACGCCAAGGCACAGGCCGCCCGCGGCGGCGGTCCGCTGCCCACCAAGGGCCGGGCCTTCGTGTCGGTCGCCAACCGCGACAAGCGGGGCATGATCTTCCCGGTGAAGGCGCTGGCCGACGCCGGTTTCGAGATCCTGGCCACCGCGGGTACCGCGGAAGTCCTGCACCGTCACGGCGTCGACGTCACGGTCGTCCGCGCGCACGGTGACGGACCCGGCCGCGACGGCGAGCCGACCATCGTGAACCGCATCCTGGCCGGTGAGGTCGACCTCGTCGTCAGCACCTCGTCCGGGCGGCGGGACGGCTCCGAGATCCGCACCGCCGCGGTGGCGTCCGGCGTCCCGTGCGTTACCACCGTCCAAGGCCTGGCCGCCACCGTGCAGGGCATCGAGGCCGTGGACCGCGGCGACGCGGTGGTCACCTCGCTCCAGGAACACGCCCGACTGCGGTGTCCACCCGGGACACCGTGCGGCCGTCAGCGCACGCGGTCGTGAACGAGCGCCGACTCGCCGGGCGCGCCTACCCACCTCAGTGGTGTCGGACGATCCACTTGAACGCACTGCGGCTCGCGCCTTCCGTGGCGCGAGCCGCAGTGCGTCGTCAGCTGTCCCGACGGCGGGTCAGCAGAGGCCGGTGTAGAACGCGTTCGCGATGACGTCGTCGGAACCGAGGTAGCTGTCCGACCACGGCGGCACGCAGAGGTCGTACCCGGACAGACCGTTGTGGCGGTCGACCCTGATCTTGACCCAGGTCGGCCCGCAGTGACCGTAGCGGGCCTCCACCGCGTTCTCGTAGAAACCGCAGATCTGCTGGGCCCCGACCCCGCTGCCGGCGGGCGCGGCATTGGCGCCTGCGATCGGCACCAACGCGCCGGCAACGGCGAAGAGGCCGACCACTGCGGCCTTCATGCTGTTCTTCACAAGCACTCCCTTGGATTTTCGAGCAGATTTCCAGAAAGCGAAGCCCTAATCAGCGCCCTATCAGCACAGACCGATGTAGTAGGCGTTCGCGATGTCGGAGGCCGAACCGAGGTAGACGAGCGATGACGGCGGCACGCACAGGTCGTACCCGGGCTGACCGTTGTGGCGGTCGACCCTGATCTTGACCCAGGTCGGGCCGCAGTGGCCGTAGTAGGAATCCACCGCGTTCTCGAAGAAGCCGCACGGAGGCGCTTCGGCGATGTCGACGGACGTGCTGACAGCCGTCGGTGCGACGACGACGGCGTCCGCCGGAGCAGCATTGGCACCGAGGTTCGGCACCAGCACACCCAGGATCGCGAAGAGGCCGACCACCACGGCCTTAATGCTGTTCTTCACCAGGACTCCTTTGAGTTCCTCGACAGGTTTTCCAAACTCACCTGTGAACACGAGGGCAAGGCCCGTCCGCACTGAGGGCATTTCATAACGGTCACATAACGGCAGCCGGGTCGTCGGTGAGCAGGACGCGCAACCGAGCCAGTCCACGGCTCATGTGCCTGGTCACCGTGCCCGCGGTGCAGCCGAGCGCCGAGAGGTTCCTGTTCGGAACTCAGCTCCAGGATGTTCCGATCCGCGCTCGCCGGACACGGCCTGCACCCGTCAGCAGGGCGCACCCGGCTCGTGCTTCGACAACGCCGTCGTCACCACGACCGTCTACATTCGACACTCGCCTGCCGGACCCCGCACGAAGTCCGCGTCGACCATCGCGCCCATGTCCCGCCGACGGGACATGGGCGCAGCGCGGCGCAGGCCCGTGGTCATACCGGGATGTCCTCCCAGAAGATGACCGCCCACACGAGCACGACCAGGAACACCAACAGCACCGCCCGCAGTTGGTACTTCTGCGAGGCGTGTTCCTGCTCCTCCGTGGCGTCCTCGCCGAATTCGTGCGCGGCGTCGACCATCAACTCGGGTTTGAAGTTCGTGGCCAGCCACGGGATGGCGGTGGCGACGGCCGCGCACCCGAACGCCCATTCGGCCGGAAGCCCTTTGAGTAACGCCGCGCCGACCCCGACCGCCGGTGTGGCCAGCGCGACGAGCGCGGAGACGACACGGCGGTTCGCCGGCATCTTCAGGAAGAAGCGTGCGGCCAGGGCAAGCCACATCACCACCGCCACGGGGATCAGGACTGAAGTGAGCACGGTAATCAGATCGCCCTCATCGCGCCCCGTGCGGTCGCGTAGCCGCCACCGGGCCAGCCCCAGCCCGCCGTGAGGACTCCACCATAAGCGACGACCGTACCACCGGCACCCATCTCGGGTTCCTCGTCCGCACGGTTCCGTTGATCCGCACGGCGCGGCTGGGCCGCGGGCTGACGGGCCCGTTGGGGGTAACGCCGTGATGGCGAGATTTGCACGACATGCGGACGAGGTGGCAGGCCTACGGTCACTGCTGCTCGACAAACTCGGACAGGATCCTCAACAGACTCTCCGGCCATTCCACTCATGGGATCTACCCGTCGGCGACAGCAGGTGGGGCCTGTTTACGTTCGCCGGTGGTGACCAGGCCGCGCAGTTTGCGCACGGCGATCGACTACCCACTACTGCATTTCCGGAGCAGAGCAGCGGTGCCGTGAGGAACGCCCGGTCGCCGGGGCGAACGTGCGTAGCAGGCGCAGCAATGCGAAGGGCGTTGGTCACACTCCGGTAAGCTAGTCGGAGCCGATCGAGTGACCGGTGGCCTCACGGCTCAGCGTCGCCGTGGTCACCAACGAGCAGCGGTGGCGCGAACTCGTCTGACGCCGACCGGCCCGGCGCGTTCCGCAGGAGCGCCGGGCCGGCCCACGTCATCCCGAGGTGCTCCCGGTGAGCTGCGCGATCACCGCGTCCACGGTGTTGCCGCCGAGCAGTGAGCGCGTGGCCAACCGAACACCGGTCTCGGCGCGGACGCGTGCGATCAGCTTGACCGCCAGCATCGAGTCCATGCCGAGGTCGGACAGGCGCCTGGTGCGGTCGACGCGGTCGGCCCCCAGCAGCGCGCGCACCTCCTCGACGAACCACTCGTCCAGCGTCGCGGGCCGCTCTGGGACGGCCTCCTCCGGCACCCCCCGGAGCTCGCCGACCACCGTGCCGTCCGACGCCAGCAGCCGCACCACGTCCCCGTCGACGCGCTTCCACACCCGATCGGGCAAGGGACCTGCCAGGGCCGCTGAACCGAGCGCCGATCCCAGCTCCGCCGCCACGTTCGCCAGCGGCGTGGCGCCGTCGAGGGATTCCCGCCCGGACAGCTCGCGGGCCGCCCCGCGCCCGCTGAGCACGGTCGTCCACGTCGACAGACCGTCCTCGCCCGCCTCCTCCGCCCGCGCGGTGAACCGCCACCCGCCACCGTCAGCGTGCAGCACGACCCGCAGCGGGCTGCCAGCTGCCGCGGTGCCGTGGTGGTGCAGCCCGGTCAGCTCGGCGCCCCCGCCGGTCACGCGCATCACCGCCGTCAACGCCACCTCCAAGCACGTCCCGACCAACAGCTCGGCCTCCGGCGCCGTCCGGTCCGGGTCGAACGTCCGCACGTGGTCGGTCGGCACGACCGCGGCCGGCCGGGTGGGAGCCCAGTGCCGCCTGCCCTGCCACGGGTACAGCGGGAGGTCGGTGAACGAGCCGGGCGGCTGCACGACGTCCCACCGGACCTCGTGGCCCCGCGCGTACGCGGCGCCGAGCCCGGCCAGCACGGTGCCCAGCACCGGCTCCCCCCGCACGGCCGAGGTGATCGCGACGCCGTCCACGCCGGCTTCCTGGGCGCGGTCGGCGAGCAACGTGCCCAGCACCGCGTGCGGGCTGATCTCCACGAACGTCACCGGACCGCCCTCGGCGAGCACGGCTGTCACCGCCGGACCGAACCGCACCTGCTCGCGCAGGTTGCGCACCCAGTACCGGCCGTCCAGCTCAGGGCCGCGCACCAGCTCGCCGGACACCGTGGAGCGCAGCGGGATGACGGCGTGCCGTGGCTCCAGCCCGGCCAGTGCCTCGACCAGTTCGGCGCAGATCGGATCGATGTGCGGGGAGTGCGACGCGTAGTCGACGTCGACGTACCGGCAGAACACACCCGCCTCGCGCAACGGCGCCACGACCTCCTCCAGCGCCGCGGGTTCACCGGCCAGCACCACCGAGTCCGGTCCGTTCACCACCGCGACCGCGACCTCGTCCGCCCGGTCGCCGACGGCGCGCAGCGCGTCCTCCTCTCCGATGCCGAGCGCCACCATCGCGCCCCGGCCGGGCAGGCGGGCGATCAGCTCGCCGCGCCGGGCCGCGATCGCCGCGCCGTCTCGCAGCGTCAGCGCACCGGCCGTGCACGCCGCCGCGATCTCGCCCATGCTGTGCCCGATCACGACCTCCGGCTCCAGCCCCCACTCCCGCCACGTGCCGGCGAGCGCCACCTGGAACGCCCACAGCGCGGGTTGCAGCTCCGCCGGGCCCTTCAGCGAGTCCAACCGGTCGGGCAGCCACCAGCCCGCCTCGGCCCGGATCGCCTCCGCGCACGCGGTGAACACTCGGCGGAAAGTGGGCTCGACCTCGTACAGGTCACGGCCCATGCCCTTCCACTGCGAGCCCTGTCCGGAGTAGACGAACACCACCCTGGGCACGCGCGCCGGGACGGCGGGGGCACGCGCGGCGGCGCGCAGGCCCGCCGCGACCTCGGCGGCGTCCGCACCGGACACCGCGATCCGGTGGGCGTGGTGGCTGCGCCGGGTCGCCGCGCTGAACGCGACGTCCACGAGGCCCTCGTCACCGGCGCGCTCCACCACGTCCGCGAACGCGGCGGCCGACGCGCGCGCGGCGGCCTCGCTGCGCGCCGACACGGGGACCAGGTGCGCCGCGCGCCGCGTCGGCTTCGACTCGCGCGGTTCGGGCCGGGGTGCGGCGCGCAGCACTAGGTGCACGTTGGTCGCCGACAGCCCGAACGAGCTGACCCCGGCCACGCCCGGCCGCCCGGTCGCGGGCCACGGCCGCGCGTCGGTCACCAGCTCCAGCGCCGACCCGGCCAGCACGGGGTGCGGGTCGAGCACGCGCAGCGTGGCCGGCAGGACGCCGCGGTGCAGCGCCAGCGCCGTCTTCGCCAGTCCCGCCAACCCGGCTGCCGCCTCGATGTGGCCGATGTTGGACTTCACCGAGCCGACCAGGCACGGCCGCTCGCGCGACGCCGAGCCGAAGACCCGGTTCAGCGCGGTCAACTCCACCTCGTCGCCGACCGGTGTGCCGGCGCCGTGCGCCTCCACGTAGTCCACCTCGGCGGCGGACACCCCGGCGTCCGCGTGCGCGGCCCGCAGCATCGCCGCCTGCCCGTCCACGCTCGGCGTGATCAGCGTCTCGCTGGCACGGCCGTTGTTGTTCACCGCGCCGCCCAGGACGGTGGCGTACACGCGGTCGCCGTCGCGCAGCGCCGCGCCCAGCGGCTTGAGCACCACGGCCACCGCGCCCTCGCTGCGCACGTACCCATCGGAGCCCGCGTCGCCGAACCGCCTGCTCCCGTCGCGTGACAGGATGCCCGCCTCCGACAAGGGGAAGTAGAAGTCGGGCGCCAGCAGCAGGTTCACGCCGGCCACGATCGCCGCCTCCGCGTGCCCGGACCACAGGTCGCGGCACGCCAGGTGCACCGCCAGCAGCGACGTCGAGCAGGTCGCCTCGACGCCGAGGCTCGGTCCGCGCAGGTCCAGCAGGTGCGACAGCCTGCCCGCCGGCATGCCCCACGCCCCGTTGCCGGCGACCGCGTGCATGTCCGACAGGCCCGCCGCGCGGACCATGTCCCAGTAGTCGGCGTTCAGACACGCCGTGTAGACACCGGTCGCGCTGCCGGCGAGACCTCCGGCGGTGAGGCCGGCGTCCTCGACGGCCTCCCACACGGTCTGGGCCATCAGGCGGTGCTGCGGGTCGATCCGCACGGCCTCGTGGCCGGAGACGCCGAAGAACTCGGCGTCGAACAGGTCCACGTCTGCCAGGAACCCGCCCAGGCGCGTCGAGATGCGCCCCTGTCTGCCGCGTTCGGGGTCGTGGTGCCGGTCGACGTCGAAGCGCTCCGCCGGGATCTCGCCGACCGCGTCGACCCCGGCCTCCAGCACGTCCCACAGTTGTCGGGCCCCGTGCGCCCCCGGCAGTCGGCAGCCGATGCCGATGACGGCGACCGGTTCCCGGGCTTCCCGCTCCTCGCGCATGCCCCTCCTAAGCCGATGGAGGCACGCGACGGCACCTGGCCGGTGCGCTGCCCCCGGTTCCCGCGGTCCTCTCAGGCTTGGGCAGCGCCGGCGCGGCGACAACCCCGACTTGACGGAGTCCGCCGCCGCCTTTGGTGTTCTTCATCTGGAAGCGCCAGGATCACCCCCAGGCGAACAGAGCAGCCGCGCCGCCTAACTGATAAGCGCGTCGGGCCGCGGTCCGTCGACGGGCAGGTGCACCACGACGGAAAGCATGGAGTCGGCGAGGTTCAGCACCGTCAGCTGGGTTACCCGCAGCTCCCCGTCGACGCGCACCTCGCGCAGCCGGGTGCGCTGCCGGGTGACGTAGTGCGACGACCACCAATCGCGGAACTCGGGGCTGGCTTCGTGCATCAGGGCGATCAGCTCCTCGAACCGGGAGTCCCACGCTCGTGCCGCCGCCGCCCGCCGGAACCTGCCCACCACGTCGCGGGTCTCGTCCTCCCAGTTGACGAACCGCTCACGCGCCTCCGGCTCGGTCAGCATCCACAGCAGCATGTTGCGGCGCGGTTCGGGCAGCGCGCCGAAATCGGTGTACCACTTGGTGGCGGCGACGTTCCACGCGACCACGTCGCCGTGCACATCGGCCCCGTACACCGGCAGATCGTTGTCGCACATCGCGGCGACCACCGAGCGGACGATGGCGTCGTCGGAGGTGTCGCTGCGCGGCTTCTCGTCCGACGGCGGGCTGCCGGTGGCGAGCAGGTACAGGTATGTGCGCTCGTCACCGCTCAGCCGCAGCACCCTGGCGAGGCTCGCCAGCACCTCGGTCGAAGGCCGGATGTCCCGCCCCTGCTCCAGGTACGTGTACCACGTGGGGCTGAGGCCGGCGAGCACGGCGATCTCCTCGCGGCGCAGCCCGGGCGTGCGGCGGCGCGAGCCGGTGGGCAGGCCGAGGTCGCCGGGACTGGTGCGCTCCCGGCAGCGGCGCAGGAACTGCGCCAACTCCTGCCTATTTCTCCTCGTTCCCACAAATCCCCCCAGACCCCGGAACACCAGCTCAACGACTCAATCTAGTGCGTTGCCGCCACTGACAGCGAATCCTGCGCTCACCTGCTGTTCACCCGCTGGAAAACCGTTTCTGCGCAGGCCCCGAGCGAAACCGCGGCTTCCCAATGACCTGCGTGTGCCCGAAGTTGCGCGGCGGTCGCGGTGGCCTCCGCCAAGCGGCCCGCGAGGACCAGGCCGTCCACCAGGAGGGCGGTCAGGTACGGTGCCAGCCACGGCAGTTCGTCGCGCATCCGCTCCGCACCGGTCAACGCCCGACGCAGCGCGGAGACCGCCTGGGAGGGCTGGTTCTCGGCCAGGGCGACGGTCGCGAGGGCCGCCTGCGCGAACACCGCCGCCCTCCGGTCGGGCACCAGGTCCGCCACCACCTGGCGGGCCTCCGGGGTGTCACCGCCCACGGCGAGCAGCCACGCGCGCACCGCGTCCAACCGGGGCGCCCACGCGGGGGTGGCGCGGGCGAGGTCGTCCAGCAGCACGCACGCCTTGTCCGTGCCCTCCGGTCCGAACGCCAGCACGAACGCCCGCGTCAGCGCCCCCGCCTCCGACGGCGCCCCGGTCACGCGCACGTGCGCCAACGCCTCCCGGGCGTTGCCGCGCAACAGCAGAACCTGCGGCCACACCAGGGACACGGCCGCCTCCTCGCCCGCGAGTAGCGCGAGCCGGCACGCCTGGTCCAGCACGTCCAGCGACAGCTCCCGCCACGCGTCCCGAACGGCTTCCCGAAGCCGTTCCCGGCCGTGCTCGTCCAGCTCCACGCCCTCGTGCGGCACGTCGCCCAGCGACAGCCCGGGGCTGTCGCCCTGGCTCACTGCAGCGCGCAACGCACCTGCGGTGAGATAGCGCCGCAGCAGCGCAGGATTGCCGCCGGTGACCGCGCGCAACGCCTCCGCCGCGGCGGCCGACACCGCGCCGCCGAGCACGTCCGAGGCGAGCGCGGTGACCTCGTCCAGGTTCATCGGCGGCACCTCGACGCGTTGGAAACCCGGTTCGTAGCGCAGGCAGTCCAACGGGTCGGCGCCCGGGAACCGGTCGGTGCGCAGCGCCAGCACCAGCACCGCGCCCGTCCGGACGTGCAGGTCGCGCAAGACCTGCACGGTCGCGTGGTCGGCAAGGTGGGCGTCGTCCAGCAGCACCACGGGACGGCGCCCGTCGGCGTGGCGCTCCAGCGCCGCGACCACCACCCCCAACCTTCCCGCTCGCGGGACACGCACGTCGGCTGGCAGGTGCTCGCGGAGCGTCGCCAGGCGACCCGGCGCACCCCGCAGCGGGATGAGGGCGTCGGTCCTCTCGTCCACCAACCCCGCGGCCAGCTCCAGCACCGTCGACCGGCCGATCCCCGTCTCGCCGGTGAACACCAGCGGCCTGGGTCGCGGTGCGGCGAGCACCGCGGCGACGCGGTCGAGCAGTCCGTCGCGCACGACGAAGCGCCAGGACATCGGTTTCTCCTTCCAGCCACACGATTCCGGCGCGTTCCGCCGGAGGTCCCATCGTGGCCCGTGCGTTTTGCCGCTGCATTCAACTGACAGAGTCCGAGGTCATCTCCGTCAGCACATCGGTTTTCCGTTAGCTGTGCCGCACGGCGCTTTGTCGAGGCCGTTCCACTCCGATGGCGCAACCGGTCACGCTGCGCCACGTCGGGCGATACCGCATTTCCGTCAGGCTGGTACTTCGGGTTCCCTGATAAACGCTTGCTGTACTGATTTAATCCGATCGCGTGGAATGGCTTGCGGGTTGATCGTCTGGTTGTTGAGGAGGGCCTGGTCCGGTGGAGCTGGCATCGGGTGTGGACGCGGTGCTGTGGGTGCTGGGCGCCGTCGTGCTGGCCGTCGTGTCATTCACGGCGGTGCGGACGGCGCTGGCGGCCTCCGCCTCGACGTGGGCGCACCACGCGGTGCGGTTGGCGGGCACCGCGTTCGGGTGGGTCGGTCGCCGCGTCGGCGACCGCGCGGGAGAACGCGCGATCGCCGTGACCGCGCCGGTCTGCCTGCTGGCGGTGCTGGTGACGTGGCAGGTGGGGTGGCAGGTGGGCGTCGTGCTCGTGGCGGCGCCCGCCGACGTGGCGGACGTCGGCCGGACGGCGCTGGTAGTGCTGTTCGGCGCGCTCGTCGTCCGCACCGGCCAGGCGCACACCGCGCGGGAGCGGCGCTGCGGCGAGTTCGGCGACGGCCGCGGGGCCGAGGAGCTGCTGGCGGGCTACCTCGGCACGGGCGGTCGGGAGGACCTGGACCGGGTCCTCGCCGACTGGTCGACGTGGCTGGCCGAGCTGCACTGGGCGCACCGGGCGTGGCCCGTCCTGCTCTACACCCGGTCCTCGGGGACGCGGTGCTGGCTGGAGACGGTCGTCACCATGCTGGACGTCGCGGCGCTCGCCGAGGCCATCGCGCCTGACTGGACACCGCCGCACACCGCGGCCGTCCTGGTGAACGGCACCGACTGCATCGGTCGGGCGCTTGTCGCCACGGGTACCGAGTCGCCCCGCAGCACCATCAGCCTGCACGGCCGCGAGGACCGCGCGTTCGACGACACCGTGAGCCTGCTGGTCGCTGCGGGGCTGCCCGTGGAACGGGATCCCGTCGACGCGTGGACCCAGTTTCAGACCCGACGCACGGGTTATGCGCCGGCCGCTTCGGCGTTGGCCGTGAGGCTGCTGCACACGAGATTCGAGGAACGTCGCTGAGGCGGATTGCCAAAGCTTTCCCGCAGAGCCCCAGGGAGGTGGCCGAGCAATTTTCGCACATCCGGCGGGACCAGAAAAACGACATTGGGGGATCGTAGGTCCGATGGCAATGCACGATCGCAACTTCCATGCCGTGCGGCCCGGTGAGGTCGACACGTTGACGCAGTTCTGCCACGAATTACTCGACACCCTGCCCCGTTCGGACCAGCGTCGTTGGGGCGAGATCTACGTCCGCGGCCTGGTCTCGCTGCCCGGTCGCAAGTCGATCCGCCGGGTGGCGGAGGCGATGGCCGGCTGGCGGGCGGAGCAGGGACTCCAGCAGTTCGTCAACCAGAGCACCTGGCAGTGGGCGTCGATCCGCCGCAACCTGGCCCGGCACCTGGCCACCCTCTACCGGCCGCACGCCTGGGCGGTCGGCGAGGCGGTGTTCACCAAGAACGGTTCCAGCTCGGTCGGCGTCGCGCGGCAGTTCGCGCCGTCGGCGGGCAAGCTGCTGAACTGCCAGCTCGGGCTCGCGATGTTCCTCGTCGGTGAGGGCGAGGCGGCCCCGGTCGACTGGCGGCTGCTGCTGCCGCACTCCTGGGACTCTGACGCCGACCTGCGCGCCAAGGCGCACGTGCCGGAGGGCGAGCGCCGCCGGGAGCGGTGGGAGGCCGTGTTGTCCATGGTCGACGAGTTGGCCGGCGACTGGGGCCTGCCCCCGCAGCCGGTGATGGTCGACGGGCGGCACATAATGCAGGTGGAGCAGTTGCTGACGGGCCTGGAGGAGCGGCGGATGCGCTACCTCGTCCAGGTGCCCTACGAGTCGGCTGTGTCGCTGGTCGGCGAGCGTTCACCGGGCGCGTTCCAAGGCGTGAGCAGGCCCGGCGCGATGATGAACCTGTGGGCCGTGGAGAACGGCAGGCAGCAGGCTTCGCGGTACGTGGTGGAGTCGGTGCCGACCAGGCCGGGCACGTCGCCGACTGGGCCGCGCCGGGCGCGCCGCCTGCTGACCCGGTGGCTGCCCGGCGAGCCCTACCCGGTGCAGGTGTGGCTCACCAACGTGCACGCGGCCATGCCCGACCTTATCCGGCTCACCAGGGCCGGTGTCGAGGTGGAGCGCGAGATGGGCAGGCTCTACGACGACGTGGGGCTGGGCCACTTCGAGGGCCGCTCGTTCCGCGGCTGGCACCACCACGTCACGCTCACCTCGCTGGCGCACGCCTACCTGCTGGGGAGGCGGCGGGCGGACCAGGAGAAGGACCTGCGCCAGCGGCCTTTCGCGTAGCCGCGGGGGTGGCCGGCTCCACGGCGCGGCGCCCCGGTGCTCTGGGGCGGCAGTGCCCGGTAGTGCGCCCAGTCGTGGTGCCCGGCGGGTGATGTGTGGTTCCGGTGTTCGGCGGTGCGGTGGCAGCGTGGCCGACCGCGCCGCCGTCGACCGCGCCCGCCGTCCTGGTGCCGCGGACCGGGCGGAGCTACCCGGTGCCCGCGAACCCCGGTCGGTGGCGGGCGTCCGACTCCGCCAGCTCGGCCAGCAGCGTCAGCGCGGCGGCGGACGAGGAACCAGGCGCGGCGGTGAAGACCACCAGTCGCTGGCCCTCGTCCTCGGGCAGCGCCATCAGCTCGTCGTTCAGGGTCAGCTCCCCGACGACCGGGTGCCGGAAGCGGCGGTCGTGGAAGGCGCACCGCCGCACCGGGTGCGTCGACCACAGTGACCGGAACTCGGGGCTCTTCAGCGACAGCTCGCCCACCAGCTCCGCCAGCCGCGGGTCGTCCGGGTAGCGGCCCGCCATCAACCGCAGGTCCGCCACGGTGTCCCGGGCTTTCTCCGACCAGTCGGCGAACAGCTCCCGCACGTGCGGGTCGAGGAAGAACAGCCGGACCCAGTTCGGGCGGTCGGCCGCGCGGTCCGGCGCGCCGAACGGCAGGTGCCCGGCGAGCAGGGCGTGAGCTAGGCGGTTCCACACCAGCACGTCGCCGAACACGCCCAGCACCAGCGCGGGCATGTGGCCCAGCGACCACACCACCGACCGCACGGTCTTCCGCAGCCGGTCCGGGCGCGCGCGGGTGGGTCGCACCGGGCCCGACCGGATCAGGCCGCGCAGGTGGGCGTGCTCGTCCGCGGTCAGCCGCAGCGCCCGGGCGAGCGAGTCCAGCACCGAGTCCGAGGTGTTGACAGGGTGCCCCTGCTCCAGCCGTACGTAGTAGCCGACGCTGATCCCGGCCAGTTGCGCGAGTTCCTCGCGGCGCAGACCGGGCACGCGGCGCCGGCCGTAGCGCGGCACACCGGCCTCCTCGGGGCTGATCCGCGCTCTCCTCGACCGGAGGAATTCGCCGAGTTCCGATCGGTGGTCCATGGGTCCAGCATGCCTCGGGGACCCCTGCCGAACCTGCACCTGCCAGGAATACCCAGGACAGGTCTACGTTGAGGAGGTGGCTGGGTGGCCCCGCCCCGGGCTGGAACAGTCGTGGCCATGGGGAAAACCATGCGAGCGGTGGTCGGACGGCGGTACGGCGGTCCGGAGGTGCTGGAGCCGGCAGAGGTCCCGCGCCCGGGGTGCGGGCCGGACGAGGTGCTGGTGCGGGTGCTGGCGGCCGGGGTGAACCCGGTGGACGCGGAGTGCCGCGGCGGCAAGGCCGAGGACTGGTTCGGCAGCGGCCCCCACACGTGGGGATGGGACGTCTCCGGTGTGGTCGTCGAGGTGGGCGCGGGAGTCGAGGACCTGCGGCCCGGTGACGAGGTCTACGGCATGCCCAGGTTCCCGGCGCTCGCCGAGGGCTACGCGGAGTTCGTCAGCGCGCCCGCGGCGGAGCTGGCGGTCAAGCCGGCGCGGTTGCGGCACGTGGACGCGGCGGCGCTGCCGCTGAGCGGGCTGACCGCGTTGCAGACCCTCGACCGCGCCGGCGTCGGCCGGGGGGACCGGCTACTGGTCAACGGCGCGGCGGGCGGGGTCGGGCACCTGGCCGTGCAACTGGCCAAGGCGAGGGGCGCGACCGTGGTGGCCGTGGCGCGCGAGGTCAACCACGACTTCCTGCGCAGCCTCGGCGCGGACGAGGTGGTGGACTACACGACGACCGACGTGCCGAGCGCCGTCGGCGAGGTGACCGCAGTGCTGGACTGCGTCGGGCGGGACGAGCTGGTCGAGTTGGTGCGGCCCGGTGGCGTGCACGCGCGGGTGCCGGACGCCGCGACCGGTCCCACGGCGCTGGAGGAAGCCGCCGCGCGGCGCGACGTCCGCGTGGTGCGGCACGTGGTGAAGCCGGACGGCGCCGGGCTGGTCACTCTGGCCGGGCACGTGGACCGGGGCGAGCTGACCGTGGACGTGGGCTCGGTCCTGCCGCTGCGCGAGGCCGTGACGGCGCACAAGCTGCTGGACGAGGGGATCAGCCGCGGCAAGCTGGTCCTGATGCCCCTCGACTGAGGACGGGTGCGGGTGCCCGGCGCCGCCGCTCACCCGCCGATGTTCGTCATCGCATCGGGCCGGTAGCGGGCACCGGCCACCGCGTCGGCCGGCACGGCCGCCTCGATCGCGGCCAACTGCCTTGCGTCCAGGGGGACGTTGCGCGCGGCGGCGTTCTCCTCCAGGTACCGGCGGCGCTTCGTGTCCGGGATCGGCACGACGTCGGACCCTTGGTGGTGCAGCCACGCCCGGGCCGGCTCCTCCAGGCCGCGCACCAGCTCCAGGTTGTGGCCGATGTTGTGGCGGTCGAGCCGGGATCGGCCGGTCGCGTGGAAGTCGTCCGGCTCGAAGCCGCCGGGCGCTCGGTAGCGCCCGGTGAGGAAACCGCGGCCCAGCGGGGAGTACGGCACCACGCCGACGCACAGCTCGCGGCACGTCGGCAGGACCTCACGCTCGATCTCCCGAGACCACAACCACTCGGTCTGCACCGCCGCGATCGGGTGGACGGCGTGCGTGCGGCGCAGCGACCCCGCGCTGACCTCGGACAGGCCGAGGTGCCGCACCTTGCCTGCCGCCACCAGCTCGGCCATCGCGCCGACGGTCTCCTCCACGGGCGTGTCCAGGTCGACGCGGTGCGGGTAGTACAGGTCGACGTGGTCGACCCCGAGCCGCCGCAACGAGGCGTCGCACGCCCGGCGGACGTAGGGCGCGTCACTGTGGATGCGGTTCTCCTCGGGGGTCGCCGTCGACTCCACGTCGTCGCGCGAGCCGTAGTACGCGGTCATGCCCATGCAGCTGAGCCCTTGCGCGCGGCGCCAGCTCCTCCACGCCCTCACGCACCTGGGTGCAGCGACTGCCGGGGCGGGGGTACCTCGGACGAGGACAGCTCGGGGGCCCGGTCGCTGGGCGTGATCAGGCCCGCCAACAGGTCCAGCGCAGCCTCCGACGGCGAACCGGGCTCGGCGTGGAACAGCGCCAGCCGCTGGCCGTCGTCGTCCGGCAGCACCAGCAGCTCGTTGGCCAGCGTCAGCGGGCCCACCAGCGGGTGGTGGAATTCGCGCGTGCTGTAGGCGCACGCCTTGACCGCGTGGTTGTTCCACAGCGCGGTGAACTCCGGGCTCTTCATGCTCAGCTCGCCGACCAGCTCGGCCAAGCGCGCGTCGTCCTGGTAGCGCCCGGCGACCAGGCGCAGGTCGTCCACGGTGTCGCGGCACTTGCCCTTCCAGTCGGGGTACAGCTCGCGGACGTGCGGGTCGAGGAACACCATGCGGGCGATGTTCGGCCGCTCCCCGGGGTGGTTCGGCGCGTCCAGGTCCAGGTGCCCGGCGAGCAACGTGTGCGCGAGCCGGTTCCACGCCAGCACGTCGGTCGACCGGCCGATCACCAGGGCGGGCACCTTCGCCGCCGTGAACGACTCCACCATCAGCGCGATCGACGGCCGTAGCCGCTCCTGCCGCCGCACGCGGGGCCGGTCGCGGCGAGAACCCCGGGCCAGGCGGTGCAGGTGGGCATTCGCGTCCCCGTCCAGCTGGAGCACGCGTGCGACGGCGTCGAGCACTGCGTCGGACGCACGGTCGGTGTGTCCCTGCTCCAGCCGCGTGTAGTAGGCGACGCTCACGCCCGCGAGCTGCGCCACCTCCTCGCGGCGCAGCCCCGCGACCCTCCGGCGGCCGTGGTTCACCAGCCCGAGCTGTTCGGGCCGCAGCTGCGCGCGCCGGGAACGAAGGAACTCGCCCAGGTCGTTGAGCCTATTCATCCGGTCATTGTCGCGCGGCTCGCGGTTTCGCGGCTAACACTGCCAGTGCTACGAACCCGGGTTCTACCCTCGAAGGTCCTACATCGAACCGAGGTCTGGGTACGCCTCCGCGAGTCGGTCACGATCGTTCCGAAGCGGAACAGCTCAGGGAGGCATGGCCAATCATGACCAGGAAAACCGGCTTCGGGGCCGCGCCGGGTGAAGCGACGGCCGGCCTGGGCCCGCGCGGCTGGCTCACACTGATCACCCTCTGCATGGCGCAGTTCATGATCGCGCTCGACTTCTCGATCGTCACGGTCGCCCTGCCCGCCATCGACCGCGGCCTGGGTTTCGGCGACGCGGCGGACCTCCAGTGGGTGATGACGGCGTTCATCCTGCCCACGGCGGGGTTCCTGCTGCTGTTCGGGCGAGTGTCCGACCTGGTGGGCAGGCGACCGCTGTTCATCCTCGGCCTGGTGGTCGTGACGGCGTTCTCGCTCGTCGCGGGCCTGGCCACGGCGCCGTGGGTGCTCATCGCGGCCCGCGCCGGCCAGGGCGTGGGCTCGGCGATGGTGGGCGCTACGGCGCTGGCGCTGCTGACCGCGTCGTTTCCGGAGGGGCCTCGGCGTGACAAGGCGCTGGGCGTCAGCGGCGCGCTGCTGTCGCTCGGGTTCGTCGTGGGCACCATCGCGGGCGGCGTCATCACCAGCGGGCTGAGCTGGCGGTGGACCATGTTGATCCTGGTGATCATGGGCGTGGTCGTGCTGGCCGGCGCGGTGGCGCTGCTGGACAAGGACGAGGAGCGCGGTCGGGCGCGGCTGGACGTGCCCGGCGCGCTGTTGGCCACCACCGGCCTGCTGGCGCTGGTCTACGGCATCTCCACGGTCGGCGAATACGGCTGGGGTTCCCTGCCCGCGCTGGTGCCGCTGATCGCCGCGGTGGTGCTGCTGGCCGGTTTCCTCGTGGTGGAGGGCAGGCAGGAGGCGCCGCTGGCGCCGCTGTCGATCCTCCGCCGGCCCACGGTGAAGTGGGGCGGCCTGACCGGGTTCATCACCTTCGGCATGTGCGGTGGCACGACCGTGCTGCTCAGCCTCTACATGCAGGAGGTGCTGCACTGGAGCCCGCTGGCCACCGGCGTCGGGTTCATCGTCGAGGGCGTCGCGGCGATGATCTCGGGCAGCCTGGCGGCGCGGTTCATCAGCGGTCTGGGCAGCCCGGCGGTCTTGCTCACCGGCCTGCTGGTGCAGGGCCTGGGCACGGCGGCGATGCTGCTGCTGCCGCAGGACGGCGACCTGGTGCTGCTGCTGGTCACCAGCGCCGCGCTCGGCTTCGGCCACGTGCTCGCGGTGGTGTCGTTCATCGGCACGATGACCTCCGGCGTGCCCTCGGAGCACACCGGCCTGGCCAGCGGTCTGGCGCAGACCGCCCAGCAGGTGGGCAGCGCGGTCGGTGTCGCGGTGCTCGCAGCGGTGGTGGCCGCGAGCACCGCGCCGTTCGCCGCCTCGCCGGAGGCCGCCGCCCTCGACGGCCTGCGGTCCGGCCTGCTCGTCGCGGCCGCCGTGACCCTCGCGGGTGTGCTGGTCGCCGTGCTGTTCCTGCGCGGGGCGCGGTCCGACCCGGCGGGCACCACCGCCGGCGGGCCGCGGTCCGGCGACGAGGTCGCCGCGTCCTGACCCCCTCGGGACGAGGTGACCGAAATGGGGCGGCCGGGGTCGATCGACCCCGGCCGCCCCTTTGTCCCGCGCTCAGCGCGTCACCTCGAAGCTGTCCGAGAAGCCCAGCGGGCTGAACCACTCCGTGTAGCGGGTGATCCTGCCGTTGGTGTCGAAGTCGAACAGGCCGATGCTGTCGTTCTCGTACTCGCCACCGGCCAGCAGTCGGCCCACCGGGTGCCAGCGGGCGAACACGCGGTCGGCGCCGTGGACAGCGTGGATCTCCACGTTGGTGAACCGCATGTGCGAGTACGACTCGTGGATCTCGCGGTACAGCCGCCCGAGTTCGGCCTTCCCGCGCACCTCGGGCGGCAGCACGTCATCGTGGTAGGGAATGAACTGCACGCCGTCGTCGGCCCACAGGTCGAGCCAGCCGTCGAAGTCCTTGCGGCTCAGCAGTTCGAAGTACCGGCGCATGGTGGCGACATTGCGCTCCGAGTTCACGACAGGGCTCCTTCCGCAGCGAACGCCTCGGCCACGCGCACCGGGTGGAAGTACTCGGTGAACATCGCGATGCGCCCGTCGGCGTCGAATTCGAACAAACCGACGTTCTCGTTGGCGTACTCGCGGCCGTCGGTCATCCGGCCGCGCGGGCGCCACAGGGCGAGGACCTTGTCCGGGTCGTCCAGCGGTAAGATCTCCAAGTCCGCGAAAGTCAGCTCCGCGTAACCGTTGGCCATGCCCTGATACAGCTCCCGTACAAGGTCACGGCCTTCGACACGGCCCGGGACACCGCCTGCGGCGAACGGCATGACCTGCACGCAGCCCTCCGCCCACAGCTCGATCCACGAGTCGACGTCGAGCGCGGCGAGGTGCGTGAAATACGCTTCCAGGGTCGCGACGTTGCGCGCCCGGCGATCCTCGCCGGACAGCTCGGTACTCATTTTGCGCACCTTCCTCTGAAGTGGTCGCACAATAGGTGGGTCGAATGTAGCGCCCGGTCCCGGCGAACCGGGAGGAATGTGTGGCCCGAGTTCCCGGACTCCGTCAAGTCGGCGCTGCTCCTGGTTTTCCGGGCCGGTGTGTTCAGTCGTTCTTGTCGCCGTTCCCGGCGGTCTCCGACACTGGTCCGGCGATCGTCCGCCCGATTTTCGGAGGAGCGGACCCGGAATTTCCCACCGGGGAGAGGACCCATGAGCAGTGACCCGGGCAAGCGCGGCTTGCCGAGCAGCACCGACGTCCTGGTTGTCGGCGGCGGGCCGACCGGTCTGGCACTGTCGCTGGCGCTGACCCGCTTGGGCGTGGACCACGTCGTGGTCGAGCGGCAGCTCGCGCCGTCGCCCAACTCGCGGGCCGCCGCCCTGCACGCCAGGACCCTGGAGTCGCTGTCCGCCGTGGGCGTGGCCGACGAGCTGGTGGCCGCCGGGCGCCCAGGGCGGTCGTTCGCGGCCCGCGACGGCGACCGCGTCCTGCTCGAAACCCCGTTCCACGAGCTGGACACGCCCTACCCGTTCGTCTTGGCCATCCCGCAGGAGACCACCGAGCGCATCCTGGCCGCCAAGCTCGCCGAGGTCGGCGGCCACGTGCACCGCGGCTGGTCCGTGGTGGACGTCAAGGAGCAGCACCCCGGCGCGATGGCCATGGTCACCGACGACGACACGGGCGAGATCAGGGCCATCCGCGCCCGCTACGTCGTCGGCTGCGACGGCCTGCACAGCGTCGTCCGGCAGCGCGCCGGCATCGCCTTCGAGGGCCACGAGCGCCCGCACAACTTCGCCCTGATCGAGTTCGTGATGGAGTGGGCCGGCCCGGAGGGCGAGATCAGCTTCTTCTTCTCGCCCGCCGGCCTCGCCGCGATCTCCCACCTGCCCGGCCGGCTGTACCGGATGGTGGCGCTGGTCGAGGACGACACACCGGCGCCCGACCTGGCCGCCGTGCAGGAGATGCTGGACGCGCGCGGGCCCGCCGCGGCCGGCGCGAAGGTCGAGTCGCTGGAGATGGTGTCGATCTGGCGCGTGCGGCACCGGCTGGCCGAGACGTTCGGCAAAGGGCCGTTCTTCCTCGTCGGCGACGCCGCCCACGTGCACAGTCCCGTCGGCGCGCAGGGCCTGAACACGGGCATCCAGGACGCGCTCAACCTCGCCTGGAAGCTCGCCGCCGTGCTCGACGGCACCGCGGGCCCCGCCCTGCTGGACACCTACGACGGCGAGCGGCGGCCGATGGCGCAGGGCCTGCTGTCGTTCACCGCGCAGTTGCACGACATCTCGACGATGAGCAAACCCGACAGCATCCACCTGCGCAACCGGGTGCTCGGCGTTCTGGGCGAGCTGCCGGAGTTCTCCGGCTGGCTCGCCCAGCGCCTGGCCCAGCTCGCCATCACCTACGGCGGCGGCGACGGCGGACCGCCGCCCGCGGTCGGCGACCGCATGCCGCCGCGGCCCGGCATGGCCGACGGGATCGGCTGGTCGGTCGTCCTGCCGTCCGAGGACGGCGCCGTGGCCGTCAAGGAGGCCGCGGAGCGCGGTCTCACGCCGGTCGCGGTGGCCGTCGACCCGAACCTGCCACACGCCGTGCTGGTCCGCCCGGACGGGCACGTCGCCCTGACCGCACCCGCCGCCGAGGCCGCCGACCTCCCCGGGCGGCTGACCGCCTGGCTGAACCGCTGACACCACTGGAGGACAGATGAGCCCCGTGTCCATCCGCCCGCCCGGCGCCGCGACCCTGATGCACGTCGCGATCTTCTGCCCGGACGTGGACGAGTCGATTCGCTTCTACCGCGAGGCCCTGGGCTTCTCGCGCACCTACGAGTGGACCAAGACCTACACCGGGACCGGCAAGACCGTCTACAGCGGTCGCGGTGTCTACATCGAGCTGGAGGGACAGACCTACCTGGAGCTGTTCCCCGGCGGCGTGCCCGGCCAGGACTCCTCGGCCGGACCCGTGCACCACATCGGACTCGCGGTGTCCAGTGTGGACGAATCCTACGAGCGCTGCCTGGCCGCGGGCGCGCAGCCGTTCGGCTTCGACGACTGGTCGGGCGAGCCCACCACGGTCACGATCAACGGCGACCCCGAGATGCTGGTCCGCGTGGCCTTCGTCCGCGGCCCCGCCGGCGAGCTGGTCGAGCTCTACGAGCAGTACAGCCCCGTCATCGCGACCGAGCGGTAGATCCCCACCCAACACACCAGGAGGTTCCATGCGTTACACGGTGCTCGGCCGCAGCGGGCTGCGGGTCTCTGAACTCGCGCTCGGCACGGTCACCTTCGGCGAGGACTGGGGGTGGGGCGCGCCGAAGGACACCAGCGCGCGCATCCTCGACCGCTACGAGGAGGCGGGCGGCAACTTCATCGACACCGCCGACCACTACACCGGTGGCACGTCCGAGGAGTACCTGGGCGACATGCTGCGCGGCGGTCGCCGCGACCGGTTCGTCATCGGCACCAAGTTCACCCTCCAGACCGACCTGGGCGACGTGAACTCGGCGGGCAACAGCCGCAAGAACCTCGTCTCGTCCATCGAGGCCAGCCTGCGGCGCCTGCGGACCGACCGCATCGACCTGCTGTGGGTGCACGCCCACGACACGCTGATGCCCGTGCCCGAGCTGATGCGCGCCTTGGACGACCAGGTGCGGCTGGGCAAGGTGCTGCACGTCGGCGCGTCCAACTGGCCCGCGTGGGAGGTGGCACAGGCCAACACACTGGCCGAGCTGCGCGGGTGGTCGCCGTTCGTGGGCCTCCAGATCCGGTACAACCTGCTGGAGCGCGCCGCCGAGCGCGACCTGCTGCCCATGGCGCGTCAGTTCGACGTCCCGGTGCTGGCGTGGGGCGCCCTGGCCGAGGGCAGGCTCACCGGCAAGTACCTCAACGGCGGCGGGCAGGGCCGGCTGACCGTGCAACCGCGCGAGCACAGCATGGCGGGCGGTGACGACCTGGTGGTCGAGGTCGGCAAGGTCGCGGCCGAGGGCGGCTGGACGCCCGCGCAGGTCGCCCTGGCCTGGGTGCGGACCCGTCCGGGCGTGGTGATCCCGCTGCTGGGCGCCACGAAGGTCGAGCAGTTGCGGGACAACCTCGGCTGCGCCGACGTCGTGCTGACCGACGACCAGATCGGGCGCCTGGAGCGGTCGGCCGCGTTCGACCTGGGCTACCCGCACGACCTGCTGCGCCAGGACATCACCGTGCGCGACATGTACGGCGTCCAGTGGGAGTCCATCCAGGACCGGCGCACCACCGTGCAACGCGGTGTCGCCGACACCCGCTACTCGCCTCTGCCCTGGGCCTGAGCCCTTCCCGGAGAACGGACCCCCGCGACCCCGCGGCGGGTCCGTTCTGTTGTTCGCCCAGTTGCAGAAAATCGCCGACTGCACGGAATTCAGTCCACGGCTGGAAGTGTGCGCGGTCCGTGCCGGAAACGTTGTCCGGCGCCCGTTTCGCTGGTTTTATCGGTAAGGCAAGCCCGTGCGAATAAAAGGAGAGCCGGCTGTGGTGGAAACCGCACGCACACGTGAGATCGTGACCAGGCTGTTCGCCGACGTCCAGTCCGGCAACCTCGACGGCGTCCTCGCCGCGCTGGGTGAGGACATCGTCTTCGACCTGCCCGGCAACGAGTTCAACACCGTCATCCCCAACCTGAGGACGTGGCGCGGCAAGGACGACGTGGTAGAGGCGTTCCGGCTGCGCACGCTCGACACCGAAATCCTGGAATTCGAGCAGCGGGACCTGGTGGTCGAAGGTGACCGGGCCTTCGTGCTCAATTACCAGAAAATCGGTCACAAGCACACCGGGATGGCGGTGGAATTCGAGTTCACCATGCTCCTCAAGGTCGGCGAGGACGAGCTGGTCCATGAGTGGCGCGCGTTCTTCGACTCCGCGCCCGAGATCGCGCTGTTCCGCTCCGACATCGACCAGCGGCTGCTCGCCGCGGTCCGCGCGGGCGACGACGAGCGGGTCCGCACCCTGCTGCGCGACGGCGCCGACCCCGACCGCCGCGAGGCGACCACCGGGCTGACTCCGTTGCAGGTGGCGGCCGGCCTGGGCCGCGTGGGCACCGTGTCGGCGCTGCTGGACGGCGGCGCCGACGTCCACGGCGTGGACACCCGCGCGGGCTGCACGGCCCTGCACAAGGCGGTGCAGAACGGCGACCCGGCCACCGTGCGCGCGCTGGTCGAGGCGGGCGCGTTCATCGACGCGGTGGCCCCGACCACCGGTCACACCGCGCTGATGGACGCCCTCTGGTACAAGCACCCGGAGGTCGTGGGCTACCTGCTCGACCAGGGCGCGGGCGTGAACCTGTCGACGCACTACGGCTTCTCCATGAAGGAGCACTTCGAGTTCGAGCTGAACGTCAACTCGCTGGGCAAGGAGAAGCTGCTCGAAGCCGAGAAGCTGCTCAAGGGCAGGGAGAGCGAGGACGAGCGCCGCATCGCCGAGCAGGAGCTGATGACCGCCACGGCCGCGGGCGACACCGCCCGGGTCCGGCGGCTGCTGGCCGACGGCGCCGAGGTCGACGCCCGCTACCCGGTGCGCAACGGCTTCAACGACCTGCACACCCCGCTACTGGTGGCCACCCGCGACGGACACCTGGAGATCGTGCGCGAACTGCTGGCCGCCGGTGCCGACGTCAACGCCACCGAGCCGACCTTTGGCGCGTGCCCGCTGCACAAGGCCGTCTACAACGGCCACGGGCAGATCACCGCGCTGCTGGTCACCGCGCCCGGCGTGGACCTGGACTTCCAGGGCGCCACCAACGGCTACACGCCGCTGCACGACGCCCTGTGGCACGGCTACGACGAGTGCGCCCGCACTCTGCTCGACGCCGGCGCGCGCACCGACCTGGTCGGCCACGACGGCAAGACGCCGCTGGACGTCGCCCTGGACGTGTTCGACCCCGACCACCCGATCATCGCGCGGCTGCGCGCCGCCTGACCACGCCGGGAGCTGACGCCATGCTGTTCTACGTCCAGATGCGCTGGAACCACGAGGGCCGCATCACGCTCGACGAGCTCTGGGAGATCGAGCAGGAGGAAGCGGCCCACGCCAAGGAGACCCTGGACTCGGGTTTCGCCGTGGGCCTGTGGAAGGTCGCCGCGCAGAAGCGCGTCATCGGCATCATCGACGCGCCCAGCGCCGAGGAACTGGACCGCACCGCGCTGGGCCGGCTGCCCATGCGCGAGTACCTGGAGTTCGAAGAGGTCTGGCCGCTGCGCGACTACCTCGGGTTCGCCGAGGACGTCCTCAAGCGCTACCAGGTCTGAAGCCGAAGGAGGAAGCCATGATCCACCAGCTCATCTTCGCCCACCCCAAGCCCGGCATGACCGAGGGGGAGTTCCAGCGCTACTGGCTGGAGGAGCACGCCGTCCGGTACGCGAGCAAGATCCCGCAGATCCGGCGGTACAGGATCGACACCCGCCTCCCGCTGCCGGGGGACGGCGCTGAGCCGCTGTGGAGCGGCATCGCCGAGATCTGGCTGCGCCCCGAGGAGCAAATCGAGTCGTTGCAGACGCCGGAATTCCTGGAAGGCGCGCGGCTGGACGAGCCGAAGTGGGCCGCGTTCTGGCGCACGCTTGTCTTGGACACCGACGCCCACCAGGTCGTCGAGCCGCCCCGCGCCGAAGGCGTGAAGATCGTGCGGCTGGTCAAGCGCCGCGAGGGTCTGCCGCTGGCGGCGTTCCGCGAGCAGAGCCTGGGCAGGCACGCCGAGCTGGTGGCCGAGGTGCCGGGCCTGCGGGGCTACCTGCAGAACCACGTGGTGGACGGCGCGTACGGCATCGGTGAGGCCACCCTCGACGCCGCCTACCAGCTGTGGTTCGACGACACCGACGCGCTGGCCGCGGCCCTGGCGTCGCCGGAGTTCCAGCGCGCCGAGGAGGAGCTGCGCTCGATCGTCCAGGAGCGCTACCTGCACGAGATGGTCGTCCGGGAGCACTGGGTGATCGGGCCGGACGCCCGGTAGTCCGTTCCCGAGGTCGTGGTCGAGGAGGAATCAGTCATGCAGCGGATCGCGGTGGAGGACGTCCGCCCGGCGGTCTCCGGGGGTCTGCGGCCCGCGAAGGCGGTCGTGGGCGAGCACGTGCCGGTGTCGGCGACCGCCTGGCGGGAGGGGCACCAGGCGGTCGCGGCCGAGGTGGTGTGGTCCGGTCCGGGGGACGCGGCGTCGCGGCGGACGCGGATGGAACCGGGCCCGGACAACCGCTGGGAGGCCACCATCGTCCCCGACCGGCCGGGGGAGTGGACATTCCGCGTGGAGGCGTGGAGCGACCCCTGGGCGACGTGGCGGCGGGCGGTGGAGGCGAAGCTCGCGGCGGGCGTGTCGCCCGACGAACTGGACCTCGACCTGGAGGAGGGTGCGCGACTGCTGGAGCGGGCGGTCGCGCACCCCGGCCCGGGCCCGTCCGGCGGAGCACCCGGCACCGGCAGCGCGACGAACATCCTGCCCCGGGACCAGCCCGACAACCCAACCGGCCCAGCTGAGGGCCGGACCGATGATCCTCGCCGCGCGCGGCTGCTCGAAGCCGCCGAGCGGTTGCGGCGCAAGGACTTACTCCTGGTCGACCGGGTGATCCTGGCCCTGTCCGCCCCCGTGCACGACGGTATGACGACCCAGCCGGTCCGCGAGCTGGTCACCCTCAGCGCGCCGCACCGCCTGCTGGTGGAGCGCGAACGCGCCCTGGTCGGCTCCTGGTACGAGCTGTTCCCCCGCTCGACCGGCGGTCTGGGTCCCGACGGTCTACCCCTGCACGGCACGTTCGCCACCGCGGCGGCGGAGCTGGACCGCGTCGCCGCCCTGGGTTTCGACGTGGTCTACCTGCCGCCGATCCATCCGATCGGCCACACCAAGCGCAAGGGCCCCAACAACAACCCCGTGAGCGACCCGGGTGACGTCGGCTCCCCGTGGGCCATCGGCTCGTCGGAGGGCGGCCACGACGCCGTCCACCCCGTCCTGGGCACCATCGAGGACTTCGACGACTTCGTGGCTCGCGCGCGCGAGCTGGGCCTGGAGGTGGCGCTCGACCTCGCCCTCCAGTGCTCGCCGGACCACCCGTGGGTGCGCGAGCACCCCGAGTGGTTCACCCACCGGCCCGACGGGTCGATCGCCACGGCCGAGAACCCGCCCAAGCGCTACGAGGACATCTACCCGCTGAACTTCGACAACGACCCGGCCGGCCTGTACGCGGAGGTCCTGCGCGTCGTGCGGCACTGGGTCGACCACGGGGTGCGGATCTTCCGGGTCGACAACCCGCACACCAAGCCGCCGGACTTCTGGGAGTGGCTGATCGCCCGGGTCCACCGCACCCACCCCGACGTCGTGTTCCTCGCCGAGGCGTTCACCAACCCCGCCCGGCTCTACGGCCTGGCGCGGCGCGGGTTCAGCCAGTCCTACACCTACTTCACCTGGCGCACCGGCAAGGCGGAGTTGATCGACTTCGGTCGCGAGCTGGTCGCCCACACCGACGAGGCCCGTCCGAACCTGTTCGTCAACACCCCGGACATCCTGCCGGAGCACCTCCAGTCCGGGCGGCCGGCGATGTTCGCGATCCGCGCGGCGCTGGCCGCGACGGTGGCGCCGACCTGGGGCGTGTACTCGGGCTTCGAGCTCTACGAGCACCAGCCCCTGCGCCTGGGTGGCGAGGAGTACCTGGACTCGGAGAAGTACCAGCTCGTCCACCGCGACTTCGGCCGCGACGGGACGCTCGAGCCGTGGATCGCCCGGCTCAACGAGATCCGCCGCGCCCACCCGGCGCTGCGTGAGCTGCGCACGCTGCGGTTCCACGACGTGGACAACGACTCGTTGATCGCCTACTCCAAGACCGCGCCGGGCGAGGTCGTCCTGGTCGTGGTGACGCTCGACCCCGCCCGCCCGCAGGAGGGCACCGTGACGTGGCGGCTCGACGAGCTGGGCCTGCCCGACGGGTTCACCGCGCACGACCGGGTGACTGGGCAGGTGTTCCGCTGGTCCGAGCGGACCTACGTGCGGCTGGACCCGAACCAGACGGTGGCGCACATCGCCACCGCGTCCCAGGAGGTGCGCCCATGACGACGGCCGCGTCCACCGATCCGCTCAGCGCGAGACCGGCCCGCGACGAACCCGAGTGGTTCAAGCGCGCGGTGTTCTACGAGGTGCTGGTGCGCGCCTTCGCCGACTCCGACGGCAACGGTGTCGGAGACCTCGAAGGGCTCACTGGCAAGCTGGACTACCTCCAGTGGCTGGGGGTGGACTGCCTGTGGCTGCCGCCGTTCTACGCGTCGCCGCTGCGCGACGGCGGGTACGACATCAGCGACTTCCGGCGGGTGCTCCCCGAGTTCGGCACGGTGCAGGACTTCGTGCACCTGCTGGACGAGGCGCACCGGCGGGGCATCCGGGTGATCACCGACCTGGTGCTCAACCACACCAGTGACGCCCACTCGTGGTTCCAGGCTTCGCGCAACGACCCGGACGGCCCGTACGGCGACTACTACGTCTGGAACGACGACGACCGGAAGTACGCCGACGCGCGCATCATCTTCGTCGACACCGAGACCTCGAACTGGACCTACGACCCGGTGCGCGGCCAGTTCTACTGGCACCGGTTCTTCTCCCACCAACCCGACCTGAACTACGAGAACCCGGCCGTGCAGGAGGCCATGCTCGACGTCCTGCGCTTCTGGCTGGACCTGGGCATCGACGGCTTCCGCCTCGACGCCGTGCCCTACCTGTTCGAGGAGGAGGGCACCAACAGCGAGAACCTGCCGAAGACGCACGAGTTCCTCAAGCGCTGCCGGAAGGTCGTGGACGAGGAGTACCACGACCGGGTGCTGCTGGCGGAGGCAAACCAGTGGCCGTCGGACGTGGTGGAGTACCTGGGCGACCCGGCCGTGGGCGGCGACGAGTGCCACATGGCCTTCCACTTCCCGCTGATGCCCCGGCTGTTCATGGCCGTGCGGCGGGAGAACCGGTTCCCCATCACGGAGATCCTGGCGCAGACCCCGGAGATCCCGTCGGGCGCGCAGTGGGGCATCTTCCTGCGCAACCACGACGAGCTCACGCTGGAGATGGTCACCGACGAAGAGCGCGACTACATGTACGCGGAGTACGCCAAGGATCCGCGGATGAAGGCGAACATCGGCATCAGACGACGGCTGGCGCCGCTCAACCAGCAGGAGCTGTTCACCGCGATGCTGCTGTCGCTACCCGGCTCGCCCGTCCTCTACTACGGTGACGAGATCGGCATGGGCGACAACATCTGGCTCGGTGACCGCGACGGCGTCCGCACCCCCATGCAGTGGACCCCCGACCGCAACGCCGGGTTCTCCGACTGCGACCCCGGGCGCCTCTACCTGCCGGTGATCATGGACTCCATCTACGGCTACCAGTCGCTCAACGTCGAGACCCAGCAGCGTGACACCTCGTCGCTGCTGCACTGGACGCGGCGGATGCTGGCCGTGCGGCGGCGGCACCCGGCGTTCGGGCTGGGCGGGTACCTGGAGATGCCGTCGTCGAACCCGAGCGTGCTGGCGCTGTCCTGTGCGTCTACAACCTGTCCCGCCACCCGCAGGCGGTGTGGCTGGACCTGTCCGACCACCTCGGTGAGGAGCTGGTCGAGCTGACCGGCGGGGAGGGTTTCGGCGTGGTGGAGTCACCGGACCACGCGCTCACCGTCGTCGGGCACGGATTCTACTGGCTGTCGCTGGTGAGGACGTCATGACGTTCTCGGCCTGGGACCGCACGAGGCTCGCGGCGGCGCTGGTGGACTGGCTGCCCCGCCGCCGCTGGTTCGCCGCCAAGGGGCGGCAGGTCGAGCGGGTGGACCTCGCGCGGGTCACCGACCTCGGGCACGGCTGCCTGGTCGTGCTCGTGGACGTGCACCTGGTCGGGGAGCCGGAGCCGCACCGCTACCAGCTCCCGCTCGGGCTGCTGGCGGAGCCCGCGCCGGACCCGATCACCGACCTCGGCGGCCTGTGGGCGGTCGACGCCACCGACGTGCCGGACCTGATGGCGCACGTGCTGGCGCTCGTCGCGGCCGACGCCGAGCGTGACGGCGTCCGGTTCACCGCCCACGCGCCCGTCGTGCCCGTTGCACCGGTCCGGCGGATCACGGGGGAGCAGTCGAACACCTCGGTGGTGTTCGGCGACCGGCACATCCTCAAGTTCTTCCGGCGGATCTTCCCCGGGGTGAACCCGGAGGTCTCGGTGTCCCAGGCGCTCGGCCCGACGCCGACGGTCCCGCCGCTGCACGGCGTGGTGGACGACGGCACGTCGACCCTCGCCGTGGTGCAGGGGTACGCGGTGGGCGCGGTGTCAGGCTGGGACCTGGCGGGCACGCCCGGGTTCACCGGCCGGCTGCGCCCGCTCGGCGAGGCGGTCGCCGCCACCCACGCGGCGCTGGCCGACGCGTTCGGCAGCACGCCGCTGACCCGTGCCGACCTGTCCGCGCTGGTGGACGGCATGCTCGACCGCCTGGACCGGACCGCCGCCGAGGTGCCCGCGCTGGCCAGGCACGTCGACCGGTTGACGCGCCTGTTGGTGGGCGCGGGCCGGGCGGCCCTGCCGGGGTCGCCCCGGCAGCGCGTGCACGGCGACCTGCACCTCGGCCAGGTCCTGGCGGTGGCCGGCGGGTGGCTGCTGATCGACTTCGAGGGCGAGCCGGGTGCACCGATCCCCGAGCGCGCCCGGTGGGACTCGCCGCTGCGCGACGTCGCGGGGGTGCTGCGCTCCCTGGACTACGCCGCGAGCCGCACACCCGACCGGGACTGGGTCCGGGCCGCGGAGCGGGAGTTCCTGGCGGGCTACGCCGAGCGCGCCGGCCGCGCGCCGGACCCCGCGCTGCTGCTCGCCCACCAGTTGGACAAGGCCGCTTACGAGGTCGGCTACGAGACCCGCAACCGGCCCGACTGGGTGGACGTCCCGCTGCGGGCGATCGAGGGGTTCGTGGCCGCCGCGGAGAGGATGGGGTGACCGGGGTGACGTTGACCGACTACGACCTGCGGCTCATCGGCGAGGGGCGGCACCCCGCGCTCTGGGAGGTGCTGGGCGCGCGGGTCGAGCCGGCGGGAGGCGTGTCGTTCGCCGTGCTCGCCCCGGCCGCCCGCGAGGTCCGCGTGCGCGGCGACTTCAACGGCTGGGACGGCGCCGCGCACCCGATGCGCCGCCGCGACGGCGGGGTGTGGGAGCTGTTCGCCCCGGAGGCGCGGTCCGGGCAGCGCTACCGCTTCGCGGTGCTCGGCGCCGACGGCCGCTGGCGGGAGAAGGCCGACCCGATGGCCCGGGCGACCCAGTGCCCGCCCGCCAACGCCTCGGTGGTGTTCCGGTCGCGGTACCGCTGGCGCGACGGGGATTCCCAGGCCCGGCGGGACTGGGCGAAGGAGCCGATGAGCGTCTACGAGGTGCATCTCGGCTCGTGGCGCGCCAGGGAGGACGGGAGCCGGCCGACCTACCGGGAGCTGGCGCACGAGCTGGGCGACCACGTCGCGGACCTGGGCTTCACGCACGTCCAGCTGATGCCCGTGACCGAGCACCCGTTCGGCGGCTCGTGGGGCTACCAGGTGAGTTCCTACTTCGCGCCCACGGCCCGGTTCGGCACCCCGGACGACTTCCGCTACTTCGTGGACCACCTGCACCGCAAGGGGATCGGCGTCCTGCTGGACTTCGTGCCCGCGCACTTCCCGCGCGACGACTGGGCGCTGGCCCGATTCGACGGCACCCCGCTGTACGAGCACCCCGACCCGCAACGCGGCGAGCACCCGGACTGGGGCACGCTGGTGTTCGACTTCGGCCGGCCGGAGGTGCGCAACTTCCTGATCGCCTCGGCCCTGTACTGGCTGACCGAGTTCCACCTGGACGGCCTGCGGGTCGACGCGGTGTCCTCCATGCTCTACCTGGACTACTCGCGCGGACCGGGGCAGTGGGAGCCGAACGCGCACGGCGGCAACGAGAACCTGGAGGCCGTGGCGCTGCTGCGGGAGCTGACCGCCGCGGTGCACCGGGAGGTGCCCGGCGCGGTGGTGGTCGCCGAGGAGTCCACGGCCTGGCCGGGCGTCACGGCGCCGGAGGGCCTGGGCTTCGACCTCAAGTGGAACCTCGGCTGGATGCACGACGTGCTGGGCTACCTGGGCCATGACCCGGTGCACCGCGCCGCGCACCACGGGGAGCTGGAGCTCCCCTTGGACTACGCGTGGAACGAGCGGTACGTGCTGCCCCTGTCCCACGACGAGGTGGTGCACGGCAAGGGCTCGCTGTGGCAGCGCATGCCCGGCGACGACAAGCGACGCGCCGCGGGTCTGCGCGCGCTGCTGGCGTACACGTGGGCGCACCCGGGCAAGCAGTTGCTGTTCATGGGCGGCGAGTTCGGCCAGCCTCCCGAGTGGGACAGCGACGGCTCGCTGTGCTGGGAGTTGGCCGACAGCCCGCCGCACCAGGGCGTCCTCGACCTCGTGCGCCGGCTCAATCACGTCTACCGGCGCACCCCCGCGCTGCACGCCACCGACGACGACCGGGGTGCCTTCGCCTGGCACCTCAGCGATCCCGGCCGCAACGTGCTCGCGTTCCGCCGCACCGGCCCGGACGGCACGCTGCTGTGCGCGGCCAACTTCTCCGGCGTGCCGCAACGCGTGGACGTCGGCGGTCCCTGGACCACCCTGCTCGACAGCGAGCGCCCGCACCTGACCGGCGAGCACGTCACCGGCGTGCTCGACCTGCCCGCGTCCACCGTGGCGTGGCTGTTCTCCGCGCAGTGCACGGAAAATGCCCATTGCACGGAGAACGTCGAATGCACGGAGAATTTCGCAACTCGCTGACTGGCGCCACAAGAGCCGCGATTCCTTGTTTGTCGGGCGAATGCCCGCGAAGATTGACCTGTCGGTTCCGGGAGGATCGGCGCCGCACAAGGAGGAAATATGAGCAAGAAGATCCTGTTCATCCTTTCCGAATACGGTTACTGGGGCGAGGAGCTGCTCGGGCCGCTGGTGGCCTGCGACCGTCAGGGGTACACGGCGGTGTTCGCCACCCCGACCGGCAAGCGCCCCGTCGCCCTGCCGCCCAGCCTCGACCCGGGCTACGTCGACCCGCCGCTGGGCCGGTCGGTGACCACCCCCGAGGTCGCGGTCGCGGCCCGGGAGCTGGACGAGTCGTCACGCCTGGACAACCCGGTCAGCCTCGCCGACTGGATTCCCGAGCGCCCCTACGACAGCGCGCCGAACCCGCTGCGCGCCATGGAGGCGTACTACCGGGAGATCGCCACGCTGGCCCAGGACGTCGCCGAGTACGACGCCCTCGTCATCGTCGGCGGCTCGGGCCCGATCGTCGACCTGGCCAACAACGGCAGGCTGCACGAGCTGATCCTGGCGTTCATCCGGGCCGACAAGCCGGTGGTCGGCGAGTGCTACGGCGTCGCAGCCCTGGCGTTCGCCCGCGAGTGGGACGACCGCAAGTCGATCATCTGGGGCAAGCACGTCACCGGCCACTGCAAGGAGTACGACTACAAGGACGGCACCGGATTCGTCGGCGTCGAGTTCAACATGGGCCCGCCGCCGTACCCGCTCGAGTACATCCTGCGCGACGCCACTGGTCCCGACGGGCAGTTCCACGGCAACGTCGGCAAGGAAACCTCGGTGATCGTCGACTTCCCGTTCATCACGGCCCGCTCGACTCCGGACTCCTTCCTCGCCGGTGACAAGCTGGTGGAGGTCCTGGAAAACGGTCTGATTCGGTTCGGCTGGTAATCGGAAAACACCCGCGGAGGGCAGGTCAATGACCGAACGGCAGGGCAAGCACGCCCTTCTCGAACAATTGCGGGCCGACGGCCTGACGACGATGTTCGGCAATCCCGGCACGGTCGAGCAGGGTCTGCTGGACGCCATCGAGCAGGACTCCGACTTCGACTACGTGCTGGCGCTGCAGGAGACGGTAGCCATCGGCATCGCGGACGGCTACGCCCGTGCCACGGCCGGGCCCGCCCTCGTGCAACTGCACACGGGAGTCGGTCTCGGCAACGGGATCGGCATGCTCTACCAGGCCATGCGCGGCCACTCGCCGCTGGTGGTCATCGCCGGCGAGGCGGGCGTCCGCTACGACGCCATGGACTCGCAGATGGCCGTCGACCTGGTGGCGATGGCCAAGCCGGTGACGAAGCACGCGACCCGCGTCACCCATCCGGACTCGGTGCTGCGCGTGCTGCGCAGGGCGGTGAAGACGGCGATGACCGAGCCCCGCGGCCCGGTGTTCGTCGCGCTGCCCATGGACGTGCTCGACGCGCTCAACGCCGAGCCGGTGGCGCCGAGCACCATTCCCAGCCGCGCGGTCCGGCCCGTCCCCGGCGAGTTGGACCGCGCGGTGGCGGCGCTGCGCGGTGCGCGCAACCCCGTCGTGCTCATGGGCGACGGCGTGGCGGTGTCCGGTGCGCAGCGCGAGCTGGCCCGCGTCGCCGAGGTGCTGAACGCGCCCGTGTGGGGCCTGGACAACTCCGAGCTGAACATGGACAACCGCCACCCGCTCTACCGCGGGCAGCTCGGGCACATGTTCGGCTCGGTGAGCGGGCGAGTCGTGGCCGACGCCGACGCGGTGCTGGTCGTGGGCACCTACACCTTCCCCGAGGTGTTCCCGGCCCTGGAGAGCCCGTTCGGCGAGGGCGCCCGGGTCGTGCACGTCGACCTCGACGACTACGAGATCGCCAAGAACTTCCCGGTGGACGTCGCCCTGGTCGCCGACCCGAAGGCCACCCTGGCGGCGCTCGCCGACGCGCTGGGCGCACCCGCCGAGCCTGCGCCGGTCCCGCCGTGGACACCGCCGGCGCTCACCGCGGACAGCCCGCTGGTGGAGCACTTCAGCGCCGCCCTCGCCGCGCACACCGACGAGGACCTGGTGCTGTTCGACGAGGCGCTGACCGCCTCGGCGGGCCTGCTCAGCCACTTGCCGCCGCACGTGCCGGGCAACTACTTCCTCACCCGCGGCGGCTCGCTGGGCATCGGCATCCCCGGCGCCATCGGCGCCAAGATGGCCCGACCGGACGCCACGGTCGTCGGCGTCACCGGCGACGGCGGCAGCATGTACACCATCCAGGCGTTGTGGACGGCCGCGCGCCACGGCGTCGCCGCCAAGTTCGTCATCTGCAACAACCACCGCTATCAGCTGCTGGACCTGAACATCGAGCAGTACTGGCGGGACAGCGGGGTGCCGTCGCGCCGCCACCCGGACGGCTTCGACCTGCGCCCCGACATCTCCTTCGTGGACCTGGCCAGGGGCATGGGCGTGGAGGCGCTGCGGGTGGAGGAGCCGGCGCAGGTGGAGCCGTCGGTGCGCAAGATGCTCGACCACGACGGCCCGTTCCTGATCGACCTGCAGACGGACTAGGAGCGGACGCGATGACCACGACGATCCTGCGGGAGGCCGGCGCCCTCACCGGGCGCACCATCGCGATCCTGATGGAGACCGACTACGTGGAGCCGGAGATCGACTACTACCGGCTCAGGTTCGCCGAGGAGGGCGCGCAGGTCGAGTTCCTGACCCGCCTGTGGGGCCGGGAGAACATCACGTTCACCGGCCACGAGCACCAGCTCCCGATCACGGTGGACGGCGACTTGGAGCAGGTGGACGACGAGCGGCTGCGCGGCTACGACGCCCTGATCGTGCCCTCGGGCATGGTCTCGGACCGGCTGCGCTACGCCGAGTCGCCGGGCGGCACCGCGCCCGCGGTGGACCTGCTGCGGCGGGCGTTCGCCGAGCCGTCGGTGCTCAAGGGCGTCATCTGCCACGGCCTGTGGCTGGTCGCACCGATCCCCGAGGTGGTCAGGGGCCGCCCGCTGACCTGCCACAACAACCTGGTCGCGGACGTGCGCAACATGGGCGCGCAGTACGTCGACCAGGACGTGGTGGTCAGCGGCGACCTGGTCACCGCGCGCAGCGCCGACCACTGCCACCTGTTTGCGCGGACCGTGATCGACCTGCTGGCCGCCCGCACGGCGGACCGCACCACCCGGTGGTGGCGCTCGTCCGTGCGGCCAACTGGAGGGGTGCGCCATGGCCGCTGACCCGCTGGCCCAAGTCCGGATCTCCGACCTGGTCGCCGGGTACGTCGTCGAGGCGCACCCCGACCGCGGCCTGGTCGACCTGCGCACCGGCGACGGCCACCCCTTGCGGGTCGGCTTCGAGCACGCCTCCGCCGAGCTGCTGCGCAACCTCGGCGAGCCGCACACCGACCTGACCTCGCGCAAGGCGGAGCTGCTGACACCCGGGCGGCACGTCCTTGCGCACGGCATCTACTCGCCGACCGGCGACGGGCACGTCTTCGACGCCACGCGGATCGTGTTCCTCGACCGCGAGGCGGGGGAGTACGCGTTCGCCCGGCCGGGCTGGTGGGCGGGCCAGCTCCGCGAGCTGGCCCGCTTCTACCGGGTCGCCCAGTTCGGCACGGGCGAGGTCGACTACGTCGACTACCGCACCGTCCTGCGGCTGGGCGGCGACAAGAGCGGCAGGCACGTGCAGGAGACCGACACGATCTCCCGGCTGGTGTACGGGATGGCGTCGGCGTTCCTGCTCACCGGAGAGGACGACTTCCTCGACGTCGCCGAGCGCGGCACCCGCTACCTGCGCGAGCACCTGCGGTTCGCCGACCCGGAGAACGACGTCGTGTACTGGTATCACGGCCTCGACGTCGCCGACGGCGTGGAGACCAAGCTGTTCTCCTCCGAGTTCGGCGACGACTTCCGGTCCATCCCGGCCTACGAGCAGATCTACGCGCTGGTCGGCCCCACCCAGACCTACCGGATCACCGGCGACCCGGAGGTCCTGGCCGACGTCGACGCGACCGTGCGGCTGTTCCACAGGTTCTTCCGGGACGGGGAGCGCGGCGGCTACTACTCGCACATCGACCCGGTGCACCTGCGGCCCGATCACGAGTCCCTGGGGCCCAACCGGTCCCGCAAGAACTGGAACTCGATCGGCGACCACGCGCCCGCGTACCTGCTCAACCTGTACCTCGCCACCGGGCGCCGGCAGGACGCGGACATGCTGGAGGAGTGCTTCGATCTGATCGTCCGGCACTTCCCGGACCAGGCGAGCCCGTTCGTGCGGGAGCGGTTTCACGCGGACTGGACGCACGACCGCGAGTGGGGCTGGCAGCAGGACCGCGCGGTGGTGGGCCACAACCTCAAGATCGCGTGGAACCTGATGCGGATGAACGCCATCCGCCCGAAGGACGCCTACACCGCACTCGCCCGCGCCATCGGCGAGACCATGCCCGCGGTGGGCGGTGACACCCGGCGCGGCGGCTGGTACGACGTGGTGGAGCGGGCGCACCGCCCGGGCGTGCCCGGCCACCGGCTCACCTGGCACGACCGCAAGGCGTGGTGGCAGCAGGAGCAGGGCGTGCTGGCGTACCTGATCCTTGCCGGGAACACCGGCGAGGGCGAGTTCCTGCGGCTCGCCCGCGAGTCCGAGGCGTTCTACAACGCCTTCTTCCTCGACCACGACGAGGGCGGCGTGTACTTCAGCGTCCTGGCCGACGGCACGCCGTACCTGCTGGGCACCGAACGGCTCAAGGGCAGCCACTCGATGTCGATGTACCACGCCGCCGAGCTGTGCTTCCTCGCCGAGGTCTACGAACGGCTGCTGATCCGCGGCGAGTCGCTGGACCTGTGGTTCCGGCCGCGGCCGGACGGGTTCCCGGACCGGGTGCTACGGGTGGCGCCGGACGCGCTGCCGCCGGGGTCGGTGCGGTTGCAGTCGGTGGAGGTCGACGGTGGTCCGTACGACCTGTTCGACCCGGAGTCGCTGACCGTGCGGCTGCCGGACACGTCCTCGCCGGTGAAGGTGCGCGCGAGGCTCGTCGCGGTGTGAGGTCCACGCGGCCGGCCGTGCGCCGGGTGCGGGGTGTCGCTGTTCGGTGGAACTTCCCGGGGGGGACATGGAAGCGGAGCTGATCGAGGCGGTGCGCCCAGCACCGCCGCACCCGCCAGGTGCGCGGGTGGTGCCGGGCGGCATCTCGTTCGTCGTCCGGTCCACCGGGGCGACGGCGGTGTCGCTGGTGCTGTACCGGATGGGGGAGGCGGAGCCCTTCGCGGAGCTCCCGCTGCCGCCGGAGTGCCGGACCGGCGGCGTGTGGGCGGTGACGGTGCCCGGTCTGGACCACCGCGACCTGGAGTACGGCTACCGGGTGTGGGGTCCGAGCGGCCCCGGCGACCGCTACGACCCGCGGCGCGTCGTCGCCGACCCGTATGCCCGGGCGATCGGCGGCGGTGGCGAGCGGTGGGGCGGACCGCGGCAGCCGTTCGAAGGGTTCCGGTACCGCGGTCGAGTGGTGGCTGACGAGTTCGACTGGGAGGGCGACCGGCCGCTCAACCTGCCGGCGCGCGACCTGGTCGTGTATGAGGCGCACGTACGCGGCTTCACCCGGCACCCGTCGTCCGGGGTGGCGGCGCCCGGCACGTACGCGGGGTTCGCCGAGAAGGTCGGCTACCTGCGCGAGCTGGGGGTCAACTGCGTCGAACTGCTGCCGGTCTTCGAGTTCGACGAGCTGGCCAACGACCGGTTCGACCAGGTCGCGGGCCAGGCGCTGTGGAACTACTGGGGGTACAGCACGGTCGGGTTCTTCGCGCCCAAGGCGGGCTACTCGTCCGGCCCGGACGCCGCCGCGGAGCTGAAGTCGCTGGTGAAGGCACTGCATCGGGCCGGGATCGAGGTGGTGCTGGACGTGGTCTTCAACCACACCGCCGAGGGCAACGACAACGGCCCCGCCATCTCGCTGCGCGGCCTCGACAACCAGGTGTTCTACCTGCTGGACGAAGAGGGGAGGTACCGGGACTACAGCGGTACCGGCAACACGCTCAACGCCAACCACCCGCTGGTCGTCGAGTTCGTCCTGGAGTGCCTGCGGTTCTGGGTGATCGAGTACCACGTGGACGGTTTCCGGTTCGACCTGGCGTCGGCGCTGACGCGGGACGGCGACGGCACGCCGCTGGCCGATCCACCGCTGCTGCGCGCGATCGCCGCGGACCCGCTGCTGCGGGACACCAAGCTGATCGCGGAGGCGTGGGACGCGGCGGGCCTGTACCAGGTCGGCTCGTTCCCGGCGTACGGCCGGTTCGCCGAGTGGAACGGCAGGTACCGCGACGCGGTCCGGCGCTTCGTCAAGGGCGACCCGGGCACGGCCGGGGAGGCGGCGCTGCGCCTGGCCGGGTCGCCCGACCTGTACGACGGGCGGGGACCCCTGGCGTCGGTCAACTTCGTGACCGCCCACGACGGTTTCACCCTCGCCGACCTGTTCTCGTACAACGAGAAGCACAACGAACGCAACGGCGAGCACAACGGCGACGGCGAGCACGTCAACCACTCGTGGAACTGCGGCCACGAAGGGCCGACCTCCGACCCGGAGGTGCTGGCCCTGCGCCGGCGGCTCACCCGCAACGCGCTGGCGCTGCTACTGCTCGGCCGAGGTGTGCCGATGCTGGTCGCGGGCGACGAGTTCGGCCGCACCCAGCAGGGCAACAACAATGCTTACTGCCACGACGACGAGTTGTCGTGGGTGGACTGGGAGGCGGCGACGCGCAACTGGGACCTGGTGGCGTTCACCCGGTCGCTGATCGCGTTCCGCCGGGAACACCCGGCTCTGCGCCACGACGCGTACGACGGTGTCCGGCACGAGGCGGAGGGCCTGCTGCTCACCGTGGAGTTCCGGGCGCCCGGCGACGTCGTGCTGGTGATCGCGAACTCCCACTGGGAACCGACCGAGGTCGCCCTGCCGCCGGGCACGCGGTGGCGGCTGTTCCTGGACACCACAACGCGCGAGGTGCACCGGGACCCGGTGCCCGTCGACCAGGACCGGATCACGGCGGGGCCGCGTTCGGTGCTGGTGCTCACCACGGCCCCGCGAGGAGGAGCAGAGGGATGACGCTGTACACGAAGGTGGAAATGGACGACGACGAGGCCACCGTGACCCTGACTGGGTACGCGGGACAAGAGGCAGTCCTCACGCTGGACCAGCTCATCAGCGCGGTGGCCCTGCTGCCCGTCCGGCGGCTGGTGTTCGACCTGGAACGCCTGACCGCGCTGCCCAGCGCGGGAATCCGGAGCCTGTTGATGGCGCACCAGACGGCCGGACCGGGCTTGCGCATCGAGATCACGGGCGCCCGGGGCGCGGTGGCCGAGACCATTCAGCTGTCGGGCTTCTCGGGTGTCAGCGCGCCACCGATCGCCCTGGTGGCGTGAACTGGGGGCGCGGCGGGGAGCTCGGGTGCCGCCCTCGCCGCGCCCCCACCTCGGCCGGTCACGTTCGGCGGTGCGCGGACCACGCGCACCGCGCGGAATCCCCTTCGGAGAGCCGTGATCGTGCGTCGTGGCACTGCTCAATACCCGGTTAAGCAGCTACTGACAGGGACACCCTAAGTCGTTGACGTGGTGAGTGAGCGCCCTGAAAATCGTTCTTGTCGCACCTGATGGTGCGACCGATCGAGGTACAGCCCCGACTGGAGGGCGGAAGAACGCACTCGCTTGCGGGCCGGCCGGCTCCGAGTCGGCGAGATTCAACCGCTTCGCACTCGCGCCCGCCAGCATCAATACGCGAAGGACTGACGTGATAATGCCACAACCGGGTGATGACAGCGGTCTTCCGGACGCACCCGAGTCCGGGGACGAGCCCACTCCGGCGCGCCGCCGACGTCGCTGGACACGCCGCGTGTTGATCGCCCTCGGCCTGGTGCTGGTGCTTTCGGTGGGGAGCGCCCTGATCTACGTGCGCAGCACGCCGTTCGGCGCATTCCCGTCCGGCGACCGGCTGGCGAGGATCGAGCAGTCGCCGCACTGGCACGACGGCGAGTTCATCGTCCCCCAGCCGCTGTGGATCGACGGGTGGAACGCGACCATCGGGTCGTTCTCCGGCAGCGACACGAGCAGCCCGAGCCAGGCCCTCGACATCGTGCCGACCGACACCCGCCTGTTCGACGTCCCGCCGGCGACAGGACTGCGCGTCACCTGGTTCGGCCACTCGTCGTCGCTGATTGAGATCGACGGATCCCGGGTGCTGGTCGACCCGTTCTGGGGTGAGCAGTCCGGGCCGTCGAGCTTGCTCGGCATCAAGCCCTTCTACCGGCCGCCGGCCGCTCTCTCCGAGATCGGGCCGGTGGACGTCGTGCTCATCTCGCACGACCACTGGGACCACCTCGACCAACCCACGATCAGCGCCATGGCGCAGTGGCGGGACACCACGTTCGTGGTTCCACTGGGAATCGGCGCTCACCTGGAGCGGTGGGGCATCACCGCGGACCGCATTCGCGAACTCGACTGGTGGCAGAACGCGACCGTCGGCTCCACGCGGTTCACCTCCACCCCCGCCCGGCACAACTCGGGCCGGAACCCGTTGCACAGCAATGAAGCCCTGTGGTCGGGATGGGCGCTGCAAGGTCCGCAGCACCGGGTGTGGTATTCGGGCGACACCGGGTACTTCCAGGATCTGAAGCAGATCGGGGAACGCCTCGGCCCCTTCGACGTGACGCTGATCAGCTCGGGGCAATACGACCCTGCCTGGCCGGACAACCATCTGGGGCCGGAACTGGCCGTCGAAGCGAACGCGCTGGTCGGCGGGAAGCTGATGATCCCGGTGCACTGGGGGTTGTTCGACCTCGCACCGCACAGCTGGACGGAACCGGTCGAGCGGGTGCGGGCCGAGGCGCGGTGCCGAACTCAGGACTACCTCGCGCTGGTGCCCGGAGCGCCGACCGAGCCGACCGCGGAAGCGGTGGCCGCGCAGCGGCAGTGGTGGCCGGAACTGCCGTGGCGCAGGGCGGGGGAAGCGCTGATCAACCCGACGGTCGAGGGCGACCCGGACCAGCGGGTCGACATCAAGCCCTGCGCGCTCGGCGGTCCGTAGACCGCACGGGATTCCGCCCGGGGCGGCCTTGGAGCACCCAGCCGCCGCTGATCTATTCCGTGTTCCTCCTCCGGCCGGAGAAACGGGCAGGACGGCGGCTGGGTGTCGCCGGGAAGTCGCGGCTGCACTGCCAGCCGTCTGTCGAGGGAATACCGCTAACCGGGTCGTCTGCACCGTCCTTCGTGGACGGGAGCGGACCTGCGCTGGGTCGTTGGTCAGCTGTGGGTGTCCGATCCGGCCGACGTGAAGAACACCGGTGAGTTGATCGTGCTCCACGGTGAGCGCAGGGCGCGTTCGGCGGTGTTCAGCCCTGACCGGTGTGTGCTGGCCGTTGTCTCTCACAACGACCTGGCCATCTCGCTGTGGCGCGTCCCCTGACCGAGTGGTCGTCACATTCTGTCCCCGGCGCAGGAGCACCAGTCGCCCTCACAGGGCCGGCCGACCTCGCTGCCGTACGGTTCGAGCCCGCGCGTCAACGCGAGCACCTCGTCGCGCTGCTCGTCGGTCAGGCTCGGCCGCTCGGCGGCGTCGAGGTCCCAGGCCGGTGCCCTGGACGAGACGTCCTCCACATCGCCGACCACGTGCCGGTCGACGAACAGCGTGTACAGCGGGTGGTGAGGGAAGTCGTTGAGCCTCAGCACCCACCACGTGCCGTCCACCCGGGCGGCGAAGGCGAACGTGCGGGCCCCAGTACGCCGCCACCTGACCACACGTGCCAGGACATTCACCTGTTCGGACATGGTGCCAGCATGTGGCGTGCATCCGCTGCGCCGCAAGGCTCATTCGTTGCCGCGTACGCGCCATTTCCGATCCGCTAGTGTCCTGCGCCAGGAATTCGATCAAGATATGAGGCGAGGCGTTCGAGGATCTCGTCCGCGTCCTTGGTCCAGACGAAGGGCTTGGGGTCTTCGT
>NZ_LGED01000219.1 GCF_001280085.1 Saccharothrix sp. NRRL B-16348 | reverse complement strand
CCGACGCTCCACCCCAGACGACACCCACCACACCGTAGTGACAACACACCCCGCCACCAGCACCAACACACCCAAACCCACCTAACTAAACGGCATTGCCCTTGACACGTGCGGTTGGGGCGAGCCAGGTCGGCGGGATGACACGAAGCCCTCTTTGTGTTTGACGGGTCGGGTAGCGTTGTCCTGTCACTACAGCCCGTAGTCATGCTCAGTCCGACCTACCCGGTCGATGATCGTATGGATCTTGAGCCCTCGTTTCTCGGGTCTCCACTTTGGCTTGTCCGGAGACCCCGCATGACGTTGACGACAATTGCTCTGTCGAGCGCACTGCCCATAGTGGTGCACGAGGTCGCCCGTAGGATCATCACGGTGAAGGCACTGGCACGGTGCAGGCGGGAGGACATCCCCGCTGTGGTCGAGTAGGCGACTCGCTGGCTGCCCGCTTCCGCTCGTCAGAAGGAACTCAGCGAACAGTCCGCCACCGAATGACACTCGCTGATACCTGCCGATCATAACCGCACGTCAGATGGCACAAGAATCGACCCAAAAGGACACACTGACCTGCGGCGACAGCATTCGGAACGACTAGAAGAAACGCAGGGAAAGCGTGAGCCAGAAGCCGGATCGAAGGCGAAGTACTTCTACGTCCAGATGATTCCGCACACAGGGCCTGGGAGGGATTCCAGGCCCTGTCGGTTCGTCGAGCTATCCAGTGGGGGTTGATATCTTTGACCGCTTCGTCGACTTCGTCGCACTGAGGTGTGCGAGTTCGGCAATGTCTAGAAGGTAGAGGTAAGCTGACTCGCGAGTCTGGCGAGTGCTGCTGAGAGTCCAGGTTGTCGTGCCGTCAGATTGCAGCGACTTCACCATAATACGGCTCTGCCAGTCCGGGTTCGCCCGCGCCATGACTGGGTAGACCTTGCCGTCCTCTGCGGTAGTCTTCCCTGCGAGCTTATTTACTGCCTGTTTCCAAAGGTTGTCGGCGTGCCAGTCTACCTTGCGGGAGTCGTAGTCGGCCCACAGATCATAGGCCAACCGAAACAACGGGTGTATCATTATGTTGCTCAATGCAAAAGACTTCTCGCGCAGCTTGTGGCGATCCTCTGCCTTCGTTTTTGGTTGCCACGGCTTGAAGTAGTGCGACCATTCTTTGAAGAACTCGCTGTAGAAGTCGACGAGATCGTTGTAACGGCCGTCCTTGGCGTTCTCCAACTTCGCCAACTTATCGTTGAGTGGCCGCATCGCTGCCTCCATTGTGGGGGTAGTGATTAGCTTGCGGGAGACATTGCCGATGGTGTTACGGCGGGTTTCTACCTCACTACGGGATAGCACGTCGCTCTTGTCCATCAGGCGGGATACAAAGCGCCGGGAAGGTGTCTTGTCGGGGTTGAGGTCCATCGCGACGGCATTCGAGGGCGCTTTGCCATCAGAGTTGAACTCGTCGTAGAGTCGACCTTCCTCTCGTGCTGGCAAGGCGAAAGCCTCGACGAATACCTGTTCGTGTTTAGGATCGAAGTCCTTAAGCATCTCAAGGATCTCGTCCTCCGTGACGATGGTGCCGTCCACGTTCACCTTCTCCGGTATCTCCTCGGGATGTTCATGCCAAAGTACGAGCATGAAGTAGGCGAGATGACGGTGTCCGGTGTCCGGCACGGTGAGGTCGCCCTCTAGGTTCGCAGTCCGCTTTTTCGAGTCGTAGGCATGACCGTCGTACCCGTCGGGCACTCGCACGTTCCAAGTCACGTGCGAGGTAAATAGCCAACCCTTGAGATATTTGACGGCAATCGCCCTGGCCCGCATGGGGTCGATCTGCAATCGCTCGTCGTTGATCAAAAACAACTTATCAAACTCGGACTCAGGAAGGTCCTCAGTGGTGCGGAAGCCTCGTTGATAACGTGGAGAGTAACGGACAATGCCGCGACGTAGATACTCGTACAGTGCACCGATAGTGATGATGCCACGAAAGACGACGCCAATCCCTCGCCGCTCGATGCGATCAACATCATGCAGAGCGACGGACACGGACACGATACTCACAATGACTTCTCCTTGCGCAAGGCAATCGTGGCGGTTGTAGCTAGATGGTATCGACGGTGTAGATAGGTGTAGGTCCACACATCTAGGCGCTGGCGGGTATGGGAGATGTGGTCATTAATCTGTTCGATAGTGTGTTTGAGAGTCTGCTGGATGCGTTCCTCTGTATATCCCTGCGACCGCAATCGGCGGGCGATGTCGTCGTCCTGCACGATTAATAGGCCGAGGGCGGGGGAAACCGCCTCCAATACGCCGATCGAGCCACGGATGGCTTTTGCGCCCTCCGACACGATCACCTCAACGGCCACCAGTGGGGACTCAGTGGTGATGCCATCGTTGAGCTTGGGAAACCAGACCCCATCGGTAGGCCAACGGGGACTGAACGTCTTGACTGGCCGATGACCGAGTATCCGTCCCAACTCGAGGAACAGATTTTGGGCCTGGCGATGCCCCTGGCGCATCATCCTACCTATCTCTTCACGCTAGTCTTACGCTAGATGCCAGACAGCGTACCCTCAAGGCTGGAGGATGTCTACGCTAGACTTGAGGTAGCGTAGCTTCCCGCTTGGTCGCTATTGGGGCGATGCCTCCACGAGGGCGGGTCGGGAGTCGGGTGATGCGGGTGTCTCAACTTGGTGACCCCGGCAAGATCAGCGCCACACCTTTGCCCCATAAAACGACGGCAGACAACCGTGAAGCACGATCCATAGTGGTCGTTCGCGGACGCTAAGTGCGCTGGTGGTGGCGGGTGCCGGCAGGGGTCGGCAGACGATGGGAGAGACGGCCAACAATCCGTCAGGTCGTGGGTTCGAACCCCACCCGCCCCACTGGGGTCAGCGATCGCGTGAACCCCGGTCACATCGGCCTCGACCAGTGTTTTTCCTGGTCGAGGCCGATGTCGTAGGTGGGTCGGGAAACTGGGGTGCGTGGAGCGACCCGTTTGCGGTTCCGGTGGTGTCCATACCTCCGAGAGGACGTTCCGCCCGGCCGTGCGAGGCCACGGGGAGGGGCGGTGACCGCAGGAGAGTGAGGAGCACCATGCGAGGGATCCCGCCGGCCAGGGGAACGGACGCAGCGGGGCGCGCGCGGCGGGCGGAGGGCGAGTTGCTCGGGTTGGCGCGGGGTGGGGATGGGGAGGCGTTTCGCGAGGTCGTTGAGCCGTACCGGAGGGAGTTGCAGGTTCACTGCTACCGCATCCTCGGCTCGATCCAGGACGCGGAAGACCTGGTGCAGGAGACGTTGTTGGCGGCGTGGCGCGGGATTGGTGGGTACGAGGGGCGTGCGTCGGTGCGGACTTGGCTGTACCGCATCGCCACCAACCGCTGTCTCAACGCGCTGAGGGACGGTGGACGTCGTCCGAACGACTACGCCTACCGGCCGGAGGTGTCGATGCCGGAGCCGTCCCACCGCCGCGCGGAGCCGAGTTGGTTGGAGCCGTACCCCGACGCGCTGCTCGACGAGATCGCCGACCACACGCCGGGGCCGGAGGCGCGGTACGAGGTCAGGGAGTCGGTGTCGCTGGCGTTCCTGACCGCGTTGCAGGAACTGCCGCCGAAGCAGCGGGCCGTGCTGGTGCTGCGGGACGTGCTCGGCTTCCGGGCCGTCGAGGTCGCGAACATCCTCGACACCTCGGAGAACGCGGTCACCAGCGCCTTGAAACGTGCCCGCGGCGCGCTCGCGCGGGAACTGCCGGGGCCCGACCGGGAGAGCGCGCCGCTGCCGGACTCGCCGCGGGAACGTCGGATCGTGGACGACTTCGCCCGCGCGTTCCAGGCCGGTGACGTCGACGCGGTCGTGGACCTGCTGACGAACGACGCGCGGTTGACCATGCCGCCGTTGCCGCTGGAGTACCGGGGACTGGACGACGTCCGCCACTTCCTGGCCACGGTGGCGTTGCGCGACGGGATGCGGTACGTGCTGTTCCCGACGCGCGCCAACGGCCAGCCCGCGTTCGCCGCCTACCTGCGCGACCCGCGGACGCCGATCCTGCACGCGCACGGCGTGCTGGTGCTGACCCTGGCCGGCGACCGGATCGCCGGCCTGACCCGGTTCCACGACAACGTCACCCTCTCGCCGTTCGGATTTCCGCGGTCGCTCCGCGCCTCCATCGGCAGCGCCTGACCGCGAGTTCCGACGCGCGCAATCCCGAGGCGCGCAATCCCGACGCGTGCAATTCCGACACCCGAGGAGAACGGTGAGCACCGAAACAGGCCGGATGACGTCCAAGCAGGCGTGGACCTTGGGGTTGGCGTCGCTGGCGTCGTTCATGATGGCCCTGGACAGCCTGGTCGTGACCACGACGCTGAGCACGATCCGCGCGGAGCTGACGGCGTCGGTCGAACAACTGGAATGGGTCGTCAACGCCTACAACCTGACGTTCGCGGTACTGCTGCTCACCGGCGCCGCGCTGGGTGATCGATTCGGCCGCCTCAAGGTGTTCAACACGGGGCTGGCGTTGTTCACGGTCGCGTCGGTGGCGTGCGCGCTGGCGCCGGACATCGTCTCCCTGATCATTGCCCGGGCGTTCCAGGGTGCGGGCGCCGCGATGGTGCTGCCGCTCTCGCTCACGCTCATCACGGCGGTCTTCCCGGCGCACACGCGTGGCAAGGCGATGGGCCTCTACCTGGGGCTCACCGGTCTGGCGACGTTCAGCGGCCCGTTCATCGGCGGTGCGATCGCGCAGGGCCTGGCCTGGCAGTGGATCTTCTGGCTGAACCTGCCGATCGGCATCGTCGCGATCCTGCTCGCCACGCGGAAGGTGGACGAGAGCACCGGCCCGAACGACAAGCTGGACCTGGGTGGCCTCGGCCTGGTGACGCCGGGCGCGTTCGGCGTCATCTGGGCGCTGGTGCGCGGCAACGCGGCGGGGTGGGGCAGCGTCGAGGTCGTCGCCTCGGCGGTGGGCGGGGTCTTGCTGATGGTCGCGTTCGTGCTCTACGAGAAGCGCACGCCGCAGCCGATGGTCCCGATGGGCTTCTTCACGCTGCGGGCGTTCGCCACGGCCAACCCGGCGAACTTCCTGGTGTTCGCCTCGCTGTACGGCACGATGTTCTTCCTCGCGCAGTACTTCCAGGTCGTCAAGGGTCACGGTCCGCTGGTCGCGGGCCTCATGCTGATGCCGTGGACCGGCACGCTCATGGTGTGCGCGCCGATCGCCGGTCGGCTGGTCGACAAGGTCGGCGAGCGGAGGTTCGTCGTCGGCGGGCTGTTCCTGCAGGCGGCCGGCATGGCGTGGCTGGCGGGCGCCATCGACGCCGGCACGTCCTACCTGGAGATCCTGCCCGCGCTGGTCATCGGCTCGGTGGGCGTCTGCGCGGCGATGCCCGCGGCCCAGAAGGCGGTCGTGAGCGCGGTGCGCCCGCCGCAGATCGGCCAGGCGTCCGGCGTGTTCATGATGCTGCGCATGTTCGGCGGCGTGTTCGGCACCTCGGTGTCGGTCGCGGTCTTCGGCGCCGTCGGCGGCTACGCGACGGCCGCGGAGTTCAGCGACGGCTTCGCGGGCTCGCTGACCGCGGTGGCCGTGCTGGCGTTCGTCGGGATGCTGATCGGTCTCGCGATGCCGGGGAGGCGCCCCGCCGCCGACGTGGTGGCGCCCACGGGCGAGGTTCCGACCGGGTACTACCGGAGGTAGCATCGGTGGTATGAAAATCAGTGTGAGCCTCCCCGAGGAGGACGTAGAGTTCGTTGATCGCTACCTGCGGCAACACCGGAGCGCCTCACGATCGTCGGTGATACACCAGGCGATCACGCTGCTGCGCGAGGCGGGTCTGGAGAACGCCTACGCGAGCGCGTGGGAAGAGTGGGAAGCCGGAGGGGACGCCGACATGTGGGACGTGACCGCGTCAGACGGTGTCCTCGATGCGGCGAGGTGACATCTACTGGGTGGACCTGGAGCCGGCGCAGGGCGCCGAGGCCAACAAGATCCGCCCGGCCGTGGTCGTGAGCAACGACGCGGCGAACCGGGCCGCCGAACGAGGCGGCCGGGGCGTGGTGACGGTCGTGCCGATCACCTCCAACACCGCGAAGGTGTACCCGTTCCAGGTGCTGCTGCCCGCCAAGGACTGCGGGCTCGGCGCGGACTCCAAGGCGCAGGCCGAGCAGGTGCGCACGGTCGCCGCGGCCAGGCTCCGCGCCAGGATCGGCGGCTTGCCGCCCGCGGTGCTCAAGCAGCTCGACGACGCCCTGCGCGTGCACCTGTCGCTCTGAGGCATCGCGCGAACCACCGGGACCACCCGGGTTTTCACCGCCGGGACCGCCCGTGAAGACGGCCCCGGCAGCTCACCTCAGTCCAGCACGCGGATGGCGCCGGCCGGGCACAGGTGCGCCGCTTCACGCGCCGCCTTCTCGTGCTCACCCGTCGGGGACGGCTGCAGCAGCACGACCGTCCCGTCCACCTCGTCCTGGTCGAACACCGCCGGGTCGGTCAACGCGCACATCCCCGACCCCGCGCACACGTCCGGATCGACTTCCACCTTCACGAGAACTCCACCGGCAGCTCGTGCACCCCGTAGATCGCCATGTCGGTGCGCAGCTTGACATCCTCGGCGGGCACGCCGAGCCGCAGGTCCGGGAACTCCCGGAACAGCGCGGCGAACCCGACGCGCATCTCGATCCGCGCCAACTGCTGCCCCAGGCACTGGTGCACGCCGTGGCCGAACGCGAGGTGCCCGGCCGCGGACCGGCGGACGTCGAACTCGTCCGGCCGCTCGAACCGCGCCGGGTCCCGGTTGGCCGCGGCCACGGAGATCGAGACCGACTCGCCGGCCTTGACCACCACGCCGCCGATCTCCACGTCCTCCAACGCCGTGCGCAGCGTGCCGAACTGGATGATCGACAGGTACCGCATCAGCTCCTCGACCGCGTTGTCCACCAACGACGGGTCGGCCTGCAGCGCCGCCACCTGCTCGGGGTGCTGCAACAGCAACAACGTGCCGATGCCCAGCATGTTCGCCGTGGTCTCGTGGCCGGCGACGAGGAGGAGCAGCCCCATGTTGGCGACTTCCTCGTCGGTCAGCTCGCCGGTGGCGATCAACCCGGACAGCATGTCGTCGCCCGGCTCGACGTGCTTGCGCTTCGCCAGCTGGAGCACGAAGTCCTCCAGCCGCTCGAACGCCTCCATGATCTCCTCGAACGTGGAGTCGAGCCGCAGCGCCTTGGCGGTGTCCTCCTGGAACGCCTGCCGGTCCTCGTAGGGCACCCCCAGCAGCTCGCAGATGACCATCGACGGCACCGGCAGCGCGAAGTCCGCCACCAGGTCCGCCGACGTCCCGGACGCGCGCATCGCGGCCAGGTGCTCGGCCACGATCTCCTCGATCCGCGGCATGAGCTGGTTCATCCGCCGTACGGTGAACTGACCGGTCAACAGCTTGCGGTAGCGGGTGTGGTCGGGCGCGTCCATTCCGATGAACATGCCCGGCTTCGCCGGCGGCCGTTGCGGCACCGGCTTGCCGGCCACCGGCCGCGGTGAGTGCTGCAGCTCGGCCCGGCTGCTGAACCGGCGGTCCGCGTGCACCTCGCGAGCCAGCTCGTAGCTGGTCACGAGCCACCCCAGGTGCCCGTCGGGGAACTTCATCCGGCTGATCGGGGCCCGTTCGCGGAGCAACCCCAACTCCGCGGGCGGGTCGAACGCCGTGCTGCGTTGGCTCGGCAGCTCGGAGTACAGCGTTTCGGTCATCTCGCACACCTCCCAGTGCGTAAAGGGACCTACTTCGCAACATACAGAAGATTCACGAAGCCGTGAAGTAAATAAGCCGTAAGGGAATAGCAGTAGTACGGTTGATAGCAGGTGTGCTACAAAATGCCCGAGAACTCTGACAAGGGGGAGGTGAGGGTCCTTGGTCATCGAGGTGCGCGATCTGCGGATGCGCTACGGCACGACGGACGTGCTGCACGGGGTCGACTTCACCGCGGGCCCGGGTGAGGTGGTGGCCCTGCTCGGGCCCAACGGCGCGGGCAAGACGACCACGATCGAGATCCTGGAGGGCTTCCGGCTGCCCTCCGACGGCCACGTCCGGGTGCTGGGCGTCGACCCGGCCACCGGCGACGAGGCTTGGCGCGCGCGGCTGGGCGTGGTGCTGCAGTCGTGGCGCGACCACGGCCGCTGGAAGGTGCGCGAGCTGCTGCACCACCTCGGCCGCTACTACGCGCCCTACGGCACGCCGCACCAGTCGCGGCCGTTCGACACCGACGAGCTGATCGAGACCGTCGGCCTGGCCGAGCACGCGCACCAGAAGATCAGCAGCCTCTCGGGCGGCCAGCGTCGGCGGCTGGACGTGGCCATCGGCATCGTCGGCAAGCCGGACCTGCTGTTCCTGGACGAGCCGACGGCCGGGTTCGACCCGCACGCGCGCCGGGACTTCCACGACCTGGTGCACCGGCTGTCGGACCTGGAGGGCATGACGATCCTGCTGACCACGCACGACCTGGCCGAGGCGGAGAAGCTGGCCGACCGGATCCTGGTGCTCGCGGGCGGCCGGATCATCGCCGACGGCAGCCCGGACCAGCTCAGCCGCACGGTCGCGGGCAAGTCCGAGGTCCGCTGGACGCACGACGGGCTGCGGCACGTGCACACGACCGACGACGCGACGGCGTTCGTGCGCGACCTGTTCCGCCAGCACGCGACCGGCATCTCCGAGCTGGAGGTGCGCCGCAGCACGTTGGAGGACACGTACATGGCCCTCGTGCAGCGGCACGAGAGCGGCCAGGCAACCGACGAGGAGGTGGCGATCCGGTGAACGCCAAGAGGCAGGCCATCCGGCTCGGCGTGGACCGCGGCGTGCGCGAGTTCCGCCACTCCATGGGCAGCTCCGACCAGTGGTACAACCTGTTCACCGGCCTGGCCGCGCTGACCGTCCTGTGGTTCCAGCGCGACTCGTCCCCCGACGCCTCCGGCATCTCGCTCGCCGCGCTCACCCTGCCGGGCCTGCTCGGCATGGGGATCGTGTTCGGCAGCCTGGTCGGCCCCGCGGGCCAGCTCTCGGTCAACCGGGAGGACGGCACGCTGCTGCGCGCCAAGGCCGTGCCGCACGGGATGCTCGGCTACCTGGTCGGCCGGGCCGTGCAGACGTCGCTGGACTCCCTGTCCGGGCTGCTGATCGTGCTGGTGCCGGGCCTGTTCCTGGTGAACGTGCTGGCGGACGCGGGCGTGGGCGGCGTGCTCGGCCTGCTCGCCGTGCTGGCGCTCGGCATGGCGTCGATGCTGCCGTGGGGCGCGGTCGCCGGGTCGATCACCAAGAGCCCGGGCGGCGCGATGGGCATCACCATGCTGCCGATGATGGGCATCGTGGCGATCTCGGGCATCTTCTACCCGATCACGGCGATGCCCGGCTGGCTGCAGGGCGTGGCGCAGGTGTTCCCGGTGTACTGGGCGGGTCACGGCGCCAGGGCGGCCCTGCTGCCGGACGCGGCGGCGGCCGTGGAGCTTGGCGGCTCCTGGCGGATCCCGGAGATGGTGGGCGTCCTCGGGGTGTGGGCGGTGGTCGGTTTCGCGCTTGCGCCTACGATCCTGCGTCGGATGGCTCGGCGGGAGTCCGGAGCGGACATGGAGCAACGCCGTCAGGCGGCGTTGCAGAGGGTGCGATGAGCGAAAGCGTCTACAACCGGATCGCGATGCTGCGCGCGGAACGGGGAGTGTCACGCCGGCAGCTCTCCGAGGCGTTGGGCATCCACTACCAGACCGTGGGCTACCTGGAACGGGGCGAGTACAGCCCCAGCCTGTACCTGGCGCTGCGCATCGCGCAGTACTTCGAGGTGCCGGTGGAGGTCGTGTTCTCGACCGACCCGTTCCCCCGGCTGGGCAGCACCGAGCAGTCCGCGTAGACGAAGAGGGGGCGGCACGCGTGTGCCGCCCCCTCGCCATCACTTCTTCAGCTCGGCCTCGATCACGTCGGCCGCCGCGGCCGTGCCGCCCGCCGCCCGGATCTCGGCCTTGATCCCGGCCAGCCGCCGCGCCACGTCCGGGTCGTCCGCCAGTTCCAGCACGGCGGACCGCAGCCCGTCGGCGGTGACCTCGTCACGCGGGATGTGCCTGCCGACGCCCAGCTCGACCAGGCGGACGGCGTTCATGGCCTGCTCGCCGATCATGGGCAGCCCGACCATCGGCACGCCGTGGTACAGCCCTTCCATCGTGCCGCCCATGCCGCAGTGCGTGATGAACACCTTGGCGTGCGACAGGATCTCCAGCTGCGGCACCCACCGGTGCAGCTCGACGTTCGACGGCGGCTCGCCGAGCGACGCCGGGTCGACGTGCTTGCCGATGGCGATCACCACGTGCCAGTCGAGGTCGCCGAACGCCTCGAAGCACCGCCGGTAGATCCCCGGCTCGTTGGTGTAGGCGGACCCGAACGAGATCAGCAGCACCGGCCGGTCGTCCGCGGGCCGCTCCCACGTGCCCTGGAACGTCGACCGGTCGCCGAGGCACGGCCCCACGAACGTGTACTTCGGGTGCACGGACTCGCTGTGCGGCTGGAACGACCGCGCGATGCTCACCACCGCCCGGTCCGGGTCGGCGACGTACGCCGGGCCGGGGATCGCCACGCCCTCGGCGGCCAGCCACTCCTCCAGCTCGGCGTAGAACGCGGTCACCTCGGGCTGGTCGACCATGTCGCCCATCTCCTCCTCCCAGCCCTCGTACGTGACGAAGGTGGGGGAGAACTGGATCGCGGGCACGCCCCAGCGGCCCGCCAGCAGGCGCGCCGTCCACGCGCCGATGTCGTACACGACGACGTCCGGCCGGTCGTCCGCGAAGGCGGCCTCCAGCACCGGCAGCACCGACTTGGCCTCGGCCAGGAACAGGTGCATGGCCGGCGCCAGCTCGGTCGGCCACTCCTGGTCGTCGGTGGGCAGGGTCGTGGCGTGGACGACCGGCGTCGCGCCGGCCCGCTCGACGATGTCCGCGAACCCGGGGTCGACCGCGTAGCTGACCCGGTGGCCCCGGTTCACCAGTTCGGTGACGACGGGCAGCGTGGGGTTGACGTGGCCGTGGCCGGGGATGTTGAGGAAAGCGATGTGCGACATGAGGACTCTCCGCATGAGATGAGGGTTGGCTCGAAGACCCCGTCACGCGTGGCGCGTGGGGGTGGACGGCTGCCCTGCACTCAGAGGTAGAAGATCCCGAAGGCCCACATGCGATCAACGGTAGTGCCGGGCGCCACTCATTTCCCGAGCACGCCGCGCAGCGCCGCGCGGATCGCCGCGGTCAGTTCGGCGCGGCTCTCCGGGGTGCCGGGGGTGGGCGCCCCGAGCGCGCCCGCGCCGACCAGCCGGTCGAACACGAGGCCGTCGAGGAACGCCACCAGGTCCCGGCTCTGGGTTTCCGGGTCCTCCGCGCCCAACTCGGCCAGCAACTCCCGCATCTGCGCGCGCGGCCGTTCACCGTGGGCCAGGATGCCGCGCAGCTCGGGGTGGTGGGTGGCCTCCAGCAGGCACGCGTACCGGGCCAGGGTGCGCTCGCGGGCGGTGCTCATCCACCGGTCGAACACGTTCGCGGCGCCTTCGGCGAGCAGGTCGAGGTCCAGCGGGAGGTTCCTGCCCGCGTCGACCACCTCGGCGTTGTCGAGGTCGGCGAGCCGCTGCACGACGCCTTCGACGAGCGCCTTGCGGGTGCGGAAGTAGGCCGAGGTCGAGCCGGGGGGCACGCCCGCCTCGGCGTCCACCGCGCGGTGGGTCAGGCCGCGCATGCCCTTGGTGGCCACCACGTGGATCGCCGCGTCGGCGAGGGCGGCCATGCGCTCGGTCACGTTGCATCCTCCTTCTACACCTGTAGAGTACTGCCCTCTACAGGTGTAGAAGGAGCGGGGATGAAGGCAGTCGTGGTGGGCGGTGGGCTCGGCGGTGTCACGGCGGCGGTGGCCCTGAGGCACGTCGGGTGGGAGGTCGAGGTGCTCGAACGCGCGCCGGAGTTCGGCGAGGTCGGCGCGGGTGTCGGCGTGATGCCGAACGCCATGCGGGCGTTGGCGGCGCTGGGGCTGGCCGACGACGTGCGGCGGATCGGCACGCCCCGCGTGGCCGGTGCCATCCGGGACCCGAGGGGGCGGACGCTGACGCGCGTGGACGCGTCGCGGCAGGACCGCGTGGTCGCCGTGCACCGGGCGGACCTGCACCGGGTGCTGCGGTCGGCGTTGCCGCCGGAATGCCTGGTCACGGACGCCGAGGTGCGCTCGCTGGACGACCTGGACGCGGACCTGGTGGTCGCGGCGGACGGCATCCGCAGCCGCGCCCGGCAGGCGTTGTTCCCCACATTGCCCCAGTCGGTGTACGCGGGCGCCACGGCGTGGCGCAGCGTGACGACTGCTCGGTTCCCGCTGGACCTCGGCCTCAGCCAGACCCTCGGTCCCGGCACGGAGTTCGGCGTCCTCCCACTGGGTGACGGCCGGGTCTGCTGGTACGCGGCGACGGTCGCGTCCGCCGGTGGCCGTTCGGCCGACGAGTGGGGCGAGGTGCGCCGCCTGGTCGGCGACTGGCACGACCCGATCCCGGCCCTGCTGGACGCCACGCCGCCGGAGACCGTGCTGCGGCACGACATCCACGAGCTCGCCGCGCCGCTGCCGACCTACGTGCGCGGCCGGGTGGCGCTGCTCGGCGACGCAGCCCACGCGATGACCCCCTACCTGGGCCAAGGCGCGTGCATGGCGATCGAGGACGCCGTGGTGCTGGCCGCCGCGTGCGCCCGCGCCGCCGACGTGCCGACCGCGCTCGCCGAGTACGACCGGCAACGCCGACCGCGCACGCAGCGGATGGCGAAGGCGTCGCGGGTGCTCGGGCGGGTGGGGCACCAGCTGCGCAACCCGGTGGCCGTGACGATGCGCGACGCCGCGATGCGCGCCGTCCCGGCGTCGGTGGGGTCGGCGAGGGCGGCGAAGTTCCTGGCGTGGACGCCGCCGTCGTTGTCACCCGTTGGGTGAAAAAGTCGCTGTGAGGTAAATCACGGGTAACCGCCGTGATTCGAGCGGATAACGATCGAATATCACTCGTTTTCCCAGGGTGCGTCACTCGTCTGCGCGATCAAGCACTCACGCTGCGACACTATCGGCCCGGTGCGGCACCACCTCGGTGCCCGGCACGGCGGTGCGACAACCACGAAAGGGCAACTACGGTGTCCCGCCATGGCCCCCGTCCCCTCGTGTCCGGCTGAAGCCATCCCCCTGCACGACGCCACCGCCCCCGCCGCTTTCGCCGTCGACCTCGCCGAGGCCGACGAGTTCATCCGACTGCACCACGCCGAGCACCCCGAGCTCGGCCCGGTCGAAGACCGCCTCGCCGAGGTGCACGCCGAGGTCGCCGCCACCGGCACGTACCGCCACACGCCCGACGAGCTGACGTTCGGCGCACGGGTGGCGTGGCGCAACAGCGCGCGCTGCATCGGCCGGCTGTACTGGCGCAGCCTCAAGGTCCGCGACCTGCGCGACCTGCGCGACCCCAAGGAGATCGCGGACGAGTGCGTCGAGCACCTCAAGCTCGCCGCCAACGGCGGCAAGGTCCGCCCCGTGATCACCGTGTTCGCCCCGGACGACCCCGGCAGGCCCGCGCCCCGCATCCGCAACGAGCAGCTGGTCCGGTACGCGGGCTACGTCGGCGCGGACGGCGGCGTGCTCGGCGACCGGCGCAACGCCGAGCTGACCGAGAAGGCCATCGACATGGGCTGGCGCCCGCCCGCCCGAAGAGGCCCGTTCGACGTGCTGCCGCTGATCGTGGAGCGGGAGGACGCCGAACCGGCCCTGGTCGAACTGCCGCCCGACGCGGTGCTCGAAGTGCCGATCGGCCACCCCGAGCTGCCGTGGCTGGCCGACCTGGGGCTGCGCTGGCACGCCGTGCCCGCGATCAGCAACATGCGGCTGCGCATCGGCGGGATCGACTACCCGGCCGCGCCGTTCAACGGCTGGTACATGGGCACCGAGATCGGCGCCCGCAACTTCGCCGACGCCGACCGCTACGACCTGCTGCCCTACCTGGGCAGGCGGATGGGCCTGGACACGTCGTCGGTGCGGACGCTGTGGCAGGACCGGGTGCTGGTCGAGCTGAACCGCGCGGTGCTGCACTCGTTCGCGGTGGCGGGCGTGACGATCACCGACCACCACACCGAGTCGGACCGGTTCCTCACGCACATCAAGAAGGAGGAGGAGGCGGGCCGCTCGTGCCCGGCGGACTGGACGTGGATCGTGCCGCCGATGTCGAGCGGGATCACCAGCGTCTTCCACCGGTACTACGACAAGCGCGAGCTGGTGCCGAACTTCTTCCCCGGCGACACCACGGGCGTCTGCCCGGTGATCCACTGAGGACCCGCCGCAAAGTCTCAGCAAGACGTACGTACGGTCAAAGTTAAGGCGCACCTGTGGCGTAGATCACCTTCAGCGGTCTAGGGTGACTCTCCGTGAGAGTGGGCATACCCGTCGAGGCGCGGCCCGCCGAGCGCCGCGTAGCCGGTCTACCGGAAACGGTGACCACGCTGATCGGTGCCGGACTCACGGTGGACGTGCAAGCCGGAGCGGGCAGACACGCCCACGCCTCGGACGCCGCCTACCGCGCAGCCGGTGCGAACGTCATCGCCGACCACCCGGCCGGGCAGTCCGACGTGATCGTCTCCGTCCAACCACCGACACCCGAGCAGGCCGCCGCCCTCCGCGAGGGCGACATCACGATCAGCTTCCTGCAACCCAACAGCGAGCCCGAGCTGGTCGAGGTGCTCAAGGCCAACAAGGTCACCGCGTTCAGCCTCGACCTGCTGCCGAGGGTGACCAGGGCGCAGTCCGCGGACGCCCTGTCGTCGCAGGCGCTGGTCGCGGGCTACCGCGCGGTGATGGAGGCGGCCAACCGGCTGCCCAAGTTCCTGCCCATGTTCACCACGGCGGCGGGCACCATCCCGCCCGCCAAGGTGCTCGTCCTCGGCGCTGGCGTGGCGGGGTTGCAGGCCATCGCCACGGCACGACGCCTCGGCGCCGTGGTCGAGGCCTACGACGTGCGTGCGGCGGCCAAGGACGAGGTCAAGAGCCTCGGCGCGAGGTTCCTCGAACTGGACCTCGAAACGCAGCAGGGCGTGTACGCCGAGGCGCAGTCGGAGACGTTCCTGGAACGCCAGCGCGAGCTGATCGCGGAACGGGTCGCCGCGTCCGACGTGGTGATCTCCACCGCCGCCATCCCGGGCCGCAAGGCGCCCGTGCTGGTCACCAACGACATGCTCAAGGCGATGGCGCCCGGCTCGGTGGTGGTCGACCTGGCCGCCGAGTCCGGCGGCAACGTCACCGCCAGCAGCCCGGGCGAGGAGACCTGGGTCGGCGAGGTGCTGGTCTACGGCGCCAAGAACATGCCGAGCGGCATGCCCGTGCACGCCAGCAGGCTCTACGCGCGCAACGTGGCCAACCTCCTGATGATGATGACGAAGGACGGCCAGGTCGTGCCGGACCTCACCGACGAGGTGCTGGCCGGCTGCTGCCTCACGCACGCGGGCGAGCTGAGGAGGGAGCTGCCGTGATCGACCTGTTGACGATCTTCGTGCTGGCCGTGTTCGTCGGCTTCGAGGTCGTGTCGAAGGTGTCCACGATCCTGCACACGCCGCTGATGTCGGGCGCGAACGCGATCCACGGCGTGATCCTGGTCGGCGCGATCCTGATCACCGGCCGGGCCGAGGGCGCGCTGGAGGTCACGCTCGGCCTGGCCGCGGTCTTCCTGGCCACGGTCAACGTGGTCGGCGGCTTCGTGGTGACCGACCGGATGCTGGAGATGTTCAAGGGCCACAAGGCGGGCAAACCCGTCAGGAGCGGGGCCAACGGGCACAAGGAGGTGGGCGGGTGAGCCCCACCTGGGTCCAGCTCGCGTACCTGGTCGCCGCGCTGTGCTTCGTGCTGGCGCTCAAGGGCCTGAGCACGCCGAGGTACGCCCGCGCGGGCAACCTGCTCGGCGCGGCGGGCATGGCGCTGGCCGTGGTCACGGCGTACGTCCACGGCGCGGTCCGCAACGGTCTGCTGATCGTGCTCGCGGTGGCCGCGGGCGTGGTGGTGGGCATCCCGGCGGCGCGGTCGGTGAAGATGACCGCCATCCCGCAGATGGTGGCGCTGTTCAACGGCGTCGGCGGCGCGGCGGCGGCGCTGGTGGCGTTGACCGAGTTCCTGGCCGTGCCGCACGGCTCGGTGCTGTTCCAGCTCTTCACGGTGCTCACCGTGCTGATCGGGTCGGTCAGCTTCTCCGGCAGCGTGGTCACGTTCCTCAAGCTCCAGGAGATCATGACCACCCGGCCGGTGCTGCTGCCCGCCGGTCAGCTGCTCGGCGTGGGCGCGGCGGCGGTGAGCGCGCTGCTCGCGCTGTCGGTCGTGCTGACCGGCAGCGGCGTGCTGCTGGTGCTGCTGGCGCTGGCGGGTCTCGCGCTGGGCGTGCTGTTCGTGCTGCCGGTGGGCGGCGCGGACGTGCCGATCGCGATCTCGCTGCTCAACGCGTTCACCGGCCTGGCCGTCGCGGCGTCCGGCTACGTGCTGGCCAACACCCTGCTGATCGTCGCGGGCACTCTCGTCGGCGCGTCCGGCACGATCCTGACCCGGCTGATGGCCCAGGCCATGGGTCGGCCGCTGACCAACATCCTGTTCGGCGCCTTCAAGGCCACCACGGCGACCGCGGCGACCGACGAACAGCGCACCGTGCGCGCCGGCACGGTGGACGACGTGGCCATCATGCTCGGCTACGCCCACTCCGTGCTGGTGGTCCCCGGTTACGGCCTGGCCGTGGCGCAGGGCCAGCACGCGGCGCGGGAGCTGGCGCAGGTGCTGGAGCAGCGCGGCGTCACGGTGCACTACGGCATCCACCCGGTCGCGGGTCGGATGCCGGGCCACATGAACGTGCTGCTCGCCGAGGCGGACGTGCCGTACGAGCACCTCAAGGAGCTCGACGACGTCAACCCCGGCATCGGCAGCGTCGACGTGGTCCTCGTGGTCGGCGCGAACGACGTGGTCAACCCGGGCGCGCGGGACGAGCCGAGCAGCCCGATCTACGGCATGCCGATCTTCGACGTGGACCGGGCGAAGGCCGTGGTGTTCATGAAGCGCTCGATGCGGCCGGGCTTCGCGGGCGTGGACAACAGCCTGCTCTACAACCCGAAGACCACCATGCTGTTCGGCGACGCCAAGGAGTCGCTGACCAAGCTGCTGGCCGCGGTGAAGCACGTCTAGAGCTCGTACCCCGGCACGGCGGGCGCGAGGTGGTCGCCGTACGCGGCGTCCACCTCGACCCGCCGCCACCACGCCGTCCGCTCCTCCGTGGACAGGTCCGGCACCAGCACCGCCACCCCGTGCTCCCGGATCAGCGGGATCATCCGCTCCACCGCGGTGTGCAGGAGCGACTCGCGCGGCGGCCCGGCGAACCTGTCCACGATGGACGGGTCGAGGACCAGCGAGTCCACCGGCAGCTCGCTGAACAGCGACAGCTCGGCCTGGCCGCCGTTGAACCGGGACAGCCCGGTGGCGATCCCGTTGTCCCGCAACACCTGCGCGTTGTCGTCGCCCCTGCCTTCGAGCATCGACCGGGTGTCCAGGAAGATCCGCAGCCGGGACGCGGGCAGGCCGGTCTCGTCCAACGTCCGCTTCACCGTGCGCACCAGGTCCTCGTCGCGGGACTGCATGGGCGACAGCTCGAAGTACAGGGTGCCGGAGGACTCCGCTCCGTTCGCGGCGGCCGCGGCCTCGTGCAGCGCCCACTGGCCGAGCGCCAGCGACAGGCCGGTCTCCTCGGCCAGCTCCACGCACTCGTCGTGCCCGACCTCGTCCCAGCGCAGCCGGGCCACGTGGCCGAGCACCCGTCCGTCGACCAGGTCGACCACCGGCTGGTACTCGACCTCCAGCTCCTGCTCGTCCAACGCGCCGGCCATCCGAGTGGCCCGCGCCTGCCGTTCCCTCAGTAGCTGGTCGGCGTGCTTGTCGTAGGGCAGCCACTGCCGCTTCCCGCGAGACTTGGCCCGGCGCAACGTCGCGTCGCCCGCGCGCAGGATCTCCGCGACGCCCCACCCGGCGGGCGGCCGGTCGACCACGCCGATGGACGCGGACAGGGCGACGCCGTGGTCCATCGGCCGCCGCAGCGCGTCGTTGATCCGGTCGACCATGTCGGGCACGCTCGGCGTGGCCGGCGAGTGGTCCACCACGATGCCGAACTCGTCGCCGCCCATCCGGGCGACCAGTGCGGCATCGCCGTCCACCAGGGCTTCGAGCCGGTGGCCGACCTCGGTGAGCAGCCGGTCGCCGACCGCGTGGCCGAGACCGTTGTTCACCAGCGAGAACGCGTCGAGGCCGAGGTGGTAGAGCGTGACCCCGCCCGGTGACGTGCCGTGCAGCCTCTCCAGCCGGGTGGCGAGGCGCTGCCGGTTGGACAGGCCGGTCAGCGAGTCGTGCAGCAGCTGGAAGTCCAGGTTCTTCTGCAGCAGGTGCAGCTCGCTGACGTCCTCGACCATGGTCACGTGGTACGCGGGCTCGCCGTCCGCGTCACGCAGCGACGACATCCCCAGGTGCACCCACACCGGCTCGCCGTCCTCGCGCAGCAGCCGCCGCTGCTCGCGCATCCGCTCGACCCGGCCCTCGCCGACCGCCCGGTACTTGTTCGCGAGCGCGTCGGCGTCGGCCGGGTCGAACAGCTCGACCAGCCGCCGCCCGGTCAGCTCGCCGCGGTCGCGGCCGATCATCTCGGCCAGCGCCTCGTTCACCTCGACGCACCGGCCGCGCAGGTCGGTGATCACGATGCCGAACGCGGCGGAGTCGAACACCTCGCGGAACCTGGCCTCGCTGGCCGCCAGCACGCGTTCGGCCCGCAGCTTGGCCGCCATGAGCGCGTGCTTGACCTCCTCCTGCTGGTCCAGCGCGTCCAACCGCATCGCGGTGGCGAAACCGGTGCTCACGCTGCCGAGGATGGCGACGACCTTCTCCGCCAGCCGCGGCACGCCCTGCAGCTCCGGGCTGAACAGCAGGGCGTGCCCGAGCACGTCCACCGTGCGCTGCAACGTCTCCGGCCCGGTGAAGTGCGCCTCGACCAGCCGTTGGCCCACCACGCCGACCGGTTCGACGGCGAACGGCTCGGCCTGGACCGCGTCGACGATCACGTCCACGAACTCCAGCAGGTACAGCTCGATCTCGACCGGCGACATCGGCACGTACGCGGTCGGGTAGACCGCCCGCATCCACTCCCGCGCGATGTCCTGCCGCCGGGTCCTAGCGCGTGGCGACATGTCGGCTCACTTCTTGCGCCCCACGCCGGCGAAGATGCCCGCCCGGTCGGCGTCCTCCTCGACGGAACCCTCCTCCGGCCGCCAGTCCGGCAGCGGCACCACGCCGGGCTCGACCAGCTCGAAGCCGTCGAACAGGGCGGTGATCTCGGCGTGGCCGCGCGGGAACATCGGGTCCGGGCTCTGGCGCATCACCGCCACGACGCCGGCCATCTCCTCGGGTTGCAGGTCGGACGTGAACTGGGAGAGGGCGAGGTGGCTGCCCGCCGGCACGGCGTCGCGGTACGCGGCGACCACGCCCGCCGGGTCGCGCTCGGGCGGCACGAAGTGGAACACCCCCACGGCGAGCACGCCGACCGGCTCGGCGAAGTCGATCAGGCCGGTGTCGCGGACGCCCGCCAGCACCGCGTCCGGCTCGGTGAGGTCCTCCTGCAGGACGTCGGACTGGTCGTCGTCGGCCAGGATCATCCGGCTGTGCGCGACGGCGACGTCCTCGAAGTCCACGTACACCACGCGTGACTCGGGCGCCGCCTTCCGCGCGATCTCGTGCACGTTGCCGACGGTCGGGATGCCGGAGCCCAGGTCGAGGAACTGCCGCACGCCCGCGTCGACCAGGTGCAGCACGGCCCGGCGCAGGAACGCGCGGTTGAGGCGGGCGATGGTGCGGCCGTTGGGTTGGGCGCGCAGGAACTCCTCCGCGAGCTCGCGGTCGGCCGCGAAGTTGTGCCCGCCGCCGAGCAGGTAGTCGTAGAGCCGTGCGGCGCTGGGCAGCCCCGTGTTCACGTCGTCGGGGACCCAGCTCAGCCGATCCGCCACCTCGTCCTCACCCGTGTGTGTGCCAGCCCGAGCCTTCGCCCCGCCGGGGCGAGATTACTGATCCGGGGGAACTCGCGGGCGAAGACAGGGCCGCTTGTCCCCGATCGGCGTACACACGGTCACCAGTGCGATCACGGCAAGTGCCCCGAACGCCACCCTCGCTCCCCACTGCGCGTGCACGAAGAGCGGGACCGCCACGCCGAACGCGGTGCCGAGCGCGCGGGCGAGGTTCACCAGTCCGCCACCCGATCCGGCGTCACCGCGGGGGAGGGCGCCGAGCACGGCCGCGTTGTTGGCCGGGGTGAAGAGGCCCAGCCCGAGCCCCAGCGCGACCAGGGCGACCGGGTGCACGTGCCAGGCGAGCACCCCGCAGGCCACTGTGGACAGTGCCGCGCCCGCTCGGGGCACGCGCCACGGCGACGCCGCGCCGAGCGCGAACCCGACCGGCAGCGCGGTGAGCAGCAACCCGGTCTCGAACGGGCCGCGGTCGGACGTGAACGGCACCAGGACCAGCGGTCCGAACAGCACCAGGTAGCCGCACACCGCGCCGACCAGGCCGCCCTTGACCCGGCGGACCAGCGGTTCGCGCCACACGTAGCCGACACCCGCGGGCAGCGCGAGCAGCAGCAGGAACGGGCTCGCGCCGGACAGCACCAGCAGCAACGCGGTGGTGGCCGTGGCGAGCAGCACGACGGCGAGCCCGTCGACCGGCCCGCTGCCGCGCTCGTGCGTGCGGGGCAGCAGGAAGTGGCCCGCGACCAGGGCGGCGACGCCGACCGGCACGTTGATCAGGAACACCCACTGCCACCCGAACGCCTCGACCAGCAGGCCGCCGACCGTCGGGCCGAGCGCCAGCCCCAACGCCTGCGCGGTGGCCTGCACGCCCAACGCCTTGCGCATCCGGTCCCGCGGCACCGCCGCCACCACCAGCGCCACGCTGTTGGCCTGCAACATCGCCGCGCCCAACGCCTGCACCACCCGGAACGCGATCAGCACGTCCAGGTCCCGGGACAAGGCGCACGCCACCGAAGCGCCGGTGAACACCACGAACCCGTACAGGTACACGAGCTTGCGACCCCGCCGGTCCGACCACTTCCCGATCGGCGCGACGAACGCGGCCAGCGTCAGCAGGTACGCCAACGACACCCACTCGGGTGAAGCGCCGAAGTCGTCCCGCAATGCGGGCAGGGCGAGTGTGACGACGCTCGCGTCGAACTGGCCGAGGAACGCGCCGAGGCACACCGTCGCCACAGCCAGCCAGGGCGCACCGGCCCAGGTCGCGACCCGCCGCGGCCGGGGTGATTCCGCGACGAACCAGCGCAGGGAGCGATTCATCGCCTCCAGACTATCTCGGTCTCCGACATATCGCGACCCAGTACCATTCGCGCATGTCAGACGAGGCACGCTCGCTCACCGACGTGGTCACGAGGCTCCGCCGGGCACTGCGCACGAGCATCCGGTCGGAATGGCCGTGGGACTCCCTGCCGATGGCGCAGGTGGAGTTGCTCCAGACGCTCGCCGAGCGTCCTCCGATGCGCGTGGGCGACCTCGCGGCCGAGTTGAGGCTTGCGCCGAACACGGTAAGCGGGCTCGTCGGCCAGCTGATCGAGAACGGTCTGGTCGAACGGGGCGGCGACCCCAGCGACCGCCGCGTCGCCCGACTTTCCGTGACACCGCAGGGGCACGAGCAGCTGGCCGTCTGGCAGGCCGCGCACGAGAAGCGCATCGGGTCGGCGCTGGACAAGCTCGACCCGGGCGAGCGCGCCGACGTGGTCCGCGCCCTGGCCGCCCTCGACCACCTGGTGGACCACCTGCGTGCGCACTGAGGCCCGGACCGTGACGGCCGTCGCGCTGGGCGGCGGCCTCGGCGGCCTGGCGCGGTACGGCCTGGCCGCGGTGGTGCCCGGACCGTGGGGCACGCTGCTGATCAACGTCGTCGGCTGCGCGCTGATCGGTGTCCTGATGGTCCTGGTGCCCCGCCTGCACCCGCTCGCCCGGCCGTTCCTCGGCATCGGGGTGCTCGGCGGCTTCACCACGTTCTCGGGCTACGCGCTGGACGCGGTGCGGCTGGGTGGGCTGACCGCGGTGGCCTACCTGGTCGGCACCCTGTTCCTGGCGCTGTGCGCGACCTTCGCCGCCATGGCCGCGACCCGCCGGGTGTGGCCATGACGGTGGTGATGGTGTTCGTCGGGGCGGCGGTGGGCGCGTCGCTGCGGTACTTGGCCGGCAGGTTGGTGCAGCGGACGTTCCCCTGGGCGACCCTCGCGGTCAACGTCGTCGGCTCGTTCGTGCTCGGCTGCGTGGCCGGCACGTCACCGGACCTGTTCGCCCTGGTCGGGATCGGCCTGTGCGGCGGCCTGACCACCTACAGCACGTTCAGCTACGAAACCGTCCGGCTGACCGAGGACGGCCGCTACCTCCAAGCCCTGGCCAACGTCACCGCGAGCCTGTCCACCGGCCTTGCCGCCGCCGCCCTCGGCTACGCCCTTACCCGATGACGTTGAACACCTGCCTCATCCACCGGTCGAGGAAGCCCCGGACCTCTTCAGATGCGCGGATCGCCAAGGATCACCGAGCGGCAGGGCACGGACCGGCCGCAGGCCCGGGTTCGGCATGCGGATCACCGCGTGCTCCTGCGCCACCTGGCTGCGCAGCAGTTCCGAGAACCGGTGGATCTCGGCCTTGTCGACGTCACGGCCCCGGAGCCCGTTGGACTCCTCCTGCACCGCGACGAGCAGCGACCCCGCCACCAGGACCGCGCCAGTGGTCAACTGCTCCGGCCGCCGACCTTGGCTGCGGTGCGGCCTGCCGCCGCCTCTAAACCGGACACCGCCTACACGCTAGCCTCCAGCCGGCCCAGCACCTCCGGCAACTCGCCGGGGTGCACGACGCCGAGTCGTTGCGTGGCACGGGTCAGTGCCACGTACAGGTCGCTCGCACCGCGCGGCGACTCGGCGAGGATGCCCGCCGGGTCGACGACCAGCACCGAGTCGAACTCCAGGCCCTTCGCGTCGGTCACGCCCAGCACCACCACCTGGGCGTCGAGGTCGTCCGACGCGCCCGGCACGGCGGCGCGCAGCGACGCCACCGACGCCGACGGCACGATCACCGCCAGCTTGCCGTCCCCGATCGCGGCGACCTCCTTGTCCACCACCGAGGGCAGCGCCTCGTCCAGGGACGGCGCTCGCAGGCTCCACGGCGCGAAACCGCTGTCCCGCACCGAAGTCGGCGGCACGAGGTCCGGGTCGACCGACGCCAGCACGTCCGCCGCCACGGCCATGATCTCCGACGGCGTCCGGTAGTTGACCGTCAGCTCGGTGAGCTTCCAGCGGTCCATCACGTACGGCGACAGCACCTCGTGCCACGACGACGCCCCCGCGATGTCGCCGGTCTGCGCGATGTCGCCGACCACGGTCATGGACTTGGACGGGCACCGGCGCATCAGCGTCCGCCACGCCATCGGGGACAGCTCCTGCGCCTCGTCCACGATGATGTGCCCGAACGTCCACGTCCGGTCCGCCGCCGCGCGCTCGGCCGCCGTCTCGTAGCGCTCCGCGCCGTGCCGCTCGGCCAGCTTGTAGGCGTCCATCAAGTCGGTCGCCATCAGGATCTCCGGGTCGGCGTCGTCCTCCAGGTCGAGGATGTCGAGCACGCCCTGGGCGTAGTCGATCGCCTGCCGCCGCTGCCGCTCGGCCCGCGCCTTGGCCTCGGTGTCGTCCTCGCCGAGCAGTTCCGCCGCCTCGTCCAGCAGCGGCACGTCGGCGGGCGTCCACTCGGCGCCGCGCGGACGGGCCAGCAGCTCGCGCTCGGCGGGGGAGAGCTTCGGCGTGGCCTTGGCGATCAGCTTCGGCGACGCGTACAGGTCTTCGAGCAGCCGCTGCGGCGACAGGGTCGGCCACAGCTTCTCGATCGCGGCCTGCACGGCGGGGTCCTCGCGCAGCTCGCGCCGGATGTCGTCGATGTCGGCCTGGTCCAGCAGGTGCCTGCCCAGCCGGGACACGGCCTGCGACGCCAGCGTGGAGATGATCTCGCGCTGGAACGTGCGCCGCGCCTCGTTGTGCGGGCGGCGGGTGCGTCGCGCCCGACCGCGGGCGTCGCTGATCGCCCGCCGGTCCAGCCGCAGCACGTCACCGTCGAACGGCACCTCGACCAGGCTCGGCGCCTCCTGCCGGTCCCGGATCGCGTGCGCCACCACGTCCGCCATCTCGATGCGGCCCTTCAACGCGGCCACCTCGGCGGGCTCCCGGCCGACCGCGGTGAGGCCGGGGAACAGCTCGCCGACGGTCGACAGCAGCACGCCCGTCTCGCCCAGCGACGGCAGCACCTGCCCGATGTAGCGCAGGAACGTCGTGTTCGGCCCGACCACCAGCACGCCGCGCTTCGCCAGCTGCCGCCGGTGCGTGTAGAGCAGGTACGCCGCGCGGTGCAGCGCGACCGCCGTCTTGCCGGTGCCCGGACCGCCCTGCACGACGACCACGCCGTTCAGCTCGGTGCGGATGATCTTGTCCTGCTCGGCCTGGATGGTCGCGACGATGTCGCCCATCTGGCCGGTGCGGCTCGCGTTCACCGCGGCCAGCAGGGTGGCCTCGCCGGTCAGGCCCTCGGACCGGCGGTCGAGGTCGACCGAGTTGATGTCCAGCACCTCGTCGTCGAACCCGACGACCTTGCGCTGCTTGGTCCGCAGGTGCCTGCGCCGGCGCACGCCCTCCGGCGCGGCGGCGGTGGCCAGGTAGAACGGGCGGGCGGCGGGCGCGCGCCAGTCCATCAGCAGCGGCTCGTACTCCTTGTCCTCGTCGAACAAGCCGATCCGGCCGATGTAGAACCGTTCGTCGGTGTGGAAGTCGAGCCGGCCGAAGCACAGCCCGTTCTCCACCGCGCTGTACTGCGCCAACTGGTCGGAGTACATGGCCACCGAGGTGTCCCGCTCGGAGCGCATCTGGTGCGTCCCACCGGTTTGCCGCAGCGCCCCGGCCAGGCGCTTCGAGCTCTGATCGCGGAGGTCGTCCAGCCTGCCGTACAGCATCGACACGTATTCCTGCTCCGACTCGGTTTCCGCGAGCCGGAGGTCATCGGAGGGGCTTGACAACGTGCCTCATTTCTGGATAGCGTGTTTTATCAGCCTGTGTCGCATTGCGGCTGACGGTTTCCTGCGGGCTTACAGTCCTGCGCCCGTGATGCGCAGAACGTCTAATCTACTACACGTTCTTCCCGCCGGTGCGTGAACAAGTCCGCGCCCGCGACCCGCCACCGTGAACGCGCGAAGGCCGCCGCCGAGCGGGTGCTCGACGACGGCCTGGCGATCTTGTCGGGGCTGCGGCCCGGTGGCTGGAGCGGGGCGTCAGAGCTGGTCGGCGACGATCCCCCCGATCGCGGCCATGCCTCGCGCGTTGGGGTGCATCGGCGCGGCCGGGCCGGTCGCCGCCACGCCCTCGAACCACCTCGCCCGCGACGACGCGCACGCGTCGTGGCCCACGCTCGGCGTCTCGACGTCCACGAACGACGCGCCGTGCTCGGCCGCTTCCCGGGCGAACAGCACGTTCAGCCGGTGGATGCTCCCCTGCAGGTAGTCCGCGTCCCTGGCCCAGATCGGCTGGTCCGGGTAGCAGCCGCCGGGCCGGATGTAGGTGCCGTAGCCGACCACCACCACCCGTGCCCCGGGCGCCCGCTCGGAGATCAGGTCGAGCGCGGCGGCGAACTCGGCCGCGTAGGCGTCGATCCGCTCGGCCAATCGGTCCCGGCCGCCGGCGGTGAGCTCGTCGCGGCACGACGTGCCGACCGGTTGGGGCAGCAGGTTGACGCAGGCCGCCGCCACGTCGACCAGCTCGACGTCGTTGCCGCCGATGCTCAGCGTCACCAGGTCGGTCGACGGGCTCAGCGCGTCCGCCTGCGGCGGCTGCGTGCCGTCGAAGGTGGACTGCGACCCGGCCAGGTCGTCGGTCACCGCGCCGGAGCACGTCACGTCCGTGAGCCGGGCCCCGATCCGGTCGGCCAGCACGGATGGCCAGTTGCGCATCGAGCGCAGGCAGCCCGGCGCGGCCGGGTCCTGCTGCGGGATGAGCGGTCCCGCGGCGGACGAGTCGCCGAGCGCGACGTACTCGTAGTCCGGCTCCGCGCCGTCCGGTTCGGCGACCGCCGCACCGGTGGTCCAGGTGATCGACAACGCCGCCAGCAACGCCGGTAGCAGCCTGCGCACGGTCGCCTCCTCTTCGTGATCGGGTGGTGTCCGCTGGACATGATGTGGCCTTGGCCACGGTGATGGGCCGGCGAGCAGGGGTAGATCACCCGAGCGGGTACGCGACGGCGTTGCGGCGTTGCTGTGGGACCGCGGTGCCGGGGATCGCGACCGCGTTGCGGGATCGCGCATCACGTCGGGTGATGGCCTCCCCATGGCCCCACCACCCGATGAGCGGCTCTGCGAAGGCACGCGGGTGAAACCGGATCGCGAGGCATGATCGCTCCGGCACGCTGGGGCGGTGAAGGAGAAGCGCCGGGAGTTGGCGAGGTTGTGCCGCGTCGCGGTGGACCGGCCGAAGTGGCAGCTCGGGCTCGCGGTGGTCGTGTCGGCGTGGTCCTTGGCGTGGGTGGTGGGTCAGGCGTTCGGCGCGCCGAGCCCGCTGGAGGTGCTGCCGGTGCGGTGGGCCGGCCTGCCGACGGGGTGGCTGGACGCGACGCGCGGGTGGTTCGACGGGCGCACCGGGTTCCTCGCCGTGGCGGGCGGTCTGCTGTGGGCGATGACGAGTGCGAGCAGGCAGGCGTCGGCGTTGGTCGGCTGGCTCGCGGTGATGGCGGCGGCCGAGGACGTCGGCTACGTCGCGGTGAAGTGGGCGCTGCTGTCGTTCGCGGTGTTCCTCGCGGCGATGGGGTTGGTGTCGATCACCGGGCGGCGGGCGTTCGTGGTCGACCGGGTGGCGGTCATCCCGCGGGACGTGGCCAGGGCGGGCGCGACGGCGGTGGCGCTGTCGGCGGTGGTGCCGCTGGTCGCGCCGGGGCTGGTGCTGGCCCGGCTGGTCGGCCCCTACGTGACTCGGCCACCGCGTCGACGGCCGGGGACGCCGATCGTCCGACCGCTTTCCGCCGAACGGCCGCCGGTCGGCGGGACACCCGGCGGCACACCCGGTGAACTGCCCGAACCCGTCCCGGCGCAGCGCGGATCGCGATGACGGCGGCCCGATTTCGCGATCCGGTCAGGGCATGCAAATAGTTTTGCGCCCCAACAAATCTATCCGCGAAAGCCGAGCGAACCTCACATCACATTCCGGAATCGCCTGTTTGGGCTTACCGGTCCGTATCCATCAAGATGTGCGCGTGCCAGAAAATCCCGCCGAAAACCGCTTAGCCAAGGTGATGCGTCGTCAGCCCGTTCAGCAGCGCGGCGCCGCCACGGTGTCCGCGATTGTCGATGCCTGCGCGACGCTGCTCAACGACTACGACTACGACGACATCACCACCGCCCGGATCGTCGAGCTAGCAGGCGTGCCAATTGGATCGTTCTACCAATACTTCCCGGACAAGCGTTCTGTTGTGCACGCGCTGGCCCTGCGCGGCATGGAGGAGTACCTGGGCCGGGTGGAATCGCTGTTCACGGAGGGTCGGCTCGCCGAGGACTGGCGGGAAGCGGTGCAGCAGGTCGTCGCCGTCTACCTGCGGATGCTGGTCGAGATCCCGGGCTTCGGGAGGGTCCGGTTCAGCGACCTGCTCGACGGTCACCGCCTCGACGCCTCCGTCGACCAGTACGAGCTGATGGCCGAACGGTTGCGCGACCTGTTCCTGACCCGCTTCGCGGTGCGGGGCGACGCGCCGGTCATGCTGACGTTCCGGATGGCCGCCCAGACCGCGGACGCGATGTTCAAGCTGGCCGAACGGGTCGATCCCGACGAGCGTCCGGTGGTGCTGCGCACCGCGGACGGAGTGATCTTGAAGATGTTGTCCGGAGTGTTCGACCCCTCGTGACTTGCCGCGCCGGTCCGGGTGGTGTGGGGTGGACCGGTGAGCGACGACTTCGACGTGATCGTGATCGGCGGTGGCCCGGTGGGCGAGAACGCCGCCGCCCGGACCGCCGCCGGTGGACTGCGGACCGCATTGGTGGAAGCCGAACGCGTCGGCGGTGAGTGCTCGTACTGGGCGTGCATGCCGAGCAAGGCGTTGCTGCGTCCCGGCCACGCGCTCGCCGCCGCCCGTCGGGTGCCGGGCGTGCCGGTCGGGGCGCGGCTGGACGCGACCGAGGTGCTGAAGCGGCGCAACAGCTTCACCTCCGACTGGGACGACTCGGGCCAGGTCGAGTGGGCCGAGGGCGCCGGGCTGACCGTGGTGCGCGGCCGCGGCAGGCTGGCGGGCGAGCGCCGGGTCGACGTGGACGGCCGCGTGCTGACCGCGACGAAGGCGGTCGTGGTGTGCACGGGCAGCGTGCCGCGCGTCCCGTCGCTGCCCGGACTGTCGGACGTGCCGTACTGGACGTCCCGCGAGGCGACCTCCGCGCAGGAGGTGCCCAAGTCGTTGGTGGTGCTCGGCGGCGGCGTGGTCGGCGTGGAGATGGCGCAGGCCTGGGCCCGGCTCGGGTCCGACGTCACGCTGGTCGTGTCCGGCGAACGGCCGCTGCCGAAGTTCGAGGCGTTCGCGGGCGACCTGGTCGCCGAAGGGCTGCGGGAGGACGGCGTCCGCCTCCTCACCGGGGTCAAGGCGGTCGGTGTGTCCACTTCGGACGGTTCGGCCGGCGCTGATGGCTCGGCCGGCTCGGCTGAAGTTTCGCTGAAGTTGTCCGACGGCACGGCGGTGACCGGCGCGCACCTGCTGATCGCGACCGGTCGTCAGCCGGCGACCTTCGACCTCGGCGTGGAGCAGCTCGGCTTCACGGCGGGCAAGGCGCTGGAGGTCGACGACACCGGCCGGGTGTCCGGAGTGGACTGGCTGTACGCGGCGGGCGACGTCACGGGCCGCGCGTTGCTGACCCACCAGGGCAAGTACGCGGCACGGGCGGTCGGCACGGCGATCGTCGCCGGCGCCACCGACCCGGAGCCGTGGACCGCGCCGGTCGCCACGGCCGACCACACGGCCGTGCCCCAGGTGGTGTTCACCGATCCCGAAGTGGCGGCGGTCGGCTGGTCCGAGGCGCAGGCGCGCGAGGCCGGCCTGGAGATCCGGGTCATCGACCTGGACATCGCGGTGGCCGGGTCGTCCCTGCACGCGGACGGGTACCGGGGCAAGGCGCGGATGATCGTGGACGAGCGCAAGCGCACGCTCGTCGGCGTCACGTTCGCGGGTCCGGACGTGGCGGAGCTGATCCACGCGGCCACCATCGCGATCGTCGGCGAGGTCACCGTGGACCGGTTGTGGCACGCCGTTCCGGCGTACCCCACCATCAGTGAGGTGTGGTTGAGGCTCCTTGAGGCCTACGGTCTCTGACGCTGTGTGCACGGTGTGTCAGCACATCGTGTACACCCTCCGCCGACTGCCGTATCGACCGTGCGGCCATAGAGACTCTTAACCTCAAAATGCGGCTTCAGCTCATTACACTGCGGATGTGACCAGGGGAACTGTGGCTCTCGCGATAGGCGCGGTGCTGTGGTGCGCCTTCGTCATCGCGTCCACGTTCCTGCCCGGCGGCCCTTCGTGGTCGCCGGTCGCGGTGCACCTGCCGGGCTTCCTGATCGTGCCGGTCGTGCTGCACACGTTGTTCCGCGCGCGGTCCAACGCGTTGCTGTGCCTGGCCCACGTGCCGAAATCGGTGCTCTTCACCGGATTCGCGATCGCGGTCGGCGGCTGGTTGTTCTCGTTCGGCGCGATCGCCGGGAAACCCGGCACCGAGACGTTGTGCGCGGTGGCCGGCCTGGTGATCGTGCTGCACGTGGCGTTCGGGTTGATCGGCGTCGGCATGGTGCGCACCGGGCGCTGACCTGGGCTGTTCAGGGCCGTTGGGGGTTTCGCCGCTGGGTCCGTCCCCGGTGCTCAGCCCTGCGCGGCGGGCAGCCGCAACGCCTGCTCGGCGATCTTGGTCAGCTCCGGGTCGGCCGGGTCCTGCTCGCCCTCGGTCCACACCACCTGCGTGATGCGCAGCTGAGCGCCCTTCGCCGACACGCGGATCGCCGACCGGTCGAACGACGCCGGACCGCCCGGCCAGCCCTTGCCCTCCTTGACGAGGGCGGTGACGCCGCCCGAGCCCGCCGCCGACGCGATCGCGTGCAGCTCCGTCGCCCGGGTGGCGTCGGGCAGGCTCAGCTCGGCGATCGCGACGCCGACCTTCCGTCCGTCCACTGTGGTCTCGTACTGGGCGCGCCGCAGCTGCATGCACAGGTGCGAGGTCAGCCACGCCCGGACGTCGCCGAACGCGTGCGAGGCGCAGTCGTCGGTCCGGTCCGCGCCGCGCGGCGAGAAGTTCCGGCCGTCCACCACGACCGTGGTCGGCTGCGGCGTCGGCGTGGTGGTCGTCGAGCTGTCCGCCGCGTCGCTCGACGACAGCGAGATGATCAAGGCGATGACCAGCAGCACGGCGACGACCGCGCCGGCCGCGTAGGGCAGCAGCTTGCGGCCGGCCGGTGCGGGCGCGACCTTCGGCAGCAGCATCGTGCTGGCCGACGCCAGGTCGGCGGCCGCGTCGGAGAAGCCCTCGGCGATCAGGTGCTGACGGCTCGGCGGCGCGCCGGTCGGCGCGAGCACGGCGACCAGCTTGGCCGCGTGCTCGGCCGAGCACGGCCGGTCGCTGGTGGCCAGCTCGCGCGCGGCGGCGAGCAGCGTGGTCGGCTTCGGGTGCAGGACGCGCACGCCGCGGTTCAGGTCGACGGTCGACTGCACGACCTGGCCGACGTACGGGCCGACGGCGACGACGGTGGTGACCGGCAGCGGCTCGCCGCGCATGTCCTGGATGCGGCGGGCGACGGCGGTGGTGGCCGCCAGCGCCTCGGCGGCCGGGCTCGTCGCGCCGTCCGTCCGGGTCAGCGGCCAGCCGTCGATCTTCCACTGCCCGTTGAGCGGCGCCTCCAGCCGCATGGCCGGGTCCGGCAGGTCGACGCCGACGACCACGAGCACGCCGCGCGGCAGCACGATCACCGCGTCCAGGTCGCGCGGGCTGTCCGGCGGTCGCACCCCGAGCAGCGCGACACCGCCGAGCACGGCGTCGCCGTTGCCCCACGTGCTCAACGCGGCGCGCACGTCGGCGCCCACCGCGGAGGGCTCGGTCCCGAGTCGGATCAGCCGCACGGGATCACCACGAGATCGCGCCGTTCGGCGGTCCGCACGTCGGCGTGCCCCGCGGTCACGTCGGCGTGCCACCCGGTCTGACGTTCGGCGTTCCACACGGTCGGACACGGTAGCGCCGTCGGGTGACGGCCGGCCGCGCGCATCGCTGGAGATGACGTTGCGTGACAACCATCACCTGAACGTGTCTGCCTCGTTAGTGGGTTGCTCAACCCTGCATTGGAGGTTTGTCCGTGATGCGCAAAGCCGCCCTGCTCGCGGCGGGCACGCTGGCACTGTCGACGGTGGTCGTTCCGTCCGCCTCGGCCGGTCTGCTCGCCCCCGTGTCCGCGTTGCTCGCCAGTCAACTGTCCGGGTCCGGTGGTCAACTGTCTGGTGGTCAGGCCGGGACGGTGTTCGTCCACGGCGCCGACGTCGGTGCCGCCGAACGGGCGGTGCGGGACGCCGGGCTCAGCCGGATCACCAGCTTCGACCGGATCGGCGTGGTCGCGGCACGCGGCACGGCCGCGCAGATCACGGCGGCGCGGTCGGCGGCGGGGGTGACCTACGTCGAGGCGAACCGGCCGATCGAGTTCACCGGGTCGACGTCGCACACGGCGACCCGCGGGTTGGCGGCGCGGCAGACCCTGACCGGCGCGAACGGGCTGGCGTTGGACGGCAGCGGCGTCACGGTCGCGGTGATCGACTCGGGCGTCGACCCGACGCACCCGGCGTTCCGGCAGGCGAACGGCCAGACCAAGGTCGTGCGCAGCCTGAAGAGCGTCTGCCTGGACGAGGCGAGCGCGGGGACCGGCTGCATCCTGGACGTGCCGACGTCGGTCGACACCGACCTGCTGTCGGTCGGCGGGCACGGCACCCACGTCACGGGCATCGCCGTCGGCGGTGACACGACGTTGAGCGACGGCACGGTGGTCCGCGGCGCGGCGCCGGGCGCGAAGGCGGTGGTGATCTCCACCGGCGCGGTGCTGTTCATCATCGGCGCCGACGCGGCGCTGAACTGGGTGCTGGAGAACCACCGCGCGCCGTGCGGCGCGGGCGTCCCGGCGTCGGTGTGCCCGCCGATCAAGGCGGTCAACAACTCGTACGGGCCGTCCGGCGGTGGCGCGTTCGACCCGAACTCCACGACGGTCAAGCTGCAGCGGGCGTTGGCGGCCGAGGGCGTCGTGACGGTGTGGGCGAACGGCAACGACGGCGGGGATGGGAGCGCGAACCTGTCCAACCCGCCCGGCCAGGACCCGACGCCCGGCGTGCTGTCGGTGGCGTCGTACCACGACCTGGGCACCGGGACGCGTGACGGAGCGGTGTCGGAGTACTCGTCGCGCGGGCTGGTGACGGACCCGTCGACGTGGCCGGACATCTCCGCGCCCGGTGAGGACATCACGTCGGCGTGCCGTCCGTACCTGGTGATCTGCGCGACCGGGTTGCAGCCGCAGAACGGGCCGGGGCTGCTCGACCTCGGGACGTTCAACACGATCAGCGGCACGTCCATGGCCGCGCCGCACATCACCGGCATCGTGGCGCAGTTGTTCCAGGCCAGGCCGGACGCCACGGCCGGGCAGATCGAGGCGGCGTTGAAGGCGACGGCGTACAAGTACGGGGCGGGGGCCGGGTATCAGGTTGTCGGGCCGTACACGACCAGCCATGACAAGGGGACGGGGTTGGTCGACGTGGTGGCGGCGGTCGGGGCCCTGTGATCGGCCTCCTCCAGATCACGTGAACGTGCCCGGGTGATCCCGGAAAGTGACCTCGCGGCCCGGTCCGGGCCGCGAGGTCGCCGATTTTGGGGTCGAAAGTCCTGTATCTGACCCGCCTGGGTGAGGAACGCGATGGTTCTTATGGCGGACTGCTGCCGCAGCGGGCAGAATGACCAAGTCGGGAATTCGCAAGATCGTCCGCATCCTCGAGAGGTCGTAGGGGAAGACGTCCCTCGTCGAGTAGCGGAGGTCAGCTGTGAGCACCCGTGGCAGCAGCAGTGGCGTGGTCTACGTCCACTCGTCGCCGTCTGCGGTCTGTCCGCACGTCGAGTGGGCGATCTCGGGCACCCTCGGTGAGCGAGCGGACCTCAAGTGGGCGGCGCAACCCGCGGCGCCTGGTCAGTTGCGCGCCGAATGCAACTGGACCGGCGACGCCGGCACCGGTGCCCGACTCGTGTCCGCGCTCAGGGCGTGGCCGATGCTCAGGTTCGAGGTGACGGAAGACCCGAGTCCAGGTGTGGATGGCGTGAGGTACTGCTTCGCGCCCGTGTTGGGGTTGTGGCACGCGCGTACGAGCGCGAACGGCGACATAGTTGTTTCAGAGGACCAACTTCGAGCACTGGCTGCGCGTAGTAGAGGCGGTGAGTCGTTCGCGCACGGGGTGGATGAGATCTTGGGCGCGGCTTGGGATGACGCCCTGGAACCGTTCCGGCGGGCGGGCGATGGTGCGCCGGTGACGTGGTTGCACCGGGTTGGTTGAGTCCGGCTCGATTTGACATGGGGCCCTTACGGGCACTCCAGGCAGGCCAAAGCCGGGCAGGCCTGGCGGGAAGGCCAAAGCCGGGCAGGCCTGGCGGGAAGAGCGTCCGCCAAGCCTGCCCGGCTTCGACCAGCCTAAAGCACCCGAACCCATGTCAAATCGGGCCTCGGCGGGGCGGTTGCGGGTCCGTTGTGGTGCTGTTGGGTCAGTCAGGCCTAGTGGGCTGGTTCCGGGTCCGTTGTGCGGATGTTTGGTGTTGGGGTTGGTTGCCAGGCGGCCATCAGGTCCCGGTAGAGGGGGGAGGTGGCCAGTAGGTCGTGGTGGCTGCCCAAGAGGGGTGGGCCGCCGTCCATCAGGAGGACCAGGTCTGCGCGTAGTGCCGACGAGAGTCGGTGGGCGATCACGATCAGGGTGCCGCCTCGGGCTGCGAATGCCTGTTCCACCAGGGCTTCTGCTGACGGGTCCAGGGCTGATGCCGCCTCGTCGAGGATCACCACGTCCGCCGGTGACGCGTAGACCCTCGCGGCGGCCAGGAGTTGTGCTTCGCCGCCCGACAGGCCTCCGCCCGCGTGGCCCACCGTGCCCGACAGGCCGCCCAAGCGCGTCACCAGTTGTGACGCGCCGACGGCCTCCACCGCGCGCAGCAGCTCCGCGTCGGACGCCGACGGTGTGAGCAAGGCCAGGTTCTCGCGGACGGTGCCGGTGAAGAGGTAGGTCTCCTGGGGGACCAGGGCGATGCGTTCGTGGCGCAGTTCCGGGGTGACGGAGCGGACTGGGGTGCCGCCGAAGAGGACCGTGCCTTCTTGGGGTTCGACGAGGCCCGTGACCAGGCCGGCCAAGGTGGACTTGCCGATGCCGCTCGGGCCGATGACGGCCAGGTGGGAGCCCTCCGGCAGGACGAGGTCGAGGGAGCGCACGACTGGTTCGGCGGTGGGGCTCCAGCCGAACGTCACGCCGCGCAGCTCTACTTCGTGGCCGGTGGGTTTGGCGTTGCCGGCCGGCTCTGTGATCGGGGGTGCGGCCTCTGCCAGTCGGCGCAACGCCACGACCAGTCGGAGCACGATGGTGCTCGTCGTGTCCGCCAAGCGACGCAGCGCGGGCTGGACGCTGGTGCTCAGGTACACCACGGCACCGAGGATCTCGCCGACCGTCAACGTGCCGGCCCGCACCATCCCCGGCGCCACGAGCAGCAGCAGCACGAGTGGCGCGAAGCCGCCCAGCGCGATCACCACACCGCGCAACGCGGTGGCGTACGCCATCCGCACGGTCGCCGAGGCTTGCCGGTCCACCTGCTCCATCACGTCGTGCAGGGCCTGTTCCGAACCACCGACGGCCACCACGTCCCGCATGCCGAGGAACACCGTGCCGGCCACCGCCGCCGACTGCTCGTCGGCCAGCACCAGCCGCCGCTGGCCACGTGCCAACGACGGCAGCAGCAGACCGAACAGCACGAGCGCCGCCACCACCGGCAGGATCACCAGCCACGCCAACGACGACACCGTCACCGCCAACCCGACCAGCGCCGCCGCCGTGGTCACGAGCAGCGCCCGCGCCTGCACCAGCACACCGGCGGTGGCGTCGCGCACCACCTCGACGTGCCGGGTGATCCGGGCGACCGCGCTCGCGTCCGGCTGACGGGTCTGCGAACCACCGTGCAGCACACCGCGCACGACCTGGCGCACCAGCGCGTCCCGCAACGGCTCGACGACCGCACCGAGCCGCATGAACACCTGCCGCAGCCCGAACCCGCCGAGCACGGCGACCGCGGCGAACAGCAGCAGCCACCCGACGCCGACCCAGGGCCGGCCGGCCGCGAAGCCCCGGTCCACCGCCAACCCGACCAACCGGCCGGACAGCAGCGCGGGCACTCCTTCCAACACCGACCAGCCGAGCAGCACGACGATGCCGCGCCGCTGGTCGCGCAAGGCCCGCAGGTACGTCATCAGCCGAACACCGCCCGGTACTCGTCGTCGTCCCACAGCTCGGCGTGCGGCCCCACCGCGCGCACCCGGCCCTCGTCCAGCCACACCACGACGTCCGCCCTCCGCGCGGTGGCCGCGCGGTGCGTCACCACGACCCGCGTCCGGCCGGGCAACGCCGACTCGACCGCACGGTCCACAGTGGACTCCGTCACCATGTCGAGGCTCGCCGTGGCGTCGTCCAACACCAGCACCGCCGGGTCGCGCACGAACGCGCGCGCCAAGCCGAGCCGCTGCGCCTCACCACCGGACATCGGTGCCGCCGACATCGGGGTGTCGTAGCCCTCGGGCAGCCGCACCACCACGTCGTGCACCTGCGCGGCACGGCAGGCGGCTTCCACCTCGTCCTGATCGCGGGACGTGCCGTAGCGGACCGTGTCGCCGACCGTCGTGCCGATGAGGGAGGGGCGCTCGAACGCGTAGCCGACGGACCCGCCGCGCCGCACCTGTCCGGTGGACGGCTGGGTCAGCCCGCCGATCACCGACGCGAGCGCCGACTTGCCCGACCCGGACCGGCCGACCACGGCCACGAACGTCCCGGGGGGCACGGTCAGGTCGACGTCGTGCAGGGCGCCGGACACGTTCACACCGGTCAGCACCAGTTCGCCGGCCGCCGCGCCGCCCGGCGGGTTCTCGGCGGGCACGGGTGTCGACAGCACTTCGTCCAGCCGTTGCGCGGACGCCCGTGCGCGCTGGAAGGCCGTCAACAGGGTGGCCTGGCCGACCACTGTCATCCCGAGCGCCACGTACCCGAGGGTGGCCAGCACGTCACCGACGCTCAACCGGCCCGCGACCACGCCGAACCCGGCGGCGGTCAGCACGGCCAGTTCCACGGCGGGCAGGAGGAGGCCGGCCCGCCAGATCATCCGCGCCTGCGTGCTCCACATGCCGACGCCGGCGGCCGTCAGGCGGGGGAGGGGGCGCAGGACGCGTTCGGCCTCTTGGTCGGCGCGGCCGGAGGCGGCGATCGTGCGCAGGCCGCCGACGGCGTCCACCAGTCGTGCGGACAGCTCGCCGGACACCTCTTGGTACGTGGCCACGTCGGCGGCGGTGAGCCGCAGGTGCGAGCGCACCAGCAACGCGGCCAGCGGCACGCTCAGCAGGAACACCAGGGCGAGCCGCCAGTCCAGCAGCGCCAACGCGGTGATCGCGCCGGCCGCGGTGACGACCGAGATGCCCAGGTTCACCGCCAGCACCGAGACGCCGCCCGCGATCGCGCTGTCACCGGTCAGCCTGCTCACCGCGTCACCCGGCTCGAACCGCGCCGGGTGACCCAAGGCCACCAGGTGGGCGGTCAGCCGGCGCCGCAGCCACGCCGCGCCGCTCGCGGTGATCGCCGCCGCCAGCACCACGCCGATCGCGTCACCGAGGATCTCCACGCCCGCGAGCCCCACCAGCCACAACACCGTGCCGCGGTCCAGCCGCCCGGCCAGCGCCATGTCCACCGCCGAGGCCAGCGCGGTGGGCAGGAGGAGTCCGGCGGTCGTGGCCGGCAGCGCGTTCAGCGCCAGCAGCAGCCAACGGGGATCTCGCCGCACGACAGAAGAGAGCACCATGCTTTGGGACTCCTATGACGATTGCCGCGGTCGGGCGCATCATGTGTCGGGGGTTCGACGGCATGCCGTCGAACCCCCGATGACCGGGTGAGCGGCGCACTTCGACTGCGCCGCTCATCCGGGATGCAGCTGAGCTGCGAGTCGAACTAGCAGATCACGAGGCTCACGGTGGAGTGGGCGCCACAGCCCAGCAGGGACAGGCCCGAGGCGGACGTGCTGCCGCCGCCACCGCTGCTGCTGCCGCCCGACGCCATCGCGTTGGAAGCGGCCTCGGGGGTCTCCATGTCCTGCAGGTCGAGGATGAAGTCCATGGTGGTAACTCCTTATTCGGGGGGAATGAATCGGGGTACTGCTACCGACCCGCGAGGGTCGGGGCTGTGAGGAACGGCAGCACCGGGGTGCCGTTCGCGAGGGCGCCGAGCGCCATGAGGACGCCCGCCCCACCGGTGTTCAGGTCCATCGACAACCGGCGCAGCTGGATGCCGGGGAACGCCAGTCCGCTCTGGTAGGGGATGGCGTGCCAGGCGAGCGAGGTCAGGTGCCGGTCGATCGCGTGCCGAGGTCCACCGGTGTGCACGAGGGTGGCCAGCAGACCGGCCCGGCCCAGCATCAGCGCGGGCTGGATGACGAACTCGCCGGTCGTGGCGCCGAGCAGCTCCGGCAGCTTGTCCAGCACCGGCAGGTCCGGTTCGACCAGGCGGAACTCGTTGAGCACCAGTGCGATGCCCGCGCTGCCGGTGCCGACGTAGGGCAGGGTGCGGGCGGTGCCGTCCCGGACCTGCGTCGAGCCGTCCAGCGCGATCATCGTCTCGGCCAGGTCGCGCTCCAGCGCCCTGACGCCCGCGTCCAGCCAGCGCCGGTCGCCGGTGCGCTCGAACAGGCGCAGGAACAGCAGCGCGGGACCGGACCATCCGTGCTCCAGGCCCGCGCGGGCCTTGTCGCCGGGCGGCTCGACGTTCGCCAGTTCGGTGTCCAGGCGCTCGCCCAGCACCACCGCCTGCTCGGCGTAGGTCTCGTCGTCGCGCGTGCCGGCGAAGTGCAGCAGGTTGAGCGCGATGCCCGCGAGGCCGGAGCCGAGGCCGTGGTCCTCGGTGTCGGGCACCATCGTGGCGTAGGAGCGGACCAGTTCGCCCGCGAGGTCGTGGTGGCCGAAGTTCTCCAGCACGTACGCGATGCCGTGGGCGCCGCTGAAGAAGCCGGGCTCCTTCGGCGGGTCGCGGCGCACGGCCTCCAGCAGCCACCGCTCGTGGTCGGGGAACCGGCCCTGACCCGCGACGTCCAGCGCGTGCAGCACGCCCGCCGCACCGTAACCGAAGGTCGCGCCGCCGGTCTCGAACTGCTCCACGTCACCGGGGAACAGCCGGTCGTCGCGCTGCGGGGTGGCGCTGGCCAGGATTGCCGTCGCGACCATCTTGAGCACCACCGGCAGCTCCGGCTCCGGCGCGTCCAGCACGGTCGTGGGCGACTCGGTCGGTGGGTCGACGCGGCGCTCCAAGCCGGCGAGGATCTTCGCGCAGTACTCGTCGGACAGGCCGAACCGGCGCTGGATGAAGTCGACGTGGGACCGCAGCTTCACCGGCGCGAGTTCGAGAATGGTGATGAGCGGCAGGAACAGGTACAGGCGCAGTGCGGCGAGGGCGTGCTCGTCGATCTCGAAGCCGCTGCGGTCCGGCGGCGCCTGGAAGCCCGGCGAGCCGAGCGTGGGCTTGTTGTCCTCCTCGACGCGGAACGCCAACTCGAAGTCGATCAGCGAGATCGAGTCGTCGTCGTCCACCAGGATGTTGAGCGGGTGGAGGTCGCAGAACACCAGGCCGCGGGCGTGCACGTCGCCGATGATCCGCTCGACGTCGGCGATGAGCTTCAGCGCGCGCTCGGTGTAGGCGGCGACCGCCTCGTCGGAGATCTCGTGGTGGGTGAGCGGGTAGTGCTGGCCGAGCCACTGGCCGAGCGGGCGGCCGGGCACTCGGGACATGGCCATGAACTCGTGCTCCCACGCGCTGAAGCGCTCGAACACCTCTGGCACGCCCGGGACGCCCGCGACCACCTCCAGCATCTCGTGCTCGCGGTGCAACCGGGTGACCGCGTCGACGTTCAGCCGGTCCAGGCCCGAGTGCGGTCTGGCCTCCTTGAGCACCACCTGCCGGTCGTCGGACTTGCGGACCGCCTCGTACACGCCGCCGCCGTTGGAGAAGTGCAGCGAGCGGAGCACCCGGTAGGGGAACTCGTCCGCGCTGCCCGCCCGGCGCACGGCCAGGTGCTCCTCCAGGCACGCCGGGATCTTCACCCACTCCGGCGTCCAGAAAGTCGGCTTGCGCTGGTCGGGCACGAGCGCGCCGTCCGGGCCCTCGATGGCCAGCACGCGCTTGCCGTCCTTCTCCAGCCACTGCTCGACGAATCCGCCGTAGCGGACGAACAACGGGCCGGCGCCGTAGCGGAGGTCGCTCAGGATGTAGGCGCCCGACTGACCCTTGAGGATTTCGGACAACTCGAGGAGCGTCGACTCCAGCTCGGATTCGTCGGCCGGGTAGATGGTGATGAGCTTGCCGCTGCCCTCACGGGGCGCGTACTTCGAGTTGCGGGCCAGCACGATGGACCGGGTGCGCAGGTACTTGAACGGGATCCGGCGGGCGACCAGGTACTCGTAGGACTTCAGCAGCACCTCGCCCGCGTTCAGCACGGTCGCCGAAACGTGGATCTTCCAGCCCTGCTTCGGCAGGGGCACGCCCTGCGGGTAGGTGTGCCGCCAGATGTTGCGATCGCCCTGCGACCAGCCTTCCGGCAACGTGGGGAGCACCTTCGAGAAATCGTCTTCGGAGGTTTCCGCGTGGTTTTGCACGTCGTAGAACAGACGGTCCGCGAAGCAGTAGGCCTCATAGCGGAGATCCACGGGTTTTCGCCTCCTTGCGATGTGTGCGACCGAGTTATTCCCGCACGTCAACGGTGTAGAAGCCAATCCACCATTTCGGGGGGTGTTGACGTCCATTCGGGCGGGTGAGCGTTCCTCGGATCCGCACTGCAAGTGGGTATAGGCACTTCAAAGTCACTCGAACGCCATGTTTAGCTTCACCGCCGTGCGGACAGCGGCTACCGGAGGAGGCTAAACGAAACGCGATCGTTCTTCGCGTTGACGGGCGCTCACCTGCTGGTACGAGACTTTTCCGCTGAATTGCGGGATCGGTTACGGACCGTGCCGCAAGAGCCGGTCGGGTGTGCTGCGCCCAATATTCGGGACGGTGGCGACCCTATATTGCGGGAAAGTGCGGTCCAGCCCTGCGAGGGTCATTGTGGGTACTGATATCGGGACGTTCAAACCGCATTGTGCGGGTCAACTGCTGGGCCGTCCGGGTGGTTACCCCCACGTACGGGCGCTGTGGCACGCTCCAGGGGTGTCCGCACGCCTGCTGCTGCCCGCCGTGCTCGTGATCGCCGCCACGACGGCGGGCGTCGGCGTGCTGGCGCGCGAGGCCTACCAGCGGCCCGCGGTGTCCCAGGGCGGCCAGGTGGCGGCGCCCGGTTCGGGGCCGTCGAGTTCGGTGCCCCGCAGCGCGCAGCCGGGCAGCGGTGCGGTCCAGCTGAGCGTCGACGCGGCGCAGCACCCGGACGGCCAGCGCGTGCGCGAGGTGCTCCAGCAGCTCTTCGACGCGATCAACGCCCACGACTACGAGCAGTGGGCCAAGACGGTGACCGCGCACCGGGTCGGCCAGACGCCGAAGTCGCGGTGGCAGTCGGACTACGAGAGCTCGCGGGACGGGTCGATCCTGGTGCACCGGATCGAGTCGGTCTCGCAGACGAGGCTGCGGGTGCTGATGACGTTCACCAGCACCCAGGACGTCGTCAAGGCGCCGGCCGAGCTCCAGGCCGACTGCATCCACTGGCGCGTGGTCTACCCGTTGCAGGCGGAACGGGGCACGCTCCGCGTCGACCTGGGCACCGAGGGCTCGACCTCCCAGTTCACCGCCTGCTGACCCCGCGTGTCGAACACTCAGCCCACGCGTGTCCTACCTTCAGAACGCGCGTGTCCTACGTTCGCGTCCGTGAGTCCTACGTTCAGGACCCCTGAGTTCAACGCTCAGCACACGGCAGTGGGGTCGCCCCCCGACTGCGGCGACCCCACCGAACGCCGGCCCCCCTACAACGGGATGTTGCCGTGCGCGCCCCGGCCCGCCGGCGCCGCCGCGAGGGCCTGCGCCAGCTTCCGCCGCGTCTTGGTCGGCTCGACGACCTCGTCCACCACGCCGATCGCGATCGCCCGCTCCACGCCGCCCGCGATCCGCTCGTGCTCCTCGACGAGCTGGGCGTGCAACGCCTCCCGCTCCTCGTCCGGCACGGCGGCCAGCTTCTTGCGGTGCAGGATGCCGACCGCGGCCTTGGCGCCCATCACGGCCACCTCGGCGATCGGCCACGCGAACACCGCCGTCGCACCCAGCGACCGCGAGTTCATCGCGATGTACGCGCCGCCGTACGACTTGCGCGTCACCAACGTCACCCGCGGCACGACGGCCTCACCGAACGCGTGCAGCAGCTTCGCGCCGCGCCGCACCACGCCGTCCCACTCCTGGCCGACACCGGGCAGGTACCCCGGCACGTCGACCAGCACCAGCAGCGGCACGCCGAACGCGTCGCACATCCGCACGAACCGCGCCGCCTTCTCCGCCGACAACGAGTCCAGGCACCCGCCCTTGCGGATCGGGTTGTTCGCGATCACGCCGACCGTGCGCCCGCCGAGCCGACCGAGGCCGACCACGACGTTCGGCGCCCACTTGGCCTGCAGCTCCTCGAACGACCCGTCGTCCAGGATCGCCCGCACGAGCGGCTTGACGTCGTAGGCCCGCTGCGGCTGCTCCGGCAGCAACGCCCGCAGGTCGTCGCCGTCCGGCACCGAGTGCAGGTCGAACACGCCGGGCTGGGCGAACAGCCCGGTGATCCGCCGCGCCCGCTCGTACGCGTCCGGCTCGCCGTCCGCGATCACGTGCACGACACCGGACTTGCGCCCGTGCGCCTCCGCGCCGCCGAGACCGTCCATGTCGATCTGCTCGCCGGTCACCGACCGGACCACGTCCGGCCCGGTCACGAAGACCTTGCCGGCCGGAGCCATGATCACCACGTCGGTCAGCGCCGGGCCGTACGCGCCGCCGCCCGCCGCCGGCCCGACCACCACGGAGATCTGCGGCACCCGGCCGGACGCCCGGATCATCGCGGCGAACATCTGGCCCATGCCGTCCAACGACTCGACGCCCTCCGGCAGCCGCGCGCCGCCGGAGTGCCAGACGCCGATGACCGGTGTGCGCTCGCGCACCGCGACGTCGATCGCCTCCACGATGTGCCTGCACCCCTCGGCACCGAGCGCGCCACCCATCCGCGTGGCGTCGCTGCAGTACGCGACGACCTTCGCGCCGTTGATCCGGCCGCGCACGGCGAACATGCCGCTGCCGTCACGGGGCCGCAGCGGCGCGACGGACCCCGGGTCGAGCAGTTGCGCGAGCCGGACCTCCGGGTCTCGCGGGTCGGTTTCGCCGTCCGCGGCCGGGTTCACCGGCCGGGACGCAAGGGCAGTCATCGCGGAGCTCCTCGTGGAACGGTCTGGCCCGGAACGGTCAGGCCTGGGTGAAGACGAGCGAGACGTTGTGCCCGCCGAACCCGAACGAGTTGTTCACGGCGGCGGTCAGCTCGATCTTGCGCGGCTCACCCGTGACGACCTCCAGCTGCACCCTCGGGTCCTGGTCGTCCAGGTTCAACGTCGGCGGCACGATGCCGTCGCGGACCGACAGCAGCGTGGTGATCGCCTCCACCGCGCCCGACGCGCCGAGCAGGTGGCCGTGGTTGCCCTTGGGCGCGGTCAGCACCGGGTGGTCGCCGATCGCGCGGCGCACGGCCTGCGGCTCGATCACGTCGCCCACCGGGGTGGACGTCGCGTGGCAGTTGACGTGGCCCACGTCGGCCGGGTCGACGCCCGCGGTGCGCAGCGCCTTCGTGATGGCCCGGGACTGGCCGATGCCCTCCGGGTCGGCCGCGGTGATGTGGTAGCCGTCGGACGTGGTGCCGATGCCCGCGAGCTTGCCGTAGATCCGGGCGCCGCGGGCGCGGGCGAAGTCCTCGCGCTCCAGCACCATGATCCCGGCGCCCTCGCCGAGCACGAACCCGTCCCGGTTGACGTCGAACGGGCGCGACGCGCGTTCCGGGTCGTCGTTGCGGGTGCTCATGGTCCGGGCCTGGATGAAGCCCGCCATGGTGATGGTGGTGATGCACGCTTCCGCGCCACCGGCCACGACCACGTCCGCCTCGCCGGTCTTCAGCATCCGCCACGCCCAGGCCAGCGCCTCGGCGCCGGACGCGCAGGCCGACACCGGCGCGTGCACGCCCGCGCGTGCCTTCAGGTCGAGGCCGACGTGCGCGGCCGGGCCGTTGGGCATGAGCATCGGCACGGTCAGCGGCGAGACCTTCCGCAGGCCGGACGCCTCGATCAGGTCGTCCTGGTCCAGCAGCGTCATCGCGCCGCCGATGCCGGTGCCGATCACGACACCGAGCCGCTCCAGGTCGACGTCGTCCTCGCCGAGCCCCGAGTCCGCCCACGCCTGGCGGGCGGCGACCACCGCGACCTGCTCGCAGCGGTCAAGCCGGCGCGCCTCGACGCGCGGCAGCACCTCGGTCGGCTCGACCGCGAGCTGCGCGGCGATCCGCACGGGCAGCTCGAACCGCTCCGCGAAGCCGCCGACCAGCGGCTTCACACCGCTGCGGCCGGCCAGGAGCGCATCCCAGGTGGAGGCGACATCGCCACCGAGCGGGGTGGTGGCACCCAGCCCGGTGACGACGACGTCGTTGCTACTGGTCATGCGTTGCTGGCGATGTAGTTGACCGCATCGCCCACGGTCTTGAGGTTGGCCAGCTCGTCGTCCGGGATCTTCACGCCGAACTTGTCCTCGGCCTGCACGGCGATCTCCACCATGGACAGCGAGTCGATGTCCAGGTCGTCCACAAAGGACTTGTCAGCCGTCACGTCGGCCGCCTCGACACCGGCGACCTCCTCGACGATCTCGGCGAGCCCCTTCTGGATGTCCTCGTTGCTCACTGAAAATCCCTTCCTTCTTCTTGCTTCGCCGGCTGGTTGGTCCCACCGGAGTCTCTGATTGCGGTCACGGCAGCCGGACGACCTGTCCCGCGTAGGACAGGCCGGCTCCGAAGCCGACGAGCAGCGCCACGTCACCGCTGCGCACCTCTCCCGCCGCGCGCATGTGGTCCAGCGCGAGGGGGATCGAAGCGGACGAGGTGTTGCCGGAGTCCACGATGTCACGAGCGATCACGAGGTCTTCACGCGCACCCTTGGCGCGCAAGCGCTTCGCGATGGCCTCGACGATGCGCAGGTTCGCCTGGTGCGGCACGAAGACGTCCACATCGGACACCTCGAGGCCGGCCAGCTCGACCGCCTTGAGCGCGATCGGCGCGATCTGCGTGGTCGCCCAGCGGAAGACCGACTGGCCCTCCTGGAAGATGAACGACGCCCGGTCCTTGATGCTGATCATGTCGACCAGGTCGCCCGCGCTGCCCCACGACACCGGGCCGATGGCCGGCTCGTCGGACGGTCCCACGACCACCGCGCCCGCGCCGTCGGCGAAGATGATCGCGGTGGACCGGTCGCCGGGGTCGACCCAGTCGGTCAGCTTCTCCGCGCCGATGACCAGCACGTGCTTCGCCGTGCCCGCCCGGACGAGGTCCGAGGCGGTGCCCAGGGCGTAGCAGAAGCCGGCGCACGCGGCGTTCATGTCGAACGCTGGCGCGCCCTTGATCCCGATCCGGTCGGCGACCTGCGCCGCCGCGTTGGGGATCTGGGACGGCATGGTGCAGGTGGCCACGATGACCGCGCCGATGTCGGACGGCGTCAGCCCGGCGTCGGCCACGGCCTTGACGCCCGCCCCGATCGCCATGTCCACGAGCAGCTCGTCCGGCTTGGCCACGCGGCGGTTGGCGATGCCCACCCGGTCGCGGATCCACTCGTCCGAGGTGTCCATGCGCAGGCTCAGGTCGTGGTTGCTGACGATCGTCTCCGGCTGGTAGCTGCCCAGGCCGAGGATGCGGGTGCCGACCTGGGAGGTCGGCATCGAGAAGGTGGTCACTCGGCCACCTCCGACGGCGTCGCCGTGATCATCTCGACGACCTGGTCGAGCTGGTCGGGGGTCTTGAGGCCCAAGGTGGGTGTGCCCTTCAGTTCGCGCTTGGCCAAGCCGGTCAGCGCGCCCGCGGGCGGCAGTTCGACCACCGCGGTCACGCCGTGCCCGGCCAGGGTTGCCTGGCAGGCGTCCCACCGCACGGGGCGGGTCACCTGGGAGATCAGTCGGCTCAGGACCTCGTCGCCGTCGGACACCACCGCGCCGTCGGCGTTGGACAGCAGCGGCAGCGTGGCGTCCTTGACCACGATCCCGGCGGCACGGGCGCGCAACGCCTCCTCGGCGGGCGCCATGAACCGGGTGTGGAACGCGCCCGCGACCTTCAGCGTGCGGATCTTCGCCCGGCCGGGCGGCTGCTCGACGAGCGCGGCCAGCGCGTCCACCGGGCCCGCGGCCACGATCTGGCCCGCGCCGTTGCGGTTCGCGCCGACCAGGCCGAGTTCCTCCAGCCGGGCCAGCACCTCGTCCTCCTCGCCGCCGAGCACCGCGGCCATGCCGGTCGGCTCCAACGCGCAGGCGGCGGCCATCTCGGCGCCGCGCACGGCGGCGAGCGCCACGGCGTCGTCGGTGCTCAGCACGCCCGCGATGGCGGCGGCGGCCAGCTCGCCGACCGAGTGGCCCCCGACGACCGTGTCGGCGGGCAGTTCGACCCGGCGGCGCAGCTCCTCGTAGGCCAGCAGGGCGAGCGCGACCACCAGCGGCTGGGTGACGGCGGTGTCCTTGATCTCGTCCGCGTCCGCCGTGGTGCCCAGCCTGGCCAGGTCGAGACCGGTCGCCTCGGACCACGCGGCGACGCGCTCGGCCGCCCCCTCGACCTCGAGCCAGGGGGTGAGCATGCCGGGTGTCTGGGACCCCTGTCCGGGGGCGAGGAGCGCGATCACCCGCTCACTGAACACGCTCGGGGTCGTTTCCGGTGATGCCGCCACGGACGAAACCCGGGACGCTGGCTTGTAGGGTCTCTACAAATGTGACTCGGAGATGAACGTAGAACGACGTCGCGTGTTGTCGATCCCGGCCCAATCGGGCATGCGTCGTCCGTCACACTCGGACGGTGGTCGTCCGGTCGGGTCACCACAAGCCGCGGGCGCGGGCCAGTCGCCCCACGGAGAGTGCCACGCGCAGCACCAGAGCGTCACGGGGATCGTTGGCGTTGCGCCCCGTCAACTCGGTGGCCCGCTTGAGCCGGTAGCGGACCGTGTTCGGGTGCACGAACAGCTTCCGCGCGCACGCCTCCAGCACGCCGCCGACCTCCAGGAAGGCGTCCACGGTCTTCAGCAGCGAGCCGCTCGCCTCCTCCAGCGGCCGGGCCACCCGGTCGACCAGCTGCCACTCGGCCTCCGGGTCGCCCGCCAGCGCCCGCTCCGGCAGCAGGTCGAGCGACCGCACCGGCCGCGGCGCGGCGGGCCACCCCACCACGGCCCGCAGCCCGGACAGCGCGTCACTGGCGCTGCGGTGGGCGTCGGCCAGGCTCGTCACCGTCGGACCCGCCACCACCGGGCCGGGCCCGAACGCCTCCGACATCCGGACCAGCGACTCGCTACGCTCCGTCTCGCCGCCGAGCACCACGACCAGCCGCGAGCCCTGCACGCTCAGCAGCACCGGCCGGCCGACCCTGGCCGCGCGGCTGCGCACCTCGAACACCACCGCCGGCGGGTCGTCCGACGGCGGGTTGCCCACCAGCACGGTCGCCTCGGCGGCCGGGTCCCAGCCGAGCGCGGTGGCCCGCGACAGCAACGACTCCTCCGCGTCGCCACGCACGATGCCGTCCACGACCAGCGCCTCCAGCCGGGCGTCCCACGCGCCGCGCGCCTCGGCCGCCGCCGCGTACGACGTGGCCGCGGAGAACGCGATCTCCCGCCCGTACCGCAGCACGCCTTCGGTCAGCAGCGCGCGCTCGGCCTCGTTCTCGGCCAGCTTGGGCAGCAGTTCCTCGAACAGCTCCAACGCGATCCGCACCAGCTCGACGGTCTGCCGCAGGCTCACCCACCGCGAGATGTCCTTGGGCGCGGAGCGGAACGCCTCGGCGGTCAGCCGGATCGCCTGCTGCGGGTCGTGCAGCCAGGACACGAACCCGGCGACCCCGTTCTGGATCAGCAGCAGCACCCCGGCGCGCTGGTCGGCGGGCATCCGCCGGAACCACGGCAGGCGCTCCTCCATCTCGGCCACGCTCGCCGCGGCGAGGTCGCCCGACGCCCGGCGCAGGGTTCGCAAGGTGGCCCGCGACAACGCGGTTGAGCTGGTCACACCCCCACGATCGCACGGGGGTGCAGGCGCTCCACCAACGAGTGACTCGCCCTGACGCTCCGCGCCGATCCCCTTACCGTCGGTGGCATTCTGACCGGCTCGCCTGGGAGGGTTTCGTGCGCAGGTACATGTCAGTCGGCCTGGTGGTCGCCGCCGTGCTCGCGACGGCGGTCGTGCCGTCGTTCGGAGCGGCGCGCAGCGATCCGCTCGCCGAGTTCCACACGCAGCAGCTCGCCTGGTCGCCGTGCAAGCAGCTGCTGGAGTGCGCCGAACTGGTGCTGCCGCTGGACTACACCCGGCCGGACGCCGACCGGATATCGCTGGTCATCAGCCGCCGGAAGGCCACGGACCCCGACCGCAGGCGCGGCGTCCTGGTGCTCAACCCGGGCGGTCCGGGCGGCTCGGGGCTCGGCATGCCGTCGTTCCTGTCCGGCAGCGAGCTGGCGAAGGTGTACGACCTGATCGGGTTCGACCCGCGCGGCGTCGGCGGGTCGACCGCGCTGAACTGCCGCACGGTCCCGGAACTGGCCACGATCGACACCCGACCGGCTGATTCGGAGTTCCCGAAGTGGGCGGCCGAGGCGCAGGCGGCCGAGGACGCGTGCCACCGCTCCGCCGGCGGCATCCGGCCGTTCGTCAACACCGCCAACACCGCGCGGGACCTCGACGTGGTGCGGGCCGTGCTGCACGAGGAGAAGATCAACTACCTGGGCTACTCCTACGGCACCTACCTGGGCGCGGTGTACGGCAGCCTGTTCCCGACCCGCCTGGACCGCAGCGTGCTCGACTCGGCCGTGCACCCGGAGTGGATCTGGCGCGAGCAGTTCCGGGCGCAGGCGGTGGCGTACCGGCGCAACGTCGACGCGTGGGCGGCCTGGGTCGCCGAGCACCACGACCGGTTCGCCCTCGGCGCGACGCCCGAAGAGGTGGTGGCCACCGTCGAGGTGGTCGCGACCGCCCTCGCGCAGCAGCCGGTCGGCGAGCAGGACCGGACCCGCTTCGACGCCGCCGTCGGCGTCGGCGCGCGCTACCGTCCACTGTGGTCTGAACTCGCGGTGCTGGTGGCCGAGCTGAAGGCGGGCTCGCCGTCCGAGTCGGGCGTGCTGATGGCCGGCGAGGCGCGTGAAGAGCTGGTCTCCGGCGTGTTCCACACGGTCACGTGCGAGGTCGACTGGCCGACCGAACTCGAGACGTACTACGAGGACATGAGGATCTTCCGCGACCGCTACCCGTACGGCTTCGGCGTCCTGCGCGCGGCGCCGACGACGTGCGCGTTCCGCAGCTTCACGCCGCCGGAACCGGCCGTGGCGCTCAAGCGGGACGGCTACCCCGTGGGCGTGATCGTGCAGGCGGAGGGCGACACCCAGACCCAGTACGAAAGCGGACCGGCCCTGGCGGAACGGCTCGGGCACAACCTGGTCACCGTGCAGGACGAGGGCAAGCACGGCCTCTACGGCAGCGGAAACCCGTGCGTGGACCGGCTCGTCAACCGGTATTTTATCGACGGCGTGCTGCCACCCAGCAGCTCGAACTGCCCCGGCGACCCGAGGCCGGACGTGAACCAGGCGACCTCGGCGCAGCACGTGCGGGCCTACCTGGCCGGCCGGGGCCTGTCCGCCCTGTTCTGAACCGCGATCGGCCACCCACGCGAAAACGCCCGGCGCGAAAACCTCCGCGCCGGGCGTTTCCCTCTCCCCGGTCCCCACCGGTGATTCCACTCTGGACTGCCGACGCGAGAACCGCCACGTCAGTCACCCTTTCGTGCCACCACTTCAGGTTGCCGGGTGATGCGCACTGAGAAACGATCTCCACCACAAGCGAAATGCGAAGGAGGGTCGTCGTGGGTACCCAGATCACCGAAGGACTCGGGCAGGCGTGGACGATGGTGGCCACGTTCGTGCCGAAACTCCTCGGCTTCCTAGTCGTGCTGTTCATCGGTTGGCTGATCGCCAAGGCGCTGGCCAAGGCCGTCGGGTTCCTGCTCAAGCGGGTCGGCTTCGACCGGCTGGTCGAGCGCTCCGGCCTGGGCGGCGCGATGTCGAGGTCCCCGATCGACGCCTCCGGCCTGATCGTGAAGCTGGTCTACTACTTCGTGCTGCTGATCGCCCTCCAGCTCGCGTTCGGCGTGTTCGGCACCGGCAACGCGGTGAGCGCCCTGCTCAACGACGTCATCGCGTACCTGCCGCGCATCATCGTGGCCATCGTCCTGGTGCTCGTCGCCGCCGCGATCGGCAAGGCGCTGAAGGGCCTGGTGACCGGCGCGCTGGGCAACCGCCCGTACACGAGGATCCTGGGCAACATCACGTACGGCTTCATCGTCGCGCTCGGCGTCATCGCCGCGCTCAACCAGCTCGGCATCGCCGTCGCGGTCACCATGCCGGTCCTGATCACGGTGCTGGCCACGGTCGCCGGCGTGATCGTGATCGGCGTCGGCGGCGGCCTGATCCGCCCGATGCAGCAGCGCTGGGAGGGCTGGCTCAACCGCATCCAGGAGGAGTCGGCGAACATCGCGCCCGCGCCGCGCCGCTCGGACGACGCCGTGACGGGCCGCGCGCAGGAGCCCGTGACGGCCGCCGCCCGCCCGGCCAGGCCGGCGCAGACCGACCCGCCGACCCCGCCCGCGGGCATGCAGCTGCCGCCACGCCCCGAAGGGCGTTGACCCCCGCCCTGGCACGCGCGCACGTCCAAGCGTTGACCCCACGACGACACACATCGCACCACGCCGACAGGCCCCCACCCGGCAACGCGGGCGGGGGCCTGTCGGCGTCCGGGGTCAGTCCAGCTCGTCCAGCACGTCCTCCCAGCTCACGTACGCGAAGCCGGTGGTCGCCAGGTCGCCCGCGGCCGGGGTGCGCTCGCCGTCGTGCACGACGAGCAGGCCCTCCGGGTAGTCCGGGCCGAGGTCGGCGGTCACCAGGTGCGCTCCGTCGGAGTGCTCGACCGAGTCGTTGCCCCGACCCGCGCCGACCACGAAGTCGCCGACGTAGGAGTTGCGGCCGTCCCGCTCGTAGGCCACGAACCGCGAGTCGCCCTGGCTGGACGCGATCAGGTAGTCGTCGCCGACGGTCAGCCCCTCGGCGTCGGCGGCCAGGTGCCTGCCACCGAAACCGGGGTCCGCGCCCGACACCGAGCACTCCTCGGTCTCCGGGTCGTAGGTCTGCGGTACCCCGAACGAGCGAACCTTGTCGATCAGCACGGGCGTGCCGAACCCGGTCGCCCGCAGCGGCACGCGCCAGATGCCGACGTCCTCCTGCGCCGCGTACAGCACGCCGTGCTCGGAGTCGACCACCATGCCCTCCAGCTGGGGCCCTTCACCGGGCTCGCCGCACGGCCTCCAGGTCGTGCCGTCGGGCAGCGGGAACGACGACGGCAGGTCCAGCGTGGACACCACCGCGGTGCCGACCGAGCCGACCGGGCCCGCCGTCACGCGCAGCAGGGCGACCCTGGTCTCGTTGCGCCGGTTCGTCACGACCACCGGCGTGCGGCCGACGAACCCGGTCGCCAGGCCGTAGGCGGTGTGCTGGTCGTCCACTTCCTCCTCCGACGAGGAGAACACCGGCCGCGCGCCCGGATCGGTCACGTCCCGCACGACCGCCGCACCCGCCGCCGCGCCGCGACCGTCGATCTCGTAGACCCGGATCCGGTCCCGGCCGCGGTCGCTGACGAACGCGAGGTTCCGCGCCCGCCCGTCGACCGGCACCCCGCTGAGCACGTCGACGTTGTTGTACCGGCCCGGCTTGGCGTCCGGCGTCGGCGGCAGCGGCGCCGGGTAGGTGCCCAGGGTCCGGCCGGCCAGGTCGAACGCGGCCAGCCCGCCCTCCTTCAGCGTGCCGAGCACGACGCTGCGCCCCGCCGAGCGGGGGTGCACCCAGATCGCCGGGTCGTCGGCGTCGGCGTCGGCCGGCTGCCCGGACGCGTCGTCGACGAACGCGCGGGTCTGGGTGACCGGCACGACCACGTCCGGCCCGGGTGAGGAGGCGATGAGCAGCGGCACCACCGCGGCCATGAGCAGGATTCGCATTCGGCGGAAGCTACTGGCCGCCGGTGTACCGGGGCTGAAGTCGAGGTGGCCACGAGTGGGTGCGTTCTCGGATCTTGCGCACTGTGCCGTCGATCACCCCAGGAACAGTTTCGCGCGCGATGATGTTCCGACGCGATGAGAGACATGCGCTCCGGGGCTCGGTGGAAATCCGAACCGGCGGTCACAGCCCGCGACCCGCCCACCAGGGCGGTTGACTCGGTGGAATTCCGAGGCCGACGGTGAAAGTCCGGATGGGAGGCGCGCGTGCCGTTGACCTGCCCTGCCCCGGAGACGCCTGTCGGGGATGGAGGACGCGGTGCACGTCTTGATGGAGCAGGGCTTCACGGTGTTCGGGCAGAAGGTCTCCTGGGCGGAGTTCATCGGCCAGGTCTTCGCGCTGGTGGTGGTGTACCTGGCGCAGAAACGCTCGCTCTGGACGTGGCCCGTGCAGTTGGTCTCGGTCACGCTGCTGTTCGTGGTGTACATGTCCGCGCAGCTCGGCGGCACGGCCGCGCGCCAGGTGGTGATCGCGCTGATCACGCTCTACGGCTGGTGGGCGTGGACGCGCCGGCGTGACCCGGTGTTCGGCGTGGTCGTCCGCAAGGGCACCGCGAAGGAACGCCTCGCCGTGGCGGTCGCCTTCGTGCTCGGCACGGTCGGGTTCGCGCTGCTGCTGGACGCGCTGGACGCCTCGTGGGCGCCGTGGCCGGACGCCGCGATCTTCGTCGGCACCGTGCTCGCCTTCACCCTCCAGGGGTTGGGCCTGGTCGAGTTCTGGCTGGTGTGGCTGGTGGTGGACGCGATCGGCGTGCCGCTGCAGCTCCAGTCCGGGCTGTGGTTCAGCGCCGCGGTCTACACCGTCTTCGCCGTCCTGGTGATCCGCGGCTGGATCGACTGGAACCGCGCCGCGAAGCAGACCACCACGCGCGTCAAGGCGGCCACCGCCTAGGGCGTGTGTCGAAGTCCGCGGTAGGGTTGGTGTGGTTCCTGGCGCCGCCGCCGGGGCGCCCTCGGACTGGTTGTCCTCGGGTGTTCCGGCGGTGGCGTCAGGGGCCGCACCGGCCCCGGCTGTCGCGATCGCGGACTTCGATACACGCCCTAGCGCCCCTCGGCGGCCTCGGCCAGGTCGTCCGCCAGCTGGTCCAGCGACTGGTCGACCGAATCCGGTTTCTCCAGCACGTGGTGCAGGCTCTCCTGCATCACGCTGGTCAGCTCGTCGTAGTGCGGCGACGGGCGCCGGATCCGGGCGTTCAGCAGGCTGTCCCGCAGCTCGGGCGGCACCAGGTCCGGCTCCTCGTACAGCGCCTGGGAGGTGGGCCCGAACCCGGCGAGTTCGCCCATCCGCCGCTGGTTGGCGTCGGAGGTGACGAACTTGATGAACTCGCGCGCGGTCCGCTGGTTCGCCGAGCACCGCGACACGGCCAGGTTCCAGCCGCCCAACGCGCTCGGCCACGGCAGCGCGACCCTGCCCCACTTGCCCTTCACCGGCGAGCCGGGCGTGTCCAGCACCGGCCCGGCGTACGGCCAGTTGCGCATGAACAACGCCTGGCCGGACTGGAACGCCGTCAGCGAGGCGTTCTCGTCGTAGTCGCGGGCTTCGCGGGGGATCCAGCCCTCCGCGAAGCCGTCCGCGAGCGCCCGCACGCCCGCCTTCGTCTCGGGCGCGTCCAGGCGCTCCAGGTCGCCGCCGTGCGCCCAGACCGCCTCGGCCGTGTTCACCACCAGGCCCTCGTAGCGCCGGAACTGGCCGACGTAGCCGTGCAGGTTGTAGCGCGGCGCGACGGTGCTCGCCTGCTCCCTCAGCTCCTGCCACGAGGTCGGCGGGGCCAGACCTTCCGCTTCGAGCACGTCCTTGCGGTAGTAGAGCAACCCGGCGTCGCTGCGCCACGGGACCGCCCACAGCCTGCTGCCGTCGCGGGACTTGGCCGCCTCCACCGCCTCCTCCAGCATCCGGTCCACGCCGAACTCGGCCGAGTCGAGCGGCTCCAGGTGCCCGGCCGCGGCGAACGGCTCCGTCCACACCATGTCCACGGCCATCACGTCGTAGCACTCCGGGCTGTCGGCCACGCCCTCCAGGTCCTGGGCGCGGGCGGTCAGCTGGGCGCGGTGGGCGTCGGTGGACGTCGGCATCTCCACGAACGCCACCTGCTCGCGCCTGCTGGCCCGCTCGTTCCACAGCTGGACCAGCTTGCGCACCTGGCTGCCCGCGGTGGTGTCGCGGCCGTCCACGAAGGTGATCGGCCCGGTGCCGTCCCGGGAGTCGTCCCGGACCGGGGTCGTGCAGGCCGCCAGGAGCACCACCAGCGGCACGAGAACGCGGATCACGTCATCCTCCCCACGCGGCGCGCGCCACGGCGTCCAGAGCGTCCTGCTGGCGCTGAGTGGCCCCGGAACCGTTAGCGGTGACGATTTCGACGCATTGCCCCCCGTGGTCGTGCGCGGCCTCGTAGAGGGGCGTTGAGGCCGCGCACGCCCCCTCCGTGAACCCGACGGCCACCACCTGCACGGGACCGCTGACGGCCTTGGCGACCGCAGGCGCCTGCGCCGCCGACACCAGCACCACGACGTTGGCGCCCGCTTCGACGCCCGCCTGGACCACGCCCCCGGTCAGGGGCAGCACGATCACCCGGTCACGCGGCCCGGCCAGCCCCGCCACCCGGCTCCCGAACAGGTTCGCGTCGGACGAGCCGTCACCGGCCACGGCGATCACGCGCGGTCGGCTCGCGGCCTCCCACGCCTCCCGCACCGCCCTCGCGTCCGGCGCGACCGCCAGCGTCCGGGGCCGGTCCGGCCGCACGCCCGAGCCGCGCTGCGGACCGACGTTCCAGGCCACGTCGCGGAAACCCGCCCGCTTGAACTCCTCCTGGGCGTAGGGCGAGAGCAGGAACTCCAGGAACCGGTTCACGATCAGCAGCCGCCGCTGGTTCGGCCGGGCCGGCCGCTCCACCTCCACGAACGGGTGGTCCAACACCAGCGCGCCGCCCTCGGGGTAGAGCACCCGGCAGCCGTCGGTGTCGGCGACCGCCTGCTCCGACCCGATCAGGGCCACGTCGCCGACGCACGGCTCGTCGGTGGTCGTGCGGCTGGTGAGCTCGTGCAGCTTGCGCGGCACGTCCAGCGACTCCAGGTACAGCCCGCCCAGCTCGCCGTGCGCCAAGGCGGTGGCCGCGGCCAGCCCGGCGCCCGACGACGTGTCCACCGCCGCCGGCCGCGTCACGTCCCGCCACCGGAAGTCGCCGTCCGGCGTCGCGATCTGCCTCGCCAACTCCTCCGACGCGCCCAGCACCACCGGCGAGATCGCCACGCCCTGGCGGCGGTGCAGCCGCACGTCGGCGCGTTCGAGCAACGCCGCCTCGACGGCCCGGACCTCCGCGGTGGTGTCCGGCAGCCACACGTGCGGCTCGGCGCCCACCTCGGTCAGGTCGCCCGGCTGCCAGCCCCGGCCCAGCGCCTCGGCCGCCGCCTTGCCGGACTTGCCCCCGAACACCAGCGCGTTGAACTCCTTGCAGCCCAGCTCGTTGTGCCGGCCGGAGTCGTTCTCCAGCTCCAGCGCGAGCGAGCGGACGATCTCCTCCTTCTCGGCCGACACCAGGACGTTGAGCTGCACCGGGGGAGGGCACGGCGGCACGGCGGGCGGCGCGGACCCGGCGGCGTTCGTGGCGCCGACGAACAGCAGCGGCGCCACCAGCAGGACCGGCGCCAGGCGGGGCTTGCCGCGCTTGCGGCGGTGCCGGGGCGGCCGCGGGTTGATCGCCGGCACGCCGTTCGGCACGTGCAGCCAGGCCCGGCCGTGCACCTCCTTGACCTCCACGTCGACCGGGCGGAACGAGTCCGGCGCCAGGGCCGGGTCCGGCCGGACCACGTCGGCGTAGAACCGGTCGGAGACGATCAGCGCGAACAACGCGGTCGACCGGGCCAGCGCGTCCCGCAGCGGCCTGGAGTCGAGCAGCCGGAACGCCAGCGTCACCTCGTCGCCGACCACGCCGTGCTCGTCGTGCTGCACCTCGCCCGCCGTGATCGCCATCCGCAGCCGGATGCGGGCGTCCTCGTTGCGGGTCGCGTTGTAGCGGCGCAACTCGCCGAGCAGCGCGTGCGGCAGGCCGTCGACCACCCGGCTCTTGGGCACGTCGGGCGGCACGAGCACCAGCACGCCGTCGCCGCGGTCCTCGTGGCGGCTGGCCGCCCAGTCCAGCCCGCTGTCGTCGAACGCCGCCTCCAGCGCCGCGTACAGCCCGCGCCGGATCTCCTCCTGGGGAACGCGCAACCGCCCGCCGAACGCGGACACGTCCACGACGACGACCGTGCGGTGCAACGCGTGCTGCGGCTGCGTCCCCACCCCAGACCCCTCGTCGGCACGCCGGTGTGTGCGCCAAGTCTATGGGGTGGATCACATCTCGCAGCGGGAAGCCGGAGATTTCCGCTGGTCGGCCGCACAAGTGCGGAGACGACGAAGGGGCGGCCGCGACGAACGCGACCGCCCCCTCACCGTTCAGCCGATCACGCCAGGCCGGCGTCCGAGGTGGACGGGCCCGCCGCGCTCACGTCGTCGATCTTGTACTTCCGGGCCGCCTGCACGACCAGCGACTGCTGGATCTCGCCGCGCTTGGCCAACGCCGCCAGCGTGGCCACCACGACCGACTCGGCGTCGACCAGGAAGTGCCGCCGCGCCGCGGGCCGGGTGTCGGAGAACCCGAATCCGTCGGTGCCCAGCGTCGTCATGTCCGTCGGCACGTACGGCCGGATCAGGTCCGGCACTGCGCGCATCCAGTCGGACACCGCGACCACCGGGCCGGCCGCGTCCGCCAGCGCCTGCGTGACGTACGGCACGCGCGGCTCCTGGTCGGGGTGCAGCAGGTTGTGCCGGTCGACCTCGACCGCCTCGCGCCGCAGCTCCGAGTACGACGTCGCCGACCACACGTCGGCCTGCACGCCCCACTCCTCGGCCAGCATCCGCTGCGCCTTGACCGCCCACGGCATCGCCACGCCCGACGCCAGCAGCTGCGCCCGCGGACCGCTCTGCGCCGGCGCCACCTTGTACCGGTACAGGCCCTTGAGCAGGCCGTCCACGTCCAAGCCCTCGGGCTCGGCCGGCTGCTGGTACGGCTCGTTGTAGACGGTCATGTAGTAGAAGATGTTCTCGGCGTTCTCGCCGTACATCCGCCGCAGACCGTCCTTGACGATGTGCGCCACCTCGAACGACCACGCCGGGTCGTACGCCACCACGGCCGGGTTGGTGTGCGCCAGCAGCAACGAGTGCCCGTCGGCGTGCTGGAGGCCCTCACCGGTCAGCGTGGTGCGGCCGGCCGTCGCGCCGAGCACGAAACCGCGCGCCATCTGGTCCGCCGCCGCCCACAGGCCGTCGCCGGTGCGCTGGAACCCGAACATCGAGTAGAAGATGTAGATCGGGATCATCGGCTCGCCGTGCGTGGCGTAGGACGTGCCCGCCGCGGTGAACGACGCGGTCGAACCGGCCTCGTTGATGCCCTCGTGCAGGATCTGGCCCTGCTCGCTCTCCTTGTACGCCAGCATCAGCTGGGCGTCCACGGAGGTGTACATCTGCCCGTTCGGGTTGTAGATCTTCTGCGCCGGGAACATCGAGTCCATGCCGAACGTGCGCGCCTCGTCCGGGATGATCGGCACGATCCGGCCGCCGATCTCCGGGTCCTTGGCCAGGTCGCGGACCAGCCGGACGAACGCCATCGTGGTGGCGACCTCCTGCTTGCCCGAGCCCCGCTTGATCACGTCGTAGACCTTGTCGCCCGGCAGCACCAGCGCCTTGGACTTGGTCCGCCGCTCCGGCACGAACCCGCCGAGCTGCTTGCGCCGCTCCAGCAGGTACTGGATCTCCGGGGAGTCCTTGCCGGGGTGGTAGTACGGCGGCAGGTACGGGTCCAGGTCCTTGTCCTCGATCGGGATGCGCAGGCTGTCCCGGAAGAGCTTCAGGTCCTCGTGGGTCATCTTCTTCATCTGGTGCGTGGCGTTGCGCGCCGCGAAGTGCGGGCCCAGGCCGTAGCCCTTGATGGTCTTGGCGAGGATGACCGTCGGCTGGCCGTGGTGCTCCACCGCCGCCTTGTACGCCGCGTAGACCTTGCGGTAGTCGTGGCCGCCGCGCTTGAGGTTCCACACCTCGTCGTCGGACATCGGCGCGACCAGCTCCTTCGTGCGCGGGTCGCGTCCGAAGAAGTGCTCCTTGACATAGGCGCCGTCGTTGGCCTTGTACGTCTGGTAGTCGCCGTCCGGCGTCGTGTTCATCAGGTTGACCAGCGCGCCGTCGCGGTCGGCGTGCAGCAGCGAGTCCCACTCGCGGCCCCAGATGACCTTGATGACGTTCCAGCCCGCGCCGCGGAAGAACGCCTCCAGCTCCTGGATGATCTTGCCGTTGCCGCGGACCGGGCCGTCGAGGCGCTGCAGGTTGCAGTTCACCACGAAGGTCAGGTTGTCCAGCTGCTCGTTCGCCGCGACCTGGAGCAGGCCGCGCGACTCGGGCTCGTCCATCTCGCCGTCGCCGAGGAACGCCCAGACGTGCTGGTCGGACGTGTCCTTGATGCCGCGGTCGCGCAGGTAGCGGTTGAACCGCGCCTGGTAGATCGCGTTCATCGGGCCGAGGCCCATGGACACGGTGGGGAACTCCCAGAAGTCCGGCATCAGCCGCGGGTGCGGGTACGACGGCAGGCCGCCGCCCGGTCCCGCGTGCGAGAACTCCTGGCGGAAGCCGTCGAGCTGCTCGGCGGACAGCCGGCCTTCGAGGAACGCGCGGGCGTACACGCCGGGAGATGCGTGGCCCTGCATGAAGACGTGGTCGCCCCCGCCGGGGTGGTCCTTGCCCCGGAAGAAGTGGTTGAAGCCGACCTCGTAGAGGCTCGCCGACGACGCGTAGGTCGAGATGTGGCCGCCGACGCCGACGCCGGGGCGCTGCGCGCGGTGCACGGTCATCGCCGCGTTCCACCGGATCCAGGCCCGGTAGCGGCGCTCCACCTCCTCGTCGCCGGGGAACCACGGCTCACGCTCGGTGGGAATGGTGTTCACGTAATCCGTGCTGGTCAGCGACGGGACGCCGACGTGGCTCTCCCTGGCCCGCTCGAGCAGCCGCAGCATCAGGTAGCGGGCGCGCTGCTGCCCGCCGCCCTTGAGCGCGGCGTCGAACGACTCCAGCCACTCCGCGGTCTCCTCCGGGTCGATGTCGGGGAGGTGGGCGGCCAGACCGTCACGGATGACGCGTACCCGCTCGGGGGTGTTCTGCGGGGCCAAGGGATCTCCTCGTTCCGGGGTCTTCTCAGCTCCATCGTCACCCGCCAGGCACGGTCCCGTCACCTCTACCGGTGAGTAACTCTGGATCGTTTCCTCGCGCGCGCGAATAGGAGGTGTGTAGAGCGTGCCTCATCCGGTCGGAGTACCGCACTCGGGGGTACCCGATGCGGCGTGTCTTGGCCGTTACGGTTGCGCGTGGCGGGGCTGACAGTGTTCGCTAGCCGCGACTGGTAGTGACATCGCGCGGCAGTCGTACCCGACTGCCGCTCTTGTGTACTTGGAGGAGTGGAAGCCGTGGTCGCCGCGGAAGACGCCGGCAAGATCGGTGTCGCCGACAGGCTCGGGATCGAACCGGGCAGCGTGGTCCAGGAGATCGGCTGGGACGAGGACGTCGACGACGACCTCCGTGCCGCGATCGAGGAGCGGGTGGGCGGTGATCTGCTCGATGAGGACTCCGACGAGGTCATGGAAGTGGTCCTGCTGTGGTGGCGCGAGGAGGACGGCGACCTCGCCGACGCCTTGATCAACGCCACCACGGCCCTGGCCGACGACGGCGTGATCTGGGTGTTGACGCCCAAGACGGGTCGGGCCGGTCACGTCGAGCCGAGTGACATCGCCGAGGCCGTGTCCACCGCGGGACTCGCCCAGACCTCCAACATCACGGTGAGCGGTGACTGGTCCGCGACCAGGCTCGTCTCGCCGAAGTCGGCCAAGACGAAGCGCTAACCGCGACGAGGCACGCCGACCGCCATGCCCTAGGCTCGACGGCGGGCTCCCCGATCGGGTGGAGCCCGTTCTTCGGGTTGCATGATTTCGCTGGAGGGTTGCATGGTCGAGGTCGGCGCACAGGCCCCTGACTTCACGCTCAACGACTACAACAAGCAGCCCGTGACGCTGTCCTCGTTCCGCGGGGAGCGCAACGTGCTGCTGGTGTTCTACCCGTTCGCGTTCAGCGGCATCTGCACCGGCGAACTGTGCCAGGTGCGCGACGAGCTGGCCGCGTACGAGGACGAGAACGTGCAGGTCATCGGCGTGTCCGTGGACACACCGTTCAGCTTGAAGGCGTGGGCCGCCCAGGAGGGCTACCAGTTCCCGCTGCTGTCGGACTTCTGGCCGCACGGGCAGGTCGCCCAGGCCTACGGCGTGTTCAACGAACAGGCGGGCCTGGCGAACCGCGGCACCTTCCTCCTCGACACCGCCGGCGTGGTCCGCTACGCCGAGGTGAACGCCCCCGGCGAACCACGCGACCAGGAGGCGTGGAAGAAGGCCGTGGCAGCCCTGTCCTGATACCTTCCGACGCCGGCCACCGAGAGGGCCGGCGCTTCGGGGGCGCGTAGCTCAGCGGAAGAGCACTCGGTTTACACCCGAGCGGTCGCAGGTTCGAATCCTGCCGCGCCCACTGTGCTAGTGCGGGGGTGCAACCCCCGCGCCCCGCCCGGCGGGCTCCGCCCCCGGACCCCCGCCGGGGCTGGCGCCCCTGGCCCCCACGTTGGCGGGCTTCGCTTCAGCGCTTCGCGCCTTCGCTTCGCCCGTCAAGACCGCCGCGGTCCGGCTGCGTGCTTCGGGTGCCGTCCAGCCAGACAACGTGTGCTCGCCGCACTCCGGCCGAACGGGAGCTGATCTCGAACAGAGTGCGGGCGTGTTCAGGGCTCTGGGAGGCGAGGTGGAAGTCGCCTTCCACCGAGTTGACCTCGGCCCGGTCCTCGTAGGCCAGGCCGTACCCGGCGACGCGGAGGTCTTTCGGGTCGCCGTGCTCCTCCACGATGGCGAAGAGCCGCGGGGCCTCGCCGGCGGCCAACTCGTGCATCGACTCGTTCACGCGGTCTTCCTTTCCACAGCTTGGATGAGATCGGCCAGTTCGTCACCGACCATCAGGGCATGACCTGCCTCTTCGGGTGAGACCAGCCAGATCACCGGCGTTTCACCGAGGGCGCTCGGCGGCATGGGCAGGGGCGTCCCCGGATCGAGCACTCGTGCTTGAGCGCTGAGCAGTACCGAGGGCATCGGCAGTCGAACGAGGAAGTAGGCCATCGGCATGTTCGGGAAGGCCAGGACCGGCGTGGGATTGGCAACGAACCAAGGGTTGTCCGCCAAATCCATGACCAGCGATTCGGCCACCATGATCGCGCCGAGGCGCGCACCGATCACCGTGAAGACGTTGGGCAGGTGGAGGCCTGTTGCCGACCACCATTCCCGCACGCGAGCGGTGTCTGTGGTGGCCTCTCCGATCGGACGGAGGCAAGGGTCGGTGACCGGACGCTCGTCCAGTGGATGGGCGAAGTGCCCGGCGTGCCAAATCGCGCCGGGTATGACGGGCCAGCCCATCTCGGCGTAGTCGAGCGCGGCCCGCAGGGTGGTGGATGACTGCGCGTCTGTGGACATGGTTCTCTTTCCCGATCGTTCAGTCGAGAGTTCTCCCGACACCGCGGATTCGTTGGTGGAAAGCGAATCGCAGTGAACTTCGGAACAACAGTGCGCGAGGAGCGCATTGACCGCGCATCGACCGCGTACCGGGTGCTGACTCAGGGAAACGGTCGTCCGCTACGGTGGTGGCGGCATCTCCCGGAGGTCGGCCGATGGCAGCGAAACGCGCACGGTTCGCCCAGGTCCGTCGCATGTCCGGTTACACCCAGGAACGGCTGGCCGAAGCCCTGGACGTCGACACGTCCACGGTTCGGCGCTGGGAATCCGGCGACAGCGAGCCGTCGCCTCACGTGCGACCGAAGCTCATGGAACTGCTGGGCGTGTCGGTGCGCGAACTCGCGCGCCTGCTTGACGCGGACGGCCGGCTGGTTGCTCCTGTGGGCGACCCGGACGTTCCGGATGGACCCGCGCTCATGACCGCGCTCGACCGCACGCGGCTTCTCGTCGACCAGACGCTCTCCACCGGCCTCGCGTCCGTCGCGCGTCTCGGCGTGATCGAGGAACGGGTAGCGGAGCACGTCATGACGTACACCCGCACCGCACCGGTCTCGGTGCTTCGAGCGGTGGTGCCGGACCTCATCGAGGTCCAGTCGATGGCGGCGGAGCGTCAGCCGGCAGGCGTGCAGGCTCGGCTGTCTGAAGCCACCGCAGTCCTTGGCCTGTTGAGCGCCGACGCCTTGATGAAGCTCGGGGAGGTCAGCCGCGCTCGCTACTGGTACGGCACAGCCCGACTCGCGGCAGACGACACGGCGAACCCCCGACTGCAGGCACAGGTGCGTGCACAGGAAGCCATGTTGCCCTACTACTACGGTCGAGTGGAGCAAACCGTCGTCCTCGCACGGGCAGCGCAGGCATTGCTGCCGAGAACCGTTTGCAGCGCCAGTGCCCTTGCCGCCGCAGCCGAAGGTCGGGCGCTGGCCCGGCTCGGCAACCGGGAAGGTGCCGGCCGCGCTATGCGCAGGGCGCAACAGATGGTCGACGAACTCGATGAGCCGATGACCGACGCGGCTTTCCAGTTCAACGACAAGCGACTGCTCCTCTACTTGTCCGGGGCGCTCACGTACCTGGGTGAGACCGACCGTGCCCGCCACGTCCAAGCGCAGGCGCTCGAGCGCTACAGCCAGGAGCCGTCGATCCCGATCGACCCGGCACTGATCCAGTTGGATCAGGCGGTCGGTGAAGTGATTCGCGGCGATGCTGACAGTGCCTGCGAGTTGGCGGTACGTACCCTGGAACAGTTGCCGCCCGAACATCGGACCCGCATCGTGCTGACCCGCGCGCTTGACGTCGTGGCAGCCATTCCTGCCGCTCAGCGACAGTTGCCCGCTGCCGTGGAACTGCGTGAATTGGTCACCGCACAGGAGGGTTCCGGCTGATGGCGCTCGCCGGCCACGATCTTCCCCGGCTCACGGAAAACACTTTTACGCCCGAACGCACTCGGCTGGTTCTGCAAGCCGTCTGCGAACGGGCAGGTCTCGATGCCGCAGGTGCCGAACTCCTCAGGCATCAGACCAACGCCGTCTTCCGCCTCGTCACCGCGCCGGTCATCGTGAAGGTGGCGCGGCCGAACATCCGACACACCGCGGCGGTGGTGGCCCTCGTCGAGTGGGTGACCGAGCACGGGGTGCCGTCGGTGCCGTTGCTCGCCGGCACCAGCCAGCCGCTCGAAGCCGCCGGTTGCGGGGTGACGCTGTGGCGATACCTGCCACCGACGCGCCAGATCGCGGCAAGTGACATCGCCGTACCCCTTCGAGCTCTGCACGAAGTGCCGCTTCCGTCGTTGCCGCTGCCGGAATTGGACGCGCTGGGCGCCATCCACCACTCGATCCAGGCGAGCAGGATCATTTCCGACCATGAGCGCGACGTCCTGCTGCGGCGCTGGAGCCGCCTGGTCGACGCGGTCCCCGGACTGCGTTACGACGGCCCGCCGCGCCTGATCCACGGTGACCCGCAGCACCGGAACACCCTGTGGGACGAAGGGAGCGACCGGCCAGTGCTCTGCGACTGGGACAGCGCGGCGGTCGGGCCGGTGGAGTGGGATCTGGTGACGGTCGAGGTGCACTGCCGCCGTTTCGGCTTCCCTGAGCAGGAGTACCAGGAGTTCTGCGCCCGCTACGGCCGCGACATCCGCGAGTGGGAGGGCTTCGCCACCATGCGGGACCTTCGCGAGCTGCGCATGGTGACGACGAACGCGCGGAAGGCCGTCAACGGGTCGCCGCAGGCCGACGAGGTGCGTCGTCGGATCGCGGCGCTGGAGGCCGGCGACGAGATCCACTGGTCGATCTTGTAGAGCCTTCGCTTCGCCTTCACATGCCTCACAGGAACCCGCCCGTCAGATTGCCCACCGAGCCGGAGTGCCCGAATGACCGAGCGAGTCCTGTACCTGATGGTCTGCGCCGCCGGCCCGGCCGATCACGTCGACGTCGCCATCGACCTTGCCCAAGGCAGAGGCTGGTCGGTTCATTGCGTAGCCACCCCCGCCGCCGTCGAACACTTCCTCGACCTGGACAAGCTGGTAGACCTCACCGGCCACCCCGTCCGCACGGGCTACCAGCGCCAGGGACAGCCGGCGCTGCCCAAGGCCGACGCGGTGGTGGTCGCGCCCGCGACCTACAACACGATCAACAAGTGGGCCGCCGGCATCGCCGACACCTACGTGCTGACCCAACTCGCCGAACTCACCGGCCTCGGCGTGCCGATCGCCGTCCTGCCCTTCGTCAACACCGCCCTCGCTGCCAACCCCGTCCTCCACCGCAGCATCGACGCGCTGCGGTCGTCCGGGGTGAAGGTGGTGTTCGGCGAAGACGGCCTCCAACCGCACCCGCCGAGGACCGGAGGCAAAGTGATGCCCCACTACCCGTGGCACCTGGCTCTCGACGCCATCGAGTAGGTGCTGATCGCAGGACGCTGGCGAGGGCGATCCAAAAACTGTTCATATTATCGGTGGTGCGGCCAATCGTCATGCGCGATCTGCGCGTTACCTCCGTGGCTGGGCGGATAACGGTCGGGCATACGTTGTAACGTCCCGTTTGGGTACTGCGACTTCCGGGCGTACGTCGGATTCGGGGAAGTGCGCCATGGAGCACCAACAAGATCCTTACCCGCGACCATATCCGCAGCCGTACCCGCCTCAGGTCGTGGCAAATCCGAGTCGTTTCGGTGCGCTCGCCTGGACGGCGCTCATTCTCGGCATCACGGGCGTCGTCGGGTCGCCCATCACCTTCTTCAACAACCTGACTATCGTGGTCGCCGGTGTCGGACTCGTGCTCGGCATCATCGCGCTCTTCGGCACCAAGAAGATCATCGCGGTGATCGGTGTCGTGTTGTGCGTGCTCGCGATCGTCTTCACCGTCATGGCCCAGATAGCGGTGGTGGAGGAGTTTGGCGGCTCCACCAACGAAGGGCGGGTGAGCGGTGGAACGGGCAGTGCCGCTCCGACCGAGGGGAAGCCCGACGCGGTGCAGTCGCCGCCCACGTGGGGGCAGCGCTACACCTGGGCCGGCGGACTGGCCGTTGAAGTCTCCGCACCCGTGTCGTGCGTGCCCAAGCAGCGCGGTTCGGGGCCGGACGTTGTTCGCGCGGCCAAGGTGACCGTGACCGTCATCAACGGCACGGATGAGCCGTTCGATCTGGCCGTGTTCTCGTTTGGCGGCGAAGCGCAGTTCGACGGCAGGAAAGCGGAAGCTGTGTTCGACTCCAACGGTCCGTGTGGGGGTGGTGGGATGGAGAGCGCCACTGTGTTGCCCGGCAAGACCTACGCCTACGACGTGGCGTTCGCGGTCGGGGCGCAGGCGGGAGAGCTCCAGATTACTTTGCAGCCCGATTTCGGTTCTGACAAGGCGGTGTTCGTGGGGGTTGCCTGACTCGCCTCGTGCCAACGGCCCTCGTGGAGGCGGTAGGTGCGGCCCCCGACGGTGGTCTCGAAGGTGATCCAGCGGTCCATGGGGATTGGGGCGGTCAGCAGTTCTTCGAGGTCGTGGTCGGCGCAGGGGATTAAGCGGGACTGCTTGAGCTCGTCGGTTCTGGCGAACTCGGGGATCCGGGCGAAGCGGGCGGTGACGGTGGTGATGTCCAACGTTCGGTCGAGGGGGATCGGGCCGTAGCCGCCAACGTCGTTGGTGCGGAACGCGACCGTGTCGCGGGCCCGTCGTGCCGCGGCGGCGGGCCAGTGGAGTGCCAGGTGGCCGAATCGGGTGCTGCCACCCAATGCGGCGGCCAGACGACGTTCCAGAGTGGTCAGCAGGGCGCGGTCTTCAATGCTGTTCACGAGGGTCGGAGCTCCTTTAGCGGCGGCGGCGGAACGGCTCGCGGAGTTCGGTGAGGTGCATTTACCGTGACGCACGAACGGGTGGAACGGGCGGATCGGTCGGCGAGCGGCAAGCGGTCTGAGCCCAGCGGTGGTGGGGCTCGGTGCGGGTGATGAGGTGCGTAGTTGCACGCTGAGGCGCGGAGTTGGGCGTAATGGGTGGCGTCGACGGAAAGCAAGTCGCTCGATGGGGTGATTATCGTTTTTCGGTCGTGATCACGTCCTGAAGAGTTCCTGAAATTGTCCGGTTCCTGAATGGTTCGGCCGATCGGACCGGGAGCGCGGGGGACCGTTCGGCGCACCAGGAGGTCCGCTTGGCCCCGAGTAGGCCGGATGGCCCATTAGGGGCTGCTAACGCGATCCCCCTATGTGGCATCCCCCTATGCCGGAGCGTGCCGAAGACGTAACTTCCTCGCATGTCGCCCAGGGCCGTCACCGCGGTGGTCGGTGTTGCGTTCTTCCTGGCCGGGTTGCTGATCATGCTGCTGCCCCTGTCCACCGACTCGCCGTCCGGGTTCTCCGTCGCCTGCGGCAACAGCGTCGGCATGGGGTTCGACCCTGTGGCGGTCGAGGCGGAGGGTGCGGCGTTCGTCGAGATCTGCGGCCGGCTGCGTTTGGAGCGGTTGGCTTGGGCCGCTCCCGTCTGCGTGTTGGGTGCGTTGCTGGTCGTCGGCAGCATCGTGGTGCGCCGCCGGTCGTCCGCCTAGCTACCTGCGAGTAGCTTCTAGCGCATGACGTGGATGGTTTACGGCGCCTACGGGTTCACCGGCACGCTCGTCGCGGAACTGGCCGTGCGACGGGGGTTGCGGCCGGTGTTGGCGGGGCGTGACGCGGCGAAGCTCCGTCCCCTCGCCGAACGGCTGGGGCTGGAGCACCGGGTGTTCGGTCTTGAGCGAGCCTCAGGGGCACTGGAGGACGTGGACGCGGTCGCCCACTGCGCCGGGCCGTTCTCGGCGACGTCGGGCCCCATGGTGGAGGCGTGCCTCAAGAGCGGCACGCACTACGTCGACATCACCGGCGAGATCGACGTCTTCGAGGCCGTCAGCCGACGTGACCGGGACGCGAAGGAAGCCGGCGTGGTGCTGCTGCCCGGCGCCGGGTTCGACGTCGTACCCACGGACTGCCTCGCCGCCATGCTGCACGACGCCCTGCCGACGGCCACGCACCTCGACCTCGCGTTCCTGGTCCAGGGCGGCGCGAGCACGGGCACGGCGCTGACCGCCGTCGAAGGCTCGGGCGGCGGGGGACGGGCGCGGGTGGACGGCGAGATCCGCTCGGTCCGGCTCGGTCACCGCCGACGCACGGCGCACTTCCGCGACCGGCCGAGGGAGGTCGGCGCCATCCCGTGGGGCGACGTGAGCACGGCCTACCGGTCCACCGGCATCCCGAACATCACCACGTTCACCACGATCCCGGGCGTGCTGGGCGCACTCCAGCCGCTCACCGCGCCACTGCTGCGCACCGACCTGGCGCAACGGCTCGGCCGGGCGCTGGCCAAGCGCATCGGCGGTCCGAGCGGCACGACCAGGGCCAGGACCCGCTGCGAGGTGTTCGGCGAGGTCTGGGACGGCGACGGCCACCGGGTCCAGGCCGCGCTCACCGGACCGAACGCCTACGACCTCACCGCCGACTCGGTGATCAAGGCGGTCCAACGCCTGGCCGACACGACCCCCGGCGCGCACACGCCGTCCAGCGCGTTCGGATCCGACTACGTCCGAGCGCTGGACGGCGTGGTGGTCAGCGAGCCGACAACAGTGAGGTGATCTCCTGCGCCGCGCTGCCCGCCTCGAGCAGGTGGCGCAGGTTCTCCGGCAGCACGTCGCCGCGCTTCTGCACGGCCTGCGCGTACAGCCGCCCGGCGCGGTAGGACGAGCGGACCAAGGGGCCCGCCATGACGCCGGAGAACCCGATGCTCTCGGCGGTCTCCTTGTGCGTCACGAACTCCTCCGGCTTCACCCACCGCTCCACGGGGTGGTGCCGGGGCGAGGGCCGGAGGTACTGCGTGATGGTGATGATCTCGCAGCCCGCGTCGTACAGGTCGCTCAACGCCTCGGTGACCTCGTCCGGCGTCTCGCCCATGCCCAGGATCAGGTTGGACTTCGTCACCAGGCCTGCCTCCCGGGCGGCGGTGATGACCTCCAGCGACCGCTCGTAGCGGAACGCCGGCCGGATGCGCTTGAAGATCCGCGGCACGGTCTCCAGGTTGTGCGCCAGCACCTCGGGCCGCGACGAGAACACCTCGGCCAGCTGCTCGGGCACCGCGTTGAAGTCCGGGATCAGCAGCTCGACGCCGGTGCCCGGGTTCATCGCGTGGATCTGGCGGACGGTCTCGGCGTACAGCCACGCGCCGCCGTCCTCCAGGTCGTCACGTGCCACGCCGGTCACGGTCGAGTAGCGCAGACCCATGGCCTGCACCGACTCCGCCACCCGACGCGGTTCATCGCGGTCGAGGTCGGCGGGCTTGCCGGTGTCGATCTGGCAGAAGTCGCAGCGACGGGTGCACTGCTCGCCACCGATCAGGAAGGTGGCCTCCCGGTCTTCCCAGCACTCGTAGATGTTGGGACAACCGGCTTCTTCGCACACCGTGTGCAAGCCCTCGCGTTTGACCAGGCCCTTGAGCTCCCGGTACTCGGGGCCCATCTTCGCCTTGGTCTTGATCCACGAGGGCTTCTTCTCGATGGGCGTTTGGCTGTTGCGGACTTCCAGCCGCAGCAGCTTCCGACCTTCAGGTACGACGGTCACGACTTCAACCCTACGTCACGAGGGGTCGGGCGCCACGCCCGTGAGCTTGGCCGTCAAGTCCCACAACCGGCTGGCCGCGAGCTCGTCGCGGGCGGCTGTCGTGGACCCCGCGGGCGCCGGGTGGCCGCGCATGCCGCGGAACCCGTCGGGCCCGTAGTAGCCGCCCGGCTCGACGTCCGGCGCCGTCGCCGCGTAGAGCTGCGGCAACGCCCCCACCTCGACGGACTGCGAGAAGAAGTCGGTGATCTTGGCGCCGATGCCCAGCAGCGGGTTGCCCTGCGCCCGGGCCATGTTGGCGCTCAGCTCGGTGGCGGTGACGCCGGGGTGCGCCGCGACGGACGTCACGTCCACGCCCGCCGCCCGCGTCCGGCGGTCCAGCTCCCTCGCGAACAGCAGGTTCGCCAACTTGGACTGGCCGTAGGCGCCCCACGACGTGTACCGGCGCACCTCGTAGTTCGGGTCGGCCAGGTCGATGCGGCCCGCCTGGTGGGCCAAGCTCGACACGGTGACCACGCGCGCGTCCGGCCGCGTGCGCAACGCGGGCATCAGCAGCCACGTCAGCGCGGCGTGGCCGAGGTGGTTGGTGCCGAACTGGCGCTCGAAGCCGTCGGTGGTGCGCCCCAGCGGCACCGCCATCACGCCCGCGTTGTTGACCAGCACGTCCAGCGCGTCACCGGTGCGCTCGCGCACCAGCGACGCGGCCGTGCGGACGGACGACAGGTCGGCCAGGTCCAACGGCACCAGCTCGGCTCGGCCACCGGTGGCGAGCACCCGCTCCAGCGCGCGTTGCCCGCGTTCGGGGGACCGGCAGGCCAGCAGGACGCGCGCGCCCTTGCCCGCCAGCACCTCCGCGGTGCGCAGGCCGAGGCCCGAGTTGGCCCCGGTGACCAGCACGGTGCGCCCGCTCTGGTCCGGGATGTCCGCGGTGTCCCACTTCCGGGCGATCCACTTCGGCATGGGTCAATACCTACCAGGCGGTCAGGCGCTCTTGGCGAGCCTGCGGTGCCTGCCCGCCACGACGGCGGGGCGCGTGCGGATCAGGCTCGTGAACGCCGCGCCGACGCGGGCGATCTCCGCGCCGGGCTCGGACAGCTCGGCCAAGCCCGCCGTCAGGGCCAGCATGCGCTGCTCGCGCTCGTTCGCCTCGGTGGACGTCAGGTGCGCGTCCAGCACCGCGCGCAGCACGGGCTGCTCGGCGGCCAGCGCGCGCCACGTGCGGGCGACCGTCTCGACGCGGTCGTCGTCGCTGTCCTCCAGCGCCGCGCCGAGCCGTCCGGTGAGCTGCTGCATCCAGCGGTAGTGCAACGCCAGGAGCAGCTCGTCCTCGGTGGCGAACAGGTCGCGGTCGAACGTCAGGGGAGCCGCGGGATTGCCCGCCGCGGCGCGGAGCACGGCGTCCAGAGCGTCGCGCCGTCGGTAGAAGTCGGACCAACTCATGATCACGCCCTCCTCTCGTGGTGACCGGCGTCATACCCCAGGTCTTTGGCATACCGTCGGTATGGCCGATGGGGCGAACATACCACGAGTACGTACCGTCGGTATGTCGTACGGTTGTGAACGTGGTGACAGTGCGGTCGAGGCGGTTGGACTACTCGGAGTCGACGAGGCAGGCCCTCGTGGACAGTGCCGTGGAGCTGTTCACCAAACGCGGGTACGCGGGTACCTCGCTGGACGAGGTGGCGAAACGGGCCCGGCTCACCAAGGGCGCGCTCTACCACCACTTCAGCGGCAAGCAGGCGTTGTTCGAGGCCGCCTTCGACTCGGTGGAGACCAAGTTCATCGAGAAGCTCGGCGAGATCGTCAGCGCGCCCGGCGACCCGTGGGAGACCGCCATCGCGGGCCTGCGCGCGTACGTGCGGGTCTGCCTGGAGCCCGCCTACCAGCGGATCGTGATCCACGAGGCGCCGGTCGTGATGGGCTGGGAGCGCTGGCGCGAGGCCGAGGAGCACTTCAGCTACGGCCTGCTGCGCGCCACGATCGAGGTCTTGGTCACATCGGGCGAACTCGAACAGCTGCCGGTCGAAACCATGAGCCGCCTGCTCTTCGGCGCCCTCTCGGCGGGCGCGAGCACGATCGCCGGCGCGTCCGACCCCCGCAAGGCCAGCGCCGAGGTGGAGCGCACCATCGTCCGCGTCGTCGAGGGGCTGCGCGTCCGGGACGTCCCGGCGCCGGCTCCGGTCGAGGAGAAGCGCTCGCGGTCACGTCGCCGGTGAAGACGATCGGATCGCGAGCCTCCCGCCCGGCCGACTAGCGTCACCGTGGTGGACCTCCGGATCTTCACCGAGCCCCAGCAAGGGGCCACCTACGACCAGTTGCTGGCGGTGGCGCGCACGGCCGAGGCGGCCGGCTACAGCGCGTTCTTCCGCTCCGACCACTACCTCAAGATGGGCGGCGTCGACGGCCTGCCCGGCCCCACCGACGCCTGGATCACGCTCGCCGGCCTCGCCCGCGACACCAAGACGATCCGACTCGGCACGCTGATGACCGCCGCCACCTTCCGCCACCCCGGCCCGCTGGCCATCTCCGTGGCGCAGGTGGACCAGATGTCCGGCGGCCGGGTCGAGTTCGGCTTCGGCGCGGGCTGGTTCGAGGCCGAGCACACCGCGTACGGCCTGCCGTTCCCGTCCACGGTCGAGCGCTTCGAGCGGTACGAGGAGCAGCTGGAGATCATCACCGGCCTCTGGAACACGCCCGTCGGCCAGACCTACGACTTCGACGGCAAGCACTACACCCTCGCCGACTCGCCCGCCCTGCCCAAGCCCGCGGGCCGGATCCCGGTGCTGGTCGGCGGCACGGGCCGCAAGCGCACGCCCGCGCTCGCGGCGAGGTTCGCCGACGAGTTCAACCTGCCGTTCCAGCCCGTGGAGAACGCCGTCGAGGTGCTGGCGCGCGTGGACGCGGCGTGCGCGGAGATCGGCCGCGACCCGGCGGACATCACCCGTTCCGCTGCCCTGGTGGTGTGCGTGGGACGTGACGACGCCGAGGTCGCCCGCCGGGCCGCCGCCATCGGCCGCGAGGTGGCCGACCTGCGGCAGAACGGCCTGGCCGGCACGCCCGACGAGGTGGTCGAGAAGCTGGGCGCGTGGCGTGAGCGGACCGGCATCAGCCGGGCGTACCTGCAGGTCCTCGACCTGGCCGACCTCGACCACGTGGAGTTGATCGCGGCGGCCGTCGCGCCTCAGCTGCCCAGCTGACCGGCGACGTCCGACGCGGCGGTGAGCAGGACGAGCACGGGCACGGTCGCGGCCGGCCGCAGCCGGTAGGTCCCGCGCTTGTCCTGCTCCACCACGCCGGACGCGGTCAACGCCTTCAAGTGGTGGTACAACTGCCCGGTCGATCCGAGCCGGGCGGCCTCCTGCAACGCCGTCGCGGGCTGGGCGCCCCGGGCGAGCAGGGTGCGCACGAGCTCCACCCGCACGGGGTGCGCCAACGCGGACAGCACCTCGATCCGAGGCCGGTCGGGCAACGACAGCGCGCGCTCCGGCGTCACGTCGATCTGCCACGAGACCCGCTCGTCGCCCAACGCCACCTGCCCGCCGTAGCCGAACGCGCCGCTGTCGGTCACCGGGAGCGCTTCCCGCTCGTCGCCCTCCAACGCGGCCACGCGCTGTTCCAGCTCGGCAAGTCGTCGCACCAGGTCCACCGCGGTCATCCTACGAGAGGCTCACGTGGAATTCCCGCAGGACAGCGGGCTCCGCCAGGGCCGTTCGGACTAACCGCACCAGCTCGCCGGCCCGCGCGTGCCACGCCTCGTCGACCTCCCTGGTCAACACCGCCGCACTGCCCACCCGGCCGTCGTCCCACCGCACGCTGCACGCCACCGTGACGATGCCCGGCAACCCCGTGCCTTCGATCAGCACCCCGGCCAACGCCCGGCACGCCCGGTTCACCTCCGCCGCCGTCCCCGCCCACGTCCCCCGAGCCCACGACCGCCGTCCCTCGTGCGTCACGTCGGCCGACTTCCCGAGCACCTCCAACCGGAGCCGCGGATCACGCACGTACCGCTCGACCTCCACCGACCGCCCCAGCACCAACCGCAACACCTCGGTCGAGAACGCCGGCACCGCCACCCCCAGCCGCCCGCGCAACCAGTCACCGGCCGCGCCGTCGCCGTGCCGGACCATCACCGCCACCAACTCGCCCACGGTCACGAACCGCCGCGGATCGTCCGCCGTCACACCGTTCGAACAGGCCAGACCCAACTCCCGCAACGACGCCGAGTGCGCGCCACCGTCGTGCCCCACGCGGTACTGCTCCCAGTCCGCGACGCGCACCCGCTCGTCCGGCTCGACGACACCCTCCGCGTACTTGGCCAGGTGCGCGACCACCCGCACCGACGCCAACGGCTGCCGCTCGTGCGGCCGGTGCGCGACCCGGCCACCCCGCCCGTCGTCCAGCACCACCGCCACGTGCTGCCGGTTCGCCCGTAACCAACCGAACCAGTCGTCCGGTGCCGCCGTCGGCGCCAGCGTGGCCACACCAGCGACCCCGCACGCCCGGAACAGATGCCGTCGAGTCAGGAGCACGACGAGTCCCCCTCTAGTTATCCGTAATTCCGGAACACTAGGGGGCAGGCATCACCCTGTCAGCCCGTCTGAAGGGCGAACGTCACCCCAGGCGCCACCGGCTCCGCGCGGACCAGCGTGCGCTCCGTCAACGGCAAGTCGCCGTTCAACGCGTCCACAACGGCCTGGCGCGCCAACGGCAGCACCTCGGCCACCGTCACGTCCCGGCCCAGCTCGTGCGACAGCGACGCCACACCGGCGTCCCGGATGCCGCACGGGATGATCTCGCCGAACGCCGCCAGGTCCGCGTTGCAGTTGATCTCGAACCCGTGCATGGTGACGCCCCGCTGCACCCGGATCCCGATCGCCGCGACCTTGCGCTCCACACCCCGGTCGTCCGCCGGGATCCACACACCGCTGCGGCCCTCGACCCGACCCGTGCGCACGCCCAACTGGTCGCACACGTGGATCAGCGCCTGCTCCAACCGACGCACGTACTGCACCACGTCCAACGGCTCGGCCAACCCCACGATCGGGTAGCCCACCAGCTGGCCAGGCCCGTGCCAGGTGATCTTGCCGCCCCGGTCCACGTCGATGACCGGCACGTCGCCGCCCTTCGGCCGCTCCTCGGCCTCGGTGCGCCGTCCGCACGTGTAGACGGGCGGGTGCTCCAGCAGCAACATCGTGTCGCCGACCGCGCCGTCCGCGCGTGCCTCGGCGAGCTCCCGTTGCAGGTCCCACGCGGCCAGGTAGTCGATGGTGCCCAGCTCGCGCACCTCGATCGGGTCCGTCGAGGTGCGGCAGGAAAGGTCAGGACTGCTCACGTCTCGACATTACGCCCACCGGCACCAGCCCCAGGGCACGGGCAACGACGAGACCCACCCCCACCACCGCCAACACCGCGCCCACCGTGTCGGTGAACCAGTGCATCTCCAGCACGACCCGGCTCGCCGCCGTCAACACCACCGCCGCACACCCCAACGCCACCGCCAGCCTCAAGTGCCGGCGGGCCAACCACCCGCACAACACCACTCCCGTGAACGCGACCGCCGCGACCGCCGTGACGTGCCCGCTCGGATAGGCCCACTTGGGGAACTCGATCGGCCGAACCCGCTGGTAGGCGTGCCGGGCGAACAACGTCGACCAGCACACCGCCAGCAGCACGGCACACCGCGCCAACAACGGGTCCTTCGCCAAGAGCGCACGCAACCCCAACGAGATCAACGCGATCGTCGCCAACCCCGGGCTGAGCACGAAGCTCACCACCGCCGACGCGTGCGCGAACCCAGGCCCCAACTCCACCGCCGTCTGCCGCAGCCCTTCGTCCAGCGCCGGCGGCTCCTCCCGGACCGTGACCCCCAACACCATCGAGGCCAGCGCCAGCACGACGCCGACCAACGCGCCCATCACCTCTCGACGGCCGCCGCCACGGCCGCACCGAGCGCGGGGTGCAGGAACTGGAAACCACGCTGCTCCAACACCCTGGGCACCGCCCGTTGACCGGCCAGCAGACCTTCCTCGGCCACGTCACCCAGCACGGCCTTCAACACGAACGCCGGCGCCACCCACGGCGTCGGCCGGTGCAACGCGTGCCCCACCGTCCGGGTGAACTCGGCGTTGGTGACCGGACTCGGCGCGGTGACGTTCACCGGCCCCGACACGTCGTGCTCCACCACGAACCGGATGGCCGCGATCGTGTCGTCCAACGAGATCCACGGCATGTACTGACGCCCGTCACCCAACCGCCCACCCAGGAACACCGTGAACAACGGCTTGATCTTCCCGAACAACCCACCGGACGGACTGATGACCAACCCCGTCCTCATCCGCACCACCCGCGCGTGCCCGTCCGCCGCCGCCGTCGCGGCCTCCCACTGCCGGCACAACTCCGCCAGGAACCCGGTGCCCGACGGACTGGTCTCGTCCACCACCTCGTCACCGGTGTCGCCGTAGTAACCGATCGCACTGGCGTTGACCAACACCGGAACCCCGCGCTCCACGACCGCCGCCGCCAACACCTCGGTCGGCACCGTGCGACTGTCCAACAACACCTGCTTCCGCGCGTCACTCCACCGCTTGTCCGCAACCCCCGCACCACAAAGGTTGACCACCGCGTCCACACCGTCCAACGCGCCCACGTCGATCCGCCCGGCAGGCGGATCCCACCCACGCTCATCCGGCGCGGAGGGCTTCCGCCGAACCAACCGCAGGACCTCGTGCCCCGCGCCGCGCAACGCGGCAACCAAACTGGTGCCGATCAAGCCCGACGATCCCGCGATGACAACACGCATGCCTTGATCGTCTCGCAGCACGCCCCCAGTTGCACAGCGGCGAACGTGTCACCCACACCACCACGCCCGCCACGCCCTGCGCCCTTCCTCCCCAAAAGGAAGGGCTTCGTGTCATCCCGCCGACCTGGCGCAGCCCTACCGCGCGTGTCAAGGGGGCCGTTCACCTCTGCCCACGGCTTCCACTGATGACCGCCCCCTTGACGCGTGTGGTAGCCCTTGTGGAGGTCGGTGGGATGACACGAAACCCGCACCACAACGGACCCGGCGCTCAACCACCAAACCAGGCGTCATCCTGCTGATCTGCCGTCCGGCGAGGACGCTTTTAATCTTTCAGGAACCACCCAAAACCAAAGGCCGCCCCCCACCCGGGAGCGGCCTTCAGCCTGCAACCTCACATCCGAACCTCAGAGACTGAACCTCCGAGCCGGACCTCACACGAACCTCAGAGCCCGAGATCCGCCTCGAACGAGCCTTCTTCCAACCGGTTCTTCACCGTCGTGAGGAACCGACCGGCGTCAGCGCCGTCGACCAGTCGATGGTCGTAGGTCAGCGCCAGGTAGGCCATGGACCGGATGGCGATGGTGTCGTCACCGTTCTCGTCCGTGATCACCACCGGGCGCTTCTTGACCACGCCCACACCCAGGATGCCGACCTGCGGCTGCTGGATGATCGGCGTGTCGAACAGCGCGCCGTTGCTGCCCAGGTTGGTCAGCGAGAACGTGCCGCCGGTCAGCTCGTCGGGCGTGAGCTTGTTGCCCCGCGCCCGCGCCGCCAAGTCGCCGATCTTGTGCGACAGGCCGGCCAGGTTCAGGTCGCCCGCGTTCGCGATGACCGCGTTCAGCAGGCCCCGCTCGGTGTCGATCGCGATACCCAGGTGCTCGGCACCGTGGTACACGACCTCCTTCTTCTCCTCGTCGATCGACGCGTTCAGCACCGGGTGCTGCTTGAGCGCCTCGACCGCCGCCTTGGCGAAGAAGGGCAGGAACGTCAGCTTCGTGCCTTCGCGCTGCTCGAACGCGGCCTTGGCCTTGTTCCGCAGCCGGGCGATCTTGGTGACGTCCACCTCGAACACCTGGGTGAGCTGCGCCGAGACCTGCAGCGACTCACGCGTGCGCTGGGCGACGATCTGCCGCAGCCGGGGCAGCTTCTGCACCGTGCCGCGCTTGCCGCTGGTGTCCGCCGGCGCGGAGGCGACGCGCTGAGCGGGAGCAGACGCGGCAGCGGGCTTCGGCGCTTCCTTCGGGGCCTTCTTGGCCTCGACCGCCGCGAGCACGTCCTGCTTGCGGATCCGGCCGCCGACGCCGGTGCCCTTGAGCGTGGCGAGGTCGATGCCGTTCTCCGACGCGAGCTTGCGCACCAGAGGCGTCACGTAGGGGGCGCCGTTGGACGACGAGTCGTCCGCCGGTGCTTCCTGCTTGGGCGCCTCCTGGACGGGAGCCGGCGCGGGCTTCGATGCTTCCTGAACAGGTGCGGGAGCCGGCTTGGGCGCTTCCTGCGCGGGCGCCGGCGCCGGAGCAGCAGCCGGAGCAGGCGCGGGCTTGGGCGCTTCCTGCGCCGCGGGCGCGGGCGAACCCGAGCCGATCACCGCGAGCCGGCCGCCGACCTCGACGGTCTCGTCCTCACCTGCGGTGATCTCCAGCAGCGTGCCCGCCACCGGCGACGGGATCTCGGTGTCGACCTTGTCGGTGGACACCTCCAACAGCGGCTCGTCGACCTCGACCGAGTCGCCGACGGCCTTGAGCCACCGGGTCACGGTGCCCTCGGTGACGCTCTCGCCCAACGCGGGCATGGTCACCGGGGTGCCGTCGGCCGAGCCACCACCGGACGACGCCGGAGCCTCAGCCGGAGCGGCCTCGGCCTGCGGCGCGGCAGCCTGCGGCGCAGGCTCGGGCGCGGACTGCGGTTCGGGCTGCGCCTCCTCGGCCGGCGCGGCCGCCTCACCGGCGGACGAGTCGGAGGAAGACGACGAGGCACCGGAGTCCGAGCCGTCACCGATGACGGCGAGCTCGGCGCCGACCTCGACGGTCTCGTCCTCCTGGGCGACGATCTTCTGGAGCACACCCGCCGCGGGCGACGGGATCTCGGTGTCGACCTTGTCGGTCGACACCTCCAGCAAGGGCTCGTCGACCTCGACGCGGTCACCCTCCTGCTTCAACCAGCGGGTGACCGTGCCCTCGGTGACGCTCTCGCCGAGTGCGGGCATTTGGACGGAGAAGGCCATCGTTCGCTGACTCCTCGTGCGTGGGTCGGGGATCGGCTGACTGGGGTGCGACGGTCAGCCGTGCACGTGCAGCGGCTTGCCGGCCAGGGCGAGGAATGCCTCGCCGAGGGCTTCTGTCTGGGTCGGGTGGGCGTGGATCAGCGGAGCCACGTCCTCGGGGTAGGCCTCCCAGCTGTAGATGAGCTGGGCCTCACCGATCAGCTCGCCGACCCGCTCACCGACCATGGTGACACCGACCACCGGGCCGTCGGGCGCCTTGACGAGCTTGACACCGCCGGCGGTCTTCAGGATCTGGCTCTTGCCGTTGCCGGCGAGGTCGTAGACGAACGTCTCGACCGAACCGTACTTCTCCTTGGCCGCCGCCTCGGAGAGGCCGACCGACGCGACCTCGGGCTTGCAGTACGTGACGCGCGGGATGCCCGCCTCGTCGATGACCTTGGGGTTCTGCCCGGCGATGTCCTCGGCGACGAAGATGCCCTGCTGGAAGCCGCGGTGCGCGAGCTGGAGGCCGGGCACGATGTCGCCGACGGCGTACACGCCCGGGACGCCGGTGCGCAGCCGCTCGTCCGTGATCACGAAGCCGCGTTCCACCTTGACGCCGGCTTCCTCGTAGCCGAGGCCCGCCGTGTTCGGGCCGCGGCCGACGGCCACCAGCAGCAGGTCCGCGTCCAGCACGTCGCCGGACTCCAGCGTGACCGACACGCCCGACTCGCTCTGCGTCGCGCCGGTGAACTTCACGCCGGTCTTGAACTTGATGCCGCGGCGGCGGAACGCGCGCTCCAACTGCTTGGACGCGTACTCGTCCTCGGCCGGGACCAGCCGGGGCAGCGCCTCGACGATGGTCACGTCCGCGCCGAAGGAGGCCCACACGCTGGCGAACTCGACGCCGATCACGCCGCCGCCGAGCACGACGACCTTCTCCGGGATGAAGTCCAGGTTGAGCGCCTGGTCGCTGGTGATGATCCGGCCGCCGATCTCCAGACCGGGCAGGCTGCGGGCGTGCGAACCGGTCGCCAGGACGACGTTCTTGCCGGTGTAGCGCTGACCGTCCACCTCGACGGTGTTCGGGCCGACGAACCGGCCCTCGCCCTCGACCATGGTCACCTTGTTGGCCTTGACCAGGCCCTGGAGACCCTTGTACAGCCGGCTGACCACGCCGTCCTTGTACGAGTTGACGCCCGCGATGTCGATGCCCTCCAGCGAGGACTTCACGCCGAACTGGTCACCCTCGCGCGCGTTGTCCGCGACCTCCGCCGCGTGCAGCAGCGCCTTGGTGGGGATGCAGCCGCGGTGCAGGCACGTGCCCCCCAGCTTGTCCTTCTCGACCAGGATGACGGACAGGCCGAGCTCGGCCGCGCGGAACGCGCAGGCGTAGCCGCCCGAGCCGCCACCGAGGATCACAAGGTCGGCGGAGGTGTCGGTCACGGGTTCTCCCTGGAGAGCTTGATGCCTTACTCCGCGCGGGTGCGCGCGTGTAGTTGCCATCTTGTCACTACCGCGCGAACGCCCGCGACGCGGTGTCGGTCTTCGGGCGATTTGCCCCCACCTTCACACCCGCGCCGGCACCATGGTCGACAGAAGTCCTTGCAGGAGGTGGCCCGGTGGGGCTGTTCGACCGTTTTCGCAGGAAGCAGCGCCCTGGCGTGCTCCGGGCGTCCACGTCCACGGACACCGGGCACCTGGAGCAGTGGGCCGCCGCCCGCCGGGGTGTCGAGGCGTACGTCGAGCCGAAGACGACCGTGACGGAGACCACGGTCGTGCTCGTGGCGCACGACGGCGAGTGGACCCGGCGCCGGATCGACGGCACGGAAGGCGCCAAGCGGTTGGCCAAGAAGCTGGAGATCCCGATCTACGACGCGGGCATCGTGGGCTACCCGAAGCGGATGCGGGAGTACTCGCGGCGGAAGAACCAGGCCTAGGGGTCGTCGCACCGACCTGGGTGGTCGCACCGGCGTCGACGATCGCACGTGGCCGCACTTCGCCGCATCCGACCGCTTCCGACCGCTTCCGACCGCACCGGGCGTTACGCCTGGCCTATCCCGTCCCACAGCGTCCTGACCAGCGCGTCCACGTCCACCGGCCGGTCCGCGAAGAACCCCAGGAACGCCTGGTAGTGGCACGCGCCCAGGAGCAGGTCCGCCGCTGACCCGGCGTCGACCCCCGCCGGCAACCTCCCCAACCCGCGCTCCGCCTCCAGGTACCGGGCCAGCATCTCCGGCACGGTCCCCGGCCCGACCCCGTGCGCCTTCAACGCCTCGCGGTGCGCGGCCAGCAACGCGGGCTCGGAGAAGATCGACGCGGCGATCGGGAACGTCTCGACGTAGAACGCGATCGCGACCCTTGTGATCTCGGCCAACGCCTCCCGCACGTCGCCGTGCCCCGCCTCCAGCCCGGCCAGCAGCCCGGCCAGGTCGCTCGGCGCACGTTCCCGCAGCACCGCCAGGAACAGCTCGGTCTTGTCCGCGAAGTGCTTGTACAGCGCCGCTTCCGAGAAGCCCGCCGCCTTGGCGATCTCCTTGGTGGTCGCCCGCGCGAGCCCTTTGGTGCGCATGACGTGGGCTGCCGCGTCGAGCATGCGGTCGCGTGTGGTCATGGGGTTACCCTAGTGGTTAGTGAGCACTCACTAACCTGGAGGGACGAAGCATGAGGATCACCGTTCTGGGAGCCAGCGGCGGCACCGGCACGAAGATCGTGGAGCTGGCCAGGGAGGCAGGTCACGAGGTCACCGCGATCGTGCGCACCCGCAACGGTCGCGACACCGTGGCCGACGTGATGGACCCCGACTCGATCGGGCGGCACGTGGCCGGCGCGGACGCCGTCGTCTCGGCCATCGGCACGCGTGCGGCGCGCAAGCCCACGTCCGTGCAGACCGACAGCACCAAGTCGGTGATCACGGCGATGAAGGCGCACGACGTGCGGCGGCTGGTCGTGGTCAGCAACAGCGGCATGGTGACCGACGGCGACGACCCGTTCAGCCGCTACCTGGTCAAGCCGATCCTGCGCCAGGTGCTCAAGCACCCGTGGGGTGACATGGCGCGGATGGAGGACGTCGTGCGCGCGAGCGGTCTGGAGTGGACGATCGTCCGCCCGCCGCAGCTGACCGACGGGCCGCGCACGGACTCCTACCGCACGGCGGTGGACACCAACGTGCGCGGGGGCATGCGGGTGTCCCGGGCCGATCTGGCATCGCTGGTGTTGCGGTGCCTGACCGACCCGGGGACCTCGCACAAAGCGATCAGCGTGGCGAACTGAAGGGCTGGCGACCTGACGGGCTGGCGAACCCGAACCCTCGAACCAACCCGAGCCCAACCCGAGCCCAACCCGAGCCCAACCCGAGCCCGAGCTGAGCCCAACCCAGCCCGGACTACCCGAAAAGCCCTGATCAGCCGTTCGCCGCGATGTCCGCGAGCACCGCCGCCAGGGTGCGCACCGGCACGCCGGTGCCACCCTTGGTGGTGTACCCGTAAGGACCACCGGTGTGGAACGACGGACCTGCGATGTCGATGTGCGCCCAGGTCACGCCCTCGGCCACGAACTCCCGCAGGAAGATGCCCGCGGCGAGCATCCCGCCGAACCGGTGCCCGGCCACGTTCGCGATGTCGGCCACCTTGGAGTCCAGGTCACCGCGCAGCTCGTCCGGCAGCGGCATGGCCCACGCCTGCTCGCCGACCGCACGCCCGATCGACGCCACGCGGTCGCGGAAGTCCTCGGTGCCCATGACGCCGGCGGTCCGCTTGCCGAGCGACACGACCTGCGCGCCGGTCAGCGTGGACGTCTCGATCAGGTAGTCCGGGGCGTCCTCGCAGGCGCGCACGATCGCGTCGGACAGGATGAGCCTGCCCTCGGCGTCGGTGTTGAGCACCTCGACGGTCTTGCCGCCGTACATGGTCAGCACGTCGCCGGGCCGGTAGGCGGTGCCCGACGGCATGTTCTCCGCCATCGGCGCCCAAGCGGTGACCTCCAGCGGGTACTTGAGCTTCGCGGCCAGCACGACGGTGGCGATCACGGCCGCCGCGCCGCCCATGTCCGAGGTCATCTCGTCCATGCCCGCCGCGGGCTTGATCGAGATGCCGCCGGTGTCGAAGGTGATGCCCTTGCCGACCAGCGCGACCTTCTTGCCCGCCTTCGGGCCGCGGTAGGTGATGCGCACCAGGCGCGGCGGACGGCTGGAGCCGCCGCCGACGCCGAGGATGCCGCCGAAGCCCTGCTTGCGTAGCGCCTTCTCGTCGAGGATCTCGACCTCGAGCCCCTCGGCCTTGGCCAGGGCGGCGGCCCGGTCCGCGAACGACGCCGGGAACAGGTCGTTCGGCGGGGTGTTGACCAGGTCGCGGGTCGCGGTGACGGCCTCGGCGATCGCGGTGGACGCCTTGAGCGTCGCCCGGTGCGCCCGGATGTTGCCCTCGGCGGGCGCGACGAGGTCGACGCGCGCGACCGGCCCGTCGCCCTTGTTCGACTTGTACGCGGTGAACGAGTACGCGCCCAGCACGGTGCCCTCGACGGCGGGGCCGAGGTGCAGGGCGGACAGCGTGGTGACGGCGCGCTTGCGGCCGGACAGCGCGCGGGCGGCGGCGCCGGACGCGCGGCGCACCTGGTCCTCCGTGACGGAGCCGTCGTCGGCGGGCTTGCCGAGGCCGACGGCGAGCACGACGCGGGCGGAGAGCTTGCCGAGCGACGGCACGGTGACGACCTCTTCGGCCTTGCCGCTCGCGCCGAGGGCGTCGAGCACGTCCAGCAGCGCGCCGTCGAACGCGGCGTTCACCGCCTCGGACCCGGCCGCGAGGGCGAGCCCGTCCGGTCCCTGGACTGTGCCCACCACAACGGCGTCGGCGGTGGTGCTGCTCGGGTCACTGTCGGTGATGGCCAGCTTCGGCGCGGTCACTGCGGCTCCTTGACGGGGTCCTCCCGGCACTTTCTGGTCGTGCGGCGGGATGGGGGTGGATCGTGACGAATGCTAAAGGTCCCGTTCACACTCATGACCGCCGCACCTTCGATAGCAATGAGTAACAATTAACACGAATGGGGGTCGACCGGCCGGGCGTTAGCAGTCACCCGGTCGATCTGAGACTGTGTACCGGTGACAATCACGCCCCGTGCCGGGGCCGTGGCGCTCGCTCTCGGCGCGACGCTGGGCGCCGGTGTCTTCACCGGTTTCGCCCCCGCCGCGGCCATCGCGGGCCCGTGGTTCCTCCCCGGCCTGGTCTTAGCCGCGGTCGCCGCGTTGTGCTGCGCGTTCTCGACCGCGGACCAGCACCGGGCGTATCCGGACTCACCCGGCGGGTACGCCTACATCCGCAACCAGCTCGGGCCCTGGCCCGCGCGCATCGGGGCCAGCGCGCACCTGGTCGGCAGAGCGGGGATGGCGGCGGCGCTGGCCGGCATGTTCGGGGCCTACGTCGTGCCCGAGCACCGGGTGCTCGCGGCCGTGGGGTTGATCGCGGTGACGGCCGGTCTGGGCGCCGCCGGGGTTCGGTGGAGCGTCGGGCTGAGCGTGGCCGCCGCCGCCGTGGTGCTCGGCGTGCTGCTGCTCGTCGTGTTGGTGTGCTTCTCGGTGGCGCCGCCGGAGAACCCCTTCGGGCTCGGGAACGTGCCCGCCGCCGGGTTCGAGGGCGTGATGGGCGCGTCGCTGCTGTTGTTCGCGGCGTTCGTCGGCTTCGAGCGGATCACCGCTCCCAAGCCGGGTGACCAGGTGTTCTCCGCTCGGGTGCTGCACTTCGCGGTGCCCGTGGTGATCGGCGTGGTGCTGCTGGTGGGCGGTGCCGTCGGAGCGGCGGTGCTGCGGCAGCTCGGGTCCGCGCGGCTGGCGTTGTCGCCGGCGCCGTTGCGGGACGCGCTGATCGTGGCCGACGGGCGGTGGCTGCTGCCCGTGCTCTCGGTCGGCGCGGCGGTGGCGGCGGTGTCGTCGCTGTTCTTCGTGCTGGCGTCGGCACGGCGGACGCTGGTCGGGTTGACCGAGACGGGCGACCTGCCGGCGATCCGGGCGGGCTGGCCGCTGGAGGTGGTGAGCGCGGCGCTGGCGGTCGGCGCGGTGGTGGTGCTGTCGCCGGCCACGGCGTTGGCGGTGGGCGCGTGCGGCACGGCGTTCTACTACGGCTTCACGAACGCGTCGGCGCGGGTGTTGCTGCAGGAAGACCGGACGTGGCCGATGCGCACGGCGTGCCTGGGGTTGGGCCTGTCGGTCCTGCTCGCGATGAGCGCGCCCGCCGGGGCGTTGGTCATCACCGGGGTGGCGCTCGCGCTCGGTACCGGGTTGCTCGCGTTGGGTCGCGTGCGGCAGGCGGTCGGCTAGGGGTCGGTCCGGCCCGGGTGGATGGTCGGATGTCCGAGCGTCGGGACAGCGATTTTCTGACGTCGAAGTGGCGGCTATCGTGCTGCTATGACGACCGCGTTGCCTTTCACCCGGACCCCCAACCCGCAGCCGGCGACCCCGGAGCGCGTTGCGGAGGTACTCGCCAAGCCGGGCTTCGGGCAGCACTTCACCGACCACATGGTGACGATCCGCTGGAACCAGGAGCAGGGCTGGCACGACGCCGTCGTCGAGCCCTACCACTCGCTGGAACTGGACCCGGCGGCAATGGTGCTGCACTATGGCCAAGCGATCTTCGAAGGGCTCAAGGCGTACCGCCAGCCCGACGGATCGATCGCGTCCTTCCGCCCTTCGGCCAACGCCGAGCGCTTCCGCGCGTCGGCACGCCGGTTGGCGATGCCCGAGCTGCCCGACGAGCTGTTCCTGGGTTCGATCCGGGAACTGCTGGCCGTGGACGAGCGGTGGGTGCCCGCCATCCCCGAGGAGTCGCTGTACCTGCGGCCGTTCCTGTTCTCGACGGAGAAGGGCCTCGGCGTGCGGCCGGCGAAGGAGTACGTGTACGTGCTCATCGCGTCGCCCGCCGGGTCGTACTTCGCGGGCGGGTTGAAGCCGGTGACGGTGTGGCTGTCGACGGAGTACGTGCGCGCGGCGCCCGGTGGGACCGGTGCGGCGAAGTTCGCGGGCAACTACGCGGCGTCGTTGGTGGCGCAGGCGCAGGCCGCCGAGCAGGGGTGCGACCAGGTCGTGTGGCTCGACGCGGTGGAGCGGCGGTGGGTCGAGGAGATGGGCGGGATGAACCTGTTCTTCGTCCTGGGCGCCGGCGACAACGCGCGGGTGGTGACGCCGGAGCTGTCCGGCGCGCTGCTGCCGGGGATCACGCGTGACTCGCTGCTGCGGTTGGCCGCCGATTTCGGTTACGCGGTGGAGGAGCGGCGGATTTCCACCGAGGAGTGGGAGAAGAAGGCCGAATCGGGTGAGCTGACCGAGGTGTTCGCCTGCGGCACGGCCGCCGTCATCACGCCGGTCGGGCACGTGAAGCACGCCGACGGCGAGTTCAGCATCTCCGGTGGCCGCACGGGCGACGTGAGCATGAAGCTGCGCAACCACCTGACCAGCATCCAGCAGGGCCTGGTGGCGGATCCGCACGGGTGGATGGTCAAGATCAACTGAGCGGGACGCCGCAGTTCGTTGGGCCGCTCACTCGAGTTCCGCTCGATTTGGCATGGGCCCTCATGGGCACTCCAGGCAGGCCAAAGCCGACAGGCCCGGCGGGGAAGAGTGTCCCGCCGGGCCTGCCGGCTTGCTCCAGCCTAGGCACCCGAACCCATGTGTCGAATCGGGCCTCTGCGGTGGTGTGGCGGGTCCCTTGTGAGGGTGTGGTCAGTACGTGTCCAGGGCTCGTAGGTAGTGGACGTCGACCAAGTCCTCAGGCGGCTGGTGAAGACCTGCTGCGTAGGCGTGGCGGGATGCGGCGAGGCGAGTGAGCCGGGCTGCCTGCACCACCATCACCTGGCGTAGGCCGGTGCTGACGATGCCACGCTCCGCCGCGACGGAGGCCAGGCGCGACAACGTTTCGGCGCATCGGGCGATGCGGATGTCCGGCGCGCCCTGCGTCTGTCGGATCGTCGCGTCCACCAGTGGGAACCGCGCGGATGCCGGTAGGTCGACCGGCTCGGTTCGGTGCGGGATCTTCTCGTTGAGCAGCAGGCCGAGTGAACTTCTATCCAGGGCGTTCCGGTAGATCGTGTACTCGACCCCGTCGATCCGTTCCCTGGCCTTGGGATCCGATACCGCGACGTGCTCCAGTTCCCACAACGGCCACAGTTCGACCTCGGCGACTTCCATGACGTCCAGGATGCGCATCGCCACCGCGTCAGTGCGCTGGTTGGTCAAGTGCCGCCGGATCCGGATGCGCAGCCGTTCGTTCGTCTGGCCGACGTAGATGGGTTCGCCGTCGAAGTCGTAGAACGCGTAACACCCCCACCTCGCATCGGCCCATTGCCGTCGCTGGGAGTCTTCGGCGCGCAGTGCCTCGTCCACCATCGAGCGGAAGATTCGGAGGTTCGGCGGCAGCAGTTCGGACGTGGGCGGGCGCCTCACCTCCTGCTCCGACGCTTGCCATTGGTCAGGTGGTGCGGAGTTCTGGTTCTCCGGTGCCGGTGGGAGGGCTGAGCCTGGATGGTTCGCCATCGAGGTGTCGGTGCGGTCCACGCCCGGTGCGATGGTGATCACGGCGGGATTGGCGGAACTGCGCACCTCGGTCCAGCGCTTCAGCCAACGTGCGACTTCCGACTGGAGCACGACTTCGTCGTGGTTTCCGACGTGGCGCAGCACGTTGCGGACGAAGGCCAGCGCGATGGCGGAACTCGTCAGGCGCTTCCCGGTGAGGAGGTTGTTGATGCTCGCCGGCGACAGCGACTCCCCGTGCTTGCTCGCGGTCCGGCTGATCGCGGTGTAGCTCGGCTCGCCAAGGGCGACGTGCCACGCCTTCAGATCAGCGGCGAAGGCTTGGAGCAGGGCCGGGTCGACTGGGATCACGGGTTCAGAGTACTGCATGTTGAACGATCGTGAACGGAAGAGGAGAGTGAACGCAGGCCTACGCGTGAGGGTTCCACGTTCGTTTGACATCATTCAAGTGGATCGGGCCATGCACAGTGCTAGGCTGAAGTGTGGCTACGACTTCGCCAGAACCCCGTCGGACGGGCGCTCACCGAGCCGGACAACTCCGTCCCGCTTCGGCCCGCACACCAAGCAATCCGCCGCTGGTGGATCGCACGTCGGCCGATCACATGCGCGTCGACCGTGAACGCGCCCGCGTTGTGGACCTGATCGCGTTGATCTCCCTGACGGTGCTCTCGGCAGGTGTGTACCTGTTGGCGGGTGTGGAGGCCCTGATCGTCGTGGATGCGGTGGTGGCGGGCCTCTACACGCTGTGGCGTCGAGGCAGGTGACCGGCCGGGAACTGCGGTGGGTCGTTGGTCAGAGTGAGTTGATGACCAGGACGGTCAGGGTGGCGGTCTCGCAGGCCGCGCCCAGGACGTCGCCGGTGATGCCGCCGAAGCGCTTGCGGGTGTGCCGGATCAGCAGCACGACGAGGGCGGCGGCGAGGACGACGGCTGCCGGGCCCTGCCACGGGTGGACGAAGAACCCGGCCACGGCCAGGGCCGCCCACCACGCGACGGCCGTCCACCGCGGTTGGGTGCCGGCCACCAGGGCGCCCAGCCCTTCCGGCCGCGCGGCAGGCACGCCGCGCACGCAGCACAGCACGAACGCGGCCCGCCCGGCGGTCAGGGCCAGCAGCACCGCGCCCCAGCCGACGAGCGGGAACGCGGCCGCCTCGGCGCCCAGCACCACGATCAGCGCCACCACCGCGAACGGTCCCGCGCCGCCGTCCTTCATCACCGCCAGCGCGCGCTCCGGCGGCCCGTAGCAGCCCAACCCGTCGGCGGTGTCGGCCAGGCCGTCCAGGTGCATGCCGCGCGTGGCGAGCGCCAGGAACCCGACGACCAGGAAACCGGCGACGAGGTCGGGCAGCGGCAGGAGGAGGAGGGCGGTGGCCGCTGCGCCCAGCAGGAGGCCGACGAACGGGGCGAAGGCGATGGCCCGTCGTGCCGCCCGCGCGTCGACCTGGTCCGAGCCGACGCGGACGGGCAGGACGGTCAGCCACGACAACGCCAGGCGCATCAGGCGGGTCCGGAGACGCCCGCGCTGTCGAACGTCGCCATCTCGGCCAGGACGCGGGTCGCCATCACGACCAGCGGGAGGGCCGCCACCGCGCCGGAGCCCTCGCCCAGCCGCATGTCGAACTCCAGCAACGGCTCCAGGCTCAGGTGGCCGAGCGCCAAGGCATGCGCGGGCTCGACCGAACGGTGGCCGGCGACCCACCAGTCACGGGCGCCGGGCGCCAGTTCCTCGGCGACGATGGCGGCCGCCCCGACCACCACGCCGTCGAGGATGACGGGGGTCTTGCGGACGGCGGCCTGGGCCAGGAAGCCGACCATGGCGGCGATGTCCGCGCCCGAGGAGGTGGCCAGCAGCGCCACCGGGTCGTTGATCACCGGGCGGGCGCGGCGCAGGGCGTCCCGGATCGCGGCCGTCTTGCGCATCCAGCCGTGGTCGTCGATGCCCGTTCCCCGGCCGACCACGGCCACGGGTTCGGAGCCGGTGAGGGCGGCGATGAGGACCGCCGCGGGGGTGGTGTTGCCGATGCCCATGTCGCCCGCGATGAGCAGGTCCGCGCCGCCGTCGACCTCGTCGTCCGCGAGCTTGCGGCCCGTCTCGATCGCGCGCTCGGCCTCGTCGGGGGTCAGGGCGTCCTCGCGGTCGATGGAGCCCGAGCCGCGGCGGACCTTGAGGTCGCCGACGGAGGTCTCGGAGTCGACGGCCAGGTCGACCACGCGGACGGTCGCGCCCGCCACGTTGGCCAGCACGTTCACCGCCGCGCCGCCGGCCAGGAAGTTCGCCACCATCTGGCCCGTGACCTCGGGCGGGTAGGCCGAGACGCCGTGCTGGGCGACGCCGTGGTCGCCCGCGAACACGACCACTCGGGGCCGGGTGAACGGCCTGGGCGGGCATTCGCCCTGGCAGGCCGCCACCCAGGCGCCGAGCTGCTCCAGCCTGCCCAGCGAGCCGACGGGCTTGGTGAGCACGGCGTGCCTGGCCAGGGCCTGGGCGCGCACGTCCTCGCTGGGCGGCTCGACGGACGGGAACTCGATGGTCACCGACTACCTCCGGGTTCGCGCAGTCGCAGTGGGATTCCGGCGACGACCAGCAGCACCTCGTCGCACACCTCGGCCAGCCGCGCGTTGAGCGAACCGAGGTGATCGCGGAAGAGCCTGCCAGAGTGGGTGCTGGGCACGACGCCTAGGCCGACCTCCGCCGAGACCAGGACCAACCGGGCGCGTGTGGTGGCGACCGCGTGGACCAGCGCCGCGCACTCCTGGTCGACCTGGCCCATGCCGTGGCCCTCCCAGGCGCCCGCGTCGTCCAGCACGCCGTTGAGCCAGGTGGCGACGTCGTCCACCAGGATCGGCGGGTCGGCCTCGCTGGTGGCGGTGAGCAGCGCGATCAGGTCGCTCGGGGCGGGCGCCTCCACCGTGGTCCACGTGGGGGGACGGCGGGCCACGTGCTGGGCGATCCGCAGCTCCCAGTCGGCGTCGTCGGGGTAGCGGCGGGCGGTGGCCACGTAGGTCACCACGTCCTCGGCGAGCAGACCCTCGGCGTGCGCGGACTTACCCGAACGCGCGCCGCCCAAGACCAGTGTCCGACGCGTCACACCGCACTCCAACCGTTCCAGAAGGACATAGCCTGACCGGGAACGTTACCCGTACGGCACAGCGCGAGGAGGTCCGTCATGGAGTACCGGTGGCGGTACCAGGACGAGCAGGGGCACGAGGTCGACGGGCCGCGTCTCGCGTTCCCCGACCAGACTGCCGCGGAGGACTGGTTCAGCTCCGCGTGGGTCGAGCTGCGGGAGGCGGGCGTCGCCCAGGTGACGTTGCTGCGCAGCGAATCCGAGGTCTACGGCCCGATGTCCCTCGCCCCGGCCGAGTAGGCAGGCGACGGGACTGCCGCTACCCGGCCGGCGACGTCCGCTCGCCGAGGTGCCGGGCCGCGTCCACGAGATCGGCGTTCCCGCGTAGCGCCGGGGCCGTGCCGGACGATCACCAGGCGGGAGCAGGGTGACTGCTCCCGGTCACATGCCCTGGGAGGGCTGATGGTCCGATTACGCGGACCGGTGGCGGTTGCCGCCGCACTGGTCTCGATGTTCTTCTGCACGCCGGTAGCGTCCGCGGGTGGCGCGTGGACCGGCTTCACCTCGCCCAACGACGGTGCGCACGTGGCGGTGGGCGAGCCGGTGCTGATCACCGGGATCTCCGGGGTCGGCGAAGGCACCAGCGCCGCGGGCACCGAGGTCTCGATCGACAAGGGCCCCTGGCTGCCCGCCGACGGCAACTGGCCGTGGCGATACGTCATCACGCCGACGACGCCCGGTGACATCACGGTCAGCGTGCGCGCCCAGCACGACGGCGAGTGGGGCTACGGGAGCAGGTCGCTCGTCCTGCACGCCGGCACCCCCGGCGTGCTCGCGACGGTCTACTGCCCTTGCGACCCACGTCTGTACGAGTTCCCTGTCGCGGACATCGACAGGCTGCCGGTGGAGCTGGGCACGCGGGTGCGGCTGGACCGGCCGGGCCGCCTCACCGGTGTCCGCGTGATGCGGGGCGTCTACCGGGGACCGATCACGGTCCGGGTGTGGGGCCCTGGCGGAGTGCTGCTGCACCAGCAGGAGGAGCCGACGGTGACGCCGTCCCACCTGCCCATCGCCTTCACCACGCCGGTCCCGGTGGTCACCGGTGAGGAGTACGTCGTCTCCTACTACACGCCGGAAGGCGGGTACGTCGCCACCGAAGACTTCCACATCGGCACGTTGATCCGACCACCGTTCAGCGTCCCGCGCGACGCGGGCGTCTACCACTACGGGCAGGGTGGCGGGTTCCCGACCGAGTCGTGGAACGCGAGCAACTACTCCATCTACCCGGTCTTCGAACTCTGACCTGCCGACCGGGCCGCTGCGGTCGGCGGGGTCGATCGGGAACGGGGCACCCACGTACGAGGGTGCCCCGTTCGTCGTCCGAATCGAGTAGGACGTCCCGGCGGTCGAGGTCGGCGTCGGCGGGTTCGGTCAGGTCGGTTGGCCGCTGGGCGGGGCGCCCGGTCGCAGGGCGGCGGTGGCGGCGGAGCGGACGGCCGGGTGCGGGTCGAGCAGGGCGGTTGCCAGGCGGTTGCGCAGGTCGGCCGGTGAGATCCGACCGAGGGCGGTGGCGGCACTCGCGCGTACCCGGGGACGAGCGTCGTCCAGGGCTTCCGTCAGCGGGGCGAGCGCTTCGGCGATCGGGATCCGGCCCAGGGCGAACGCGGCGCGGGCACGGACCAGTTCGTCCTCGTCCTGCAAGGCCCTGAGCAGAACATGAGCGTCCTTTGCGTCCGCGCGTTGTCCGACAACCCAGACAGCGGCGCGGCGGACGACCCGGTTCCGGTGCCAGGTGGGCAGGTGGGGCGGTGCGCCGATCCGGGCGAGGGCTTGTCCGGCGAGCTTGCGGGTCCTCCGGTCGGTGGTGGTCACCAGGACCTCCGACAGGGTCGGTGCGACCGAAGGCTCGGCCAGGCGCACGAGTCCCTTGAGCGCGACGCGCACGTGTCGGCCGTCGCACGCCGCCGCCAAGCGACCGAGGGCGCGGTGATCACCGTGCTCGGCCAGCACGCGGATGGCGCGTTCGCGAACGGCCGGGTCGCCGTCGTCGGTGGCGGCGAGAGCCGCGGGGACGACCAGCGGACCGCCGAGTCGCGCCAAGGTCAGCAGGGCGGCCTCGCGAACGAACGCCTGCCGGTGGTCGAGCATCGAGTGGACGGCCGGTGCCGCCTCGTCCGCCCCGATCTTGGCCAGCGCCTCCAGCACGCTCACGGTTTGCGTGACATCGGCCGTGTGCAGCGCGTCGACGAGCGCGCCGGTCGCGTCGGCGACGCGCAGGTGACCGAGCGCGAACGCGACCGCGCAACCGCCTGGCGCGCGGGAACGCAGGTGCTCGATCAGCGCTGGGGCGAAGCGAGGGTCGCCTGCACGAGCGAGCGCGTGCGCGATGTCGTGCGCACCGCCGTTGTCCGCGTGCGCCAACGCGTCGGCCAAGATGCCCAGCCGCCGCGGGTGCGAGGACTCGGCGATTCGCCACCCGGCGTGTCGACGCGGCCAGGCCCAGGTCGGGCCAGGTCGGTTCACCAGCGCGACCAAGTGGTCGAAGACCTCCGCCACGGTCCGGGCCGTCAGGCCGCGCACGGCCGACCCGACCACGGCCGGGTCGGGGTCCGACAGCGCCCGCACCATGATCGTCTGATGGGCGGGATCCGGGACCCCGGCGAGGGCGCTGATCGCGATGGTGCGTACCGCCCTGACCGGGTGCGCCGTCATCGCGGCCAACCACCGGTTCCCGGCCGGGTCGGAAAGCAGCGCCTTGTCGTGTGCGTGCTCGAAGAGCTCTTTGTAGGCATCGGTACGAGCCGCCGACCGGGTTCGTCCTCCCGTCGGCTCGAGCTGGACCAGCCGGGCCACGAGAACCTCACCGGGAAGCCGGTCGGTCGGTTCGTCCACGACCTCAGTGAACGGTCAGGACGGTGAACCGGCGGTGAGCGGTCGTCCGTCCCACGCGAAAGCCCCGCCGGATCGTCCGAGCGGGGCTTCCGGGGTGTTACGCGCGTCAGGGGGTGACGGTGAACCGCGGGTCGGACTCGACGACGCCCTCGAGCACGTCGTCGATCTTCTTCAGCAGGTCCTCGTCCAGCTTCACGCCGGCGGCCTTCACGTTCTCGTGCACCTGCTCCGGGCGGGACGCGCCGATGATCGCACTGGCCACGTTCGGGTTCTGCAGGGTCCACGCCACCGCGAGCTGGGCAAGCGACAGGCCTGCCTCGTCGGCGAGCGGCTTGAGCTGCTGGACCTTGGTCAGCACCTCGTCGCGCAAGAAGCGCTGGATGAACTTCGACCCGGTCTCGTCGGTCGCCCGCGAGCCCTGGGGCACCGGCTGCCCGGGCAGGTACTTGCCGGTCAGCACGCCCTGGGCGATGGGCGACCACACGATCTGGCTGATGCCCTCGCGCTCGGAGGTCGGCACGACCTGCGACTCGATGACGCGCCACAGCATCGAGTACTGGGGCTGGTTGGAGATGAACGGCACGTTCAGCTCACGCGCGAGCGCCGCGCCGCGGGCGATCTGGTCGGCGTTCCACTCGGACACGCCGATGTAGAGGGCCTTGCCGGAGCGGACGACGTCGGCGAAGGCGAGCATCGTCTCCTCCAGCGGCACCGACTTGTCGTACCGGTGCGCCTGGTAGAGGTCGACGTAGTCCGTCTGCAGCCGCTCGAGCGAGCCGTTGATCGACTCCATGATGTGCTTGCGGCCGAGGCCCTTGTCGTTCGGGCCGCCGGGGCCGGTCGGCCAGAAGACCTTCGTGAAGATCTCCAGCGACTCGCGGCGCTGACCGGCCAGCGCCCGGCCGAGCACCGACTCCGCCTTGGTGTTGGCGTAGACGTCGGCGGTGTCGAAGGTCGAGATCCCCGCGTCCAGCGCGGCGTGGACGCACGCCGTCGCCTGGTCCTCCTCGACCTGCGATCCGTGGGTGAGCCAGTTGCCGTACGAGATCTCGCTGATGTTCAGGCCACTGCGGCCGAGGCGTCGGAACTCCATGCGGCCAAGCCTAGTACCGGGTCGTTCGGGTAGCTAATGAACTCCGCCCACATCCGCACTGTCACCGTGTTTAGGCCTTTCGGCCTATCGCATACGCCTGATCGGGTGAGGGAGGATCGGTGTTCCTGGTCACATCCTGGAGGAGAGTCATGCGCAGACTCATGGGCAAAGTCCCCTTCGCAGCTGTCCTGCTCGCTGCCGTCCTGCCCTCCGCATCGGCCAACGCCGAGGCTCCTACCAGCGGTTACATCGTGCTGCTGGCCGATGGAGTCGACGTGTCGACGATGGCGGCGCAGCACGGCGATGCGGTGGGGCACCTCTACCGGAGCGCCGTTCGCGGTTACTCCACGCACATGTCCACCGCCGACGCCGAGCGGCTCGCACGGGATCCCCGGGTGGTGCTCGTCCAGCCGGACGGCGTGGTGTCGATCGCCGCGCAGACGATGCCGACCGGCATCGACCGGGTCGACGCCGAGCTCAGCCCCACGGCCGCCATCGACGGCGTCGACACCAGGGTGGACGTGGACGTCGCCGTCCTGGACACCGGTGTCGACCTAGACCACCCCGACCTCAACGTGCACCTGGCCGGCGCGCGGAACTGCTCCTTCGGTCGCACCGCGAACGACGGTCACGGCCACGGCAGCCACGTGGCGGGCACGATCGGCGCGCTGGACGACGACGCCGGTGTCGTCGTGTCGCGCCGGGCGCCCGCATCTGGCCGGTGAAGGTGCTCAACAACAGCGGCAGCGGCAGCACCGCCGACGTCATCTGCGGCATCGACCACGTCACCGCGCACGCCGACCAGATCGAGGTCGCCAACATGAGCCTCGGCGGCACCGGTGTCGAGAGCGCCTGCGGCACCAACGTCGACGCCGAGCACGAGGCGATCTGCCGCTCCGTCGCCGCGGGCGTCACCTACGCCGTGGCCGCGGGCAACAGCTCCGCCGACGCGACCGGGCACGTCCCGGCCAACTACGAGGAAGTCATCACGGTCAGCGCGCTGACCGACTTCAACGGCCGTCCGGGCGGCGGTGGGACGCCGACCTGCGTTCCGTCCTACACGGACGACACGTTCGCCCGGTTCTCCAACTTCGGCGCCGACATCGACCTCATCGCGCCCGGCGTCTGCATCCTGTCGACCTGGAAGAACGGCCGGTACAGCACCATCTCCGGCACTTCCATGGCCACCCCGCACGTGGCCGGCGGCGCCGCGCTGTACAAGGTCACGCACCCCGCGGCGACACCCGCGGACGTGAAAGCCGCACTGCGGGCCTCGGGCACGCTCGACTGGAACACCGGCACCGACCCGGACGGCGTGCCGGACCGGCTGCTCAACGTCGCCGGCTTCTGACGGACCGCGCTCGACCGACCCCGCCGGTCGAGCGGTCAGACCTTGTCGCCGGGCTTGACCCTCGGCTTGGGCACGCGCAGGCGGCGCAGTTGGCTGGCCCGGATGAACGAGTACCAGCCGATGGACAGGCCGCGGGTGGTGTCGGTGGGGAACTTCAGCCGCACCCGCCGGTTCACCATCCGGCCGAGCACGAAGCCCTCGACGATCATCGCCAGCAGCATGAACGTGGTCAGCAGCGTCGCGTACTGCTGGATCGCGGGCATCGGCACGAGCAGCGCGACGAACACCAGGATCGCCAGCGGCATGAACAGACCCATGAGGTTGCGCCGCGAGTCGACCACGTCGCGGATGTAGGCCTTCACCGGGCCGCGGTCGCGGGGCAGGAGGTACTTGTCGTCGCCCGCCATCATCCGCTGCCGGCGCTCGGCCGCCTGTGCGCGGCGGTCTTCCTTGGACACCTTGTTCCCGCGTGCCCGCTTCAACGCCTCGCGCTGCGTCCGGGGCGGCGGCGGCACGGGACCGCGTCGCTTGCCCTCCGCTTCACGTCGCTTCGGCGTGGGCCGCCCCTTGCCTGGCGTGCGCGACGGATCGGCCGGGTTCACCTCCGCGGGAGCGTCCTCGGTGGTGGTCTCGGCGGTTTCGTCGGCGTTGCGGCGCAGGAACCTCACCACACCAGAGTAGGAGATGCCCCGATAAGTACTGTTCGCGAGGTGCGAGTTGTTATTGCGCCGGACTGCTTCGGCGGAACGCTGACCGCGCGGGAAGTCGCCGAGGCCGTGGCCGAGGGCTGGCGCCGCACCGCTCCCGACGACGAGCTCCACCTGCGTCCCCTGGCCGACGGCGGGCCCGGATTCGTGGACGTCCTGCACGCCGCCCTGGGCGGCACGCTCCACACGACGACCGTCACCGGACCGCTCGGCGCACCCGTCGAGGCGAGGTGGCTGGAGCACGACGGGTCCGCCTACATCGAGTCCGCCGAGGCCTGTGGCCTGCACCTCGTCCCCGTGGACGAGCGCGCGCGGGCCGCCGAGACCGCCACCACCAGAGGTGTCGGCGAGCTGGTCAACGCGGCCGGTGACGCCCGCGTGCACACGATCGTGGTCGGCCTGGGCGGCTCGGGGACCACGGACGGCGGCGCGGGGCTGCGCGAGACCGTCCGGCCTCCGACGGCCCGGCTGGTGGCCGCGGCCGACGTGGAGAACCCGCTGCTCGGGCCGCACGGCGCCGCGCGCACGTTCGGCCCGCAGAAGGGCGCGTCACCCGAGGCGGTGGCACGGCTGGAGGCCCGGCTGGCCGCGATGGACGAGCTGGCCGACGTCCGCGACCGGCCCGGCGCGGGTGCGGCGGGAGGCCTCGGAGCAGCGCTGATGGCGCTCGGGGCCGAGGTGGCGTCCGGCGCGGGAATGGTGCGGGAACTCACCCGGTTGGATGAAGCGCTGGACCACGCCGACCTGGCCGTGACCGGTGAGGGGAGCTTCGACTGGCAGTCGCTGCGCGGGAAGCTGGTGACCGCCGTGGCGAGTGGTTCGGCCGAACGCGGCGTGCCGTGCGTGGTCCTCGCGGGCCAGGTCACGGTGGGTAGGCGGGAGGCCGCGGCGGCCGGCGTGCAGGAGACGTACGCGGTGGCCGAGCACGCCGGGTCGGTGGAGCGCAGCCTGGCGGACCCGGCGGGCACCCTGGCCGACCTCGCCGCCCGCGTGGCGAGGCACTGGTCACACTCCCGGCAGTGACGTCTGTGCGACCATGGGGGTAGGAACAAAGCGGGTACTTCCCGTGTTGCCCGGAATAGATGCCCGCAAAGGACCTCTGAGGGAGAGCCATGACGACCGCTCAGGACGCAGTCACCACGACTCCTGACGCCCCGCCCACGCACGGCGTGACGCTGACCGACGCGGCTGCCGTGAAGGCCAAGGCGCTGCTGGACCAGGAGGGGCGCGACGACATGCACTTGCGCATCGCCGTCCAGCCCGGTGGTTGCGCGGGGCTGCGTTACCAGCTGTTCTTCGACGAGCGCACGCTCGACGGTGACGCGCTGCGCGACTTCGGCGGCATGAAGGTGGCCGTCGACCGCATGAGCGCCCCGTACGTCGAGGGCGCCGTGATCGACTTCGTGGACACGATCGAGAAGCAGGGTTTCACCATCGACAACCCGAACGCCGGCGGTTCGTGCGCCTGCGGCGACTCGTTCCACTGATCGACCCGCTGGACCGCAGTTCGCGGAAGGGCCCTCGCCACGGCGGGGGCCTTTTCCGTTGCGCATGATGGGACGCTGGCAGCCATGACGCACACGGAAGTGCCCCACTTAGTGGGCCTGACCGTCCGGCAGGCGCGGACGACCGGCCACGACGCGGGCGTGGTCGTGACCTCGCGCGACCTGGACGGGCCGCCGCTGGGCGAGCTGACCTGGCCCGGGACCTGGGTCGTCACCGCGCAGGACCCCGCCGCCGGTCGACGGGTGCCCCGCGGCACGCCGGTCATGATCGACTTCGAGGAGCGCCCGCCGGTCCCGGGTTAGCCTGGCCGAGTGAGTTTCAGCGCCCACGCCGCCCACGTGCGCAACCCGGCGTTGGCCTATCGACGCAGGGTGTCGGCGCTGCGCTGCTGCGGGCGCTCGACGCCGTCGTGACGAGCCGGGCCGGCCGGCACGCCGACCTCCGCCGGTACGTCGCCGACCGGCGCGCCGCCAAGCACCGTGGGCAGCGAAGCCCTCACCCGCTCCAGCCGAACCCCCAACGACGTGAAGGCCGAAGCGCGCGCGGTCGCGGCGTCAGACGTAGGCGTCCAAGTCCGCGACCTGGGCGTAGTTGGCGTCGTCCACCTGCCAAGCGGTGGCGGACCCCGGCTCGGGGTGGGACTCGTCCTCGGCGCCGCGCAACTCCCGCGGCAGGTCGGTGCAGTCTTCGATCAGCTCGGCCAGCGTGTCCGCCTCGGTGTTCCTCACAACGGCGACCGTATGCGCGCCCAGGTCTTGACAAAAGCCCTACCGGGCGGTAGTACCGCCCGGTAGGGCCATCTCACACGTGCGCGGCCAGCGGTGTGGGTGCGGTGGACGTTGCCGGGCGGGCGGTCAGCCTGCCGACCACCAGGGCCACCCCCACGCCGAGGATGGTCGACACCCCGCCGACGGTCCCGACCCACCGCAGGCCCAGCCCGCTGGTCAGCACCACGCCGCCGAGCATCGGGCCGAGCGCCGCGGCCACGTTGAACGCGGAGATGTTCACCGAGGCGACCAACCCGGCCGCCGAACCCGCCTGCCCCATCAGGTAGGTGTGGATCAGCGGACCCGCCGTGAACGCGCTCGCGCCCAGCACGAACACGCTCACCACGGCCGCCACCTTGCTCTCCAGCATCAGCCCCTGCGCCAGCAGCATCACGCCGAGCACGGCCAGCGGGACCGGCAGCACGCGGGCGATCCGGTCCGGCGCCACCTTGCCCGCCAGCGTGCTGCCGACGAGCGTCCCCAGGCCGTACACGAGCAGCACGCCGGTCACCCAGCCCGGCTCGAAACCGCTCACCTCGCGCAACGCCGGCGCGACGTACGTGAACGCCGTGATCAGGCCGGTGAACGACAGGATCGTGGTGGCGAGCCCCAGCAGCACGGTCCGCCTGCCGAACGCGAACAGGCTGGCCCGCACACCGGGGTCGGGCTCGTGCGCGACCTTCGGCGTGCCGAGCACCACCCCGACCAGGCCGATCGCGGTCAACGCGCTGACCAGCACGAACGATGCCCGCCAGCCGTAGTTCTGGCCGATCAGCGTGCCGAGCGGGATGCCGAGGATGGTGGACAGCGCGACGCCGTTGACGACCTTGGCGATGGCCGCGGTCTGCTTCTCCGGCGGCACGGCGGCGATGGCGATCTGGGACGCCACCGCGAAGAACAGGCCCTGGGCGAGCGCGGCCACCATGCGCGCCACCATGAGCAGGGTGTAGTCGTCGGCCAGGGCGCTGCCCGCGGAGGCCACCAGCGCCAACGCCATGACGGAGATCAGGAGCTTGCGGCGCGCGATGCGCGCGGTGAGCACGGTGAGCACCGGACCGCCCAGGGCGACCGAGACGGCGTAGGCGGTCACCAGCAGACCCGCGGTCGGCACGTCGACGCCGAGGTCGGCGGCGACCTCGGGCAGGACGCCCACGATGATGAACTCGGATGTGCCCACCGCGAAGGCGCTGAGCATCAGGATGAAGGCGATCACGGCGACGACGCTAAAGTGTGACACTGACGTCAGGGTCAAGGTTGCGTGATCGAGCGCTCTTTTGGGCAGGGGTGGGAATACGTGCTGATCGGCGAACTCGCGGAGAAGACCGGCGCCACGGTGCGCATGCTGCGCTACTACGACCAGCAGGGCCTGCTCACCCCGCAGCGCACGGACTCCCGCTACCGCGTCTACGACGAGTCCGATGTGGAACGCGTCCGCAGCGTCCGCTGCCTCATCAGCTCCGGCCTGAACGTGCGCCTGGCCAGGCTGGTGCTCGCGCACGCGTTCGACCAGGACGTCGAGCTGCCCGAGGACGAGGCGGGCTGCGTGCCGCTGCTGCGCCTGCTGAACGACGAGCTGGCGTCCGTCGACACCCGCCTCGACCAGCTGGCCCGCACCAAGGAGCACCTGGCCAGGCTGGTCGACGACGTCACCCGGATCATGGCGGAGAAGACCGGCGCGAAGTGCGCCGTCGAACCGGTGGAGAAGGCCGGCTGAGACCACGCCCGAACGCCCCGGCACACGGGAAGGCCCCCGGCGCCGACGCGCCGGGGGCCCGCACCGCGGAACCTAGAGCTTGACGGGGTAGTGCGGCTCCGGGACGACCGGTCGGATCCGGCCCTCCACGAAGATCCCGTGCCAGATCATGAACACCAGCAGCGCCCAGATCCGCCTGCTGTTGTCCGCGACGCCCGACCGGTGCTCCTCGATGACCCGCAGCACCGCGCCCTTGTCGATGTACTGGTCGGTCTGCGACTGGCGCACGGTCTCCACCGCCCAGTCGTGCATCTCGTCCTTCAGCCAGTGCCGGATCGGCACCGGGAAGCCCAGCTTGCGCCGGTTGAGCACGTGCGCGGGCACGATGTCGCGGATCGCCCGGCGCAACGCGTGCTTGGTCGTCTCCTTGGTGAGCTTCAGCTCCGACGGCACCTGCGACGCGATCCGGAACACCTCGGGGTCCAGGAACGGCACCCGCAGCTCGAGCGAGTTCGCCATCGTCATCTTGTCGGCCTTGACCAGGATGTCGCCGCGCAACCACGTGAACAGGTCCACGTGCTGCATCCGCGTCACCGGGTCCCAACCCTCGGACTCCCGGTACACGTGCGCCGTCACGTCCTTGTGCGACACGCTCGGGTCGTACGTGCGCAGCACCTGCTGGATCTGGTCGTCCATGAAGATCCGCGCGTTGCCGTAGTAGCGCTCCTCCAACGTGAGCGCGCCACGCCGCAGCAGGTCCTTGCCGCGCACGCCCTGCGGGATCTTCGTCGACACCTTGCCCATGGCCTTGCGCAGCGCGCCCGGCACCTTCTCGAACGGCGCCAGCGACAGCGGCTCGCGGTAGATCGTGTAGCCGCCGAACAGCTCGTCCGCGCCCTCGCCCGACAGCACGACCTTCACGTGCTCGCGCGCCTCGCGGGCGATGAACCACAGCGGCACCAGCGCCGGGTCGGCCACCGGGTCGTCCAGGTACCACGTGATCAGCGGCAGGGCGTCCATCATCTCCTGCGCCGTCACCGCCCGGACCACGTGCTTCACGCCGATCGCGGCGGCCGACTCGGCGGCCACGTCGATCTCCGAGTAGCCCTGCCGCTCGAACCCCGTGGTGAACGTGATCAGGTCCGGGTTGTGCTCCTTGGCCAGCGCCGCGACCACGGTCGAGTCGATGCCGCCGGACAGGAACGAGCCGACCGTCACGTCCGCGCGCATGTGCTTGGCCACCGAGTCGCGCAACGCCTCGGTGATCTCGTCGTACAGCCGGTTCTCGTCCGCGTCGCCGCGCACCGCGCGCGGCCGGAACGTGGCCGGGAAGTACCGCTCGACCACCGGCTTGCCGCCCGGCGTGAGCGTGAACGACGTGCCCGACTCGATGCGGTGGATCCCGCTCTGCAGCGACTCCGGCTCCGGCACGTACTGCAGGATCAGGTAGTGCTGGAGCGCCTTCTCGTCGACCTTCGGCGTGATGCCGATCGTCGGCGCCAGCTCCAGCACCGACTTCTTCTCGCTGGAGAACGCCACACCGCCCGGACCGGCCGCGTAGTACAGCGGCTTGATGCCGAACGGGTCGCGCGCGCCGAACACCACCCGGCGCGCCTTGTCCCAGATCAGGAAGGCGAACATGCCGCGCAGCCTGGCCACGGCGGCCGGGCCCCAGTAGTGGTAGGCGGCCACGATCGTCTCGGTGTCGCCGTCGGTGGCGAACACGGCCCCGAACTGCTTGGTCAGCTCGGCGCGCAGCTCCACGTAGTTGTAGATCTCGCCGTTGAACAGGATCGCGTACCGACCCTGCTGGTCGTGCGGACCCCAGTGCAGGGGTTGGTGCGAGTGCTCGATGTCGATGATGGACAGGCGGTTGAAGCCGAAGACGACCTCACCGCCCTGCCAGGTGCCGCTCTCGTCGGGGCCGCGGTGCCGCTGGCAGCGCAGTGCCCCAGCCACCGCCGAGCGCGCCCGCTGGGCCTCGTTCTCGCCAGGGCAAACCAGTCCTACCAGGCCGCACACGCCGTAAACACCCTTCGTGTCGTGTGGAGAAGACTCCAGTATGCCGGGGGGCCGGTGTGTGACCGAAACTGCACTCCAAGGGGGCAGCCCCCGACGGGTGACGCGCCATGCGCTGAGCTACGCTCCCGCATGATCCGGCATGGGTGCATCCACACCCCTGCCTGCGAGCTTTTTGACGTTGAGGGCGACTGAGGAGGCGGCGAGCAGTGGGCCTGAAGGAGGGCACCAGGGCAGCCCGGCTGGCGAAGGTCGGCGGGCTGGTCGGCCTGGTCGGCGTCGGGGCCACGGGTTGCTCCACGGAAGAGGTGCTGCGCTTCGGCTGGCCGGTGGCCGTGACGCCGCAGGCCGAGGCGATGCGCGAGCTGTGGACCTGGTCGGTCGTCGCGGCTCTCGCGGTCGGCGTGATCGTGTGGGGCCTGATCCTCTGGTCGGTCGCGTTCCACCGCAAGAAGAGCGAGGAGCTGCCCCGCCAGGTCGCCTACAACCTGCCGCTGGAGCTCGTGCTGCTGGTCGTGCCGACGATCATCGTCGCGGTGTTGTTCTACTTCACCGCGGTGACGCAGAACTACGTCACGGACAAGTCCAAGACGCCCGACGTCACGGTCGACGTGATCGCGTTCCAGTGGAACTGGGAGTTCCAGTACCCCCAGTACAAGACGGAGACCGCGGACCTGCCGGTGAGCACCGTCGGCACGTCCGGCGAGATCCCGCTCCTGGTGGTGCCGCAGGGCAAGTCGATCCGGTTCAACCTGCGGTCGACCGACGTCATCCACTCGTTCTACGTGCCTGAGTTCCACTTCAAGCGGGACGTCTTCCCCGAGCCGGAGAAGAACAACCAGGACAACGCGTTCCAGATCGACCAGATCGACCGGACCGGGTCGTTCGTGGGTCGCTGCGCCGAGCTGTGCGGCGTCTACCACGCCGTGATGAACTTCGAGGTCAGGGCGCTGGAGTCGGCCGACTTCGACCGGTACATCGAGCTGCGGCAGCAGACCAACGACGACACCGGGCAGCCGTACACCGCCGCCGAGGCGCTGACCGAGCTGAACTGCGGTGAGTTGTGCACGCCGCACGCCGTGACGACCAAGCCCTTCGACACCGACCGGACTGTCCGCGAGGCGTCCGACGGTGGGAAGTAGGAGGACGCTGCGATGAAGGTCGAAGCCCGCATTTTTGACTTGGTGATGGCGTTCTCGTTCCTGATGGCCGTCGTGTACGGCTACTGGACGTGGGCGGACACCGGTTTCGTCGAGCCGACGGGCACGGTGGCGCTCGCGCTGACCGGCGGCCTGGCGCTGATCGTCGGCACGTACTTCCGGTTCGTCGCCCGGCGCATCGAGGTGCGGCCGGAGGACAACGCGGACGCCGAGGTCAGCGACGGCGCCGGTGAGCTGGGCTTCTTCAGCCCGGGCAGCTACTGGCCCATCGGCCTCGCGGCGGCCGCCGCGACGGCGGGCCTGGCGCTCGCGTTCTGGCACATCTGGCTGCTGGTGATCGCCGTGGTGCTGGTGCTGATCGCCGTCGGCGGCCTGGTGTTCGAGTACCACACCGGTCCGAGCCACGACTGAGTTCGGGATCGACGAAGGGGCCCACCTCGCGAAGTGGGCCCCTTCGTCGTCTTCCGGCGTCGCCGCGGTCAGGCCGCGGCGTTCGAGCTCTGGTAGCTGTCCACGTACTCCTGTTCGGACAGTTCCAGGATGCGGTAGACGATCTCGTCGGTGACCGAGCGCAGCACCGGCAGCGACTCGTGCATGCCCGCGTAGCGGTCGAAGCGCAGCGGCTCGCCGAACCGGACCGTGATCGGGCGGACGCGGGGCAGCCTGCGGTCCACCGGCTGCACCTCGTCGGTGCCGATGAGCCCGACCGGGACGACCGGCGCGCCGGACTCCAGCGCCATCCGCGCCACCCCGGTGCGACCGCGGTGCAGGCGGCCGTCCAGCGAGCGCGTGCCCTCGGGGTAGATGGCGAACGCGCCACCGCCGTCCAGGATGTCCTTGGCGGTGTCCAGCGACGCCCTGGCGGCCCGGCCGAGGCCCCGGCGCACGGGCACGTGGCCGAGGGAGCCGAAGAAGTAGCGCGACAGCGCGCCCTTGACGCCCTTGCCCTCGAAGTACTCGGCCTTGGCGAGGAACGAGACGCGCCGCGGCACCACCATCGGGATGACGATGCTGTCGATGAACGACAAGTGGTTCGGCGCGAGGATCACCGGACCGTCGGCGGGCACGTTCTCCAGCCCTTCGACCGTCGGCCGGTAGACCAGCCGCGCCGTGGGCGCCACCACTCGTTTCATCACCGTGTAGAGCATGTGGACAGCATGACTGCCCCTGGTTGCGCGGCGGTGAAAAGGTGGCCGCAATCTCTGGCGCGGCCGGCTCGTGCGGGGGCGCGGTCGTTCACGCCGGGTGTTCGGCGCACAGGCAGCCGACGCCCTTCCCGATCCACTCGCGACCGTCCCACCCGGGGTGCCGCTCGACCATCAGCGCCTCGACCTCCGCGACGATCGCCTCCTCGCCCATCGCCGAGTCACGGCGTGCCCACGTCTCGTCGCGCAGCAGCCGGAGGTAGTCGCGGACGTCGGCGAGCAGCCGCGCGTCGCCGACCTCGCCGTGCCCGGGCACGACGGTGCGCGCACCAGTCCCGGCGAGGCGTTCCACGACGGCCAGCCAGCGGGTGCCCGAGACGTCGGTGTCGTGCGGCGGGAACCACGGGAAGATCGCGAACTGGCCCGCTTCCACCAGGTCGCCGGTGAACAGCACGTCCGCGTCCGGCACCCGGACGACCTGGTCGCCGCGGCTGTGCGCCCGACCGGTGGCGCGCAGCTCCACCACCCGGCCACCGAGGTCCAGGGTGTGCTCGCGGTCGTAGACGACGTCGGGCCGCACGAGTTCGACACCGACGAGCCGCCGCGCGACGGACTCGCCCAGACCCCGGAACATCTCCAGGTAACCGGGGCCCTTGCGCTCGAGGTCGTCGGCCTGGTCGCGGTTGAGCAGGAAGGTCGCCTCGCCCGCGAAGACCTGCGCGCCGAACGCGTGCTCGGGGTGGAAGTGGGTCGTGGTGAGGTACAGCCTGCGCCCGCGGGCGTGCTCGACCGCGAGCTCCAGCACGGCCTCGGCGTTGCGGACGCCCAACCCCGTCTCCACCACGAGCACGGAGTGCGAGCCGCCGATGACGCCGATGTTGGGCACGAGCGGCACGCCCCGGTCCGGGACGACCAGCAGGTCACGGGCGAGTTCACGGGCGTCGGAGACGTGCACGGCGGGATCGGGCAGCACGGTCGGTTCGGTCATGCCACCAGTCCACTCCGGACCGTGCGGAGGCGTCCAAGCCCGATGCCGCAACGCCGATACCGTGCCGGTATCTTCGCTGGTGATGGACCTCCGCGAGCTGCGCTACTTCGTCGCCGTCGCCGAAGAACTCCACTTCGGGCGGGCCGCCGCACGGCTGCACATGACCCAGCCGCCGCTCAGCCGCGCCATCAAGCAGCTCGAAACCGACCTCGGGCACGTGCTGCTGCACCGCTCACCGGCCGGGGTGGCCCTCACCCCGGCGGGCGCGTCGCTCTACGACGAGGCGCGCACCCTGCTGGCGCAGGCCGACCAGGTCCGCACCAGGGTGGCCGCCGCGGCGGGCACGGCGAGCATCACGATCGGCACCCTCGCCGACAGCGCCGAGCAGGCGGGCACCCGGCTGGCCGCCGCCTACCGCGCGCACCACCCCGGGGTGCACGTCCGGATCCGCGAGGCCGACTTCACCGACCCGACCACGGGGCTGCGCGCCGGCTTGGTCGACGTGGCCCTCACCAGGGCGCCGTTCGACGACAAGGGCATCGTCACGCACGTGCTGCGCAGCGACCCGGTCGGCGTGGTCCTGCGCGTGGACGACCCGCTGGCCGGTCGCGAGAGCGTGCACTCGGACGAGTTGGCCGACCGGCGGTGGTTCCGGCTGCCGGAGGGCACGGACCCGGTCTGGCAGGCGTACTGGAGCGGCGGGCGGCACCGGGACGGACCGGTCGTGCGGACCGCGCACGAGTGCCTGCAAGCCGTGCTGTGGAACGGCACGGTGGGGTTGGCGCCGCTGGGCCACGCGCTGCCCGACGGGCTCACCGCCGTGCCACTGGTCGACCTGCCGCCGAGCCCTCTCGTGGTGGCCTGGGTCGGCGCCGACCCGGGCCCGCTCGTCCGTTCGTTCGCCCGGATCGCCGCGGCCGTCTACGGCTCCCGGGTGTCGCGCCAGGACCGTTGACGACGGCTCGAACGCCCGGCGTTCAACGGCAGCCGTCGGACGTTCCCAGCCTCGACGGGACCCGCCGAGGGGGTCACCCGTCCGCGAGCGCCCCTGGCCTCGACGGACCGTCGAAATCAGCCGTCCGCGAGAGCCGTCTTCAGCTCCGACGACCGCGCCGCCCACCGCCGCAGCAGGTCCGCCGCCGCGCCGGAGTCGATCGCCTCCGCGGCCCGGCCCATCGCGCCCGCGATGTCCGCGTGCAGGTCGCCCGAGAGCCCGTTGTACGTGGCGATCGCGCCGGCCGCGTTGAGCAGCACCGCGTCCCGCACCGCGCCCGGCTTCCCGGCCAGCAGGTCGCGCACGACCTCGGCGTTCACCGAGGCGTCGCCGCCCTTGAGGTCGTCGGCCAACGCCGGCGCGATGCCCAGCGCGGACGGGTCGATCCGGTCGGTCCGCACCTCGCCGCCGTCGGCCACCCACACCGACGTCGTGGTGGTCGTGGTGATCTCGTCCATCCCGTCGTCACCGCGCACGACCAGCATCGTGTTGCCGCGCCGGGCGAACACGCCCGCGATCAGCGGCGCGAACGCCACCCGGGCGCACCCCACCAGACCGACCTTCGGCTGCGCCGGGTTGGTCAGCGGGCCGAGCAGGTTGAACGACGTCGGGATGCCGATCTCGCGCCGCGGCGCGCCCGCGTGCCGGAAACCGGGGTGGAACACCGGCGCGAAGCAGAACCCGATGCCCAGCTCCTCCACCGTCTGCTGCACGCCGAGCGGCGGCAGGTCGATGGCCACGCCGAGCGCTTCGAGCACGTCCGCCGTGCCGCACTTGGACGACGCCGCGCGGTTGCCGTGCTTCACCACCGGCACGCCTGCGCCGGCCGTGACGATCGCCGCCATGGTCGAGATGTTCACCGACCCGGAGCTGTCACCGCCCGTGCCGACGATGTCCGCCGCGCGCACGTCGACGGTGAACCGCCGGGCGTGCCGCAGCATCATCGTGGCGATGCCGTCGACCTCTTCCGGCGTCTCGCCCTTCGCCCGCAGCGCCACCGCGAACGCGGCGATCTGCGCGGGCGTCGCGGCGCCGGACATCACTTGGTCCATCGCCCACGCCGTGTCGTCCTGGGACAGGTCGACGCGGTCCACGAGCTGGTTCAGCAGTAACGGCCAGGTGCGCTCCACGGCGACATCAGCCCCGGACGACGGGCAGGGCCGTGGAGCGCAGCACCTCGGCCACGGTCTCGGCGGCGGCCAGCGGGTCGAGCGGGTGCACCAGCACCGCGTCCGCCTGCGACCACGTCGCCAGCCACCGGTCGTCCTTGCGGCGCACCGCGACCACGATCGGCGGGCAGTCGGTGATCTCGTTCTTCAGCTGCCGGGACAGGCCCATGCCACCGGTCGGCTGCGCCTCGCCGTCCAGGATCGCCAGGTCGACGCCGCCGTTGTCCATCTCGTACAGGACGTCGGCGATCGTGCCCACCTCGACGTACTCGACGCGGCCCAGGTCGGGCGCGGGACGGCGGCCCACCGCAGTGATGATCGTCTCACGCACCTCGGGGCGGTGGCTGAACACCAGGATCCTGGTCGTCTGCGTGCTCATCGGCGCGATCCTCCGGCGGGTCGGGGTGCCAGGTGACCCAGATGTTATCCGGCTAACGGTGCGTGACTTGCAGTGCGTCCCACCCGATCCAGTCGCCGCCGAGCCGCTGGGCCAGGCTCGCCATCCGGGCCCGCTCCTGCGCGCAGCGCAACGCGTCCAGCCGCTGCACCCGCACCGCGTGCCAGCGATCTTCGTGCCGGAGTTCCCAGCCGTCCGGCGCGAGCAGCTCACGCGCGCGTTCTACCTGGTCAGGCGGCAGCTCCAGGTGGTGCCGGAGCACCGCGGGCTCGTCCGCGCGCCACCGCGGCGACCTGGCCAGCGCCGCCGAGTCGGCCTCCGCGACGTCGAACGCCTCCACCACCACGGCCAGCCCGGGTGAATCGATCTCCAGTGCGGGTACACCCTGCCGCGCGCGTCGATCACGCAACCGGCTCAACAACCCCATGACCGTCCTCACCGTCTGTGTGACCCAGATGACCTGCGCACGTGCCCCGGACCCGATGGGCGGGACGAAAACCTGCAAGCAATAATGCGTCGTGTGACAACGGCAGCGCCCTCAATCGGCCAGCGCGTGCACTCGCTGAACCGCCCGAACATGGTCAGCGTCGGCACGATCGTCTGGCTGTCCAGTGAGCTCATGTTCTTCGCCGGGCTCTTCGCCATGTTCTTCACGGTGAAGGCCCAGAACGAAGGGCACTGGCCACCAGCACCGACCCACCTGAACGTGCCTTACGCACTGTTCTTCACGATCATCCTGGTGGCGTCCTCGTTCACGTGCCAGTGGGGCGTGTTCGCCGCCGAGCGGGGTGACGTGTTCGGTCTGCGCCGCTGGTACATCGTGACGCTGATCATGGGCGCGATCTTCGTCGCCGGCCAGGCCGGTGAGTACGTCACCCTCGTCAGCGAGGGCACGACGATCCCGGCCTCGGCCTACGGCACCGTCTTCTACCTGACGACCGGCTTCCACGGCCTGCACGTGATCGGTGGCCTGATCGCGTTCGGCTACCTGCTGGTCCGCACGAAGCTGAGCAAGTTCACGCCCGCGCAGGCGACCTCCGCGATCGTCGTGTCGTACTACTGGCACTTCGTCGACGTCGTCTGGATCGGCTTGTTCGCCATCATCTACATCGTGCCCTGACCAGCTCGAACCCCGAACTCACACCAGCAAGGGTTGCCGCACACATGACCACCAACACCACACGGGCCCGGAAGCGCGGCACGAAGCTGCGCAGGCGGATCTCGGGCCTGCTCGCGCTGGGCTTCGCGCTGCTGGCCGCGGGCTTCCTGTTCAGCGCCCTCGCGCCGCAGCCGCAGACCGCGCAGGCGCAGGACGACCCGGCGCAGGTGCGACTGGGCGAGCAGCTCTACAACAACACCTGCATCACCTGCCACGGCAAGAACCTCGACGGCGTCGAGGACCGCGGCCCCAGCCTGATCGGCGTGGGCGAGGCGGCCGTGTACTTCCAGGTGTCCTCCGGCCGCATGCCGATGGCCCGCCAGGAGGCGCAGGCGCAGCGCAAGCCCGCCAAGTTCACGCCGGAGGAGGTGGACGCCATCGGCGCGTTCATCCAGACCCGCGGCGGCGGCCCGACGACCCCCGAGGAGCGCGGCGAGGCGCTGCGCGGCGAGGACCCGGCCCGCGGCGGCGAGCTGTTCCGGCTCAACTGCTCGGCGTGCCACAACTTCACCGGCCGCGGCGGGGCGCTGTCGTCCGGCAAGTTCGCGCCCGAGCTCGACGGCGTGTCCGAAGAGCAGCTGTACACCGCGATGCTCACGGGCCCGCAGAACATGCCGAAGTTCTCCGACCGGCAGCTCACGCCGGAGGAGAAGGAAGACATCATCGCTTACATCAAGTCGGTGACCGACGGGAACAACAACCCCGGCGGCGCCCCCCTCGGCGGCCTAGGGCCGGTATCGGAGGGTCTGATCGCGTTCATCGTGGGTATCGCCGCACTCATCGGCGTGACCCTCTGGATCGGAGCCAAGGCATGAGCGGCGTGAAGCCGAACGAGCTGCCCAGCGAGGCGGAGCTCGCCGAGATGAACCGGGACGAGCTGGTCAAGCTCGGCGCCGGGCTGGACGGCGTCGAGATCGTCCACTACGAGGACCGCTGGCCGGTCAAGGGCACGCGCGCGGAGAAGCGCGCCGAGCGACTGGTGGCCCTCTGGTTCACCATCGCCGCGCTCGCCGGCATCGCGTTCCTCGTGGCGTTCATCTGGTGGCCGTGGAAGTACGAGGCTCCGCACACGAACGACCACATCCTGTACAGCCTCTACACGCCGGTCATCGGCTTCACGCTCGGCCTGTCGATCCTCGGCCTGGGCGTCGGCGCGCTGCTCTACACGAAGAAGTTCATCCCCGAGGAGCTGTCCGTCCAGCAGCGCCACGAGGGCGGGTCGCCCGAGGTGGACAAGGCCACGATCGTGGCCCAGCTGGCCGACGCCGGCGAGCGCTCCACGATCGGCCGCCGGTCGCTCATCAAGCGGACCGCGGGCCTCGGCGCCGGCGTGTTCGGCCTGGGCGTGCTGGCCGTGCCGCTCGGCGGTCTGATCAAGAACCCGTGGGCGGACAGCGACTCGAAGGACTCGCTCTGGCACACCGCGTGGAAGCCCGAGAACGGCGAGAAGGTCTACCTGCGCCGGCACACGGGCAACTTCCACGAGGTCGCGCTGGTGCGTCCGGAAGACCTCGAGGCCGGCGGTTTCGAAACGGTGTTCCCGTTCCGCGAGTCGGAGCGTGACGACGAAGAAGCCCTGGTCCACGCGTTGAAGCGGGCCGACAGCCCGGTCATGCTCATCCGCCTGCGCCCCGGCCAGGCCGTGACCAAGCGCGCCGGCCAGGAGGACTTCAACTACGGCGACTTCTACGCGTACTCGAAGATCTGCACCCACCTCGGGTGCCCCACTTCGCTGTACGAGCAGCAGACCGGCTTGCTCCTGTGCCCCTGCCACCAGTCGCAGTTCGACGTCTTCCACTACGCCAAGCCCCGGTTCGGTCCGGCGACCCGTGCCCTGCCGCAGCTTCCGATCACGGTTGACGAGGACGGATACTTGATTGCCCGCAGCGACTTCATCGAGGCTGTGGGTCCGGCGTTCTGGGAGCGTAAGTCATGAGTGGCATCACCACGCCGACAAAGCGGCAGGGCGCGGGCGCCCGCGTGGCGGGTGGCGCCGCCAAGTGGGCCGATGACCGGTTCCACATGGCTTCCGGCATGCGGAAGCAGCTGAACAAGGTCTTCCCGACGCACTGGTCGTTCCTGCTCGGCGAGATCGCGCTGTACAGCTTCATCGTCCTGCTGCTGTCGGGCACCTACCTGGCGCTGTTCTTCGACCCCTCCATGGAGGAGGTCGTCTACAACGGCAGCTTCGTGAACCTCCAGGGCATCGAGATGTCCCGGGCGTTCGAGTCGACCCTGCACATCTCGTTCGAGGTGCGCGGCGGCCTGTTCGTGCGCCAGGTCCACCACTGGGCCGCGCTGCTGTTCATGGGCGCGATCGTCGTGCACATGTTCCGGATCTTCTTCACCGGCGCGTTCCGGCGCCCGCGTGAGATCAACTGGGTCATCGGCATCGTGCTGTTCATGCTGGGCGCGATCGAGGGCTTCCTCGGCTACTCGCTGCCCGACGACCTGCTGTCCGGCACCGGCCTGCGGGTGATGGCGGCGCTGCTGATCTCGTTCCCGGTGGTCGGCACGTGGATCAACTGGCTGGCGTTCGGCGGCGAGTTCCCCGGCACGGAGATCATCCCGCGGCTCTACACGCTGCACATCCTGGTCATCCCGGGCATCATCCTGGCGCTGATCGCGGTGCACCTCGGCGTGGTCTGGTACCAGAAGCACACGCAGTTCCCGGGCGTGGGCCGCAAGGAGACCAACGTCGTCGGCGTGCGCATCATGCCGGTGTTCGCGGCCAAGGGCGGCGGGTTCTTCGCCGTGGTCGTGGCCGTCACGGCGATCATGGGCGGCATCTTCCAGATCAACCCGATCTGGAACTTCGGCCCGTACAACGCGGCGCAGGTGTCGGCGGGCGTGCAGCCCGACTGGTACATGGGCTGGACCGACGGCCTGATCCGCCTGTGGCCCGCGTGGGAGCTGTACCTGGGCAACTACACGGTGCCCGCGCCGTTCCTGCCGTTCCTCCTGGGCCTGCCGCTGCTGACCGGTCTCGCGGCGGTGTACCCGTGGATCGAGCGCAGGATGACCAAGGACTACGCGCACCACAACCTGCTGCAGCGCCCGCGCGACGTGCCGGTCCGGACGTCGCTCGGCGCCATGGCGATCTCGTACTTCATGGTGCTGCTGCTCTCGGGCGGCAACGACATCATCGCGATGAAGTTCGACATCTCGCTGAACGCGATGACGTGGATGGGCCGCATCGGCATGCTCCTCGTCCCGCCGCTGGCGTACTTCATCACCTACCGCATCTGCATCGGCTTGCAGCGCGCGGACCGCGAGGTGCTGGAGCACGGCGTCGAGACGGGCATCATCAAGCGCCTGCCGCACGGCGAGTTCATTGAGGTCCACCAGCCGCTGGGCCCGGTGGACGACCACGGCCACCCGCTGCCGCTGGCCTACCAGGGCGCGTCCGTGCCGAAGAAGATGAACAAGCTGGGCTCGGCCGGGCACCCGGTGCCGGGCAGCTTCCTGACCCCGGACCCGCCGGAGGAGTCCGCCGCGGTGGCCCGTGCGCGGGCCGAGCGCGGCGTCGCGGCGGACGCCCTGACCGCCGAGAACAAGGCGGCGGGCGAACTGGCCGGGAAGCCGTCCCAGCCGGAGGACTGAGCGTTCGTTCGTGTGAAAGGCCCCGCACCCGTGCTGGTGCGGGGCCTTTCGCGTGCCCACGTGCCCGTGACGCTGAGCACAGTGCGTAGTCGACCTGTCACAGATCCCGGCCCTTCCACTGTCTCTCGCGTAGACACGTCGAACAGACGGGAGCGCGATCATGAACGTTTACGAGGCGGTCACGAGCCGACGGGCAGTGCGCGGGTTCACCGACCGACCCGTCCCGGCGGAGGCGCTGGAGCGCGTGCTGTCCGCCGCGGCCTGGGCGCCGTCCGGGTCGAACCTCCAGCCGTGGCGCAGCTACGTGGTCACCGGCGGGCCGCTGGCCGAGCTGAAGGCACGGGCCGCCAAGCGCGTCGCCGCGGGCGACGCCTGGGACGAGCGGGAGTACGAGATGTACCCGCCCGTGCTGAAGTCCCCGTACCGCGAGCGCCGCGCCGCGTTCGGCGAGCAGCGCTACGGCGCCCTCGGCATCCCGCGTGACGACATCGAGGCCCGCCAGCGAGCCGCCGCCGAGAACTGGGACTGCTTCGGCGCGCCCGCCGCCCTGTTCTGCTACATCGACCGGGACCTCGGCCCGGCCCAGTGGTCCGACCTCGGCATGTACTTGCAGACCGTCATGCTGCTGCTGCGCGCGGAAGGGCTGCACAGTTGTGCTCAGATGGCGTGGTCGGTGTACCGCAAGACCGTCGCGGACGTCCTGTCGCCCCCGGACGACCTGATCCTCTTCTGCGGCATGTCGATCGGGTACGAGGACTCCTCGGTGCGGCACCCCCGCACCGGACGCGCGCCACTCGCCGAGACGGTCACGTTCGTCGGGGGTCCGGTCTGACGCCGTCGTCGCGGGGGTGGGGATCTTGGTGGGGATCGTGATCGGCGGGCTATCGTCCCGCTGTGCCCGGTTCCCGACCCCTGCTCTTTCTCGACGTGGACGGTCCGTTGATCCCGTTCGGTGCCGCCCGGTACCCGACCTTTGGGACGTCGGCCGTCGACAACCCGTTGCTGACCAGGGTCGATCCGGCGCACGGGCCGCGGTTGGCCGCGCTGCCGTGCGAGGTGGTCTGGGCGACGACGTGGATGACGGAGGCGAACGACGCGGTCGCGCCTCGGCTCGGTCTGCCGGAGCTCGCCGTGGTGGTGTGGCCTGAGCCGTCGGAGGCCGATGAGCGGGACGAGCGCGCCGGGCTGCACTGGAAGACCCGTGCCTTGGTCGACTGGGCGGCGGGGCGTTCGTTCGCGTGGGTGGACGACGAGCTCACGGACGTTGACCGGGCATGGGTGGCCGTGCACCACCCGGGTCATGCTCTGCTTCATCGGGTCGATGCTCGGGTTGGGTTGACGGAGGCTGATTTCGTGGCGCTGGAGGAGTGGTTGCTGGTTGTTTTGCGGCGTGCCTAGGTGGGGTCGAATGGTTGACCATCAAAAGATTAAAAGCTTAAAAGCATGTCCTCGCCGGACGGGCAGATCAGCAGGATGACCCCAACTGCCCGGTCATGCATCCGGGTCCGTCGTTGGTGCGGGTTTCGTGTCATCCCACCGACCTCCCTCCGGGCTACCACACGTATCAAGGGGGCAGCCATCAGAAGCACTGGTCAGGCA
>NZ_LGED01000218.1 GCF_001280085.1 Saccharothrix sp. NRRL B-16348 | reverse complement strand
CTTCCACTGTTAGCCGCCCCCTTGATACGTGTGGTAGCCCGGAGGGAGGTCGGTGGGATGACACGAAACCCGCACCACAACGGCCCCGGCGCTTAACCGGGCAGTTGGACTCATCCTGCTGATCTGCCCGTCCGGCGAGGACATGCTTTTAAGCTCTTAAATGAGGGAGCGGAGCTCTCTTACCCACAACCTCACCCAACCCCCGCCCCAGGGAACACGATCGACGTCGGCGTCAACCCCGCCACCTTGCGCCACCGCGTCGCCCGAACCGCCGACACCGTCAACGCGTCCAACGCCGACTTCCTCAACTCCCCATCCTCAGTCCGCTCCAACACCCCACGCCAAGCCATGCACGCATCCGTCTCCACCGTGACCAACGCCGCGATGGCCGACGCCGCGCTGTCGACCGGCTGAGGCGGCAGGTACGCCGCCGCCGGGGGAATGGGCGTGGCGCCGGCGTCACGCAACCACCGCTCCGTCACATCCCGCCGCGCCCGGTGGGCGTTCGCGCCATCCGCCACCGCCGCCGACTGCTGCGGCACCGCGATAAACGCGCTGACCAGCCCATACGTCCACACCGCCGCGTGCTCCGCCGCCAACGCCCCCTGCACCGCTTCCACACTGGCCGCCTGGACCCTCACCCCAGCCCGCCCCCTCACCCCAGCCTGCACCTTCACGACAACGCCTCCACCAAACTCGCGCACCCAGCCGCCACCGAGGCGACCAACCCCACCCGGTGCGACTCCACCGTCGCCACCAACTCACCCGCCTGCTTCTGCGCCGCCTGCAACGCCGGCACCAACGCCTCCCGCGTCGCCCCAACCGGCGGCACCACCGACGCCGAAGCAGACGCCGAGGCCGACGCAGACGCCCCCGGCACCCGCGGCGTCGCCCGATCCACCTCCGCCTGCAACCGCACCGCGTGCTCGGTCCGCGCCGCAGCCGTCTCGGGCGCACCGACAGCCGTCGCGAGCGCGGCATCCGCCCGCGCCACCTTCACCAACTCCGCCAGCGGGTCCGGCGGCGGCACCGGGGGAGGAGGTGTGGTGCACGCGACTGCCAACGGCGCCGTGGCCGCCGCCAACAGCACCGCGCGCCTGCCAACCACCGCACTCCCGCCAACCACCGCACTCGCGCCGACCGCCGTACGCCCAACCGCCGCACGCCCAACCGCCGCACGCCCAACCGCCGCACGCCCGACCGCCGCACGCCCGCCGACCACCACGCTCCCGCCCAACGCCGTTCTCCCGATCACGTGTTCCGATCCTGCCAGAGCCACCCACCCGCCCCACCGGTACGGCGCGATCGCCGCGTGGCACGTGGGAGCCCGCCGAACGAGATAGTCTGGGCGACCACGGCCGGCGAAGTGCAGCGTCGGCCGGGGTTGCCGTGCCCTCTGCACTCGAAGAGAACTTGGAGTCACCACGTGTCCAGCCCGCCGCGCGGAGAACTCGCCGCGCAGCTAGCACCCGTCGTGCGGGAAGCGGTCGAGGCGATCGGCTTCGACCTCGAACTGCTCGACGTGAACCAGGCTGGGCGTCGCAGGCTGGTCAAGGTGGTCGTGGACGGCGACGAGGGGATCGGGCTGGACGAGGTGGCGCAGGCCAGTCGCGCCGTGTCCGCCGCCCTCGACGCGCACGAGCACCTGATCGCCGGGCCGTACACGCTCGAGGTCACCTCGCCCGGCGCGGACCGCCCGCTCACCAAGCCTCGCCACTGGAAGCGCAGCCGGCTGCGCCTGGTGAAGGTCAAGCCGCAGGCGTTGGCGAAGGAGCCGGAACCGGTCGAGTTCTTCGGCCGGGTCGGCGACGCCGACGACACCGGCGTCGTGCTGCTGGTCAAGGGCGAGCTGCGCCGCGTCGAGTACAAGACGATCGAGCGCGCCGTCGTCGAAGTCGAGTTCAAGCAGCCGCCGGTCGAAGAGCTCGCGCTCCTCGAAGGCAAGCACCTGAAGGAGGAGTCGGAGTGAACGTCGACATCGCCGCTCTCAGGGCGATCGAACGGGACAAGGACATCCCCTTCGACACCGTTCTCGAAGCCATCGAGACGGCCCTGCTGACCGCTTACAAGCACACCGAGGGCCACCACTCGCACTCCCGCGTCGAGATCGACCGCAAGACCGGCGTGGTGCGGGTGCTCGCGCAGGAGCTGAACCCGGACGGCACCGTGGCCGAGGAGTGGGACGACACCCCGGAGGGGTTCGGCCGCATCGCCGCCACCACCGCGCGCCAGGTCATCCTCCAGCGCCTGCGCGACGCCGAGCACGAGCGCACGTTCGGCGAGTTCTCCGCCAAGGAGGGCGAGATCATCGCCGGTGTCGTGCAGCGCGACGCCCGCGCCAACGCCCGCGGCATGGTCGTCGTCCAGATAGGGGACACCGAGGGCGTGCTGCCGCCCGCCGAGCAGGTGCCCGGCGAGTCCTACGAGCACGGCTCGCGGCTCAAGTGCTACGTCGTGGGCGTGTCCCGCGGCTCGCGCGGTCCGCAGATCACGCTCTCGCGCACGCACCCGAACCTGGTGCGCAGGCTGTTCGCGCTCGAAGTGCCCGAGATCGCCGACGGCACCGTGGAGATCCCCGCGGTGGCACGTGAGGCAGGTCACCGTTCGAAGATCGCGGTCCGCACCACCGTCCCCGGCGTCAACGCCAAGGGCGCGTGCATCGGGCCGATGGGCGCCCGGGTGCGCAACGTCATGAGCGAGCTGGCCGGCGAGAAGATCGACATCATCGACCACTCCGACGACCCCGCGACGTTCGTCGGGAATGCCTTGTCACCGGCGAAGGTTGTGTCTGTGCGGGTGCTCGACGAGCGCGCCAAGACGGCACGGGTCGTGGTCCCGGACTTCCAGCTCTCCCTCGCCATCGGCAAGGAGGGTCAGAACGCCCGGTTGGCCGCCCGGCTCACCGGCTGGCGCATCGACATCCGCAGTGATGCGGAGGCCGGCGGGTCCGCTCCGGCGGGCGCATCGGCATCCGGTTCGGCTGAATAGGCAACAGGGGATAGACTTCTCAGTGGTTCAACGTCGGGGATCGGATCTCACGCACATCGGCCCGGTTCGTACGTGCATCGGATGCCGCGCTCGGACGTTGCCCTCCGAGCTGCTGCGCGTGGTGGTCGTGGACGGGACTGTGGTCCCGGACACACGTCGACGGTTGCCCGGTAGGGGAGCATGGCTGCACCCCGATCCGGACTGCCTCCGCAACGCCGAGAAGCGACGGGCGTTCCCCAGGGCCTTCAGGGTCCAGGGTCCGCTCGACGTGGAACGCGTGCGCGGTCATCTCGAGCAGTGTGGGCAGGAGGTCGCGGGATCGCCCCGTGACCAGCAGGAAGCAAGGAAGCAGGTCGACCCGTCATGAGTCAGCCGTGAAGCTGAAGACATGAACGCGCGACGTTAAGACGAGGTCGACGGGACTTGCCCGCCGGCCTCCCTCACAGAGGAGTGCAGTGGCAGGTAAGGCCCGCGTGCACGAGCTCGCCAAAGAGCTCGGAGTCACGAGTAAAGAACTACTCACGAAGCTCGCCGACCAGGGCGAGTACGTGAAGTCCGCGTCCAGCACCGTCGAGGCCCCGGTGGCCCGACGGCTCCGTGACGCCTACGCCAAGGGCGAGTCCAAGCCCAAGCCCGCAGGCGCCCGCCCGGCGCCGCCGAAGCCCGCGCCGACGAGCGCGGCCTCGGGCGAGACCAAGAGCGAGACGACTCCGCGCCCGCCGGCGACCGCCGGCAAGCCGGGTCCGCGTCCGGTGCCCGGTCCCAAGCCGATGGCGCCCAAGCCGGTGGCCAAACCCGCCGCTCCGGCGCCCGCGGCTCCGGCCGCACCCGCCGCGCAGCCCGAGGCCCCGGCCCCGGCCGCCGCCGCGGCTCCGACGCCCGTCCAGCCGCCGAAGCAGCAGCCGGCCGCCGCACCCGTGCAGCAGCCGCAGCAGCCCCAGGCGCCTCAGCAGGCGCCGCGGACCAGTGGCCCCGGCCCTCGTCCCGGCCCCCGTGCGCCGCAGCAGCAGCCCGCCGCGGCGCAGAACACCCCGTCCGTGGTCCCGCCGCGTCCGCAGGCTCCCAAGCCCGCCGGCCCGCGGCCCCCGCGTCCGGGCAACAACCCGTTCGGCGTGGGCGGTGGCGCTCCGGCGCCGCGTCCGCAGGCACCGCGCCCGGCCACGCCGGGTGGCGGCGAGCGTCCGGCCGGTCCCAAGCCCGGTGACTCGCGTCCGGCCGGCCCCCGTCCGGGTGGCTCCGGTGGCGGTCCCGGCGGTCCCCGGCCCAACCCCGGCAACATGCCGCCTCGGCCGAACCCGGGCATGATGCCCGGTCGTCCCGCGCCCCGCCCCGGTGGCGGCGGTGGCGGTGGCGGTCGTGGCCCCGGCGGTCCCGGTGGCGGCGGCGGTGGCCGCGGTCCTGGTGGCGGCGGCGGTCGTCCCGGTGGCGGCGGTGGCGCCGGTGGCGGCTTCCGTCCCGGTGGTGGCGGTGGCGGCGCCGGTGGCGGCTTCCGCCCTGGTGGCGGCGGTGGCGGCGGCGGTGGCTTCCGCCCCGGCGGCGGTGGCGGCGGTGGCGGTGGCGCACCGGCCGGTGGTGGCGGCGGTTTCCGCGGTCGTCCCGGTGGTGGCGGTCCCGGTGGACGCGGCGGCGCCGCGGGCGCCTTCGGCCGTCCCGGTGGTCCGGCGCGTCGTGGCCGCAAGTCGAAGCGCCAGAAGCGCCAGGAGTACATGGACAACATGCAGGCGCCGTCGGTCGGTGGCGTCCGCCTGCCCAAGGGCAACGGCGAGTCGATCCGCCTGCCGCGTGGCGCCTCGCTGACCGACTTCGCCGACAAGATCAACGCCAACCCGGCTTCGCTGGTGCAGGTGTTGTTCCACCTCGGTGAGATGGTCACCGCGACGCAGTCCGTCTCCGACGAGATCCTGGAGCTGCTCGGCTCCGAGATGAACTACAACGTGCAGGTCGTGTCCCCCGAGGAGGAGGACCGCGAGCTGCTGGAGACGTTCGACATCACCTACGGCGACGACGCCGGCGGCGAGGAGGACCTCCAGATCCGTCCGCCGGTCGTGACCGTCATGGGTCACGTCGACCACGGCAAGACGCGCCTGTTGGACACCATCCGCACCGCGAAGGTGGCCGAGGGCGAGGCGGGTGGCATCACCCAGCACATCGGCGCCTACCAGGTGAACACGGAGCTCGAGGGCAACGAGCGCCTGATCACGTTCATCGACACCCCGGGTCACGAGGCGTTCACCGCCATGCGTGCGCGTGGTGCGAACTCGACCGACATCGCGGTCATCGTGGTGGCGGCCGACGACGGCGTGATGCCGCAGACGGTGGAGGCGATCAACCACGCCCAGGCGGCCAACGCGCCGATCGTGGTCGCGGTGAACAAGATCGACAAGGAGGGGGCCAACCCCGCCAAGATCCGCCAGCAGCTCACCGAGTACGGGCTGGTCGCCGAGGAGTATGGCGGCGAGACCATGTTCGTCGACATCTCGGCGAAGCAGGGCATCAACATCGACGGCCTGCTGGAAGCGATCCTGCTGACCGCCGACGCGTCGCTCGACCTGCGGGCCAACCCGGAGATGGAGGCGCAGGGCGTCGCCATCGAGGCGCACCTGGACCGCGGTCGCGGTCCGGTGGCCACGGTGCTGGTGCAGCGCGGTTCGCTCCGCGTGGGTGACTCGATCGTGGCGGGCGCCGCCTACGGTCGCGTGCGCCGGATGGTCGACGAGCACGGCGCGGACGTCACGGTGGCGACGCCGTCGCGTCCGGTGCAGGTCATCGGCCTCACCTCGGTGCCCGGCGCGGGCGACACGTTCCTCGTGGTCGAGGAGGACCGGGTGGCCCGGCAGATCGCCGAGCGCCGCCAGGCCCGCAACCGCAACGCGATGAACGCCGCGAAGCGCAAGCGCGTCAGCCTGGAGGACCTGGACGCCGCGCTGAAGGAGACCAGCGCCCTCACCTTGATCATCAAGGGTGACAACTCGGGTACCGTCGAGGCCCTCGAGGACGCGCTCATGAAGATCGAGGTCGGCGACGACGTCGAGCTGCGGGTCATCCACCGCGGTGTCGGTGGCATCACCGAAGGCGACATCAACCTCGCCGTCGCGGGTAACGCCATCGTCCTGGGCTTCAACGTCCGGGCCGAGGGCAAGGCCACCGAACTCGCGAACCGCGAGGGCGTGGACGTCCGCTACTACACGGTGATCTACCAGGCGATCGACGAGATCGAGCAGGCCCTGAAGGGCATGCTCAAGCCGGAGTACGAAGAGGTCCAGCTGGGCCGCGCGGAGGTCCGCGAGGTCTTCAAGTCCTCCAAGGTCGGCACGATCGCGGGTTGCCTCGTGATGTCGGGCGAGATCCGGCGCAACGCCCGGGCCCGCCTGCTGCGCGACAACAACGTCGTGCAGGAGAACCTGCCGATCAGCTCGCTGCGCCGGTTCAAGGACGACGCGACCGAGGTCCGCGAGGGCTTCGAGTGCGGTCTGACGCTCGGCAACTACAGCGACCTGAAGGTCGGCGACATCATCGAGACGTTCGAGATGCGCGAGAAGCCGCGCGCCTGATCGTCTTCATCCAGGTGCGGGGCCGTCGTGACCGGCGGCCCCGCACCTCTGGACATCCCCTGGTGATCATCTGTGTACGTCGGTGCCCTTGAGTTGGACGTGCTGCTCGGCGACGTGCACTCGTTGAAGCAGAAGCGGTCCGTGGTCAAGCCCATCGTGGCCGAGCTGCGCCGCAGGTTCGAGGTGTCGGTCGCCGAGGCGGGCCACCTGGACCTGCACCGGCGTGCCCTGATCGGAGTGGCGGCCGTCGCCGCCGACGCCGAGCATGTGAGGGACGTGATGGCCGCCTGCGAGCGGCTGGTGGCCGGACGGCCCGAATTGGAACTTCTCTCCGCCCGCCACAGGTTGGTCGGGCCGGAGGACGACTAGCAGGCGTCGCCGAGCAGGCGACGAATCGCAACGACAGGAGGGGAGCGCCGTGGCCGACCAGGCACGGGCTCGCAAGCTGGCCAAGCGGATCTCGCAGATCGTGGCTTCCGCGTTGGAGCACGAGGTGAAGGACCCGCGGCTGGCCCGCGTCACCATCACGGACACGAGGGTGACCGGCGACCTGCACGACGCGACGATCTACTACACCGTGCTCGGCGAGAAGCTGGACTCCGAGCCGGACCTCGCGGGTGCCGCGGCGGCGCTGGAGAAGGCCAAGGGCGTGCTGCGCACCATGGTCGGCCAGCAGACCGGTGTCCGGTTCACGCCGACCCTGTCGTTCGTCACCGACACCGTGCCCGCCGAGGCGCGTCGGATGGACGAGCTGCTGGCCAAGGCGCGGGAGCTGGACGCCGAGGTGGCGCGCATCGCGCACGGCGCCGAGCCCGCGGGCGAGCCCGACCCGTACAAGCCTCCGCGCGAGGCCGAGGACGCCGACTAGCGTTCTCGCCGTGCACAACGATCCGAGCTTGAACGACCCGAGCGCGTCCGACGGCCTCCGCGTGTCCGACGACCTGAGCGCGGGCCTCGCCGAGGCCGCTCGTGTCCTGTCCGCCGCCACCGACGTGACGCTGCTGGCGCACGTGAACCCCGACGCGGACGCGTTGGGCAGCGCGTTGGCGCTGGGCCTGGCCCTGCACCGCCGCGGGGTGGCCGTCCGGGTGTCGTTCGGCGCGCCGGACGAGGTGCCGGAGACGTTGCGGGGGCTGGACGTGGCGGGGCTGCTGGTGCCCGCTTCGGAGGTGCCCGCCGCGCCGCCCGTGCTGGTCGCGTTGGACACGGGCAGTGTCGGGCGGCTCGGACCGTTGGCCGATCGGGTGTCCACCGCCGGTGTGGTGGTGGTGCTGGACCACCACGTGTCGAACCCCGGGTTCGGGCACGTGAACGTGGTGGACGACCGGGCCGAGGCGACCGCGCTCGTGGTGCTGCGGCTGCTGGACGAGCTGGGCGTGGAGCTGGACGAACCGGTGGCCCGGTGCGTCTACGCGGGTCTGGTGACGGACACGCGGTCGTTCCGGCACGCGTCGGCGACGACGCACGAGGTGGCGGCCCGGCTGCTCGCGGCCGGGGTGGACGCCGAGGCCGTGGCCCGGCCGCTGATGGACTCTCACCCGTTCGGGTACCTGGGGATGTTGGCGAAGGTGCTGAGCCGGGCGCGCCTGGAGCGTGACGCCGCGGGCGGGCTGGGGTTCGTGCACGCCGTCGTGACGTTGGAGGACGCCGCCGGGCTGCGGCCCGAGGAGGTCGAGAGCGTGGTCGACCTGGTGCGCACCACGGCCGAGGCCGAGGTGGCGGCGGTGCTGAAGGAGCTGCGGCCGTCGTCGTGGTCGGTGTCGTTGCGCGCGGTGAGCGCGGTGGACGTGCGCGAGGTGGCGCAGCTGCTCGGCGGTGGCGGCCACCGGCTGGCCGCGGGTTTCACCGCCTCCGGCCCGGCCGACGAGGTGCTGGCGAACCTGCGTGCCGCCCTGGAGACGGTGACCACGACGTCCTGAGCGTTGAATTCAGGTGTTCTGAACGTAGGACACGCGCGTTCTGAACGTAGGACTCGCGCGACGCGAACGTAGGACTCGCGCGAGAGTCCTACGTTCGGCGTGCGTGTGTCGTGCATTGAGGGGATCGGGTGGAGGAGCGGGTTCCGGCGCGGCGGGTGGTCGGGTTGGCCGCGCCCGCGCTGGTGGTGTTGGCGGCCGAGCCGCTGTACGTGCTGGTGGACACGGCGGTCGTGGGGCACCTCGGCGCACTGCCGCTGGCCGGGCTCGCGGTGGGCGGCGTGCTGTTCACGCAGGTCGCGACCCAGTTGACGTTCCTCTCCTACGGCACGACGGCGCGCACCGCACGGCTGTTCGGCGCGGGACGGCGGCCCGAAGCGGTCGAGGAGGGCGTGCAGGCGACGTGGCTCGCGCTGGCCGTCGGCGCGGTGGTGATCCTGCTCGGGCAGCTGCTGGCCGGTCCCGCCGCACGCCTGCTCGGCGGTGGCGGCGAGGTCGCGGACAACGCCGTCGCGTGGCTGCGGATCGCGTTGTTCGGCGCACCGTTCGTGCTGGTCACGATGGCCGGCAACGGCTGGATGCGCGGCGTGCAGGACACCCGCCGCCCGCTGCGGTACGTGCTGGTCGGCAACGGCATCTCGGCCGTGCTGTGTCCGGTCCTGGTGCACGGCGCGGGCTGGGGCCTGGAGGGCTCGGCCATCGCGAACGTGGTCGCGCAGGCGCTCTCCGCCGGGCTGTTCTTCCGGGCGCTGCGCTCGGAACGGGTGAGCCTGCGGCCCGACCGGCGCCGCATGCGGGCCCAACTGGGCCTCGGCCGGGACCTGGTGCTGCGCAGCCTCGCGTTCCAGGCGTGCTTCCTGTCCGCCGCGGCGGTGGCCGCGCGCACGTCGGTCGGCGCGGTCGGCGCGCACCAGGTCGTGCTGCAGCTGTGGACGTTCCTCGCGCTCGTGCTGGACTCGTTGGCGATCGCCGCGCAGTCGATCGTCGGCGCGGCGCTCGGCGCGGAACGCCGTGAGCAGGCCCGCCGGTTCGCCTGGCAGGTGACCGGGTACGGGCTGTGGTTCGGCGTGCTGCTCGGCGTCGTGTTCGCGGCGCTGTCCGGCCCGCTGCCGATGGTGTTCACCAGCGACCGGGCCGTGCTGGACGAGATACCGCACGCCTGGTGGTTCTTCGTGGCCCTGCAGCCGATCGCCGGGGTGGTGTTCGCGCTGGACGGCGTGCTGCTCGGGGCGGGCGACGCGGCGTTCCTGCGGACCGCGACGCTGGCCTCGGCGGCGCTGGGCTTCCTGCCGCTGGTGTGGGCGTCCCACGCGTTCGGCTGGGGCTTGATCGGGATCTGGAGCGGCCTGTCGGCGTTCATGGCACTGCGGCTGGCGCTCGTGCTGATCCGAACGAAATCGGGGAAGTGGGCGCGCGTCGGCACTACGTGGTGAGCCGGTGACCAGGCGTGATGTGGTGTTCGGCACCCTCAGGAATCGTTAACAGTAGGCAACTGTTTCTCGATACTGGGAGTGCCGCCGCAGAAGCCCTAGGAGATCCGCCTTGCCGGTCGATCGTGCCACGAAACAAGCGTGGCTGATCTGGTCAACCGCCGTCCTCGTCTACATGGCCGCCCTGTTCCACCGGACCTCCCTCGGCGTCGCCGGCCTGGAGGCGAGCGAGCGCTTCGCCGTCGGACCCGCCGCGCTCGGCACGTTCACCGTCCTGCAGATCGGCCTCTACGCGCTGATGCAGATCCCCACCGGCCTGCTGGTGGACCGCTTCGGCCCGCGCCGCGTGCTGACCGCCGCCGCCCTGCTCATGGGCGTCGGCCAGACCCTGTTCGCGATCGCCGAGTCCTACCCGGTCGGCCTGGCCGCCCGCGCGGTGCTCGGCGTCGGCGACGCCGTGACGTGGGTCAGCGTGCTGCGCCTGGCCGCCGCCCACTTCCCGCCACGCCGGTTCACCCTGGTCATGACCCTGTCCGCGGCGCTGGGCGGCGCGGGCAACCTGGTCGCCACCGTGCCGCTGACCCTGCTGCTGGACGGCGCGGGCTGGACGGTGACGTTCCTGGCCGCCGGCCTCGCCACGGCGTCGTACGCGGCGGTGGTCGCGTGGCGCGTGCGCGAGGTGCCGCACGGCGTGCCGCAGCCGGTGGTCGAGCCGGTGCCGTTGCGCGCGGTGGGCGCGAAGGTGAAGGAGGCGTGGCGCGAGCCGAGCACCCGGCTCGGGTTCTGGGTGCACTTCGCGTCGATGTCCGCGCCCGCGGTGCTCGGCCTGCTGTGGGGCTTCCCGTACCTGGTCGAGGCGCAGGGCCTGTCGCGGCCGACGGCGTCGGCGGTGCTGAGCACGCTGGTGCTGGTGGGGATCGTGACCGGGCCCGTGATGGGCACGGTGATCGGCAGCAGGCCGGAGTGGCGGATGCCGATCGTCGGCACCTACCTGGCCGCGGCCGTGCTGTCCTGGGCGGTGCTGCTCGGCTGGCCGGGCGGCGTGCTGCCGACGCCGGCGCTGTACCTGCTGTTCGCCGTGCTGGCGGTGGGCGGCCCCGTCTCCGGCGTGGCGTTCGCGTTGGTGCGCGACTACAACCCGATGCACCGGGTGAGCACGGCGACCGGCGTGGCCAACGTCGGCGGGTTCGCCGCGATCACGTTCACCGCCCTGGCCGTCGGCGTGCTGCTGGACGTGGTCGAGCCCGCGCTCTCCGCGCCGCAGGCGTACCGGATCGCGTTCCTGTCCGTGGTGGCGGTGCTGGTGGTGGGCTTGTGGCGCACGGTGGTGTGGTGGCGCCGGGCGCGGGCCGCGGTGTTCGCCGCCGAGGACCGCGGCGAGTCCGTGCCCGTGCAGTTGCGCCGCCGTCGGTGGGACGTGCTCGTCGAGGCCTAGGATCCTCGTCCGTGTCCGCATCTTCTCGTCCTCCTGTCCCGCCCGGCCTCGTCGTCATCGACAAGCCCGACGGCATGACCTCCCACGACGTGGTGGCGAAGGTCCGCCGCATCCTCGGCACCCGCAAGGTCGGGCACGCGGGCACGCTCGACCCGATGGCGACCGGCGTGCTCGTGCTCGGCATCGAGCGGGCCACCAAGCTGCTCGGCCACCTGGCGCTGGACAGCAAGGCGTACCTGTCGACGATCCGCCTCGGCTCGTCCACCACGACCGACGACGCCGAGGGCGAGGTGCTGTCCACGGCCGACGCGTCCGAAGTGGACGAGGACGCGATCCGGGCCGGTGTGGCGAAGCTGACCGGCGCGATCGACCAGGTGCCCAGCGCGGTGAGCGCGGTGAAGATCGACGGCAAGCGCGCCTACGCGCGGGTCCGCGCCGGCGAGGCCGTGGAGATCCCGGCCCGCCCGGTGACCGTGCACCGCTTCGACGTGCTGTCGATCCGCCGCGAGGGCGAGGGCGTCACCGAGCTGGACGTGATGGTGGAGTGCTCGTCCGGGACCTACGTGCGCGCGCTGGCCCGTGACCTCGGCGCGGACCTCGGCGTCGGCGGCCACCTGGCGGCCCTGCGCCGCACCCGCGTCGGCCCGTTCGACCTGCGCGTGGCCAAGACGCTGGAGCAGTTGGAGAGCGCGCCGGGCCTGTCCCTGGACCTGGACGCCGCCGTGTCCACCGCCTTCCCCCGCCGTGAGATCGCGCCGCGCGAGGCGGTGGCCCTCTCGCACGGCCAGCGCCTGGCCGCCGGCGGGCTGGACGGCACGTACGGCGTTTTCGGCCCGGACGGGCACGTGGTGGCGCTGGCGAAGGACGAGGGACCGATCGCCAAACCGTTGGTGGTACTCACGCCGATCGGATAGGGCTTACCGTGGAAGGCATGTCGAGATGGGTGTGGCCGGCCGCGGCCGGTGTGGTGACGTCGGCCACGGGGGTGGCGATCAACCTCGCCACCGACGGCCGCGCGAACCCGTGGGCGTGGGTGACGGTCGTGCTGCTCACCGCGTTGGGCGTGGTCATCGCCCTGCGCGTGCAGTCATCGCCCCCACCGCAGACCGGACCGGCCGCCGCCGAGCCGACCGCTGCCGAACCGGCCGCCGAGCCCGAGCCGCGGGCGCCCGTGACGAACGTGCACAACAGCATCAGCGGCACCGTGACCGGTGGTGTGGTGCAGGCGGGCAACCTCGGCTCGGTCACGGTCAACTCGCCGACCACCGTCAACCAGACCGCCGTGGCGCGCGACGGCGGCACCGTCTACCAGGCCGGCCGCGACGTCCGTCACGACTAGCCCGACCTCGGACGGCACGCCGCGGTCGACCCCCTAGGCTTGCCCGCGTGCAACGCTGGAGAGGGCTCGACCACCTGCCGGGCGGCTGGGGCCGCTGCGTGGTGACCATCGGCGTGTTCGACGGTGTCCACCGCGGGCACCAGGCGCTCATCGCCCGCGCGGTCGGGTTGGCCGCGGACAGGGGCGTGCCGAGCGTCCTGATCACGTTCGACCCGCACCCGTCCGAAGTCGTCCGGCCGGGCAGCCACCCGGCCCAGCTGACCAGCCTGCGGCGGCGTGCCGAACTGGTCGAGGGCCTGGGCGTCGACGTGTTCTGCGTGATCCCGTTCACCGCCGAGGTGGCGCGCACGCCCGCGGACGAGTTCGCGCACGAGGTGCTGGTGGACCGGCTGCACGTGGCGGCCGTGGTGGTGGGGGAGAACTTCACGTTCGGCCACAAGGCGGCGGGCAACGTGGAGTTGCTGCGCGCGCTGGGCAAGCGGTTCGGTTTCGTGACCGAGGGGGCGGATCTGGTGACCGACGACGGCGTCACGTACTCGTCGACCTACATCCGGGCGTGCATCGACGCGGGCGACGTGGCCGCCGCGGCGCAGGCGCTCGGCCGGCCGCACCGGCTGGAGGGCATCGTGGTGCGCGGCGACGGCCGCGGCAAGGAACTCGGCTTCCCCACGGCGAACCTGTCGACCACGCGGTTCGCCGCCGTGCCCGCGGACGGCGTGTACGCGTGCTGGTTCGTGCACGGCTCGGGCCGCCGCCTCAAGGCCGCGGTGAGCGTGGGCACCAACCCGACGTTCTCCGGCCGGGAACGGCGGGTGGAGGCGTTCGTGCTCGACGTGGACGAGGACTTCTACGGCCAGCGGGTGGCGCTGGACTTCGTGGACCGGCTGCGGGACATGGAGAAGTTCGACAGCGTCGAGTCGCTGCTGGAGCAGATGCACCGCGACGTGGCCACGACGCGTGACCTCCTGCCCGGTCCCGGTGACGCCTGACCGGTTGAACCAGGTGGGTGGAACCGGCCGTGTGACACGTGACGACCTGGCAAGATGCCTGTCACGTCCGTCGGTCAGGGGAGAGGCGAAGGTGGAGGACCACAAGATCGTCCAGCGCAATCTCGCGTTGCAGCGGGAGTGGTACGGGGAACCCTTGGGCGACCGGGTGCGCCGGCTCGTGGTCGCGTTCAGCGTTTCCCAGGCCCAGCTCGCGGACGTGCTCGGCATCAGCGCGCCGATGTTGAGCCAGGTCATGAGCGGACGGCGGGCCAAGATCGGCAACCCGTCCGTGCTGGCCCGGATGATCATGCTGGAGCGCAAGGTCCTCACCCCCGACGTGGCGTCCGGTTCGCCCGACGCGTTGCAGCGCGCGCTGGAGGACGTCCGCCAGTCGAAGCCGACCGTGAGCCGCGACTCACTGCCGGTGAACGGCAGCGGCGACGACGAGACCGTGGTGTTCCCGTTCCTGCGTCGCCTGGCCGACCGCCGCGAGCTGTCGCAGGCCGCCGACGTGCTGGGCGACGACTTCCCGGCCCTGGCGGAGCTGCTGCGCCGCGCGGGCAAGGTCCGCGACGCCTGACCCACCCCGTGAGCCTCTTCTCCGCCATCTTCCCGCCCGACGACGTCGTCGAAGAGCTGCACGACGCCCTCCGCCCGTTCCGCGCGGCGTACCCCCGGCTGCGCTGGCAGCACCCCGCCCGCTGGCACGTCACCGTCCGGTTCTTCGGCGAGGCCGAGCCCGCCGGGCAGCTCGCCGGCCTGGACCGCGTGACCGCGCCCGTGCTGCGGCTGCGCGGCAGCGGCACGTTCCGCCAGGTGCTGTGGATCGGCGTGGACGGCGCGCTGGCCGAGCTGGGCGAGGCGGCCGACGTGCCACCGGACTGGCGGCCGCACGTCACCGTGGCCCGCGGCGCCGTGCTGCCGCACGTGGAGTTCACCGGTCGTGAGTGGACGGCCACCGAAGTGGCCCTGGTGCGCAGCCGCCCGGCCGAGGGCTACACGGTGCTCGAGCGAGTGCCCTTGAGCACGTCAAACGCGTAGCGCGTCGGCACTGCTGGTAACCTCGACATTTGGGTCTGGCTGCGGTCCGTGGCGGCCAGTACCGACTACCCCGCTCACCGGGGCCGCACGGCACTCACCAGTACAAGGAGTAACACGCACGTGGCACTGACCACCGAGCAGAAGAAGACCATCCTCACCGAGTACGGCGTCCACGACACGGACACGGGTTCGGCCGAGGCCCAGGTCGCGCTGCTGAGCAAGCGCATCGCCGACCTGACGGAGCACCTGAAGAAGCACAAGCACGACCACCACTCGCGTCGTGGCCTGCTCCTGCTGGTCGGCCGCCGCCGGCGGCTGCTGAACTACCTCCAGAAGGTGGACATCCAGCGCTACCGCGCCCTCATCGGGCGGCTCGGCCTGCGCAGGTGAGACCTGCCGAGGGGGAGTGACCACCAAGGTCACTCCCCCTCGGTGCAATTCGACAACAAAGACGAGGGAAGCACGCGCGGCGCCCGGGACGACAGTTCGCCGGTCCTCGGTAGTGGCCCCCTGGTAGAGGAAACCCAGGGGACTTCGATCGAAGACCGGCCTCGTCCGAACCGCGATCCCGCGCCCTGAGCGCGCTGTGACCCGCATGACGAGGAGTACCCATATGACGGACATCGAGGTCCACGAGACTTCAGCTGTGATCGACAACGGTCGGTTCGGCACGCGCACCATCCGCTTCGAAACCGGTCGCCTGGCCCGCCAGGCGGCGGGCTCGGTCGTCGCCTACCTGGACGACGAGACGATGCTGCTGTCGGCGACGACGGCGTCGAAGCACCCCAAGGAGCACTTCGACTTCTTCCCCCTCACGGTGGACGTCGAGGAGCGCATGTACGCGGCAGGCCGGATCCCCGGCTCGTTCTTCCGCCGCGAAGGCCGCCCGTCGACCGACGCGATCCTGACCTGTCGCCTCATCGACCGGCCGCTGCGCCCGTCCTTCGTGGACGGTCTGCGCAACGAGATCCAGGTCGTCATCACGGTGATGAGCCTGAACCCGGCCGACCTGTACGACGTCGTGGCGATCAACGCCGCGTCGGCGTCCACGCAGCTCGCGGGTCTGCCGTTCTCGGGCCCCATCGGTGGCGTCCGGGTGGCGCTGATCGAGGGCCAGTGGGTGGCGTTCCCGACCCACGAGCAGCTGGAGAAGGCCGTGTTCGACATGGTCGTCGCCGGCCGCGTCGTCGGTGACGACGTCGCGATCATGATGGTCGAGGCCGAGGCCACCGACAACGTCATCGACCTGATCGGCGAGGGCGCGCAGGCGCCGACCGAAGAGGTCGTGGCCGCCGGTCTCGAGGCGTCCAAGCCGTTCATCAAGGCGCTGTGCGACGCGCAGGCCCAGCTGGCGCAGGTCGCGGCGAAGGCCACCGGCGAGTTCCCGACCTACCCGGCCTACCAGCCCGACGCCTTCGAGGCCGTCGAGCAGGCCGGTTCCGGCGAGCTGTCGCAGGCGATGACCATCGCCGGCAAGCAGGAGCGCGAGTCCCGCATCGACGAGATCAAGGCGTCGGTGCTGGAGAAGCTGGCCGAGCAGTTCGAGGGTCGCGAGAAGGAGGTCGGCGCGGCGTTCCGCTCGCTGACCAAGAAGCTCGTGCGCCAGCGCATCCTGCGCGACAAGGTGCGCATCGACGGCCGCGGCCTCACCGAGATCCGGTCGCTGTCGGCCGAGGTCGAGCTGATCCCGCGGGCGCACGGCTCGGCGCTGTTCGAGCGCGGCGAGACCCAGATCCTGGGTGTCACCACGCTGAACATGCTGCGCATGGAGCAGCAGATCGACTCGCTGGCCCCGGAGACGCACAAGCGCTACCTGCACCACTACAACTTCCCGCCGTTCTCCACCGGTGAGACCGGTCGCGTGGGTTCGCCCAAGCGCCGCGAGATCGGCCACGGCGCGCTGGCCGAGCGGGCGCTGATGCCCGTGCTGCCCAAGCGCGAGGAGTTCCCCTACGCGATCCGCCAGGTCTCCGAGGCGTTGAGCTCCAACGGCTCGACGTCCATGGGCTCGGTCTGCGCGTCCACGATGTCGCTGCTCAACGCCGGCGTGCCGCTGAAGGCGCCGGTCTCGGGCATCGCCATGGGCCTGGTGTCCGACGAGGTCGACGGCAAGACGGAGTACGTCGCGCTGACCGACATCCTCGGCGCCGAGGACGCGTTCGGCGACATGGACTTCAAGGTCGCCGGCACCAAGGAGTTCGTCACCGCGCTGCAGCTGGACACCAAGCTGGACGGCATCCCGTCCGAGGTGCTCGGCGCGGCTCTCGGCCAGGCCCGCGACGCGCGCCTGACCATCCTGGAGGTCATGGCCGAGGCCATCGACAGCCCGGACGAGATGAGCCCGTTCGCGCCGCGCGTGACGTCGGTCAAGATCCCGACCGACAAGATCGGCGAGGTCATCGGCCCGAAGGGCAAGATGATCAACTCGATCACCGAGCAGACCGGCGCCGACATCTCCATCGAGGACGACGGCACGATCTACGTCGGCGCGGCGGACGGCCCGTCCGCCGAGGCCGCGATCGGCATGATCAACGCGATCGCGAACCCGCAGCTGCCGAAGGTGGGCGAGCGCTTCCTGGGCACCGTGGTGAAGACCGCGGCGTTCGGCGCGTTCGTGTCCCTGCTCCCGGGCAAGGACGGCCTGATCCACATCTCCAAGCTGGGCAACGGCAAGCGCATCAACAAGGTCGAGGACGTCGTCAACGTCGGCGACAAGCTCCGCGTCGAGATCGCGGACATCGACCAGCGCGGCAAGATCAGCCTGGTGCTGGTGAACGAGGACGCGGACGCGGCCCCGGCCGCCGACAACCCCGCCACGGACGCCGCACCCGCCGAGGCCGAGGCCAACGCGCAGTGACGACGAGCGTCAACGGGACGGCCGCGAGTGCTTCTGGCACTCGCGGCCGTCCGCTTACGCGCAGGCTCGGCCACCTGCAGAAGCCCGGCACCACGGTGTCGCTGGAACGCGGCGACGCGGGCGTGGCCGTGCGCCGCAGCGTGCTCCCGTCGGGGCTGCGGGTCATCACCGAGCGCATCCCCGGCGTCCGGTCGGCGTCGGTCGGCCTGTGGGTGCAGGTCGGGTCGCGCGACGAGCGGGTCGAGGTCGCGGGCGCCGCGCACTACCTGGAGCACCTGCTGTTCAAGGGCACGGCGAACCGCACGGCGGCGCAGATCGCCGAGGAGATCGACGCGGTCGGCGGCGAGCTGAACGCGTTCACCGCCAAGGAGCACACCTGCTACTACGCGCACGTCCTGGACGAGGACCTGCCGCTGGCGATGGACCTGGTGTGCGACGTGGTGTTCGACGCGCTGTGCGAGCCGCGCGACTTCGAGACCGAGCGCGGCGTGGTGCTCGAAGAGATCGCGATGCGCGACGACGACCCGGAAGACCTGCTGCACGACGCGTTCCTGGACGCCCTGCTGGGCGAGCACGCGCTGGGACGTCCGGTGCTGGGCACCGAGCAGTCCATCGGGGACATGGACCGCGACGCGCTGTTCGGCTTCTACAAGAAGCGCTACACGCTGCCGCGGATGGTGCTCGCGGTGGCGGGCAACATCGACCACGCGCACGTGATGCGCTTGGTGCGCAAGCAGGTCGGCGACCGGCTCGACCGCGTCGGCTCGCCCGTCGCGCCGCGGGCGGGTCGGGCCCGCATCCCCGGTTCGCGCAAGCTGGTGCTGCACTCCGACGACACCGAGCAGGTCCACCTGATGCTGGGCGTGCGCGGGCTGGACCGGCACGACGAGCGCCGGTTCGCGTTGAACGTGCTGAACGCCGCGTTGGGCGGCGGCATGAGCTCGCGGCTGTTCCAGGAGGTCCGGGAGCGGCGCGGCCTGGCGTACCAGGTGTACTCGTCGGTTGGTCTCTACGCGGACGCGGGCACGCTGTCGGTGTACGCGGGCTGCCAGCCGGACCGGCTCGGCGACGTGGCCGGTGTGGTGCGCGACGTGCTGTCCACCGTGGCCCGTGACGGGCTGAGCGACGCGGAGGTGGCCCGGGGCAAGGGCCAGCTGCGCGGCGGGCTCGTGCTCGGCCTGGAGGACACCAGCTCGCGGATGTCGCGCATCGGCAAGGGCGAGCTGAACTACGGCGACTACCTGTCCGTGGAGCAGACGCTGGCCCGCATCGACGGCGTCACCGCGGCCGACGTCGCCACGTTGGCGAAGGACCTGCTGCGACGCCCCGTCGCCGCCGCCGTGGTCGGCCCTTACGCTCACGCCGACGATCTGCCGTCCCAGGTGCACGAGGTGATCTCTTGAGTTCCGCAGAACCGCTCCGCGTAGGCGTCATCGGCGCCAGGGGCCGCATGGGCGCCGAGGTGTGCCGTGCCGTCGAGGCCGCGGAGGACATGGAAGTCGTGGCGATGGTCGACGCGGGCGACTGGCTGTTCAACCTGGCCGACGCCGGCGCGCAGGTCGCGGTCGACTTCACCAGCCCCGACGTGGTGATGGACAACATCCGGTTCTGCGTGGACAACGACATCCACGCCGTCGTCGGCACGTCCGGGTTCGACGCGCAGCGGCTGGGCACGGTCTCCGAGTGGCTGGACGCGAAGCCGGAGCTGGGCGTGCTGATCGCGCCGAACTTCGCCATCGGCGCCGTGCTGTCCATGCGGTTCGCGGAGCTGGCCGCCCGGTACTACGAGTCGGCCGAGGTCATCGAGCTGCACCACCCGCGCAAGGTGGACGCGCCCTCCGGCACCGCCGCGCACACGGCCCGGCTGATCTCGCAGGCCCGTGCGGCGGCGGGCCTGGGCCCGATGCCGGACGCGACCACGCAGGAGGCGCCCGGCGCGCGCGGCACGCTCGTGGACGACGTGCGGGTGCACTCGCTGCGCGTGGCCGGGCTGATCGCGCACCAGGAGGTCGTGTTCGGCACGGAGGGCGAGACGCTGACGCTGCGGCACGACTCGCTGGACCGCAAGTCGTTCATGCCGGGCGTGCTGCTGGCCGTGCGGTCGATCGCGGGGCACCCCGGGCTGTCCGTGGGGCTCGACAAGTACATGGACCTCTGACCAGCTCATGAAGACCCGCACCGTCGCGTTCCTGATCACCGCCGCGCTGGCGGTGTACTTCGTGCTGCTCGGCGGCCGGGCCGTGGTGCTGCTGGGCACCGGCGACCCGGTCGGCATCGGCCTCGGTGTCGGCGTGCTCGTGCTGCCGCTCATCGGCGCGTGGATCGCGTGGACGAACCTCAGGTTCGGCTTCACCACCGAGCGGATGGCGCGGCAGCTCGACGCCGAGGGCGCGCTCCTCGACACGTCCGAGTTGCCGCGCCGCCCGTCCGGGCGGGTGGACCGGGAGGCGGCCGACGCCTGGTTCGAGGAGCGCCGGGTCGACGTCGAGGCGCGGCCGGAGGACTGGCGGGCGTGGTTCCTGCTGGCCCAGGCCTACGACCTGGCCGGTGACCGCGGTCGGGCCCGCGAGACGATGCGGACCGCGATCGACCTCTTCTCGCTGCCGACGAATCGGGCGTAGTTCGACCCTGGTAAGCGCGTTCATCCGGTCTTCACGTTCCCTTGCCTTGGATCTTGCGGTGAACGTCGTTACCGTGGGTGACGTGGGTGAGACCTGTGAGAAGCTGCGGCTGACCTTCGCGTGCCTGGTCATCGCCACCGCCGTGGCCGTTGCGCTCATGCTCGGCTAGCCACGCCGACCTCCTGGGGAAGAATCAGGCGAACCGCCGCGTCCCCCGGGAGTGCCCATGCCCTTCGCTCGGATCGTCCGGGCGGCTCTCGCCGTCGCCGCGGCCCTGGTCGCGGTCGGTCTCGTCACCCCGACGGCCACGGCGGGCGCCGCGGTCGGCTGCGCCGTCGACTACGAGATCACCAACGAGTGGCGGAGCGGGTTCGGCGCGCGCGTCACCCTGACGAACCTCGGCGACCCGCTGTCGGGCTGGACCTTGGAGTGGGCGTTCACCGCCGGGCAGCGGATCACCTCCGAGACGTGGAACGGCGTGTTCAGCCAGTCCGGGAGCGCCGTGCGGGTGGAGAACGCCTCCCACAACGGCTCGGTGCGCACGGGCGGGTCGGTGTCGGTCGGCTTCAACGGCACCTGGTCGGGCAGCAACCCCGCGCCGACGTCGTTCGCCGTGGACGGCGTGCCGTGCACGGGCTCGGTGGTGACCGCCGAAACCACGACGGGCGCGCCGGCGCCCACGTCCACGCCGACGACCGAACCTTCCGCCACGACCACGACGACGACCACCACCACGACCACGACGGCGTCCTCGGCCTCGTCGTCGGCCACTACCGCCGCGTCGGAGCCCTCAGCGGCTTCCGGCACGTTCCCCTGGCCGACCGCGTCGCGGAAACCCGCGGTCGTGCTGTCCGCGGACGTGAGCCCGGACAGCGGGGTGGACGCGCTGCGCCTGGGCCTGGTCATCAGCCTGCTCGTGGCGGCCGTGGGCCTCGCCGTCCTGCTCGTGGTGCGGCGTCACCTCGGACGGGTGGGCGAACGCACCGACGAGCGACCCTAGGGTCACACGACCGGGTGGTTCACCGTGCGCTCGCCCGAACGACGGGGTAGCCGAAGAGGCATGGATCGCGCAGCGGTGGACCGCCTCTACGAGTGTGACGTGCTGGATCGGCACGGCAGGCCCATCGGACCGGTCGCGGCGCTGTGGCTGGCCGGTGGCCGTCCGCTGTGGGCTTCCGTGCGCAGCGACGGCGGCACGACGCTGGTGCCGATCCGCGGCGCCCAGGTGCGCGAGCGCAGGCTCGTGGTGCCGGTCGACAAGCGCGAGGTGGAGGACGCGCCGAAGGTCGGCGACCGCGACCTGTCGGAAGCCGAGCAGGCCGAGCTGCACGACCACTACGGGCTGACGCTGCCCGAGCAGCGCCTGGTGCGCCACCAGCGCACCGTCAGTGCACCCACCAGCCAGCCACCGCGGCAGGCGAGGCGGCGAGCACGCTGAACCGGGCGAACCGGCCGGCCACGCTGGTGGAGATGAACAGCCAGGACGACATGCCCGCCAGGCCCGCCAGCACGGTGGTGAACATGAACGGCGGCAGGCCGACCACGGAGCTGACCGCGTGCGTGCCGAACATCCAGTGCGGGTGCCGGTGGCAGCGCACGCGCACCCACTCCAGCCTGGCCTTCCACTTCAGCCGCCACGGCGACAGCGGCTTGGCCGGCTTCTCCTTGCGCTTCAGGAACGCGGGCAGGTGCAACGTCCCGCGCGCGGCCAGGAAGTAGAACATCTTGCCCAGCACCTGGCCCACGGCGACCGCGATCCCGATCCACCACCACGAGATGCCCGGTTGCTGGGTGACCAGTCCGATGACGAAGATCTCGATGCTGATGAGGGGTATCAGCGCGGAGCCGAAGGCGACGCTGAACGTGAGGCACAACCACCCGAGCACTGGGCGAGGCTACCCGTGCCGTCACGGCTCGAGCAGTAGGGACAACCCCCCGGTAACCCTTATTTCGCGCAACGGCCGCCCGCCGGCGTCCAGGGTGCGGACCGTGCCGTCGGCGTCCCACTCCGCTTTGCCGTAGAAGCCGATCGACGCCTTGTCCGCTTCCGGCACCCACGCGACACCTCTCGTGGCGCCGGCTTCGCGCAGGTGGGAGGCGGCGGTGGCGAGCAGTCGGCCGCCGTGGCCACGCCGTCCCCAGCGCGGTTCCACGAGCACGCTCACCAGTGCCGTCGTCGCCGCGTCCTCGGGCAGCGAGCCGTCCGCGTGCGCCACTTCTTCTTCGGGCGCCAACCCGGCGACGCAGAAGCCGACCGTCCACGTGCCCTCGATGGCGACGAACACCTGACCGTGCCCGACCGCCTCGGCCCACGCGGGCGCGGTCTGCTCGACGTCGATCGCCTCCAGTACCTCGGCGGGCACGATGTCGCGGTAGGCGGTGCGCCAGGTGTCTCGGTGGATGCGGGCGATCTCCGCCACGTCGTCGGGCTGCGCGGTGCGCACGGTGGCGTCGGCCATGCCGGCACCCTATCCGCCGCCCGACCGGCCCGGTGCGGAGGCGGGTCGGCGGGCGGCGCGCGGTGTCGAAGGAGTCCGATGTCACGGCTCCGTGGCGGAAATCCGCGTGATTCCGCCCGTGCCGGCGTGAAAGCGTCGGTGACGTGCGTTGGGCAGCGTTGGGCGTCGTGTACGTGGTCTGGGGTTCGACCTACCTGGCCATCAGGTTCACCATCGAGTCGATGCCGCCGCTGTTGTCGGGCGGCACGCGGTTCCTCCTCGCCGGCGCGGTGCTGGCGGCGGTGGTGGCGTGGCGCGGCGGGCTGCGGATGACGCGGCGGCAGTTCGGCTCGGCGGTGGTGCTCGGCCTGCTGCTGCCCGCGTGGGGCAACGGGCTCGTGGTGCTGGCCGAGCAGTCGGTGGCGTCCGGGTTGGCGGCGCTGCTGGTGGCGTCCGTGCCGCTGTACGTGGTGCTGATGCGGCGGTTCGCCGGTGAACGGCCGCACGGCGTGACGTACGCGGGCGTGGCCATCGGGCTGGTGGGGTTGGCCGTGTTGTTGTTGGACGACATGGGCGAGTCGTCGTGGTGGGGGCCGTGGGTGGTGCTGCTGGCGGCGTTCGGGTGGGCGCTGGGGTCGTTCCTGAGCAGTCGGCTGGACACGCCGGCGAACCCGTTCGCGTTGTCGGCGGTGGAGATGCTGGCCGGTGGGGCGGCGTTGACGGTGGTGGGGCTGGTCGCGGGGGAGCGGGTGTCGTTCGACGCGATCACCACGTCGTCGTGGGTGGCGTGGGGCTACCTGGTGGTGTTCGGGTCGCTGCTGGCGTTCAGCTCGTACGTGTACGTGCTGGGGCAGCTGCCGGTGTCGACGGTGGCGACCTACGCGTACGTGAACCCGGTGATCGCCGTGGTGCTCGGGGTGTGGCTGGCCGACGAGCGGTTCGGGGTGTTCCAGCTGCTCGGCGGGCTGCTGGTGGTCGCGGCCGTGGTGCTGGTGGTCCGGGCCGAGCGGAAACGTCGTACCCCGGTGGGAGTATCCAGCCGTGCAGAAGATGAACGCTGACGTCGCCCGTCGCATCGCGCTCGGCGCCCAGGGTTTCGCCGAACCGCGGCCCGCCTCCGCACCCACCCGGCGGCACCTGCAGAAGGTGCTGTCCCACATCCGGTTGTTGCAGCTGGACTCGGTGAACGTGGCCGTCCGCGCGCACTACATGCCGTTGTTCAGCAGGCTCGGCTCCTACGCGCCGTCCTTGGTGGACGACGCGGCGTGGTCGCACAGCGCCCGCAAGCCGCGGCTGCTGGTGGAGTACTGGGCGCACGAGGCGAGCCTGGTGCCGGTGGAGGACTGGCCGTTGCTGCACTCCGGGGCCAAGCGCGCCGGCTGGTGGAAGAACTACGCGGCGGTCGCCGAGCGCTCGCCGCAGCTCGTGGACGACATCCTGGCGGCGGTGAAGGAGCTGGGGCCGATCGGCGCGGGTGCGATCGAGAAGGCGCTGGCGGGTGGCGGGCCGCGGGCCAAGGACCACTGGGGCTGGAACTGGTCCGAGGTCAAGAAGGTGTGCGAGCACCTGTTCGGCGAGGGCGTGCTGACGACCGGGTCGCGGCGCGGCTTCGAGCGGCTGTACGACCTGAGCGAACGCGTGCTGCCGCCGGAGGCGTTGGCGCGGCGGTTGTCGATTTCGGCGGAGGAGGGCGCGCGGGAGCTGGTGACGCGTGCGGCGACGGCGTTGGGCGTGGCGACGGAGCCGGATCTGCGCGACTACTACCGCCTGCAGCCCGCGCGCAGCCGGCAGGCCGTGGCGGAGCTGGTCGAGGCGGGGGTGCTGGAGCCGGTCGAGGTGCAGGGCTGGGGCGTGCCCGCGTACCGGCACGTCGAGGCGCGCGTGCCGCGGCGGATCACCGGGCGGGCGTTGCTGTGCCCGTTCGACCCGTTGATCTGGGAGCGGGCCAGGACCGAGCGGATCTTCGACTTCTTCTACCGGATCGAGATCTACGTGCCCGCGCCGAAGCGGGTGCACGGCTACTACGTGTTCCCGTTCCTGCTCGACGGCGAGCTGGTGGGGCGGGTCGACCTGAAGGCGGACCGGGCGGCGGGCGTGCTGCGGGTGCAGGCGGCGTACGCCGAGCCGGGCGCGGACGTGGGCCGGGTCGCGGTGGAGCTGGCCGCCGAGCTGCGGCACATGGCGGACTGGCTGGAGCTGGACGACGTGGAGGTCGTGCTCAAGGGCGACCTCGCCGGGGTGCTGAAGGCGGTGGTGCGGTGATGTCCACCACCTGATGGGCTGACAGAAGTTGAAATCTGTCAGCCCAAGTCCCATAGTGGAGTCATGACGAACTCCACCCACCGCGTGACCCGTCGTCGGGTCTTGGGCGCGACCGGTCCCGAGGTGTCCGCGCTCGGCCTCGGCTGCATGGGCATGTCCGACCTGTACGGCCCGGCCGACGAGGCGGAGAGCGTGGCCACCATCCACGCCGCCGTCGACGCGGGCGTGACGCTGCTCGACACCGGCGACTTCTACGGCATGGGCCACAACGAGCTGCTGATCCGGCAGGCACTGCGCGACCGCAACCGCGACGACGTGGCGATCAGCGTCAAGTTCGGCGCGCTGCGCGACGCGGACGGCGGCTGGCACGGCAACGACGCCAGGCCCGAGGCGGTGCGCAACTTCCTCGCCTACACGCTGCGCCGGCTCGGCACGGACCACGTCGACGTCTACCGCCCGGCCCGGCTCGACCCGGCCGTCCCGATCGAGGAGACGGTCGGCGCGATCAAGGAGGAGGTCGAGAAGGGCCGCGTCCGCCACATCGGCCTGTCCGAGGTGGGCGCGGACACGCTGCGCCGGGCCAACGCGGTCCACCCGATCGTCGACCTCCAGATCGAGTACTCGCTGATCTCCCGGGGCATCGAGCGTGAGGTCCTGCCCACCGCCCGCGAGCTGGGCATCGGCATCACCGCGTACGGCGTGCTGTCGCGCGGCCTGATCTCGGGCCACTGGACGGCGTCGCGGGAGACCAACGACTTCCGCGCCATCTCGCCGCGCTTCCAGGGCGACAACCTCGACCACAACCTGTCGCTGGTCGAGGCGCTGCGCGCGGTGGCCGCCGAGAAGGGCACGACGGTCGCCCAGCTGGCGATCGCCTGGGTGCTGGCTCAGGGCGAGGACATCGTCCCGCTGGTGGGCGCCCGCCGCCGCGACCGGCTGACCGAGGCCCTCGGCGCGCTGGACGTGACGCTGACCGAGGCCGACCTGTCCCGGATCGAGGCCGCGGTCCCGGCCGACGCCGCGGCGGGCGAGCGTTACGCGCCCGTCCTGATGGAGCACCTGGACAGCGAGCGCTGACCGCGGTCGGCGTCGCCGGCCGGCACGCGCACAATTGACGGATCAGCCGGCGACACCAGGGAGCACCACGTGGCGGAAGGCGCACTGACCGCTGAGGTCATCCTCAGCACCACGGAGGACGTCCTCCGCCGCTACGGCCCCGCCAAGGCGACCGTGGTGGACGTGGCCCGCGCCCTGGGCGTGAGCCACGGCAGCGTCTACCGCCACTTCCCGACCAAAGCGGCCCTGCGCGAGGCGGTCACGCAGCGGTGGCTCGCCCGCGCCCACTCGGGCTTGACCGACCTCGCCACCGCCGACACGCCCGCGCCGCAACGCCTGCGCGACTGGCTGGCGGCGCTCTTTGAGTCCAAGCGCGTGAAGGCGCTGGACGACCCGGAGCTGTTCGCCACGTACTCGGTGCTGGTGACCGAGAACAGCGCCGTGGTGGACGCCCACGTGGCGACGCTGGTCGAGGACCTGACCCGGATCGTCGAGGACGGCGTGGCGTCCGGCGAGTTCGCCACCGACGACCCGGCAGGCGCGGCCGAGGCCGTCCTGGCCGCCACCGCCCGGTTCCACGACCCGGTCCACGCGCCCCTGTGGTCGACGCCGGACATCGACGCGAGCTTCGAGGCGGTGGTGTCACTCTTGGTGGCGGGACTCCGGGCCCGCCCGTAGGAGAACCGCGGCGCGCGCATCGGGGGTGCGCACGCCGCGGCTTGGTCCGAGCGTGACGGTCAGGCGGTGGTCGCCGTGGTCACCAGGGCGGAGCCGCTGCCGGTCCGGCCGGTGATGAACAGGGCGGGCTCGTCCTCCGGCGGCGTGTCGGAGACGTCCAGGTCGCTGCGCGCCGAGCCCGAGTTGGAGACCAGGTCGACCTGCGCCGCCACACCGGGCCGCACGCCGACGCGGACGTCGCCCGAGCCGGTGCCGAGCTGGATCCTGCCTGCCGCGGCGTCGGCGATGGTGACGTCACCGCCGCCCGTCCGCACCTGCACGTCGTTCTGCACGGCGCCGAGCCACACGTCGCCGGTGCCCGTGTAGATCACGGTGTTCCCGCCGACCGACGACACCTCGATGTCGCCGCTGCCGGTCTTCGCCCGCAGCCCGCCGAGCATCGGCCCGAGCCGCAGCTTGCCCGAACCCGAGTTGACCTGCGACGACGCGTCCGCGCGATCCGCGGTCACGTCACCGGTGCCGGTGTGGACGTCCAGCCGACCCGCCGCGCCGGTCACGGTCACGTCCGCCGAGCCCGCCTTGGTGATCACGTGGGAGCCGGCGGGCGCCCGGACCGTCACGCTCAACGGCACGGCACGCAGCGGGAGCGCCTTGGACGAGTGCACCTTCAGCCGCCCGCCGGACAGCTCCAGCCGGGCGTCCCGCACCGCCTCCGCCGGCCCGGCCGGCTGCCCGCCGCCCTTGCCGAACTGGTCGTTCACCCAGCTCAGCAGGCCGGACAGGCCCGCCGCCCACGACTCGCCCGGCGACGGGTCGTGCTTGACCTCGACGTGCACGCCCGGCTCGTCGACCAGGTGCACCCGCACCCGGCCGGAGAGCAGCGCCACGTCGACCTCCACGGCTCCGTCGACCTCGAAGCTCTGCTGACGCACGACATCCGATTCCATGATCCCCCCTCAGCCCTGCACCCAGCCGCGGACGCGGGAGGACGACGACGATTCGCCGCCCGACTGGTCCTTCGGCGGCCCCCAGTGCTTGTGGCCACCGCCACCACCGCGCCGACCGCCGACCGCGCCCTGCACGGCCTGCGCGACGAACGTGTTCAGCGACATCCCCTGGGCCGCGGCCGCCTGCTCGGCCTTCGACTTCAGCTCGTCCAGCAGCCGCAGGGTGACGCGCGTGGCGTCACCGGCGGAGGGCCGGGGAACTTCCTGCGGCTCGGGTTCGTGTTCTTCCCGAGCGGCCGTGCCGGTGACGACCACCTGCACGTCCCGTCCGTCCAACCGCACGTCGACGACGGGGCCGTCGAGGGCCGCGGTGACCTCCGCGGCCAGGTCGGACAGTGCGTTCATGAGCGCGAGCCGCGCGGCGGGCTCCAAAGCTGCGGACAGCAGGGCCGCGGTGCGCCGGGTGTTGTCGTCCCCGGCGGACGCGGCCGTCGCGAGGTCCTCGCGCAGCGCTGCGATGTACGGCGACAGATCCATGACACCACCATGACGTCAAACCTGACATCAGTCAAGGAAGCTGGTGATGTCGTTCATGACGGCACGGTGCGCGGCGCGAACGGACGCGGCCCTGTCGGCCGAACGGCGGTGGCCGAGCGCCGGCGTCGAGCGGCGGCGGGAACGGCTTCGGTTAGGGTTCGAGCCATGGCTGAGACGGTGGCGCCGAAGGTGCAGTTGATCGCGAAGACGGAGTTCTTCCCCCCGGACGGCGTCCCGTGGTCCACCGACGCCGACGGCGGCGAGGCGCTGGCGGAGTTCGCCGGCCGCGCCTGCTACCAGTCGTGGACCAAGCCGAACCCGGCCACCGCCACGAACGTGGGCTACATCAAGCACATCATCGAGGTCGGCCACCTGTCCGTCCTGGAGCACGGCTCGGTCAGCTTCTACCTGACCGGCATCTCCCGCTCGCTCACCCACGAGCTGATCCGGCACCGCCACTTCTCGTACTCGCAGCTGTCCCAGCGGTACGTGCCCGAGCGCAACGCCGCCATGGTCGAGCCGGACGTCATCGCGAACGACCCGGAGCTGCACGAGAAGTTCCTGGCCGCCGCGCAGGCCAGCGTCGAGGCCTACACCGAGCTGCTGAAGGGCCTGGAGGAGAAGTTCTCCGACGTGCCGAGCGCCACCCTGCGCCGCAAGCAGGCCCGTCAGGCGGCCCGGGCGATCCTGCCCAACGCCACCGAGACCCGCATCGTGGTGACCGGCAACTACCGCGCGTGGCGGCACTTCATCGCGATGCGCGCCACCGAGCACGCCGACGTGGAGATCCGCGCGCTGGCCGTGGAGTGCCTGCGCCAGCTGCAGAAGGCGGCGGCCAACGTGTTCGCCGACTTCACCATCTCCACCCTGGCCGACGGCACCGAGGTCGCCTCCAGCCCGCTGGTCACCGAAGGCTGACGGCCCGGTGAAGCGGCTGATCGTCGACGTCCGGCCGGGCGAGTACACGGTCGCGCGGCTGCCCGCCGACGCGCCGGTCCCGGCCGGGCTGCTCGACGCGCCCGGCCTGGTCTCGGTGACCAGGACTCCCGACGAGCTGTCGATCGTGTGCCCGGTCGAGCACGCGCCGGAGGCGGGCACCGCGCAGCCGGGCTGGCGGTTGCTGACCGTGCGCGGTCCGCTGGAGTTCACCCTCACCGGCATCATGGCCGCCTTGTCGGGTGAACTGGCCGCGGCGGGCGTGAGCCTGTTCGCGCTGTCCACCTACGACACCGACCACCTGCTGGTGAAGTCGGGCGACCTGGCCCGCGCCGTGCAGGCGCTGCGGTCGTCCGGGCACGAAGTCACGAAACCGTGAAACCGGATCGGGCGACACGTGGTCTGAAGTAGCGTTCCGCCCGGTCCGCGGGTTTCGAGGAGTGACGGTGACTGGTCCGACGCAAGGTGTGAGCGCTCAACCCCGCGTGATCGCGGGCAGGTACACCCTGCTCGCCGAGCTGGGGCGGGGCGGCATGGGCGTCGTCTGGCGCGCCCAGGACAACGTGATCGGCCGCCAGGTCGCCATCAAGGAGCTGCACCTGCCCGACGGCATCGCGCTGGAGGAGCGCCGGGTGCTGGAGGAACGGGTGCTGCGCGAGGCGCGCACCGCGGGCCGGCTGAACGACCCCGGCGTGGTCACGGTGTACGACGTGGTCGCCGAGCACGGCATGAACTACATCGTGATGGAGCTGGTCGAGGCCGCCACGCTGTCCACTTTGATCAACGCGCACGGCCCGATGCCGCAGGACCGCGTGATCTCGATGGCGATCCAGGCGCTGTCCGCTTTGGACTCCGCGCACCAGGCCGGGATCGTGCACCGCGACGTCAAGCCCGGCAACCTCATGGTCACGCCCAACGGCCGGGTGAAGCTCACCGACTTCGGCATCGCCCAGGCCGTCGACGACCCGCGGCTGACCACCAGCGGCAGCCTCATCGGCTCGCCCGCCTACATGTCGCCGGAGCGCATCCACGGCAACGAGGCCTCGCCCGCGTCCGACCTGTGGGCGCTCGGCGCGACGCTCTGCTACGCCGTCGAGGGCGCCAACCCGTACGACCGCCCCACCACCGCGTCCACCCTGCACGCGATCATGAACGAGATGCCCCGGCTGACCAGGGCGCACGGCGTGCTCGGCGCGGTGATCACCGGCCTGATGATGCCCGACCCGAACGCCAGGCTGACCGGCCCGCAGGCCCGCGCCATGCTGGAACGCGCGGCGGCCCAGCCGACGCCGCCGACCGGTTTCGGCGCTCCGCCGAACCAGACCATGCAGTACACCCAGCCCACCGCCGTGCGGAAGCCGTGGCTCAAGGGCGTGCTGATCACCGGCACGGCCGTGGCGGCGGTGGCGCTGCTGGTCGCCGGCGTGTTCCTCGGCCGGTGGTGGTTCACCGAGCAGCCGCCCGCGCCGATGGCCGAGACGATCACCTACGGACCCGGCGGCACGATCGAACCCGCCCAGTTCAAGGCGGGCGGCGGGCAGTGCGGCGACAACCTGGTCGACCCCAAGAACACCGTCAACTACACCGAATGCGACAAGCCGCACCGGACCGAGGTCTACGCGGCGGCCGAGCCGTTCGGGTCGGACAAGATGCCCTACCCGGGTGAGGAGTACCTGCGCGGGTACGCCGAGAACTACTGCACGCTGTACTTCATGTCCGAGCGGGTGCCCGTCGAGGACAAGCAGTCCAAGCTCCGGTACGTGGCGATCGTGCCGACCTCCGGCGCGTGGGACGACGACCCGACCAAGTCCAAGAAGGAAGACGAGAAGCGCTACCGCGACGTGGCGTGCGTGCTGTGGAACAAGGACGGCTCCGCGCTGAACGACCAGGTGTACGCCGAGTAGCGTGGGCCCATGGGCGTCGCGCAGGACGAACGCAGGCTGCTGACCGAGCTGTTCGCCGAGGTGGGGCCGGACGCGCCCACGTTGTGCGACCCGTGGCGCACCCGCGACCTCGCCGCCCACCTCGTGCTGCGGGAACGCCGCCCGGACGCGGCGGCGGGCATCCTGCTCAAGCCGCTGGCCGGGCACGCGCAGCGCGTCCAGGACGCCTACGCGGCCAGGCCGTGGGACGAGCTGGTCGGGCTGGTCCGCGTCGGCCCGCCCCGGTTCTCGCCGTACGCGCTCGTCGACGAGCTGGTGAACTCCGTCGAGTACTTCGTGCACCACGAGGACGTGCGCCGGGCGCGGGACGACTGGGAGCCGCGTTCACCCGATCCGGTACGAGACGCGGTGCTGTGGCGGCGGCTCGCGCCGGCCGCCCGGCTGATGTACCGCAAGAGCCCGGTCGGGGTGGTGCTGCGCCGCCCGGACGGCGAGGTGGTCGTCGCCAAGCGTGGCGCGAACCCCGTCGTGCTGACCGGGCAGGTCTCGGAACTGCTGGTGCACGTGTTCGGCCGGGCCGCCGCACGCGTCGAGTACGACGGCGCGGACGACGCCGTGCGGCTGGTGCGCGGCCTCGACCGGAGCATGTAGTCGCAGCTTGCCGAGGGTGACGCGGTAGATTTCCGCCCATGACCGGAAGTCCTACCGCCTCGCCCGGCCGCCCGTTCGGCCGCGTGCTCACCGCCATGGTCACCCCGTTCGACGCGGAGGGGGCGGTGGACCTGGACAAGGCGCAGCGGCTCGCCGAGCACCTGGTCGAGCTGGGCAACGACGGTCTCGTGGTCAACGGCACCACCGGTGAGAGCCCGACCACCAGCGACGCGGAGAAGGCGGACCTGATCCGCGCCGTGGTCGAGGCGGTCGGCGACCGCGCCACCGTGGTCAGCGGCGCGGGCACGTACGACACCGCGCACAGCGTGCACCTGGCCCAGCAGGCGGAGGCGGCGGGCGCGCACGGCCTGCTGCTGGTCACCCCGTACTACTCGCGGCCCACGCAGGACGGTGTGTACGCGCACTTCACCACCGTGGCCGACCAGGTGGGCGTGCCCGTGATGCTGTACGACATCCCGCCGCGGACCGTGATCCCCATCGAGGTGCCGACCCTGCTGCGGCTCGCCGAGCACCCGCGGATCGTCGCGGTGAAGGACGCCAAGGGCGACCTGCTCGCGGGCAGCAAGGTCATCGCGGCCACCGACCTGGCCTACTACTCCGGTGACGACCCGCTGAACCTGCCGTGGCTGTCGGTCGGGGCGGTGGGCTTCGTCAGCGTCATCTCGCACATCGCCGCGGACCGGCTGCGCGACCTGCTCGACGCGTTCGAGTCCGGCGACGTCGCCGGCGCGACCGCGATCCACCAGTCGCTGCTGCCGCTGCTGCGGCCCTTCAGCCGGATGCCCGGCGTCACCTACGCCAAGACCGCGCTGCGCCTGCGCGGCCTGGACGTCGGCGACCCGAGGCTGCCGCTGGTACCCGCTTCAACCGAGGACATCGAGGCCGTCGAGGCCGAATTGGGAGTCAACGCGTGATCAACCCGAGCTCACCCCCGCCCGCACTGCCCGACGGAGGTCTGCGCGTCGTCGCACTGGGTGGAATTGGCGAGATCGGCCGCAACATGACGGTGTTCGAGCACGCCGGCCGGCTGCTCGTCGTGGACTGCGGCGTGCTCTTCCCCGAGGACGACCAGCCAGGCGTCGACCTGATCCTCCCGGACTTCCGGGCCATCGAGGACCGGTTGGACGACATCGAGGCGCTGGTGCTCACCCACGGGCACGAGGACCACATCGGCGCGGTGCCGTTCCTGCTGAAGCTGCGCCCCGACCTGCCGGTGGTCGGCTCGCGGTTCACGCTGGCGCTGCTCGCGGCCAAGTGCAAGGAGCACCGCCAGACGCCCCGGCTGATCGAGATCACCGACGGCGACCGGCGCTCGTACGGGCCGTACGAGCTGGAGTTCTTCGCGGTCAACCACTCCATCCCGGACGCGGTCGCGGTCGCCGTGCGCACGTCCGCCGGCCTGGTGCTGCACACCGGCGACATCAAGCTCGACCAGCTGCCGCTGGACGGCAGGCTCACCGACCTGGCCGGGTTCTCCCGGCTCGGCGACGAGGGCGTCGACCTGTTCCTGGTCGACTCGACCAACGCCGAGGTGCCGGGGTTCGTCGCGCCGGAGCGCGAGATCGGGCCGGTGCTGGAGAACGTCGTCCGCAAGGCCAACCAGCGGGTGATCGTGGCCTGCTTCGCCTCCCACGTGCACCGCGTGCAGCAGGTGCTGGACGTCGCCGTGCAGTACAAGCGGCGGGTCGCGCTCGTCGGCCGGTCGATGGTGCGCAACATGGGCATCGCGGCCGAGCTCGGCTACCTGAACGTGCCGGACGGCCTGTTCGTCGACCTCAACGAGGCGATGGAGCTGCCCGAGGACGAGGTGATGTTCGTGTCGACCGGCTCGCAGGGCGAGCCGCTGTCGGCGTTGTCGCGGATGGCGCGCGGCGAGCACCGGCAGATCTCGATCAGGGCCGGCGACACGATCGTGCTGGCGTCATCGCTGATCCCGGGCAACGAGAACGCGGTGTTCGGCGTGGTCAACGGCCTGGCTCGGCTCGGCGCGACGGTCGTGCACCAGGGCAACGCCAAGGTGCACGTGTCCGGGCACTCGCCGGCCGGTGAGCTGCTGTTCCTCTACAACGCCGTGCGGCCGTCGAACGTGATGCCGGTGCACGGCGAGTGGCGGCACTTGCGGGCGAACGCGGCGCTGGCCGTGGCGACGGGCGTGGCCGAGGAGCGCGTCGTCATCGCCGAGGACGGCGTGGTGGTCGACCTGGTCGACGGCAAGGCGGCGATCACCGGCCGGGTCGAGGTCGGCCACGTCTACGTGGACGGCCTGTCGGTCGGCGACGTCGGCGAGTCGACCCTGTCCGACCGGCTGGTGCTCGGCGAGGGCGGGTTCATCGCGATCACCGTCGCCGTCGACTCCACCAACGGCCGCGCGGTCGCACCGCCGACCGTGTCCGGCCGGGGCTTCTCCGACGACCCGAAGGCGTTGGACCAGGCGGTGTCCCTGGTGGAGATGGAGCTGTCCCGCACGGAGGCCGAGGGCATCACCGACTCGCACCGCATCGCCCAGGCCGTGCGCCGCGTGGTGGGCCGCTGGGTCGCCGAGACCTACCGCCGCCGGCCGATGATCGTGCCGACGATCATCCCGGTGAACTGACCGGCAGCTAGCGGACAGCCGACCGTCTTCGCGGCGGGCCGTCGACACGATGGACCGGTGAACCCGTTCCGCGTGCGCGAGTTCCGGTTCCTGTGGGTGGCGGAAGTGCTGTCCGTGCTGGGCGACCAGCTGGCCAGGGTCGCGTTGGCGGTCCTGGTGTACGGGCGCACGGAGTCGGCGCTGTGGGCGGCGGCGGTGTACGCGTTGAGGGTGGTCAGGTCGATCGCCGGCGATCCCCGGCGGCGCGTGCTGGTGCTGCTGGCGTGGCTGGTCGGCTGGTACGTCGTGCCCGAAGCGCTCGCCGCCCCGTACGCCGACCAACTCGGCGCGGGACCGGCGGTGGTGGGCGTGCTCATGGCGGCCGATCCGCTCGGCAGCGTGCTCGGCGCCTGGCTGTTCGTCCGGTTCGTGCCCGCGTCCCACCGCGCCCGGCTCGTCGGCGTGCTCGCGGTCTGCGCGGGGATTCCGCTGGTGCTGTGCGCTTTCCTCAACTCACCAGCTCTTGTTGCGCACGGCCCAGTTCTTGCCGCGGGCCGTCCAGTCCTTGTTCGTCATCCGCGTTCCTCCTGTTCCGGGCGGGCCGGTCGCCCACCCCGAACCAGGTTGCGCGGATCACGGCGTCGCGACGGAAGCCTGGCCTCTTCCGGTCATCGCGTCGCGCTCAGTCCTGCTCCGGTCGCCACGGGCTCTTGCCCGTCGTCGGCCGCGTCGGGTCATGGAACTTCGGCAGACCCGGCTCGTCCGGCCGCAACGGCACCAGGCCCGCCGTGATCGCGCGCATGATCCGCTCGTGCGCCCGCCGCGCGTCGCCCGGCTTGCCGTCCTCCAGCCCGGACAGGTCCACCGGCTTGCCGAAGTGCACCTTGAACGTCGGCCGGTTCCGCAGCCCGCGCACGTAGGACGTGAGGTACGGCTTGGCGTCGGCCCACCCGCCGACGTGGGTGTTGCCCCAGTACACGGCCTCGTGCGCGCCCCACTGGCTCACCGGCACGACCGGGATGCCGCCGCTGAGCGCGAGCCTCGCCGCACCCGTCTTGCCCCGCTCCGGCCACAGCCCCGGGTCGAGGCTGATCCGGCCCTCCGGGTACATGGCGATCGGGTCGCCGCCACGTCGCAACGCCTCGACGGTGCGGTGGTAGGCGTCGCCGACGTCCGCCGCCGCGCGGTCGACCCGCAAGTGGCCGGACGCCTTCAGCAGCGGCCCGAGGACCGGTGCGTCGAGCAACCCGCCCGCGAGCAGGAACCGCGGCGCGACACCGATCCGGCGGCACGCCGCGATGAGCACGAACGGGTCGAGGTTGCCGATGTGGTTGGACGCGAGCAGCAGGGGACGTCCCCTGAGGTCCGCCGGGATGTCGCCGGTGACTTCGAGTCGTCCGCTGAGACCGACGACCCCTTGGTCGACTGCGGTCAGCACGCGCCACAGCAGTGGTGTGGACACGACGGGCAGGCTACGGCGTGTCGAGGTGTCGGCGCACCGGGATCCGGCAACGATGGGTGTCGAGCAGCGCACGTCACGTCCGCCGTGAACGTTGGGGCAGCTGGGGCCAGAGGGACTACCGTATACACCATGGCCGGCCGAACTGGAACCTCGCGCAAGGGCACGACCCGCAGCACCGGCTCCGGGTCGAAGGCCCGTGCGAGCGCGTCCCGTTCCGGCGGCTCCCGACCGGCCTCGAAGCGCGCACCCGCCAAGCGCGCGCCGGCGAAGAAGTCCTCCGGCTCCGTCGGCAAGGTCTGGGGCCTGCTCGGCCGCGGCGTCGGCTCGGTGGTCCGCGCGGTCGGTCGCACCAAGGAGCTCGACCCCGCGCACCGCCGTGACGGGTTGGCGCTGGTGCTCATCGCGGTGGCCGTGATCACCGCCGCGGGCGTGTGGTGGCAGGCGGGCGGACCGGTCGGCCAGTGGGTCGACGTGGCCGTGCGCAGCTCCGTGGGCGGCCCGGCCGTGATCTTCCCCGTGGTGCTGCTGGCGATCGGCGTGACGCTCATGCGCACCGACCCGAACCCCGAGGCACGGCCACGCCTGGTGATCGGCTCGATCCTGGTCGCGGTCGGGTTCCTCGGCATGTTCCACCTCGCCGGCGGCCTGCCGATGGACCCGCTCGCCCGCCGTGACGCCGGTGGCGCGCTGGGCTACCTCTCCGGCGGCTTCCTCGCCCAGGGCCTCACGTCGTGGGTCGCCGGTCCGCTGCTCGTGCTGATCTTCGCCTACGGCGTGCTGCTGCTCGTGCACCTGCCGATCCGCGAGGTGCCCGCCAAGCTCGGCGGCCTCCTGCACCGCAAGCCCGACCAGCTCGACGGTTTCGGCGCCGAGGAGGCGGAGGCCGAGCCCGAGCCGGAGGAGAAGCCCGCCAAGCTGCGCCGCCCGTCCCGCAGCCGTCGCCAGGCCGTCGCCGTCCCCGACGAGCAGCCCGAACTGCCGCTGGACGAAGAGCCGCCACCGCCGCCGGCGGCCAAGCCCGCGCCCAAGCCGAAGGCGACCCCGGAGACCCCGAAACCCGCCGCGATCGCCGTGCGCGCGGTCGAGGGCGACTACCGGCTGCCGCCGCCGACCATCCTCAAGGACGGCGACGCGCCCAAGGCCCGCAGCAAGGCCAACGACCTGATGATCGAGGCCATCTCCGGCGTGCTCGACCAGTTCTCCATCGACGCGCAGGTCACCGGCTTCACCCGCGGCCCGACCGTCACCCGGTACGAGGTGGAGCTGGGGCCGGGCGTGAAGGTCGAGAAGATCACCGCGCTGACCAAGAACATCGCGTACGCGGTCGCCACCGACAACGTGCGGCTGCTGGCGCCGATCCCCGGCAAGTCCGCGGTCGGCATCGAGGTGCCCAACAGCGACCGCGAGATGGTGCGGCTGGGCGACGTGCTGCGCTCGCCGTCCACGGTCAAGGACAACCACCCGATGGTCATCGGGCTGGGCAAGGACATCGAAGGCCACTTCGTCACCGCGAACCTGACCAAGATGCCGCACCTGCTGGTCGCGGGCTCGACGGGGTCCGGCAAGTCGAGCTTCGTGAACTCGATGCTGGTGTCGTTGCTGGCGCGCGCCACCCCGGACGAGGTCCGGATGATCCTGATCGACCCGAAGATGGTCGAGCTGACGCCGTACGAGGGCATCCCGCACCTGATCACGCCCATCATCACCCAGCCGAAGAAGGCCGCCGCCGCGCTGGCCTGGCTGGTCGAGGAGATGGAGCAGCGCTACCAGGACATGCAGGTCAACCGGGTGCGGCACATCGACGACTTCAACCGGAAGGTCAAGTCGGGCGAGATCTCCGCGCCGCCGGGCAGCGAGCGCGTCTACCGGCCGTACCCGTACATCATGGCGATCGTGGACGAGCTGGCCGACCTGATGATGACGGCGCCGCGCGACGTCGAGGACGCGATCGTCCGGATCACGCAGAAGGCGCGTGCGGCGGGCATCCACCTGGTGCTGGCGACGCAGCGGCCGTCGGTGGACGTGGTCACCGGCCTGATCAAGACGAACGTGCCGTCGCGGCTGGCGTTCGCCACGTCGTCGTTGACCGACTCGCGGGTCATCCTGGACCAGCCGGGCGCGGAGAAGCTGATCGGCATGGGCGACGGCCTGTACCTGCCGATGGGCGCCTCGAAGCCGGTGCGCGTGCAGGGCGCGTACGTCGGGGACGACGAGATCTCCGAGATCGTCAACTTCACCAAGGACCAGGCGCAGCCGGAGTACACCGACGGCGTGACGGCGGCGAAGGCCGGCGAGAAGAAGGAGATCGACGCCGATATCGGCGACGACCTGGAGCTGCTGATCCAGGCGGCCGAGCTGATCGTCACGTCGCAGTTCGGCTCGACGTCGATGCTGCAGCGCAAGCTGCGGGTCGGTTTCGCCAAGGCGGGCCGGTTGATGGACCTGCTGGAGACGCGCGGTGTCGTCGGGCCGTCGGAGGGCTCGAAGGCGCGCGAGGTCCTGATCAAGCCGGACGAGCTGGACTCGCTCGTCTACCTGATCCGCGGTGGTTCCGGTCCGGGTGACGACGGGGACGACGACTGACCTTTCGGCCGGCCTGCCTTCGTCGGATCGCCTTCCGGTGGTGGCGCGGTAAGTCGAATGCGCTGTCGAACACGGCGGTCGAATCGATCGAATTCCAGGGTTTCGTCCCGCGAATTGCCTGTCTCATTAGGCCGACGCGTGTCGGGGGCGTTGACCCCGAGGCGCATTGGCGTGTAATAGTTTCTCCTACGCCGTCGTGACAACAGCATTCCACACCCTTTCGTCGAAGCGATTCGACGAAAGGTAGGACGACTTGGGCGACGTTGCCCGGGAAGAAGCGTCATGATCAGGATTCGTTCGGCCGCGGTCGCGGTCGCGTTGGTGGGAGCCTTGTTCGGTGCGACCGGTGTCGCGGAGGCCGCGACCTGGTCGTCCAATGACAAGTGGGGCACGTGGTCCAACAGCGGGTACACCGTGCGCAACAACGTCTGGGGCTCCGGTGTCGGGCCGCAGACGATCTGGGCGAACTCCTACAGCAACTGGGGTGTGTGGGCGAACCACCCGAATACCGGCGGCATCAAGTCGTACCCGCACTCGGCGAAGATGGTCAACCAGAGGCTCAGCTCGCTGGGCAGGCTTTCCAGTTCGTTCAACGTGTCGCGGCCCGGTGCGGGCGCCTACGCCACGACCTATGACATCTGGGCGAACAACCACACCTACGAGATCATGATCTGGATGAACAAGCAGGGCGCGGTCGGGCCGATCGGGTCCCGGCAGACCACGGTGTCCGTCGGCGGCCACACCTGGGACGTGTACCGGGGCTCCAACGGCGCCAACGAGGTGTTCTCGTTCATCCGCACGAGCAACACCAACGCCGGCACGGTCGACCTGCTGGCGGTGCTGAAGTGGATCGGGTCGCGCGGCTGGTACGGCGACGTCACCGTCGGCGACGTGCAGTTCGGGTTCGAGATCACGTCGGCGTCGGGCGGCATGGACTTCATGTCGAACAACTTCTCCATCACCACCTGAGTTATCCACAGCCCCACCACCGCCGACCGGAATTGTCGTACCCAGCCGGCAGAATAAAAGCAGGGGTCCCCTTGGCGGGGACCCCTGCGGAGCGTGGTTCGAAGCGAAGTGAAGGGTCAGCTCGCGCCGAACTCGCGCACGGCCTTGTAGTACAGGTCCGCCGTGCGGTTGCAGGACCAGTTGCCCGCGCACTGGTGGTACAGGTCGGACTTGAAGTTGTTGTCGATCCTCAGCCGGGTCGTCTCGTTGAACCGCCCCTGCCGCTTGTAGTTGCGGTAGCCGAAGTCGTGCCGGTGGCAGGCCGGCAGGAACTTGAACCCGAACGGGTTGTCCGGCGACCACGAACAGCCGTCCGACGACCAGTCGAGCTGGTCGCTGTACGGCCGCTGCGCGCGCAGCGAGCTGAACTGCGACAGGGACTTGCTGAAGAGGTAGTCGTCGGTGACGGCGGGCGCGTTGATGGCCGCCTGGCCGACACCGGTGCCGACGCCGACCAGCAGGGCGAGCGAGGCGAGCACGACGGTGAAAGCATTGCGCAGGGATTTCGCGAGCACTGTTTCTTCCCCTCGGTTTTCGGGCTTGAGGGGTTCTTACCGGTCGGAGATCAACGAACAACAGCCCCGATCGGCTCATACCGCGGCAACGACGGGTGAACGTTGGACCGCACGCGATCACCGACGCGACGCGGACCGGCTGACCGCGCGATCCCGGCAACGCCAACACATCGACGTCCGCCGCACCTCGCGGCAGCGCCCCGCCGAGCCGGCGTTGGGCCACTCGGAGGCAGACTTGCCGGCCCGTGCCGTCCACTTCGGACAGGAGCGAACAGCCCACCGCCCTGCCCTCACCGGGGCAACACCGGTTGCTACCACGCGACCGCGGCCGCAGCCGTTACTTCGCGCAGCCGCAACGGGTGCGGGCCGTCGGGCCGGAGCCCGGCACGATCACGTCGCCCGCCGGCGGTAGTACTCCGCCACCCAAGGCCCGGCCAGGCCGACCGCCATGACGTAGCCGAACGCCACCAGCCACACCACCGGACCCACCGCGGCCACCACCGGCGGCACCACCAGGCACTCGGCGACGAACAGCAGCACCCAGAACGCCAGCCGCTTCACCCCCGACCGCAACGGGTGCCTGCCGATCGAGCGGTCGTACCGGTAGCCCGCGCGCAGACCCACCAACGCGCCGATCAGTGCGATCACGTCGCCCCCCTCCGTGTGCAGCAGGGATGTGTCGGCTGCTCGTCCACCATCAAACCCCTGCCGAGCCCGGCGGGCCCCGCACCGGTCACGCGGACGCCGATTCGCGGCGGCACGTCCGGCGCGGGCAAGCCCACCGGGTCCGGCACGCCCAGCGGCCGCGGGTGCGCGTGGAACGGCGCGGTGGGCCGTTCCGGGTCGAGAGGGCGAGCCGAACCCCTCCGCACCGGCTCGAACACCCCGACCGGCGCCCGCGCTCCGCCGCTGGGCACATCGGAGAGGACACGGGCGAGGTCCGCGAGCGCGGTCATCTGCCCGGCTCGTCGTGGTCGTCGCCCCGGTCGAGGAACCGCCGGATCGTCGGCTCGTCGGGGACCTCGTCCTCATCGGTCTCGATGAGACGTTCCGCGATGGGCACCGGTTCCTCGACCCAGGCGGGCTGGAAATCGTCGCTCGGCAGCAGTTGGTGGCGGCGGGCGAACTGCTCGGCGGCCTCGCGGATGGACTCGCGCAGCGTGCCGATGACCACCGTCTCGGCGGTGTAGGTCAGCTCCACGAGCAACGCGCGCATCCGGTCGAGCTGGTCCTCCTGGTCCGCGTTGTCCGCGAGCTGCGGCCACAGCCGGCGTTCGAAGACCTCCACGAAGTCGGCCGCGATGCCGTCGGTGGCCGTGCGCAGGTTCGCGAACTTGTCCAGCACGTCCTCGCTCGGGACGGTCAGCGCGGCGAGCCGGTTGCCCGCCTCCAGCGCCCAGCGGCGGACGTGCGGCCACCCGTGGCGCCAGCGGACCAGGCCGAGCTGCACGGCGCGGCGCAGGACGCGCGGCCGGATGTCGCCCAGCGGGACCAGGCGGCTGATGTCGCGGACCTTGATCCGGACCCAGTCGTCGGGGCCTTCCGCCTCGCCGACCCCCAGCACCGCCGCGACGCTCTCGCCCTTCTCGCGCGCCTTCACCAGCTCGGCGATGGCGGGCAGGGAGAAGCCGCGGGACTGCAGGCGTTGGACGAGCGTGAGGCGTTCCAGGTGGGAGGCGTCGTAGTAGGCGACGCGGCCCTGCCTGCGGGGAGGGTGCAGGACGCCCTTCGTCTGGTACATGCGGATGGTGCTGCCGGGCAGCCCGACCCGCACCGCCAGCTCGTCGACCGTCAACTGCTCCACGTCACCGATCTTGGTGCGTCGACGTTCGTGAAGTCAAGACTCTTCGAGTGAACACTCGAAGAGTTACAGGTGCAGCAGCATGCGCGAGTTGCCGAGCGTGTTCGGCTTCACGTACGAGAGGTCGAGGAACTCCGCCACGCCCTCGTCGGCCGACCTCATGATCTCCTCGTACACCTCGGGGGAGACGGGCGTGCCGTCGATCTCCACGAACCCGTGCTTGCCGAAGAAGTCGGTCTCGAAGGTCAACACGAACAACCGCTCCAACTGCAGCTCGCGCGCGATCTCGATCAACCGGTGCACGATCCGGTGCCCGATGCCCCGCCCCAGCGCTGCGGGCGACACGGCGACCGACCGGATCTCGGCCAGGTCCTCCCACAGCACGTGCAACGCCCCGCACCCGAGCACCACGCCGTCCTCTTCGGCGACCCAGAACTCCTGGATGTCCTCGAACAGCGTGACGAGCGGCTTGGCCAGCAGCACCTTGCCGGCGTAAGCGTCGATGAGGGCCTTCATCGCCCGAACGTCGCCGGTGCGGGCGCGACGCACGTTGATCGAGTCGTTCACGGTGCAAACGTATGCCCTGTGCGAAGGACCACCTGCCGCACCCCGGCCCCCGACTGGCGCGCGGCGTGGGGCAACGCTGGGGACCAGGATCGAACGCCACCCGATCGGGGGAATCGGTAATGCGCTCGACAGCCCGCCCCGCATTGCGGAAAGCATCCTCGAATGGCCGAGAACACGTCGCGCGGTGACCAGGCCTCCGCATTAACACGCAAGGTGTGCGTCTCCGTGCGCAGTCGCGGCCCCGCTCGCCGACGTCCTGGTCGACCTGCCCCTGGTGTTCATCGCCTGGTTCTTGTCGCAGGTCAGCGGCGGAGGAGTCGGTGAACAGGTCCGACCGATCGGTCACCCGCATCGTGACGACCCACCGGACGCCACCGCCCGTGAACGTCATGTTCGCAATGGGATGCGGACAGTTGCTCGGCGGAATTCCACTGTGCACTCGGGAGTGCGGGCCGCCCGTGCCCGATGTTCAGCGGATCGCGAGGCTCCGGCTCGAAGTGAGGCGCCACGTGCGCCGCGGCGAGAAGACCAGGGTGCGCAGAGTGACTACCTGGAATACCAAGGGCCGCCGGCTCGACGGGCGGTGGAGTTGAGCGCTGGACGGGGAGGGGGCGGGCGCCGGTTACGCTGAGCACCGTGTCTTCCCCCACCACGTCCAAGCGCGTCGCCATGCTGACCCTCGGGTGCGCCCGCAACGAAGTCGACTCTGAAGAACTCGCCGGCCGCCTCACCGCCGGCGGCTGGGAGCTGGTCGACGACGAAGCCGACGTGGTCGTGGTCAACACGTGCGGCTTCGTGGAGTCCGCCAAGAAGGACTCCGTGGACACCCTCCTCGCCGCCGCCGACAGCGGCGCGAAGGTGGTCGCGGTCGGGTGCATGGCCGAGCGCTACGGCGCCGAGCTGGCCGACAGCCTGCCCGAGGCGAACGCCGTGCTCGGGTTCGACCACTACACCGACCTCGCCGACCGGCTGGACGACGTCCTGGCCGGTCAGAGCATCGAGTCGCACAAGCCGGTCGACCGGCGCACGCTCCTGCCGCTCACGCCCGTGCAGCGGCCGAAGGCGGCCGAAGAGGTGCAGGTCCCGGGGCACGGCTGGGGGCCGCGCGTGCTCCGCACCCGCCTCGCCGACACGCCCGTGGCGCCGCTGAAGATCGCCTCCGGCTGCGACCGCCGCTGCTCGTTCTGCGCGATCCCGTCGTTCCGCGGCGCGTTCGTGTCCCGCCACCCGGACGAGGTGGTGGCCGAGGCGATGTGGCTGGCCGAGCAGGGCGTCCGCGAGGTGTTCCTGGTCTCCGAGAACTCGACTTCCTACGCCAAGGACCTGCCCCGCGAGCTGGGCGGCCTCGAACTGCTCCTGCAGCGGCTCGCGAAGGTGCCCGGCATCGACCGCGTCCGCGTGTCCTACCTGCAGCCCGCCGAGACCAAGCCCACGCTGGTCAAGGCCATCGCCACGACCGACGGCGTGGCCGACTACTTCGACATGTCCTTCCAGCACTCCAGCGAGCCCGTGCTGCGCCGGATGCGCCGGTTCGGCTCCACCGAGTCGTTCCTCGGCCTGGTCGAGCAGATCCGCTCCCTCGCGCCGCGTGCGGGCATCCGCAGCAACGTCATCGTCGGCTTCCCCGGCGAGACCGAGGACGACGTGGCCGAGCTGGAGCGCTTCCTCACCGCCGCCCGGCTGGACGCGGTGGGCGTGTTCGGCTACTCCGACGAGGACGGCACCGAGGCCGAGGGCCTGCCGGACAAGCTGGACGCCGACACCATCGCCGAGCGCGTCGCCCGCATCTCCAACCTGGTCGAGGAGCTCACGTCCCAGCGCGCCGAGGACCGCGTCGGCGACGAGGTCGTCGTCCTGGTGGAGACCGAGGAGGACGACGACAACGACTGCGTCGGCCGCGCCGCCCACCAGGCGCCCGAGGTCGACGGCGAGTGCGTCATCACGAACGCCGACGGCCTGAAGGTCGGCGACCTGGTGCGCTGCCGGGTCGACGAGTCCGAGGGTGTCGACCTGGTCGTCTCCGCCATCGAGGTGCTCCCGAGGTGACCGAACCCGCGCGCGTGCCGGTGCTGAACATCGCCAACGTGCTGACGATGTCCCGGCTGGTGCTCGTGCCGGTGTTCCTCTACCTGCTGTTCGCCGAGGACGGTCACCAGCCGTGGTGGCGGCTGGCCGCGTTCGGGGTGTTCGCCGTGGCGTCGGTCACCGACCACGTGGACGGCAACCTGGCCCGCAAGCACGGCCTGATCACCGACTTCGGCAAGATCGCCGACCCGATCGCGGACAAGGCGCTGACCGGCGCCGCGCTGGTGGGCCTGAGCCTGCTCGGCGAGCTGCCGTGGTGGGTGACGATCGTCATCGCGGTCCGCGAGCTGGGCGTGACGCTGCTGCGCTTCTGGGTCATCCGGCACGGCGTGATCCCGGCCAGCCGCGGCGGCAAGGTCAAGACGCTCGTGCAGATCGTCGCCATCGGCCTGTACGTGCTGCCGCTGCCGAGCTGGCTGGACGCGGTGTCGGTGACCACGATGGGCGCGGCCGTGGTGCTGACCGTCGTCACGGGCGTCGACTACGTCATCCGCGCGTTCCGGCTGCGGGCCAGGGGCAAGCGGGCGGTGGCCGGGGCGTGAGCGCCGCCGACGTCGTCCGGGTCCTGAAGGAGCGCGGCGAGACGGTCGCCGCCGCCGAATCGCTGACCGCGGGCCTGGTGACGGCCGAGCTGACCTCCGTGCCCGGCTCCAGCGCCGTGGTGCGCGGCGGGCTCGTGGTCTACGCGACGGACCTCAAGCACACGCTCGCGGGCGTGGACGCCACGCTGCTGGCCGAACACGGCGCCGTGCACCCCGAGGTGGCCCGGCAGCTCGCCGAGGGCGCACGCGAGCGCTGCGGCGCGACGTGGGGTCTCGGGCTGACCGGTGTGGCCGGCCCCGACCCCCAGGACGGCGTCGGACCGGGCACCGTCCACATCGGTTTGTCCGGTCCGTCCGGAACGTCCGTCCGATCGCTCACTCTCGGTGGTGGTCGTGACGAAGTGCGCAAGAGTTCGACAACGGCGGCGCTGAACCTCCTGCGCGACCACCTCAAGATCCCCGTCGAGTGACGTGAGCTGCGCGTTCCCGGTCACACCCGGACACGCACGCGGGAACTTACCGATGAGTTCACTCGTTCGCCCTTGGCGGACGTGTCGGGAAGTCACTGCCCGTCGACGGGACGGGTCGGTAACGTGGTGGCACGGCCGGCCGGAAGGAGGCGCGCGATGACCGTGCTGCTACGCGAGGCGATCGGTGATCGGCTCCGCCATGCCCGCACCACCCAACGCCGCACGCTGCGCGAGGTCTCCAGGACCGCCCGCGTCAGCCTGGGGTACCTCTCCGAGGTGGAGCGTGGCCGCAAGGAGGCGTCCAGCGAGCTGTTGGCCGCGATCTGCGAAGCGTTGGACCTGCCCTTGTCGGAGCTGCTGCACCTGGTCGCCTCGGACATCGGCGCCGTCCAGCGTCCCGTGCCGACCCCGGCCGAGCTCACCGAACGGGCGCCCGCGTCCGCGTCGGCGGGTCTGGAGGGCGGCACGATGGTGCCCGCGGTGATCGGCAACGACTTGTCCGACCTGCGGTTGCAGCCCGTGCTGACGCACCGGCTGTCCACTTCCATCAGCAAACCGCGCAACGCGGTGGTGGCGGCGTAACCCCAGCTGACACGTGCCAGAGCCGAGCCGGTCCGACCGGCTCGGCTTTCGGCGCTTGGCAACGAGTTGGCAACCCCGCACGGGGTCGGCGCGTCGCCCGGAGGGCGGGCGGGCAGGATGACCATGCCGACGAAAGTCTGGGGGTGACTCAGGGTGATCCCGGATATCTCCCCAGGTCGGTGGAAGCAGCGCGGGACAACTGACACGATGGAACCAACACCGGCACCGGGTCGTTGCCAATCACGAGCGCGAGCCAGGGAAGTGCGGAGAAGGCAGGCGTAGGAGATGGCCAACCCTTTCGTGAAGGCATGGAAGTACTTCATGGCGGCTTTTTCGTCCAAGATCGACGAGCACGCCGACCCGAAGGTGCAGATCCAGCAGGCCATCGAGGAGGCGCAGCGGCAGCACCAGGCGCTGTCCCAGCAGGCCGCCGCGGTGATCGGCAACCAGCGCCAGCTCGAGATGAAGCTCAACCGCCAGCTCGGCGAGGTGGAGAAGCTCCAGGCATCCGCACGCCAGGCGCTCGTGCTCGCCGACGAGGCCAGGGCGAAGGGTGACGAGCCGCGCGCGACGCAGTTCGAGACCGCCGCGCAGGGCTTCGCCACCCAGCTGGTGACGGCTGAGCAGAGCATCGAGGACCTGAAGACGCTGCACGACCAGGCGTTGCAGGCGGCGACGCAGGCGAAGCAGGCGGTCGAGCGCAACGCGATGGTCCTGCAGACCAAGCTCGCGGAGCGCACGAAGCTGCTCAGCCAGCTGGAGCAGGCGAAGATGCAGGAGCAGGTCTCCCACTCGCTGCGCCAGATGACCGAGCTGGCCGCGCCGGGCAACACGCCGTCGCTGGAGGAGGTCCGCGACAAGATCGAGAAGCGGTACACCACCGCGCTCGGTTCCGCGGAGCTGGCGCAGAACTCGGTGCAGGGCCGGATGCTGGAGGTCCAGCAGTCGACCACCGAGATGGCGGGCCACTCCCGACTGGAGCAGATCCGGGCGTCGATGGCGGGCGGCAAGGTCGCCGGCGAGGTGACGAGCGGTCAGCCCGCCAGTGCCGCCGCCAGCATCCAGCAGGAGATCCAGCAGCGGGTGCAGCAGACCCAGGCGCAGCCGACCCAGCAGATCCAGCAGAACCCGCCGGCGAGCCAGGGCTGAGAGGGTGGTGTCCGCGATGGAACCCCGGCGGAAGGTGGCCGGCGAGATCGCCCAGGTCATCGGCAGCCAGCTCCAAGGGCAGATCGCGGACCAGGTGAAACGGCGGTACGCCGCCTGGAACGACCCGCGCGCGAAGCTCGATCGGCGGTACCGCCGATCGAGCCGCGTGCTCACCTTCTGGCTGATCGTGCTGGCCCTGCTCGCGGTGGTCGGCACGCTCACGCTGGTGGGCGCGCTAGGCACGGCGCCCGGCGTGGTGGCGGCCCTCGGGTTCGCCGGCACGTCCGTGCTGGCCGTGCGCACGAACTTGAAGATGAGGGGCATCGACGCCGAGCGCCGGCAGCTGGAGGCCGCGCCGGCGCCCGAGCCGCTGCCCGCCCGGTCCTCGGCGGCACGTCAGCCGATGGAACGGCTGGAAGACGCCCAGGACACGCTGCGGGAGCTGCTGCGCCAGCTCGACTCGGCGGCGTTGACGTCGATCCCCACCGACTCGGTCGAGCAGGCCCGCGCCACCGGCGCCGAGGCCGCGTCCGCGATCCGGGCCGTCTCCCGCCAGCTGCAGGCCGTGGAACGGGCGCGGGACACCGCCCCGCCGCTGGACCGCGCGCCGCTGGTCGAAGGGGTGCGAAGACTGCGGACCCAGCTGGACGAGGGTGTGGACGGCTACTGCGGCCTGGTCGCCGCGGCCGGTCGGGTGCTCGCCGAGAGCACCGCCTCCGACCCCCGGCAGGTGCTGGGCGACGCGACGGACCACCTGGCGGGCCTCGCCTCGGCGTTGCGCGAGCTGTCGCGCTGAGCACGGCGCGGATCTCCACACCGGCCGCACGGCCATCTGCACGAACCGCGATTACGTCACGTTGCGTAGCGGAGTTGGGCTGACCTCACGTCCTCGGTGGCGTACGCTGCTGCGATCGTGTGATTATCAGACCGTTATATAGCCGCAGCCACTACTTGGCGTGGCAGGATCCCTGGGTCGGACAGCGTGGTCCGTCCTGGTCGCCGGGGAGGTCATTGAGTGGCGTTGTGGACCGTGCGCGGCGATGGCCGCCCCATCGATGGTGACGCCGTCGCGCCGCAGGAGCGGCTGAGCTGGCCGCGCACCATCGGTTTCGGCGTCCAGCACCTGGTCGCGATGGCAGGCGCCACGATCCTCGTCCCCGCCACCACCGGTCTTCCGGTCAGCACCACCCTGCTGTTCTCCGGCGTCGGCACGCTGCTGTTCCTGCTGATTACCCGCAACCGCGTGCCCAGCTACCTCGGCGCGTCGTTCGCGTTCATCGCCCCGCTGTCCGCCGCCCGCGACGAGGGCATCGCCGCGCAGCTCGGCGGCGTGCTCGCGGCCGGCCTGCTGGTGATCATCATCGGGGTCGCGGTGAAGGCGCTCGGCGTGCGGCTGCTGGAAGCCGTGATGCCGCCCGTGGTGACCGGCGCGGTGGTCGTGCTGATCGGGCTCAACCTGTCGCACCGGGCCACCGACTCGTTCGCCCAGCAGCCGCTGCCCGCCGTGGTCACGATGGGCATCATCCTGCTGTGCGGCGTGCTCGGCCGCGGCACGTCGTTCCGCTTCTCCGTGCTCATCGGCGTGGTCGTCGGGTGGGCGCTCGGCTTCTGGCTCGGCCTGGTCGACACGGCCGCGGTGAGTCGGGCGGCCTGGATCGGGCTGCCCGAGTTCCACGCGCCGGAGCTGCGGCCGACGGTGACCCTGCTCGTGCTGCCGGTGGTGATCGTGCTGGTCGCGGAGAACGTCGGCCACGTCAAGGCGATCGGCGCGCTGACCGGCCGCAACCTCGACGGCAACGTCGGCGACTCGATCATCGCCAACGGCGTGTCCACCGCGCTGGCCGGTGTCGGCGGCGGTTCGGGCACCACCACGTACTCCGAGAACATCGGCGTGATGGGCGTGACCAAGGTCTTCTCGACCGCCGCCTACGCGGTGACGGGGGTGGCCGCGGTGCTGATGGCGTTCTCGCCGAAGATCACCGCCGTGCTGTCGACCATCCCGGCGGGCGTGGTGGGCGGGGCGACACTGGTGCTGCTCGGCCTGATCAGCCTGGTCGGCGTGCGGGTGTGGATGGACAACCGGGTCGACCTGACCAACCCGGGCAACGCGCTGGTCGGCGGCGCGGCCCTGGTCGCCGGGGTCGGCGACCTGACGTTGGAGCTGGGCGACATGGAACTCGGCGGCCTGGTCTGGGGCTCGCTGCTCGTGGTGATCCTGCACCCGGTCCTGCGCTGGCTGCGCACCGCCCGGAAGACCTAGCGACCGGTCTGCGGGGCAGCGGCAAGTCAGCGCAGCGCGCGGTTGATGCGGTGCACCAACCCGGGGCCCTCGTAGATGAACGCGGTGTAGAGCTGGATCAGGCTCGCGCCCGCGTCCAGCATCCGCTTCGCGTCGTCCGGGCTCGCGATGCCGCCGACGCCGATGATCGGCAGCTTGCCGTCGGTCTCCCGGCTGACGAACCGCACGACCTCGCGGGCCCGTTCGGCCAACGGCCTGCCGCTCAGCCCGCCCGCCTCGTGCGCCAGGTGCCGGTCGCCGGGTGCCAGGCCCTCGCGCGACAACGTGGTGTTGGTCGCGATCAGGCCGCTGATCCCGTGCGCGGCGCAGACCTCCAGCAGCTCGGCGATCGCGGAGTCGGTCAGGTCCGGCGCGATCTTGACCAGGATCGGCTTGCGCGGCTTCGAGCCGGCCAGGTCGTGGGCGGTGGCGTCGAGCGCGGACAGCAGCTCGGTCAGCGCACCGCGGTCCTGCAGGCTGCGCAGGCCCGGCGTGTTGGGCGAGCTGATGTTGATCGCGAAGTAGTCGCCGTGCCGGTAGAGCGCCCGCAGGGACGTCCGGTAGTCCTCCACGGCGTCCTCGACCGGCGTGACCTTGGACTTGCCCAGGCTGATGCCCAGCGGCACGGACAGCGGGCCGAGGCGGTCGAGCCGGTTGGCCAGCTCCAGCGCGCCGTCGTTGTTGAAGCCCATCCGGTTGATGATCGCCTCGCTGTCGCGCAGCCGGAACAGGCGCGGCTTCGGGTTGCCCGGCTGCGCGTGCCGCGTCACCGTGCCGACCTCGACGAACCCGAACCCGAGCGCGCCCCACGCGGGCAGCGCCCGGCCGTTCTTGTCCAGTCCGGCGGCCAGGCCGACCGGGTTGGGGAACCGCACGCCGAAGACGGTGCGCGGCGCGGCGGGCTTGCGCCGCACGAGCTTCGCCGCCGGGCTCAGCGCCGCCAGCACGCCGAGGGTGGTCTCGTGGACCCGCTCCGCGTCCCCGCCGTGCATCCGGAACAACGCCTTGCGCACCACGCTCTTGTAGACCACGGCGGTAACCCTAAGCGATCGGCCCAGGCTGGCAGCGCGGGCACCAGTACGCGGGACGCTCCAGCACACCCGCGCCCTGCCCGCCGACGCGCACACCGGTCCCGCAGCGCAGGCACGGCTTGCCGCCCCGCTCGAACACCCAGTGCTGCCGCCCGCGCCCCATCAGGCCGGTCGTGTTCTGCTCCGGCCGCCACGCGTTGGCCAGCAGCAGCTTGCGCGCCAGTCGCACCGCCTCCGCCGGGTCCACCGCCGACACCGGGCTCCACGGCGAGACGCCGAGCAGGAAGCACACCTCGGCCTTGTAGAGGTTCCCCACGCCCGCCACCACCCGCTGGTCGAGCAGGGCGAGCCCGATCTCGCGGTCCGGGTCCGCGACGAGCCTGGCGACCGCCTCGGCCGCCCGTCCGTCGTCCCAGTCGCCCAGCAGGTCCGGCCCCAGGTGGCCGACCAGCCGCGACTCCTGGTCGGTCGGCAGCAGTTCCAGGTCGTGCAGCGCGAACCCCACCGCGACCCGGTCCGGCACCTCCAGCAACGCCCGCACCTGGTGGCCGGGACGCCGCCAGCGCTCGCCCGGCCGGTAGAGGTGCCAGGCGCCGTCCATCCGGAAGTGGCTGTGCAGGCTCAGGTCGCCGGAGAACCGGGTGAACAGGTGCTTGCCCACCGAACGCACCTCGAGCACGTCCCGCCCGCTCAGGTCGGCGGTGGCCCACCTCGGGTGGCGGAGCTCGCCGCGCAGGAGCCGGCGGCCGGCCAGCGCCTCGTTCAGGCGGTGCCCGGCCAGGAAGACCGTGTCACCCTCGGGCACCGCTGTCGAAAGCCACCTTCAGGCCGAACCCGACCAGCACGGACGCGGTCAGCCGCTCGGTCCACCGCCGCACCGCGGGCCTGGTCAGCACGGCCACTGCCCGCCCGGCGAGCCACACCACGACGAGCTGCCACACCTGGCCGATCGCCACGTGCACGCCGACCAGCAGCGCGCCCCACCCGGCCGACGCCTGGTCGGACGGCAGGAACTGGGGGAGCAGGCTCAGGTAGAACACGCCGATCTTGGGGTTGAGCAGGTTCGTGGTGAACCCGGTCCGCAACGCCTGCGCGGGCGTGATCGCGAGCACGTCGGACGGCCGGTCGAACGTGCCGCGCCACGACTTCCACAGCGCCGAACCGCCGAGCCACAGCAGGTACGCCGCGCCCGCGTAGCGCACCACGTCGTAGGCGAATTGAGACGCGACCAGCAGGGCGGTCAGCCCGGCGATGCTCGCCGCGCCCCACACCAGGCAGCCGAGCGTGGTGCCGAACCCGCCGACCAGACCGGCCTTGCGCCCGCCGCCGAGCACCATGCGCAGCAGCATCATGGTGTCCAGGCCGGGCGTGATCGTGAGCAGGACGGCGGCGACCGTGAACGCCAGGAGGGCGGGCGTGCTCATGCGTCCACCGCTTCCTCGATCTCCTCGTCGTCGAAGTCGTGGTGCACGGCCCTGCGTCTGCTCCGGCTGATCCGCAGCACCCGCGCCAGCAGCAGGTTGAACGCCAGCGCCACCTCGCGCGCGCCCGGCGTGCCCCACTCGTGGATCGGCATGCACGCGCCCTGCGCCTGCTGCACCGCGAGCCGGTCCGGCAGCGCCACCGGCATCACCAGCGGCCCGAAGATGTCGCGCAGCTCGTCGATGCGGAACTGGTGCTCGTGCGACCTCGGCCGCACGCGGTTCACCACCACGCCCAGCGGCTGCAGGTGCTCGTTGTGCTCCCGCTCGGCCTGCACCGCCTCGAACGCCCGCTGCACGCCCGCCACCGCGAACATCGTCGGCTCCGTCACCAGCAGCGCCCGGTCCGCCGCGACCAGCGCCGACCGGGTCAGCTGACCCAGCGACGGCGGGCAGTCCAGCAGCACCAGCTGGTAGGGGTCCTCGTCGTCCTGCAACAGCCGCAACGCCTCACGCAGCCTGCCGAGCCGCGTCTCGCCAGGGTCCGGGTGGTTCAGCGACTCCGCGTCCTCCGAACCGGCCAGCACGTCGACGCCGTCGCCCCACGCGCTGGGCGCGATCGCGTTGTCCAGCGTGTCGCGGCTCGGGTCCTGCAGGACGTCGTAGATGCTGGCCTCGGTGTCGTCCGGTTCCAGCGTCGAGGTGGCGTTGCACTGTGGATCGAGGTCGATGACCAGCGTGCGGACGCCACGCCGCAGCGCCGCCGACGCGAGACCGAGCGCGACCGTCGTCTTCCCAACGCCACCCTTGAGGCTGAGCACCGCCACCGTATGCACGTAGTGCAGCCTACGGCCCTTACGCTCTACGTCCATGCGACCGGACGCCGTACACAGGGTGCTCGACGCCGAGCTGACCGCCGCGCGGGACCGCCGGGGCGGTGAACCGCCGCGGGTGCTCGACGTCGGCGGTGGCAGCGGCGTGTGGGCCGTGCCGCTGGCCGTGGCCGGGTGCACGGTGACCGTGGTCGACCCGAGCCCCGACGCGCTGGCGACGTTGCACCGCCGTGCCGCCGACGAGGGCGTCCTGGACCGGATCACCGCTGTTCAGGGCGACACCGACGCGTTGGACCGGGACGCCTCGGCGGACCTGGTGCTGGCGCACGGGCTGTTGGAGGTCGTCGACGACGTGGGTGCCGCGCTGGCCGCGCTGGCCGCCGCCGCGACCCCGGGCGGCGCGGTGTCGTTGCTGGTGGCGAACCGGTACGCGGCCGTGCTGCACCGGGCCATCGCCGGCCGGCTGGTCGACGCGCGGCGGCTGCTGGACGACGAGGCCGGTCAGCTCGTCGGCACCCGCGACCCGCTGCTGCGCCGGTTCGACGTGGCCGGGCTGGAGGCGCTGGTGGTGGCCGCGGGGCTGAAGGTGGAGCTGGTCCAGGGCCACGGCGTGGTGTCGGACCTGGTGCCGGGCGCCGTGCTGGAGGCCAACCCGGGCGCCGCGGAGGCGTTGGCGGAGCTGGAACTGGCCGCGTCGACCCGTCCGCCGCTGCGGGACGTGGCCGCCCGGTTGCACGTCCTGGGCCGAAAGCCGGCCTGAGTGCGGTAGAACGGAGTCCTCCGCCGCCTACCCGCAGAGGACCCGCCATGGGAGACCCGCACTTAGCCTGGGCCGGCTGATGGCCGCGCCCGCGCCCGAGGACTTGGAAGACGAGGTGCGCGCCGCCGTCGCCGGCGACCGCCGGGCGGTCGCGTCGCTGCTGGCCGCCGTCCGCCCGCTGGTGGTGCGCTACTGCCGCGCCCGCGTCGGCAGCCAGGAGCGGTCGTCCACGTCGGCCGACGACGTGGCGCAGGAAGTGTGCCTGGCGCTGTTGACGGCGTTGCCGACGTACAAGGACCACGGTCGGCCGTTCCTGGCGTTCGTGTACGGGATCGCGGCGCACAAGGTCGCGGACGCGCACCGCGCGGCGTTGCGCAACCGGGCCGAGCCGGTGCCGGAGCTGCCCGACGCGCCGGACGACGATCACGTGGGCCCCGAGCAGTCGGCGTTGCGGGTGGAGCTGTCGCAGCGGATCGGCGAGCTGCTGCGCCTGCTGCCGGACAAGCAGCGGGAGATCCTGGTGCTGCGGGTGGTGGTCGGGCTCACGGCCGATCAGACCGCCGACGCCGTGGACGCCACGCCCGGCGCGGTCCGGGTCGCGCAGCACCGGGCGCTGACCCGGCTCCGCAAGGAGATCGAGCGCTCCGTGGTCACGCACCGCATCCGATAACGGCCTACCGCTCGTCCGATCGGGGTCTAAACGCGGCCATTCGGGGTAACTTCGTGTGAGTCGCGTCATCCCCGTGTGCGACCGGCGTCGCGTTCGCATGTGCCCCCGAGGGCGTCCAGCGCGCGGACGCCGAGGAGCTCGCGATGGCAGCAGTGGCGGTTGGTCTGTCGGTTGTGCCGGTACTTCGTGGTAACGCGGGGAGGTCGTTGATGTCCGTGCAGTGCGAGGACGCCCCGTCCTCATCGCCGGCACGTGTGGAGGGGGGACTGGAGGCGTACGTCGAAGGTGCGGTCCGGGGTGAGCGGCGGGCGGTCGACGCGTTGCTGGCCGAGATCAGGCCCGTGGTCGTGAAGTACTGCCGGGCCAGGGTCGGGCACGGGCAGCGGTCGTCGGCGTCGGCGGAGGACGTGGCCCAGGAGGTCTGCCTCGCCGTGCTCAAGGCGCTGCCCAACTACCGCGAGCAGGGCCGGCCGTTCATGGCGTTCGTGTACGGGATCGCGGCGCACAAGGTGGCCGACGCGCACCGTGCGTCGGCCCGCAACCGCGCCGAGTCCGTGCCGGAGCTGCCGGACAGCGCGGGCGCCGAACCGGGGCCCGAGCAGCGGGCGTTGCAGGGCGAGCTGTCCGAGCGGATGGGTCAGCTGCTCGGCGTCCTGCCGGACCGGCAGCGGGAGATCCTGGTGCTGCGCGTCGTCCTCGGCATGTCCGCCGAGGAGACCGCGGCGGTGGTCGGCTCGACGCCCGGCGCCGTGCGGGTGGCCCAGCACCGGGCCCTCACCCGGCTGCGCAAGGCGTTGGACGAGGCTCAGCAGGGCGTTTGACGGCGCTCAGTGCCGCCAGCGGGTCAGCGCGGCGATCTCCTCCGGTGAGCAGTCGGCGAACCGGGCGATCTCGCCGCGCCGCACGTCGGCGATCGTCGCCGCGAACTCCGCGCCGAACGCCTCGGTCAGCGCCTCGTCCGCCTCGAACGCCACCACGGCGTCCTCCAGGCACGTCGGCAGGCGCTCGACCTCGGGGAGGGCGACCGGGTCGACACCGACCGGCTCGGGCAGCCTCGCCTGCTCCACGATCCCGGCCAGGCCCGCCGCCATCGTGGCCGCCACGACGAGGTACGGGTTCGCCGACAGGTCGTAGCACTTGACCTCCAGGTCGCGACCCGCGACCAGGCGCAGCGCCGCCTCCCGGTTCTCCAGTCCCCACACGGCGAACGGGCCCGCCCAGTGCTGCGGCACCAGCCGCAGGTAGCTGGCCACCGACGGCGCGCCGATCGCGCACAGCGCGGGCAGCCGGCGCAGCACGCCCGCGGCGAACGCGTCGGCGTCGTCGGTCAGGCCGAACCAGCTGTCGCCGTCCTCGAACAGGCTGCGGCCGTCGCGCCACAGGCTCAGGTGCAGGTGGCCGCCGTTGCCGACGCCGTCGGCGACGACCTTCGGCGAGAACGACGCGCGCATGCCGTGCCGCAGCGTGATGGCCCGGATCGTCTCCCGCACGAGCACCGACGTGTCCGCCGCGTGCACCGGGTCCTCGGGCGTGGTGGACAACTCGAACTGCCCCGGCGCGTACTCGGGGTGGAACTGGAGCACCTCGACGTCCTGCTCGGCCAACGCCGACAGCAGGTCCGCGGCGTAGTCCGACAGCTCCACCTGGCGGGCGTGGCCGTAGGCGGGCCCGGTGGCGGCGGGCCGGAACTCGTCGGTGTCGCCCTGCCCGACGACCCACTCCACCTCGAAACCGGCCTGGACCTCGTAGCCGTGCACGGTGAGCCGGTCGGCCACCGCCCGGGCCAGGCCCCGTTCGTCCTGCGGGTGCGGCTCGCCCTGCTGGTCGAACCGGTCGGCCGGGGCCCACGCCCAGCCCGGCTGGCCCGCCAGCACGGTGAGCCGGTCCAGGTCGGGCCGCAGCCGCAGGTCGCCGACCGGGCCGCCCGCGTGCCGCCCGGTGATGATCGTGTCGTCCAGCAGGAACACGTCGAACACCGGCGACGCGCCCACCCCGTCCGCGGCGGCCCTGGGCAGGCCCGCGAGCGGCACGGACTTCACCCTCGTGATGCCGCTGTGGTCGACCCACGTCAGCGCGACCGCCACGACGTCCTGCTCCAGCAGGTCGTCCACCAGGTCGGCCGCCAGCGCACGTCGGTGCTCCCGCTCCGCTGTGTCCATCGTGCGTGGTTACACCAGGTCACTACTGTTCAACAAGTGGACCAACTGCTGCCGTGCGTGGCGTCGTTGCGCCTCGTGGACCACCACTGCCACGGGGTGCTCGGCGTCGACCTGGACCGGGGTGGCTTCGAGGCGAACCTGACCGAGGCCGAGTCCGCGTCGCCGTTGGGCACGTCCTTGTTCGACTCGTCGCTGGGGCTCGCGGTGCGGCGCTGGTGTGCGCCTTTGCTGGATCTGCCGGTGCTCGCGCCCCCCGACGAGTACCTGGCGCGGCGGCGGTCGCTCGGCGCGGCCGAGGTGAACCGGGCGTTGGTGTCGGCGGCGGAGATCTCGACGTTCCTGGTGGACGACGGCACGTGGCCGGAGGGCTTCGTGGGGCCCGCCGTGTTCACCGGATCGCGTGAACATCGCGTGCTGCGGCTGGAGCGGGTGGCGGAGGACGTCGTGTCCGAGGGCGCCTCGGCATTCCCCGCGCGGGTGCGGGACGCGCTGGACTCGTCGTCGGCGGTCGCGGCGAAGTCGATCGCGGCCTACCGCGTCGGGCTCGACCTGGACCCGGCCCGGCCCGCGGACGCCGAGGTGGTGGCGGCGGCCGACCGGTGGCTCCGGTCCGGCTCGACGCGGTGCGCGGACGAGGTGATCAGCCGGTTCCTGGTGTGGGAGGCGCTCGACCGCGGGCTGCCCGTGCAGTTCCACGTCGGCTACGGGGACGCGGACCTCTCGCTGCACAAGAGCGACCCGTCGCTGCTCACGGACCTGCTGCGGGCCACGGCGCCGCTCGGCGTGCCGATCATGCTGCTGCACAACTACCCGTTCCACCGCACCGCCGGGTACCTCGCGCAGGTGTTCCCGCACGTGTTCGTGGACGTCGGCCTGGCCACGCACGCGGTGGCGCACCGGGCGAGCCGGGTGCTGGCGGAGGCGTTGGAGATCGTGCCGTTCGGGAAGTTCCTGTTCTCCACCGACGCGTTCGCGCTCGGCGAGCTGTACTACCTGGGCGCGTTGTTCTTCCGCCGCGCGTTGTCGGACTTCCTCACGGCGGGCCTGCGGGAGCATGCTTTCGCCTTGGCGGACGCGGAACGGATCGCCCACCTGATCGGGTGGGAGAACGCGCACCGGGCCTACCGCCTCGAGTAGAGTCTCGAACGGGTGTTCGGTTCTGGACGGGGGTGGTCGTGGGCCGCAGCGCGAACCTGCCGCGCGGTCTGGTCGATCGCTTCCTCGCCCGCGGCGACGTCTGGCCGGACGACACCGGCTGCTCGATGCTGCACGTCGACATGGACGCCTTCTACGCGTCGGTCGAGATCCGCGACCGGCCGGAGCTGGCGCGCAAACCCGTGGTCGTGGGCGGCACGGCGAACCGGGGCGTGGTCGCGTCGGCGAACTACATCGCCCGCGAGTTCGGCGTGCGGTCCGCCATGCCGACCTCGCACGCCCGCAGGCTGGCGCCGCACGCGGTGTTCGTGATGCCGAACTTCGCCCGGTACCAGGAGGTCTCGCGCGGGGTGATGTCGATCTTCCGCGACATCACGCCGCTGGTGGAGCCGCTGAGCCTGGACGAGGCGTTCCTCGACGTGAGCGGGGCGCTGAAGCGGCTGCGGTCCAGCCCGGCGCAGATCGCGAAGCTGATCCGGGAGCAGGTGGAGCAGGCGCACGGGATCACCTGCTCGGTGGGCGTGGCCCCGACGAAGTTCCTGGCCAAGCTCGCGTCCGGGATGTGCAAGCCGGACGGGTTCATGGTCGTGCCGCGGGACCAGGTGCTGTCGTTCCTGCACCCGTTGCCGGTGTCGGCGCTGTGGGGCGTGGGTCAGCGCACGGCCGAGAACCTGGACCGGGTGGGGCTGGAGACGGTGGCGGACGTGGCCGCGACGCCGTTGCCGCGCCTGCGCAGGCTGATCGGCGTGGCACTGGCCGAGCACCTGCACGCGTTGGCGCAGGGGCACGACGACCGGCCGGTGGTGCCGTCCACTCGGGAGAAGTCGATCGGCGCGGAGGAGACCTTCGAGGTCGACCACTTCGACCGGGAGCTGCTGCGCCGAGAGCTGCTGAGGCTGTCGGAGCGCTCGACGGCGACGTTGCGGGCGCGCGGGCTGCGCGGGCGCACGGTGTCGATCAAGGTGCGGTTCTCCGACTTCACCACGATCACCCGGTCGAAGACGCTGCGAGTGGCGACGGACGTGACGCAGGAGGTCTACAAGACCGCGTCGACCCTGCTGGACGAGCAGGTGCCGCCGGGCGCGGTGCGGTTGATCGGGGTGCGGATCGAGCAGCTGGTCGAGGGCGACGACGGCGAGCAGCTGATGTTCGACGCGCCCGAGCGCGGCTGGCGCGAGGCGGAGCAGGCCGCCGACCAGGCGCGGTCGAAGTTCGGCAGGGCGGCGATCCGCCCGGCCTCGCTGCTGCGGCAGGGACCGACCCGGTCGGGCCTCGACGAGCCCAAACCGGACCGCGGGAACTGATCGTGCGTTCGGCTTCCCGACCCCGCTGATCGAGCCGTTCGGGTGGTCCGGGGGCCTGATCGGGGGCCCGCGCGTCGATCACGCGGCACAGTGGGGGCGTGGATCGGTTCTGGGGTCTGCTCACACCCTCCGAGCACGAGGTGCTCGTGGCGACGGGTGTCGAGCGCGACTACCCGTCCGGCTCGGTGATCTGCCACGAGGGCGAGGTGACGCGGCACGTGCTGGTCGTGCGCCGAGGTCTGCTGCGGGTGACCGCGACCACCGCGAACGGCAGCGAGAAGGTGCTGGCCGTGCGCGGGGCGGGTGACATCGTCGGCGAGCGTTCGGCGGTGGACGGCCGGCCGCGTTCGGCGACCGTGCGGGCTTTGGGCGCGGTGCGGGCGCTGGTGCTGTCGGCCGGTTCGTTCGCGGGCCTGTGCCAGCGGCACCCGCGCATCGCGTGGTCCGTGCTGACCGTCGTGGTGGCGCGGCAACGTGACACGGACCGGCAGCGCGTGCAGATCAGCGGCACGGCCACGCAACGGGTCGCCGCCGTGCTCATCGACATGGCGTTGGAGCGCGGGATCGCCGACCAGGGCGCGATCGCGTTGAGCCAGGAGGACCTCGCGGGCATCGCGGGCACGTCACGGGAGTCGCTCGTGCGGGTGCTGCGCGGACTGCGCGAGGAGGGCATCATCAGCACTGGCCGGCGGAAGATCGACATCCACCAGGTGAGCAGGCTCTACGACTTCACCAACTGATTTCCCCTTGTGCGTCATCTGACGCAGAACTCAGGCGCCGGAACTCCTAGAAATGAGTCATCAGCCGAGTTCAGAGGGGGAGTCATGAACCACATCGAGGAGCCTGCCAGGTCCCGCCGGCGGTTCACCGAACGCCTCGCGAGCACTCTCGTCTTCACCGCCGTCATGGCGTGGGCGGCCGTGGTGGTCGTCTTCAAGTCCGATGTCGACGGTGTGGTCGCGCTCGCCGTCTCGTTCGTGCTGGCGGGCGGCCTGGTCGCCGTGTACGACGCCTGGCGCGAGGTCCGCTCCGTCCGCCGCGAGCTGGACGTGGAGATCCACGAGGACCTCGTCCGCCTTTGAGACCACGCGGTGGCCAACGAGGGGTGGCTGCCGTTCGCTGAGGCCTTCCGCAGACGGTCGGGTCTGCGGAAGGCCTCCTTTCGTCTGGATTGCCCCGGATTGCCCTCGGACTGACCTTGAGCGGTCCCCGAGTTGTCCACAGCCCACCGAGTTGTCCACAGTTCGCGATCTCCCCATCGACGCCCCCACCCACGCGGCCGATGGTGGACACATGCGCACCACCATCGACCTGAACGCCCTGGGCGGCCTCTTCCCCCAGCGCGTCGCCACCGCGTCGGAACTCCTGGGCCTCGGTCTGCCGAGCGGGGAGCTGGCCGTCCGCTGCCGCCCGCACGGCCCGTGGCAGCACGTCCTGCCGGGAATCCTGCTGCTGGCCCCAACACCGCCCACGCGTGCGCAACTGGTCCGTGCGGCCCTCCGCTACGGCGGCCCGCAGACCCTGCTCACCGGCGTGGACGCGCTGCAACTGCACGGCCTTCGTGCCCTACCCGCCACCGGCCCGGTCCAGATCCTCGTCAACCGCGCCCTCGAACCGGCCGCGAAGGTCCACATCACCCGGGTCCGCCGTTTACCGGACCCGGTCCTGCGCCGGGGCTTCCTGACGGCGCCGCTGGCCAGAGCCGCCGTCGACACCGCGAAGGCGCTGCGCCAACGTGACGACATCCGAGCCGTGCTGACCGAGGTCGTGCGCCACGGCGGGGTCCCGGTCGCCGACCTCCGGCCGGGCCTGGCGCGGTCGTCGGAGCCGGCCAGGCAAGTCCTCTCCGAACTGGCCGACGGCGTCCGCTCGGTCCCACAGGCCTGGGCCAGGGCGGTCCTGGACGACCTGCCACTGCCACCACCGGCCTGGGGCGTCCACCTGACCACCGCGGAAGGCCGCCCCCTGGGCATCGCCGACGCCTGGTGGAACGACCGCGCCCTGGCCTGGCAGTTCAACACCCAAACCTCCAACGCGGACCTGCTGAAAGCCGCCGGCGCCACCGTCCTGCACCCCACCCCGACCCGCCTGCGCCAATCCCCGACCTCAGTGGCCCAAGACCTACTCCGCGCCTCCACCCAAGCCACCACCCGCCCAAGGCCACACCTGATCCCAACCCACCACCCCACCCACCACTACCTCAACCGCCCC
>NZ_LGED01000217.1 GCF_001280085.1 Saccharothrix sp. NRRL B-16348 | reverse complement strand
TGCCCGAGGTGTGGGTGTGAGTGGCCAGGGTGTGGGTGGGCGAGGTGTGGGTGCCCGCGTGGGCAGTGCGAGGGTGGGCAGTGCGCGGCTGAGCAGTGCCCGAGTGGCGTGGGCGGCGCTGCTGGTCGTGGTGGCCGCGCTGCACCTCGGCTCGGGGTGGCAGGGGTACACGGCTTCGCTGGTGTTCGCGGGCGCGGCGGTGGTGGCGTTCGCGTGCCTGCCGTTGTTGCGGTGGCAGCGGATGCCTGCCGGGCTGGTGGCGTTCTCGCTGGTGGCGCTGGCGCTGGTCGGCGGGTACTGGGTGGCGCGGGGCACGGCGATCGACGCCACCGACCCGCTGTCCGTGCTGCTGGACCTGGTGCCGCGGCTGCTGACCGCCGCACGCCCCGCGCCCGCCACGCCCGAGCTGGTGGCGCCGGGCGCGTTGCTGGTGTTCGGGGTGTCGTTGGTCGTGGTGCTGGCGGTGGCGGGGCGTGGGCGGTCGTTGTTGGCGCCCGTGGTGGGGGCGGCGGTGCTCTACACGTGCACGGCGTTGCTGACCGCGGGGCGGGCCGATCGGCACGGGGTGATCGCGGTGGGGTTGATCGCGCTCGTGGCGCTCGGCTGGCTGCTGGTGGACCGGTTGGAGGCCGGTGGTCGGGTGCTGCTCGGGTTGCCCGCCGTGCCGTTGGCGGTGGTCGCGGCGTTGGCGGTGGTGCTGCCGTCGGGTGACGCGTTCGAGCCGCGCGAGTTGGTGGAGCCGCCGGTGGCCGACCTCGGTGTGGCGAGCCCGTTGCCGCAGTTGGCGTCGTGGGCGAACCTGGGCGACACGGAGCTGTTCCGCGTGCGCGGGCCGGAGCGGGCGGTGCGGTTGGTGGCGTTGTCGGACTACTCGGGCGCGGCGTGGCGGGCGGCGTCGTTGTACGGGCCCATCGGCGCCGTGGCGGAGCCCGACCTGCCGCCGGGTGCGCGGGTGGACGAGGCCGAGGTGGAGATCACGGTCGGAGAGTTGGGTGGTCGTTGGTTGCCGACGGTGGGGCGGCCCACGGCGGTGACGTTGGACGGTGCGATGGTCGACCCCGACTCGGGTTCGTTGGTGCTGCGGCACGAGTTGACGCCCGGCTTGTCGTACCGGGTGCGGGGTGTCGTGGACGTGCCGGACGACACGGACCTGCTGGACGCCACCGTGCCGACGAACGCGGGCCGGTACCTGGAGCTGCCGGGGCTGCCGTACTCGTTGGCGGAGTACGCGCGGCAGATCGTGCAGAACGCGCGGTCGCCGTACGAGCAGGCCGTGGCCATCGAGCAGGTGGTGAAGCAGGGGCGCACGCCGGACGCGCAGGCGCCGGTCGGGTCGTCGTACGCGCGGCTGGAGCGGTTCCTGTTCGGCAATCCCGGTGAGCCCGGTGCGAACGCGGGCACGGCGGAGCAGTTCGCTTCGGCGTTCGCGGTGCTGGGGCGGGCGGTCGGGTTGCCGACCCGGGTGGTCGTCGGCTTCCAGCCCGCCGACGGTGGGGAGAGGGTAGTGCGCGGCAGTGACGCGACCGCGTGGCCCGAGGTGTACTTCGCCGGGTGGGGTTGGGTGCCGTTCGACCCGGTGTCGGGCGTGTCGTCGGGCGGTTCGAGCGCCGCGCAGAAGCGCGAGGTGCTGGATCGGTTGGCGTCGGTCACGGCCACGCCGACCAGCACGCCGCTGTCCGCCCCTCCACCGTTGGTGACGCCGTCGAGCGCTGTCGCGGCACCGGAGTCGGCCGGGTCGCGGAGGTGGATCGGGTACGTGGTGCTCGGCGGGGTGCCGGTGTTGATCCTGCTGGTGCTCGGGTTGGCCCGGCTGGTGCGGCGCAGACGCCTGCGTGCGGCCGGTGCGATCGGCGCGTGGGCTTATGTGCTGGACGGTTTGCTGCTGGCGGGTCGGACACCACCGGTCGACCGGACCGCGCCGGACACGGCGGCGGAGTTGGGGTCGGCGGCTGCGGTGGAGTTGGCCCGGCTGGCGGAGTACGAGGCCTTCGCGCCGAAGCCTGCGACGGTACGACCGCCGAGCCCGGTCCACGCGCCGTCGAGAGCGGCCTACTCGCCGCCGATCTCTGCCCAAGCACAGTCGAGGCCGGTCCACGCACAGCCAAGCGTGGGTCGGCACGACGGGACGTCGGCGTGGCGGTTGGCGCGGCAGGTGAGGGTCGGGATGCGGCAGGGGGTTCGTTGGTACCGCAGGATGTTCTGGGCGGTCGACCCGCGGCCCTTGTGGCGGCGCTAGCCGTCATGCACCGCGCAGCGCGCTAGCCGTTGCGCACGGCGCACGTGCGGGCTGACGCGCCGCGTTGCGTGGCCGGGTCGTCGAGACCGATCGCGAGCACCTGGAAGCAGTACTGCGGCGCCTTCGGCTCCAAGTCCTCCAGCACGTGTGACGTCGCACCGGCCGCCACCGTCACCAACGGCCGCGCGGACGGGCCCGTCACGTCGACCACGACGAACTGGGCGTTGCCCTCGCTCGGATCCGTCCAGAACAGCTCGATCCGGTCACCGTCGTCCTCCAGCCGCTTGAGCACCGGCGTGAACCGCGGATCGCCGCCCTCGGGCAGGCTGGCGGTCGTGGTGGTGGTCGCCAGAGACGTTGTGGTAGTCGTCGTCACCGTGGACGGCGGCGACGCGACCTGCTCCGACCGGCCCGGCAGGTTCAGCGCCACCCCGACGACCACGCCGACGAACACCGCGCTCACCCCGGCCAGCTTCCACGACCGACGTGGCCGGGACGGCGGCGGCTCCGGCGGCTCCGGCAGCTCCACCAACGGCGGCGGGGGCGGTGGCACGGGTGGGCGGGGCTCGGTGTTGTGCCGGACGGTCAGGTCGGCCAAGTCCTCGGTCCACGTCTTCACCGGCTCGGGTGTGACGGCGGCGACCGGTTCCGCCGCCTCGGTCACCGGCTTGGGGCCGAAGTCTGGCAGCTCGGTCGGGCCGTCCGGGTAGCGCTCCGGCACCTCGTGCCGCACCGTCGCCGTGTGATCCGGGTCCACTGTGGACTGGGGCGTCCACGTCGGCACCGCGGCCAGCGCCGCGCGCACGGCCGCCGCGTCCGGGAACCGCTCCTCCCGCGCCTTGCGCAGGCACCGCAGGATGATCGCCATCAGCTCGACCGGCACGTCCGGCCGCAGCAGCGACCTCGGCTGCGCCTCGCGCACCCGCCCGAGGTAGGCGAGCATGGTGTCCTCGCCGGGGTTGTCCGACGTGAACGGCGGCTGGCCGTCGAGCAGCGTGAACAGCGTGGAACCCAACGACCACACGTCGTCGGCCGCGGCGGGTGGTTGGCCGGCCACCATCTGCGGCGCGGCGTGCCGGTAGCTGACCAGCTGCAACGACGCCGTGTGCGCCGCGTCCGCGCCACGCGCGATGCCGAAGTCGGCCAGCACGTACGACGTGGGCAGCACCAGGATGTTCTGCGGCTTCACGTCCCGGTGCAGGATGCCTTGGCCGTGCGCGAACGACAGCGCGTCGGCCACCGCGATCCCGGCCGCGACGACCTCATGCACCGGCAGCGGCCCGCGCTGCTGCAGCCGGTCGTGCAGCGACCCGAGGTCGTAGTACTCCATCACGATGCACGGCCGCCCGCCGGTCACGCCGGTGTCCAGCACGGTCACGATGTGCGGGTGCTGGCGGCCGAGCCGGACGGTGATCTCCAGCTCGCGGTGGAACCGGCTGATCGTGTCCGGGTCGGTCACGTCCAGCACCTTCACCGCGACGTCACGGCCCAGCCCGTCCTGCGTGGCCCGGTACACCGTGCCCTCGCCGCCGTGCGCGACGAGCCGGAAGTCGCTGTAGCCGGGCAGGGCGACGGCCGGCGCCGCGCCGCCCGAACCGGCCGGGGGCGCCCAGGCCATCAGGTCGTCGGCGGGATCCACGGCGCCGATCGTATCCGTCGGGCACGACACCGGAAGACGTCCGGCGAACGGGGGTGCGGTACCGCTGTCGAAGTGCGGCCGGCTGCCCGGCGTCGGATGGTGTGGGTGTCGCTGACGTCGGCAGTGGAGGGAACCTGTGATGACTGGCCCGATCGTGGTCGGAGTGGACGGCTCGGAGTCGGCGCTGACGGCCGTCCGGTGGGCGGCGGAGGAAGCCGCACGGCACCGCGTGCCGCTCGAGCTGGTGCACGCCTACCTGCTGCCCAGGCGCGGCTACCCGGAGATGGTGTTGACGGCGCACGACGTGCGGGAGGCGTTCGAGGAGCAGGGCAGGCAGTGGCTGGAGGCGGCGGCCGCGAGCGTGCGCGACCTCGTGCCGGAGGTGGAGACGTCGGTGGTGGTCGACCAGCCCGCCGGCGCGATGATCACCGCTTCGCAGGGCGCCCGGCTCGTCGTGCTCGGCTCCCGGGGGTTGGGCGGGTTCCTCGGGATGGTCGTCGGGTCGGTGGCGGTGTCGGTCGCCGCGCACGGCCGGAGCCCGGTGGTCGTCGTCCGCGGCCCGTACCCGGCGACCGGCCCGGTCGTGCTCGGCGTGGACGGTTCCCCGGCGGGTGAGGCGGCGATCGGGTTCGCGTTCGAGGAGGCGTCGGCGCGGGACGCGACGCTCACCGCGCTGCTCGCGTGGACGCCGCTGCTCGCGGGCACCCCCTACGCCGACAAGGTGCGCGTCGACTGGGACGAGATGGAGGAACAGCAGCGGCAGTCGCTGGCCCAACGCCTGGCCGGGTGGCAGGAGAAGTTCCCGGACGTGGCGGTCGACCGGCGGGTGGTGCGCGAGCGTTCGACGAAAGCCCTGCTCGACGCGTCCCGTGACGCGCAGTTGCTGGTCGTCGGCAGCCGCGGTCGCGGTGGCTTCGCGGGCATGCTCCTCGGCTCCACCAGCCAGGCGCTGGTCCACCACGCGCCGTGCCCGCTGGCCGTCGTCCGGGCGGACTGACCCACCGCCTGACCCACCGCGCCCGCCGGCCGAGGTGATCTTCGGGCATGATCGGCACCGCGAGGTGATCGCCTCGGTCCGTACCGGCGACGCGGCGGGGGAGCGGAATGGTCGCAGTGCTCGGTGGTCTGCGGGGTAACCGGGACCTGGCGGTGCTGGTGGGCGGGTCCGGGGTGGCCGGCCTCGGCGCGCAGCTCACGCTGATCGGGTTCACCACCGAGCTGGCCGGGTCCGGCGCGTTCGCCGTGGCCGGGCTGTTCCTGGCGGTCGCGTTCGGCGCGGTCCTCGGCGCGCCGCTCGCCGGCTGGGCGGTCGACCGGTTCCCGCACCGGCTGCTGCTCGCCGTGGCGGTGTTCGCGCAGGTGTTGCTGCTGGTGGCGCTGCTGTTCGGGTATGCGCGGCTGCCCGTCCTGTACGGCCTGGTCGCGTTGCTCGGCGTGTGCGGCGGGGTCGCGCGGACGTGCGCGTCCGCCCTGATCCCGGTCGCCACCGGCGAGGACGGCGCGGCACGGGGCCTCGCGGCGTTGTCGTCGGCGAGGAACACCGGGTCCGTGGCCGGCATCGTGCTCGGCGGCGTGATCGCGGTCGGGCCGGGCGTCGAGTGGGCCGTGATGCTCGACGCGGTGTCGGCGTTCGCGCACCTCGCGCTGGTCGTGGTGTGGCTGCGGGCGGACCGCGACCCGAGGCAGGACGACGGCGGCGCGGCCACGCCGGGCGGCCAGTGGAGCGGCTGGGTGCTGCTGCGCAGCGACCGGCTGCTGCTGGGACGCGTCGTCGCGCATGCCGTGGTCGGCGTGGCCGTGGCGATCGCGCTGGTCAACCAGGTGTTCCTGGTCTTCGGCCCGATCGGCGGCAACGCGTTCACCTACAGCGCCATGCTCGCGTGCTGGACCGCGGGCCTGCTGCTCGGCGCGAACCTGACCCGCCGCGTCACCACCACACGCGCGCTGGTCGCCGCCTTCGCCGCCGCGAACCTGGTGCTGGCGTTGGCGCTGGCCGCACCCGCCCAGCTGCCGCACCTCGTGGTCAACGCGGTCGCTTGGCTGGTCGCCGGCGCGTGCGGCGCGGTGCAGAACGTGACGCTGAACGGCCTGGTGCAGGCACGGACGTCGGACGCGGTCCGGGGACGCGTCCTCGCCACCGTCGGCGCGATCACCGCCTGCTCGGGAGCGGTCGGCATCCTGGTGGCGGGCGCGGTCGTCGGCACGGTCGGCCCGCTGTCGGCGTTGACCGCGGCGTCGGGGTTCGCCCTGGTGGCCGCGTTGATGGCGGTGCTGGCGGTGCTCCGCGGAGACCACCTGCGCGCCTCCGTCGTCGCACCGGACCTCGACCGCGCGTCGGCCTGACGGACCGTCAGGGCAGGCACGACCGCCGGTTACGGTCGGGAGCCGGAGCGCACGACGGGGCGCACCGAGTCGCGCACGACGATGTGGGTGCCGAGCATGACCCGCTCGGGCGTGCCCGACTTGTCCCGCGCGCGTTGGAGGGCCATGCGCACCGCGGTGCGGCCCAGCTCCTCGTGCGGCACGTGGACGGTGGTGAGGCCGATGTCGGCCGCGGGCGGCAGGTCGTCGAAGCCCACCATGGAGATGTCCTCGGGGATGCGCAGGCCGTGCTCGCGCAACGCCTGGCGGGCGCCCGCGGCGATGAGGTCGTTGCCGGCGAAGACGGCGGTGAAGTCGGGTGGTCCGGCGGCGAGCCGCTCGCTGATCATCCGGTAGCCCTCGTGCCGCTCCATGCTGCCCTCGACCTCCAGCCCGGGGTCGTGGTCGACGTGGTGGTCGGCCAGGGCCTTGCGGTAGCCGGCGATGCGGCTCTCGGGGGTCGTGTAGTTGTCGCGCCTGCCCAGGAACAGGATGCGCTGGTGGCCCGCGGACAGCAGGTGGCTGGTGATGGCGTAGGCGCCGCCGGTGTTGTCGTACTCCACGACGAGGGCGGGCACGTCGGGCCCGAGCGGCGGGCGTCCGCACAGGACCAGTTGGGAGCCGGCGAGCGCCAGCGCGCGGGCGTACTCGGCCATGCGCGCGCGGTACGCCTCGTCCGCGACGACGTTGCCGACGAGGATCACGCACTCGGCGTGCTCCTCGCGCATGAGCTGGACCGTGGCGAGCTCGCGCTCGGGGTCGCTGCCGGTGGTGCCGACGATGCAGAGCTTGCCCTCGATCGCGGCCTGGGTCTGCACGCCTTGCGCGACGTGCGCGTAGTGCGGCGACACGACGGAGTTGACGATGATGGCGACGCTGCGGCTGCTCGCGCCCGCCAGCCCGCGCGCGTTGGCGTTGGCCACGTAGTCCAGCTCGCGCACCGCCCGCAGGACCCTGGTGCGCGTGGCGGGCGCGCCGGGGTAGGTGCCCGACAGGATCCGGGAGACGGTCGCGACGGACACCCCGGCGTGCGCGGCTACGTCACGGATCGTCGTCGGCCGCGGTCCTTCGTTGTCGGACGCCGCTCGCCGAACCATCCCGCCTCCGTCTGACGTCGTGCAACTCGCTGGTAAAACGCTTGCACGCGATGCTTCCGGCGGACTGTCCCGCTGTCAAATCGCATTCCGCCCGGAGCCGGCGCGGTCGTGGCGCCGTGCGGCGGTCCGTGGCGAGTCCTGCCTGTAACCGCATACCGGTCATCGCGGCTCTCTTGACAGGTATCGCAGCTCATGCTGGCATTACGACGCTGTAAACGTTTTCACTGCTCTCACCTTGCCCGGAGCCAACCCGCCCGAGTGGAGCACCCATGGCGATGATCTCCCGACGTAACCTCATCCTCAGCGCGGCCGCGGTCGGCGCCGCCGCGCAGGTCGGCCGCGCCGCGCCTGCCCACGCCGATCCCGTCGTCGGCCCGCGGCCCGAGACCGCGAGCGGCGCGCTGGACGACGGTGTGCCGCTCAGGTGGCTGGAAGGCGGCACGCCGCGGCAACTGGCCGCCGGGTCCACTTGGGGAGTGCCGTGGCCGAAAGGCACCGTGCCCAAGGGGCAGGCGTTCGCGTTGCGCACCACCGCGGGGCAAGAGGTGCCCGTGCAGACGTGGGCCACCGCGTACTGGCCGGACGGTTCGCTGAAGTGGACCGCGCACGCCATCGGCACGGAGGCGCCGCCCGCCGAGGCGTACGTGCTCACCGGTGGCACGCCCGCGGCACCCGCGGCGGCCGTGACCGTCAAGGACGGCCGCAACGAGGTCGAGGTGAGCACCGGCGTCATCCGGTGCGTGATCCCCAAGAAGGGCGACCACCTGGTCCGCACCCTGGCCAGGGGCGACCGCGAGATCGCCCGCGACGGCCGGTTGGTGTGCCTGCGGCAGGACGAGCCGGGCGGCGACGAGGGCGGCACGGCGAAGCCGGAGAAGTTCACCGGCCGCACGGAGAAGGTGACGGTCGAGCAGTCCGGTCCGGTCCGCGCCGTGGTCCGGATCGACGGTGGGCACCGGCACGGCAACCGGACGTGGCTGCCGTTCACCGTGCGCCTGTACTTCTACGCCGGCAGCGACGGCGTCCGCGCCGTGCACAGCTTCGTGTACGACGGCGACGAGAAGAAGGACTTCGTCCGCGGCCTGGGGATCCGGTTCGAGGTGCCGATGCGCGACGAGCCGCACAACCGGCACGTGCGCTTCGCCGGACCCGGTGGCGGCGTGCTGTCCGAGGCGGTGCGCGGCATCACCGGACTGCGCCGCGACCCCGGCGCGACGGTCCGCCGGGCACAGGTCGCCGGGCAGGCCACCCCGCCGGTGGCCACGTGGGACACCAGGGTCGGCTCCCGCCTGCACCTGATCCCGACCTTCGGCGACTACTCGTTGCGCCAGCCCACCGCCGACGGGTTCCAGCTCCGCAAGCGCACCAAGCCGGGCCACGGCTGGATCCCGGTCGACGCCGCCGGCCGGGCGGGCGGTCTCGGCTACGTCGGCGGACCCGGCGGCGGTTTCGCGTTCGGGATGCGCAACTTCTGGCAGCTGCACCCCACGCAGCTCGACATCCGCGGCGCGGCCGGCGAGACGGCCGAGGTCACCGTGTGGCTGTGGTCGCCCGACGCCGAGCCGATGGACCTGCGCTTCTACCACGACGGCATGGGCCAGGACACCTACCCGGAGCAGCTCGAAGGCCTGGAGATCACCTACGAGGACTACGAGCCGGGCTTCGGCACCCCCTACGGGATCGCGCGCACGACCGAGCTGGTGTTCTGGGCGCTGGGGTCGACGCCTGCCGCGGAGCGGATCGCCGAGCTGACCGACGCGGTGCGGACGCCGCCGCTGATCGTCGCGCCGCCCGCCCACCTGCACGCCGCCGGGGTGTTCGGCGACTGGTCGCCGGTCGACCGCTCGACCCCGGCGAAGGCGCGCGTCGAAGACCGGCTGGACCTCCTGTTCGAGTACCACAGCGGACAGGTCGAGCAGCGGTCCTGGTACGGCTTCTGGGACTACGGCGACATCATGCACAGCTACGACCCGGACCGGCACGTGTGGCGCTACGACGTCGGCGGCTACGCGTGGGACAACTCCGAGCTGTCCACCGACCTGTGGCTCTGGTACCACTACCTGCGCACCGGCCGGGCCGAGGCGTTCCGGTTCGCCGAGGCGATGACGCGGCACACCGGCGAGGTCGACGTCTACCACCTCGGGAAGTGGCGCGACCTCGGCACGCGGCACGGCGTGCAGCACTGGGCCGACAGCGCCAAGCAGGCCCGCATCAGCAACGCCGGCTACCGGCGCTTCCTCTACTTCCTCACCGCCGACGAGCGCACCGGCGACCTCATGCGCGACCTCGTGGACGCCGACCGGACGTTCCTGGCCCTCGACCCCATCCGCAAGATCCGCACGGGGCCGTACGAGCCCGATCCGCACGCCCTCGGCGTCAGCACCGGCACGGACTGGAGCGGTCTGGCGCTCGCCTGGTTGACCGAGTGGGAGCGCGGCGGCGACCCGATCGCCCGCGAGAAGCTGGTCAACGGGATGCGCAGCATCGCCGCGATGCCCAACGGGTTCGCGCGCGGCAGCGGCCTGTACGACCTGGACAACGGCACGTTCAAACCGACGGAGCCCGCGGTCAGCGTCGGCTCGCTCGGGTCCGTGTTCGGCCTGGTCGAGCTGTGCAGCGAGCTCATCTCCCTGACGGGTGACGAGGCGTTCACCCGGGCGTGGCTGCAGTACTGCCGCCTCTACAACGGCACCGCCGCCGAGCAGCAGGCGGAGACGGGGCAGTCGTGGGGCAGCCTGAACCTGCGCCAGGCACACTCCCGGCTCACCGCCTACGCCGCCGCCAAGCTCGGTGACGCGAAGCTCGCCGACCGGGCGTGGGCGGAGTTCGAGACGGGCCACGCGGGCTACCCCAAGAACCACGACTTCGGGTCCAGGCGGGTCGACGGTCCGCAGGTGCTCAAGCCGGTCGACGAGGCGAACCTCAGCACCAACGCCTCCGCGCAGTACGGCCTGGCCGCCATCCAGTGCCTCGCCCTGGTGGGTGACCGACTGCCCGCTTGACCGAAGAAGACTCCAGCCCCGACCGGCGCTGTCCGGTCGGGGCTGGAGCGTCAGCGCGTCACTGGTTCGCGGCGTGCTCCTTGGCCAGCTCCTCGGCGACCTGGTCGCCGCCCGCCTGCCGCCACTGCGCCACGACGTCCTTCCAGGCCGACGGCGGCTTGCGGCCGAACGTGATCGCCGCGATGCCGTCCCCGATGATCTGGCCGAGCTGGGCGCCCTTGCTCGCCTCGGTCGCCGAGCGGAGCCCGGTGGCGGGGTTGCGCACGCTGCGGGGCAGCGAGGCCTTCTGCCAGTCGTGGACCGCCTTGGCCGTGTCCGGGTAGCCGGGCAGGTAGAGGACCGCGGGCGCGGTGCCGATGTACTTGGTCGGCAGCAGCGAGTTGTTCTCCTGGTTGTACAGGTCGGTCGTCTTGATGCCGTCGGCGTCCTTCGTGAAGTGCTCGCCCTCCACGCCGTAGTTGGCCAGCTCGTACTCGGCGGAGCCGAACGGCGCGCTGAGGTAGTCGACCACGCGCAGCAGCAGCTTGATCCGCGCGGACTCGGCCTTCTTGAACGTGACGTAGCCGAAGATGCCCGGGCCTTGCCAGGGCGTGGCCTGTGCGCCGTACGGGCGGCCGAGGTCGAGGGCGAACCGGCCGTTGATCTTCTTCATGGTGGACAGGCTCACCGAGCCGAAGCCGTCGTTCATCGAGGCGACCGTGCCGTTGTGGAAGTAGCTCTGCATGTCGGTGGAGCTGACGGTGAGGCTGTCGGGGTAGTGCGTGCCCGCCTCGACCAGCTTGCGCATGACCTCCAGCGCCTGCTCGAACTGCGGCGTGGCCGTGGCCGGCGTGAACGCGCCGCCGTCCGCCGACCACGTGTTGGGCGCGCCGAGCGAGCCGGCGTGGTAGGTGATGCCGCCCAGGCCGCCGAACAGCGCCTTGAACCAGCCGACGCCCCACTTGCGGTCGCCGGTGAGCTGCTTCATGGCGTCGAGGTACTGCTCGGTCGTCCAGTCCTCGGGGATGCCCGCCGCGTCCATCGCCGACCGGTTGACGAACAGGCTGTTGGCCGGCATCGGGCGTTCCAGCGGGATGCCGTGCAGCTTGCCGCCGATGCGGCCCATGCCCTTCCAGGCGTAGGTGGGGATGTTGGCCAGGTTCGGGAACTCCTTGACCGCGTCGCCGCCGACGAACTCCGACAGGTCGGCGCACCGGGCCTGGACGAACTCGGCCGCGTGCGGCAGCGCCAGGTTCGAGAACATGATCAGGTCCGGCAGGTCGTCGCCCGACGCCATCAGCGTGGCCATCTTCTGCCCGTACTCGGGGTCGGGCACGACGATGACCTTCAGGTTGACGCCCAACGCCTGGTTGACCGCCTGCCAGTACCGGTTCTCGCCGACCGGCTTGGGCGGCGCGCCGTACGACACGACCATCACCGTGACGTCGGACCCGTCGCCGACGGGGTTGTCCACCGACCGCACGACCTTCTCGGGGTACTTCAGGAAGAGCGGCTGCACGCCGGAGTCGTCACCGGGGGCGTCCGGGGTCGGACCGGCGAACGGCACGTACGTCGGCCACGGGGCCAGGTCCTTGCCCGCGTTGGAGACGCCGCCCCCCGACGAGCCGCCGCCGCACGCCGTGAGGAAGGACGGTGCGGCGAGGCCGAGCGCGCCGACGCCCGCCAGCCGGAGCAGGGAACGGCGGTCGATGCGGTGGTCCATGACGAGGTTCCTCTCCCGGCGTGAAGCCGAAAGGAGTGGTTGCGGTGGAGGGGGGTTCAGGCCTTCAAGGCACCGGTGACGACACCCTTGACGAAGTAGCGCTGCAGGAACGGGTACACGCACACGATGGGCAGCGTCGCCAGCATCACGACGGCCATCTGCACGGATTGCGGCGACGTGGCCGCCAGCTCACCCGACGTCTCGGCGAGGGACGCCCCGCCGGTGACGTACTGGCGCAGGACGGTGCCGATCGGCCACTTGGCCTGGTCGTTGAAGTAGATGATCGCCTCGAAGAAGCGGTTCCAGTACGCGACCGCGTAGAACAGGCCGACGACGGCGATGACGGCCTTGGACAGCGGCAGCACGACCTGGCGCAGGATGCCCAGCTCGCTCGCGCCGTCGATGCGCGCGGCGTCGATCAGCTCCGACGGGATCGACTGGAAGAAGCCGCGCATCACGACCAGGTTGAACACGTTGACCAGGAACGGCAGGATCAGCGCGGCGTAGGAGTCGAACAGCCCGGCGCCCTGCACCACCAGGAACAGCGGCACCATGCCCGGCGGGAACAGGAACGTGAACAGCACCAGCAGCAGCAGCGGTTTGCCGCCGTACACCTGAGGCCTGCTCAACGTGTAGGCCAGGCCGATCGTGCAGACCAGGCTCAGCGCCGTGCCGACGATCGTGATGCCAGCGCTGACCAGCAGCGCGCGGCTGATGATCCCGCCCTGGAGGATCTCGGTGTAGGAGGCGAACGAGAACTCGTCCGGCCAGACCACCCAGCCGCCGTTGGCGATCACGTTCTGCGGGCTGGCCAGGCTCGTCGCCAGGACCGTCCACAGGGGGAAGACCACCAGCGCGACCACCACGGTCAGCGCCACGGCCTTGGCGGCGCGCACCGCGGGCGTGGGCCTGCCCATCCAGGCCGGGGCGTTCGTCCTGCTCATGCCTTGTAGACCCCCTGTTCGCCCAGCCGGTGGGCCACCTTGTTCGCCGCGTAGATCAGCGCCACGCCGATCACGCCCTTGAACAGCCCGACCGCCGCGGCGTAGCCGAAGTCGCCGCCCGCGAAGCCGGTGAAGTACACGAACGTCTCCAGCACCTCGCCGGTCTCCGGACCGACGGACTGGCGCTGCAGGAAGAACTGCTCGAACCCGATCGACAGGAACTCGCCCAGCCGCAGCACCAGCAGGAGCACGATCACCGGCCGGATCGCGGGCAGCGTCACGTGCCACAGCCGCCGCCACCAGCCCGCGCCGTCCAGCGCCGCGGCCTCGTACTGCTGCTCGTCCACTTGGGACAGCGCGGCCAGGAAGATGATCGTGGCCCAGCCGCACTCCTTCCACACCAGCTGCGCGATCACCAGCGGCCCGTACGCGTCGGGGTTGCCGATGATCGACACGCCGCCCACGCCCAGGTCCGACAGCCAGCCGTTCACCACGCCCGCGCCGCCGAGCATCTGCTGGAACAGCGCGACCACGATCACCCACGACAGGAAGTGCGGCAGGTACACCACGCTCTGCACGAACCGCCGCACGGTGTCGCCGACGACGCTGTTGAGCAGCAGCGCCAGCGCCAGCGGCGCGGGGAAGAAGAACACCAGCTGCAGCGCGGCGATGACCAGCGTGTTCTTCACCGCGTTCCAGAACAGCGGGTCCGTGAACATGCGCTCGAAGTGCGCCAGGCCCACCCACTCGCTGCCCGAGATGCCCAGGAACGGCACGTAGTCCTGGAACGCCAGCACGTTCCCGAACAGCGCGCCGTAGTGGAAGAACAGGAAGTACGCCAGACCGGGCGCCGCGAAGAGCAACAGCGCCCGGTCGGCCCTGATGCGGCGCAGGTGGCCGAGGCGCGGCCGACCGCCCTCCGGTCGGGCGCGTGCCGTCCCGGTCGGGGGACTGGCGCCACCGGTGCCGCCGCGGACCCGCGTCATGCTCACGTCGAACGCCTCTCTCGCGGTGCCGAGCCGAAACAGAATGTTCACGAACATAAAACGGTTACACCCGTACGTCAACGCCTTGTCTGTCCGGTGTGCCAAGGTGTATCCGCCTGTAGTCGCTCTTGGTCGGGCCGACCTGCGGGCATTGTGGCCGGCCGGCCTGGTGCGTAGAGTGACGTGTGGATGCAAACGTTTACATGGATCGGCCGCTGCCCGGCCCACTGATAGGAGCCCACTCCGTGTCACGGCGACCTGTCGCGGTCTTCGCCCTCGCCCCCTGGGCCCTCGCCGACGTCTTCCCGCCCGACCTCGTCACCCGGCTGCGGCAGCTGGTCGACCTCGACCCGGCGACGACGTTCACCTCGTTCGACGGGCCGGTCGCCGCCGCGGCCCTGGCGGAAGCGGACATCCTGATCACGGGGTGGGGCTGCCCGCGCATCGACGCCGGTGTGCTGGCCGCCGCGCCGGGGCTGCGTGCCGTCGTGCACGCCGCCGGCACGGTGAAGGCCTCCGTCGACCCCGTCGTGTTCGAACGCGGCGTGGTCGTCTCCTCCTCGGCCGAGGCCAACGCCGTCCCGGTGGCCGACTACACGATGGCCATGCTGGTGCTGGGCACCAAGCGGGCGTTCGGCCGCGCCCGGCGGTACGCGACCGCCGTCGAGGGCGCGCCCCGGGACTGGCTGCCCGGCGACGGCACCGGGCTGCACGACTGCACCGTCGGGGTCATCGGCGCGTCCCGGATCGGCCGCCTCGTGCTGCGGCGGCTGCGGGCGTTCGACGTCGAGGTCCTGCTCCACGACCCGCACGTGACCCGCGCGGAAGCCACGGGCCTCGGCGCGGAGCCGGTGGGGGTGGACGACCTCTGCCGGCGCAGCGACGTCGTCACGGTGCACGCGCCCGCCCTGCCCGAGACCCGGCACATGCTCGACGGCCGCCGGCTGGACCTCCTGCCCGAGGGCGCGCTCGTCATCAACACCGCGCGCGGGTCGCTGATCGACACCGAGGCGCTGACCAGGGCGTGCGCCACCGGGCGGATCTCGGCGATCCTCGACGTGACCGAACCGGAGCCGCTGCCGCCGGGGCACCCGCTGTTCGCCCTGCCCAACGTGCTGATCACCCCGCACCTGGCCGGCGCGCAGGGTCGTGAGCTGCGGCGCATCGGCGAGTTCGCGGTCGCCGAGGTCGGCCGGTTCGTCAAGGGCACGCCGCTGCTCGGGCGGGTGGAGCCCGAGCGCCTCCCGTACATCGCGTGACCGGGCCCGGTCCCGGACAGGATGCACCGTGACACAGTGAGCGGAAGGAGCGGAATCGCGTGAACCCCGTGGCCGACCTGGCGGAAGACCGACGGCTCAGCCCGCGCACCGGGTACGCCCGGGCGCACTGGGAGACCGCCGCCGACGCGTTGCTGGGCGCCGCGTGGCGGTGGGCGAGCCCCGGCGGCGCCCGGCTGGACCTGCCCGGACCGGCGTCGGGCAGCGGCGCGCGCAGCGACGGGTTGGAGGGGTTCGCCCGGACGATGCTCGCCGCCGCGTACCGGGTCGCGGGCGCGGGCGGCGACGACCCGCACGGTTGGCTCGCCCGGTACGCCGACGGCCTGGCCGCGGGCACCCGGACGCCGGGCGCGGACGACGCCGAGTCGTGGCCGGTGATCCGCGACCACCACGTGCAGGGCCAGCCCATGGTCGAGGCGGCGTCGGTCGCGCTCGCCCTGCGGGTGAGCAGGCCGTGGCTGTGGGACCGGCTGGACGACGCCGTGCGCGACCGCGTCGAAGCCTGGCTGCGCGACGCCCTGCACGCCCTGCCCGCACCGAACAACTGGTACCTGTTCCCGTACTCGGTGGCCGGGTTCCTGGACTCGGTGGGCCGGGGCGACGCCGACACCGCCCGCGCCCGGCAGCGCGCCCTGGACCTGCTGGAGGCGTGGTACCAGGGGCAGGGCTGGTACTCCGACGGCGACGGCCGGGCGTTCGACCACTACAACGGCTGGGCGCTGCACCTGTACCCGGTGCTCGACGCGCACCTGGCGGGCACGACCACCCCGCACGGCGAACGGCTGCGCGAACACCTCACCGGGTTCTCGCTGCTGTTCGGCGGGGACGGCGCGCCCATCCACCACGGCAGGTCGCTGACCTACCGGTTCGCCGCCGGCGCGGCCGTCGCCCTCGGCGCGGTCACCGGCCACACGCCGCTCGCGCCGGGCGTGTCACGGCGGCTGCTCAGCGGCTGCCTGCGCTACTTCCTCGACCGCGGCGCGGTGGACGACCGCGGCCTGCTCAGCCTCGGCTGGCACGGCCCGCACGCCGCGGTCGTGCAGCACTACTCCGGGCCGGCGTCGCCGTACTGGGCGTCGAAGGCGTTCGTGTGCCTGCTCGCCGGACCCGACGACCCGCTGTGGACCGAGGTCGAGCGGGACGCGCCCGTCGAGGAGCGCGACCACGTGCTCGGGCTGTCCGCGCCGGGCTTCCTCGTGCAGACCACGGCCGCCGACGGCATCGCCCGCCTGCACAACCACGGCAGCGACCACCTGCGGCCGCACCTGGCGGAGACCGCCGACGGCGACGACCCGCACTACGGCCGGTTCGCGTACTCGACCCGCACCGGCCCGACGTCCGCGGGCAACCCGGCCGACAACCACCTCGCCGTCCTGCACCGGGGGCTGCGCGGCGTCCGTCGCCGCATCCACCCGCTCGGCGCGGGCCACGGCGACGGCTGGGGCTGGGCCGCGTCGTGGCACCGGCCCGTGTTCCCCGGTGGCTCGCCGCTGCTGCCCGCGTTGCGCGTGGAGAGCGTCGTGGTCGCCCGCGGACCGCACGAGCTGCGGGTGCACCGCGTGGTCGGCGCGCCGCCGGGTGCCGGGGTGGAGCTGACCGGCTGGGCCGCGGGGCCGGACCTGTCGTCGGTGCTGCGCCCGCTGCACGGCTGGGAGTCGGCCGACGAGGTGGCCGCGCCGGGCGGCACCGCGTTCACCCCGTCGGCGCGCGTGCCGAGGCTGCGCGGGGCCGGCGCCGGGACTTCGGTCCACGTCGCGCTGGCGGTGCTCACCGATGGGCCGGTGGACCTGTCGGAGGTGGCGTCGGTGGTGGCCGCCGGTGTCGATGTGGTCGAGGTGCGGTGGTCGGACGGCCCGGTGACCAGGGTGTCGTTCGCGCCGTTGGAGGTGGTGCACGGGTGAGCGGGTGGCGGTTCGCGGTGAGCACGCTCGGCGCGCCCGGCGTGCCGGTGTCGGAGAGCGCGCGGGTGGCGGCCGAGCACGGCTGCCAGGGCCTGGAGGTCCGCGTGCACCCCGACGAGGAGGTCCACCTCGGGATGTCGCCCGTGCGGGTGGCGGAGGCGCGCGACCGGATCGCCGACGCCGGGTTGGAGGTCGCCTGCCTCGCGGGTTACCCGAAGGTGTGCCGGTCGGGGCCGGACGGACCGGTGGTCGACGAGCTGCGCGCCCTGGTGGAGCTGGCGGTGCTGCTCGGCGCGCCCTCGGTGCGGGTGTTCCCCGGTGGTGACCGGTCCGGTGACGACGGTCGGGCGTCGGACCGCATCGCCGCCGTGCTGCCCGACCTGCGCTCCGCCGGTGTCCGGCTGCTGGTGGAGACCCACGACTCCCACCCGACCGGTGAGGCGGCGCGGCGGCTGGTCGCGCCGTTCGGCGAGCCTGAGCGGGTGGCGGTGCTGTGGGACGCGGTGCACCCGTGGCGTGCGGGCGAGCCACCGGAACGCACCCGTGACGTGCTGGGGGAGTACCTCGGGTACTTCCAGGTCAAGGACGTGGCCGCCGACTCGCCGACCCCGGTCCCGCCGGGTGCGGGAGCCGTGCCGCTGGGGGAGTGCGGGCGGCTGTTGGGTGACTGGTCGGGGTGGGTGTCGCTGGAGTGGGAACGCGCCTGGTACCCCGACCTCGCCCCGCTGCCCGTGCCACTGCGTGCGGCGGCCGACTGGTACACCCGGTGGCGACCGGTCGAGCGGCGGTGATGCGCGGGGTGGTGGCCGAGGGTCGGCGGGCTTCACCCTGACGGCCGGTCGGCGGGGAACGCGGTGGCGATGCGTTCGCCCAGGCGTTCCAGCAGCGGTTCGGCGTGGGTCAGGCAGGTGGACACGTCGGGCTCCAGGTCGGTCAGCGCGAACGCGTCGGCGAACCCCGCGGCGGCCAGTTCGGCGTGGTCCAGGGCACAGCTCCCGGCGGCGGCGACGGCGGTCGCGCCCGCGCCCCGTGCCGCCGAGGCGACCCCGACCGGGGCTTTGCCGCGCAACGTCTGGTGGTCCAGCCTGCCCTCGCCGGTGACGACCAGCCGGGCACCGGGCAACCGGTTCGCCAAGCCGGTGAGCTCCAGCACCAGGTCGATACCGGGGCGCATCCGGGCACCAAGTGCCAGCAGGGCGAATCCCGACCCACCTGCGGCCCCCGCGCCCGGCACGGCGGCGGCAGCGACGTCCAGCAGGTCCGCCCAGCGGGCCAGGTCGGCGTCCAGGGAGGCGACCAGCGCGGCGTCCGCGCCCTTCTGCGGCCCGTACACCGCCGCCGCACCGTGCGGGCCGAGCAGCGGGTTGTCCACGTCGCTCGCCACCACCAGCTCCACCTCGCCCAGCCGGGGGTGCAGTCCCGCCCGGTCGACCGCGCGCACGGCACGCAGCGGCGAGGTCGTGGCGTCGAGGACGACCCCGTCCGCGTCGAGCAGGCGTGCGCCGAGACCGGCCAGCAGGCCAGTGCCGCCGTCGGTGGTGGCGCTGCCGCCCAGGCCGACCACGACCGTGGCGCAGCCCGCGTCCAACGCCGCCGCGATCACCGTCCCGACCCCGAACGTGGACGCCGCCGCCGCGCGGTCCGGGGTCGGCGGCACGTCCGCGACCAGGCCCAGGCCGGAGGTCTCGGCCAGTTCCACGACCGCGACCCCGTCACGGACCGCGTAACGCGCCACGACCGGACGGCCCAGCGGATCGGTCGCGCTCACCGGCACGGCGGTGAAACCGGCCGCGAGCAGGGCGTCGAGCGTCCCCTCGCCGCCATCGGCCACCGGGTACTCGTGCACGACCGCGCCGTGGCGGCGCATTCCCCGCGCGACGGCGGCCGTGGCCCGGCGTGCGGACAGCGAGCCCTTGAACGAGTCCAGTGCCACGACGACGTGGCCCGGCTGCGGCGGAAGTGTGGTCACCAGGGCATGGAAAGCGCTTTCCGATGGCGTGTCAAGCACCTCGGCCAGTCTTGACTGGAGATGACGCCGCCCTGAATACTCGACGGAAAGCGCTTTCCGGAGGGAGTTCGGGTGGACGAGGTCGTCATCGCGCTCAACGGCGTGACCGGCAGGATGGGGTACCGCCAGCACCTGGTCCGGTCCATCCTGGCGATCCGCGACCAGGGCGGGCTCGCGCTGCCGGACGGGCGGCGCGTGCAGGTCGAGCCCGTGCTGGTCGGTCGCAACGAGGGCAAGCTCCGGGACATCGCCGAGCGGCACGACGTGAAGCGGTGGAGCACCGACCTGGCCGCCGTGCTCGCCGACGACGAGGTGTCGGTCTACTTCGACGCCCAGCTGACCTCCGCCCGCGAGAGCGCGCTGGTCGCGGCGATCGACGCGGGCAAGCACGTCTACACCGAGAAGCCCGCCGCCACCACCGTGGAAGGCGCCCTCGCGCTGGCCCGCCGGGCGCGTGAGGCCGGGGTGACGGTCGGCGTCGTGCACGACAAGCTCTACCTGCCCGGCCTGCTGAAGCTGCGCCGCCTCGTCGAGTCCGGGTTCTTCGGGCGGGTGCTGTCGGTGCGCGGCGAGTTCGGCTACTGGGTGTTCGAGGGCGACCTGCAGCCCGCGCAGCGGCCGAGCTGGAACTACCGCGCCGAGGACGGCGGCGGCATCGCGGTGGACATGCTCTGCCACTGGAACTACGTGCTGGAGAACCTGTTCGGCCGGGTCCGGGCGGTGTCCGCCCGCGCGGTCACGCACGTGCCGCGGCGCTGGGACGAGTCCGGCGAGCCCTACGACGCCACCGCCGACGACGCGACCTACGCGACGTTCGAGCTGGACGGCGGCGTGATCGCGCACATCAACTCCTCGTGGTGCGTGCGCGTGCACCGTGACGAGCTGGTGGAGTTCCAGGTCGACGGCACCGAGGGCAGCGCGGTCGCGGGCCTGCGCCGCTGCGTCGCGCAGCACCGGGCGTCCACCCCCAAGCCGGTGTGGAACCCCGACCTGGCGGTCGCCGAGGACTTCCGCGCCGGGTGGTCCGAGGTGCCCGACAACGCCGAGTTCGACAACGGCTTCAAGGTCCAGTGGGAGGAGTTCCTGCGCGACGTGCTCGCGGGCCGCCCGCACGCGCACGACCTGCTGTCGGGCGCGCGGGGCATCAACCTCGCGCAGCTCGGCCTGGCCTCGTCCGAGCAGCGCCGCTGGGTCGACGTGCCGGAGCTGTCGCTGTGAGCGCCCTGGCCGTGCGGCACGACATCGGGTCCGCGCTGACGGTCCGCGCCGGTGACGTCGACCTCGCGCGTTACGTCTACGTGCCCGACACGCCGCTGTTGGAGTCGCCCAAGCCGTTCCTGCACCCGATCCGCACGCGGTCCGGGCGGGTGGTGAGCCTCTTCCGGCCGCACGACCACGTGTGGCACAAGGGCATCGCGTGGTCGTTGCCGAACGTCGGCGACGAGAACTTCTGGGGCGGCCCGACCTACGTCCACGGGCGGTCCTACGTGCAGTTGGACAACAACGGCACCCAGGCGCACCGGCGGCTGGTCGACGTCGGCGTGGAGGCGGAGACGGCGTACTTCACCCACGAGTTGGACTGGATCACCGAGTCCGGCGACACCGTGATCACGGAGCGTCGGACGATCGGCGCGGCCCTGCTGTCCGACGCGGCGTGGGCGTTGACGTTCGACACGACGATGACGAACACCTCCGGCCGGGAGATCGCGTTCGGCTCGCCGACCACGCGTGGTCGGGAGAACGCCGGGTACGGGGGCCTGTTCTGGCGCGGGCCGCGCTCGTTCACGGGCGGGACCGTCGTCACGCCCGACGGGCCGGGCGGCGACGAGGTGCGCGGCCGGCGTGCGGAGTGGATGGCCTTCGCGGGCCGGCACGACGGCGACGACGAGCAGTCGCTGGTGCTGATGGTCGACCACGAGGCCAACCCGCACCACCCGCCGCAGTGGTTCGCCCGGTCGGAGAACTTCGCGTGCCTGAACCCGGCGCCGTTCTTCAGCGAGGAACTCGTCGTCGCGGACGGGGAGACCGTGCGGTTCCGCTACGGCACCGGGATCGCCGACGGCGGCGCCGACGACGCCGCGGCACTGGCGGACTCGGTGCGCGGTGTGTTGGGTGAGTCGGTGTGAGCACGTTTCCCGGCGGGACGTCGTTGTCGTTCCTGGACGTCTACGACGACGCGGCGCCCGATGGTGTGGTGGGCGGCAGCCCGCACGTGCACCTGGCGTCGACCGAGTGCTACGTGGTCGTGGGCGGCACGGGCGAGCTGCACGCGGTGACCCTCGACGGCTGCCGCGAGATCCCGCTCGCCGCAGGTTCGGTGGTGTGGTTCACCCCCGGCACGATCCACCGCGCCGTCAACCACGGTGGTCTGCGGGTGGTCGTCGTGATGGGCAACGCGGGGCTGCCCGAGGCGGGTGACGCGGTGATGACGTTCCCGCCCGAGGTCGTCGCCGATCCGGACCGCTACCGGGCCGCCGCGACCTTGCCGGCCCGGGCGACGGAGGCTGACCGCGCCGCCGACGCCCGCCGACGCCGTGACCTGGCGGTGGAGGGCTTCACGCGGATCCGGGACGCGCTCCGGGACGGGGACCGGGGTCCGCTGCGCGAGTTCTACGCCGCCGCCGCGGCCTTGGTCCAGGGGCGGGCCGGCGCTTGGGCGGGGATCGTGCGCGACGGCCCGCTCGACCAGGCCGAGGCCACGCTCGCGATGGCGGGGGACGTGTCCCTGGGCGTGGCCCCGCACCTGGAACGGGCGGCGGTGTTCGAGGCGGGCGAGCCGGAGCGGGTGTTCGGCATGTGCGGACGTCTGCGCCCGGTCGACGTGGGCGCCGCCGTGTCGTGCGTCGCCGGAGCAGTCCCACCCGGAACCCCAGCGGACGAGGAGCATCTTTCGTGACCAGTGGCAGCTACACCTGCGCGATCGTCGGCACGGGCGCGATCGCCACCGCCCACGCCGAGGCGATCAGGCACCTCGACGGGCGGGCGCGGCTCGTCGGGGCGGTCGACCTCCTGCCCGACCGGGCCGCCGCGTTCGCCGCGACCTGGGACGTGCCCGCGTACCCGACCCTGGCCGACCTGCTCGACGCCCAACGACCCGACCTGGTGCACGTGTGCACGCCGCCGGGGACGCACCTGTCGCTGGCGCTGGAGTGCCTGGAGGCGGGCGCGGTGCCCGTGGTCGAGAAGCCGCCGGTGCTGTCGCTGGCCGGGCTCGACCGGCTGCGCGCGGCCGAGGCGGCGGCCGGCGTGCCGATGGCCACCGTGTTCCAGCACCGGTTCGGGTCCGGGGCGGTGCGGTTGCGGCGGCTGGTGGCGGAGGGCGCGCTGGGCCGGCCGCTGGTGGCGTCGGCGGACACGCTGTGGTTCCGCGACGACGACTACTTCGCCGTCCCGTGGCGGGGCAAGTGGGAGGTGGAGGGCGGCGGGCCGACCATGGGGCACGGCATCCACCAGTTCGACCTGCTGCTGTCGATCCTGGGCCAGTGGAGCAGCGTCACCGCGATCGCCGCGCGCCAGGCCCGGCCGACCGACACCGAGGACGTGTCCGCCGCGCTCGTGCGGTTCGACTCCGGCGCGGTGGCCACCGTGGTCAACTCGCTGGTGTCGCCACGCCAGACCAGCCGGCTGCGCTTCGACTTCGAGCGAGCCACCGTCGACCTGGAACACCTCTACGGGTACGACGACGCGAACTGGACGTTCACAGCCGCGCCCACCGCGCCCGACGCCGGCTCGGCGTGGGACAGCGGGCCGGCCGACACGCCGAGCGGCCACACCGCCCAGCTCGCCGCCGTGCTCGACGCCCTCGACACGGGCGGGACACCACCGGTGTCCACCGCCGACACCAGGGTGACCATGGAGTTCGTCGCCGCCGTCTACGCGTCGGCGTTCACCGGGCGCACCGTCGGCCAGGGCGAGATCACCGAGGGCCACCCGTTCTACGAGAGCATGGCCGGGACCGGCGCGCCCTGGCTGAGCACGGCGGGCGCGGACTTGTGACGGCTATGCCGGTGGCGGCACGACGGGGGTGAGCAGGCCCTCGCCGGCCACCGCCACTTCCGCGGCGAGCGTGGCCAGGGTGGTGTTGTAGAGCGGGGCGAGGTTGCGCTCGTCCCACAGGGTCAGGGCGGCGCCCCAGGAGACGTCCCGGCCGCGGGCGATGCTGAAACCGGACAGGACGTGCTTGAGCTGCTCCGCCTCGGCCGTGGGCAGCTTCAGCAGCTCGGGCTCGTACTCGGCGCGGACCTCGGCCTCCACCTTGGCCAGCAGCTCGTTGACCCGCAGGTAGTCGGCGTGCACCGGCTTGGTCCGGGGTGTGGTGCGGCGTTCCGCGCAGGTGGCGTTGACGGCCAGCGCCAGGTCGTGGTTGATGTGGGCGTTCATGCCCGCCAGCGCGAACTGGACGGGCCAGACGGTGCGGTTGTCCCGTGCGTCGAACAGCGGCTTCCACGGCACCGGCGCCGTCTTCGCGTCGACCGCCTTGAAGTACAGCCCGGCGAACAGCACGTCCATCCGCTCCAGGAACGCCGGGTCCTCGAAGAAGCCGTCGACGATGTTCTGACCGACCAGTTCCGTGACGCGCAGGTACATGCGGTTGAAGCAGGCCACGCCGTCGTGCGGGTCCAACGCCCGGTCGATCTCCCGCATCCGTTCGATGACCTGCTCGACCGAGGCCGGCACCTGCACGGGCGTGTGTGTCATCTCCCGATCGTCGCACCGGCCCGTCGCGCCACCAATGTCCACAACGGAGTTCAGCCCTTCACGACCGTTGAGTCACTCACTTCAGCGACCGCGGCCACGCAGTGCATCGGGTGGACGTTCGGAGAAGCGGGCGCGGGATGGGGGTGCTCCCGCGCCCGCGGGATCAGGAGGTCTGCGGGATCAGGCGGTCTTCGGGTGGATCTGGGTCTCCTTGCCGGTGAGGGCGTCGATCGCGAAGACCCGTTCGACCCTCGGATTGGCTTGGAGCGTCGGGAAGTCCGTCAGCTCCACCGGGTCGCCCTCGGCGCGGTTGGGGCCGACGAGGACGAAGACGTCGCCGTTGGCGCTGCGCGCCGGGCTGGCCGCGACGGTGTCCGACACCTGCCGCTCCGACTGCTCGTGCGGTCCGGTCGGCTCGGTGCGGCTGTCCAGGTTGGTCATGAACTCGGCGAGGTCCATGAGGGAGTGCCGCTGACCCTCGGCGTCGATGGTGTCGCCCGCCCAGAAGAAGGAACCTTCGCCCTTGGTGGCGATGATGTCGCGGATCTTCTCCTGCCAGCGCTCGCCCTCCTCCGCCGGGAGGTCGCGCAGGTCGAGGCAGGGCTTGTCGTCCACCGAGGTGATGGGGAACCCGTGCTGGTCGCGCTCGGTCCGGCCGTCGTCCTCGCCACCGTCACCCGCGCCGCCTCCACCGCCGCCGTGCTCGCCGCCTTCGCGGTCACGGCCTTCGCGGTCGCTGGCCTCGCGGTCACGACCCTCACGGTCGCGGGTCTCGCGATCGCCACCCTTGTGGTCGCCGTCTTCGCGGTCGCGGCCGGGGCGTTCGTTGTCGGGTAGGGGCGGCGCGGTGGGCTTGGACGCGTCGTCGCTCGGCGAGCCACCAGACGTGCCCGTGCCGGCGGGCGTGCCGAGGTCCGGGATCGTCGGCTGCTTGAACAGGTCTTTCGGCACTTCCGGGATGGAAGGCATCGGCGGAGGGGTCATGCCGCCGGACGGCGTCGTCGCGCTCGGAGTCGACGGCGAGGACCCACCGGCCGAACCGCCGCCTGTGCCACTGCCCGTGCTTCCGCCGATGCCGCTGCCCGTGCCGAGGTCCGGGATGGTGGGCTGCTTGAACAGGTCTTTCGGGACCTCCGGGATGGGAGGCGTCGGCGGCGGTGTGGTGTTCGCGGAGGGGGTGGTGCCGCCGGCCGGGGTCTTCGTGCCGGACGCCGACTCGCCGCCGGTCGTGGGCGTGGTCTTGAGGGCGTCCGCGAGGCTCGCCCCGCCACCGCCACCGCCACCGGAGCCGGTGGGGACGGGCGGCGGGTCGGGGATCTCGGGGAAGTCGGGAATCGGCGCGGGAGTCGGTGTCGTGGCCTGCGGTGCCGGGGTGGATGTCCGGGCGGCGGCGGCCTTGGTCTCCTCCGCCGAGCCGCCACCGCCACCGGAGCCGCTTGGCGTGCCTGCCGGGGCCGGCGGCATCGTCGGGGATCCGCCGGACGGTGCCGGAATGCCCGGCATCGGGGGCATCTGACCGGTGGGAATCCCGCCCGGCTGGCCGGTCGGCGCGCCACCGCCCTGGCCCGAGGGGCCACCGGCTTGACCTGAGGGGACACCGGCCTGGCCCGCGGACGCGTCCGGGCCGGTGTAGTTGGAGGCTTGCGTGGTGCCGTTGGCGCCGGGGATGTCCTGCGTCGGCGTGACCGGCGGCTGGGAGGGGTTGCCTCCGCCTCCGCCACCGCCGGTGGAACCGCCCGGGATGTCCTGTGTCGGGGTGACCGGCGGACCCTGGGTCGTCGGGGTGCCGTTGGGGCCGCCCGCCGGTGCGCCCTGAGGCGCGTCGGCGATCGCGGCGGGGTCGACCATGGCGAACTGCTCGACGCTGGCGCGGTCGGCTTCCAGGTGCGTCTGCGCGGTGGCCTTCAGCCCGTCGCCGACGAGTCCCAACGTCGAGGCGGCCTTGCCCGCCAGCTCGACCGACCTGCGGGTCGAGGCGTTGAACGCCTCCGCGGCGAACGTGCCGGCGGTGCCGAACGCGTTGCCCGCCAGGGTCTGGCCGGACAGCGCCGACGAGACCTCCTGGTAGCCGGTGCGCAGGTCGTCGGCCTGGTGCTGGAGCGTGTCCATCGCGGACTCGTCCATCGTGAAGCCGGAGCCGCCGCCGGGAGGGGGCGTGCTGATCGTGGTGGGTGTCAGGTTGGTGACCATGGCGTTGCCTCCGCGGAACGCAGGGAGTGGCAGGACGGGGGAGCTTCTCGACCGGGCGATCAGGGACCGCCCGCGCCTACTCGGTCTCCTCGACCCTGCGGACCGTCGACTCGCGGAGGGGCGCCTCCGCATAGGTCGCTCGCACCACCGATTCGGCCTGCACGTGGGTAGCTCGCATCACCGGTTGTTCTTGGACGACGTGCGCCTGGAGTGGTTCGGTCGCGCGTACGGCGCGCATCATCGGTTCGGCCTGGACGGCGTGCTGCGCCTGGAGTGGCTCCGTTGCGCGGACCGCACGCATCATCGGTTCGGCTGCGACGGCGTGCTGTGCTTGGAGTGGTTCGCACGCATCATCGGTTCGGCTGCGACGGCGTGCTGTGCTTGGAGTGGTTCGGTTGCGCGGACGGCGCGCATCATCGGTTCCGCTTGGACGGCGTGCTGTGCCTGGACCGTCTCCTCCATCCGCGCGTAGCGGACCGGCTCGTCGGGCAGCCGGCCGGTGAGCCGCTCGGCCGCCACGAAGCCCGTGGGCCGCAGCGCTTCCGACTCCTCGGCGGCCACCAAGCGGCCCCGCTCCGTGGGGCGCAACGCCTGTGCGGTCGGTTGCCCCGCGACCTCGCCCTCGCGCAGAATCCGCTTGGACGCCATGCGGGCCGTCGCGGTGGCCGTCTCCCCGCCCGCCGCGGCCTCGAACCGCTCCCAGCCCCGGCCGACCTCGTCGGAGATGTCGTCGAGCTGCTTGACCCGGTCGACCTGGCGGGTCAGCGCCGCGTTGAGGTCGTCCATCTTGGCCGCGATGCTCGTGCCGAGCTGGGTCGCGCTGTCCACCACGGAGCCCAGGAACATCGCGATGGACGCGCCGAACGTGATCGGGGCGAACACGTAGGCGGTGATCGCGCCCGGCACCAGCGAGTCGGAGTACTGGCCGAGGGTGTGCAGCAACGCCTCGCGCAGCGCCTGCACCATCGCGCCGCTGTTCTCGATGACGACGCCCTTCACGGCCACCGCGCCGGCCAGCGAGTCCAACTCCTCACCGAGGGTGTCCATGCTGGTCTGGTAGGCCTCCTGCGCGCTGCCGGTCCACCCCTGCGGCTTGGCCAGCGTGTCGCGCTGCGTCGCGGCCAGCTCGCGCATCCGCTCGGCGGTGGAGCGGATCGCGTCCACGGTGGCCTGCACGCTCTGCGGGTCGCCCTCCAGCTGGTCGATCGGCTCACGCAGGAACGTCACGTAGTCGACCGCCCAACCCGCCACGCCCTGCAGGCTCGCGAACGGGTCGGCGGGGAACTGGCCACCGGTCGGCCTGCCCACCACGGAGGCGGGCTCGGCCTCCGCCTCCTTGCCGATCGCCTCGATCCGCTGGTCGACGTCGGCCCTGCCTGCGGTTCGCCTGAGCATGGTACGCGTGGGGGCCACCGCGGCGGTGCCTGTTGTCATGAGCCGGACCTTCCTCGAAACGCTGGGGTTCGAGCCGTGACGGATCTTCGGGGGTGACTCCGGCAGTCAAGTGACGGCCGCCAACGTCGCGCCAACGTTGTGCTAACGATCAACGCCCGCCGTGTCCGCCGGGAGCGGAACCGCTGCCCTGAGCGCCGGACCTGCGTCACGATGGCGTCATGGCGGACATCCTCCCTTTCCACCAGAAGCGCACGCCGGATCGCGAACCGGAACCGCTGTGGCGTGACGTGCTCGGCCGGAGCCTGCGGGCGGCACGGGAGGAGCGGGGCAGCCGCCTCGTCGACATCGCGGAGCGGGCGGGCATCTCGCCCCAGTACCTCTCGGAGATCGAACGCGGCCGCAAGGAGCCCTCCAGCGAGATGATCGCCGCCGTCACCGGGGCGCTCGGCGTCGACCTGGTCGACCTGCTCGCCGACATCGCGGGCGACGTCCGCCGTCGCCGCGGCACGAGCCCGGTGGTCGGGCAGCGCCGCGGCACGGGCCCCGCGGTCGGGCGACGCCCGGCAGGACCCGTGCTCATGGCCGCCTGAGACCGCGTGCTCAGGCCCGGTGCTCGAGGACCCGGTCCGCGAGCCCGTAGGCGACGGCGTCCGCCGCGTCGAACACCCGGTCGCGGTCGGTGTCGTGCCGCAGTTCCGCGACCTCGCGGCCGGTGTGCAGCGAGAGGATCGCTTCGAGCTGCGCGCGCACCCGCACCACCTCGTCGGCCTGCAGGATGAGGTCCGGGATGGCGCCGCGGCCCTGCGCGGCGGGCTGGTGCAGCACCACCCTGGTGTGGGGCAGCACGAAGCGGTGCCCGGCGGCGCCCGCGGCCAGCAGCACCGCGCCGGTCGCGACGGCCTGGCCGACGCACGTCGTCGACACCGGCGCCTTGATGTAGCGGATGGTGTCGTACAGCGCGAGCATCGCGGACGGGTCGCCGCCCTCGTTGTTGATGTACAGGTTGATCTCGCGGTCCGGGTTGTCCGCTTCCAGGTACAGCAACTGGGCGATCAGCGCGTTGGCCACGCCGGAGTCGATCGCGGTGCCGAGGTAGACGATCCGCTCGGACAGCAGGTGCGAGTAGACGTCCATGATCCGCTCGCCGCCCAGGCCGCGGGTGATGACGTTGGGGATGGTGTACGTGCTCATGCGCGGATCCCTGCCCTCGAACCGAGCCCCAGCTCGTGCGTGCGGACGGGCACGACCTGGTCGAGGCGCTCGACGACCTGGTCGATGAAGCCGTAGTCGAGCGCCTGCGCGGTGGTGAACCAGCGGTCGTGCAGGGAGTCGGTGAAGATCCGGTCGATCGGCTGGCCGGTGTCCTCGGCGATGAGCCCGAGCACGGTGTCGCGGGTGTGCCGCAGGTCGTCCGCCTGCACCTGCACCTCGACGGCCGATCCGCCGATCCCCGCCGAGCCCTGGTGCATCAGGATGCGGGCGTGGGGGAGGGCGAAGCGCTTGCCCGGCGTGCCCGCGGAGAGCAGGAACTGCCCCGCGCTGCACGCCAGTCCCAACGCGAGCGTGGCCACGTCGCACGGCACGAGCCGCATCACGTCGCGGATCGCGAGCATCGCCGGCACCGAGCCGCCCGGCGAGTGGATCCACAGCGCGATGTCCTTCACGGGGTCGTCCGCGGCGAGGGAGAGGAGCTGGGTGGCCAGCACCGTCCCGTTGTCGTCGTCGAGCGGACCGTCGAGGACCAGCACGCGTTGGCTGAAGAACCGGTCCCGGAGTCGGTGGTCGAACAAGGGTTGCCTGCTGTTGTCGGTCATGCTCCCGACCATGCCGACGTGGCGGTGCGGTCCGCCGGGTTCGCTGCTGTGGGCAGATCAGCCCTCGGCAGTCGGCGACGTCAGTACAGCCACCGGTCCAGGGTCGCCGGCCAGAAGTGCGTGCGGTGATCGCCGACGTCGCCGTGCGCGGGCGGGTCGAGGTGGGTGATCCGGTCCGCCAGGGCGGCCAGCTCGGCGAGTGCCAGTTCCTCCATCGCCTCGTCCTCGTCCCAGTGCCGGATCGCCGTCGAACCGGCCAGCCAGGCGCCGACCAGGTGGAGCGAGCACAGCCAGTGGTCGATCGAGGAGTTGACCAGCCTCGTGCCGTCCGCCTCGGTCAGCTCCAGCACCCGCCCGGTGTCCGGTTCGGCGGCGTAGGTCGAGCCCGACGCGTGTCCCGCGAGGCGGTACAGAGCCGGTTCCGCCCTGAACGACACGACGTCGACGACGTCTTCGAGCAACGGCACGCCGGACGAGACCAGCGTCGCCTTCTGCGGTGCGGGGAGTCGCCAGGCGGCCACCTCCGACTCGGCGGCGCGAACGACCCGTCCCGCTCCGGCCCAGGCTTCGAGCGCGGTGAAGTCCGGCGGAGTCGGAAGATCACTTGCGGTCACGCCCGCCGAGGCTAGCCCAAGCCCGGCGCGGCCTTGCCCGATGACTACCGGACTTGTGGACTCGCGGTGGCGCGGGATCACGGCGCTTGAGGACTCGCCCGGCACGTGCGAAGTCACCGGGGCTTGCGGACTTGCCTTGGCCGTGCGGAATTCACCCCCGGCCCGCGGGGTGCCCTGCCTATGATCACCGGGTGTTCTCCTTGGCCGAGCCCCCGCTGTTCAGCCGGTTGAAGTCCGCGTCGAGCGTGCTGGTCGCGGGTGCGGGCGGTGGGTTCGACGTGTACGCGGGGCTGCCGTTGGCGTTCTCGTTGCGCGCATTGGGTAAGCGGGTGCACCTGGCGAACCTCTCGTTCAGCCAGTTGGACCAGCTCGACCTCGAGGACTGGGTGGCGCCCGACGTGGCGGCGGTCCGGCCGGGCAGCGCGGGCAGCGACGACTACTTCCCCGAGCGCACCCTGGCCCGGTGGCTGGCCGGGCACGACCTGACGTCGGTCGTGCACGCCTTCCCGCGCACCGGGGTGCGGCCGTTGACGGCGGCCTACCGGACGTTGGTCGAACGGTTGGGCGTGGACGCGGTCGTGCTGGTCGACGGCGGCACGGACATCCTGATGCGCGGTGACGAGTCCGGCCTCGGCACGCCCGAGGAGGACATGACCAGCCTCGCCGCGGTCGCCGCGCTCGACGGCGTGGAGCGACTGGTGGTGTGCCTGGGTTTCGGCATCGACTCCTACCACGGTGTGTGCCACGCGCACGTGCTGGAGAACCTGGCCGCGCTGGACCGGGCCGGCGGTTACCTGGGCGCGCTGTCCATCCCGTCCGCGTCCGACGAGGCGCGGGCTTACCTGGACGCCGTCGCGCACGCCCAAGCCGCCACCCCGCTGCGGCCGAGCATCGTGAACGGGCAGATCGCGGCGGCGTTGCGCGGCGAGTTCGGCGACGTGCAGGTCACCACGCGCACCGCGGGCAGCGAGCTGTTCGTCAACCCGTTGATGGGCGTGTACTTCGCGGTCGACCTGCCCACGCTCGCCGCGTCCGTCGGCTACCCGGCCCGGATCCGGGACACCACGACCATGCTCGACGTGGCACTGGTGATCGAAGAGCACCGCGAAGAGGTCACGCGCCGGGCGCGGCGCACGTTCCCGCACTGAGGCCGCCGGCACGCCCCGAGGACCGCGCGGTCAGGCCGCTTGCTCCGTGCCGACCGGCACCACGACGACCGGGCACGTCGCGTGCTCCAGGCAGTGTCTGATCACCGACCCGAGGATCGTCATCCCTCCCCGGACGTACCCGTGGCGGCCGAGCACCAGGCTATCGGCTTCCTCGGCGAGTTCCACGAGCGTCGGGCCGGGTTCGCCGTCCAGCACCGACTGCTCGACGCGCACGCTCGGGATCGGCCCCATCCGCGTGACGGTGTCGTCCATCCGACGCAGCCGGACGGTGTGGAAGAGGTCCGTGCCGCCCGTGGGCGTGCGAATGCCGCACACCGACACCGCGACCACCACCCCGCCTTCCCGCGCGTGACGTACCGCCCACCTCAGAGCCGCGGCGCCGGCCGCCGAGTTGTCCAAGCCGACGACGATCCGACTGGCCTCCATCACGCCTCCTCGCAAACGATGCCTTTGCCCGAATAGTCGGACCGCGACTTGTTTGTCGTCAACCCATTACCGGCGATTTTTAAGGTTGTTTTAATAGAAAGAACAATCGGCGGAGGAACCCGAACGGAGCCAGTGCCGGCCAGGTCGTTCGACGGGTGTTCGACGGTGGTTTGCCCGATTCCGGTGTTTCCCGGCACGATGGGGCGCCGCATCGTGCCGCCGCCCCCGGAGCGAAGAGACGGAGAGGCCGATGAATTCGCGTCACGGCAGGTCGACGTTCGGATCCGCACCCTCGGCGCTGGTGGTGGAGGACGATCCGGACCTGTCGACCAGGCTGGTCCAGGCGCTGCGCGGTGCGGGCTACCGACCGCAGGGCGTGTTCACCGCGCTGGAAGCCCTGCGGGTCGTCGCCCACGACGAACCCGACATCGTGCTGCTCGACCTCGGCCTGCCCGACGTCGACGGCGCGGACGCCCTGCGCATGATGCGCGGCGCGAGCAACGTGCCCGTCGTGATCGCGACCGCGCGCCGTGACGAGCTGCGCGTGGTGCAGTTGCTCAACGCCGGTGCGGACGACTACCTGGTCAAGCCGTTCTCGGTGCCGCTGCTGGTCGCCCGGATGGGCGCGGTGCTGCGGCGCGTGCGCGGATCGGGCGACCCCGGGCCGCGCGTCGTCTCCGTCGGGGCGCTGCGGATCGACCTCGGGCTGCGGCAGGTGCACGTCGACGGCAGACCGGTGGCGCTCAACCGCAAGGAGTTCGACGTCCTGAAGTACCTGGCCGAGCACCGCGACCGGGTGGTGCCGCGCGCGGAACTGGTCGCCGCCGTGTGGGGCCGGGACCACTCCGGCCGCGAGCAGAGCGTCGACGTCCACGTGTCGTGGCTGCGGCGCAAGCTCGGCGAGAGCGCCGCCGCCCCGCGCCACCTGGTGACCGTGCGCGGCGTCGGGTTCCGCCTGGTCGACCACGCATGAGACGGTCCCTGGTGCTCGTGGCGCTGGCGTGCGCGTCCGCCATCCTGGTCGCGGTCCTCGTGCCGCTGGCCGTCGTCACGCGGGAGGTCGCACGCCGCACGGCTCTCGCCGACGCCGAGCGTTCCGTGACGGCCGTGGTCGGCGTCATCGCGAGCGCCGACGGGCGGAGCGCCCTGGCACGGGGGTTGGCCGAGGTCGTCGCGGTCTCCGGGCACGCGGTGTCGGTGCACACGCCCGACGGGCCGGTGGGTTTCCCGCAGGCGCGCCCACCGCAGGCCGACGCCGCGCGGAACGGGCCGCTCGTGGAACCCGCGGCGGACGGCGTCGTGCTGCTCCGACCGGTGCGGCTGGGCGAGGAGACGTTCGTGGCGGAGGTGTTCCTGCCCGACGAACGGCTGGAGCGCGGTGTGGGCCGGGCGTGGGCCGTGCTGGCCGCGGTCGTCGTCATCATGGTCACGGGTGCGGTGGTGATGGTGGACCGGCTCGCGGTCGGGCTCGTCGGCTCGGTGCGGCGCCTCGCGACCGCGGCACACCGCTTCGGGCAGGGTGACCTGGTGGAGCGCATCGAACCGACCGGCCCTCCGGAGCTGGTCGACGTCGCGCTCACGTTCAACCGCATGGCCCAGCGCATCACCGCGCTGCTCGCCGCCGAGCGGTCCCGTGCCGCGGACCTGTCGCACCGGCTCCGCACTCCGCTGACGGCGTTGCGGATCGACGCGGAGAAGCTCCGCGGCCCCGACGCCGACCGGGTGCTGCGCGCGGCCCGCCACCTCGACGCGGAACTCGACCGGATGATCCGCGACGCCTCCCGCCCCGCCGCACCCGCGGCCGACGGCACGTCGTGCGACCTCGTGGCCGTGGTCGTCGAACGGACCGCGTTCTGGGCGCCGTTGGCGGAGGACGAGGAACGGCGGTGCTCGGTCCACTGCCCGGCCGACCCGGTGCCGGTGCCGGTGCCGGCCGAGCGCGAGGACGTCGCCGCCGTGGTGGACCTCCTCATCGGCAACGTGTTCCGGCACACCCCGCCGGGCACGGCGTTCAAGGTGACCGTGCACGCGGACGGGCACCGGGTGACGCTCGTCGTGGACGACGCGGGGCCGGGCTTCCCCGACCCGTCGGCCGCGGCACGGCCGTCGAGCGGCTCCACCGGGCTGGGCCTGGACATCGCGCGGCGGGTCGTCGAGGCCACCGGGGGAGTGCTGCGCCTGCGCCGGTCGCCGCTGGGCGGCGCCCAGGTCGTGCTGGCGTTCGCCCGCGCGTCTTAAAACGACCGTAAAACGGCCCGATATCCGCCTTCTCCGTATTCCCGCGGTCACGGTCGGCGGCCATCGTCGGAATCACCCTCCCGACGAAAGGCGGCGCAGACGTGATCGACATCGACGTCACCACGTTCCAACGCACCTGGGGTGGTCGCCTCGCGGCGTTCGCCCAGGGTCAGTGGCCCACCGTGCTGTTCGTGTCCTGTTCGGACTCGCGGGTGGTGCCGAACCTCATCACCGGCGCCGGACCCGGCGAGCTGTTCGAGTACCGCACCGCGGGCAACGTCATCGCCCCTTACACGACGGACCAACCGTGTTCGGCGAGCGCGACCGTCGAGTACGCGGTGGAGGTGCTGGGCGTGCGCGACATCGTCGTCTGCGGCCACTCCTACTGCGGTGCGGTGGGCGCGGCCGTGCGCGGCGACGACCTCACACTCGTCCCCGCCGTGCGCCAGTGGTTGCACGGCAACGTCATCGGTCGGGACTCGGTGTCGGACGAGGAAGCGAACGACCCGGCGTTGACCGGCGCGGTGACCCGCCACCTGGCCACCCAGTTGGCGAACCTGAACGCCTACCCGGAGGTGAGCCGCCGAGTCGCGGACGGGCGCCTCCGCGTGCACGGGTGGTTCTACGAGGTGGACACGGGCGAGGTCAGGCAGCTGCGCGATGGCTCCCTGGTCCAGCTCTGAACCGCCACCACGTCCCGGAGACCCACCATGGCCCTCAAGATTCCCGTCGAACCGTCCAAACCCCAGCCGGCCGACCTCGTAGGGCGCTACCGGTCGGACGTGCTGGCCTCGCTCGTCGTGTTCCTCGTCGCCCTGCCGCTGTGCATCGGCATCGCGGTGGCCTCCGGGGTCGCCCCCGAGGCCGCGATCATCACCGCCATCGTCGGCGGGCTCGTGACCGGCGTGATGCCGGGCAGCTCGCTCCAGGTCAGCGGACCGGCGGCCGGGCTCGCGGTGCTCGTGTTCGACGCCGTGCAGACCCACGGGACCGCGACCCTCGGCATGATCGTGCTCGGCTCGGGCGTGCTGCAGATCCTCATGGGACTGGCCCGGGTCGGGAAGTGGTTCCAGGCCATGGCGTCGTCGGTGGTCGCGGGGATGCTGGCGGGCATCGGCCTGCTGATCCTCCTCGGCCAGGCCTACGTGCTCGCCGACCGCCAGGCGCCGGGCGACGCGGTGCACAACCTCATCGGCCTTCCCGCGCTGCTGCAAGGGGTCTCCGGCGATCCGGCCGCACGCGGCGCGTTGCTGCTCGGGGTCTGCGGGCTGGTCGTGATCGCGTTCTGGGGACGCGCGCCGAAGGCGCTGCGCGTGGTGCCGGGCCCGCTCGCCGCGGTGCTGGTGGTGGCGGCGCTGGCCGCGATCTTCCACGCCGACGTGCGCATGCTCTCCGTCGGCGCACTGCTCGACGCGGTGCACCTGCCGACCGCCGAGTCGGCCGGCGCGTTGACCTCGCCCGCCGTGCTCGGCACCGCGCTGGTCTTCGCGTTGATCGGGTCGGCGGAGGGCCTGTTCGGCGCGACGGCCGTCGACCGCATGCACAGCGGCCCGAAGACCCAGTACAACAAGGAACTCATCGCCCAGGGCACGGGCAACGTCGTCTCCGGCTTCCTCGGCGGGATCCCGCTCACCGCCGTGGTCGTGCGCAGCGCGGCCAACGTCCACGCGGGCGCGCGCACCAAGCTGTCCCGGGTGCTGCACGGCGTGTGGATCCTGGCGTTCGCCGTGCTCGCGCCCGGTGTACTGCGACTGGTGCCGGTCACGGTGCTCGCGGCGATCCTGGTGTTCAGCGGCTGGAAGCTGATCGACCCGCGCCAGGTGCCGCGGCTGTGGCGGCACGACCGGGGCGAGGCCGCGGTGCTGATCGTCACGACGTGCGCGATCCTCGCCACGGACCTGTTGGAAGGCGTGGTCATCGGCCTGGTCGCGGCGCTGTTCAAGCTGGCGTGGCAGCTGTCGCGGCTGACCGCGGCCCGCCGGGTCGGGCCCGGTGGCGGTGTCGAGCTGGTGTTCGGCGGCAGCGCGACGTTCCTGACCGTGCCGAAGCTCCAGACCGCGCTCGACGGCGTGCGCGGCGACGTGGTCCACCTGGACCTGACCTCCCTGGCCCACCTCGACCGGACCTGCCACGGCGTGGTGGACGACTGGGCACGGCAGCGTGGGAAGGAGGGTGCGAAGGTCACGACCGCACTGCCGCCGGGAGCACGTGAGCACCTGCGAGGCGATGGCGCTCATTGAGCCATTTTCATCGTGATGTCGCAGGTCACGGCGCAGGCTGGACGGCTGGGCCGACCACACCCGCGTTCGCTTGGGCGACCTGATCCGCGCCGAGCGCGTGCGACGTCGGTCCCGGTGGCGGCGGCTGGAGCCCGGCCGCCAGGCGTTGCTCGTGCTCGCGCACCTGCGCAACGGCGACACCCGCGCCCGCCTTGCCGTCGGGTTCGGCATCTCCTGCAGCACCGCCTGGCGCTACGTCCGTGAAGCGGTGGACCTGCTCGCCGCCCTGGCCGACGACCTCCACGCCGCCGGTTAACGCGCCGCCCGCCTCGCCTACGCGATCCTGGACGGCACCCCGGTCCCGATCGACCGGGTCGCCGACCAGAAGCCGTACTACTCCGGCAAGCACCATCGCCACCGCGTCAACGTGCCCCCGCCCGCTGAACCGTCATCGGTTGCGGCGGCAGCGGTAGGTCTCACGTCGCCCGAGCGGTCGGGGGACACGGTTCGGTGCTGGATGATGCAACGCCGGGTGCGGGATCGGTCACCTCATCATGTGATGACAAGTTCGAGACGAGGTCGGGGGGCGGTGCCGGTGACCGACGCGGACGGCCGTTCCGATGCCGAGTTGTGGATACTCGCGGCGGCCGGTGACCGGGACGCGTTCGGGGCGCTGTTCGAACGGCATGTCGCTGCCGTGTGGAACCACGCCTACCGGTTGACGGCGTCCTGGGCGAAGGCCGAGGACCTCACGTCCAGCACCTTCCTGCTGGCCTGGCGCAAATGTCCGGAGCTGCGCCTGGTGCGCGACAGCGCACTGCCGTGGCTGTTCGCGGTGGCCGGGAACCTGGCCAGGACCGAGTTCCGCAGCTCGACGCGGTTCCTGCGGGCCGTGCGGCGGCTGCCCGGTGACGGTGCCGAGGCCGATCACGCGGACGCGGTGGCGAGCCGGGTCGACGACGGTCGCCGAATGCCCCGGCTGCTCGACGCCGTCCGTGAACTGCCGAAGGCTGAACGGCAGGCGGTGGAGTTGTGCCTGCTCGGCGAGTTGTCCACGACCGACGCCGCGGCGCTGCTCGGGGTCGCCGAGCCGAGTGTCCGGTCCCGCCTTTCCCGCGCCCGATCGCGGCTGCGCACGTTGTTGGAGGAGACATCATGAACGACCTCGACCTGCCACCTCGTGCTCCGCTTCCCGTCGAGGTCCGGGACCGGATCCGCACCACGGTGGTTGCCGGGATGGCCGAGTCACCGCGGCCCAGTCGGAACCGGTGGTACGTGCCACTGGCGGCCGCGGCCGGCGTCGTCGCACTGGCCGTCGCCGCGGTGGTCGTGGTGACCCCGACCGGGGACGACCGGGCCGCCACACCGCCGCCGAGCGCAACGCCCTCCGACATCGACAAGTTCGTCGACGGCTGCGTCGCGCACGCCAACCGCGCATACCCCGCGGGTGAGCAGCCCTGGACAGCCGCGGCCTTCGCCGCGGAAGGCGGGGTGGGCGCGTTGACGATTCGCAACCAGGACCAGTCCGTGGTGTGCGAGGGCGTCCCCGGCCCGAACGGTGCCCTGAAAGTGGGACCTCTGATCCGCATGGGTCAGATCGAGCCATCGGACGTGCCAGACCTGTGGCTGATTCCCTTCTCGAACACTGGCATGCAGCCGCCCGTCTACCCGCTGATCCTCGGCGGGGTGGTGTCCGGACAAGCGAGCGGCATGACCCTGACCCTCAGCGACGGGAGCTCCGTCGAGGCTGATGTCACGGACGAGACCGCGATGGCCCTGGTTCGGTGGAACCGCCACTCCACGACGGAATTGTGGGAGAAGGGGTCGTCGAACGAGGTGATGAAGGAGCTGATCGTCTCCGTCCGGGTCGTCGACGCGGACGGCGTCGTGCTCTACGAGGGTCCGCCCGCCTAGATCAGCACCAGTGGAACCCGGACCCGGCTCACGTTCGGGTTCGGGTTCCTACTGTGCGGACGTACAGCGCGGCGGCCAACGCTCCGCACACCTCGCGCGGACCAGCGCGCCCTCCTTCTCCCCGCCGAAGGCGTAGACACGAAAGTCAAGTTGCTCAACCCTTTCATCGTGGTTGGCGGCGGGTCTCGCGGCCGGGCTCCGGTCGACGCCACCGGGACCGACGTCGCACGCGCTCGGCGCGGATCAGGTCGCCCAGGCGGACGCGGGTGTGGTCGGACAGCGGAATCGCGACAGGGTAGGACAGCACGGCGAGGCTCCCTGTCGGGGCATCGGATCTTGGTCGACTGCTGTCTTACCCGGAGCCTCGCCCTTCCCGTACCCAGCCGTCCAGCCTGCGCCATGACCTGCGACATCACGATGAAATGGCTCAATGAGCGCCGCTCACCCGGCAACCCGCGGGGCGCGCCTGGACACGGTGCGCCCCGCGGGCGCGCGTCAGGCCGGTCGGCGGGCCGGTGCGGTGGTGCCCCGGGACTCCAGGTGCGGCACGACCAGGCGGTCGCGGGTGTGGCCGCTCAGCACGGCCGCGGCGGCGGCGCGGCCCAGGGTGGCCGGTGGCGCCGACACCGCGGTCACTGGGCGGGACCGCGGGATGCCCAGGGCGATCACCGAGACGTCGTGCGGCACGCGCAGGCCGCGCCGGTCCAGGTCGGCCAGCGCGACGTCCAGCGCCGCGCCGTCGGCCGCCACCACCGCGGTGGGCCGTTCCCCGCTTTCGAAGGCCCGCGCCAGGTCCGACGGCTCGGCGCACGGGTGCACGACCCCGCCACGCCTGCCCAGCACCTCGGTGACGGTGCGGTGGAAGTCGTCCGGCGGCGTGCGGTGGACGAGGGCCACGGTGCGGTGCCCCAGGTTCGCCAGGTGTCGCGCGCAGCCCGCGCCCGCCGCGACCCGGTCCACGTCCACGCGGCACAGGTGCGGCGTCCCGTCCCCCGGCCCGACCCGGACCACCGGGACGTCGCCGGCCGGCGACGGCGCGGGGGAGACCGCCACCACCGCGCCCACGTGCCGCGGCCTAGTCCCGAGGCAGATCAGCACGTCCGTGCCGCGCTCCCGGCCGATCGCCATGACGCCCGCCAGGAACCCGCCCGCCCAGGTCTCGTCCAGGCCCGCAGGCAGCGCCACCCCCAGCACGCGGGTGCGCCGCAGCCGGCCCGCCCGGTAGCCCAGCGCCTCCATGCTCCGCTCGACCCGTGCCCGCGTGGGCTCGGAGATCGGCCGCTTGCCGCTGAGCGCGTAGGAGACGGTGCTGACGGCCACCCCGGCGTGCCTGGCGACGTCGACGAGCGTGACCACGACGGCCCTCCTCGATCCCGGGCCGTCCCGGTTCACGATGGTGAACAAAAGCTGCCGGCCTGACAATTCCTCGAATGGAGGCGTCGCCTCACGACATTAGCCCAAGTGGTCCGGCCGGCCCAACTACGGTGCGAATTCGATCAGGCCACTGCTACGGTGTGAAGTCCGGTGCGCCACGGGAATTCTCAGGTGGGAGGTGACCGCGTCGATGCGGTTCGTCTGGCTCTGGGCCGTCGTCACGTGCCTGGCCGTCACCGTGTCCCTGGCCGGTCTGTCGTCCCTGGTCGAAGCGGAGTCCGGTACCGCCCCGCTGGTCACGGTCGGCACCGCGGAAAACCCGCCGACCAGCGCGACGAGCAGCGCGACGACCACCGCGCCGACGCCGGTGACGACTGCTCCGATCGCCGATCCGCCGCCGGATCCTCCGCCGCTTCCCCGCGGCGGCGGCCGGGCCGGCGGAGGTGATGACGATGACGACGACTGAGCCTCGTCGAATCCGGGCGCGACCGCCCCGCCGGCAAATGTGACTGTTATTCGCGCGGCGCGGGCGGGCGTCCGGGAGGGTGAATATTTCTGATTTCAACCACTATTCCGGACGCCCGCCCTTGGCTCCCGCCGTCGACTCAGCCCAGGGTGGTGTCGGCGTTGTCGCGCACGGCGACCGCGGCGGCGTTCTCCTGGTAGCTCTGCTCCGACACCAGCGTCACGCGCGCGGTGGACTGGAAGACCGGGATGGTCGCCGCGCCGCAGGACGCCATCGTGGCCTTGATCTTGGCCACGGTCAGCGCGAGGGCATCGCCGAGGTCGCCCACGTACGGCACGTAGCCGTCGACGCCCTCCTCGAAGTGCAGCTTGTCCTCGCCCTGGTCGTAGCGCTGCCAGTTGCGGGCCCGGCTGGAGCCCTCGCCCCAGTACTCCTTGAACACCGACCCGCCGATGCGCACCTTCTTGCCCGGCGACTGGTCGAACCGCGCGAAGTAGCGGCCCATCATCACGAAGTCCGCGCCCATCGCCAGGGCCAGGGCCATGTGGTAGTCGTGCAGCAGACCGCCGTCGGAGCAGATCGGCACGTACTCGCCGGTGCGCCGCGCGTAGGCGTCACGTGCCTCGGCGACGTCCATGACCGCGCTGGCCTGGCCGCGGCCGATGCCCTTCTGGTCGCGGGTGATGCAGATCGAGCCGCCGCCGATGCCCACCTTGACGAAGTCCGCGCCCGCGTCGGCCAGGAACCGGAACGCCTCGCCGTCCACGACGTTGCCGCCGCCGATCGGCACCTCCGGGAACTCGCGCTTGACCCACCGCAGCGCCTCGGCCTGCCAGTCGCTGTAACCGTCCGACGAGTCCAGGCACAGCACGTCCACGCCGGCGGCGACCAGCGCGGGCACGCGGTCGCGGTAGTCGTGCGTGTTCACGCCCGCGCCGACCCGGAACCGCTTGGCCGCGTCCACCACCGCGCCGGGGAACTGCTTGTGGTCGGCGTAGTCCGAGCGGAACACCAGGTGCTGCAGGTGCCCCGCGCCGTCCACGACCGGCAGGCAGTCGATGCGCTCCTCCCACAGCAGCGTGTTGGCCTCGGAGAGGGTGATGCCCTCCTTGCCGCAGGTGAGGGCGTCCGCGGTGCGCATCCGGTCGGCGACCGGGAGGTCGAGGTCGTGCCGGTCGGAGTGGAAGTCGCGGGACGTGACCAGACCCACGAACCGGCCGTGCGGCGTGCCGTCCTCGGTGACGGCCGCGGTCTTGTGGCCGGTGGCCTCCATCAGGCCGGCGAGGTGCCGGAGCGGGTCGGTCGGGCGGACCGTCGTGTCGCTGACCACGAAGCCCGCCTTGAAGTTCTTCACGAACCGCACCGCGTCCGCCTGGTGCTCGACGGACTGGTTGTGGTGCAGGAAGCTCAAGCCACCCGATCGGGCCAGGGCCACCGCCAACCGCGGCGAGCTGACCGCCTGCATGATCGCCGACGTGAACGGCACGGACAGCCGGATCGTCGACGATCCGCCGACGGCGTGCCGCACGAGGGGTGTGCCGAGGTCGACCTTCGCCGGTGTGCACTCCGCGGTGGTTCGGTTGGGCAGCAACAAGAACTCGTTGAACGTCCGCGACACTCCGGGCACGATCTCGACCACGGGCAGGCTCTCCGAATCGTTGTGCCGGGAATCCCCGGCTCCACCATGTGGTCGCAGCCTCCCACACCGTGACGGGCACGCCGTGTCGCGACAGCGCCGTCGGCCGCCTATGCTGGGCGGATCCCGCCGCGCCGTACCCGCCTGTCGTGCCGCGTGCACCACCACCCGCGACCCGGACCGGCCCTCTCGTTCCCCTCACGGGGTACGCACCACTACCGAGGATCGAAAACACGTGACATTGCCCTACGGGTCCGACGACGACCACGCCGCCGACCGCTTCGTCAACAACGCGCTGCGCAGCCGTGACGACGAGACCTGGCGACTCCTGGCCTCCGACGCCTACGTCGAGCAGACCGACCGGGTGCTGCGGGCGATGCTCGACCGGATCGCGGCGACGCGCGTGCACCGCACGGCCGAGCGCGCCACCGCGCGGGCGCGGGCGCTCGACGGGGAGATCAGCCAGGCCGAGTACCAGCGTGACGCGGCCGAGGACGCCAACCGCGCCACGAAGACCGCCCACTTCGAGACGTTGGTGCGCGAGCACCACCGGCTGATCGCGGCCGCGGCGCGGCGGCTGCGCGGCGACGACGTCCGCGACGAGCTGACGGACCTCGTGCTCGCCCTGGGTTCGGCCGTCGACGCGCACCGGGCGGCCGTGCTCGCCGGCGGTGCCGAGCCGACCGCCGCCGACCGGGCGCTGTGGGCACGGCTGGCCGCGCTCGACGTGCCGGGCACGTCGGACGGCGAGGGGCGCACGTCGGTCGAGGAGCTGGTCCAGCGGCACTCGACGCGGCAGGACGACTTCGGGCGCGTGCTGGCCGGGATCATCCTGGACGTGGCGGGCGACGAGCCGTCGGTGCCGCGCGCCGCGCTGCTGACCGCGTGGAAGAGGGAGGTCGCGCCGATGCTGGCGGTCGAGCAGAAGACCGAGTTCGCGGCCAAGGGCAAGGGCTCGCTGGTGACCGAGAAGCTCCGCAAGACGATGGGCCACCTGGAGCGCAAGGGCCTGGTCAAGCGCTCCGGCACGCCGGACGAGCAGCGGCTCGACGTGCTCGACCGGCGTGGCCTGGAGGAACTGGCGGACGGGACCGCCGACCCGGAGTGATCGGGCCGGGGGACCGCCGGTGCGACGGTCCCCCGACCGGTCAGGTCACGGGGTCCAGCGGATCCCGGGGTTGAGCCGACCGCTCCAGTCGAAGGTCGCCATGTTGTCCCAGCCGTTGCCGCTGCCGTTGATGTCGGCCGGGTCCCAGCCGTTGCCGGGCACCGCGTACCAGGTGGGCTCCCAGTAGAAGACGCCGATGGCGCCCGCGTTGCGCGCGGTGTTCTGGACGTGGGTGAAGTTCTTCGCCTGGCCCGCCCACGTCAGCGGGTAGTCCGTGCAGCCGGACGTGATGGAGTTGCCGGTGCCGTCGGCGTTGCCGGTGGTGAAGGGATAGGCCGTCTCCGCGAGCACCACGTCCTTGCCGTAGCGGGACCGCACGTCGGAGATGACGTTGTAGAGGTTGGCGAGCGTGCCGTGCCACATGCAGTAGTACGACAGCGCCGTGATGTCCCACGCCACGCCCTTGGCCCTGATGCCGTCGTAGAACCAGCGGGCGTGGTCGAGGCTGTCGGCGTTCGCCGTGTGGATCATGACCTTGGTGCCGCTGTTGCACGCCTTCGTGGCGTTGTAGCCGGCCTTCAGCAGCAGGCTGAGGTTGGTGAAGTCGTTGTTGACGACCTTGCCCTCGTTCCAGAGCATGCCGACGTTGATCTCGTTGCCGATCTGCACGCTGTCCGGCGTGGTGCCCTGGGACTTGAGGCTGGTGCACACGTCGTGGGTGTAGTTGTAGACGTCGGTCTGCAACTGGCCGATGCCGTGCCCCGACCAGGCGGCCGGCTTGTACTGCTTGCCGGGGTCGGCCCACGTGTCGGAGTAGTGGAAGTCGACCAGCAGCTTGAGGCCCTTGGCCTTGACGGTCTTGGCGTAGGCCAGCACCTTCGCCTTGTTGTTGTAGCCGCTGCGCGGGTTGTTCCAGACGCGCAGGCGGACGTAGTTGACGCCCGCGCCCTTGAGGATGTCGAGCGGATCCCGCGCGACGCCGGCCGCGTCGTAGTACTTCGCGCCGAGGTCCAGGGCGCGTTGCGCGGTCGAGACGTCGGCTCCGAGCATGCTCAGCGACCCTGCCGCGGAGACGGCCGGGGTGAGCGTGGCCAGCGGGAGCACGGCGGTCGCCAGAGCGAGGGCGGCCTTGGCCGCCCGGGTGGGTCCGGACATCCGATCTCCTTTGATCGAGGGTGCGGTGCGGCGGCGGGCTGTGCACGTGCACAACATGAAAGCGCAGATCGGTGACCAGCTCAAGCCTTCTCGAATCTGTCCGGCTGGGAACGTGCACAGCGCACGGCCCGCTCGCGTGGGCGGGCGGGCCGTGCCGGTTGCCTCAGGCGGGCTTGGCCACCTGGTAGTGGGTGATCAGACCGTTCCGCACGACCACGCCGAGGTGCACCCGCAGCGTGGGCCGGTCGACGAACGAGAAGTCCACTTCGAGGTAGCCGAGCACCAGGTCGTCGGCGAGGTCGCGGGTCTCGAGGACCCGGTACTCCGCCGTCAGCCCGAGCGGCTGGGAGGCGTAGTACTCGGCCACCGCCGCGCGGCCGACGCCGTACGGGCGCAGACCTTGGAAGATCGCGTCCTCGGTGAAGTTCGCGGCCACGCGTTCGGGCTCGTGCGCGTCCACGGCGTCCTTCCACCGGTCCATGACGTCCCGCAGGACTTCGTCGGCGGTCATGTCAGTGTCCCGCGCTCTGGCCGCCGTCGACGTGCAGCACCTCGCCGGTGACGAAACCGGCCTGTTCCAGGAAGGTGATCGCGTCGACGACCTCGTCGATCTCGCCGAGGCGGCCGACGGGGTGCAGCGCGGCGAGGAAGTCGTGCGTCTCCGGCGCGTGCATGGGCGTGCGGATGACGCCGAGCGCGACGGCGTTGACCCGGATGCCCCTGGTCGCGTACTCGATCGCGAGCGACTTGGTGACGGCGGTCAGACCGCCCTTGGTCAGCGCCGCCAGCGCCGCCGGCACCCGGGACAGCGCGTGGTCGACCAGGCTGGTGGACAGGTTGACCACGTGGCCGGCCGTGCCCTGCGCCAGCATCGCCGCCACCGCGCTGCGGGTGATCTCGAAGAACCCCCGCAGGTTGGTGCCCGCGACGGTGGCGAAGTCCTCGTCGGTGTAGTCGGTGAACGGCTTGGCGACGAACACGCCCGCGTTGTTCACCAGCGTGTCGACCCGGCCGAACCGCGCCAGTGCCTCCTCGACGACGCGGGCGCCGTCGCCCGGCTGCGACAGGTCGGCTCGCACGGTCAGCACCTCGGGGTCGTCCGACGGGTCGATCGACCGGGATGTCGCCACGACGGCGTGGCCGAGCTTGCGGTAGGCGGGCACGAGGGCCGCGCCGATGCCCTGGGACGCGCCGGTGATGATCGCGACGTGCTGCGTGTTCATGTCGGAGACCCGCTTTCAGGAGTGGGGTGGACCTGCTCCCTGATCGTGCGCGCGGGCGGTTTTCCTTGCCACGACTTGTTTTCTCCCTCGTGAGAGGCTCAGCCTCCCAGCGCCCGGTGCGGGTCGTCCGCGGGCAGCCACACGCCTTCCCGGTGCAGGCCGAGGTCGCCCACGTCACGCGTGACCGCCTCGGCGACGGCCGTCACGGCGGCGCGGACTTCGTCGTCGCGGTGGACGAGCGACCACGTCCACATCACCTCCGGCGCGATCACCGGCCGGTGGACCAGGTCCGGCGGCAGCGGCGTGGTCTGGCCCTTGGGCGAGTTGAGCACCGGAGTGGTGCACGCCCGCACGTGGTCGAAGAACGCCGGACCCGTGATCGCGCCGTTGTGGATGCGCACCACGCGGGCGCCGGTGTCCCGGGCGAACTCCTCGGCGAACTCGTTCCAGGACGACCACGACGTGACGTCGTCGTCCACGAGCACCGCGATGTCCGCGGCCCGCACCGGACCGCTGTCCGAGCCGGTCGACACGGCGTAGAGCCGGTCCGCGCCGAGCAGCCGCGCGGTCAGCCCGTGGCGGGCGAGGTCGGCGGTCCGCACCCAGCACACGGCCAGGTCGAGGCTGCCGTCGGCGACCCGCGCCGCCTGCGCGTGCGACGGCACGACCCACGTGTCCACGTAGAGCTGCGCGACCCCGGCCGTGCGCGCGCCCAGGTCCGGTGGCAGCCAGTTGACGTAGCCGAGGCGCACCGGCTCGGCGCCGGACAGCTGCCGCGCCCGGCGACGCAGCTCGTCGGCCCGGTCGAGCAGCGCACGTGCCTCGGGGAGCAGCGCGGCGCCGGTCGCGGTGAGCGCGACCGTACGGCGGTCACGGGCGAACAGGGGCACGCCCAGGTCGCGTTCGAGCGCCTTGATCTGCTGCGACAGCGACGGTCCCGCGATCAGCAACCGGGCCGCCGCGCGGCCGAAGTGCAGTTCCTCGGCGACCGCGACGAAGTACCGGAGCTGCCGTAGTTCCACGAGACCGCATCCTAGGAGCCGGACGGCTCGCACGAGAGCCGGCGCGCTCCGGAACCGTCGCGTTCCGGACCGCTCGGGGGATCGGGTGTGGGTAGGGTCCGGCCATGGTGCCGGTACTGCTCGTGGTGGGCGCGTTGGGGATGCCGGTGACCGGGCTGCTCGTCCGGCCGGACGTGCGCGGGGCGCGGCACGGCAACGAGATGTTCGTCGAGCTCGGCCGGTTCGGCTGGTACGGCTACCTGGTGCTGTCCGTCGTCGCGCTGGCGGTCGGGCTGGTCGGCGTCCGGTCCGGCACGCCACGCGGACGCGGGCTCGGCGTCGGTGCGACCACCGCCCTGCTGACCCTCACCGTCGTGTTCGGGACGATCCACGTGTTCGTCGTCGCGAACGGCATGTTCCACGGCCACGGCAAACCGTGGGCCACCGTGGTGGCCGCGCTCGCCGGGCTGGCCGCCGTGACCGCGCTGGGCTTCGCCCGGGTGCGCCTGCGGCGTGCCGGCTGAGCCCGCACGCGGCGGGCGAACCCGCCTACGCTCGGCGGTATGGCGCGCACGACACGGCGGCTGGCCGCGGGGAGCGGCTTCGCCGTCGACGACCTGCTGATCCTCGAACGCACCCCGGCGTGGTCGTCGCCGGAGGCGGTGCCCGACCTCCGGTTGGTCTTCGTGCGGCGCGGGACGTTCCGGGTGCGGTCGCCGGGCTGGGAAGGACTCGTGGACCCGCTCGTGGCCTACGTCCGGCCTTCCGGCGTGGAGCAGCGCATCGCCCACCGGCCCGACACCGAGGACGCGTGCACGGTGATCAGCCTCGACGGGCCGCCGGCCGCCGACGTGCTGCCGGCCGCGCCGTCGACCGGGCCGCTGGCCACGAGCCCGGCGGTCGACCTCGCGCACCGCACGCTGCTCGCCCGTGCCCGGCACGGCGCCGACGAGTTCGAACTGGCCGACCGCGTGCTGACCCTGGCGGATGGGCTGCTCGCGCACCGGGAACACCCTCGCGGCGGGTCCCCGGCACACCGGCGGCTGGCCGACGCGGCCCGCGAACGGCTGACCGCCGACCCGGCCGGGCCGACGTTCGGTGTCCTCGCCGCCGAACTGGGTGTGTCCCGCCCGCACCTGTCCCGCGTGTTCCGCGCCGTCACGGGCACGAGCCTCACCGCGTTCCGCACCAGGGTCCGGGTGCGCGCCGCGCTGGACGCCATCGACTCGGGCCAGGCGAACCTGGCCCACCTGGCCGCCGAACTCGGCTTCGCCGACCACGCCCACCTCACCCGCACCCTGCGCGCCGAGCTGGGCAGCCCGCCCAGCCGCGTCCGCGCCGTCCTGCGCGGCGGTGATCACCCACGTTCAAGCCCGCCGGGCGGATCGCGCGCAGTCTGACGTCGGCCCGACGACCCGTCGGTCCGACGACCAGGAGGAGATGACCGCGTGATCGCCCGACTCTGGAGCGCCCGGACGGCACACCGCCACAACGCCGACACCTACCAGGACCTGTTCCCCGTCGACGCCCTGGCGGCGGTGCCCGGTTTCCGCGGCGCCTACCTCCTGCGGCGCGACCACGACACCGGCGTCGAGTTCGTCGCCCTCACGCTGTTCGAGTCCCTGGCCGCGGTCCGCGGCTTCGCGGGCGACGCCTACCGCACGGCCAACGTCTCACCGGCCGCCCGCGAGGTGCTGGACGACGTGGACGCCCACGTCCGCCACTTCACCGTCGTCCTCGCACCGGACGGCACGCGCTGACGCCGGTCAGGTGAGGTCGGCGAACGTCTCCACCTGGTTCGTGCGGCCGGCGACGATGAGGATGTCGCCGTCCTGGACGACGGTGTCGGCGGTGGCGTAGGTGAAGTCGTGGCCGGGTCGTTTGATCGCGACCACGGTGACGCCGTGGTGGGTGCGCAGCCTGCTCTGCCCCAGCGGGACGCCGATGGCCTGGGCGGGCGCGGCGGTCTTCACCATCGCGTAGTCGTCCTCGAACTCGATGTAGTCCAGCATCCGGCCGGTGACGAGGTGGGCGACGCGTTCGCCCATGTCGTGCTCGGGCAGGACGACGTGGTGTGCGCCGACGCGGTGGAGGATGCGGCCGTGCTGGCGGCTGGTGGCCTTGGCCCAGATGTGGGGTACGGCGAAGTCGACCAGCAGCGCGGTGGTGAGGATGCTGGCCTCCAGGTCGGTGCCGATGGCCACGACGGCGCGCCGGAAGTCGGGCACGCCGAGCTGCCGCAACGCGGTCTCGTCGGTGGTGTCGGCGACGGCGGTGTGGGTGAGGTCGTCGGCGTAGCGCTGCACGATCGCGGGTCGGGAGTCGATGCCCAGCACCTGCGAGCCGTGCGCGACCAGTTCGCGCGCGAGCGAGCCGCCGAAGCGGCCCAGGCCGATGACGACGACGCGTCCGGTGCGGGGTGAGCTGTCGCTAGCCAACGATGGGTCGCTCCTCCGGTAGTTCGTAGCGGCGGGCGCGTTCGCGCAGGGCGAGCGCCGCGGCGAGGGTGATCGGGCCGAGCCGTCCGATGAACATCAGGACTGCCAGCAGCACCTGTCCCGCGGGTGGGATGGCGGCGGTGATGCCGGTGGACATGCCGACCGTGCCGAACGCGGAGATGGTCTCGAACAGCACCGCGTCCAGCGGGAAACCGGTGATCAGCAGCAGGGCGAACGTCGAGGCGGCGACCGCGCCCACGCCGAGCAGCGCCACCGTGAGGGCCTGGCGCTGCACCTCGGCGGACAGCCGCCTGCCCAGCACGTGCACGCTGGGCTCGCCGCGGATCTCCGCCGCGATGACGAACGCCAGCAGCGCGAACGTGGTCACCTTGATCCCGCCCGCGGTGCCCGCGCTGCCGCCGCCGATGAACATCAGGAAATCCGTGACCAGCAACGACGCCGGTGTCAGCTGCGCGACGTCGAGCGAGTTGAACCCGGCCGTGCGCGGGTTGACCCCGTGGAACGCGCCGACGAGCAGCTTGCCGGGCACCCCGAGCGGACCGAGCGTGGCCGGGTTGGACCACTCGATCGCGGTGATCGCGACGACGCCGAACACCAGCAGGGCGGCATAGGTCATCAACGTGACGCGGGCGTGCAGGGTCCAGCGGCGCAGCCTGCCCCGCAGCCGGCGGCCCAGCTCGAACAGCACCGGGAACCCCAGGCCGCCGGTGATGATCGCCAGCATCACCGGCACCGTGATCCACGGGTCGGTGGCGTACGGGGTCATGCTCGTCGCGTAGAGGGCGAAGCCCGCGTTGTTGAACGCCGAGACGCCGTGGAAAACCCCTTCGTACACCGCACGTCCCCACGACAGGTCGTAGCCGGTGGCGAACCGCAGGGTCAGCACGATCGCGGTCACCGCCTCGGCCGCGAGGCTGATCGCGATGACCCGCCGCACGACGCCGCGGACCTCGCCCAACCCGCCCGCCTTGGTCTCCGCCTGCGCGGTCAGCTGCAGCCGCAACCCCATCCGGCGGGCCACCAGCATCCCGAGCAGCGTGGCCAGCGTCATGATGCCGAGCCCGCCGGCCTGGATCAGGCCGAGCAGCACCACCTCGCCGAACGGCGACCAGTGCGTCGCGGTGTCCACCACCACCAGGCCGGTCACGCACACCGCCGAGGTCGCGGTGAACAACGCGGTCACCACACCCGCCGACGCGCCCGACTCGGTGGCCGCGGGCAGCGTCAGCAGCACCGTGCCCAGCAGCACGGCCGCGCCGAACCCGAGCACCACCGACCGCGCCGGGTGACCCAGGCCCGCGGGCGCCCGTCGTCGAGGCGCGAGCCACGTCGTGCGCACGGTCCACCCCGTCCAGCCGGTGGCGGTGCGCTTCGCCGCACCGCCCGAACACGTGCACACGATCACACCGGACATCGCGCCGTCCCGCTCGTTGACGCTTCTTTAACGCGTCCTTGACGCCGACTGAGCCGCAGCTCACCGCGCGACCGCCACCGCCGCCACCCGTCCGACCGGGCGGCGGCGATGGTCGGTGAGGGCGGTATCAGGGCTGGACGGTGAAGGTGTAGCTCTTCAGCCCGGTGGTCACGGCACCGCCCGCGGTCTTGGTGGCGGTGACCTCGAAGGCCACGGTGTAGGTGCCCGCCGCCTCGAACGCCCAGTTGGCGTGCGCGTGGGTGTTGACCGCGACGGTCCGGCTGTCGGGCAGGCCGTTGCCGCTGTCGAACCAGACGGTCGGCGTGCCGAGGCTCGTGGTGTAGACGCTGACGTGCGCCGGACCGGTGACCGACACGAGCTTGGCGGTCACGCTGTTGTTCAGCAGCACGCCGGACGGCACGCCCTGGGTGTTGATCCCGGGCCACACGATGCCGGCGACCTGGGCCTGCGGGAGCACCCACACCGTCGAGCCGGGCGTGCCGAGGAACGAGTACGCGGCGTTGTTCGGCACGGTGGTCTTGCTCGCGGGCACGACGTCGAGCACGACGGTGGCCGGGTCGCGGTCGACGGCGGGGGTGACCGTGGCGTCGTGGAGGTCCAGCGTCAACGCGCTGCCGGTCCAGTCGACGTCGAGGACGTCGACGTGGCCCTGGGAGATGGTGGCGGCGTGCGCGGTGCCGGGCAGGAGCAGCGCGACGGTCGCGGCGAAAGCGGTCGCGGCGATGGCTCGGGTTCTCATGCGTTCACCTTGAATCGGTAGAGGGCGGGTGCGGAGGTGACCTTCTGGCCGGTGGCGGCGAGGACGCCGCTGACCCGGACGACGACGGCGTAGGCGCCGGCGGCCTCGAAGGCCCAACTGGCGTGCTGGTGGTTGGCCGCGGTGACGGCGACCGTGTCGGGCAGGCCGTTGCCGCTGTCCACGAGGACGGTGGGCGCGCCGAAGGCGTCGGTGGTGAAGACGCTGAACCCGGCGGGGCCGTAGACCCACTCGAACCGCAGGCTCAGGGCGTCGTCGACGAAGACACCGGGCTCGACCTCCTCGGTGCCGATCCCGGGCCACAGCAACGCCGGGTCCTCGACCTCGGGCAGCACCCAGACCGGGCTGCCCGCCGTGCCGAGGAACGAGTAGGCCGGGTCGGCGGGCACGGTGGTGCGGGCCGCGGACTTGGCGACGATCTTCACGTCGGAGGGCGCGTACTCGACGTCGTTGGTCTCGTCGTGGACGTGGATGTCGAGCTTGCCGTCCTCGAACGCGATGCCGATGACGTCGACGTGCCCGCTGTCGAGGACCACCGCGGTGGAGGACGCGGTGGCCGGTGCGACGACGGCGCCCAAGAGGGCCGCCACCGCCAAGGGCAGCAGAGCGAGGCGTGCAGAGGTGCGCACGGTGGAGTGCTCCGTTCGTGGGGTTGATGGCCCGATCGGGCCTCGACCGCAGTGTTGCAGACGATAATCGTTGCCGTTAGGGCTGAACGGTCGTCGGCGAGCTGGGCCGGCCGGTCTATTGAAAACGGTTGTCGTTCGTATTAGGTTCGCGGTGCCACGCCGGTCGACCGGCGTCCGTCTGGAGGAAATCCCATGCACGTGCGTGCGTTCACGCGCGCCATCGCGGCGGTCTCGGTCGCTCTGCTGACCGCTTGCTCGACCGCCGGCGGTGACGCGGCGGACGGGGTGTCGGTGGTCACGACCACCGAGATCCTGGCCGACCTCGTGCGCAACGTCGGCGGCGAGCGCGTCCAGGTCGACTCGATCGTGCCGCCCGGCGGCGACCCGCACTCCTACGAGCCGGTGCCCGCCGACGCCAAGAAGGTGACGCGGGCCGACGTCACGTTCACCAACCACCTCCTGCTGGAGGAGCAGCGCCTGATCAAGGCGATCGACGCCAACGTGCGGGAGGGCACGCCCAACGTCTCGCTGGCCGAGGTGTCGGAAACGTATGGCGCGCACGTGATCCCGCTGGTGGAGAACATCGGCTTGGACGTGCTCTGGCTCGGCCTGCGGGTGCGCGGTGACGGCAAGGACAAGGGCGCCACCCGGTCCTCGGAGGTGCGCCTGGCGGCGACCGCGCTGGACGGGCCCGGCGAGCTGGTGCTGTACCTGACCGAGGCGCTGGGCAAACCGGTGGTGCACTTCAACTCGGCGGACGACCTCTCCGACGCCGACGCGACGACGCTGCCGCCGGCCGCGCACACGCACCTCAACTGGGCGTTCACCCAGCCGGGGATCTACCGGCTGACGCTCGCCGCGACCCTGCTCAACGGCGGCACGAACGCGCCGATCCCGTTGGGGGAGAGCACGTTCACGTTCGCGGTGGGCGTCGACCCGACCGGTGTGGCGGGCACCGTACTGAACGAGGGGCACACCGACCTGACCGTCGACCTCGACACCGGCGAGCTCTACACGCTCAACGACGCGGCGGGCGGCGCGAACCAGGGACAGGTCGTCCCGGCGGCCGACGCGGTGATCGAGGTGCCCAACAAGGCCATCGCCACCATCCCGGACGACCCGCGGTTCGCGTTCCTCGGCGCTCCCGGCGGCTCGGTGCACCAACTGCCGCAGGCCGTGCTGGGCAAGCACGTGCACGGCGAGATCGACCCGCACCTGTGGCAGGACGTGCGCAACGCCCGTGCCTACGTCGAGGTCGTCCGGGACACGTTGCGCACCGCCGACCCGGACGGCGCCGAGGTCTACGACCGCAACGCCCGCGCGTACCTCGACCGGCTCGACGAGCTGGACGGCCACGTGCGCGAGACCGTCGCCCGAGTGTCGCCCGAGCACCGGCACCTGGTCACCACGCACGACGGCTTCGGCTACTTCGCCGCCGCCTACGGGCTGACCGTCGCGGGCTTCGTGGTGCCCAACCCGGCGCAGGAACCGAGCGTGGAGGACGTGCGCAAGTTGTCGGAGACGGTGCGGAACCTGAAGGTGCCGGCGGTGTTCATGGAGCCCAACCTCGCGCAGCGCGCGTCGGTGCTGAGCCAGGTCGCCCGGGACCAGGCGGTCGACGTGTGCCTGCTGTACGGGGACGCGTTCGACGACAAGGTGCGGAACTACGTGGACATGATGCGGCACAACGCCGACGAGGTGACCCGATGCCTCGTCTGACGCGCTGGTTCGCTCTCCTCGCCGTGCTCGCGGTCGTCCAGCCGTTCGCCGTCGCGCACGCCGCCGAGCAGGTGGTCGTCTCGGCTGGCCATGTCGACCTCGGGCCGCGCTTCGTCGACGGCCGGTGGACCGTGCAGCTGCGTGACGACACCGGCGACGCGCCAACGTGGCGTGACCTGTCCGAGGTGGTGCTGCACGTGAACGACACGGCCCGCACCACCGTGCCGGACGACCCGGCGTACGACTTCCTCGGCGACGGCGGCTCGCCGATCTGGGTGTTGCCGCAGGTGGAGCAGGCCGGCGTGGTGTGGCCGGGCTGGAACACCCAGGACCCGGACGTGACCGCGGCGGTCGAGCGCGAGGTCACCTGGCGCCTGCACGACGTGCGCGGCCCCGGCCGGTTCGTGCTGTTCCTCAGCGGCAACTTCGGCGCGCCGACCACCCTCTTCACCAGCGCCGACGCGACGCCGCAGGAAACCGGCATCGAGGTGGGCACCCACGTGCACGGCAACTGGGTCTTCAGCGCGCCGGGCACCTACCTGCTCGACCTGGAGATGACAGCGTCTACAAAGGACAGAGCGCAGGTGGCCGACCGGAAGGTGTTGCGCGTGCACGTCGGCGGCGACACCGACCCGCGGACCGCCTTCGACGTGGCGGTCGCCGAGCCGGCGCCGGCGCCCGAGCCGCGTGCGGAACCGGAACCGGCGAGCGACCGCACGTGGCTGTGGGTCGGCCTGGGCGGCGGCGCGCTGCTCGTGGTGGTCGTCGTGGCCGTGGCCCTGCGTCGGCGAGGGGAACAGCGATGAACGAGCCGGTCCTGCACATCCGCGGCCTCGCCGTGCACCTGGGCGGACGCGAGGTGCTGTCCTCAGTGGACTTCGACCTCCGCGCGGGGGAGCTGGTCGGGCTGATCGGCCCGAACGGCGCGGGCAAGACGACGTTGCTGCGCACCGCGTTGGGCCTGCTGCCGCCGCACGAGGGCACGGTCACCGTGCACGGCCGCACCGCCCGGCAGGCCCAGGGCTCCGTCGGCTACGTGCCGCAGCGCCACGAGTTCGCCTGGGACTTCCCGATCTCGGTCGCGAAGGCGGTCGCCACCGGGCGCACCCACCTGACCGGCCTGCTCGGGCGACGCACCGCGCGGGACCGGGCCGCCGTCGACGACGCGATCACCCGCGTGGGCATGGACGACCTGCGGTCACGGCCCGTCGGCGAGCTGTCCGGCGGCCAGCGGCAACGCGTCCTCGTCGCCCGCGCGTTGGCGCTGCGCCCGCGGGTGCTGCTGCTGGACGAGCCGTTCACCGGCATCGACGCGCCGACCCAGGAGCTGCTGAGCCGGCTGCTCACCGACCTGCGGGACGAAGGGGTCGCGGTGCTCATGACCACCCACGACCTGGCCGCCGCGACCACGTTGTGCTCGAGGTTGTGCCTGCTCAACCGCACGGTCGTGGCCGACGGCGAGCCGGCCGCGCTCGCCGACACCGACATCTGGCTGCGCACCTTCGGCCTGGACCGGGCCGAGCAGCTGCTCCGTTCCCTGGGGGTGACCCGATGACCGCGGTCCTCGACGCGCTGGCCGCGCCGTGGGAGTACGACTTCTGGCGGCGCGCCCTGCTGGTGGCGCTGCTGTCCGGCCTCGTGTGCGGTGTCGTCGGCGGGCACGTCGTGCTGCGCGGCATGGCGTTCATCGGCGACGCGGTCGCGCACGCGGTGTTCCCCGGCATCGCGGTCGCCTTCGTGCTCGGCACCAACCTGGTGGTCGGCGGCGCGGTCGCGGGTGTGCTCACCGCACTGCTCATCGCGGTGGTCGCGCAGAACCGCAGGCTCAAGGAGGACTCGGTCATCGGGATCTTCTTCGCCGCGGCGTTCGGCCTGGGCATCGTCATCCTCAGCGCCGCGCCGGGTTACGGCGGGTCGCTGGAGTCGTTCCTGTTCGGGTCGATCCTCGGGATCAGCGACGGCGACGTGGTGTCGGTGGCGGTGATCGGCGCGATCCTGCTGTTGGCCACCGCGCTGCTCAACGGCAGGCTGGTCGCGGCGAGCCTGGACCGCGAGCAGGCCCGCGCGGTGGGCCTGCCCGTGTTCTGGCTGGACATCGCGCTGTACGTGATGGTGACGCTCGCGATCGTGATCTCCCTGCAGGCGGTCGGCAACGTGCTCGTGCTGGCGCTGCTCGTGACACCCGCCGCCGCGGCCCGCCTGCTCACCGACCGGCTGGGCGTGATGATGCTGCTCGCGCCGGCGATCGGCGCCGGTGGCAGCGTGCTCGGCCTGTACCTGTCCTACGCGTTCGACCTGGCGGCGGGCGGGCTCATCGTGCTCACCCTCACCGGAGTCTTCGTGCTGTGCTGGCTGTTCGCCCCGCGGCACGGCCTGCTCACCCGTCCGCGTGGCCGCGGGCCGGCGGCGGCGTCCCGAGTCCAGGTGGAGGTGTCGTCGTGATCGCGGTCCGTTCCCTGGCGGTGAGCGGGGTGGCCGGCGTGCTGCTCGTGCTCGCCGCGCCCGCGTTCGCCGCGCCCGGGCCGGCGGCGGTCGTGGTGAGCGTGCGTGACGGCTCGCTGGACCTCGCGGCGGGCGTCGACACCGTCACGGCGGTGGACGGGCGGGTCGGCGTGCGGTGGGACACCACGGCGGTCACGCCCGGCGCCGTCTTCGGTGACGTGGTGCGGTTGCGCGCGGTCGTGCTCGACGGTCCCGGTAAGACCGGCGAGGAGCCGGTGACGGTGCCGGTGGCGGCCGAAGGGGTCGCGGACTGGGAGTTCACCGCGCCGGGTCGGCACACCGTGCGGCTCGACGCGGACGCCTACCTGCTCGACGGCAGCCCGGTGCACGCCGAGCGCGTGTACGCGGTGGAGGTCGGCGAGCCCGCCCTCCCGTCCGAGCGCCGTGCGGTCGAGGCCGCCGTCGTGCCGGAGGCACCTCAGGCCGGACGTGCGACGCCGGAAGCCGCACCGGAAGCCGCGCCGCAGGTCGTGCCGGAGTTCGCCGCACAGGGGCAGCCGCCCACCGCGACCGGACGGGTCACGCTCGACCGCGGGCACGTCGACGCCTTGGCGCCCCGGCTGCTCGGCGACGGGCTGAGCGTGCACGTGAAGGACGGCAGCACGGTCGGCGCGGTGACGTGGCGTGAACCGGCCGACGTCGAGTTCCGGATCACCGACGCCGCGCGCACCGCGTTGCCCGCGATCCCCGCGCTGTCCTTCCTCGGCGCGGCCGGCGCGCCGATCCACCTGCTGCCCCAACAGGAGCAGCCGGGCATCCTCTGGATCGGCTGGTCCACCGAGGAACTGCGGCCGGCGGACGTCACCGGACCGGTCACCTGGACGCTCACGGCGGTGGACGGCCCCGGCCCGTTCGGCTTGTTCACCACCGGCTCGTTCGGCGCGCCCTCGCTGATCTTCAACAGCACCGACGGGCTGCCCGACACGCACACCGTCGCGCTCGGCACGCACGCGCACGCCAACTGGGCGTTCGGCAAGCCCGGCCGCTACCGGCTGGACTTCACCGTGTCGGCCACCCGGACCGACGGCCGCCCGCTCACCGACACCGAGAGCTACACGTTCGTCGTCGGCGACGCCGGCGCGACCGGCAACCCGGACACCCCCGACCCGACCCCGGACGGCAGGCGGTCGACCCAGCTCGCCTCGACCGGCCCCGCCGAAGCACCGGCCGCCACCGCGCTGGCCTTGGCGCTGCTCGCCACGGGCGCCCTCGTGCTCGTCGTCACCCGCCGCCGACCGGCCAAGGAGTCGTCTTGACCACGCACCACCGCCGCGGCCTGGCGCTCGCCGCCGCGGCTCTGACCCTGCTCGTCGGCGCGTCGATCGTGCCGGCCTCGGCCCAGGACGCCACGACCGTGGTCGACCAGGGCCACGTCGACCTGGTGGCCGGTTCGATCGTGGACGGCGAGCTGGTGATCCGGGTCAAGGACGGCACGGTCGACCCGCCCGTGCTGCGTGATCCGGCCGCGGTGGTCACCCACGTCAAGCCCGAGGCCCGCACGCAGGTGCCGGAGCCGCCGGAGTACGCGTTCCTCGGTCCGGCGGGCAGCGACATCTGGATCAGCCCCGAGGTGCAGGACCCCAACCTGGTGTGGCTCGGCTGGAACACCGAGTCCCTGACCGCGGACCAGGTCGCACCCGACTCGGTGCGCTGGTCGCTCGAAGCGATCGGCGGCGACGCGCCCGGCAGCGGGGCGCCGGGTGCGGTGACCGTGTTCCAGAGCGGGTCCTTCGGCGAGCCGCTGCCGCGCGTCTTCGACACCGCCAACCCGCTGCCGCAGCAGCACCAGGTGGCGCTCGGCACGCACGCGCACGCCAACTGGACGTTCACCGCCGAGGGCGTCTACCGGCTCACGTTCGCCCTCGAAGCCACCACGACGGCCGGTGCGCCGTTGCGCGCCACCGCGACCTACGCCATCGCGGTAGGCGAGGTGGACCCCACGACCGTGACTCCGGGCACGGGCGAAACCACCACGACGACCACCCCGACGACAACCACCACCACCACGACCACCACCACATCGACCACTACGGCGACGACCACCACCAGCGCGCCGACGCCGTGCGTGGTCCTGGATGACGGGCACGTCGACCTCATCGCACCCGGGCTGGAGGACGGCGTCCTGCGCACCCGTGTCAAGGACGGCACCGCGGGCCCGGACAAGGCCGTCTGGCGCGAGCCCGCCGACGTGGTCGTCCACCTCGTTCCCCAGGCCCGCAACACCATCCCCGCCGATCCCGCCTACGCGTTCCTGGGCGACGCCGGCCAGCCGGTGTGGCTGATCCCGCAGACGCAGATCCCCGGCATCGTCTGGGCAGGCTGGAACACCGAGTCGCTGCGCCCCGAGCACGGCGACGTCACCATCACGCTGTCCGCCGTGGACGGGCCCGGCCGGCTCGCGGTGTTCCTGACCGGGCTCACTCCGACCGTGCTGGTGAACTCCGCCGACGGCCTGCCCGACGCGCTGACCGTCGCGCCGGGCACCCACGCGCACGCCAACTGGGCGTTCACCCGGGAGGGTATCTACCGGATCACGGTCGAGGTCGCCGTGACGCCCGCCGGCGGGCAGCGCGTCGTGGACACCGACGAGTACGCCGTCGCGGTGGGCGACGTCGACCCGACCACCGCCCTCGGCCGCGACTGCACGGCTCCCACCGACACCACCTCGCCGACCACGACCAGCCCGACCGGCACCGTGCCGCCGACCACGACCACCGCGGCGGCCTCGGGCGGCTCGCGGCTCGCCAACACTGGCGCCGGATCGCTGGGTACTGTGTCGGCGGTCGGCGTTCTGCTGCTCACGGGTGGCGCGGCGCTGTCGCTGCTCACCCGATCCCGACGGCGAGGACTGGATGGCTGAGTCGATTCCCCCGGTGGTCCAGGCGTTCGACCACGGCAGTGCCGAGTTCGCCGAGTGGACGCCCCTGCTGTGGGACCCGGTCGGCGCCGCGACCGTCGAGACCGTGCCGCCGCGACCGGGTGAACGGGTGCTCGACGTGTGCTGCGGATCGGGTTCGTCGGCCATCCCGGCGGCACGGGCGGTCGGCGTCGAAGGGCTGGTCGACGCCGTGGACCTCGCGCGGGAACTGCTCGACCAGGGCTCCGAGCGTGCAGAGGGGTTGCCGCAGCTACGTTTCCACCACGCCGACGCGACCCGGTGGGCGCCGGCCGACGGGCTGCCGTACGACCGGGTGCAGTGCGTCTTCGGCATCTTCTTCCTGCCGGACATGGACGCGGCCGCGGGGCACCTGGTCGGCCTGCTCCGCCCGGGCGGCACGTTCGCCGTGACCACGTGGCGGCAGGGCAGCGTGGACGACGTGGTCGGCCCGCTGGTCCAGGCGCTGACCGAGGAGACCGGGCGGACGTTCGACCGGCCGCCGTCGGCCCGGCAGGCCGCCCGCGTGGACACCGACGTGAAGCTCGCCGGGTGGTTGAGCGGCATCGGGTTGGGCGAGGTCGCCGTGCGCCTGGTGGAGCGGGACGTCCCGATCACGCCGGACTCGGCGTGGCGGTTCGTCATGGGCTCGGGCATCCGCGCCGCGCTCGACGGGCTGGACGCACCGGCCGTGGCCGCCGTCCACGCCCGCTACCGCACGCTGATGGCCTCGACCACCGTGCTCCGCGCGCGGGCACTCGTGGGAAGCGGCGTACGGATCGGGTGATTCGCCCGTCCCTCGGGTCGCCGCGGTGTTGGCGGGTACCAGCACACGGATCAGCTGACGCACCGCCCGTCCCTCAGCTCGACCGTCCGGTCGCAGCGGGCGAGGGTGGTGGGGCGGTGGGCGATGACGAGGACCGCGACGTCGTCGCCGGTCGAGGCGAGAGCGGCGGTGATGGCCTCGTCGGCGTCGGCGTCCAGGTTGGCGGTCGCCTCGTCCAGGATGAGCACGCGCGGGTCGACCAGCAGCGCCCTGGCCACGGCGACCCGCGCCCGCTGACCGCCGGACAGCCCGGCGCCGGACTCGCCGACGGCGGTGTCGAGCCCGGCGGGGAGACCGGCGCCGGGGTCGAGGATCCCCGCCCGGCGCGCCGCCCGCTCGACGTCGCGGTCATCGGCGTCGGGGCGGCCGAGCCGGATGTTGGTCGCGATCGTCCCCGCGAGCAGGCCGGGGTCCTGGGGCACGGCGCTGATCGCATTCCGCAGGTCGTCGTCGGCCAGGTCGGCGAGGTCGACGCCGTCGAGGGTGACGCGCCCGCTGTCGGGGTCCCACATCCGGACGGCCAGCAGCGCGCAGGTGGTCTTCCCCGCGCCGGACGGGCCGGTGAGCGCGACCCGCTCGCCCGGCCGGACGGTGAACGACACCTCCCGCAACGCGGGCGGCCCGTCGCCGTAGCGGAACGTCACGCGGTCGAACACGAGACCGGCCGCGCGATCCGGCAGGCGCCGCGGCGCCGAGGCCGCGGGGACCGCCGGGCGCCGGTCGAGGACGTCGACGATGCGCGTGCCCGCCGCGCGCAGCGTGCCGAGGTTGCGCAGCAGGTCGGAGATCTGCGCGACGGGACCGAGCGCGGCGGTGGCCAGCACCATCGCGACCGGTGCGAGCACGCGGCCCACGGCGTCGAGGTTCACCGCGCAGACCGCGAGGGCGCCGATCGCGCTGAGGGACAGGGCGGCGTCCGTGACCGCGCGTTCGGCGCCCGTCCGGGAGCCGATCCGCGCCTGCACGGCGGTCAGCACGTCGGTGTGCCGGTCGAGCGCGGCGGTTCGGCGGCCCAGCGCACCGGCGGCGCTGAGTTCGTCCAGCCCGCGCACGGTGTCGACCAGTTCGGCGTTGAGCACGGCGGCGGCCTCGGTCAGCTCGGCGCCCTGCCGGGCGCCCATCCGCCCGAACAGCCAGGGCAGCGCCGCGGTCACGGCGACGAACGGCACCCACACCAGCAGCAGCCACGGTGTGACGAGCAGCGACAGCGTGGTGGTGGCCCCGACGAGCACGACGGACGTGAGCGCCTGGGCCGCGGTGTGGGCGTAGAGCCATTCGAGGCGGTCGACGTCGGCGAAGGCGACCGAGGCGAGGTCGCCGCTGCGGCGTGGTGCGCGGCGGTCGGGCAGGCTCACCCGGAGCCGGTCGAACACGCGGGCGCGCAGCGCGCCGATCAGCCGGTAGGCCAGGTCGTGCGAGACCCACGACTCGCGCCACGTCATCACCGCGGTCAGCACCGCGACACCGGCGAGGACGACGGCCGCGGGCGCCAGTGGCGCGGCGCCGGTCGCGGCCGTCCGGCCGGCGAGCCACGTGCCGGCCACCGCGATGGTCAGCGCGCCGAGCTGCACGACCGCGTTGGCCGCGATGGTCCAGCCGAACGTCGCCCGCTGCTCGGCGATGACCGGGAGGAGGCGTCGGAGCGGGCCGCTCATCGCGCCACCGTGCCGGCGACGCGGCCGGACTCGATGGTGACGATCGTGTCGGCGCCGCGCAGGGCGCTCTCGCGGTGCGCGATCACGATCCGGGTCGTGCCGGGGCAGTGCTCGGCGAGCCGGGTGAGGACGCGTTCCTCCGTGTCGACGTCCAGCGCGGAGGTCGCCTCGTCCAGCAGGAGCACGGGTGTCGCGGCGAGCACGGCCCTGGCGATGGCGAGCCGTTGCCGCTGGCCGCCGGAGAGCCGGGCGCCGTTCTCGGTGAGTTCCGTGTCGAAGCCGCGGGGGAGTGCCTCGATGAAGTCGAGGGCGTCCGCGACGTGGGCCGCGGCACGCACCTCCTCAGGCGTGGCGTCGGGCCGGGCGAGGCGCAGGTTCTCCGCCACGGTCCCGTGGAACAGGTGGGTGTGCTGGCCGACGACCCCGATGCTCGCGCGCAGCGCGGCGAGCGTGTAGTCGGTGATCGGGGTGCCGTCGAGCTCGATCGTCCCGTGCCGCGGGTCGGCGTGCCGGACGACGAGCCGGGCGAGCGTGCTCTTGCCCGCGCCCGAAGGGCCGACGATCCCGGTGATGCCCCCCGGTGGGCACACGAAGCTGACGTCGTCGACACCCGCCCCGTTCGGGTACCGGAAGCCGACGTGCCGCAGCACGAGCCCCGCTCCCGGACGTGCGGGCTCGGCGCGCGTGCCCGTGTCCGCGACGGCCGGGCTCGCGGTGAGGATCTCGTCGATGCCCTCGACCGCGCCGAGCCCCTGGTAGCCGACGTGCCAGTGGGCGGACAGGTCGAGCACCGGCCGGAAGCACTCCCTGGCGCACAACAGGAACAGCAACACCGACGCGGCGGGCGCGCCACCGCCGAGGACACCGGCGCAGGCGACGACGATCGTGGCGACGGTGCCCAGGTGCAGTGCGAGCGCGCTGACGGCGGACTCCACGAGCGAGACCCGCAGCTGCGTCATCGTGGAGCCGTGCAGCTCCTCGCCGCGTGCGGCGAGCGCGTCACCGGTCCGCTTGCCCGCGCCGAACACCCGCAGCACGCCGATCGCCTGCGTCGCCTCCAGGTAGTCCGCGGCCAGCTTCTCGTAGGCGCGCCAACGGGTTCGTCCCGTCCGGAGCAGCCGGGCGTCCCAGCCACGGGGCACCACCACGGCGCACGTCACCGACACGGCGAGGACCGCGGCGGCCGGGACGGAGACGGTGAACAGCCACCCGGTGACGGCCGCCGGCACGACGCAGGTCACGAGCAGCTGGGGCAGGTAGCGGCTGTAGTAGGCGTCGAGGGCCTCGACACCGTCCACGACGGTGTGCGTGATCGCGCCGGACCGCTCGCCCTGCGCCCACGCCGGCCCGAGCGAGGCGATGCGGCGCAACAACTCGCCGCGCAACCGGGTGCGGATCGCGATGCCGAACCGGGCGGCGGCCACTTCCCGCAGCCACAGCAGGGCCGACCGCACCGCGACGACGCCGACCAGGGCGCCGAGCAGCGGCGCCACGACGGCACCGTCCCCGCCGACGAGATCGGCGAGGACGGCCGCGGTCAGCACGGCTCCGGCGACGTGGCACGCCGACACCAGCGCCGACACCAGGGCCAGCAGCGCGATCGGCCCGACGACGACGCCCGCCAACTGCAGGAGCCTGCGGTGGATCACGGGGTGAAGGCGTCCGGGTGCAGCCGCTCCGCGATCTCCCGGACCACGGAGACGTTCCCGAGGGTGCCCGGGTAGGTGTCGGCGGCGTCGATCGCGATCAGCCGCCGTTCGCGCACGGCGGTCATGTCCGGGAACGTGCGGTTCAGGAAGTCCACGGTCGCCTGCTCGTGCTCGGACCCGTTGACCGCGAACACGATCGCGTCGGGGTTCGCGGCGGCGAGCGCCTCGGGGGTGATCTGCGCGGCGAAGAACTTCGCGAACTGCGGGTCCCGGGGCGAGAACACGTTGTCGCCGCCCGCCCGGCGGATGATGTCGTACTCGATGCCCGCGCCGATCGCCGTCACGGTGGCGCCTTCCAGGTACACCTGGGCGACGGTGGGCTTCGCGCGGCTCGCGACGGCGGTGTCCACCGCGGCCAGGTCGGCCTTGCCCTTCTCGATCAGCGGCGCGGCCCGGTCGGGCGCGGCGAAGACCTTGCCGAGGTTCTCCAGGTCGGTGAAGACGTCCTCGACCGTGCCGCTCATCCGCCGGTCGGCGCACCCGCCCGTGGCGACGTACGCCGTGACACCGGCCTGCTGGAGCTGATCGAGGCTCGCGAAGCCCTGCTCGGCGGTGAACTCGTACATGGTCGGGGAGAACACGAAGTCCGGCCGCGCGTTCAGCAGCTGCTCCCGGCTCGGCGGCCCGGACTCGCTCAGCACCGGCACGGCGGCGGCGAGGCCCGCCACGTCGTCGGACAGGGGCGCGGTGGCCGTCTGCGCCTGGCCGACGAGCGCGTCCGCCAGACCCAACCGCAGCAGCAGTTCGGTCTGCGACGGGCTCAGCCCGACCGCCGCCTTCGGCGCGCCGGGGACGGTGACGTCCCGGCCGCAGTTGGTGATCGTGACGGCCTGGCCGGCGTCGGTGGCCTGCGTCTGCGGGGTGACCGCGGAGCCGCAGCCGGCGACCAGCGCGGCGCTGACGCCGAGGGCGGCCAGGGACAGTGTGCTACGCATGGATCTCATCTCTGTGCTCGGTGGGACCGCCGGGCTCGCGGCCCGGGTGGTCGAAGACCAGGACGGGACGACCGGTGCGCGGGTGCGTGAGCCGGTCGACGGCGACCCGGAACACGTCCTCGACCACCTGTGGCGTGAGCGCCTCGGCCGGCGTGCCCGCGGCGACGAGGCGGCCACCGTCGAGCACGGCGATGTCGTCGCAGTGGGTGGCGGCGAGGTTGAGGTCGTGCAGCGCCGCGATGATCGTGCGGTCCAGGTCGGTCGCGATCCGCATGAGTTCGAGCTGGAAGGCGATGTCGAGGTGGTTGGTCGGCTCGTCCAGCACGAGGACCGGGGTGTCCGCGGCGAGCGCGCGGGCCAGCATCACCCGCTGCCGCTGCCCTCCGGACAGCCTGCCGATGGGCCGGTCGGCGACGTCGGCCGCGCCGACCCGCTCCAGCGCCGTCCACGCCAGGTCGAGGTCGGCGTCGGTGTCGCGGCCGAACCCGCGCTGGAACGGCACCCTGGCCAGCAGCACGGCGTCCAGCACGGTCAGGTCGAACTCGGTCGACGTCTCCTGGGTCATCACCGCGACCGACCGCGCGACCTCCCGCCGGCCGGTGCGCCACACGTCCCGCTCGTCCAGCAGCACCCGGCCCGACGACGGCGCGACGGCCCGGTAGAGCGTGCGGAGCAGCGTCGACTTGCCGCTGCCGTTGGGGCCGACGAGGCCGAGGAACCGGCCGGGACGGATCTCGACGTCCACGTCCCGCAGCACGTCCCGGCCGCCGAGGGTGACGCTGACGTGGTCGAAGCGCACCCTCATCGGTCGAGTCCCGCCTGCGCCGCCGTGTCGCGGCGCATCAGCCACAGGAAGAACGGCGCGCCCACGACCGCGGTGAGGATGCCGATCGGCACCTCGGCGGGTGCGGCGACCGTGCGCGACAGCAGGTCGGCGAGCATCAGGAACGCCGCGCCGCCGAGCACCGCCACCGGCAGCATCCGCCGGTGGTCGGCGCCGACCAGGATGCGCGCCACGTGCGGGATCACCAGGCCGACGAAGCCGATGCCCCCGCTCACCGACACGATCGACCCGGTCAGCAGGGCCGCGGTGACCAGCAGGACGCCGCGCTGCCGGTTCACGTCCACCCCCAGCGCGGTCGCGGACTCGTCACCGGTCAGCAACGCGTTCATCGCCCGCGTCCGGAACCCGACGACGGCGCACGCCACCGCGAACGCCACCGCCGGCACCGCCAGGGAGCCCATCGACGCGGCGGACACGCTGCCGAGCAGGAAGAACAGGACGCTGAACACGTTCTGGGCCTCGGTCGTCAGCGTCAGGTAGCTCGTGACCGCGCTGAACAGGGAACCGAGGGCGACGCCGGACAGGATCATCCTGGTCGGCGACAGCACGCTGCGGTGCCGGGCGGTCAGCGCGACGCACGCGCCGGCCACCAGGGCCCCGGCGAACGCCGCCGCGCCGAGCGGCAGACCGCCGACGGCGGCCGAGCCGAGCGTGATGACCAGGACCGCGCCGACACCCGCACCGGAGGACACGCCGAGCAGGTAGGGCTCGGCCAGCGGGTTGCGCACGATCACCTGCATGATCGCGCCGGCCAGTGCCAGCCCGGCGCCCGCCAGCCCGGCCAGCAACGCGCGGGGCAGCCGGAACTGCCACACCGCCTGGTCCTGCAGCACGGTCAGGCTGCCGTCCGACATCCACGGCACGTTCGGCGCCAGGTGCCCGATGACGATCCGCGCCGCGTCCGCGACCCCGACCTCGACCGTGCCGACCGAGCCGGAGACGACCACCAGCACCGGGATCGCGAGACCGAGGACCGCGACCGTCAGACGCTGCGTCAGCCGGGACCGACGGGTGAACGACCTCCGGTCACGATCGACCGACGACGCGGGCGACCGCGGGCGAACAACCATGAGCAAGCCGATCACTGTGCGGCGGGGGACCGCGCGAGCGTAACCGCACCTGATAACCGTTATCAACAGTGACGCCGGTCATGATCGGACCGCGGGTTGACGAACGGTGCCGCACGGCCTTGGATTTGATCATGTCGATGGGATCAACCGCCGTGGGCGACCGGGTGCTCGCCAAGGTCGCCGTCCGGATCCTCCCGTTCCTGGCGCTGCTCTACTTCGTCAACTACCTGGACCGCGTCAACATCGGGTTCGCCGGCCCGAACGGGATGAACGAGGAGCTCGGGCTCAGCGCGACGGCGTTCGGGTTCGCCTCCGGCATCTTCTTCCTCGGCTACCTGATCCTGGAGGTGCCGAGCAACCTCGCGCTGCACCGGTTCGGCGCGCGTCGCTGGATGGCCCGGATCATGATCAGCTGGGGCGTGGTGGCCACCGTGATGGCCTTCGTGCCCAACTCGACCGCCCTGGTGGTCCTGCGGTTCCTGCTCGGCGTCGCGGAGGCCGGGTTCTTCCCGGGGATCATCCTCTACCTGACGTACTGGTTCCCGGCCGCGCAGCGCGCGAAGGCGGTCGCGTTGTTCATGGTGGCGGTGCCGATCTCCTCGGCGATCGGGTCCACTGTGTCCAGTCTGCTCATCGCGCACGGCGACGGTGTGTTCGGGCTGTCCGGCTGGCGGTTCATGTTCCTGGTCGAGGGCATCCCGGCGATCCTGCTCGCGGTCGTCACCTGGTTCTACCTGACCGACCGGCCGGAGCGGGCGACCTGGCTGGCCGAGGACGAGCGCCGCTGGCTCGCCGCGGAACTGGACGCCGAGCGTCGCGCCACGGAGGCCGAGCACCACTGGCCGTTGCGCAAGGCGTTGCTGCACCCGCGGATCCTCGGGCTGGCGTTCGTCTACTTCGCCATCGCCTACGGCCTGTACGCGCTGGGTTTCTTCCTGCCGACCATCATCGCCGGGTTCGGCCAGCAGTTCGGGACGAAGCTGACCGTGCTGCAGGCCGGCCTGGTGACCGCCGTGCCCTACGTGGTCGCGGCGACCGTGATGGTGTTCTGGGCGCGTCACGGCGACCGCGTGAACGAGCGGAAGTGGCACGTGGCGCTGCCGATGCTGCTCGGCGGGTGCGCCATCCCCGTGGCGCTCTACCTGGGCGACCCGTACGCCGCGATGGTGGCGGTCACGGTCTGCGCGGTCGGCGTGTGCTGCGCGCTGCCGACGTTCTGGGCGCTGCCGTCGAACTTCCTGTCCGGCACGGCCGCGGCGGGCGGCATCGCGCTGATCAACTCGCTCGGCAACACCAGCGGGTTCGCCGCGCCGTACATCACCGGCTGGCTCCGCGACCTCACCGGCACGCAACGCGCCGGCATGTGGCTGGTCGGCGCCTGCATGGTCGCCGGCGCCCTCCTCGCCCTCGCGCTGGGCGCCAAGCCGAAGGACGCGGTCGCCCGGACCCCGTGACGGGGGGAAGTTATACGCTATAACCCGGCGAGCCTCGCAGATCCGGGAGTGGTGACCGATGGCCGACCCGACCGGGCCGTACGAGACGAAGAGCGAGTACGCGTACCGCGAGCTGCGCCGGAAGATCCTCAGCGGCGAGCTCGCGCCCGGCTCTGGCCTCAACCAGTTCACGCTGGCCAAGACCATCGGGATCAGCACGACGCCGCTGCGGGAGGCGCTCAAGCGGCTGAAGGGCGAAGGCCTGGTCGAGCTGGACGCGCACCGCGACGCCAGGGTCACGCCGCTGCAGGCGGAGGAGGCCCGTGACCTGCTCGAGCTGCGGCGCGCGCTCGACCCGCTCGCCGTCGCCCTGGCGGCCGAACGGCGGACCGACGCGGACGTCGCGGCGATCCGCGAGGCGGCGGAAGGGCTGCGCGCGCTGCCGGGCAACCCCGACCACGAAGACCTGGTGGCCCACCGCCGCTTCCACGCGGCCCTGTACCGGGCGTCGCACAACGCGCTGCTGATCGACGCCCTGGACGGCTTGTGGGACAAGGCCGACCGCTACCGCAGGCTGGCGCTGGAGGTCGACCGCGGTGACGCGGCACGGGCGCGGACGGACCGCGAGCACCGTGCGCTGGTCGACCTGGTGGTGGCCGGCGACGCCGAGGGCGCGTCGGCCGTGATGCGCGAGCACATCGACACGAGCCTCGGCGCGCAGGCCGCGTGGCGGCTGGGCGAGGACCGGTGACCGGTCAGGCGGGCGTCGCGTCGCCGCACAGGAACGCGTAGAGGGCGTCACCCGTCGGCAGGGGTTGGTCGGGCTCGTGCCGCACCACCCACAGGCACGCGTCGTCGGCCATGCCGTACCGGTCGAAGTTCTCGCCCTGCGCGAGGACCACCAGGCGGTCGCCCACCCGCCAGGCGGCGTGGTGCCATTCGTCGTCGTGCGTGCCGACGACGTGCGGCTCGCCGAGCCTGGCGGTCAACCGCGCCACGGCCTCGTCGTGGCGCGCGTCGAACTCGGCACGCGTGGCGAGCGCGTCGGCCGACCACGGCGCGCCCCCGGCGGACACGAGTTCGCGGACGTCCTCGTCCTCGGGGTCGTGCTCGTCGAGGTAGGTGGCGAACGCGAGGAAGAACCCGATCACCTCGTCCGGGTCGAACCGCATCGCCACGCTCACCCACCGGTGGTCGTCCACGTCGAACCGGTACTCGGCCGCGCCGTAGACCTCCTCCGCCAACGACCGCCCCTCGGGCAACGGCCACCCCGCCGCCACCCACGCGTCGTCCAACTCCGCCCGCGTCCACGACGAGCCCGCCAACGCCACGACGCCGTCGATCGTCCGGTCGTCCAGGGGAAGCCACACCAATGCCATGCGCGGGAACCTAGGACGTGACAGCCGGCCGCACGCGGCCATTGCCCAACTGGGCACGTCCGCTGCACAACCCGCACAGCGCCTTGTACCCAAAGTGATCATGCGGTAACGATGGGCACATGGGAACCTACGTGCTGGACCCCACCGGCCGCGACATCCAGGCCGAAGCGGCGGCGTTGCGCACCCGCGGCCCGGCGACCCGGGTCGCCTTACCGGGCGGGGTGGAGGCCTGGTCGATCGGTGACCTGGACCTGCTGCGCCGCCTGCTCGCCGATCCGCGCGTGTCCAAGGACGCCCGCCGCCACTGGCCCGCCCTGGCGGGCGTCCCGCAGGACTGGCCGCTGTACCTCTGGGTCGCGGCGCACAACATGTTCACCGCCTACGGCACCGAGCACCGCCGGCTGCGGAAGCTGATCTCGAAGGCGTTCACGGCCCGCCGGACCGAGTCGCTGCGCCCGCAGGTGGAGCAGATCGCGGCCGACCTGATCGACCGGCTCGCCGCCGGACCGGACCTGGTCGACGTGCGCGCCGGTTTCGCCTACCCCCTGCCGATCGAGGTCATCTGCCGACTGATGGGCGTCCCCGACGACGCGCGCACCGAGCTGCACCGGATCGTCGACAGCCTCTTCGCCACCACGACGACGCCCGAGGAGGCGGTCGCCAACCAGGTCCGGCTCTACGAGATCCTGAACGACCTGGTCGCCGCCAAGCGGGCCACGCCGGGCGACGACCTGACCAGCGGTCTGATCGCGGCCCGCGAGGAGGACGGCAGCCGGCTCACCGAGGCCGAGCTGGCCGACACGCTCATCCTGATGATCTCCGCCGGCCACGAGACCACGGTCAACCTCCTCGACCACGCCATCGCCGCGCTGCTCACCCACCCCGACCAGCTCCGCCTGGTCACCTCCGGCGAACGCACGTGGACCGACGTGATCGAGGAGACGCTGAGGTGGCAGGCGCCGGTGGCGAACCTGCCGCTGCGCTACGCCGTCGAGGACCTCGACGTGGACGGCGTCACGATCCGCCAAGGCGAGGCGATCCTCGCGGGCTACGCGTCGGCGGGCCGCGATCCGGCGCACCACGGCGACACGGCCACGGAGTTCGACATCACGCGCGCGGACAAGACGCACCTGTCGTTCGGCCACGGCGTCCACCACTGCCTGGGCGCGCCGCTGGCCCGCATCGAGGCCGAGGTGGCGTTGCCGGCGCTGTTCGGCAGCTTCCCGGACCTGGCGTTGGCCGTGCCCGCGACCGAGTTGGAACCCGTCCACTCGTTCATCTCCAACGGCCACCGCAGCCTGCCGGTCAGGCTGCGGTAGCGAGCCCCTCGTAGGCGGCGAGCACGATGCCGAGGCCGCGGCTGTCGCCCAGCGCGCCCTGCTCCAGCATCTGGTTCATCGTGTACGCCACCGTCATCCGGGTGTCCAGGTCGACGACCACGACGGAGCCGCCCCACCCGCCCCACGAGCACGTCCGCCCCTCGACCCGGTAGCCGAGGCCGTACCGGATCGGCACGTCCAGGTAGTGGTCCACGCCCCGGAACTGCTCCTCCAGCACGCGACGGCACCCGGCCTCGGACAGCAGCCGCACGCCGCCGACCGCGCCGCCGGACGCCAGCACCGACTGCACCAGGCCGACCGAGCGCGCGTTGCCGTGCCCGCCCGCGGACGGGATCTCGGCCCGGCGCCACGCGGCGGTGTTGGCGTCTTGCGCCACGATGGCCGGGTTGGGCTCCTCACCGGACAGCCCCGGCGCCACGGTGGACTTGCCCGGCGGCGGGATCACGGGCGCGACGCGGTGGTCGTGCTCGATGGGCAGGCCGATGTGGAAGTCGGCGCCGAGCGGCCCGGCCACCTCCTCGGCGAAGAACGCGCCGAGGCCGCGGCCGGTGACCCGGCGGATCACCTCGCCGACCAGGAAACCCTGCGTCAACGGGTGGTAGCAGCCGACCGTCCCCGGTTCCCACCGGGCGGGCTGCGCGGCCAGCCGCGCCGTCGCGTCGTCCCAGTCGAACAGCTCCGGCACGGTGATCGGCTCGGTCCACGTCGGCAGGCCGGCGGTGTAGCCGAGCACGTGCCGCACCCGCACGCCGCCCTTGCCCGCCGCGGCGAACTCCGGCCAGTACTCGGCGACCGGCGCGTCCAGGTCGAGCACGCCCCGGTCGGCGAGGATCAGCGCGCACAGCGCCACCATCGTCTTGGTGGTGGACCAGACGTTGACGATCGTGTCGCGCTCCCACGGCGTGGTGCGGGCCGCGTCGACGTGACCGCCCCACAGGTCGACCACCGGCTCGCCGTCCACGTACACCGCGACCGACGCGCCGACGTCGTCCTGGTCCAGTGACGCGGCGAGGGTGTCGCGCACCTTGTCGAACCGGTCGTCGCACGTCCCACGGATCTCCGCCACCGACGGAACGTAACGTCAACCGACCGCGCCGGGCGACCGGATTGTTGCCCAACCGCACGGTGATAGGGCCGCTGCGCTGTTCGGCCCAACCTCCGCTCGGCGACGCGCGACGCGTCACAGGCGCGCTTATGGTCGGTTCATGAGCCACTTCGGCGATGCCCTGTCCCGCCGCCGCTTCCTCGGAGCCTCGGCCGTCGCGTGGTTACCGATCGGCGCGTTGTTGCCGGGCGAGGTCGCGGGTGACCCGCCGCCCGCGTTCCCGGCGGGCGTCGACCTGTACCGGCAGGCCTACCAGAACTGGGCCGGCGAGATCCGCACCGACGACCTGTGGACGTGCTCGCCGCGCACACCGGCCGACGTGGTGCTCCTCGCGAACTGGGCGCACAGCCAGGGCTTCACGTTGCGGCCACGGGGTTTCCGGCATGGGTGGTCGCCGCTCACCGTCACCGCGGACACCACCGGGGCGGACCGCGTCGTGCTGGTCGACACCACCCGGCACCTCACGGCCATGACCGTGCTGCCGGACGCGGTGCGGGTGCAGACCGGCGCGTCGATGGACGACCTGCTGGCGTTCCTGGAGGACGCGGGCCTGGGAGTGACCAACACCCCCGCGCCGGGTGACCTGAGCGTCGGCGGCGTGCTCGCGATCAACGGCCACGGCACGTCCGTCCCGGCCGTCGGCGAGACCCGGCCGCCGGGCCACACCTACGGCTCGCTCAGCAACATGATCATCTCGCTGACCGCCGTCGTGTGGGACGGCGGGGAGTACCGGTTGCGCACGTTCCGCCGCGACGAGCCGGAGTGCGCCGCGCTGCTGACCCACGTGGGCCGCGCGTTCCTGACCGAGGTGACGCTGCGCGTGGGCGCGAACCAGAACCTGCGCTGCGTCAGCCGCGCCGACATCCCCACCAGCGAGCTGTTCGCGCCGCCGGGCAGCGGGGCGACGCGCACGTTCGCGAGCTTCCTCGACCAGGCCGGCCGGGTGGAGGCGATCTGGTTCGTCTTCACCGACCGCCCGTGGCTCAAGACGTGGAGCGTCGCGCCGACCAAGCCGCCGACCTCGCGCCACGTGGTCGCGCCGTACAACTACCTGTTCTCCGACAACGTGCCCAAGCCGGTGTCCGACCTCGCCGACCTGCTGATCACCGGCGCGTGGGCGCTCACCCCGACGTTCGGCCAGTTGCAGTACACGACCGCGGCCACCGGGCTGACCGCGACCCTCACGACCGACCTGTGGGGCGCGTCGAAGAACCTGCTGCTCTACGTCAAGCCGACCACCCTGCGCGAGACCGCGAACGGGTACGCGGTGCTGACCAGCCGCGCCGAGGTGCAGCGGGTGGTCAGCGACTTCGCCGCGTTCTACGAAGACCTGCTGCTGTCCTACAAGAGGCGCGGGCTGTTCCCGGTCACCGGCCAGGTCGAGATCCGCGTCGGCGGGCTGGACGACCCGGCGCACGTGGGCGTGCCCGGCGCGCAGGTGCCGGCGCTGTCGGCCGTGCGGCCACGCGAGGACCACCCGGAGTGGGACGTCGCGGTGTGGTTCGACGTGCTGACGTTCCCGACCGCGCCGGGCGCGGCGGCGTTCTACCGCGAGCTGGAGCAGTTCTTCTTCACCCGGTACAGCGGCGCGTACGCGTCGACCCGCGCCGAGTGGTCCAAGGGCTGGGCTTACACGGACGAGGCGGCCTGGGCGGACCACACGATGCTCACGTCCACCGTGCCCGACACCTACCGCCAGGGCCCGAACGCGAGCTGGGACGCGGCCCGCGCCACCCTCAACGCCTTCGACCCGCACCGCGTGTTCAGCAACCCGTTCCTGGACGTGCTGCTGCCCTGACACCGAGGCCCGTGCGTACCCTCACCGCAGCGGGATCGCGCGGTCCCGCAGGCTGCGGCGCTGTGGCAGAGCGGCCCAATGCGATCGGCGTGGTGGAGGTCCCCGCCACGCCGAGTGATGGAGGAGAGCGGACCTGCTCCCACCGTCCGCGGGTTCGAATCCCGTCGGCGCCGCAGCCGACCCTTCCCGGCCGTCCCGTTCCGCAGCCCCGAGTCCGCTACCGGGAGACCTTGTCCAGTTCCTTGCGCACGGCGTTCAGCTGCGCGCGGTTGAGCTTCCCGGTGATGGTCCAGGTGTGGACGACGTCCGCGGCCCTGACGACGCTCACGTGGTCGAGCCGGACCCAGTAGACGCCCACCGAGGTCTCCACCTCGACGGCCCGGGCGCGGTCCGCCGGCTTGGGCCTGGTCGGGTCGATCCGGGCGATCCGCACGGCCTCCTCACCGTCCAGGGTCAGACCGGTCTCGAGGACGGCGGACTTCCGGTGCTGGTACTTCATGATCGTTCCGACGACGTGCTTCGTTGCCATCCGGTGAGCCTCCGAACGAAGGGAAGCTCGCACCGTAGGCATGACACCGGCCGGCGGGCGAGGGCCGAACGGTCCAACTCGTCACCGTTCGGAGGCGTCAGAGGAAGTGGTCCAGCGTCACGGGCAGGTCGCGGACGCGGACGCCGGTCGCGTGGTGTGCCGCGTTCACGATGGCGGCGGCGGTGCCGACGATGCCGATCTCGCCGATGCCCTTGGTGCCCATGGGGTTGGTGTGCGGGTCGTGCTCCTCGACCCAGTGCGCCTCCACGTGCGGCACGTCGCTGTTGGTCGCGATGTGGTACTCGGCGAAGTCGTGGTTGACCACGTGCCCGAACCGCTCGTCCGGCACGCTGTGCTCGTGCAGCGCCATGGACAGGCCCATGGTCATGCCGCCGACGAGCTGCGACCTGGCCAGGCGCGGGTTGACCACCCGGCCGACCGCGAACACGCCGAGCAGCCTGGGCACCCGCACCTCGCCGGTGTCGACGTGCACCCGGACCTCGGCGAACTGCGCGCCGAACGCGTGCATCGCGTACGTGTCGCCCGCGTCGTTGCCCGGCATCTCCGCGCCGGCCTCGTCGCCCTCGGCGGGGTCGTCGCCGAACTCCTCGCGGAACGCCTCGGCTGCCGCGACCACGGTCGAGCCCCACGACGTGATGCCGGACGAGCCGCCCGCGACCGACGCCTTGGGCGACGCCGTGTCGCCGATCCGCAGCTCCACGTCGGCGAAGTCGACCCCGAGCGCGTCGGCGGCGACCTGGGCGAGCGACGTCCACGTGCCGGTGCCGAGGTCGGCCGCGCCGATCCGGACCAGGTAGCGCCTCGGGCCCGTGCAGCGGATCGTGGCGGCCGAACCCGGCGTCCGGTTCACCGGGTAGGTCGACGCCGCCACCCCCGTGCCGACGAACCACCCCGACTCCACCCGGGCGCGCGGTGTCGGGTCGCGGTGCTCCCAGCCGAACCGGCGGGCGCCCTCGCGCAGGCAGGCGACCAGGTTGCGGCTGGAGAACGGCTTGCCCGACTCCGGCTCCACGTCCGGCTCGTTGCGGACGCGGAACTCCACCGGGTCGATGCCGCAGGCGTTCGCCAGCTCGTCCATCGCCACCTCGGGCCCGAACATGCCGGGGCACTCGCCGGGCGCGCGCATCCACGACGGCACCGGGACGTCCAGCGCGGCCAGCCGGTGGGTGGTGCGGCGGTTCGGCGCGGCGTACATCATGCGGGCGGGCACGGCGGTCTGCTCGGCGAACTCCTTGATCCGGGAGGTCTGGGAGACGGCGTCGACCTCCAGGGACGCCAGCCGCCCGGCCGCGTCGCAGCCGAGCCGGACCCGCTGGATCGTGGGCGTCCGGTAGCCGACGAGGGAGAACATCTGCTGCCGGGTGAGCGCGAGCTTGACCGGTGTGCCGGGCACCGCGCGTGCGGCCATCGCGGCGATGACCGTGTGGACGTGCGGCGTGCCTTTGGAGCCGAAGCCGCCGCCGACGTGCGGCGCGATGACGTGCACCCGTTCGGGGTCGAGGCCGAAGACCTTCGCCATCGCCTCACGCGTGGTGTGCACGCCCTGCGTGGACTCGTACAGGGCCAGGTCGCCGTCCAGCCACAGGGCCGTGGTGGTGTGCGGCTCCATCGGGTTGTTGTTGTACCAGGCCGTGGTGTAGGTCTGGTCGAGCGTGAACGGCGAGTGGGCGAGGGCCGTCGCGACATCGCCCCGCGACGTGTCGGTCTCCGCGCCGGTGTTCACCTTCTCCGGCGCGTACAGGTCGTCGCGGTCGGTCCCCAGGTGCGCGTCGTGCGGTTGCCGGTCGATCTCGACGCGGACGAGCGCCGCCGCTTCCCGCGCGACCTCCCGGGTGCTCGCGATCACCGCCGCGACGACCTGACCGCGGAAAGCCACGTCGTGCGACTGGAACGCCGCCAGCTCGGCGTCCTCTGTGGACGCCAGGCGCGGCGCGTCGTCCGGCGTCAGCACGGCGAGCACGCCGTCCACGGCCCGCGCGGCGCTCACGTCCACACCGGTCACCACACCGCGGGCGGCTTCGGCCTGCACCAGGTGCGCGTACGCGGGGTCGACCACGTGCTGGTCGCCCGCGTACCGCGCGGTGCCGGTGACCTTGGCCGGCCCGTCGACCCGACGTGGCGACTGACCGAGCACGCGGGTGCGCAGCAGGTCCGTCATCGTTCCTCCCGGCTCAGCTCGCGCAGCGCGGACACCGCGAGGTTGCGGGTCAGCGGCACCTTGAACCCGTTGCCCTCCAACGGCGCCGCGCCCGCGAGTTCCGCGTCGATCGCCCGCCGGAAGACCTCCTCGTCGGCCGGTGAGCCGAGCAGCACGTCCTCCGCCCGCCGTGCCCGCCACGGCTTGTGCGCGACACCGCCGAGCGCGATCCGCGCGTCCCGCACCACGCCGTCCTCCACCCGCAGCACGGCCGCGACGGACACCAGCGCGAACGCGAACGACGCCCGGTCGCGCACCTTCCGGTACTGCGACCGCGTGCCCGGTGGCAACGGCGGCAGGTCCACCGACGTGATCAGGTCCGACGGGGACAGCACGGTGTCGCGGTGCGGCTCCTCGCCGGGCAGCCGGTGCAGCTCGACCAGCGGGACCACCCGCCGCCCCGCCGGGCCGAGCACGGCCACCTGGGCGTCGAGCGCGGCCATCGCCACCGCCATGTCCGACGGGTGCGTGGCCACGCAGTGCGCGGACGCGCCCAGGATGGCGTGGTGCCGCGTGTAGCCGCCGATCGCCGAGCACCCCGTGCCCGGCTCACGCTTGTTGCACGGCGTGGTGAGGTCCTGGAAGTACACGCACCGGGTCCGCTGGAGCAGGTTCCCGCCGGTCGTGGCGAGGTTCCGGATCTGCCCGGACGCGCCGGACAGCAGGGCGCGCGCCAGCACCGGGTAGTCCCGCCGGACCACCGGGTGCGCGGCGAGGTCGGCGTTGCGCACGGTCGCGCCGATCCGCAGCCCGCCGTCCGGCAGTTCGGCCACGGTGTCCAGCGGCAGCCGGCTGATGTCCACCAGCACGTCGGGCGCGGCGAGGCCGAGCTTCATGTGGTCGACCAGGTTGGTCCCACCGGCGAGGAACGCGACGCCGGGCCACCCGGTCGCGGCGGCGACGGCGCCCTCGGGGTCGGGCGCGCGCCGGTAGTCGAACGGCATCACCGCGCGCCGTCCCGCACCGCGTCCACGATGGCGACGTACGCGCCGCACCGGCAGAGGTTGCCGCTCATCCGCTCGCGGATCTCGTCGTCGGTCAGCTCCACCGGCCCGGTCAGGTCCTCGGTGACCACGCTCGGGTGACCGGCCGCCGCCTCGTCCAGCACCCCGATCGCCGAGCACACCTGCCCCGGCGTGCAGAAACCGCACTGCAACGCGTCCCGTTCGAGGAACGCCTCCTGCACGGGGTGCAGCCGCTCGCCGTCCGCGAGCCCCTCGGCCGTGGTGACCTCCGTCCCGTCGTGCGCCACCGCGAACGTCAGGCACGTGATCGCCCGCCGCCCGTCGAGCAGCACGGTGCACGCGCCGCACTGGCCGTGGTCGCAGCCCTTCTTGGGCGCGTTCGCCCCGATCCCGTCGCGCAACGCGTCCAGCAACGTCGTCCTGGTGTCCACGCGCAACCGCCTGCGCCGCCCGTCCACGCGCAGTTCGATCTCACCGTCCACGGCCCGGCTCCTCCGACTCGGCGTCCCCTTGGGCTTCCCGTCGCTTGGCGAGGGAAACGCGTCACCACCGACCGCAGACCCATCCGATGTATCGCGAACCTGGCATGCGTCGCTGTCACGGTGTGTAGTGATCGAAGCCGTCCCACTACGGAAAGCCGGGCGTGGCCTCACGGTAGGGTTCCGATAGCTCGGATGTCTTGTTATCGTCGCCACCGTCCGCGACCGCCGCCCGCGGGTACCGCCGTTCGGTCGTGGAGGACGCATGAAACGGGCACGCAGGAGTGTGGCAGCGGTCGTCGTCGCGGGTCTGGCCTTCGGCGTCGCCGCGCCCGACGAGGATGAGGCGGTAGCCGCGGTGGACCATCGGACGCTCACGCTCTGGTACGACGAGCCGGCCGCCGACTGGGAGCGCGAGTCGCTGCCCATCGGCAGCGGCGCGCTCGGCGGAGGCGTGTTCGGCACCGTGGCCCGGGAACGGATCCAGCTCAACGAGAAGACGTTGTGGACCGGTGGCCCCGGCTCGGCGCAGGGCTACGACTTCGGCAACTGGACCGACCCGCGGCCGGACGCGCTCGCCGGTGTCCAGGAGCTGATCGAGCGTGATCAGCGGGTCGCGCCGGACACGGTCGCGGCGGCGCTGGGCCAGTCGCGGCGCGGTTTCGGCGCCTACCAGCCGTTCGGGGAGCTCGGCCTGGCGCTCACCGACCCGCCCGCCGAGGTCACGGACTACCGGCGTGCCCTCGACCTGTCCCGCGCGGTCGCCTCCGTGTCGTACAAGGCGGACGGCGTGCGGTACACCCGCGAGTACTTCGCCACCGGGGCCGACGGCGTGCTCGTCGCCCGGCTCTCCGCCGACCGGCCCGGCCGGATCGGGTTCACCGCCGCGATCACCGCACCGGACAACCGGTCGAAGCGGATGACCGCGCACGGCGGCCGGGCCACGTTCACCGGCGCGCTGCACGACAACGGCCTGCGGTTCGAGTCGCAGCTCCAGCTGCTCAACCGGGGCGGCACGCGCACCGACAACGCCGACGGCTCGCTCACCGTGGCCGGCGCCGACAGCGTGGTGCTGGTGTTCGCCGCGGGCACCGACTACGCCGAGGACTACCCGACTTACCGCGGCACGGACCCGCACGAACGCGTCCAGCGGACCGTCGACGCCGCGTCCGCGAAGGGCTGGCACCGGCTCCTGGACGCCCACCTGCGCGACTACCGCGCGTTGTTCGACCGGGTGCGGCTGGACATCGGGCAGCAGCCGGTCGACGTGCCGACCGACGAGCTCCTGCGCGGGTACGCCACCGCGCCGGCGCCGGCCAGGCGGGCGCTGGAAGCCCTCTACTTCCAGTACGGCCGCTACCTGCTGATCGCGTCGTCACGGCCCGGCTCCCTGCCCGCGAACCTGCAAGGCGTGTGGAACAACTCGGTGACGCCGCCGTGGAACGCCGACTACCACGTGAACATCAACCTGCAGATGAACTACTGGCCCGCCGAGACGACGAACCTCGCCGAGACCACCGGGCCGCTGTTCGACTTCGTGGACGAACTGCGCGAGCCGGGTGAGGTCACGGCCCGGCAGATGCACGGCGGTCGCGGGTGGGTCGTCAACAACGAGACCAACCCGTTCGGGTTCACCGGTGTGCACGACTGGGCGACGGCGTTCTGGTTCCCGGAAGCGGGCGCGTGGCTGGCGCAGCACTACTTCGAGCACTACCTGTTCACCGGCGACCGCCGGTTCCTGCGCGAGCGGGCGTACCCGGTGCTGAAGGGGCTCGCCCAGTTCTGGCTCGACGGGCTGAAGGTGGACCCGCGCGACGGCAGGCTCGTCGTCACGCCCAGCTACTCGCCCGAGCACGGCGACTTCTCCGCGGGCGCGGCGATGTCGCAGCAGATCGTCCGGCAGCTGTTCGCCAACGTCGTCTCCACCGCCGACGTCGTGGGCGACACCGCGTTCGGTGCCGAGGTGCGCAAGGCGCTCGACCGGCTCGACCCCGGCACGCGGATCGGCTCGTGGGGCCAGCTGCAGGAGTGGAAGGAGGACTGGGACGACCCCGCCAACACCCACCGGCACGTCTCGCACCTGTTCGCGCTGTTCCCCGGCAACGGGATCAGCCCGCTCAAGACCCCGGACCTCGCCACCGCCGCGCGGACCTCGCTGACCGCGCGCGGCGACGGCGGCACCGGGTGGAGCAAGGCCTGGAAGATCAACTTCTGGGCGCGGCTCCTCGACGGCGACCACGCGCACAGGATGCTGGCCGAGCAGCTGATCGGCAGCACCACCGCGAACCTCTGGGACACCCACCCGCCGTTCCAGATCGACGGCAACTTCGGCGCGACGTCCGGCGTGGCGGAAATGCTGCTGCAGAGCCAGGACGGCGTGGTGCACGTGCTGCCCGCCCTGCCCGGCGACTGGCCTGCCGGCTCGTACGCGGGCCTGCGCGCCCGCGGTGACGTCACGGTCGACGTCCGGTGGTCCGACGGCGTGGCCCGGGAGATCGCCCTGACCACCGGCCAGGACGGCCCCGTCACGGCCCGCAGCACCCTCTTCGGCGCCGCCCACGACCTCGTGGACGCCCGAACGGGCCGCCAGGTGCCTGCCCGCGCGGACGGCGACTCGATCACCTTCACCGCCCGTGCGGGACACCGCTACGTGGCCACGGCCCGGTGACGCCCTACTGACCCACCCGGCCGTCGACGCGCTCGCGGATGAGGTCGGCGTGGCCGTTGTGCCGGGCGTACTCCTCGATCATGTGCACCAGGACGTCGCGCAACGGGATCGGGGCGTGCTCCGGGTTGCCGGAGCCGAGGACGTCCAGGTCCGGCGCCTCGGCCACGAACCGCTCGGCGAAGGCCACCTCGGCCCGCCACGTGGCCCACGCGTCCTCCACCACCTCGGGATCGGCCGTCGCCTCACCGAACGCGACGGCCGCGGAGGTGTAGTGCGGCGTGACGTCCTCAGCCGCCATCACCCGCCGGAACCAGTACTGCTCGACCTCCGCCAGGTGCCGCACGAGCCCGAGCAGCGACAGGTCCGACGGCGGCACCGAGCGTCGCGCCAAGTCCTCCGCGGCCAACCCGGAGCACTTCAACTCCAACGTCAGCCGCTGGTTGCGCAGGTGCCGGACGAGGGTCGACCGTTCGCCGGCGTACGGCCCGCCGACCTCGCGCGGGTCGGCCTCGGGCTCGGCCCACATGTCCGACCAGCCGAACGTCCGCTCGGGAAGGGCCCCGCCGTCCTCCGTCATCGACCGATCCTCACCGGCCCGGCGCGAGCGGCGCAATCGAATATCGATCCCGTGCCCGGCTGAGCACAGGACCGCGCCGCCACGAGCCGCGGCGGACGCTCAGATGGCGACGCGCACCGGCCGTGCGTCTTCGCGCCCGTACGCCAGCACACGGGCGAGCACCTCCCGGAACCGGGCGATGTCCTCGGCCGGCGCTTCGAGGACCGCCTCGATCTCGGCGTCCTCCAGGCGCAGCGCGTCCAGCGACGAGGGGTCGAGCGACACCCGGAGCACGTCGTCGGTCAGCACCGCCTCCCGCACGCAGCCGTAGGCGGTGCCCTGGTCGGCCGTGACCACGCAGTGGGTGTCGAGCCCGAGCGACACGTCCTGCTCGTCGGGCTCCGCGCCGTCGCACATGAAGAGGAGGACGAAGCCGCTGCCGTCCGGACCCTCCGCGACACCGGCCTCGATGAAGTAGCCGTCAGGGTCGATCTCCACGCCGACCGCGCGGGCGACGAACCGGTAGCTCATGGCGACGTTCTACCAGTGCGCCGACACCGGCCGCAGGCCGTTCGGCACCGATCTCACCGTCACCTCGCTACGAGGCCTGGCCGCTGACGGTCTCCACCTCGGCGCGCGGTCGGGTTGTTTTCGGGAGCAGCGCGGCGAAGACCACGCCCAGCAAGGTCAGGCCCGCGGCGACGGCGATCGCCGGCCGGAAGCCGTCGGTGAACGAGGACGCCGAGGCGTACGTGCCCGAGGCGCTGAAGGCGGCGGCCAGGATGGCGATGCCGAAGGCCGCGCCCAGTTGCCGCATGGTGCTGAACGCGCCCGACGCCTTGCCGATGTCACCCGCCGCGCCGGAGCTGACCACCGCCTTGGTCACCGCCGGGATCGCCAGGGCGAAGCCGATGCCGCCCAGCGCCATGGGCCCGACGAGCGACAGGTACCCGGCGTCGTGGGTCGACACGAGGGCCAGCCACGCCAGGCCGAGCGACTGCGACGTCAGACCGGCCAGGACGAGCGGGCGTTCGCCGAGCCGGTCGGCGAGCGCGCCCGCCCGCGGCGCGATCAGGAACGGCGCCAGGCCCCACGGGAGCAGGCGCAGGCCCGCCTCCAGCGGATCGTGGCCGAGCGCGACCTGGAGGTACTGGGCGATGAAGAAGATCGCGCCGGTCAGCGAGCCGTTGAGGAGGAAGATGACGGCGTTGCCCGCGGCGAACGCGCGCGACCGGAACAGGCGCACGGGCAGCATCGGCGTGGCGGCACGGGTCTGCCGCAGCACGAACAGCCCCGCGAACACCGCGCCGCCCACGAGCGCGCCGACGACCTCCGCGCTGCCCCACCCCGCGGCCTCGGCGCGGACCAAACCCCAGACCAGGCCCACCGCGGCGACGCTGAACAGCAGCAGGCCGGGCAGGTCGATCGCGGCGCCCGCGCCGAAGCTCTCCTTCACGCGGGCCAGCACCAGCGGGATGGCCACGAGACCGATCGGGACGTTGAGCCAGAAGATCGACTCCCAGGCCAGGCCCTGGGTGAGCACGCCGCCGACGACCGGGCCGAGCAGCGCCGCCAGGCCCGTGACGCCGCCGTAGATGCCGAGCGCCCAGCCGCGGCGCCGCGGCGGGAACGTGGCGTTCAGCAGGCCGAGCGCGAGCGGCATCACGATGGCCGCGCCGACGCCCTGGACGGTGCGCGCGGCGATCAGCGCCCCGGCCGACGGCGCCAGCGCGCAGGCCGCCGAGGCCAGCGAGAACAACCCGAGCCCGCCCGCGAACAGCCGCCGCCGGCCGAACCGGTCACCCAGGGACGCACCCGTCATCAGCAGGACGGCGAAGCTCAGCGTGTACGCGTTGATGGTCCACTCGAGGTCCGCCATGGACGCGCCGAGGTCACGCTGGATCGCGGTGAGCGCGGTCGCGACGGCCAGCAGGTCGAGCACCACCATGAAGGAGCCGACCGAGGCCAGCGCCAGCACCCACCGCTCTCCCGCGCCCACGGACCGGTCCTCTGCCACTGGCGGCTCCTGTCCGACGGCACGGCACTCCGGCACCCGAGCATGTCGACCGGTCGCCCCGGAAGTCTTCTTCCCGGGTGCGGTCCTCCGGGCGCTTACCCGGCCGTCTCCGTCCACGTGACCGGCAGCTCGTGCACGCCGTAGATGTTCATGTCGGTCTTGAGCTTCACCTCGTCGGCGGGTACGGCGAGCCGCAGGGTCGGGAAGCGGCGCAGCAGCCCGCCGAACCCGGCGCGCATCTCGATGCGGGCCAGTTGCTGGCCGAGGCACTGGTGGATGCCGTGGCCGAACGACAGGTGACCCCGCGCGTTGCGGTGGACGTCCAGCGCGTCGGGGTTCTCGAAGCGCCGCGGGTCGTGGTTGGCGGCCAGCAGCGAGACGACGACGGTCGAGCCCTCGGGGATCGTCTCACCGCCGAGCTCGATGTCCTCCGTGGCGTAGCGGTAGAAGATGTCGGCGACGGACAGGTAGCGCATGAGCTCCTCGACGGCGCCGGGCAGCAGCTCCGGGTCGGCGTGCAGGGCCGCCAGCTGCTCGGGGTGTTCCAGGAGCGCGAACGTGCCGAGCGACAGCATGTTCGCGGTGGTCTCGTGGCCCGCGAGCAGCAACAGGAACGCGATGCCGGTCAGCTCCTCCACGGTGAGGTCGTCGTGCCGGGCCAGGTCGGACAGCAGGTCCTCGCCGGGCTCGGCGCGCTTGCGCGTGACCAGGTCGGCCAGGTAGGCGTTCATCGCGCCGAACGCGGCCATCTTCTCGTCGAGCACCACGTCCTTCTCCAGGAACTTGGAGGAGTTGACCTGGAAGTTCTCCCGGTCCGCGTAGGGCACGCCGAGCAGCTCGCAGATCACCAGCGACGGCACCGGCAGCGCGAACGCCGTCACCAGGTCGACCGGCTGGGGGAGGCCCGCCAGCTCGTCCAGCTGCCGCTCGACGATGTCGGCGATGTGCTCTTCGAGCTGCTTCATGCGCTTGACGGTGAAGGCGCCGGTGAGCATGCGCCGCAGCCGGGTGTGGTCCGGCGGGTCCATGCTGATGAACAGGCCCGGCAGCTGCGGTGACGGCTCGGTCGCCGCGGGCATGCCGGGCGTCTCGTACGGCACGTGGACGATGCCGATGTCCTGGCGCGAGCTGAACCGGGTGTCGGCCATGAGCTTGCGGACCTCGTCGTAGCCGGTGACCAGCCAGCCCTCGTGACCGTCCGGGAAGATCATCGGGCTGACCGGGCGGCCTTCGCGCAGCTCGGTGATCCGGCGGGGCGGGTCGAAGGGGCCCGCGTCGCGCTCCATGGGCAGGCCGTGCGGGACGGGAACCTGGCGACTCATCGGAAGTTCCTCTCGTGGTGGGTGTCGCGACCACGATCACCGACCCGCCGGACACCGCGCTGACACCGGTCTGACACGGCTCTGACACCGGTGTTAGCCGGTCGAACCCCACTGCGAGAGGGCGACGAGGACCACCGCCAGGACCGCGAGGACGATCACGAAGCCGAGCGTGCCCGCGAGCACCAGCCCGGTGCCGACCGAGTTCCAGGGCGGACGCAGGAACTTGAACACGCACCCCAGCACGATCGAGCCGACCGCGACCCCGATGAACGCGTACGCGTACTCCCCACCACGCCAGCCCGCGTCCGCGAAGTACTGCCCCCGGAACGCGACCATCACCGCCACCTGGAGCGCGAACGGCACCAGGAAACCCGCGAACGCCACTCCGGGCCGTTTCCGCTGCTCGACCTCGATCACGCGGCCAGTCTCGCCGACCACCCGGCGCCGCGCATGAGTACGACTACTCGTGCGTCGACACCGCGGACGAGGGCACTGGACCGTCACGACGATCTTGCCCGCGTGCGTGCCCTCCTCAGCGACCAGCCCTGAACCGCGAACCGGCGGCCCGGAGCGGGTGTGCTCCGGGCCGCCGGCTGTCGTGCGCGACGGTCAGGCGGTGGAGCCGGTGACCGACGTGCCGGACTTGGTGACGTAGTAGGTCACCTTGGCGCCGCTCCAGTAGTGGAACGTCAGCGTCACCCGCGAGCCGTCCGTGACCTCGGCGAAGAACTCCGGCTTCAACGTCGTGGTGTTCGCGGTGTAGTTCGGCGCGAACGTGACGTCGAACTCCTTGAAGGAGGTCCAGTTGTGCGGTCCGGCGTTGCTGCCGTCCGCGTACTTGGCCTCCATCGTGGCCAACTGGTCGCCGCGGAACTGGGTCGGGACGGCGAACGCGCTCGTCGTCCCGGTCGCGTTCGACAGCACCGGCGTGTCGTAGGTGACCAGGTTGATCCGCCACGGCACACCCGCCGAGAACCGGGCCGACAGCGTCGCGTTCGTGCCGTACGCCCGCGAACCGCTCAACCGGGTGATCGCCGCCGCCGTGATGGTCAGCTGGTCGCCGCTGACCGTGTAGTCCGTGCCCCGCACCAGGTCGGTGCCGCCCTGGCTCAGCCCGACGAACGACGTGCCGTTCAGGTTGAGCGTCAGCGACTTGGCGGTGATCGCCGACGCCTTGGCGCTGAACACCTGGTCGGACGACGCCGTGCCGGACCGGGTCGTCCAGCTCGACTTGAGCTGCGCGGTCAGCTCCGGGTCGCTCCACTGGAACGACGTGCGGCCGAAGTGCTGGCCGTTGTCCCACAGCATGGTGGTGATCTTCTTCGTGCGGGCGTAGTGCCCGAGGAACTCGAAGAACTTCAGCTTCTCGCCCTGCTGGATGGTGCCCGTGTGCCGGTCGAAGCCCAGCAGCCCGTACTCGCCCAGGATGACCGGGATGCCGCGCGCCACGAACGCGTTGGCCACCCGGTCGAACGAGTCGGTCAGGTCCTTCTGCACGGCGGCGTCGAACTTCGTCCCGCCCGCGACGTTCACGCTGAAGGGCCAGTAGCCGTAGAAGTGGAACGTGGCGATGAGGTTCGGGTCGTTCAACGCGTTGAACGTGGCCACCAGCTCGTCGACCCGCGCCTGCTCCGACGACGTGTGCAGGGTCGGCAGCACGAGCAGGCGGGTGGCGTTGTTGCCGCCCGAGGCGCGCACGATCCGGTGGAACGACTTGTTGAGCTCGTCCAGCAGCTGCGCGTTCTGCGCGTCACCCGAGCTGTTGGCGAACTGCGGCTCGTTGACGCTCTCCAGCATCAGCTTCGGCGAGACGTCCCGGAACGCGGTCGCGATCTGCGTCCACGCCGCGTTGTAGCGGTTCAGCACGTTCGTGCGGTCCGTCGGCATGGCGTTGATCCACTGCCACGAGTCGTGGTGAATGTTGATCATCACGTAGAAGCCGTCGGCCAACGCCCAGTTCACGACCTCCTTGACGCGCGCCAGGTACGCCGCCTCGATGGTGTAACCGGGCGCGCCGCCCTGGTGCGCGCTCCACGTGACCGGGATGCGGATGCTCTTGAAACCCTGCGCCCGCACGTTGTCCAGCAGCGCCTCGGTGATGCGCGGGTTGCCCCACGACGTCTCGTCGGCGCCGGTGGCGTCCAGCGAGTTGCCCAGGTTCCAGCCCGGCTGCATGTCCGCGACCCTCGCCATGGCGTCGCCCGCCGGCGTGGTCGTGGTCGTCGTGGTGGTCGTGCTGGTGGTCGTGGTGGTGCTGGTGCTCGTGCTCGTGCTGGTGGTCGTCGTCGTGTCACCGGTGCAGGTGACGCCGTTGAGCGCGAACGACGACGGCGCCGGGTTCGAGCCCGTCCACGAGCCGTTGAAGCCGAACGAGACCGAGCCGCCGGTCGCGATGTTCGGGTTGTAGCCGACGTTGGTCGCGGTGACCTGGCTGCCCGACGCCGTGACGGCCGCGTTCCACGCCTGGGTGACCGTCTGGCCGGCCGGGAACGCCCACGTGAGCCGCCACCCGCCGGTGATCGGGTCACCCAGGTTGGTGATGTTGACGTTGCCGGTGAAGCCGCCCTGCCACTGGCTCGGCACCGAGTACACGACCCGGCAGCCCGCCGCCGCCTGGGCGTCGGTCACCGCGACAACACCCATGCCCGCGAGCAACGAGGCCATTCCGGTGGCCAGCAGGCCAACCCGCCAACGGATTTTTTTCAGCTTGTCGCGCATATCGGCCATGACGCTCCTCGTAATCGCGTGCGGCAGCGGGAGGGGTGGGAACCGAACACGCGCGGGCGGTGAAGCCGGCCGCAGTGGGAATCCGGATGCGCCGGTCGGTGCCCGGCGCACCCGCACGCCACGACCGTGGGACCGGGCGCGGCGGGCGTGTTCCAGCGCTGCCTCGTCATGATGTTGACGGTAACGGATGGGTGACGCAAGGGTTTCGACGGGAATCGACCGGCGGTGTCTCCGTCAATTCGGAATCGCCACCGGAAGTCGACATCATTCGACGCCGAAGCGGCCCGTCGTTCGACGAATCCGTCGAATTCATTCGACATCCGGGGATCGCCCGATCGTGGCACCGGCGTCGTCGATAGGTTGCCGCCGTGCCACGCCCGAAGATCGGGGTCGTCCTCGCGGCGACCGGACGCCTCGCGCCGCTCGGCGCGCCGTTGGAGTACGTCGCCACCGGCCTGCCGTGGCCCGCCGAGGTGGTGGTGCGGGACAGCGGCTCGACGCCCGAGGGCGCCCGCGCGGCGACCCGGTCGCTCGTCGAGTCCGGCGTGCGGATCGTGGTGACGTTGGGCGGCACGACGACGTTGCCAGCGGTGGTGGACGCCTGCGCCGAGCACGAGGTGCCGTCCGTGTCCACGACGTTGCCCTGGCAGGTGTTCGACGCCGGTCGGCGGCCGGGACCGGCGTTCCACTTCTGCTGGGGCCTGGACGACATCGCCGCCGTGTTCGCCGACCTGTGGGAGCACCTCGGCCCGGCGCGGACCGTCGGCTGCGTGTGGAACGACGGCCCGCAGGGCGCCGCGCTGCGGCGGTGGTTCGCGCCCGTCGCCGCCGCCCGCGGGCACCACCTGGTCGACCTGCCGTACCGGGAGTCGAGCGGCGTCGTGCCCGCCGTCGGCGACGTCGAGGTGGTGACCAGCGCCGCGACCGCCGCCGACCTGGCCGCCGTCGTGCGCGCGCGGCGGCCCCGGCTGGTGACGTGCTCGCGGTGGCTGACCTACCCGTTCGGCGTGGCCCGGCACGGCCTGGAGCGGGTCGCGACGATCGTGTCGTGGACGCCCGAGCACGAGCACGTCGGGCGCGACGGGCGGACGCCACGCGACCTCGCGCGCGCCTACGAGGACGCCACCGGCTCGACGTGGCTGCAACCGCTCGGGCTCGCGCACGCGTTGTTCGAGGTGGCCGTGCACGCGGCGGGGGAGGCGGACTCGCCCGCCGCGGTCGCCGACGTGCTGGCGTCGACGCGGTTGACGACGATCGCCGGCGTGCTCGACTGGACCGTCGGCCCCGTGCCCGGCGTGGCCACGGTCCCGTTGGCGGGCGGGCAGTGGCGCGACGGCCCGTCACTGGCGGTCGTGGACAACCGCCGCGCACCGCTCGTCCCGGTGTCCGGTGACCTGGTGTTCTCGCGGCGCTAGTCGGTGACGATCGTGAAGACGAACTTGTAGCCGACCTCCGACGAACTCGACCGCGTCACCTTGCCCTCGCCGCGCACGTTGGCGTAGGAGCCCGTGCCGCCGGTGACGGCGACGGACGTGTCCTCGAAGCCCGCCGCGATCGACTTGTACTTGCGGAGGCCGGAGAGGTGCAGTTCGCCGTCGGGCAGCCGGAATGTGGACGTGCAGTGCGTGGTGACCTCCGGCGGCACGGCCACCGAAACGGCGAGCACGCCGCAATGCGAATAGCCGTCCCCGATCTTGGCGGAGCCGTCGGCTTGCAGGAGTTCCCCGCCGGAGACGAACCCGAGACCGACGGTGGGCGCGACGGGCGCCGACATGAGCGTCCGTTTCGTCAGCACTTCCACGGTCGCTTCCCGGGTTTCCCCGGCGTGAACCTGGTCGGCGCCAACGAGACCGCCTACGAGCGCGAGGACCAGCCACGGGTTGACCTGCACGACGACACCTCCGGGTAGCGTGGCGAAACCGTCTTTCCGCCGGAAGGTAGTTCGGCGCCGGCGGTCACGGACGGTCAACTCCACGTTCGGCTGAAAAATGAGCGACGAACGTGTGACAACACTTCACCCGCCCGTGGCTGATCACAACCGTGAAACCGATCACGAATGTGAACAATCATTGGGCCGACGAGCGGATCGACCCCCGCGAATTCCGCTGATAGGAACCAGGCATGACGAGAACAGCAGTCGTGACCGGTGGCGGGACGGGCATCGGCAAGGCGGTGGCCGCCGAATTGGTCAAGCAGGGCCTGGACGTCGTGGTCACCGGCAGGCGCGCCGACGTCCTCGCCTCCGCCGCTGCGGAAGTCGGCGCCCGGGCAGTCGTGTTCGACGCCGCCGACCCCGACCAGGTGCGGGACGCGCTGGCCGAGCTGCCGGACCGCGTCGACGTGCTGGTGAACAACGCGGGCGGCAACATGGCCCGCCGCCGTCCCGCGCCGGAGGGTCTGGCGGACGTGCGCGACCTGTGGCTGGCGAACTTCGAGTCCAACGTGCTCACCGCCGTCCTGGTCACCACCGCCCTGGAACCGCGCCTGGCCGACGACGCCAGGGTGGTCACCATCGGCTCCATCGCGGCCCGCCGCGGCTCGGGCAGCTACGGCGCGGCCAAGGCGGCGATCGAAGCGTGGACCGCGGACCTGGCGTTCGCACTGGGCGGTCGTGGCATCACGGTCAACGTCGTGTCGCCCGGCGTCACCGAGGAGACCGAGTTCTTCGGCGGCACCCTGTCCGAGGAGCGGCGCAAGAAGCTGGTGGGCAACCCCGCCAACGGCCGCACGGGCCGCCCCTCCGACATCGCCGCCACCGTCACGTTCCTGACCTCCCCGGAAGCGGGCCACCTCACGGGCCAGGTCATCGGCGTCAACGGCGGCGCAGGCCTCGGCCGCTGACCCAACCACCCACGGCGCAAACCTCGGCCGCTGACACCACCTCCCTCACCTGCCCACCCGTGTCCGCCGCCGGGCCGGCCGTTTTATCCGGCTAACGTGAGTAATGCGGTTTGGGTTGTCCCAGGTTGCACTCTTCGCCCGGCCGAGTGACACACCAAAGCCAACGAACCCCCAACCGACGACCCCTGGCCGCTCAACCCAACGGCCACACAACGGACCGGCAACCGCCCACCGAAACCCTCACCCACCCGGCCGCACAACGAACCCGCAACCGCCCCACTCAGAACCTCACCCAACGGCCGCACCGCGGACCCGCCACACCACCGCAGAGGCCCGATTTGACATGGGTTCGGGTGCTTTAGGCTGGTCGAAGCCGGGCAGGCTTGGCGGACGCTCTTCCCGCCAGGAAGCCGGGCAGGCTTGGCGGACGCTCTTCCCGCCAGGCCTGCCCGGCTTTGGCCTGCCTGGAGTGCCCGTAAGGGCCCCATGTCAAATCGAGCCGAACCCGAGCGACACCACCGAACGGAACTCAACCACCGACACCGAACCGAACCACCGACACCGAACCGAACCACCGACACCGAACCGAACCACCGACACCGAACCGAACCGAACCGAACCACCGACCCGACCAGCCTCACCTACCGTGTCCCCATGCGGGTGTGCGTGTTCTGCGGCTCCTCCAACGGACGGCTCCGGCACGTCGACGTGGCCCGACGAGTAGGTCGCACCCTGGCCGAACGGGGCATCGACATCGTCTACGGCGGCGGCCGGGTCGGCACGATGGGTGCGCTGGCCGACGGAGCGCTCGCCGCGGGCGGGTCGGTGATCGGGGTGATCCCGCGCAGCCTCGTCGACTGGGAAGTGGCGCACGAGAATCTCACGGAACTGCACGTCGTGGAATCCATGCACGAGCGCAAGGCGTTGATGGCGCAGCTGGCCGACGCGTTCGTGACCCTGCCCGGCGGCGCGGGCACGCTGGAAGAGCTGTTCGAGGTGTGGACGTGGGCCCAGCTCGGCCTGCACACCAAGCCGGTCGCGCTGCTCGACGTGGACGGCTACTTCACGCACTTGATCAGGATGGTCGACCACATGGTGGAGGAAGGGTTCCTCAAGCCGCCGTATCGGGACATGCTGCTGGTGGACCACGACCTCGACCGACTCCTCACCCGGTGTGGCGATTACCGGACCCCGGACTACACGTGGACCGACGACAAACCCCTGCCATAGATCAAGGAAATCGGTACGGTGTGGGTTAACGCGAAGGGTTTTCGCAAAGTTTCGCGCCATCCGGGGGGAGCGGGCGATGGACATCAACCACTGGCAGGGACGGTTGGCGGAGCTGTGCCAGGCGCACCAAGTGCCAGGCGCGTCGTTGGCGGTCTTGGCCGACGGCGAGATTCACGAGTGCGCGACCGGCGTGCTGCACCGCGGCACCGGCGTCGAGGCCACCACGGACTCGTTGTTCCAGATCGGCTCGATCACGAAGCTCTACACCGCCACCTTGATCATGCAGCTGGTCGCCGAGGGCGCGCTCGACCTGGACGCGCCGGTGGTCTCCGTGCTGCCCGAGTTCGCCGTGGCCGACGCCGTGGCGACCAAGACCGTGACGCCACGCCAACTGCTGTCGCACACCAGCGGCATCGACGGGGACTTCTTCCACGACACCGGACGCGGTGACGACTGCGTGGCCGCCTACGTCGCGGCGTGCGCGGGGCTCGGCCAGAACCACCCGCCGGGCGTCACGATGTCCTACTGCAACAGCGGGTTCACCGTGCTCGGCCGGATCATCGAGGTGTTGACCGGCCAGGTCTGGGACGTCGCCCTGCGCGAGCGCCTGCTCGACCCGCTCGGCGCGCACAGCACGATGACGCTGGCCGAGGACGTGCTGAGGTTCCGCTCGGCGCTCGGCCACCTCGGTGAACCCGGCGAGGAGCCCGTGCCCGCACCCGTGTGGGGACTGGCGCGGTCCGCCGGCCCGGCCGGGACGATCAACGCCACCGCGGCCGACGTCGTCCGGTTCGCCCGACTGCACCTCGACGGCGGCCGGACACCGGACGGCACCGTGGTCCTGCCCGCCGAGCACGTGGCCGCCATGCAGCGGCCGTTCGTGCAGCTGCCCGCGACCCACGCGCACCACATGTGCTGGGGCCTCGGGTGGATCGCCTACGACTGGCCGGGTGGCCGGGTGATCGGGCACGACGGCGCGACGGTCGGGCAGAAGGCGTTCCTGCGGGTCGTGCCGGACGCCGGGGTGGCGGTCGCGCTGCTCACCAACGGCGGCGTGCCCGCCGAGGTCTACCAGCGGCTGTTCAGCGAACTGCTGACCGAGACCACCGGCGTCACCGTGCCGGACTTCGAACCGCCCGCCGAGCCGCCCGAGGTGGACGTCACCCGGTACGTCGGCTCGTACGTGCGCGAGGGCTACGACGTGGAGGTCACCGAGCAGGACGGCGTGCTGCACCTGCGCGGCGAGAGCATCGGCGAGCTCGCCGCGATCAACGCGGTGACCACCGCGGTGCTCGTGCCGGTGGAGGAGGGCCTGTTCGCCGCACGGCGCAACGAGCACGAGCCGTGGGCTCCGGTGGTTTTCTACACGCTGCCGGACGGCTCGCCCTACCTGCACTTCAGCATGCGCGCCGCACCGAAGGGCTAACAGTCCGCCCGCACCAAAGAACCCGAGCCGCACCAAAGAATCGGCCCGCACCAAGGAACCCGGGCCGCACCCAGGACCCCAACGACCAAGACCTACGGGAACGGCCACCCGTTCGGCCGGCAGACCTTGCCGTCCGTCGGGATGGCCACCCCCTGGGGCACGCCCGCGATGATGGCGGCGACCTCGTCGTTCGACGTGCTGAACGTCTGCTGCATCATCACGGGCGCGAACCCGCCGTGCGCCGCGCAGGGCCGGTGCCCTTCGCCCAGCGCGTGCCCGACCTCGTGGTTGACCATGTACCGGCGGTAGGAGGTCAGGTCGCCGTCGAACGCGACCGCCCCGCGCACCCACCGCGCCGCGCTGAGGTGCACCAGGCCGCCGTTGCGGCACGACACGTCCACCGGGATCTCGTACCCGCACACCGCCCGGGCGGTGTTCTGCGAGGTCAGCCGGATCCGGATGGCCGCCGGTCCGGTCACCCGCTGGAACGCGACGTCACCGCGAGCCGTCCAGCCGCGCGGGTCGGACAGCGTCGCCTGCACGAAGTCCGCGAACCCCGGCTCGTCGTGGACCACACCGTCCTCGACCTCCACCGCGTACGTGCGCACGACACCCGTCCCGACCACCGGCGACGACCCCGGCACGACGTGGAACGTCCCGTGACCGCCGGTCGGGATCGGGCCGCCGTCGGGCAGGTCCGAGCTGGACGCGTAGACCTTCCTGGAGCTGGTGGTGGTCACCGCGGTCGTCGCCGTCGCCCGAACCGAAGCCGTCGTGGTCCGGTGCGTGGTCGTGACAGTCGTGACAGCCGATTGGGCGGTGGGGCGTTCGCCCGCGAACTGGACGCACGTCAACACCAGGGCGGTGACGGCACAGGCGAGCAGGACCACGCGGACGTTCATGTCCCCAAGATCGCGACGAACTGTGAAGAACCTGTTGTCGTCCTGCTCGATGGCCGTGAAGGTGGGCATACTCGCGGTCGTGTGCGCCCACATCCTCGTCGCCGAGGACAACCCCCACCAGGCCGAGCTCGTCCGCCGCTACCTGGAGCACGACGGGCACTCGGTGGTGGTCGTGCACGACGGCCGGTCGGCGATCGACGAGGCGCGCCGGCGCGACCCGGACCTGCTGGTGCTGGACGTGATGATGCCCGCGGTGGACGGGCTGGACGTGGTGCGCGTGCTGCGCGCCGACTCCGACGTGCCGATCGTGCTGCTCACCGCCCGGTCGGCGGAGGACGACGTGCTGCTCGGGTTCGACCTCGGCGCGGACGACTACGTGACCAAGCCGTTCCGGCCGCGCCAGCTCGTCGCCCGCGTCCGCACGATCCTGCGCCGCGCCGGCCGGGCCCGCGCCACGAACGCCGCCGTGCTCAAGGTCGGCGACATCGTGGTCGACCCGCTCCGGCACGAGGTGACGCTGGCCGGCGAGCCGGTCGCGCTGACGCCGATGGAGTTCCGGTTGCTGTCGACGCTGGCCGCCCAGCCGCACCGGGTGTTCACCCGCGGCCAACTGCTCCAGGACGGCTTCACCACCGAGCGGACGGTGGACGTGCACGTGGTGAAGCTGCGCCGCAAGATCGAGCACGACCCGCGCCGGCCGCGTCGGCTCCTGACCGTCTACGGGATCGGCTACAAGCTGGTATGAGCCTGCTCTTCCGCTTCTTCGCGGTGTCCTTGCTGATCGCGGGCACGTCCATCGCGGTCACCGCCTGGCTCGCCACCCAGGCCACCACCGGCAGCATCCGGCAGGAGCAGGGCGAGGCGCTGGCCACCGACGCGTCGATCTACGACCGGCTGCTCGGGTACGCGGCGGAGCACCCCGACTGGACGGGCGTGCGGTCCACGGTGGACGCGCTCGCGCGGGAGACCGGCCGGCGGATCGCGCTGACCGCGTGGGACCGCACGCCGATCGCGGACTCCGGTGACGCGGGCTCGCCGCAGCTGCCGGTGAACCCGACCGTCGTCGTGGACCCGTTGAACGTGAACCCGGTGCTCAAGCCCGGTGCCGTGGACGAGATCGACCCGCGTGCGGTGGGGCCGTTCAAGCTCACCCGGGAGGAGCGCGCCCACCTGCGCGAACGGGCCGAAGCCGCCGCCGCGTGCGACGGGCGGACCGTCCTGGTGCAGCCGAACGGCCGTCCGGTCCTGACGCGGGACAAGCCGCAGACGGTGATCGAAGACTGCGACTTCGACGATGTGCTGCACGGGCCGACCGAGACGGAGAACACCGCGGGCCACCGGCTGATCGAGCTGGTCGCGGACTGCCTGGGGAGCATGCCGGGCCTCAAGCCGTTCCCGCTGCCGTGGATGACACCGGACCTGCCCGAGTGGTACCGCCCGCCCCAGCTGACGGCGTCCGCCCAGGAGACGGCGTGCCTGGCCGCCGCCCGGCGGGAACAGCTCGCACCGCACGTCGCGCCCGCCGCCCTGCTGTTCCTGACCGAGCCGACGGGCGCCCGGCCGGCGACCGTCGACCTGTCCACGGCGGGCGTCACGCGCATCGCGTGGACGGCGCTGGGCATCCTCGCCCTGGCCGGGCTCGCGTCCTGGCTGACGGCCAACCACCTGGTCCGGCCGATCCGCGCGCTCACCGCGGCGACGCAGCGGATGGGCGCGGGCGACCGGGAGGTGCGGGTGACCGCGGCCAGGGGCGAGATCGGCGAGCTGGCCAGGTCGTTCAACGCGATGTCGGCCAAGCTCGCCGACACCGAGCGGCAGCGCCAGGCGCTGGTCGGCGACGTCGCGCACGAGCTGCGGACGCCGTTGAGCAACGTGACCGGGTGGCTGGAGGCGGCCCAGGACGGCGTCGCGGCGACCGACCAGCGGCTGGTGGCGCTGCTGGCGGAGGAATCCCTGGTGCTGCAACGGCTCGTGGACGACCTGCACGACCTGGCGCAGGCCGACGCGGGCACGTTGCGCCTGCACCCGGAGCCGATCGACGCGGCCGAGGTGGTCGAGCAGGTGGTGGCCGCGCACGCCAACGGCGACGTCACCGTCACCGCGCGGACCGAGGGCGAGCTGTTCCTGGTCGCCGACCCCGTGCGGCTGCGGCAGGCGGTGGAGAACCTGGTCACCAACGCGATCCGCTACACGCCGGCGGGCGGCACGGTGTCCGTCGAGGCCCACCTCGACCGCGGTGTGGTGATCGAGGTGGCCGACACCGGCGTGGGCATCGCGCCGGACGACCTGCCGCACGTGTTCGAGCGGTTCTGGCGGGCCGACAAGTCGCGCAGCCGCAGCACCGGCGGCAGCGGGCTCGGCCTCGCCATCACCCGGCACCTGGTGGAGGCGCACGGCGGCACGGTGACCGTCGCCGCCGAACCCGGCGTGGGCGCGACGTTCCGGATCACGCTGCCCGTGGTCACGCCGCCCGCGCCGTGATCGTCAGCTGTCCTTGACGGTGATGCCGAGCGTGTGGGCGAACGCCGGCGCGAGGTCGAGGGCCTGGGTGAAGGTGATCGTCGCGCCGCGCAGCGAGGCGAAACCGTTGCGGATGCCCAACTCGGCGGCGTCGCGGAGGTCCACCTTCTTCAGCTTCACGCCCTCGAACCGGAGGTCTTCGAGCGTCGAGCCGGGGAACGTGACGTCGGTGAGCTCGGCTTCGGTGAAGTCCACGTCCCGCAGGACGCAGTTGACGAACGCGACCTCGCGCAGTGACGCGCCGCGCAGGTTGACGGAGACGAGCTTGCAGCCGAAGAACGTGACGCGGCTCAGCCCGGCCTCGAACATCGCCACCCCGGCGAACGCGCTGTTCACGACTTCCGCGTCGAGCCACCCGGTCTCGGCCAGGTCGGTGCCGATGACCTGCACACCGTGCAGCCACACGTCGTTGAACCGCGACCGCCGCAGCGAGCCGTCGGTGAACCGGACGGTGGACAGCGCCGACTCGCTGAACCGCGTGTTGCCCGCCGCGAGGTCGGGGAACTCCTGGTCGGCGATGTGGACGACGTTGTAGTCCCCGCCCGACTCCAGTTGCCCGCCGTCGTGGTCTTCCAGGTAGGCGGCGAACGGCAGGTCCGCGAGTGCCCGTGGTTCCGACATACGGGGATCGTAGTCGTGGCCGCACGACCACGTACACTCCGCACGTCAGTCCTTTATGGACAAATCGTGGCGCGACAAATGCGTTGCGTTCCCTGGTGAGTCCCGTGCAGACTGGTCCCACACCACAGCGGAAGGGCGGGAGTCATGACGGACGTGCGGCAGTGCGAACTCCTGCTCCTGCTCGGCTGTGCGGACTCCCCGCCGTGACCTGAACGCGTCCGGCATGCGGGAGCCGCCCATCGGGAGACCGATCCGGGCGGCTTCGTCGTTTCACCGAGCCGATTCGCTCGCGGTTCTAGCCCAAGTGGTAGAGGCGTCTGGTTGAGGGCCAGTCCAGTCGGGGTTCGAATCCCCGGAACCGCACCGAGCCCCTGTAGCCCAACGGAAGAGGCAACGCGCTCAGAACGCGTCCGGTCCAGGTTCGAATCCTGGTAGGGGCACCACGATCGCTCACGGCGAGCTGATTCACCGGAAAGAGTGGAGAAAGTCGGGAATACCCGGCCGTTGATCCCGGGTTGGTGCGGGCATGACCGACACCACATTCGACCCTCGCACGTTGCTGGCCAAGAGCAAGCTCGGCGTGCTCGCCACGATCAAGGCCGACGGCCGACCGCAGTTGTCGCCGGTCCTGCCGTCGTACGACAAGGCCGCCGACGTCATCAAGGTGGCCACCGGCGCCGGGACCGCCAAGATCGCCAACCTGCGCCGCGACCCGCGGGTCTCGCTCGAGGTGACCAGCGAGGACGGTGGCGCGTGGGCCACGGCCGAGGGCACGGCGACGATCATCGGCCCGGGCGCCGACCCGAACGGCCCCGAGGTGGAGGCGCTGGTGGAGTACTACCGCGCCGCCGCCGGCGAGCACCCCGACTGGGACGAGTACCGGACGGTCATGGTGTCGGACCGGCGCGTGCTCGTGACGATCGAGATCGACAAGGTGTACGGCGAGAAGGTCAACTGACCGCGGCCGTGCGGTTCCCGGGGTCGACGCCCGGGAACCGCACGCCGGCGCTGACCCGCCTACCACCGCCCGAAGTGCACGGCGTCCTCGAACGGCCGGCGCTTGCGGGTCCACGGTGACGCGCCCGCCGAGACGTCCTCCTCGGCGCCGTGCCCGATCGCGATGGCGCCGATCGGCACGTGGTCCGCGGGCACGCCGAACTCCTCGCGCACCCGGTCGAAGTCCTCCTCGGCGATGCCGAAGTACACCGCGCCGAGCCCTTCGTCGACCGCGGTCTGCAGGATCAGCAGCACGGCCATCCCGGTGTCGATGTACCAGAACGGCACCGGCCAGTGGTCCTCGCTGCGATCGGTCCACCCCTTGTCCGGCTCGGCGTACCGGTCCAGGTAGGCGTCCTTCACCGCGAACGCGACCACGAGCACCGGCGCGGTCTTGGCCGTGTCGTTGGTCCACAGCTGCTGGACGGACTCGTGGAAGGCCGCCGTCTCCTCGCCGCGCAGCACGAGGAACGCCTGACCCTGCGAGTACCCGGCCGACGGGCCGCGCAGCGCGTTGCGCATGATCCGCCGCACGCTCTCGTCCGACACCGGCTCGTCGGTGAACTTTCGCACCATCCGCCTGCGTCGGACCACGTCCTGGAACTCCACGAAACCCCCTCCGGTCGGCGTGGGCTCAGCGCAGGGTCGGGACGTCGCCGTTGCCCGCCCGGACGACCTCGACACCGCGCAGCCCGGTCCTCCACGAGGCAACCACATCGGCGAGCACGGCGGGAGACACCGGGCGCTTGCCCAACCCGATCGCGTAGCGCACCGCGTCCGGCGTGCGTTCGACCGGCCGTGGCCACGCGTGCGCGTCCGGCGTGCCGGCCAGCTCCAACGCGGTGAGCAACGCCCGCAGCCGGCCGCGCACCGGGCCGACCAGGTCGTGCGGCACGGTGACCAGCGCCCACGCCGCGTGCGCGCGGTGCGCGTCGGGTGGCGCGGACAGCCCGGGAGCACCGGCTTCGACGATCTCCCACGCCCGGTACAGCTCGGCCGTCAGCAGGTCCCGGAACCCCGGGCCGACCTGCTCGGTGCACGAGCGGACGGGCGCGGTCGGCGTCATGATCGTCATCGGCGCGCCGGTGCGTTCGGGTGACGTCACCAGCCCGATCGGGTCACGCCAGTCCCACGCCGCCCAGGTCGCGAAGAACCCGGCGAGCAGGTCCGGCCCGGCCCACTCGCGCACGGTCCGCGCCGCGAGCACCGACCACGCCAGCCCCGGCACACCCCCGAACGGCGCCGAGTCCAGCCCACGGGCCCGTGCCCACGCCTTGACCGCACGCGCGAGCCGCGCGAAGTCCTCGTGCCGCCCACCGACCGCCGCCCGCACCGCCTCCGCGTCCTCGACCGCGCTCAGCGCCACCCCGTCTCCGGCGGCCACCGCGAGGTCCACGCCGAGCCCGTCCACGACCAGGCGGAAGCCTGGCGAGCGGGCGCCGACCACGGGCCGGACGGCCACCCCGGGCAGCGCGGTGGCCACCCGTTCGGCGACCGTCGCCGGCTCGGCGACCTCGGCGACCAGGTCGAGGTCCGCGTCGGGCAACCCGCACCCCATCCGCCGCGAGCCGACGACGTGCACCACGTCCAAGGCGGCTGACAACGCACGGGTGACGCGCTCGGCCACCGCGTCCAGCGACGGTCCCGGCGGGGTGGTGGGCTCCTCGAACCACCGCACCTCGCCGGTGCCCAGTGCCACCGCCGCGCGGGGCAGCATCGGGCCGTCACCGCGCCTGGACAGGACCACCACCTCGTCCACCCGACCCGACCACGCACCGATCCGCTCCGCCGCCTGCCGTGCCCCGGTCCGCCCAGCCGCCTCCCGCGACCCGCCGACCGTCAGGTGCGGGGTGAAGTCGTCCCTGGTCCGGCAAGCGGGGAACGGTAGGCGCACCGCGTCGTGCAGCGCGGTCCACGGCGTGACACCGGCGGCGGCCGGGTCGAGCCACACCACGCCCGGCCCGAAGTCGCGCACGCCGTCCACCAGCACCGGGAACGGGGGCACGGCGGCGACCGCCTCGGACAGCAGCGGCACGGCGCGGTCGAAGTCGGCTTCCGGGACGAACCCGAACAGCAGCGTCACGTGCGGCGGCCACCGGTCGGCCCGGTGGTCGTGCTCCCGCCGCACCCGCTCGACCTCCTCCCACGGCCCCGGCAGCCACACCACGGCGGTCCGCGGCGTCGGCGGCGAGTCGAGCACGTCGGCGGCCACGGAAGGCGCGACGGCCGCCAGCCGCGCCAGCACCCCGTAGTGGTCGGAGGCGAACAGGCCGTCGACGGGCCGGTCACCGACCAGGTCCGCCCCGACGCACCGCGACCCGCCGCGCACGAACACCCGGTCCAGCCGCGACCGCCGCCCGGACAGCGAGGACACCGCGGCCAGCGGGTTCACCACCGGGTCGAACGTCGGCGGCTCGTCGTCACGCGCCTCCAGCCACGCGTCGCGCATCCCGAGCGCGGCGGCCGGCCGCCGTCCACCGTCGTTGAAGTCGCCGACCAGCACCACGTCGCCCTCCACCCCGGCGAACGCCTCCGCGACCCGCCCGAGCTGCGCGCGCCGCTTGGCCGGCCCGTTCGCGGTGTGGTCGCTGGTCAGGTGGGTGGCCGCGACGACGAGCGGCCCGCCGCCGGTCTCGACCACGATCGCGCTGACGGCCTTGTGCGCGCCCAGCGGGAACCGCGCGGCCTCCAGCACCGGCAACCGGCTCAATACCACCAGGCCCGTGCGGTCGACGTCCGGTCCGGTCGGGTCGACGTCGAGCGTGTAGTGCGCGCGCACCCACGGCTGGGCGATGAGCGCCGCGAGCAGGTCGGGTTCGACCTCCTGCAACGCGATGACGTCCGCGTCGGCCGCCGCCAGTTCGCCGAACAGCAGGGGACGGCGGCGGGCTGTGTCGATGCGGTCGCTGTCGTAGCGGTCCCACAGGACGTTCCAGGTCAAGACCGTGGTGAACGGCCGCGGCACCGTGGGCAGCGGCTCGGCGGGTACCCAGCCGTGCAGCGGATCCCAGGCGTGCGGGGTGCTCGCGGTGAACAGCGGCGCACGCAGCCGGCGCGGCGCCCGCACCCGGCCCGCCGCCGACTCGCCCACGCGGTCCAGCCCGGTCGCCCGGTCCCACACCACCTCGCCGTCCGCCTCCACGAACAGCACGCGGTGCCACGGCACCTCGCCTCCCGGCGTGAACGACGGCAACGCGACCCGCTTGGGCCGCGCCCCGCGCTGCTGCACGCCGAGCACGAACCGCGCCGGGTCGAACCGCGGGTCCCAGCGGACCTGGTGGTAGACCTCCTCGCTGGTGCGCATCACGCCTCCCCGGCGGCGTCCGCGGACTCCACCGCGCCGTCCGCGCCGAGGTACCAGGTCCGGTGGGCGTGCCACGGGTAGGGCGGGCTGAACCGGCGGACCTGCGCGTCGAGCACCGCGGCCGGCACGGCGTGCGCCCGCGTCCCGTTGCGCCGGGCGACCTCCCGCTCGTCGACCAACACGACCGCGTGCGTCACCATCGCATCGTGCCGCCGTGCGACCGCGTGCACCACAGCGCGCTGCTGCTCGACCAGCGAAGTCGCGTCCCACACCACGGTCCGGTGCGCGCGCAGCGCGGCGTCGAGCCGGTCGAGGCCCGCCCGCAGCACCTTGGCGTTGGCCCGCTGGTCCGCCCGATCACCCGCCTCCTCGCGCAGGTCGTCCAACGACACGCGGACGTCCACGTCCGGCAACCCGGCGGCGAACGTCGACTTGCCGCTGCCCGACAACCCCACCAGGTGCACGAGCACCGGGAAGTCGCCGGACCGCCACCGCCACGTCGCGGCGACGGCCTCCTCCACGTCCAGCACCCGCCCGGCCCGGATGCTCGCGTCACGCGCCTCGGCCCAGCACCGCTGCGCCGCCACCCCCGACAGCCGCAACCCCGCGCGCAGCCGGTCGAACGACCCGACGTCCTCCGCGTGCAAGGCGGACCAGGCCACGTGGTCCCGCTCCTCCCTGCCGGTCGCGACGGCGGCCGACACGGCGTGCAGCACGTCGAGGTCGACCGCGGTCGACAGGCGCAGCAACCCGGCCCGCCGCGCCTCGTCGGGGAACGGCCGGTGCGGCAGCCGGTGCAGCCCGACCAGGTCGCCGACGCGCCGCGCCACACCCACCCCGACCGGACCGGCCAACAGCGACATCACCCGACCGCGCCGGACCCGGTGCAGCGCCGCCGCCAGCACGCCCGCCAGCCGGGCGTCCCCGGTCACGGGCGTGGCCGCGACCTCCTCGGCCGGCTCCACCTCGCCGTCGACCCCGACCGCTCCGAGCAGCGCGGACACGTCGAACGGCGCACCCGACCGCACGTCCCACAGCACGGACCCGGGCCCGAGCCCGTTCTCCACGACCGGCGCCGTCATCCAGTGCGTGTCGGTCCGCACGTGGTGCGCGCGCACCCACTTCGCCACCCGCCGCCCGAACCCGTCCCGCTCGAACCCCTCGACGGTCCGCACGACGAACCCCTCCTGCCGCGCCGTGTCGACGCGCAGCCGGCGCAACGCCCGCTCGTCGAACACCCCGCGCCACAGCACCGGGGGCACGGGCACGCCCAGGTCGCGCAGGAACCGCACCGTCCGGTCCCAGTCGAGGCAGCGGTCGCCGTCCCACACGGAGAACCCGTAGAACCAGCTCTCCAGGTCGTCGTACCCGATCGAGTGACGTGCGTAGACGTTCTCGCCGCAGATCCGCCACCCGGCGGGCAGCCGCGCCCCGATCCGCCCCTGGAGCCCCTTGACCCACGACCGGGACGGGTGGTGCGCCGAATCGAGCGACCGCGCGTGCACCCCGTCCGCGTACAGGGTGGTGTTCTCCCCGTCGAGCTTCTCGGTGACCACCACCTCACGGCCCCGCAGCGCGTCCAGGTCGGCGACCCGCACGTCGTCCGCCGACGCGCCGGGCGACCACGGCAGGTGCGGCGTGCGCGGGTACGGCGTGCGCATGACCCCTCCCACCACTGGATTCCGGGGATGAACGATAGAGAGGCCCACCCCGGTGATCGACCGGTTTTCGGTAGCGCGCCGGCCGGTCGGCGCGACTGGATACGATGACGGGTCGTCGGAGGTCGGAGAGAAAGGACGAACGTGGAAACGCTCGAGTTCCAGTCGGAGGCGCGTCAGCTCCTGCGGCTGATGATCCACTCGGTCTACTCGAACAAGGACACGTTCCTGCGCGAGCTGGTGTCCAACGCCTCGGACGCGCTGGACAAGCTCAGGCTGGAGACGTTCCGGGACAAGGACCTGGTCGCGGACACGTCGGACCTCCACGTCGCCATCGAGGTGGACCGGGAGGCGCGCACGCTCACCATCCGCGACAACGGCATCGGCATGACCCGCGAGGACGTGATCGGGCTCATCGGCACGATCGCCAAGTCCGGCACCGCCGAGTTCCTGCAGAAGCTGAAGGAGTCGAAGGACTCCGCCGCCTCGCAGGACCTCATCGGCCAGTTCGGCATCGGCTTCTACTCCTCGTTCATGGTCGCCGACAAGGTCACGCTGGTGACCAGGCACCCGCGCGCGGAGGGCGTCCGGTGGGAGTCCACCGGCGAGGGCACCTACACGATCGAGGACGTCGACGACGCGCCGCAGGGCACGTCCGTCACCCTGCACCTCAAGCCGGCCGACCCCGAGGACCACCTCGCCGACTACACGTCGACCGCGAAGATCACCGAGATCGTCAAGAAGTACGCCGACTTCATCACCTGGCCCATCAGGATGGCGAAGGAGGACGGCGCCGAGCCGGCCACGATCAACTCGCGCAAGGCGCTGTGGGCGCGGCCCGCCTCCGAGGTCACCGAGGACGAGTACGCCGAGTTCTACCGGCACGTCAGCCACGACTGGAACAAGCCGCTCGAGACGATCCGCATGCACGGCGAGGGCGTGTTCGAGTACCAGGCGCTGCTGTTCATCCCGTCCCAGGCGCCGCTCGACCTGTTCATGCGCGAGCGCAAGCGGGGCGTGCAGCTCTACGTCAAGCGCGTCTTCATCATGGACGACTGCGAAGAGCTGATGCCGGAGTACCTCCGGTTCGTCAAGGGCGTGGTGGACGCCCAGGACCTGTCGCTCAACGTGTCCCGCGAACTGCTCCAGCACGACCGCCAGATCCAGCAGGTGCGCCGCCGGCTGGTGAAGAAGGTGCTGTCGACCGTCAAGGGCATGATGACCGGCAAGCCCGAGGCGTACGAGACGTTCTGGCGCGAGTTCGGCGGCGCGGTCAAGGAAGGCCTGCTCGCCGACCCCGACAACCGCGACGCGATCCTCGACATCGCCTCGTTCGCCTCCACGGCCGACGCGGAGAAGCCGACCACGCTCGCCGGCTACGTCGAGCGGATGAAGGACGACCAGCGGCACATCTACTACATGACCGGCGACTCGCGGGCCACCGTGGAGAACTCGCCGCACCTGGAAGCGCTGCGGGCCAAGGGCTTCGAGGTGCTGATCCTCACCGACCCGATCGACGAGATGTGGGTCGACGCGGTGCCGGGGTACCGGGAGAAGACGTTCCAGTCGATCGCCAAGGGGCAGGTCGACCTGGAGACCGACGAGGAGAAGGCGCAGGCGGAGGAGCGGCAGAAGGACTTCGCCGACTTCCTGACGTGGATGACGACCACCCTGGCCGACAAGGTCAAGGAGGTGCGGCTGTCGTCGCGGCTCACCACGTCGGCCGCGTGCGTGGTCGGCGACGCGCACGACCTGACCCCGACCCTGGAGAAGATGTACCGGGCGATGGGCCAGGAGTTGCCGCCGGTCAAGCGGATCCTGGAGCTGAACCCCGACCACGCCCTGGTGTCCGGCCTGCACAAGGCCTTCGCCGACCGCGGCGGCGACGACGCGTCGCTCGCCGAGTCGGCCGAGCTGCTCCACGGCATGGCGCTGCTCGCCGAGGGCGGCGACCTGCCCGACCCGTCCCGCTTCGTCCGGCTGATGTCGGAACACCTGGAGCGCGCTCTCTGACGTGCCGCGCCGGTGGCGGTCACGCGGTGGCCGCCACCGGCGCGCGGGCTCATCCGGGTCGAGCGGCCGTGCGCCGGACGAAGTCCAGCACCCGTCCGACGACGTGGGCGCGGTCCTCCGGGCGCAGCGTCACGTCGTGGCCCGCGTCCGGCAGGGTGTCGACGTCGGCGCGGGGCAGCAGCGCCCGGAGGCGGTCGGCGGCGGCGACCGAGTCCTGCACGGTGCCGCGTGCGCCGAAGACGGCCAGCACGGGCACCCGCACCGACCGGATCTCGTCGTCGGTGGGACGCGCCTGGAACGGCACCCGCGGCCGGTAGGTGCGGATCGCGGTGAGCACCAGCCGCGCGTCCGGCCGGTGCGCGACGTCCGCGCCGGCGGACCGCCGCAGGAAGCGCCGCCACAGCCACTCCTGGTCGAGCACGCCCGCGACCAGGCCGAACAGGACCACGGACCGGCGGAACGGCGCGGTCACCGTGGTCGGGTCGAGCACGCCGACCGACGCGATCCGGTCCGGCGCGTGGATGGCCTGGTTGAGCGCGTGCCACCCGCCGGTGGAGGCGCCGACCAGGTGCACGTCGGTGAGCCCCAGGCGGTCGAGCACGTCGTCGAGGCACCGCGCGCGGTCCGGGAGGTCCTGGAACGGCGCGGTGTGCACGCTCCGGCCCGCCTCGCCCAGGGTGTCGACGGTGTACACCGGGTGGTGCGCCGCGAGCGCCGGGATCAGGTGCGCGTAGCACGCCGACGTGGCCATGAGACCCGGCAGCAGCACGATCGGTGGCGCGTCGCCGAGGCCGAACCGGTAGACCCGGGTGGTGCCGTGCCGGGTCTCGACGTCGAGCACGCCGTCCGGTGTCGGGCACTCGGCCATCGCCCGGTCGTACGCGGCGAAGTACCGCGCCCGGGCCTCCGGATTCCTGAACTCGCCAATCCCTGACATGAGCGATCCCCTTCCGTGCGAAGGAGATCGACCCTAAGGACCGCGCCGCCGGTCGTCTTGGAAGAAAGTAAGGTGGCCGGCGGGGGAGGGCCGATGGCCGAGTGGTCGCTGGTGGTGCCGCGCCGGGACGTCGTGCGGACGCCGGCCGAACGCGTCTTCGGCCGACCCGACCCGAGGCTGGCCGGCCACGTGCTGACCTACGCCGCGCACGACTACCGGCGGATGGACCTGACGCCCTGGCGGGTGGCGCCGCTCGGCGTGGTGGTGGTGTCCGTCGAGCTCGAAGCGCCGCCGGTCCGCCGCGCCACCGCGCCGGACCCCGAGGCGGGCCGGGACGTGCCGACGTCACCGGTCCTGGGGCTGCGGGACCGGCCGTGGACGGTGGAGCAGGCGGGGCCGTCGCGGGGGATCACCATCGCGATGACCCCCGCCGGCGCCTACGCGTTGTTCGGCCTGCCCCTGCGGGAGTTGGCCAACACCGCCGTCGGGCTGGACGACCTGCTCGGCGCGGGGGCGCACCTGCTGGCCGAGCGGATCGCCGGGGCTCCCGACTGGACGGCCCGGTTCCGGCTCCTGGACGACTACCTGGCCGCACGGGTGCGACACGGCCCCGTCCTGGCCAGGCAGGTGCACGGCGCGTGGCACCGGTTGACCGAGACGGCCGGTCGCCTGCGCGTCGAAGCGCTCGCCGACGAGGTGGGCTGGACCCGCCAACACCTCGGCACCCGGTTCCGCGAGCAGATCGGCCTGACACCCAAGACCTTCGCCCGGGTCGCGCGGCTCCACCACGCCGCGTCGCTGCTGACGGCGGCGTCACCGCCCGCGTGGGCGGACGTCGCGCGCACGTGCGGCTACGCCGACCAGGCCCACCTCAACCGCGACTTCCGCACGCTCACCGGCTGCACGCCCACCGAGTTCCTCACCGACACGGCCTCCCGCGCCACGCGGTGAACCGGAAGCCGGACCTCTCGAAGACCCGCCTGCCCGTCCCTGTCGCGGGCGGGTGAAACGCCGTAAGCCTTCCCGGTGGACATCCCGCCGGTGAGGACCGACGCCGGGAAACGATATTGGGCAGACTCTGGACGGCCGTCACGAAAGTGCCGTAACTTCGCCGTCATGGAACTGCGAGGGAAGGTCGCCGTGGTCACCGGCAGTGGCCGTGGTCTGGGCCGGGCGTACGCGGAAGCCTTGGCACGAGCGGGCGCGGCGGTCGTGGTCAACGACGTGGACGCCGACGCGGCGGCCGCGGCCGTGAAGACGATCGAGGCGGAGGGCGGGCGCGCGGTCGCCGTGGTCGCGCCGGTCGGTCCGACCGCGACCGCCGACCGGCTGGTCACGACCGCCGTCGACGAGTTCGGCGGGCTCGACGTCATGGTCACCAACGCGGGCATCCTGCGCGACCGGGTGCTCTGGAAGATGTCCGACGAGGACTTCGACGCGGTGGTCGACGTGCACCTGCGCGGCACGTTCACCTGCGCCCGCGCGGCGGCCGTCCGGATGCGGGAGCAGGGCCGGGGCGGCAGCCTGGTGCTGATCTCGTCGCCCGCCGGCCAGCGCGGCAACTTCGGACAGACCAACTACGCGGCGGCGAAGGCGGGCATCGTCGCCATGGCCCGCACGTGGGCGATGGAGCTGGCCCGCGCGGAGATCGCGGTCAACGCCGTGGTGCCGGTCGCCGCGACCGAGATGACCCGGACCATCCCGGCGTTCGCGCCCGTCATCGAGGAGGCCGAGCGCACCGGCGCGCCGTTCCCGGACTGGCTGCGCAAGGACGAGGGCCTCGGCACGGTCGAGGACGTCGCGTCGTTGATCGTCTTCCTGGCCTCCGACGCGGCACGGCGGATCACGGGCCAGGCCATCGGCATCGGCGGCGACCGGCTCGCCCTCTGGGCGCACCCGCACGAGAAGGCGGTGGCGCTCGCCGACGGCGGGTGGACCGCGGACGCCATCGCCGAGTCGTGGGCGACCGGTGTCGGCGCGGAACCGGAGACCTACGGCATCCCCGCCCCGAACCCGCCGGCGGTCTGACGTGGACCTCGCCTTGGACGACCTCGTGGCCATCGACGTCCACACCCACGCCGAGGTGTCGAAGGACGGCCACTCGTCGTTGAGCCCCGAGCTGCTGGCCGCGTCCGAGAAGTACTTCGGGGCGCACGGCCACCGGCAGCCCACGATCGACGAGACCGCCGCGCACTACCGGGAACGGCGGATGGCGGCGGTGGTCTTCACGGTCGACGCCGAGCACGCCACCGGCCACCCGCGCATCCCGAACGAGGAGGTCGCGGAGAACTGCGCCGAGCACCCCGACGTGCTGATCCCGTTCGCGAGCGTCGACCCGTGGAAGGGCCGGGCGGGCGCGCGGGAGGTGCGCAGGCTGGTCGAGCGGCACGGCGTGCGCGGCTTCAAGTTCCACCCCAGCCTCCAGGGCTTCGCGCCGAACGACCCGATGGCGTACCCGTTGTACGAGGTCATCGAGGAACTCGGCGTGCCCGCGCTGTTCCACACCGGGCAGACCGGGATCGGCGCGGGCGTGCCCGGTGGCGGTGGAATCCGCCTGAAGCACTCCAACCCCATGCTGGTGGACGACGTGGCCGTCGACTTCCCGGAGCTGCGGATCGTCCTGGCGCACCCCTCGTTCCCCTGGCAGGACGAGGCCTTGGCGGTGGCCACGCACAAGCCGCACGTGTACATCGACCTGTCCGGGTGGTCGCCCAAGTACTTCCCGCCGCAGCTCGTCCGCTACGCCAACTCGCTGCTGCAGGACAAGGTGCTGTTCGGCTCGGACTACCCGGTGATCACACCGGACCGCTGGCTGGCCGACTTCGAGGCGCTCGACCTCAAGCCCGCCGTCCGGCCCAAGATCCTCAAGCTCAACGCGGCCAGGCTGCTCGGCCTCGACACCACGGACTCGGAGCGCACATGACCACCACCGCGAACGGCCCGGCGGAACTCCTCGCGCTGGCCGGGCAGGACCTCGGGCACACCGGGTGGCGTGAGATCACCCAGGACCGGGTCGACACCTTCGCCGACGCCGCCGACGACCACCAGTGGATCCACGTCGACCCGGAACGGGCGGCCACCGGGCCGTTCGGCACGACCATCGCGCACGGCTACCTCACGTTGTCGCTGATCATCCCCATGTTCGGGGAGCTGCTGGCCATCGACGGCGTCCGGATGAGCGTCAACTACGGGCTGGAGAAGGTGCGCTTCCCCAACCCGGTGCGCGTCGGCGACAAGATCAGGCTCGCGGGCCGCGTCGTCTCGGCGGACGAGGTCGCGGACGGCGGCGTCCAGCTGGTGCTGGACTTCACCGTCGAGATCGACGGCACGGAAAAGCCGGCGTGCGTCGCGCGCGCCGTGTACCGGCACTACCCCTGAGGGGGCCACCATGTCGACCACGCAGAACGCACCCAACGTCCAACTCCGCCGCGCCGTCGCGTCGAGCTTCCTCGGCAGCGTGATCGAGTACTACGACTTCCTGCTCTACGCCACGGCGTCCGCGGTGGTGTTCAACAAGGTCTTCTTCTCGTCCCTCGACCCGGTCGTGGCGACCATCGCGAGCTTCGGCACGTTCGCCACCGGCTACCTGGCCCGCCCGCTCGGCGGGGTCCTGTTCGGGCACTTCGGCGACCTGTTGGGCCGCAAGCGGATGCTCGTGCTGACCATGACGTTGATGGGCGTGGCCAGCTTCCTCATCGGACTGCTGCCCACCTACGCCCAGGTGGGCGGGCTCGCGCCGGTCGGCCTGGTCGTCCTGCGCGTGGTGCAGGGCATCGCGGTCGGCGGCGAGTGGGGCGGCGCGGTGCTGATGTCCGCCGAGCACGCCACCCGCAGGCGCGGGCTGTGGGCCGGGTTCACCAACGCGGGCGCGCCGTGCGGGATGGTGCTGTCGACGTTGGCGCTGACGGCGACCGCCGCCCTGGTGGGTGAGCGGGCGTTCCTGGAGTGGGGCTGGCGGATCCCGTTCCTGATCAGCATCGTGCTGCTCGGCGTCGGGCTGTTCGTGCGGCACCGGGTCGAGGAGACGCCGGCGTTCCAGGCGGTGCGGGAGGCGGGCGTCAAGCGGCGCGTGCCGGTGGTGGAGGTGCTGCGCGACCACCCGCGCGTGCTGCTGCTGGGCATCGGCGTGGGGCTGGCCGCGTTCGTCTCGCAGTCGACGTTGACGACGTTCGTGCTGGCGCACGGGGTGGCGGCCGGTCACGCGCGGCAGACCGTGCTCAACGCGCTCACGCTGTCCTCCGCCTGCGCCGTCGTGGGCATCCTCGGGTGGGCGGCCGCGTCGGACCGGTTCGGTCGGCGGCCGGTCGTGGTGGCGGGCGCCATCGCGATGGCGGTGTACTCGTTCGTGCTGTTCCCCTTGGTGGACAGCGGTGACACGGTGTTGCTGACCGTCGCGCTGGTGCTGGGCCAGGCGGTGATCCACCCGATGATGTACGGGCCGCTCGCGGCTCTCTACAGCGAGCTGTTCAGCACGGAGAACCGCTACACGGGCGCGTCGCTCGGCTACCAGATCGCGGGGCTCGGCGCGGGTGTCGCGCCGCTGCTGTTCGCCGGGATCCAGCGGTCGACCGGCGGACAGGGGCTGACGCTCATCTCGGCCACCATCGCCGGGTTCTGCCTGCTCACCGTCGTGTGCGTGCTGGCGTTGAAGGAGACCGGCACGCGTGATCTCAAGTCGGTCGCCGTTTCCTGACAGGAGGGCCGAAGTGCGGAACTCGGGGCTCGGGAGCTGGCCGTACCGGCGGGCGCGGATGTCGCCGGGACGGGTCGCGGTGGTCCACTCCGGACAGCTGACGTACGCGGAGCTGGCCGTGCGCGTGACGCGCTTGGCGCACCGGTTGCGCGCGGCGGGCGTGGGGCCGGGGGACAGGGTCGCCTACCTGGGGCCCAACCACCCGTCGTTCGTCGAGACGATGTTCGCCGCGCACGTGCTCGGCGCGATCTTCGTGCCGGTGAACTTCCGCCTCACCGCGCCCGAGGTGCGGTACGTGCTGGCGGACTCGGAGCCGTCGGTGCTGGTGCACGGGCCGGGGTTCGCGGACGTCGTGCGCTCGGCGTTCTCCGGTGCGGTCGTCGCGGTGGATTCGAGGTACGAGGAGTGGCTGGCTGCCGGTTCTGACGAGCCGATCGACGAGGCCGTGGCGGCCGAGGACGTCGCCCTCATCCTCTACACGTCCGGCACGACGGGTCGCCCGAAGGGTGCGATGCTCACGCACGCCAACCTGATCTGGAACACCTACAACCTGCTGGTGGGCGTGGACGTCACCAGTACCGAGTGCACGCTGGTGTCCGCGCCGCTGTTCCACGTCGCCGCGCTCGCGCAGACGTTGCTGCCCACGTTCATCAAGGGCGGCACGGCGGTGATCACCTCGTCGTGGGACGTCGATCGGGTGTACGACCTCATCGAGCGTGAGCGGGTCACGCTGACGTTCGGCGTGGCCACCATGTATGCCGACCTGGCTGCGTCACCGCGTTGGGCGACCGCCGACCTGTCGTCGTTGCGGCACCTGCTGTGCGGCGGCGCGTCCGTGCCCGACTCACTCATCCGCGCCTACCAGGAGCGGGGACTGACGTTCTGCCAGGGCTACGGCCTCACCGAGACCGCGCCCGGTGCGACGTTCCTGGAGGCGGGGGAGAGCGTCCGCAAGGTCGGGTCGGCGGGGGTGCCCGTGTTCTTCGGCGAGGTCCGGGTCGCGCGTGCCGAAGGGGTGGACGCCGCGGTTGACGAGCCGGGCGAGGTGCAGGTCCGCGGGCCGAACGTCACTCCCGGCTACTGGCGCGACCCCGGCGCGACGGCCGCCGCGTTCCTGCCGGACGGGTGGTTCCGCACCGGCGACATCGGGCGGTTCGACGGCGACGGCCACCTGCACGTGGTGGACCGGCTGAAGGACATGTTCATCTCCGGCGGCGAGAACGTCTACCCGGCCGAGGTGGAGAACGCGCTGGTCGAACACCCGGCCGTGGTGGAAGCCGCCGTCGTCGGCGTGCCGGACCCGCGGTGGGGCGAGGTCGGCCGGGCGTTCGTGCGGTACGCCGCCGGCGGCGGGCCGACGCGGGAGGAGCTGCGCGAGTTCCTGCTCGCCCGCCTGGCCAAGTACAAGGTGCCGGTGCACGTCGACGTGGTCGAACGCCTGCCGCGCACCGGCTCGGGCAAGGTCCGCAAGGCCGACCTGCGCGCACTCCCCCTCCCCACCCCCGACCCCGACCGCTCACCCCACGCATCCCGAACGTAGAACTCACACACCCCGAACGTAGGACTCTCGCCCCCTGAACGTAGGACTCACGCACCCTGAGCGTTCGACACGCCCAACCTGAACGTTCGACACGCGCGTTCTGAACGTAGGACACGCGCGTTCTGAACGTAGGACACGCGCGAGAGTCCTACGTTCGCGTCGCGCGTGTCGTACCTTCAGGTCGCGCGTGTCCTACGTTCGGAACGACCGTGTCCTACGTTCAGGTTGGGTGAGTTCAACGCTCAGGTTGGGCGGACGGCGCGGTGGGGTGCGGTGTCCAGCCGTCGTGCGATCGCGTCCGCCGCGGCACGCAGGTCCGGCACCAGGCGGTGCAGGTCGGTGCGGACCGAGCGGACCACGATGCCCAGGGCGCCGGCCGGCTCGTGGCCGTCCGCCGGGATGGCGACGGCGACCGAGCACGAGCCGAGCGTCATCTCCTCGTTGGTCAGCGCGTACCCGCGTTCGGCCGTCGCACGCAGCTCGCGCGCCAGCCGTGCCCCCTCGGTGATCGTGTACCGCGTGCAGCGGCGCAGGGGGCGTTCGAGGTAGCCGCGCACGAACTCCGGGTCGGCGCGCGCGAGCAGGGCCTTGCCGACGCCGGTCGAGTGCAACGGCAGCCGTGCGCCGGTGCGGGAGATGATGGGCACCGAGCGGTGACCGGAGAGCTTCTCCACGTACAGCGCGTCGAAGCCGTCGTGCACGGCGAGGTGGATGTTCTCGCGCGTCGCCTCGTAGAGGTCCTGCATGAACGGCAGCGCGACCTCCCGCAGCCGACCGGCCACCGGCGCCAGCGTCGCCGCCTCCCACAGCCGCAGGCCGATGTTGTAGTGCCCGTCCGCGTCACGTTCCAGCGCGCCCCACGTGACCAGTTCGCCCGCCAGCCGGTGGGCCGTCGCCAACGGCAGGTCGGCGCGCCGCGCCAGCTCGGTCAGCTTCAGCCGCGGCTGCTCGGCGTCGAACACGCCCAGCAGCGCCAGCGCCCGCCCGGCCATCGATCGCCGGTGCCCGTCGCGGTTGACCGCCATGCTGGTTCTCCTTCGAACGCCGGGCACCGAACGTAACCGCGAGGCCGCACCGGAATCACCGCCACTTTCACCCAGTGGAAGTCGATCCTTGGCGAACGGTCGCGCGTCGCCCTTGGGTTGACCCATGCGAACGAGAGTTGGAATCGTCGGGGCCGGCCCGGCCGGCCTGGTGCTGTCCCACTTGCTGGCCGAACGCGGGATCGACTCCGTGGTCGTCGAGACGCGCGGCCGTGCGGCGATCGAGCAGACGATCCGCGCCGGTGTCCTGGAACAGGGCACGGTGGAGCTGCTGACCGCGATGGGCGTCGGCGCGCGTGCGCTGGCCGAGGGCGCGCGGCACGAGGGGATCGAGCTGCGGTTCGGCGGCGAGGGCCACCGGATCGACTTCACCGGGCTCACCGGCCGGGCGGTCTGGCTCTACCCGCAGCACGAAGTGCTCAAGGACCTGATCGCGGCACGGCTCGCGGCCGGCGCCGACATCCGGTTCGAGGCGAGCGACGTGGCGCTGCACGGCATCACGTCCGACGAGCCGGTCCTCTCGTTCACCGACGCCGACGGCACGCCGGTGGAGCTGCGCTGCGACGTGATCGCCGGCTGCGACGGCTCCTCGGGCATCAGCAGGCGCGCCGTGCCCGACGGCGAGCGCACGGACTACTTCCGCGCCTACCCGTTCGGGTGGTTCGGCATCCTGGCGGAGGCCCCACCGTCCTCGAAGGAGCTGATCTACGCCCACTCCGAGCGCGGGTTCGCGCTGATCAGCACGCGGACGCCCCAGGTGCAGCGGATGTACTTCCAGTGCGACCCCGACGAACGGGCCGACGACTGGAGCGACGACCGGATCTGGGCCGAGCTGAACGCCCGGGTCGCGGGCAACGGGTTCAGCCTGGCGGAGGGCCGCATCTTCGACCGGGGCGTGATCCCGATGCGCAGCTACGTGTGCGAGCCGATGCGGCACGGCCGGTTGTTCCTGGCCGGCGACGCCGCGCACGTCGTGCCGCCCACCGGCGCGAAAGGACTCAACCTCGCGGTGGCCGACGTCGTCGTGCTCGCCCGCGCGCTGGCCGACCACTTCGCCACCGGGTCCACCGAGTCGCTGGACGCCTACGGACCGACCGCGGCCCGGCGCGTGTGGCGGGCGCAGCACTTCTCGTGGTGGATGACGTCGATGCTGCACACCGACCCGGCCGGTTCGCCGTTCGACGTCAAGCGGCAGCTCGGCGAGCTGGAACTGGTCACCTCCAGCACGGCCGCCGCCACGCACCTCGCCGAGGCGTACACGGGCTGGCCGCTGTAGCCCTGCCCGTGAACGACCGTGTCATGCCCCTGAACGAGTCGGCCCAGGTGCGATCGGCGTAATCCACCTGCCGGTAATCGGACCAGGCGGACCGATAAAGTTGCGAATCTTCTTTCGAACAGTTTCGAACCCTGCCGAATATTGCCCAGGGCGTCATCGAACGGTGGTCGGTATCGGTTCAGGGGCAGCACGATATGCCGTCTCAACAGGGGTTTCGCGGTCTCGGGCCGACTTGTGTCGGGCTGTTTCGCTGGCGCCCACCCGGCCGCCTACCTGCGAGACTGTTGCACAGGGGCCTGCGCGGGGTCGCAAGGTTGCCGTGTTTCAGTGCTTGCCAGACCTATCTGTTTCGGTTAATACTTCTAAAAGTTTCAGGCTGGCTGCGGTCGGGTGCCGCCCCCGACGGTTTCCGCCTGCGCTGCGCACGCTCTCTGGAGGACCGACTCAACGAACTGTCGTTGGCGTGGAGGAATCCCGTGGCACCGGGCCCTCCCTCGCCAAGTGTGCGGATCCGGATCACCCCGCCCCGGCGGTCCGGGTCGCCCGAGCAACCCAACCACCACCTGCCGAACCCGCAGGTGCTCCCAGAAGGTGCAAACATGAAGCTGACATCGAGGTCAGTGTTGCGAGCGGCACTCGTGTCGACGTTGGTAACCGCCACCACGGGTGCCGCGGTGCTCCTGGCGACGTCGGCCAGCGCCGGGACCACTCTCGGCGCCTCCGCGGCCGAGTCGGGCCGCTACTTCGGCACGGCCGTCGCCGCGGGCAGGATGGGCGACTCCACGTACATGGGGATCCTGAACCGTGAGTTCAACATGGTGACGGCCGAGAACGAAATGAAGATGGACGCCACTGAACCGCAGCAGAACCGGTTCAGCTACACCAACGGCGACCGGATCGTGAACCACGCGCGCAGTCAGGGCATGCGGGTGCGCGGCCACGCCCTGGCGTGGCACTCGCAGCAGCCGGGTTGGATGCAGAGCATGTCGGGCAGCGCGCTGCGGTCGGCGTTGCTCAACCACGTCACGCAGGTGGCCACCTACTACCGGGGCAAGATCTACGCCTGGGACGTGGTGAACGAGGCGTTCCAGGACGGCAGTTCGGGTGCGCGTCGTGACTCGAACCTGCAGCGGACGGGCAACGACTGGATCGAGGCCTCGTTCCGGGCGGCGCGTGCGGCGGACCCGGGCGCCAAGCTCTGCTACAACGACTACAACACCGACGACTGGACGCACGCGAAGACCCAGGCCGTCTACCGGATGGTGCAGGACTTCAAGCAGCGCGGCGTGCCGATCGACTGCGTCGGGTTGCAGTCGCACTTCAACAGCCAGAGCCCGGTGCCCGGTAACTACCAGACCACGCTGCAGAACTTCGCCAACCTGGGCGTGGACGTGCAGATCACCGAGCTGGACATCGAGGGCTCCGGCTCCGCGCAGGCGTCCAACTACGAGCGCGTCGTGAAGGCGTGCCTCGCGGTCGCCCGTTGCACCGGCATCACGGTGTGGGGCATCCGGGACACCGACTCACGGTGTGGGGCATCCGGGACACCGACTCGTGGCGCGCCTCGGGCACCCCGCTGCTGTTCGACGGCTCCGGCAACAAGAAGGCCGCCTACACCTCCACGCTGAACGCCCTCAACAGCGGCGGCACCACCGTGCCCACGTCGACGACGACGTCGACGACGGACCCGACCGGCCCCACCACGACGACCACGACCACGGTTCCCGGCCCGGGTGGCTGCACCGCTTCGGTGTCGCTGAACTCCTGGAACGGTGGTTTCGTCGCCACGGTGAAGGTCACCGCCGGATCCTCGGCGATCAACGGGTGGACGGTCACGACCAACCTGCCGTCCGGCGTGTCGGTGACCAACGCGTGGAGCGCCGACCGCTCCGGCAACAGCGGCACCGTCCAGTGGCGCAACGTCAGCTACAACGGCAACGTGGCGGCCGGGATGTCGACCGAGTTCGGCTTCCAGGGCACCGGTTCGGCGTCGGGCATCACGCCGACCTGCTCCGCCGGCTGATCAGCTGATCAGGTAGTGCGCCGCCTGGTGCGGGGACTCTCTTCCGTCCCCGCACCAGGCGGTCGGCGTGTTCCGGAACCGCGAGCACCGCGGTCCGTCCACTCCGGAGTTCCGGCGCGGCACCGTCACGCCCCCGTCGTCGAGCCGGGGCGCACGATCATCAGCACGACCACGACCGCCCACAGCAGGTTGAACACGCCGGTCGTCATGGCCAGCCGCTTCGCCGCGCCGGTCGCGCCGTCGAGCACCCGCCGCTGCGCGGGCAGGATCGCCAACGCCAGCAGGCCCGCCGCGACCGCCGTCAGCGCCACGGACACCAGCAGCCACGCGTCACCGAGCACGCCGAGGCTCGCGCCGGTGGCGACGCCGAAGACCGGCACGGTGATCCCGATCACGGTGTACGTGCGACAGATCCGGTGCAGAAACGCGGCGATCTTGTCGGGCGACTCCCGCGCGAACCGGGGGAACAGCGAGGCGGCCACGGCGATCGGCCCGACGGCGAGGATCGCGGCGATGACGTGGACCGAGAGCAGGAACTTGGTCACCAGGGCTCCATGGGTACGTAGGCAGCCAACGTATGTCGGCTGCCAATAGGTACCACACCTACCTAGCCGTTGTGTAGGCTGCCAACCCATGAAGGCGGACGCGGTGCGCGGGCACCTGGACGCGATGCTGCTCGCGGTGCTCGAACCGAGGCCGCTGCACGGCTACGCGGTCATCACCGCGGTCCAGCGGCGCAGCGGCGGCGCGCTCGAACTGCGCACCGGCACCGTCTACCCGGCGTTGAACCGGCTGGAACGGCTGGGGTTGCTGCGCAGCCGCTGGCAACCCGTCGCCGACCGTCCCCGGCGCTGCTACGAGCTCACCGACGCGGGTCGGCGCCACCTGGTGGACGCGCGGTCGACGTGGCGGGACTTCACCGCCACGATCGGTGCCGTGCTCTCGTCGGCGAGGCACGCCACGTGAGCGCGGTGCGCGACGTCGACCCGGTCGAGAACTACCTCGCGACGCTGACCACGGCCCTGCACGGCCCGGCGCGGGCGAAGGCCGCGATGATGCGCGAGGTGCGCGACGGGCTGGACGACGCGGTGGAGGCGCAGACCCGCTTCGGCGTGCCCCGAGTCCAAGCGGCCCGCCGCGCGGTGCGCGACTTCGGCGCGGCGGACGAGATCGCGCCGTCGTTCCAGCGCGAGCTGACCATCGCCCAGACCCGCCGCACCGCCCGCGTCGCCGCCGTCACCGCGCCGGTCCTGGTGGTGTGCCAACTCCTCGTGCACACCGCCGCCGTCGACTGGCGGCTGGGCGCGCTCGCCGTGCACCTGGCCGCGCTGGCGACCGCCGCCGGCCTGCTCGCCGTGACGGCGCTGGTGGCCACCGGTCCGCTCACGCGGATGCTGCCCACGCCGCACCGCTTGCCGTTGGCCGTGGCGTGGACGGCGACCGCCGCCGCCGTGGGCATGGCGCTCGCCGCCGTCGCGCTGGGCGTCACCTCGGCGTTGTCGACGGACTGGCCGGTGACCGCGCTCGCCGGCGTGCTGGCCACCGCGTCGCACGGGGTGGTCGCCGCATCGGCCCGCGAGTGCCGTCGGTGCGTGCGCGCGGGGGGAGGGGCGCGTTGACCAGGCGCGTCGGGTGGTCGCCACCTGGTCGAACGGTGATCGATCGACACGCAGGGTCACCGCGAAATGTCAGGGTGTGAGACGGGCTCTGTACGGGCGCGCGCCTCCCGGTGTACGTTCCCGGCGGGTCTGGGAGCGCTCCCAGACATCCTTCGAAGACGAGGAGGGGCTCAGTGAAGCGCTCCACCGCAGTTCTCGCGGCTTGCGCGGTGGCCCTCGGCTCAGCGGCGACGATGTTGCCGAACGCCGTGGCCGCCGCCCAGGGCTGCAAGGTCGACTACACCGTCACCAGCCAGTGGTCCGGCGGGTTCCAGGCCGGCGTCAAGGTCACCAACCTCGGCGACCCCATCAGCGGGTGGTCGCTGACCGTCGCGTTCCCGAACAGCACCCAGCGGGTCACCCAGGGCTGGAACGCCACCTGGACCCAGTCGGGCTCCACGGCGACCGCGACCAACGTCGACTGGAACCGGACGCTGTCGACCGGCGCGTCGACCGACCTCGGTTTCGTCGGCTCGTACTCGGGCAGCAACCCGACTCCCACGTCGTTCGCGCTCAACGGCGTCGCCTGCACCGGTTCGACCACGTCGACGTCCACCACGTCGTCCACCACCACGACGACGACCACGACGCCGCCGGTCGGCCGCAACCCGGTCGAGATCAACGGCCAGCTGCGGGTGTGCGGCGTCAACCTGTGCAACCAGTACAACCGCCCGGTCCAGCTGCGCGGCATGAGCACGCACGGCATCCAGTGGTTCGACAAGTGCTACAACAACAACTCGTTGGACGCGCTGGCGAACGACTGGAAGTCCGACCTGTTCCGCATCGCGATGTACGTGCAGGAGCAGGGCTACGAGACCAACCCGTCCGCGTTCACCAACCGCGTGAACAGCCTGGTCGACATGGCCGAGGCGCGCGGGATGTACGCGATGATCGACTTCCACATCCTCACGCCGGGTGACCCGAACTTCAACCTGCAGCGGGCCAAGACCTTCTTCGCCGCGGTCGCGCAGCGCAACGCGAACAAGAAGAACGTGATCTACGAGATCGCGAACGAGCCGAACGGCGTGAGCTGGGCGTCGATCAAGAGCTACGCCGAGCAGGTCATCCCGGTGATCCGCGCCGCCGACCCGGACGCCGTCGTCATCGTCGGCACCCGCGCCTGGTCGTCGCTCGGCGTGTCGGAGGGCTCCAACGAGACCGAGGTCATCAACAACCCGGTCAACGCCACGAACATCATGTACGCGTTCCACTTCTACGCCGCGAGCCACAAGGACAACTACCGCGCCGCGGTCAGCCGCGCCGCGTCGCGGCTGCCGCTGTTCGTGACGGAGTTCGGCAGCGTGCTGGCCACGGGCGGCGGCACCTTCGACCGCGCGAGCACCACCGCGTGGCTGGACCTGCTCGACCAGCTCAAGATCGGTTACGCGAACTGGACCTACTCGGACGCGAACGAGAGCAGCGCGGCGTTGCGCCCGGGCACCTGCAACGGCGGTGACTACTCCAGCAGCGGTGTGCTCACCGAGTCCGGGGCGTTGCTGAAGAGCCGGATCAGCACGCCGGACAACTTCCCGACCAGCTGACGCACTCTCCACACAGGACGGGGCCTCGCATTCGTGCGCGGGGCCCCGTCCTTCTTGTCGCACGATCGGGTGACCCGGCCGGAGAAGGGACCGGAATTGTCGGTGCCCGTCGTTAGCTTGCCGATCGGGGGTACGAACCGATCAGGGGGAGCGAGTCATGGCACCGGGTTTCTACACCGACGGTAAGGGCCGCGTCAGGCCGATCACCGACAAGAAGGTCGGTCCGGGGACGGTCGTGGCGGCCGGGGTGCTGGTGTTGGGCCTGGTGGGCTCCGCGGGCGCGGCCGGCGGGGGAGGACTGCTGGGGTCGAGCGCGGGCAGTTCGGCCGGGTCGTCCAGCGTGGCGGCGCGCAAGGTGGACGGGCAGAAGGCGGCGAAGCGGGGCGACCGCGACGGCGCGTGGCAGCGGATGGGGATGCGACGGCTCGACGACCGGGTGCGGCGGCAGGTGGAGTGCCTGTCCGCCTCGCACGGCGAGGTCCGGGAGTTCTTCACGCACACGCCATGCACGTCGCTGGACCGGATGGTGATCGCGGTGGGCGACGGTGCGGGCAACAACGCCGTCGTGTCAGTGGCGTGGGTCGGCTTCCGGACCACGCGTGACCTGCGTGCGTTCAAGCGGATCGAGGACCGCCAGGGCAGCGGCGACATCCACCCGCTCGGCGCGTCGTTGCTCGGCCTGGCCGACATCACGTTCACCGGCCACAACTACGGCACCGACATCGACCGCACCACGATCACCATCGCCGAAGCCGAACCCGCGGCCGGTCACCTCGACGCGGCGACGTTGGACGCCTTGGCCGAGGTAGCCGCCTACTTACCGCGCCCTGACCTGGTGCGCCCTGACCCGGTGCGCCCCTGACGTGCTGCGGCCCGGGACTGCGCGGGCCGCGGGCCTGTTGCGGTGCTGGCCTGCTGTGGCGCGGGGCCTGCTGCGGCGGGGGCTACTCCGGGGATGCCTTGCGGTGGCGGTCGGTGTGGCCCAGGTCGCGGTCGGGGGCGATTCGGTCGCGCACCAGTTGCTTGAGGACGGCCAGGTCGGGGAAGCCGTCCTGCGCCTTGCGGGACCACAGCGTCTCGCCGTCGAGCCGGACGTCGAACACACCGCCCGTGCCGGGGACGAGGGCGACTTCGCCCAGCTCGGTGGTGAACGTGGTCAACAGCTCCTGCGCGGTCCACCCGGCGCGCAGCAACCACCGGCACTGCGTGCAGTACTCGATCTCCAGGCGGGGCTCTCGTGCGGTCACCGGCCCAGTATCCCGAGGAGGGTGGCGGATCGACGGTTGGCGGTGACGGCGATCACGGCGCGGTTGCGGGATAACCGCCTGTCCCGGGCGATACCGGGAAGGTGTAGTCGTGCACGCTGTAAACCTGTTCGCGAAAGGAGCCGCGAAAACCGGAAAATCAGCCGCAGCGGGCCGCGATCGACCTCCCACGGGTGGACGATCCGGGGCAGGGCAAATCACCCGCCGACGTCACTGCGGCCCTTTTTCCTAAGGTTGCGCAAATTGTCGAAGTTGTTCAAGGGAATGCGTTGTCGATGGTAGACAGGAGTGCGGAAAGAAAGCGGTTTCCCCGACTGCGGCGCCGGGCGGGTCCGGTGCGCGACGTCACCGAGGAGGGCGCGTGGCCGAGTCCCGGACCAAGGGTGGTCTGCGCCGCCGTGACGGTCGGGCGGCCTACGCGTTCCTGGCGCCGTGGATCGTCGGGATGGTCACGATCACGATCGGCCCGATCCTGGCCTCGCTCTACCTGTCGTTCACGAACTACTCGCTGCTGCGCCCGCCGAAGTGGACGGGCCTCGCCAACTACACCCGGATGTTCGGCGACGAACGGCTGCTGAACTCGCTCGGCGTGACGTTCCGGTACGTGTTCGTCTCCGTGCCGCTGCAGTTGGCCGTGGCGCTGGGCCTGGCGCTGCTGCTCAACCGGGGGCTGCGGCCTGGCGTTCTACCGGTCGGTCTACTACCTGCCGTCGTTGCTGGCGGGCAGCGTGTCGATCGCGATCCTGTGGCGGCAGATGTTCGGCACCGACGGCCTGGTCAACGACCTGCTCGCCCTGGTCGGCGTGGAGGGCGTCGGCTGGATCGCGCACCCCGACTTCGCGCTGGGCACCCTCGTGCTGCTCAACGTGTGGACGTTCGGCGCGCCGATGGTGATCTTCCTGGCCGGGCTGCGGCAGGTGCCGACCACGTACTACGAGGCGGCCACAGTGGACGGGGCGGGCCGGTGGGCGCGGTTCCGGCACGTCACGGTGCCGCTGCTGACCCCGATCATCTTCTTCAACCTGGTGCTGCAGCTGATCGGCGCGTTCCAGACGTTCACCCAGGCGTTCGTGGTCAGCGGCGGCACGGGCGGTCCGTCGGACGAGACGCTGTTCTACACGCTGTACCTGTACCAGCGCGGTTTCGGGGCGTTCCAGATGGGCTACGCCTCGGCGCTGGCCTGGTTGCTGCTGGTGATCATCGCGGCGTTGACCGCGGTGAACTTCCTGCTGGCCAAGCGATGGGTGTTCTACGGTGACTGACCCGTACGCGCGTGAACGCCGGCTGCCGGTGCCGCTGCGGCACGGCCTGCTGGTCGTGCTCGGCGTGGTGATGCTGTACCCGCTGCTGTGGCTGCTGTCGAGCTCGTTCAAGCCGACCGACACGATCTTCCGCGACCCGTCGCCGTGGCCGAGCGGGTTCTCCCTGGCCAACTACGTCGAGGGCTGGACCGCGCTGGGCGCCCCGTTCCAGCGCTACCTCGCCAACTCGGCGATCATCGCGGTCGCGTCGGTGGTCGGGAACCTGCTGTCGTGCTCGATGGCCGCGTACGCGTTCGCCCGGCTGGAGTTCCGCGGCAAGAAGGCCATGTTCGCGATGACGCTGGCCACGATCATGCTGCCGGTCCACGTGCTGATCGTGCCCCGGTACGTGCTGTTCTCCGAGCTGGGCTGGATCAACACCTACCTGCCGCTGGTCGTGCCGAAGTTCCTGGCCACCGACGCGTTCTTCATCTTCCTGATGGTGCAGTTCATCCGGTCGCTGCCGACAGAGCTGGACGAGGCGGCCCGCATCGACGGCTGCGGCCACTGGCGGATCTTCTGGCGGATCGTCATGCCGCTGTGCACGCCCGCCCTGGCCACCACGGCGGTGTTCACGTTCATCTGGACCTGGAACGACTTCTTCAGCCAGCTGATCTTCCTGACCGACCAGGACCTGCACACCGTCCCGGTGGCGCTGCGCACCTTCGTGGACGGCCAGGGCCGCAGCTCGTGGGGCCCGCTGTTCGCCATGTCGGTGGTCGGGCTGGCGCCGGTCTTCGGCTTCTTCCTGGCCGGGCAGCGCTACCTGACCCAGGGGATCGCGACGACGGGCATCAAGTGAGGAGACGGTCATGACGAAGCTCGTGCTGTGCCTGGTCGGCGTGGCGGCGCTGGCGTTGTCGGGCTGCTCGTCCGGTCCGGGCGACGCCGGGGGACCGGTCGAGCTGCGGTTCTCGTGGTGGGGCAACGAACAGCGCGCCCGGGCCACGGAGCAGGCGATCGACGCCTTCGAGGCCGCGAACCCGGGCATCGCGGTGAAGGGCGAGCACGCCGACTTCACCGCCTACTTCGACCGGATCGCGACCCAGGTCGCGGCGGACGACGCGCCGGACGTGATCACGATGGGCGGCGTGTACCCGCGCGAGTACGGCGGCCGCGGCGCGCTGCTCGACCTGGCCGAGGTGAGCGGCTCGCTGGACCTCGGCTCGCTGGACGGGCCCGCGGTGGCCAACGGCAGGTTCGACGGCGTCCAATACGGCGTGCCGACCGGCGTGAACACGTACGGGGTCGTGGCCAACCCGGCGGTCTTCCAGGCCGCCGGCGTGCCGCTGCCCGACGACGACCGGTGGACGTGGGCGGACTTCGAGCGGATCGCGGGCGAACTCGCCGACAAGGCGCCCGAGGGCACGGTCGGCGTGGAGGACCCGACCGCGCCGGAGACGTTGGAGATCTTCTCCAAGCAGCGCGGCGAAGGGCTCTACACTCCCGACGGCGAGGTCGGCGTCAGCACCGGAAGCGTCGAGGAGTGGTTCCGGATGACGACCCGGCTGCGTGCCGCCGGCAGCACCCCGCCGGCGACCGTGACGATCGAGCAGGCGGCGCTGTCCGCGCCCGAGCAGACCCTGATGGGCCGTGGTGTCGCCGGGATGCGGTTCGACTGGAGCAACCGGCTGACCGCGCTGCGCACCGCGTCCGCCGAGCCGCTGGTGATGCTGCGCGCGCCGGGCGAGACGGCGGCCGAACGGCCGGGCATGTGGTTGCAGGCGTCGCAGCTCTACACGGTCAACGCCGCCACCGAGCACCCCGAGGCGGCGGCGAAGCTGGTCTCGTTCCTGGTCGACGGCCCGGCGGCGGGCGCGGCCATCGGCACGGACCGGGGCATCCCGGCGAACAGGACGGTCCGCGAGGGCATCGCCGGCTCGCTCGACGAGCACCAGCAGGTGGAGGTGGCGTTCATCGACGAGGTGAGCGGCAAGGTCACCGACGAGCTGGTGCAGGGTCCCGTGGGCTCCACGGACACGCTGCAGATCCTCCAGCGGGTCAACTCGGACGTGCTGTTCGACCGGATCGGCCCGCCGGACGCGGCACGGCGGTTCGTGGACGAGGTCACCGCGGCGATCGGCTGATGGCGAAGGTCGACCGCCGGGCGCTGGTGGACCGGTACGCCGTCGAGGTGACCGAGGTCGACCCGCGGTCGCCGCTGTCGGTGGGCAACGGCGAGCTGTGCGGCACGGTCGACGTGACCGGGTTGCAGACGTTCCCGCGGCTGTACGCGGCCGACGGCGGCACGCTGCTCGGCACGATGGCGCAGTGGGGCTGGCACAGCGCGCCGGCGCCCGGGCACGTCCCGGACCTCGCCGACAGCGTCCGCTCCTACGACACGCCACGCGGGCGGGTGCCGTACGTCGACCTCGCCGACCTGGACGCGGCCACGCCCGGCCAGCGGTGGCTGCGCGCGAACCCGCACCGGCTGGACCTGGCCCGGATCGGGCTGGCGCTCGGCCGGAGGTCACCCGATCCGGACGACCTGGGCGAGCCGCGGCAACGGCTCGACCTGTGGACCGGGACGATCACCAGCGCGTTCCTGCTGGCCGGGATGCCGGTGCGGGTGACCACGTGCTGCCACCCGGACGTCGACGCGCTCGCGGTGCGGGTGGCGTCACCGGGGCTCGCGGGCGGTGGGCTCGCCGTCCGGATCGCGTTCCCGTACGGCTCGGAGTCGTGGCACGACGCCGCCGACTGGGAGAGCCCTGATCGGCACGAGAGCGCGCTGCACGTGCTCGCGGACGGCGCGCGGATCGACCGGCGGCTCGACGCGACGCGGTTCCCGGTGCGCGTCCACGTCGACGGGGGCGCGACGGTGCGGCGGACCGGGCCGCACGAGTTCGTCGTGGCGACCGGCGGTGACGTGCTGGAACTCGGGGTGCGGTTCGGGGTGGGCGGGCCGGTGGCGTTCACCGAGGCGTTGACCGCGAGTGAGCGCTGGTGGCCGCGGTTCTGGTCGTCCGGCGGCGTGGTCGAGCTCGACTCCAGCGAGGACGAGCGCGCGCCGGAGCTGCAGCGGCGGATCGTGCTGTCGCAGTACCTCACCGCGATCCAGTGCGCGGGGTCGCTGCCGCCGGCCGAGACGGGGCTGACGACGAACAGCTGGCGCGGCCGGTTCCACTTGGAGACGCACTGGTGGCACGGCGCGCACTTCCCGTTGTGGGGGGAGGGCTTCGCTGCTGGCCAGGAGCCTCGACTGGTACTCGCGGAACCTGGGTGTCGCCCGTGCCGCGGCCCGTGGTCAGGGGTACCGGGGTGCGCGGTGGCCGAAGCAGGTCGGGCCGGACGGGCGGGAGAGCCCCAGTCCGATCGGGACGTTCCTGGTGTGGCAGCAGCCGCACCTGATCCACCTGGCCGAGCTGGTGCGCCGGTCGGGTGATCGGGGTGCGGTGGCGCGGTACGGCGAGTGCGTGCTGGAGACGGCGGCGTTCATGGCGGACTTCGCGGTGGCGACGGAGGACGGCTACGCGCTCGGGCCGCCGCTCGTGCCGGCGCAGGAGTCGTACTACCGCGACCGGGCCGCGGTCGCGAACCCGACGTTCGAGCTGGCGTACTGGGCGTGGGCGTTGCGGGTCGCGCAGCGGTGGCGGGCGTGGCTGGGGTTGGCGGAGGACCCGTCGTGGACGGCCGTGGCGGACGGGCTGGTGCCGCCGACCGTGCGCGACGGCCGGTACGCCGCGATCGGCACGCCGCCGTGGACCGTGCGCGAGGACCACCCGTCGATGCTGTACGCGCTGGGTTTCGTCCCGGAGACCGGTGTGGTCGACCACGCGATCATGCGGGCCACGCTGCACGACGTGCTGTCGGACTGGGACTGGCCGGGCACGTGGGGCTGGGACTACCCGGCGATGGCCATGACCGCGACCCGCTTGGGCGACCCCCGGACCGCGGTGGACGTGCTGCTCAGCGACACGCCGAAGAACGGCTACCTGCGCAACGGGCACAACCGGCAGTCCGACTGGCTGCCGGTGTACCTGCCGGGCAACGGCGGGCTGCTCGCCGCGGTCGCCCTGATGGCCGCGGGCTGGGACGGGGGCCCGCCGACCCCGGGCTTCCCCGCCGACCGCTGGACGGTGCGGCACGAAGGCCTGGTCCCGGCGCCGTGAGGGTGGCGCGGGGCCGGTGCCAGCCCCCAGGTGTGACACCGGCCCCGTTCGGCGGAGAGCGGGCGAGGAGTCCCGGTCTCCGCCGGTCATCGCCGGTGGTGGCGGGGCTCCCCCGAGCACCGCTACCACCGGCTGGACCGTCAGCCGGGTTGGACCGGCTCGACGCCGGGCATCCCGGTGGCCCGGTCGAGCGGCACGGCGGAGGCCTCGACGATCCGCTCGAAGGACACCCCGGCCCGGTCGAAGACCCGCTCCAGCGCTTCGGCGTCGTCGGCCGCGAACACGCCGAAGTAGCTGTCGTCACCGGGAACGGCGAGGCAGCACCGCACGGTGACGGGCGGCGCGCACAGGTCGGCGGCGGCGCGCACCGCGGCCATCGCGGCGGCGACCTCGCGCGGGTTCGCCGCGTGCAGGTAGCACTCGGCCAGGAAGAGCCTGGTCGGCGGCCGATCGACTCCGACTGCGGTCATGCCGCAACCCTCGTCCCCACAGCCGGCCGGCGAATCGGGGAGCGACCCCACAGTTGCTACCCCTGGCGCAGGAACTCCAGCCGGGCCAGCTCGCGGCGCGTGCGCACGCCGGTCTTGCGGTAGATGCGGGTCAGGTGCGCCTCGACGGTCTTCTCGGTCACGTACGCCGCGCCCGCGACCTCCCGGTTGCTCAACCCGGCCGCCACCAGCCGCGCGATCCGCAGCTCCGTGGCGGTCAGCTCGTGCTCGTCGCCGCGGCGCAGCCCGAGCCGGGCCAGTTCCGCGTCGACCTCCTCCACCCACGACGGCGCGCCCAGCCCGTCGAACGCGCGCCGTGCCGCCAGCAACGCCTCCCGCGCGGCGAGCTTCAGCCGCCGCCGCCGCAACACCCGGCCGCGCACCAGGTCCGTGCGCGCCAGCTCGAACGGCATCGGCAACCGGTCCAGCGCCTCGGCCGCCGTCGCCAACGCCTCCTCCGCGCCCTCCGGATCACCCCACGCCATCCGCACGAGCGCGCGCGACCTGGCCGCGACCACCGTGATCCACGGTCGGGGCGCGCGGTCACGCCGCTCCTCCAGCTCGACCAGCAGCCGGGTCGCCTCGGCGTGCTCGCCCAGTTCGACCACCGCCTCCACCAGGTCGCCGTACAGCGTGCTGATCGGGAAGTCGGCCATGCCCACCTCCGCGCACAACGCCATCGCCGCCGTCAGGTGCCCGCGCGCCGCGCCCGGCTCGTGCCGGGAGAGCTCGACGAAACCCAGCACCGCCCGCTGGTGCACCGCGACCCACGGGTCGCCCAGCTCCGTGGCCACGTCCAGCCCGCGCGTGGCCGTGTCGTGCGCCTGCCGCCACCGGCCGCGGTGCGCGTCCACCAACGCGCGGGTGTACAGCGCGTAGGCGAACCACGGCCGCTGCCCCGACTGCTCCGCCGCCTCGACGGCCTCCACCGCCCGCTGCCCGGCCCGCGCCCAGTCGCCGAGCCACACGTCCAACTCGGCCAGGTGCACCAGTTCCTGCATGGCCACCGCCTCGTCCTCGCGCGCGACCTCCTCGCGGTGCGCCTCCTCGATCAGCGCACGTCCCCGCACCGGGTCCAGGTACTTCGCCAGCACGCGCCGGGTGTTGCGGGCCGACCGCGCCTCACGGGTCTGGTTCGTCGGCGACACCAGGGCCGCGCCGCGCTCGACGTCGTCGGTGAACAGCCCCACCCCGGCCAGCAGCCGGTAGTAGGCGCCGGCGACCAGGACGCACGCCAGCAGGTCGGTGGGCACGTCGTCCTCGTGGCCGGTGATGGCCTCCAGCGCCTGCTCGGTGTTGCGGCACCGCAGCCGCGTGTCGTGCTGGCAGAACAACGACCGGCGCAGGTACGCGGTGGCCCGCAGCACCGGGTCGTCGCCGACCTGCGCCAACGCCTGGTCGGTCAACGCGGTCGCCTGGACCGGGCCGTCCTCGAAGAACACCACGTACGCCAGGTCGATCAGCACCGCCGCCCGCTCCGGACCCGCCGGGACGTCCTCGACGTCGACCGACTCCAGCAGCTTCCGCGCGCCCGACGCGTCACCGGCGAGGTACCGGCACATCACCGCCGAGGTCAGCAGGACGGCCCGGTGCCGCGGGTCGGACGCGTGCGCCCCGGCCAGCTCCCACAGCCGGGCCGCGGCGTTGGGCGCGTTGCGGGCCTGGGCGTCGCGCGCGGCCTCGCCCAGCGCGTCGGCGACCGCGGGGTCCGGGCCGTCGGTGCTCAACGCGAGGTGCAGCGCGCGGGTCTCCGGGTCGTCCACGACCTCGGCGAGCCTGCGGTGGACCCGCCTGCGCCTGCTCCCGGACGCGGCGGAGAGCAACGTCGAGCTCAGCAACGGGTGGGTGAACCGGATCGCGCCCGACACGATCTCGACCACGCCGTGCTCCTCGGCATCGACCAGCGCGCTCTCGGCCCGGCCCGGGTCGTCCGACGCCCGGCGCACCAGGTCGACGGTCGGCTGCGACAACGCCGCCGCGCACAGCAAGGCGTCCCGGCTGTGGTCGGGCAGCACGGCGAGCCGGTCGGCGAGCAGGTCCCCGACCGCGCGCGTCGTGGTCAGCGGCAGGCCGAACGCGCCGATCTCGCCGGGATCGGGCAACGCGCGGGCGATCTCCAGGGCGTAGAACGGGTTGCCGCCGCTGGCCTGCCGGAGGCGGATCAGCGTCGGCCGCGGCAACGGCGTGCCGAGGTGCGAGCGGACCAGCCGGTGCAGGGCGCCGAGGCTCAACCCGGACAGCCGCAGGTGCGCCAGGTCCTCCCGCCCGGCCAGGCCGAGCGGGACGTCGCCGTCGGCCGAGCGGACCGACACCACGACCGCCACGTGCTCGTCGGCCAGTCGGCGCGCCACGTACTCCAGGACGGCGGCGGTGGGCTCGTCCAGCCACTGCGCGTCGTCCACGGCCAGCACCACCGGCGCGGTCGCCGCCATCGCCCGCACGACGTTGAGCACGGCCACGTGCACCGCGCGCGGATCGCCCGGCCCGTCCTCGGCGTCACGGCGCAGCAGCGCGACGTCCAGCGCCGTGCGCTGCGGGCCGGGTAATCGGGCGATCACCCCGTCGTCCACGTGTTCCACCAGGTCGATCAGCCCGCCGTAGGACAGCCGCGCCTCCGCCGCCGCGGGCCGGCAGGACAGCACGGCGTACCCGCGCCGTTCCGCGTCCCGCAGCACGTGCTCCCACAGCGAGGTCTTGCCGATGCCCGCCTCACCGGACACGACCAGGCACGCGGCGCCCGTCCGGGCCCGGTCGAGCACCCCGGCCGCCACCGCCGCCTCGGGCTCCCGCCCGATCAGTTCCCGCCCGGCCTGCCGCACGCGCGCGCCACCTTCCCGCCGCGGGGGCCGCGGCGCCGCACCCACTATCACCACGCGGTCCGGGCACGGGAAGCCCACCGCTACTGTCTGCGGCATGTACGTGAAGTTGTGCGGGCTGCGCACACCGGCCGACGTCGCCGCCGCCGTGGACGCGGGGGCCGACGCGGTCGGTTTCGTGCTCAGCGCGAGCGTCCGGCAGGTCGATCCCGAGACCGCGCGACGGCTGGTGCGCGAGGTGCCGCCGCACGTGCTGTCGATCGGCGTGTTCAGCGGGGTGGCGGCGGCGGACGTGCGCCGGCTCGCCGAGGAGTCCGGCGTCGGCGCGGTGCAGCTGCACGGCGACTACCCGCGGGCCGCGTTCGACGAGGTGGCCGCGGCCGGGGTGCCGCTGGTCCGGGCGGTCGCGCTGACGGCGGACACCGACGTGCGGGTCGGCGCGTACGGCGAGCAGATGCTGCTGCTGGACTCGCCGCGGGCGGGCTCGGGCCACCGGTGGGACCTCGCCGCGCTCGACGGCGCCCGGCCCGACGGCCGCTGGCTGCTGGCGGGCGGCCTGGGCGTGGACAACGTCGCCGAGGCCGTCGCGCAGGCCCGGCCGTGGGGCGTGGACGTGTCGAGCGGCATCGAGGCGAGCCGCGGGATCAAGGACCACGGGCTCATGCGGGAGTTCGTCGCCGCCGCGCGTGCCGCCTGACGCCCGCCCGACCGCCCACCGGCCGACCGCCCGCCCGCCCAACCGCCCGCTGGCCGCGAACAGGTGGACGAGTGTCGAGTCTGTAGGGTCGTGGACGTGTCCGAAGAACGGCTGTCCGACGTGCTGGCCCGCCGGGTGGTGGTGCTGGACGGTGGCCTGTCGACCGCGCTCACGGCCGCCGGGCACGACCTGTCCGACTCGCTCTGGTCGGCCCGCCTGCTGCTCACCGACCCCGACGCGATCACGGCCGCCCACCTCGCCTACTACCGGGCCGGCGCCGAGGTCGCGATCACGTCCAGCTACCAGGCCACGTTCGAGGGCTTCGGCCGGCGTGGGCTCACCGAGGCGGACACGACCGGCCTGCTGCGCGACAGCGTGACCCTCGCCCGCCGTGCCGCGTCCGAAGTGGACGGACCGCGGTGGGTGGCGGCGTCGGTCGGCCCGTACGGCGCGATGCTCGCCGACGGCTCGGAGTACCGCGGCCGGTACGGCTTGGCGCCGGGCGCGCTGGAGTCGTTCCACCGGCCCCGGATCGAGGTGCTGGCCGAGGCGGGCGCCGACGTGCTCGCGGTCGAGACGATCCCCGACGTCGAGGAGGCGGAGGCGGTGCTCCGGGTGGTCGCCGGGTCGGGCGTCCCGCTGTGGCTGTCGTACAGCGCGCGGGGCACGCGCACGTGCGCCGGTCAGCCGTTGGCCGAGGCGTTCGAGGTCGCGCGGGACGTGGCCGAGGTGGTCGCCGTGGGCGTCAACTGCTGCGACCCGGCCGACGTGGACGAGGCCGTGGCGATCGCCCGGACGGTGACGGGCAAGCCGGTCGTGGTGTACCCGAACAGCGGCGAGAGCTGGGACGCCACCACCCGGAGCTGGACCGGCGCACCGGCCTTCGAGCCCGCGCGCGTGGCCGGCTGGGTGGCGGGCGGCGCGCGGCTGGTCGGCGGCTGCTGCCAGGTCGGCCCGGGGACGATCCGGGACCTGGCGGACGCGGTGAAGGGCTGACCGTCAGCCGCGTCCGATGAACGGCATGGTGGTCGCCATGACCGTCATGAACTGCACGTTGGCCTCCAGCGGCAGGCCGACCATGTAGCGGACCGCGTCGGCGACGTGCGCCACGTCCATGGTCGGCTCGGCGGCGATCGAGTCGTCGGCCTGCCGGACGCCCTCGGACATCCGCTCGGTCAACGGGGTCGCGGCGTTGCCGATGTCGATCTGGCCGCAGGCGATGCGGTGGCGACGGCCCTCCAGCGAGATCGACTTCGTCAGCCCGGTGATGGCGTGCTTGCTCGCGTTGTAGGCGATGGCGTCGGGGCGCGGGGTGTGGGCGGAGATGGAGCCGTTGTTGACGATCCGGCCGCCCTGCGGGTCCTGCTCGCGCATCACCCGGAACGCGGCGCGGGCGCACAGGAACGCGCCGGTCAGGTTCGTGTCGACCACCTTGGACCACTGTTCGACGGTGAAGTCCTCCAACGGCGTCGCGGGCACGTTCGTCCCGGCGTTGTTGAACAGCACGTCCACCCGCCCCCACCGCTCGCGCACGGTGGCGAAGAGGGCGTCGACGGACGCCTCCACGGTGACGTCCGTCGGCACGACGAGGACGTGCCCGGCGGGCGCCAGGTCGGCGGTCTCGGTCAGCGCGTCCGCACGTCGTCCGGCGAGCGCGACCCGGTGCCCGGCGTCGAGCAGCGCGCGGGCGACGACGCGCCCCACACCCGAACCGGCGCCCGTCACCACCGAAACCGGGGCCATGGCGTTCTCCCTCCAGCGGATCTCCCAGCGGACGTCGACCCGGCCGGTCGACCTCCCCTGTCTACCTGATCGGACCTGCGGCGACGGTGCCGAGACCGGGCGCGACAGCGGAGCCGTCGTGCCGCAGACGGTCGGTGACATCGTTTCTCACCCGTATGGATTAGTTGACCACTAGACTGGGTGGTGTGTCCCCGCGTCGACCGCTTTCCGTGCTGCTGGCTGCCTGCGTGCTCGTGGGCACCGTCACAGGATGCGAGAACTCGGTCGAAAGCGGCTCGATGAGCCTCGCCCCGACGCGGACGGCCACGTCGTCGTCATCGGCGCCGGCGCCGCCCCCGCAGAAGCTCGTGCTCGCGGTGGACAAGCCGCGGCAGAGCCCCGGCGTCGTGGTGGCCGGCGGCGCGGACGCGCCGTACAACTACGCGCCTTCCGTGCTCCGCGAGGGCGGCCGGATCCGGGCGTGGTGGTGCAGTCAGCTGGGCAGCGCGCAGCCGGGCGGCGATGACATCCTGTACAGCGAGGGGCCGACGCTGGACGCCGCGTTCAGCGCGGCGGCCCCCGTCTTCTCCGGCAGCCACAGCGGGTTCGACGCGATGCACGTGTGCGACCCGTCGGTGATCCACGTCGGTGGCACCTACTACATGTATTACACGGCCGCCTCGCGGGACAACCACGCCAACGGCAGCGCCGTCGGTGTCGCGACCAGCCCGGACGGCGTGGTGTGGACCCGCGCGAACAACGGTCAGCCGATCATCGTGCCGTCCAACGACGTCCTCCGCGAGAACACCTACGGCGCGGGCCAGCAGTCCGCCGTGCACGTCGACGGCTGGTTCTACCTGATGTTCACCGACACCACGGGCCGCGGCGCGCAGCCGAACGGCGCCGGCCAGTTCGTGCTCCGCTCCCGGGACCCCCTGTTCGGCAAGGGCGTCCAGGCGCTGGGCGACGGGGGGATGGCGCCGGTGGCCTCGACGAACCGGCCACGCGCCCGTTCGGTGGTCGAGGCGTTCAGCGCGGACTGGATGTGGATCGACGCCGTGTCGGCGTTCGCGATCGCCCACGAGACCGACGCGGGCACCACGGTCACGTTCTGGGACAAGGACTTCACCCGTCACCCGTTCGACCCGGTGCTGATCCCCGGCGTGTGGCGCGAGGGGCCGGGGCTGGTGCGCACCGCCGAGGGCCACGCGCCGATCGACCCCGCCGACCCGTGCGGCCGGGTGTCCCTGGACGTGCTGCGCGCGACCGCGATCGGCGCCGCGGGCGCGCCGACGGACATCAGGCACTTCGGCCTCGACGCGGTCGGCCTGCGGGGCTGCGCCACGACGGCCGAGGTCGGCGCGCTGAACGGCTACACCGTGCCGTCGCCGGAGAACACGGCCGACGTGGTGGTCGGCGACAAGGTGGTCCGCTTCGAACGCCGTTCGGTGGCGGTGAAGTTCTCCCGCGGCGTGCTGGCGGAACGGCCGGCGGTGGTGGACTCGCTGCCGGTCGCGGTCCGCGTGCCCGCGGGGGCGCAGGCGGTGCGCGCCCCGGACGGCGAGGTCGGGCTGGTGCTGGACGACAAGCTGTGGATCGTCGACTCGGCCGAGGTGGCGGCGCTGAACTCGTCCCCGGTCAAGGACGTGACCGCGGGGCAGTGGGCCCGCTACGAGCGCGGCCGGTTCTCGTAGCCGGATCCACCGGCGGGCACCGCCGCACGACCGCTGACGGCGGACGGGTATTTTCCCGCTACCCGGTTCACGGTGCAGGGGGAGGGCCGCTGGATGACGGTGACCGACGAGGCTGGGCCGAGAACCGGCGGGCCGGGGCTGCGCGCGCTGGCCGACGGCCTGCTGCCCCCGCCGCCCGCACCTCCGGCGTCACGGGGGCGGACCGCGGCGGGCTACCTGCTCGCGTTCGCCGCCGCGCTCGCGTTCCTGCTCCTCACCCCGGCCGGGTGGGCCCGGCTCGACCACCTGTGGGCCGAGGACGGCGCGCGGTTCATGGTGGACGCGGTCACGTTGCCCGCGTTCTCGAACCTGGTCGATCCCTACGGCGGCTACCTGCACGCGCTGCCCCGGCTGGTGGCCGAACTGGTCGCGCTGCTCCCGCTGGAGTGGACCGCCGCGGGTTTCGCGGTCTCCGCCGCCGTGCTGCGCGCCGTGGTCGCACTGATCTCCTTCGCGGCCTCCGGCGCGTACCTGCGCTCGCTGCCGCTGCGGGTCGCGCTCGCGGCGCTGGTGGTCGTGCTGCCGGCCGGCAACTCCGAGCCGTTGAACAACATGGCGAACCTGCACTGGTTCCTGCTCTACGGGGTGTTCTGGGCACTGTTGTGGCGCAACGCCCCACGTGTGCCGGTCACGCTGTTCGTGTTCCTCGCGGCCGTGTCGAGCCCGCTGGTGCTCGTGTTGCTGCCCATCGCGTTGCTGCGGCTCGCGTTGCCGCGCAAGGAGCTGCCCGTCGCGTTCCTCGCGGGGGCGCTGGCGCAGGGCGTGACGATGCTGTTCGCCGAGCGGCTCGCGTACTCGCACGACGCGGTCGACCCGGTGCAGGTGGCGCTCGCGACCCTGCTGCGGGTGCCGGTGGTGGCGTTCACCGGGTCGGAGCAGGTCGCCCGGTTCTACCCGGAGCACGGGAACCTGCCGATCCTGGCCGCGCTCGTGCTCGCCGCGGCGCCGGTCGTGGCGGGCCTGCGGTGGGGTGACCGGGCGGGCAGGCTGCTGGTGCTGCTCGGCGTCGGGCTCGGCGCGCTGGTCATGGTCGTGTCCTTGACCGCCAACTGGAGCGCGGTCCTGCAGGCTCAGCAGCCGACGGTGGTGATGGCCGGGCAGCGCTACAGCGTCGCGCCGTGCCTGTTCCTGTTCGCCGCGATCGCGGTCGGTCTCGACGCCGTGCCCGCCCGGCGGTGGGAGCGCCTGGCGGTGGTCGCCGGCCGGTCGGTGATCGGGCTCGTCGTGCTCGCGAGCGTGCTGCTGCACCTCCGCTCGGACCGGGTGGTGCTGAACGGGGTCCCGTGGGACGAGAGCGTCGCGCGGGCACGTGTGCAGTGCGTCGAGGGCGGCCCGGTCGGCCGCCTGGAGCACGAGCCGACGGACTGGTTCTTCGAGGTGCCGTGCCGGTACGTCGTGGACGGTGCCCGCACCCGGCCGTGACCGGTCGGGGTGACCCCGCGGTACCTGCGCGAACGCCCGACCAGCGCTGATCCGGCCGCGTGACGGGGTACGGTGTGGACCGTGGTGGCGGACGTCGGCAGGACCCCCCGGGCGGAGCAGGTCGGAGCTACGCGGCAGCAGATCCTCACCACGGCGGAGCGGCTGTTCGCCGAGCAGGGCCTGTACGCGGTGTCGAACCGGCAGATCAGCGCCGCCGCCGGGCAGGGCAACAACACCGCGGTCGGCTACCACTTCGGCGCCAAGGCCGACCTCATCCGGGCGATCATGCTCCGGCACACGTCCCGGATCGAGTCGTTGCGGCAGGACGCGGTGGCCGCCGTCGCCGGGTCGCGGGACGTGCGGGACTGGGTGGCCTGCCTGGTCCGCCCGGTGACCACCTACCTGGCCTCGTCGGGCGACCCGACCTGGTTCGCCCGGTTCAGCGCGCAGGTCATGACCGACCCCGCGTTCCGGGTGATCATGGCGGAGGAGGCGCTGACCGAGGCCTCGCTGCGGCACGTGGTGGACAACCTGATCGCGCTGCTGCCCGACATGCCCGCCGACGTGCGCGAGGACCGTGCCGACATGGTGCGGCACCTCATCGTGCACGTGTGCGCCGAGCGCGAGCGCGCCCTGGCCGAAGGCGCCGCGACGTCGAGGTCGACGTGGGACGAGACGGCGAACGGCCTGATCGACGCGATCACCGGGCTGTGGACGGCCCCGTACACCGCCGAGCCGGGCCCGCCGGGTCCGTGATCGACCGGACACCGGCGGTCCCGCCCGGCGGGGTCCGGGCTCAGGCGAAGAACTGGGTGAGGTGGTCGATGACGGTCTGCGGCGATTCCTCGACCAGGTAGTGGCCCGAGTCGGGCACGACGACGACCCGCACGTCCGTCGCCTGGGTGGGCAGCGTGGCCCGCATCTGCGCGGCGAAGGCGCCGTCGGCGAGGTTCGACACCATGCCCAGGATCGGCGCGCGCACCCGGTCGTAGCCGGCGAGGTCGACCACGTCCTGCCCGAACGTGCCGTACCAGGCGTTGCCGCCCCGGATGTTGTCCGGGTCGTCGTAGTGGTGCGCGTACACGGCGCGGGCCAACTCGTCGACGGCGTCGCGGTTCACCAGGAAGTTGTCGAAGATCCAGTCGACGAGCAGCCGCGAGCGCCCCGCGAGGAGCTGCTCGGGCAGCTCGGTGACGTGGTTGAACGCGAACCACCAGGGGTGGTACAGCTGTCCGGGCAGGGGCACCATGCGCAGCTCGTACACCGACTCGTCGGGGTGGAGGATGTCGAGCATGGCGACGCGGTCGGTGGCCTCGGGGTGGTTGGCCGCGAAGCTGAACGCGATCTGGGCGCCGATGTCGTGGCCCGCGATGTCGACCCGGTCGTAGCCGAAGGCCCGCACCAGGCCGAGGACCACGTTGGCCATGCTCTTCTTGTCGTAGCCGCCGGCCGGCTTGGCGGAGGTGCCCATGCCCGGCAGGTCGGCGGTGATGACGCGGTGCCCGGCGGCGGCGAGCGCGGGCATGATTTTGCGGAACTCCCACCACGTCTCGGGCCAGCCGGGCAGCAGGATCAGCGGCTTGCCCCGGCCGCCCGCGACGTAGTGCAGGCGGACACCGTTCACGGTGAGGTGGTCGCTGTGGAAATCGCCGCCCAACGACCGGGCCAGTTCGGCGTCGGTGGGAACGGCGGTTCCCGCCACGCCCGCGTCGGTCGTCGTCGAGATCACCAGATCATTGTTCCTCGTCACGTCGTGTTCCTCTTCCCAACGTTCGAGCACGCCGTCGTGCCAACGCGGTCTGCGGAAATGGGTGTGTTCCGGACAGCGTGGGTGAACGTCTCTGTGGAGGGGCGGTGAACCCCATCATGGATTACGGAACCGGCCGGTACATCTTCGAGGTTGCCTTTGCCCGGGAATGGCATCGCGGGCCACCGCGGGACCTGCCGCGGACCGGGGGAGTGGCACTGTCGCGTTATTCGACCTGTGTGCGAATCCGGGCCGTTCCGGCACAAGTCATCCAGCGAACATGAGTGTTGCTCATTACTTGCACTGGTTCTCTCGATGTGCAACCATCCGGTTGCGTTCAATGTCGACCGTCACAGCGGATCGGGACACCCGATCCGCGGCGCGCGTGCGTGTTCTTGAGTCTTGAGTTCTTGAGAAGGGGACCACTTTTTTGACTGTCGACACCACCACCTCGCCGGTCCGGTTCACCGGCCGGGAGCGGTTGATCCTGTTAGTCCTGCTCGGCGCCGGTTTCATGCTGTCCGTCGATTTCTCCATCCTCAACGTCGCGCTGCCCCAGGTCGGCGAGGGCGTCGGGATGGAACTGACGGCGCTGCCGTGGATCGCTTCCGCCTATGCCCTGCCCGCCGCCGGTTTCACCCTCCTGTTCGGGCGGTTGGCCGACCTGTTCGGCAGGCGCCGGCTGCTCCTCGGCGGCATGGTGCTGCTGACCGGCGCGTCGCTGCTCGGCGGCCTCGCGACCAACCCCGAGATGCTGCTGGGCGCACGCGCGCTCCAGGGCCTGTCCACCGCCATGACCATCCCGGCGGCGCTGTCCCTGCTGACCACGACGTTCAAGGAGGGCGCGCGCCGCGACCGCGTCCTGGGCCTGAACGGCGCGCTGCTGTCCGGCGGCTTCACCGTCGGCGCGCTCGTCGGCGGCGCCATGGTCAGCCTGCTGGACTGGCGTGCGGCGTTCTTCATCAACATTCCCGTCGCCGTGCTGATCCTGGTGGCGGCGCCGCTGCTGATCAGCGAGAGCAAGACGCCTGAGCGGGTGAAGCTGGACGTGCCCGGCGCGGTCACCGTGACGGGTGGTCTGCTGGCCGTGGTCTACGCGGTCGTCGAGCGCAGCCTCGTCGCGGCGGTCGTCGGCGTCGCGCTGCTGGCCGCGTTCTGGATGATCGAACTGCGCGCCGCCGCGCCGCTGACGCCGGTGCGCATCCTCAAGCGCCCCACCGTGAAGTGGGGCAACTACGCCGGCCTGGTGATCCTCGCCATGGAGACGGCGATGATCTTCCTGATGACGCTGTACCTGCAGCACGTCCTCGGGCTCGGCCCGCTCGTCACCGGCCTGGTCTTCGGCGTGCCGGGGCTGGCGGCGGTGCTCGCGGGCCCGGTCGCCGGGCGGTTCATCGGCCGGTACGGCTACCGCAAGGTGCTCGCCGGCGGCATGACCGTGCAGGTCCTGGCGACGCTGCCGCTGGTGTTCGTCGGCTCCGACCGCGTCGGCCTGGCCATCCTGATCCCGGCGTTGTTCATCGGCTTCTTCGGCCACGTGGCGTCCATCGTCGCCTACACGGTGACCGGCACGTCCGGCCTGCCGAACGACGAGCAGGGCCTGGCCACCGGCCTCACCTCGATGACGCAGCAGGTCGCGATCACGATCGGCATCCCGGTCCTGAGCGCCGTCGCCGCCACGCAGAGCACCGAACTGGCCGGCATCCACCTGGCGCTGACGGTCAACGTCGTCTTCACGGTCATCAGCATCGTGCTGATCTGGTTCGGTCTGCGCCCGCGCGTCGACGCGCCGTCCCCGGCGGTGGTGGGGTAGCGCGTCCGGCATTTCCGCCGCACATTTCCGTGGCACGGGGAATTGTCGTCAAGCGGCACTGGCGGGGCAATTCGCGAGTAGTGCTCGGGTAGGTCTGGACCATAGCGTGGAATGGGAGGCACATTTCGGTCCGACGTCCAGTGGCACGTGAGGGGAAAGCATGATCATCACCGGCAAGTCGCTCCTGGTGACCGGCGCCAACCGCGGTATCGGGAAGGCGTTGGTCGAGGAGGCGCTGAAACGGGGTGCCGCGCGGGTCTACGCCGGCACCCGCGGACCCATGTCACACCCGGATGAACGCGTGGTGCCGGTGACGTTGGACGTGACCGACGCCGCGCACATCCGCGCGGCCGTCGAGCAGGTCGATTCCCTCGACATCCTCATCAACAACGCCGGCGTCCTGGAGTTCGACGACCTGACGGATCGGGACCTGCTCGACCGGATGCTCGCGGTCAACTTCTACGGCGTGCGCGACGTGACCATGGCGTTCCTGCCGAAGGTGGTCGAGGCGGGCGGCGCCATCGCGAGCAACATCTCGGTGAACGGTTTCGTCGCGCTGCCGCTCAGCGTCTCGTATTCGATTTCGAAAGCGGCCGTGCTCGCCATGACGCAGTCGCTGCGCGCCATCCTGGCGTCCCGCGGGGTGGCCGTGCACTCGATCCTCACCGGTCCGGTGGACACGGACATGACCGCGAACCTGGACATCGCCGAAAAGGCCTCTCCGGAGCTGGTGGCGCGCAACATCCTCGACGGGATCGAGAAGGGCGAGGAGGACATCTTCCCCGACCCGTTGTCGCAGGGCCTGGCCGACGACTGGCGCGCCGGTCTGCACAAGACGCTCGAACGCCAGTTCGCGGCGGTCTACGAGGACGCGCGGCGGGGTTAGCGCTCAGAACGCCGGCGCGCGGTCCCGGCGCCGCAGGGCGGCGGCGAGCGCGACGAGGAACACGAGGCCGGCGACCACCGTCAGGCTGTTGAGGACCACGACGGTGGTCAGCATCCCGGCCGTCACGACGCCCGCGGAAGTCTGGGTCGGCGCGATCAGCGCGATCAGGAACGTCAGCACGCCGGAGGCGGTCAGCACCAGCCACGTCAGCGTGACGCCCCACGTGTGCGCCGCGCTCCGCCGCCAGGCCCACCACAGCCAGACGGCGAGGCCGGGAGCGGCCCACACCCAGTGGAACGGCCAGGAGACGGGCGACACCAGCAGGCCGGTCAGCGCGCAGGTGAAGACGCCGACCGCCTCCAGGCCGCGCCGGCTCGACCACGCCGAGATCGCGAGCCCGGCGACGCCGACCGGGACCGCCAGTGCCAGCCAGAACCACTGCGTGCTCAGCACCCCGGGCAGGTGGGCGAGCACGCCGCGGATCGACTGGTTGAACGGCGCCGCGCCCGGCGTCATCATCCGCCCGATGTCCACCACGAGCCCGCCCGCCCAGCGGCCCGACGGGCCCGGCAGCACGAGGAACCCGACGAGCACGGTGCCCGCGAACGCCGCCGTGGCCACCACGGCCGCGCGCACGCGCCGGGTGAACAGCAGGTACGCGATGAAGATCAGCGGGAGCAGCTTGATCCCCGCCGCCACCCCGATGGCGACGCCCTGGAAGCGCCCGGTCCGGCGGGTCAGGTCGACGACGATCAAGAGCATGAGCAGGACGTTGATCTGCCCGACGGTGAAGTTCAGCATCACCGGGGCCAGGGGCAGCGCGGCCACCGTGGCCAGGAGGGTGAACCTCGCCCGCCGGTCCCGCGACCCCGGCTCCGCCACCAGCCCGAGCGCCAGCCAGATCGCCGCTTCGAGCGCGAGCACGGTGACGAAGGTCCAGCCGGCGAACGCGACCGGGACGCTCGCCAGGCCCAGCACCGCCAGCACCAGCGCGGCGAACGGCGGGTAGGTGAAGGGGTAGCCCTCCACGGTCGCGACGTCGTAGGGCGAGATCCCGTCCAGCACCGCCGAGCCGGCCACGTGGTAGACCCGGAAGTCCGGCCCGATCAGCCACAGCGGGTCGCGTTGCGCGATGGCGGCGACGAGGGCCGCCGTCACGGCCGCCGCGATCGCGAGCGCGGCCACCACGATCCCGGACGGGAGGCGGTTCGACGCCGTCGTGGGGTGCTCCGGAACCTCGGTCCTCGTCATGGGGGCGATTCCTCACGTCGGCGGACGACCGCTGTGCCACCACGGGATCGCGATCGGCCGCCCGACCCGTCGAGGGCGGGCGATTCCACCTCCGTGGTCTACTCCATTCCTCTCTACCGGGTCCGGATCCGCGCGGCCTACCGCTGACCGGGCGACCGCGGACCGTGCCGCAGTGCGGTCGACCGGTCACGTTGCGTCGCGGCACGATCGCCGGCAGTCTTAAGTCAGTTGATTGACTCAAGCCTGAGGAGGCGGTTGCCGTGGCGCTCGGAGACACCGACCACGTGCTGGACTACCCCATCCCGAGTCCGGCCGCGCTGGAGCCGCCCGCGGAGTGGGCCGAGCTGCGGCAGGGGTGCCCGGTCGCCCACGTGCGGCTGCCCAGCGGCGACCGCGCGTCCCTGCTGACCCGCTACGACGACGTCAAGCAGGTGCTCGCCGACCCGAGGTTCACCCGCAACCTCGACGCGCCGGACGCCGCCCGCATCGCGGCCAACGAGTCCGGCGGCGTGTTCAACAGCGGCCTCGGCAACGCCCTGCCCGAGGAGTACCACCAGCAGTGGCGGCGCATGGTCGGCAAGTGGTTCACCGCCAAGCGCATGACGGCCCTGCGGCCGGGCATCGAGGCGATGGCCGAGCACCTGGTCGACGAGATGGTGGCCGGCGGCGCGCCCGCCGACCTCAAGGCGGCGCTCGGGTTCCCGCTGCCGGTGTGGGTCATCTGCGACATGCTCGGCGTGCCGGAGAGCGACCGCGACAAGTTCGCCTACTGGTCCAACACCCTGCTCAGCCTCACCCGCTACACGCAGGCCGAGATCGACGCCGCGCAGGCCGAGTTCGCCGCCTACATGAGCGCCCACATCGCCGCCACCAGGGCGAACCCGGGCGACGACCTGATCAGCGAACTGATCACCGCCGCCGTCGACGCCGGGCACGTCATGCCGGCCGAGGCGCTGCTGGCCACCTCGCAGGGACTGCTGGTCGCCGGGCACGAGACGACCGCCAACATGATCGGCAAGATGGTCGGGATGCTCCTGTCCGACCGGACCCGCTGGGAAGCGCTGCTCGCCGACCCCACCCTGGTGCGCACGGCGGTGGAGGAGGCGTTGCGCGCCGACGCCAACCCCGGGTTCGGCATCCCGCGCTACATCACCGAGGACGCCGAGATCGGCGGCACCGTGATCCCGCGCGGCACGACCGTGGTGTGCAACCTGGCCGCCGCCAACCGGGACGAGGACGTCTTCGCCGACGCCGCCGAACTCGACCTGGCCCGCACCCCGAACACGCACCTGGCGTTCGGCGCGGGCGCGCACTCGTGCCTGGGGCAGTCGTTGGCCCGCACCGAGCTGCAAGCCGTCCTGGACGTGCTGCTGCGCCGCCTGCCCACGCTGGAACTGGCCGTGCCCGCCGCCGAGCTGGAACGCGTCGACGGCCTGGTCGTCGGCGGCCTGCAGGAACTGCCCGTCCGCTGGTGACGGCCCACCAACCGAAGGAGCGCGACCGATGAAGGTCTCCGTCGACGAGGACAAGTGCTGCGGGGCGGGCTCGTGCGTGCTGGCCGCGCCCGACGTGTTCGACCAGCGGGACGAGGACGGCGTGGTGGTGCTGCTCGACCCAGAACCCGCCGAGCACCTGCACGCCGCCGTCCGCGAGGCCGCCGACGTGTGCCCGGCCGCGGCGATCCTGCTGGGGGACCGGGCGTGACGGCCGTGTCCGACGTGCTCGTCGTCGGAGCCTCGGCCGCCGGTCTGGCCACCGCCGAAGCGTTGCGCCGCAAGGGTTTCACCGGCGGGCTGACCCTGCTCGGCGACGAGGCGCACCCGCCCTACGACCGGCCGCCGCTGTCCAAGCAGGTCCTCTCCGGCGCGTGGGAACCGGAACGCGCCCGGCTGCGCGGCCAGGACGTGCTCGACGAGCTGGGCGCGACGTTCGTGCTCGGCGACCCGGCGGCGTCCCTCGACCTGGCCACCCGCGGCGTCCGCACCGCCTCGGGGACCGTGCTGCGGGCCGACGCCGTCGTCGTCGCCACCGGCGTGCGGCCGCGAACCCTGCCCGACCAGGCCGGGTTACGCGGTGTGCACGTGCTGCGCACCGTGGGCGACGCGGTGGCGCTGCGGGCCGACCTGCGCGCCGCCGAACGGCTCGTGGTCGTGGGCGACGGCGTCCTCGGCGCGGAAGTCGCCGCCACGGCACGCGGCCTCGGCCTGGACGTCACCCTCGCCGGACCTCAGCCCGCGCCTCTGGCCGCCCAACTGGGACCGCTCGCGTCCGGCCTGCTCTCCGACCTGCACGCCGAGCACGGCGTCCGGCTGCGCCTCGGCGCCGCGGTGCTCGGCCTGACCGGGGAGGCCGGACGGGTCACCGGAGTGCGGCTGGACACCGGCGACGTGCTGCCCGCCGACGTCGTCGTGGTCGCGCTCGGCGCCGTCCCCAACACCGACTGGCTGGTCGACAGCGGCCTCCTGCTCGACAACGGTGTGGTGTGCGACGCGGGGTGCCGTGCCGCGGACGGCGTCTACGCGGTCGGCGACGTGGCGCGGTGGCACCACGAACACCTGGGCGCCCTGCTGCGCCTGGAGAACCGGACCAACGCCGCCGAGCAGGCCGCGGTCGTCGCCGACAACATCCTGGGCGCGAACCGCTCCTACACGCCGGTGCCGTACTTCTGGACCGACCAGTTCGACGCACGGATCCAGGTCTTCGGCACGCTGCCCGCCGACGCGGAAGTGTCCATCGTGGACGGCGACGTCACGGCGCGCCGGTTCGTCGCGCTCCACCGGCAGGCGGGCGAACCCGTCGGCGTCTTCGGCTGGAACATGCCCAAACAAGCACGCCAACTCCGACAACGCCTGCTCGGCCAAGTGCTGGCCCCAGGAGGCCGACCATGACGCCTGCCCGACCTGCGGCTCGCCGTCGACTTCGAGCGAACCCCGGTCAAGCGCGACGGGTTCGGGTACGGCGTCTACGAACTGCCCGTGAGCTGGTGAGCCGACGTCACTTCGACCAGGTGATGGGGGACTTGTCGTAGCCCTCGCCGTTGGCGTAGGCGGCGGCCGCGACCGCGGCGCCCTCGCGGGCTCCCTGCAGCACGCACGTCTCGTACTTCGCGCCCGCCGTGGTGAAGTCCTTCTTCGCCGTCTCCGACTCGCACTGCTTGGTGTCGCCGCTGATGATCACACCGGTGCCCTTGCCGTCCGCGCCGAGCGCCCGCAGGCTCAGGGAGCTGTAGGACAGGTCCGTGCCGCCGACGTTCTCCACGGTGACCCGGATGTAGAACGGCGTGATGCCCTTGGCCTTCTCGCCGAACGCGGCCAGGTCGGCGTTGGCGCCCTGGTCGATCGCGGTGACGGTGATGGCGATCGTGCCGTTCTTGTCCGTGCCGTACTTGAACGGGATCACCGCGCGTTCGCCGATCTTGAGCTCGGTGCCGGGCGCGGTGACGTCACCGACGGGCGCGTCTTCGGCGGTGGTGGTGGCGGCGGAGCTCTTCGTGGCGGCGCTCGACGTGGTCTCGGTCGAAGCGCCGGTGGTGGCGGGCGCGGCGGTGCCCGTGGTGGCGTCACCGCAGGCCGACAGCAGGAGCGCGAGCGCGCCCACGGAAGCGACCAGCGTGCGATTGACCTGCATGAACGAATCTCCTCGGTGCTGAACGGGGCCGGCGCGTGCGCGCGGGAAGGGTCGCGACCGGAATGGCCTCGACCGCAGGGCCCGACCGTAGCCGCACTCGGGTCAACGCACTGTGGTCCGTTCGCACCACAAGCCGTGGACGCTGCCCGCCGCGAATCGAAGCGGCGGGCAGCGTGGCGTGCCGGGGCGGTGCGGCGATCAGGCGGCGTGGCGTTCGGGCAGGGTGGCGTGGCGTTCCGCGGCAGGTCAGGCCAGGTTCTGCCGCATCACGTCCCACTCCGTGGCGCACAAGCCGCAGTTCGGGCCGACGAACTGGGCCTTGCTCGCCTGGTCGCCCTTGAGGTGCCACTTCAGCCAGTGCCCGCCGACCCGGCCGAACTCGCCGCCGTTCGGCTGGTCGAACGTGCCGAAGTGCCCGACGTCGAGGTTGCCCATGAACGCGGGCAGCCCGGCGGGCAGCCGTCGCCAGTCGTCCATCGCGTTCTCGTAGGCGATGTCGGTCGGTCCGCCGATGAAGTAGGCGATCGGCACGCGCAGCCGTTGCAACAGGTAGTTCTGCGAGTCGTCGAGCAGGCCGCTGTTCCACAGCACCGTCGTGGTCAGCCGCGGGTCGGCGGCCACCTCGTAGGTCTCGATGCCGCCGCACGACTGGCCCATCACGGCGATCTTGGTCGTGTCGAGCCGGCCGTAGTACTTGCCGGTGCGACGCGAGTTCTCCGCGATGGCCCAGTCGATGGAGTCGACGAGCATGTCGGAGTCGGTCGATCCGCTGCCACCCGGCCGGCCGTTCGCGATGACCAGGAAACCGTGGGAGGCCCACTCGGTCAGGATGTTCCGGAACCACGTCCCGTCCGCGCGGCACGCGCCGTTGCCCCAGGCCACGATGGGCAGCTTGACGCCGGCCGGCAGGGTGTCGGGCCGGTAGATCGTGTGGTTGGTCAACCGGAAGGTCGTCTCGTAGCCCGCCGGGTACGGGCCCGATCCGCCCAGGATCGCCGGCGGTGCCCCTGGCCCGTTCACAGCTCCGGCTCCGGTTTCGCTTGCCGCGCCGACCGCACCGGTGGTCGTCGCGGTCAGCACGCCGGCCAAGGCGAGGACGGTGAGAATCGCACTGCGCAATCGCATGGGTTCCTCCATGGGTGGCGTAGGTGGGATCTGGTGCGACGCAGTCCGGAATCTGGCGCACGGAACCAGCCCACGGCCAGCGACGACGTGAGGGACCGGCGAAACCACCGATGCCCCACCGCCACCACCTGCGGCGAGGCGAGGCCGTTGTACGCCACTACGCAGGTGGTCGCACCCATCCGGCGCGACGACCCCGCGCGCCATCCCCACGCATCACTCGACCGGGCGAAGAATGCAACCTATGACAACCCAAACCGCATTACTCACGTTAGCCGGATAAAACGGCCGGCCCGGCGGCGGACACGGGTGGGCAGGTGAGGGCAGGTGGTCTCAGCGGGTGGGTTCAGCGCCCGGTTCAGCGGTCGGTTCGGGCGCTGCGGTGGGTGGCTGGACATCGGGCACGCCGAGGATGCTCGCGGTGCAGCCCGCTGCGGTGGCCAGGTCGCGCAGCGCGGGCGCGTCGGCGTTGGGCAGCAGGACGAGCGGGTAGCAGTCGGACTCGATGTCGAGCACGGCGAGGGTGGTGCCGCAGGCGCGCAGCTCGACGCCCGCTCGCTCCAGGAAGTCGTAGGTGGGCAGGTCGTCGACGTCGACGAGCCAGGTCCACGCCGCCGGGTCGGTCGGGCTGGAGCGCAGCTGCCGCAGTTGGGCGGCGATCTCGTCCGCGGCCTCCTTCCAGTCCACCTCCGCCAGCAGGTCGTGGTCGGTGAGGGCGTCGACCAGAGCGATCCACGCCAACTCGGGGATGGCCTCGTCGATGCTGCGGTCGTCGAGCCGGTCGGCGTGCGCCCGCAGGTAGCCGTCGGGGTCGTCGTGGGCGCTCGTGACGCGCGCGGCCACGTCCGGGACGTCGGGGGCCAGCAGGGTGGCCAGCGCGAGCAGCGCGTCCCGAACTGTTGACGACACGGTCGACCTCCCCGGTTTCGCGGAGCGGTGATCGTAGCAACCGGTTCGATCGGCTCGATCGGCACCGGGTCGGGGTCACGGCCGAGTACAGTCCACTGAGGACAGAAATGCGGAAGTCGTTGCCATGGAAGGTGGTCAGGTGTCGCGCGACGTGGCGATCGCGGTCAGGGTCATGCGGGCCGGGCCGGCGTCGGGGGTGTTGTGGCAGGAGAAGTCGCCGGTGGCCTTCTGGTGCATCAGGCGCAGGCACGTGCCCAGCGCGCGTTGCCCGTAGTGGTTGGGGTGCATGCTCTCCTGGCGGTCGCCCTGCGACGAGTAGCCGGTGACGACCCACCGCACCCACTCCGCCACCGTGCCGGGGAGGGGGTTGGCGTGGGAATTGGCCGAGGTCGCCTGGCGGGAACGCTTGGCGCACACCTCGCGGCCGTCGAAGGAGGCCCGCAGGTCCAGGAACCGCACGGCCCGGTTGGCGGCCACCCGCTTGAGCTGCCCCGCGATCGTGGGCACGAGTTGCTTGCGCGCCCAGTCGGCGTCGGTGTTCCACACCGGGCAGCCGCCCTCCGCCCACCGCGGCCCGTCCTCGGCGATCCGGAAGTCGGCGGCGACGGGCAGCGGGGACGGGTAGGACTGGAGGACGAACTGGTAGGTGCCCGCGCCCTGGGCCGCGTTCAGCACGTCCTTGATCGCCTTGATCGTGGCGCCGACGTCCGCGCGGAACTGCTCGAGCTTCTCGGTGATCACCGGATCCCACTTCGGCGCGCACTTGTAGGCCGAGGGGGAGAGGTAGCCCTTGACGCAGTCGCCGATGATGTCCCCGAACCCGAGGTCGTTGCCGCCGACGGAGAGCACGACCAGGTTCACCTGGTACTCGCGGACGGTGGCGCGCAGCAGTTCGACCTGGTTGGGCTGGTTGCGGGCGGCGTCGCCGTTGCGCACGTCGAGCGTGGTCGCGCCGGAGCACGCCAGGTTGATCGCCGTGACGTCGGCGATGGCGGCGCTGAGGATCTCGGCCGACGTCGAGCGGTGGCACATGTTGGCGCTCGTGTGGGTGTCGCCGTAGACCCGTTGCGGGTCCGTGGTGCAGCCGCTCGTGTCGCACTGGGTGGCGAGGTCCGTGCCCCACTTGTCGCCGGAGTTCTCCAGCGCGTTGCCGCGCCACCGGCCGGCCTCGCCGGAGATGTAGCTGTCGCCGAGCGAGACGACCGCGGCAGGCTTCGCGGCTTCGGCGGTGGCTTCGGTGGCGGTCGTCAGGGCGGCGCTCGTCAGGACCGCCGCGGCGACGGTGACGGCGACCCGGCTGCGGACGGCACGGGACATCGGCCTCAACTCCTCGGTGCGGTCAGGCAACGGTAGGAGGCCGAGCCGCCGGGAAGAACGGCGTGGGAACCGGAGAACCCGATGGTGCGGTGAGGTAGCCCTGGCCAGGTGAACGCCCTGCGCGGACGGTCACCGGCTTTCGACGCCGGACAGCACGCCCGTCACCCTGGCCGCGAACTACGCGGCACTGATGGCCGACGGAGGCCGTTCGACCACGCGGGAGTGGACGGGCGCGTCGCAGTGGGAGCGGTGGCGGCGCACGGCCGGGTGGCGGCCGATCCTCGCCGAACTCGTCGCCGACGATTTCGCCACTGCGCTAGGTTTGATGGGAGTCCGCTGCCGGCCCGCGCGTCGGCGTGGCTCCCATTTCACTGACAACGCGAAGACAGGTGATGGTGTGGGCCGGCAATTCGCTGTGCTGATCCGTGGCCTGCCGGGCACGGGGAAGACGACGACAGCGGCTTTGCTGCGGGACGCGCTGCCCCCTTCGGTGCGGGTGTCGAACGATTCCGTCCGGTACATGGCGCACCCGCGCGACTTCACCGCCTTCACCCTGGAGGCGTCCGAACTGGCGTGCCTCGACCTCGCTTTGTCCTATTGCGACAGCGGGTTCCTGCCGATCGTGGACGGTGTGTTCGAGGACGTCGACTTCCTGGCCGGCCAGGCGTTGCGCTTCGAACGGCGCGGTTACCAGCTCATCACGATCTCGCTGGCCGCCGAAGTGGACGACCTGCTGCACCGCAACCTGCTCCGCGACCCGCTCCAGCGGATGGACGAGGCCCGGATCCACCAGCTGCACTCGGCGTTCCGGCCGGTCGGCGTGTCGCTGGGCATCTGCGGGAAGCTGCCCGAGGAAGTCTGCGACGACGTGCTCGACATCATCGAGCTGGAACGGACCGACGGGCCGTCGACCGAGGTCGGCGACCACGAGGTCGACGTGCTGTTCCTCCGCCACGGAGCGACCGACCACCCGCACGAGGTGTACCCGGACCCGTTCGAGATGGGTCTTTCCGCGCACGGTCGGGCCGAGGCGAGGGCCGCGGGCGCGGCGGTCCGGCGGTTCGCGCCCGACGTCGTGTTCAGCTCGGACTTCGCCCGGGCCTGGGAGACCGCCCAGCTCGCGACCGCCGGGCTGGACGTGACGGTCGAACGCGTCGAGGCGCTGCGGGAACGCGTTTTCCTCGGCTTGGTCGGAAAATCCTTCGACGACATCAGGGGTGCTCTCGGACCGCGGGCCGAGGGAATTCTGAACGGCAACAGCGACCTGGTGGAAATCGCGCCCGACGAGTCGTACGAAGCGGCGCGGGCACGGGTGCTGTCGTTCTTCGACAAACTGCCCGCGCTCTACGGCGGCAAGCGCGTCCTGGTGATCGGCCACGGCGGACCGCATTCGTGGCTGGTGGCACGGGCCGTCGGCGGAGACCTGAAGGGCGTGCGGCGGCTGAGGTGGGACACCGGTTGTTTCAGCCGGTTCACGCTGTCGGCCGAGCAGACCCGACTGGAGGCGATGAACGTGCCGCCGAGCTCGGTGGTTCCCGGCCGGCGACTCGGCGCCGTTTGACACGTTTCGGTCCGCGACGACCGGACCGTGCGCGACCTGCTGGTGTCGGTCTCGCCGCCGGTGCCGCGCCGCGCCGCGCGGGCGGTCGACGCGGCCGAGCCGGTCCTGGTCGGGCGGACGACCGTCAGGTCCGGTGGATGGTGAGGGTGGTCGGGCCGGTCACGGTCGACACCCCGCCGGCCAGGCACTGGGCGATGTTCGGCGTCACCAGGGTGATCAGCTGCACCGCGCCGGCGGGCGCGAAACCGCCGGACGTGATCACGCCGGTGTTGGTGACCACGACCTGACCGGCCACGGCGCTGGACGTGACGTTGTACTGGAACTCGCTGGGCGCCACCGTCCCGCCCCAGGTGAACGTGCGCAGCGCCGACCCGGAGTCGAACAGCACGAGGCAGGACGCGGTGAGGGTGAACGTCTCCTGGTAGGTCGCGGTCACCGCGCCCGGGTTCGTGCACGTGGGGTAGCTGCCGCTGACGGTGATCGTGACCGGCCGCGAGGTCAGCGTGAGCGGCGGATCGAAGGTGGTGACCTCCGTGCCGACGCACGTCTGCTCCACGGTCGCGGCGTGGGCGGGCACGGCGGACAGGCCGGCGGCCAGCACCGCCACCAGGGCGCAGTGGACGAGTCGTGACAGTCTCATGGTCGGACCTTCGCCACGACCGCGCCGCCGTTAGCCGGTCCGGGCGCGCACCACCCGCTCGCCGGGACCCGCCCACCCGAATGGCCGTCGGTCGAACACACGATGTCGGTGCGCCGCGCCGTCCCTACGTTCGGGTGATGACCAACGACTGGATCGGCAGGCGGGCCCTGTTGCGCGGGACGGTGGCGGCCGGCGTCATCACGGCGGTCGGTGCGGGCACGGCGGCGGGCACGGCGAGCGCCGCCGTTCCGGGCTTCTACCACCCGTTCAGCGGCTACCGGATCACCGGCACCTGGCAGGACCACCTGAACAGCGGCTCGCTCGGCGGCATCGACTACGGGATGGCCGTCGGCACCGGACTGCCCGCGGCGGGCGGCGGCGTGGTGACCAACATCCCGAACAACGGCACGGGCGGCCACACCGTCACCATCCAGCACGACAACGGCTACCGCACCCAGTACCTGCACCTGTCGCAGTTCCTGCTCGCCAACGGCACGCGGGTCGGCATGGGCGGTGTCGTCGGGCTGTCCGGCGGCGCGGTCGGCGCACCGGGCTCGGGCTCCTCCACCGGACCGCACCTGCACTGGCACATGATCAACCCGAGCGGCACGCGCATCAACCCGTTGACCTACCTCGGCAGCGGCACCGGGCTGCCCAAGACGACCACCGAGCAGGACGGCGTGCCCGGTCCGGTCATGTGGCAGCGTGCGCAGAACTGGCTGCGCATCGAGCAGGGGTACACCGGCCCGATCGACGGCGCGCCGGGCGTGAACACGTATGCGGCGTTGCAGCGGGCGATGCGGGCCTACGGCTACACGGGCCCGATCGACGGCGTGCCCGGCGTGAACACGTGGGCGGCGGTGCAGCGGTTGGCGGCCCGGTGGGGTTACGCGGGTCCGATCGACGGCGTGATGGGCCCGAACTCGTGGCGCGGCTTCGCCCTTTTCCTCAACCAGGACAAGTATGACTGACCCGTCATCCCGCGAACGCGGCGACGAGTCGGCGGCTCACCGGCGACGGTGCGGCGGGCAGCACGAGCGAGGTCGTGAGGACCGGGTCGGCGAGCCGGCGGAACGTGATGCCCGGCGCGGGCGGGAGGTCCGTCACCCGGTAGACCACCGTCCACGACGGCGGTCCCGAGGCGATGTCCGCCAGGGTCCGCTGGAGCGTGGTGAACGGCGGCCCGGCCGGCGGCAAGCGGTCCACCGCGCGGAGCGCCCCCGTGATCAGGTCGTGGAACGGCGGGTTGTCCTCGCGGGGCGCCAGCCGCAGCGGCAGGTCGGCGAAGTCGGCGAGGCCCGGTCGCTCGTCGTCCGCCAGGGCGGTGGGCAGCGCCACGTACAGCGGATCGGTCCACACCGGCACGACCGCCAGCCCCGGCGCGTCGGTCGCCGCCCGCACCAGGGCCGCGTCGAGCCGCCCGTCCCGCACGGCCGCCAGCCGCCGCGCGGGCGTCGACTGGTCCAGCCGCACCCGGAGCCCGGAGGCGTCCAGCCTGGCCAACGCGCGGTAGAGGCGGTCGCCGGGGCCGTTGAGCGTGCCGAACCGCACCACGCCCTCCGCGCCGGACGCCACCCGCGCGGCCACCTCGCGGGTGCGCCGCACGGCCGCGAGCACCGCCCGTGCCTCGGGCAGCAGGCGTTCACCCGCCGCGGACAGCCGCGCCTGCCGACCGGTCCGGTCGAACAGGGTCACGCCCAGTTCCCGCTCCAGCCGCTTGACCTGCTGGCTCACCGCCGACTGCACGATGTGCAGCCGCTGCGCCGCCCGCCCGAACCCGCCTTCGTCGACGACCGCCAGGAAGGCCTCCAGCTGTCGGAACTCCACGCGCCCTCGATCCATCACGTCCGGTGATCCCCGCCATCGTCAACCGCTCCTGGTTCGCGCGTTGTTCCCGCGCTTGACTCGGCGCATGTCGACGATCACCGTCATCCCCGCCGACACCGCCGAGGTCGTGGCCCTGTCCGGCGACAGCGCGTTCCGACTCCTGGCCGACGGCGGCGCGTTCGGCGTCAACCGGCTCACCCTCGACGTGGGCGAGGACGGCGCGAAACCCCACTTCCACGCACGGTCCAGCGAGCTGTTCTACGTGCTCGACGGCGTGCTGGAGTTCCGGCACGAGCGGACGACCACAGTGGACCGCGGCGGGCTGGTCGTCGTGCCGCCGGGCGTGCCGCACGCGTTCGGCGCGGCGCCGGGCAGGCACGCCGACCTGCTCGTCGTCCTCACGCCCGGAGTCGAGCGGTTCGGCTACTTCCGCCACCTGGGCCGCATCGCGCGCGGCCTGGACACGTTCGACGCCCTGCGGTCGCACCAGGACCGCTACGACGTCCACTTCACCGGGTGACGGGAACCCCGCGCCATCGCACGGGGTTCCCGTGCCGGGTCAGGCGTTCGGATCGAACGGGATGCCGCTCGGCTTCGCCTGGGCCAGGTTGTAGGCGAACGCGCCGTCCTTGATGGCCAGGCTCGCGCTGCCGAAGTTCGCGTTCACCAGGATGTCGCGGACGCCGGCGGGGAAGCGGTCCCAGCTGACCAGGTCCGGGTACTGCCACGTGCCGTAGTGGTTCTCCGGCTGCTCGCCCGCGCCCGCGAGGCGGAAGCAGTGCGTGCTCAGGCCGTCCTTGTGGTAGACGATCTTGGGGTGAGTGCCCTCCCAGGCGACCTGGGACCGCGGGTAGGTCGAGTACTTGCCGTGCGCGGACGTGGAGACGTACTGCGCCTGGTCGCCGCTGACCCACACGATGACGTGCTCGATGTCGTGGCGGTGGCCGCAGCAGTCCCAGCCGGCCACCGCCTGGTCCTTCTCGAAGTACAGGTCGTAGAGGTAGGCGCACCAGTTGTTGTTGCACTTGGAGCGGGAGTACGAGTTCGTGTTGTCCAGGTCGGACTGGTCGCGGCACTGCCCGTTGAGGGCGCCGGAGTTCTTCAGTCCGGTGGCCACCGCGCCGGACGGCGAGATCGCCGGCGTCGGGTAGCAGCCGTCGGTGTCGTAGTCGAACGCCGGCTGCCACTTGCCGTCGTCGGCGGTGTGGTTCGCGGGCAGGGCCTGCGGTGGGTCGGCCCACGCGGCTCCGGGCACGAGCACCGCGAGCAGAGCCGCGCCCACCAGCGCGCCCAGCAGTCTCACGGTGGCCCGCTTGGCGCGGGGAGCGGTGCGGGACGGGTACGTCATCCGGGCGGTCACGACGACCATGCCCTCCATCCGGTGTCGAGTGGCACGGCGGCGGAGTGGCCGGTGTTCGCGGAGATCATCGGCCGGCACCGAGGTTCCCGGCCGGGGCGTGACGTCGTCAACCCGCCGATGGTCGCGCCCGGGCGAACAGGTGGCGAACACCGGGGGACCGGGTGGCGGAGGTCCCGCCAACCGGTCCACGGGCCTCAGTTGAACGGGTTGTCGTAGAACGCGCCGCGGGAGACCGGCGTGGCGGTCGAGCCCGAGAAGTGGAGCCCTTCGTAGACCAGCCCGATGTTCCGCACGACCCCGGCGTACGGGACATCGACGTTGACCACGCCGGACTGGCCGTGCCCGCCGCCGCAGACCTCCGGCCGGTAGCCGTCCTCGCGGGAGTACCACTGGTGGAAGGCGCCGTTGACGTTGACCGTGAGCTTCGTGCTCGTGTAGCTGGACTGGCGGCACAGCGTCAGGTCCAGCCGGTAGAGCGAGTTGCCGTCGTCGAACCGGACCGAGCCGACCAGTCGGCCGACCAGCGTGGTGTAACCGCCCGAGTAGCCCCTGAGCTGGATGTCCACGGGGTGGGCGGGACCGTAGGCCGCCTGCGCGGGTGTGGCCGTCAACGAGGCGCCGAGGAGCACGGCGAGCGTGAGGCCGGCGAGGTGGGTCAGACGTCTTCGTAAGCCGCTGCTGCTGGGCATGTGCGCACTCCTTTGTGAACGGGGCGCCGCCGCGCTCACCTCTGCGATCGCGGCGGGTGGTGGCTTGAGCAGGGTGAACGCCGAACCGGCCCGCTCGCCAGCCGCGACCGTGAAGTTGGCCTGTTCGCGGCAGCGGCGTACCCCCGCCGAGAGTCGCCGGGTTCGCGCGACCGGACCGGGTTGCGCAACGTTGCGCGAGGTCCGGTTCAGTCCTGGCCCTGCAGCGGCAGGGTCAGTCGGAAGCGGGCGCCGTCGCCGAGGGCCGTGGCGAGGTCGATGTCGCCGTCGTGCGCGCGGGCGAGGGAGCGGGCGATGGCCAGGCCCAGCCCGGCGTTCGCGCCGCCCGTGCGGTTGCGGGAGTGGTCGGCGCGGTAGAAGCGGTCGAAGACGCGGGCGGCGTGCTCGGCGGTCAGGCCGGGGCCCTCGTCGGCGACTTCCAGCACGGCGCGGCCGTTCGCGGTGCCGACGCCGATGCGGACGGCGGTGCCCGGCGGGGTGTAGGTGGCGGCGTTGCCGACCAGGTTGGCGACCACCTGGCGGAGGCGGTCCTCGTCGGCGTGCACCGGCGCCGGGCCGGGCGGTCCGACGCCGTCCGGGCCGGTGAGCTCGACCGTCCGGGACGGGTCCAGGGCGCGCAGGTCGTGCCGGGCGTCGTTGGCGAGGGTGCGCAGGTCCATCGGGGCGCGGTCGAGTTGGCTCTCGGGCGCCTCGTCGAGCTGGGCGAGCAGCAGCAGGTCCTCGGTGAGGGCGGTGAGCCGGGTGGCCTCGCGGTCGATCCGGCGCATCGCCTCGTCCACGTCGGCGCGCTCGGGCATCGCGCCCATCCGGTACAGCTCCGTCGAGCCCTTGATGCCGAACAGCGGCGTGCGCAGCTCGTGGCTGACGTCCGACAGGAACGTGCGCATGCGGGTCTCCACCGCGGCCCGGTCGGCGAAGGCCTGTTCGAGCTGGCCGAGCATGGTGTTGAGCGACGCCGCCAAGTGCCCCACCTCCGTGGTCGGCCCGGCGAGGACGGGCACGCGCCGGGTGAGGTCGCCGTCGGCGATGGCGGCGGCGGTGTGCTCGATCCGGCGCAGCGGTCGCAGCCCGCGGCCGAGCGCGAACCAGCCGACCGCCGTCAGCAGCACGAGCAGCACGGCGCCGCTGACCAGGCTGGTGGTCCGGAGCCGGGCGATGGTGGCGTCGGCCTCGGCGAGCGGCGCGGCGGCGATCACCGTGCCGCCCCACCCGGTGGTCGGCCGTGCGACGGCGCGCCACCGCGTCGAACCGGCGGCCGCCCGCAGGTCGACGGCGGCACCGCCGGTCGGGACGGTGCGCAGCTCGTCGCGCGAGGGCAGCGTGGCGCTGTCCAGCCGGCTGGAGTGGACGCCGCGCACCACCTCGCCGTCCCCGTCCAGGTACACCAGGTAGGGCGTGCCGACCAGGTCGAGGGCCGGGTCGAGGAGGTCGGCGCGGGTGTCCACGGCGTCGGGCGGCCCGGCGGTCGACACGCCGGAGACGAGCGCGGCGAACGAGCGCAGCTGGTCGTCGATCCGGGCGAGCTGGTAGCGCTCCAGCTGGTCGGCGACGACCGCGCCGACGAGGCCCAACCCGGCCAGCAGCAGGCCCGCGGTGAGCAGCAGCAGCCTGGCGCGCAAGGAGAACCGGCCCAGCACGTGCCTCACCCCGTCGGCTCCCGCAGCACGTAGCCGACGCCGTGCACGGTGTGGATCAGCTTCGGCTCCTCGGCGTCGACCTTGCGCCGCAGGTACGAGATGTAGGTGTCGACGATGCCCGCGTCGCCGCCGAAGTCGTAGCGCCACACCCGGTCGAGGATCTGGGTCTTGGACACCACGCGCCCGGCGTTCTCCATCAGGTAGTGCAGGAGCCGGAACTCGGTGGGCGAGACGCGGACGGGCCGCCCCGCCCGCGTCACCTGGTGCCCCTCGGCGTCGAGCGCGAGCGCGCCCACGGTCAGCACGCCCGCGTGCCGTCCCGACGTGCGGCGCAGGATCGCGCGGATCCGGGCGATCAGCTCCTCCAGGTCGAACGGCTTGGTCACGTAGTCGTCCGCGCCCAGGGACAGCCCGGTGATCTTGTCTGCCTGGCGGTCGCGGGCGGTGAGGAAGAGGACGGGCACCGGCCCGCGGTGGCCCTCCGCGCGCCGCTCGCGCAACCGCCGGACCACCTCGAACCCGTCCACGTCCGGCAGCATCACGTCGAGCAGCACGAGGTCGGGCGGCTCCGCGGTGGCCGCGGCGAGCGCCTCGGCGCCGGTCGCCGCGGACGCCACCCGGAACCCGGCGAACCTCAGCGTCGCGGACAGCAGTTCGCGCACGGTGTCCTCGTCGTCCACCACCAGCAGCGTCATCGCCCGACCCGGTCCGTCCACGCCGGCCAGGGTACGGACGTCAACCTGAGGACACCGTCGACGAGGAGGCTGCCCGCGAAACCCGCTACGGCGCCGCCCACGATGCCCAGCCCGAGGGCGACCAGCGGGTCCGCCGCCAACCGCGCGTCCAGGAGGGGGAGCGAGAACCCGAACGCGCCGACGCCGAGCTCCACCGACACCCGTGACAGCAGCGCCGACACGCCCAGCGCCACTCCCACCGCGGGCGCGAGCCACGTCGCGGCGCGCACGGCACGGCGCAGCGGCGTGCCGCGCCGACCACCGGACCGGGCGACGACGACGCCGATGCCCAGCAGCACGACCGCCGCCACCCACGTGAGCGGCCCGCCCGGGGCGGGAGGCGCCACCGCGTCCAGGACGCACGAGAGCGCGCCGTCCGAGCTCAACGCCCACGGCACGCCGAGCCCGAGCGACAGCACGCCGGACACCAGGAGCGGCAGCACGAGCAGGACGCCACCGGCCGCCGCGGCCCCGGCGAACACCCACGCGGCGAGCAGGCACACGACGGTGATCCCGGCCGCCGTCCACAGCACGCCCCGCACGGCCACCCGGAACCGCGCCACCAGCCAGCACACCCCGACGACCGCCAGCACCCAGCCCAGCGCACCCGCCGCGGTGGGCCAGACCGGCACGGAGAACCCGACGCCGAGCGCGTCGCCGGACCCGCCCCGGCTGAACGGCGCCGCCGCCGGCATCCCACAGACGGGCGCCCCGGACCCGCCGCCGGTCGTGCCACCCGGCAACGTCACCGTCCCCCGAGCCGACCACGCCACCGCGGCCAGCCCCGCCGGGAACACCACGGCCGCCGCCGCACCTCGGGTCGGCAACCAGTCCGAACCACGCGGCCCGTCCTGGCGCGACTCGTCCCGGCGACGCAGCAGCAGCCACCCGAGCACCACCGCGCCGACCAGCGACACACCCAACGGCATCACCGCCACGCCACCCCGCACGGCGAACGGCAGGTCACCCGCCGGGACCGCGCTGAACTCCGCCGAGCCACCCACGGCCAGCGCGACCACGGCCGCCGTCAGCCCGCCGAGCCCGCCGATCCGGTCGGCGTCGAGCAGGAGCAGCCCGACCGCCGTCACCCCCGCCATGGCGGCCAACGCCGCGACCGCCGCCACCACGCCCCGGCCCACCTCCCGCAGCGCGCCCATCACACGTCCCGGCGGCGGAAGACGACGAACGCGGCGGCCAGCACGGCGGCGACACCGAGGCACATCCCGCCCAGGTTCAGCCACGGGTGCGGGTAGGCCGGGTCCGGCACGGTCGCGAACACCGCGACGGCGCCCTTGCTCGGCCAGAAGTCGAACAGGCCTTGGAGCCACGACGGGAACAGCCCCGACAGCGCGGGCACCAGGAACACGATCCCCACCAGCGTGGCGAGCGCGCCCGCCGTGGCACGCATGATCGTGCCGAGACCGATCGCCAGCAGCGTGATCGCCGCCAGGTAGAGACCACTGCCCGCCACGGCGGAGAGCACACCGGGATCGCCGAGGTCCGCGTTCGGCACGCCCTGCCCCGCGAGGAGCGACTGGCCCAACAGGAAAGCGGCGAACATCAGCGACTGGCCGGCCACCACGGCCACGGCGGTGGCCACCGCCACCTTGGCCGCCAGCAGCCGGTGCCGGTGGGGCGTGGCGGCCAGCGACGTCCGCACCAGACCGGTCGCGTACTCGGAGGTGACGACCAGGATGCCCAGCACGCCGATGATCAGCTGGGCGACGATGTACGTGGTCAGGCTGAGCTCGGTCGGGTCCCACGCCTGCCGTTCCGCGGCGGTCGCGCTCGCGTACTGCCCGCCCGCCGCGCTCATCGAGAGGAACCCGATGCCGAGCCCGACCGCGAACAGGCAGGCCAGCGCGTACCAGGTGGAACGCAGGCTGCGGAACTTGACCCACTCCGCGTGGAGGGTGTGGCCGAACCGCACCCTGGTCACGAGCCCGCTCACGCCGTCGCCCCCTGGTACTCGACGCTGTCCTTGGTCAGCTCCATGAAGGCGTCCTCGAGCGAGGGCCGCCGCGGTGTGAGTTCGCTGAGCGCGATGCCGTGGTAGGCCGCGAGCTTGCCGATCTCCTCGCTCGTCAGGCCGGAGACGACCAGCGCGGCTTCCGTGCCTTCCCGCACGGTGGCGCCGGACGCGGTCAGCCGGAGCGCGAACTCGGCGGGCTCGGACGTGCGGACGAGCACGGTGCCCTCGCCGCTGCCGCGCAGGAACTCGCCCATGCCCGTGTCGGCGATGAGCCTGCCCCGGCCGATGACGACCAGGTGGTCGGCGGTCTGCGCCATCTCGCTCATGAGGTGGCTGGAGACGAGCACCGCGCGGCCCTCGCGGGCCAGGGACCGCATGAAGTCGCGGATCCAGCGGATGCCCTCGGGGTCGAGGCCGTTCACCGGCTCGTCGAAGATCAGCACCCGCGGGTCGCCGAGCAGCGCCGCCGCGATGCCGAGCCGCTGCCGCATGCCGAGCGAGAACCCGCCCGCCCGCTTGCCCGCCACGCCTTCCAGCCCGGTCCGGGCGAGCACCTCGCCGACCCGGCGCCGCGGCAGGCCGTTGCTCACGGCGAGTGCCAGCAGGTGGTCGTACGCCTTCCGGGCGCCGTGCACGGCGCCCGCGTCGAGCAGCGCGCCGACCTCGGTCAGCGGCACGGGCAGGTCGCGGTAGCGGCGTCCGCCGACCGTGACGGAACCGCTCGTCGGCGCGGCCAGCCCCAGGATCACCTTCATGGTCGTCGACTTGCCCGCGCCGTTCGGCCCGAGGAACCCGGTCACCTGCCCGGCCTCGACCGTGAACGACAGGTCGTCCACGACGGTGTCGGACCCGTACCGCTTGGTCAGGCCCCTTACCTCGATCATCGTCATGGGACCGAGCCTGGCCCGCCGGTCTGGCCGAATCCTGGGCACTCCTGGGAGAACCCTGGGAATCCGGGGCCCCGGTCGTGCGCCGCGCGCCGTTGCGCCGACGCACGCACAGGGAACACCCAGACCCCGGGTCGTCGCCGCGCCGACGACCCGGACGGGTCCGGTGTTACGAGAGCGCGAGCCGCGGGTTGTTGACGTCCATCCACACGCCGAAGTCGATGGCCCGCTCCATCCCGAGCCGGGTCGTGCGCTGGACGCCGGCCGCTTCCTGGCCGCTCGCGTCCTCCAGCCAGCCCCGGTTCACCAGCTCCCACACGCCGTGGTCCCGGCGGGACAGCAGCTCCTTGCACTGCAGCTGCAACTGCCGCACGTAGTACGGGTCCTGAGTGGACGGGTACGGGCTCTTCACCCGCCAGGCGACCGACTCGGGCAGCATGTGCTTGACGGCGCCGCGCAGCAGGCTCTTCTCCCGGCCGTCGTAGTGCTTGAACGCCCACGGCGCGTTGTAGACGTACTCGACGAGCCGGTGGTCGCAGAACGGCACCCGCACCTCGAGCCCGACCGCCATGCTCAACCGGTCCTTGCGGTCGAGCAGGAACCGCAGGAACCGGGTCAGGTGCAGGTTGATCATGACCCGCATGCGGTACTCGTGGTCGTCCTCGCCGTCACCCCGCGCCACGCCGTCGACCGCGGCGTCGTACTGGTCGCGCCGGAACTCCTCCAGCTTGAGCCCGTCCAGCACCGACTGGTTCAGGCCGTGGCCGTCCTTGTCGAGCGGACCGATGCTGAACGCGATCCACGGGAACGCGCGGGCCCGCTGGACCTCGGGGCTGTGCATGTGCCGGTACCCGCCGAAGATCTCGTCGGCCGACTCGCCGGACAGGGCCACGGTCGACCGCGTCCGGATCTCCTTGAACAGCAGGTACAGCGACAAGTCCATGTCCCCGAGGGTGATCGGCACGTCCCGCGCGGTCAGCACGGCCCGGCGCACCTCGGGGTCGGCCAGCGTCTTCGGGTCGAGCACGAGGTCGGCGTGCTCGGAGCCGACGTGGTCCGCCACGTCGTGCACGAACTGGGTGTCCGCGGTGTCGTGGAACTCGTTCGGCGTGAAGTTCTCGGCCTGCCCCATGAAGTCGACCGCGAACGTCCGCACCCGCTCCTCGCCCATGTGCGCCGCCGCCAGCGCGGTGAGCGTGCTGGAGTCGAGGCCGCCGGACAGCAGCAGGCAGCGCGGCACGTCCGCGACGAGCTGCCGCCGCACGGCGTCGTCCAGCAGCTCGCGGACCTTGCCGATGGTGGTGTCCAGGTCGTCCTCGTGCGTGCGAGTCTCCAGCTTCCAGTAGGTGCGCTCCCGCACGCCGTCGACGTCGACCGTGACGACCGTGCCCGGCTCGACCTGCCGCATGCCCGCCCAGATCGCGTGGCCGGGCGTGAACGCGAACGCCAGCGACTCCCGCAGCCCGTCGGTGTCGACCACCCGCTCGGCGATCGGGTTGGCCAGGATCGCCTTGGGCTCCGAGCCGAACAGCAGCCCGTCGGCCGTGCGGTAGTAGTAGAGCGGCTTGATGCCGAGCCGGTCGCGGATCATGACCAGCTTGCGGTCCCTCCCGTCCCAGATCGCGAACGCGTACATGCCGTTGAGCCGGTCGGCCAGCGCCGCGCCCCAGCGTAAGTACCCCCGCAGCACCACCTCTGTGTCGCTCGACGTGGTGAACCGCTCGCCCAGCGCGGTCAACTCGTCGCGCAGTTCGACGAAGTTGTAGGCCTCGCCGCTGTAGACCATCGACACCTCGCCGTTCGGCGTCCGCACCGACATCGGCTGGGCGCCGCCGGGCAGGTCGATCACGGCCAGCCGCCGGTGGCCGAGGGCGGCGTGCCGCTCGACCCACGTGCCGGAGGCGTCCGGACCGCGGCAGGCCATCGTCTGCGTCATCCCTGCGAGTGTCTCCCGTTCACTGGTGAGGTCGCGGTCGAACGAGACCCAGCCGGTGATTCCACACATTTCGTGTGCCTCCCTGTGGTGTTCCGCAGCTTCGGTCATCCCACGGTTCACCCAAGCGGCCACGGTGGTGTGGTCGGCTGCCTTTACGACGTATTCCGCAGCGCCCCGAATGCGCTGTCCGCCATCACGAAGACGGTGGCGCACCAGAGGATGCTCGGGTGGCCAGCTCGTCAGCGGTCGTCCACTGCCCCAGTCCGGCCACCACGCGAGCTATTACCCAACACTACATAATTTCACGAATACAAGCTCGTGTGCGCGCCGATGACGTTTCGACGCGGATGTCGGAATTCTAAGTCGCCTTGACTATTCTTCTCCCGCTCTTCGGTGGTTTGGCTGCTGTCCCGGGGGCATCGCGGTTGGCTCGAACGGCGGACCTCGCCGCGACGCCCCCGGTGAGCAGTCGCGCGGTGATCAGCGCGTGGCGCAGGTCGGCGTCATGCCGGTGCCGACCCCCGTGCCCTGGAAGCCGAACTCGGTGGACTGCCCGGCGGCGACACGGCTGTTGTAGCCGACGTCGGTCCACCGGACGGCGCCGGTGTCGCGGTCGCGTCGGGCGTTCCAGGCGTTGGTGACGGTCGCTCCCGGCGGGAGGGTGAGCGCCACGACCCAGCCGTCGATGTCCGACGACCCGGCGGTGACCTTCACGGTGGCGGTGAAGCCGCCGTTCCACGAGTTGAGGGACACCGACGCGGCGCACCCGGCCGGACCGCCCGGCGTCGTGGTCGTCGTGCCGGTGGTCGTGGTGGTCGGTGTGGTGGTGGTCGTCGGGTCGTCGGGGGAGACCCGGCGGCTTTCCGGCGGCCCGAGGTAGCTGTCCCTCAGCCCGCCGGTGTCGATCACGAGCTTCTGCAGCACGGCGGTGGGGTCGACGGCCCAGAACTTCAGCGTGTGCACGCCGGGGGACGAGACGGTGAACGTGGTCGACGTGCGGTTGACGGCTTCCAGGGCGTTCATCTCCCAGCCCTTGTTCATGGCCGTGTCGTCGGACCCGGTCGCCGTCGTGGTGTTCACCATTCTCGGCGCCTGGTCGTCGAGCGACACCGCGTACTCGACACCGGCGCCGGGCCGGACGTTGTTGCGGGGCGACAGGTGGGCCCACACGGTGACCGGACCGGTCGTGGTGAGGTTGACCTGGTACTCCAGCCGTGCGCCCGCACCGCCCGGTGTCTGGTCGGCGGCGGTCACCGGGCTGGGTTGCATCCCCGATCCGGTGCGACCGATGTCGGGCAGGCGCGACCACGACACGCCGCCGCCGTCGACGGCCTTCGTGTAGTGGTCGGCCTCGATGGACACGTGGCCGTTCGCCTCCACGAACCCGTTCACCGGGACGGTGGCCGGCTTGTCCACCACCGCCTGCACGGTGACGGTGCGGCCCGCGCCGGTGACGGTGATCGGCACCGCCGTCCTCCCCGTGGGCGCCTTGGCCCAGTCGACTTGGAGCGTGACGCGGGTCTGCTTGGTCACGGTGCCGCCGGCGGGCGTCGCGGTCAGCCACGGCACCGAAGGCCTGACCTGGTAGGTGAACGAACTGGTGCCCCGGTTGAACACCTCGACGTGCTGGGCGGGTGCGGTCTGGTACGGGCTGAACACCGGCAGCACCGGCTGCTCGGTGGCGTTGGGCCACCAGTTCAGCGAGCCGTCGATCGCGACGCCCATCGACGCCGCCGACGGCACGGTGACGCGTTGCAGGGCCGGGTAGAGCTGGTCCGGCTCCGGCGGTTCCTGCCAGCTCGCGTTGTTGCCGTAGCGGGCCTTGTCGCCGTAGCCGAACTTGGTCTGGGTCTGCCAGCCCGTCCACTTCCCGCCGGCGAGGGTGGTGTTGTAGCGACATGGCCACGTCGTCGGCCAGCCGTGCCTCGGCGGTCGCGGCGAGGTCGTTGGTGGCCGCCCGTCCTTGTGACGCGTACCAGCGGTTGAGGAACTGCGCCTTCCGCAGTGCGTACAGGTTCGCGGTCGCTTTCACCGCGTAGAGCACGAGCTGGTGGTAGGCGTCCTGGTCGGCGGCGGGCAACGTGCGGCCCACCGCCTGGGCCTTGGCCGCCAACGACTCCCACTCCGCCGTCACCCGGTCCAGCTCGCCGTAGTTCTCGATGCTGTACGGGGTCATCGCGTCGTCGGTCGTGATCGCGCCGGTGGCGCCGCGGGTGTAGCGGCGGTTGGTCGCCTCGGGCTTGCGCCGCGCTTGGAGCTGCCCGTACGTGTGCAGCACCTCGGCGATCACGGGCGCGGCCTGGTCGCCGAAGTTCTGGGCGGCGTACTCCCGGGTCCAGTCCTCGATGCCGTCGGCGGGGATCGCGTCGGGGTTCCAGGCGTAGTCGAGGAAGAACTGGGTCGGCGCCTCCTCGTTCTTCAGGTCGCCGACGTTGACCACCCAGAGCCGGTCGATGCCGTACTGGTAGGACAGGTTCAGCTGCTCGCGGGTGTTGGCCAGGTTGATCGTGTCGACCCACTTGTAGTTGCGGCCGCCGCCGACGTAGTCGAAGTGGTAGTACAGGCCGTAACCGCCCGCGCGTGGGGCCAACGCCGGGTCGGGCACCTTGCGCATGTTGCCCCAGTTGTCGTCCGCGAACACGACCGTGACGTCGTCCGGCGGGCGCAGGCCGCGGTCCCAGTAGCGCTGGACTTCCTTGTACAGCGTGAAAACCTGCGGAATCCGGTCGAGCGGGGTGCTGCTCTCGCGGTCCAGGATCCGGCGTTGGCTCGCGATGATGTCCCGCATCAGCTCGACACCGTCGCCGTCGGGCAGGCTGGTGTCGCCTTCACCGCGCATCCCGAGGGTCACGACGCCTTCGAACTTCTCCTGCTCCATGCGCTTGACGCCGTCGGCCCAGTAGTCCTGCACGGCGGTCGCGTTGCGCACGAAGCTCCACTCGCCGTTGCCGCCGTAACGGGTGGGGTTGCGCTTCCACTCCTCGATGCCGCGCATCATCGGCGCCTCGTGCGAGGTGCCCATCACCACGCCGTAACGGGTGGCGGTGGCGTGGTTCTGCGGATCGTCCTCGGCGAACGCCCGACCCCACACCGCGGGCCACAGGTAGTTGGCCTTGAGCCGGAGCATGGCCTCGAAGACCTTCTCGTAGTACAGGCGGTTCAGCCCGCCTGCCTGGCCCGGCGCCAGCCCCGGGCCGAACGTGGCGCGTGCCCACCGGCCGGTGGAAGGGTTCTCGTCGTTGATGAACACACCCCGGTACTTCACCGCCGGCGTGCCTTGCGTGTGACTGCCCGGCCGCACGTACAGCGCGCTGTGCTTGCGTGCGGGCACGTCGTCGAAGTAGTGCCACGGCGACACACCGATCCGGCGCGACACGTCGTAGGCGCCGAAGATCGTGCCGCGCTGGTCGCTGCCCGCGATCACCAACGCCCGCGCCACGCCGGCCATCGGGTTCTCGACCACCTGCTGCAACGACGTTTCCCACTTGCCGCGGATCCGGTCGACGTCGAGCTTCCCGGCGGACACCAGCCCGTCGATCAGCGTGCTGCGGCCGAGCGTGCCGACCAGCACCACCTCGCCGGACGTCGGCGTGCCCGTGGAGACGGCCGGCCGCACACCGGTCACCCGCTCGACGTCGTCACGCAGGTCGTTCACCACCCGCACCACGCCGGCGTGGTCGCCACCGCTGACGAACAACGGCGCCGCCTTGCCGTTCGCGGCGAGCGTGAACCCGCCGTCCACCGGGGCGAACGAGACGTAATCGCCCTCGGCGGCCGACGCGTCCGGCGCGCGGGCCGTCATCACGACGACCGGCACCACCGCCGCCGTGACCACCAGGCCGAGGAACGCGGACACCACTGGCGAGCGGCTCATGAGCGGACCTCGTAGGTGATCAAAGAGCGGGCGGGGACGGTGGAGGTGAAGGAGCCGTCGGTGTTGCGGAAGGCGGCGACCTTCACGTCGGTGTTGGCGGCGGTGGCGGAGACCCTGGTCGCGCCGGGTCGGATGTAGCGGCTGTAGTTGGCCAGCGCCCACAGGCGCTTCGAGGTCTGGAACGAGTCGCCGTTGAGCCGGATCAACGGCGAGTTGGCGGTGCTGTTGGCCGCGCCCCACCAGTGCAGGAACGCGCTGACGTTCGCCGCCGTCAAGGCGGTCATGGTGCGGTCGGCCCAGGTGTAGCCGGAGCCGGCCGACCCGTCGTCCCACGCGGTGGTGAACGGGTCGAAGTTCGCCCACTCGGTCATCCAGGTCGGCTTGGCGCGCTGGGTGAACGGTGTGGTGGGCGGCGAGCTGTAGCCGTGCCCGCTGGCCACGTCCAGGGCCGAGAACGCGGCACTGTCGCCCGCGATGGTGTTCACCATGCCGTTGCCGTGGTTCCAGCCCATCGCGTCGCAGCACACGATCTTGACGTCGAGGCCGTTGGCGCGCAGCCGGCCGTCCAGGACCTTGACGAAGTCCGCGGCCTGCGCCCCGTTGACGATCATGCTGGAGTAGGTGGTCTTCAGCTCGGGTTCGTTCACGAAGCCGAGGTGCGTGATCGGCACCCCGGAGTCGCGGTTGAGCTGCACGTACTTGACGAGGTAGTCGGCGTACGCCTGCCGCCAGTCGTTGGCGCAGCTCGTGCCGGGCATCCCGCACAAGGTGCCGCCGTTGGCCTCGTCGCCGTTGGTCTTCATGTAGCCGGGCGCGCTCCACGCGTCGGCGTAGATCGTCCGCACGCCGTAGGCCATGGCTTCCTTGGACAACCACACCTGACCGCGGTCGGTGCCGTCCCACCGCCAGGTCGGCGTGGTGCTGGGGCTGCTGGGTTTCGTCGGCGCGATCGTGTTGGCCGCGCCGGAGTCGATCAGGTTGCGCAGGATGCTGAAGCCCGCGCCCCGGTTCCGGTCGAACAGCAGGTCCAGCACCTGGCGCTGGTTGGCCGCCGACAGGCCCAGCGCGCCACCGAGCACCTTGGCCTGGCCGAACGCCTGGGAGAAGCCGAAACCGTCGACGCGCTGGTACGTGGTCGCGGTGTTCACCGTGACGGCCGTGGCCGCCGAGGCCGTCGGCGCGCCGGCCAGGGTCACGCCCGCCGTCGCGATCAGTGCCGCGGCGACGGCGGGCAGCCGTCGCCGTTGGAAGATCGTCTGGAACATCGTCGTCCCTCCGAGTCGCTCCCGCCTGGTGCGGAAGCTAGGAGTGCGGAGGGGAGGACGGCAACCACGGCGACAGCCCGGCAACGCGGGGGTGGAAGGACGAGTCCGCAGGTCGAAAGCTTTCGATCAGTTGTGGAAACGCTTCGTTACTTCACTCGTTCGGCGCAGCCGGCATTTCGGTATGTGGACTCACTTCGGCGGCGCGGTGCTGTCCCGGACGATGAGGGTGGTGGCCAGCTCGACCCGGGTCTGACCGGGTGTCCGGCCCGCGGCCAGGGTCAGCACCAGGTCGGCGGCGGCGGCGCCCATCTCGACCATCGGCTGCCGCACGGTGGTCATCGGCGGCCCGCACCAGCGGACGGCCGGGATGTCGTCGAAGCCGATCACGCTGAGGTCGTCGGGGATGCGCAGGCCTGCCTGCCGGGCGGCCTCGTAGACGCCGAGCGCCTGCAGGTCGTTGCCGCACAGCACGGCGGTGGGCGGGTCGGGCAGCCGCAGCAGCTCCTGGGCGTGGTTGAACCCCTCCTCGAAGGCGAACCACTGCCCGATGCGCACCAGCCGCTCGTCCAGCGGCACGCCGTGCTCGGCCATCGCCGCCCGGATGCCGCCGAGCCTGGCCCGCGCGCACATCCGCTCGGCTGGACCGGCGATGACGGCGACGCGGCGGTGGCCGAGGGAGAGCAGGTGCCGGGCCGCCGCGATGCCGCCGCTCCAGTTGGCCGCGCCCACCGACGGCACCGAGTGCTCCGGCTCGCCCGTCGGGTCCAGGGCCACCAGCGGGATGCCGCTGGTGGCCAGCAGGCCGTGCTGCTCGCTGGTGAAGCCGAGGTGCACGACGACCACGCCGTACGGCTGGCGTGACAGCAGGTCGTGCGCCCAGGTCCGGCCGGTCGCCGACTGGCGCGCGGCGTCGGTGAAGCCGACGGCCAGCCGGTGCGCGCCCGCGACCCGCTCCACGCCGTGCATGACCTCGACCGCCAGGTAGCTCTGCATGCCGAAGAAGACGACCTCGATGCTCGGCGACCGCACCACCGCCTCCGGCCGCCGGTAGCCGTGCTCGCGCAACGCCGTCTCGACCCGCCGCCGGGTCGTCGGCGCCACCCCGGGACGCCCGTTGAGCACCTTCGACACCGTCGGCGCGGACACGCCGGCCAGCCGTGCGACCGCCGCGACCGTCAGCTCGCCCCTCTTGCGCCCGCGTGGCCGCGCGCCCGTGAGCGCGGCCGGCCGCCGCTCCTCGGTCCGCGGGTGGCGCAACGCCTCCACCTCGTCGAGCAGCCGGGTGCGGACCGCCTCCGCCTCCCGGTCGGCGCCGGGCCCGGCGGGCACCGTCTCGGTCAGGTACCGGCGCTTCCCCGAGGCGGGGTCGACCCCGGCGTAGACCCGCACCCGCAACGACCCGCTCGGCAGCCGTTCGATCTCGCCACGCGCCTGCCGCCGTGCACCGGGAGTTCCCATGGAGCCATCATACCGAAAAGGTAGCTCCACGGCGACCGGCAATTAGCTCCACGGAACCGGCTCTCGGGCCGGGCCGTTCGACCCTGCGCCGGCCCGCTCGCCCGCTCCATGCGCCGGATTAGCGACTTGTTAGAGCGTCCTGTGAGGGTCCCGCTCGCAAGGTGGGACTCATGGGGAGAGGACGCACGATGCCCGGAACCATCACCAGAGCGGTGACCGCCGTGTTCGTCGCCGCCGTCGCCACCGCGACGATCACCGTCACGGCCGCGCACGCCGAGACCGCGCACACCGGGACGGTAACGGTCGCCTCGACGATCGGCGGGCAGATCACCAGGACCGAGGTGCTCGCCAGGGCCACCGACTGGTACCACCGCCGCCACGACGCCGACCTGACCTACGACCAGGGCGCCAAGGCCTGGGACGTCGGCCGCACGCGCCAGTACCGCCGCGATTGCTCGGGCTACGTCGGCATGGCGTGGCACCTCGGCTACGACCCGAACACCGACGGCCTGGACGAGTCGAGCCTCACCGTGCCGATCTCGCGGGCCGACCTGCGCCCCGGCGACCTGCTCAACGACCGCGTGAACGACGACGGCGGGCGCTACCCGTACCACGCCATCCTCTTCGGTGGTTGGGAGAACGCGGCCAAGACGTCGTTCTGGTACTACAGCTTCGGCTCCACGCCGATCGACAAGGTCACCGGCGCGTCGTTCGGCCAGTCGTCGCTCTCGGGCCACCCGACGTCGCACTACCGGGCGCTGCGCTACCGCAAGATCGTGGACGACAGCGTCTCCGGCACCGCGTCCGTCTACGGCGTCCTGGCCGACGGCCGCCTCACCTACACCGCGATCGACGCAGCCAACGGCACCCGCACGCACGGCGCGGTGGCGTCCGGCGCGTCGTTGGGCTTCGTGCCGAAGGCCATGGCCACGTTGAACTTCAACACCGTGCTGGTCACGTCGTCCGGTGGTCAGCTCTACCGGGTGGACGTGATCACGAACAACACGTCGTTGACGTTCAACGCGCCGGTGCCGCTGGGTGGTGGCTGGACGCACGACCTGTTGGCCTACGACGGTCGCGGGAGTCTGTACGGCATCGCGGCGGGTGCGCTGCGCCGGTACACGATCACGGCGAACAAACCGGGCGCGGGCGACATCACCAGCGACGGCCTGATCGACACCGGTTTCACGCTCAAGACCCTGACCGCGACCGGTCCCGACTGGTTGCTCGGCACGACCAGCGGCGGCGAGCTGCTGTCCTACCGGATCCGCGGCGCGGGCGACTGGACGCGCTATGAGCTGAAGTCCTCGACGTGGCAGGTGTTCACCGACCTGGTCTCGCCCGGCGGCGGCGTCTACTTCGGACACAACGCCGACGGCGGGCTCTACCACTACGTCGACGACAACCCGTACGACGGCAGCGGCGCGGACCTGCGCGGGCTCGACGCCGTGGACGCGCAGGGCTGGTCGCAGGTGCTGCTGTCCGCCCAACCGGGCACCGTCGCCTGACCGAAGGAGGATGCGGACATGAAGGTGCGGAGGGGATCGTCACGGCGGTCGTGGTGGTGGCCGCGAGCATGGCGGTGACCGTGCCCGCCCAGGCCGCGGCGCCGTTGTTCCAGCTGCCGTTCCCGTGCGGCCAGACGTGGCGGGGCGACTCGGACGGCAGCAGCGCCCACGAGTCGTGGGAGATCGACTTCAACCGCGGCTCCGGCGCGGACGACCTCGGCGACCCGGTCGTCGCGGCGGCGGCCGGCACCGTGCGGGCGGCGGCGCACCAGGGTTCGGCCAACGGCTACGGCAACCTGGTGAAGATCGAGCACAGCGGCGGCTACTTCACCTACTACGCCCACCTGAACACGATGGCGGTCCGGGAGGGCCAGAGCGTGGCGCAGGGCGCGACCATCGGCTCGGTGGGCGACACCAGCCGTCCGGGCAACAACATCAGCCCGCACCTGCACTACGAGGTCCGGCTCGGGACCGGCTACCCGGGCAACATCCAGCCCGCGTACTTCGACGGGGTGCGGTTCGGCTACCCGGACCAGACGTTGACGTCCCGCAACTGCGGCGGAGGCGTGGCGGGCACGGCGTCCATCTACGGCGCGACGTCCGACGGCCGCATCACGTACACGGCCGTCAACGCGGCCACGGGCGACCGGACGCACGGCGCGGTCGTGTCCGGCGCGTCCTTGGGCTTCGTGCCGAAGGCGATGGCCACGTTGAACTTCAATACCGTGCTGGTCACGTCGTCCGGTGGTCAGCTCTACCGGGTGGACGTGATCACGAACAACACGTCGTTGACGTTCAACGCGCCGGTGCCGCTGGGTGGCGGCTGGACGCACGACCTGCTGGCCTACGACGGCCGCGGGAGCCTGTACGGCATCGCCGACGGTGCGCTGCGCCGGTACACGGTCTCGGCCAACAAGCCGGGCGCGGGCGACATCACCAGCGACGGCCTGATCGACACCGGTTTCACGCTCAAGACCCTGACCGCGACCGGCGCGGACTGGTTGCTCGGCATGACGAGCGGCGGCGAGCTGCTGTCGTACCGGATCCGGGGTGCGGGCGACTGGAGCAGGTACGAGCTGCGGTCGAGCACGTGGCAGGTCTTCCGGCACCTCCTGTCTGCCGGTGGCGGTGTCTACTTCGGACACAACGCCGAGGGCGGGCTGCTGCGCTACACCGACGCGAACCCGTACGACGGCAGCGGTGCGGACGTGCGCGGCCCGGACACCGTGGACGCGCAGGGCTGGAGCCAGGTCCTGCTGTCCGCGCAACCCGGCACGGTCGCCTGATCGCGCGTTCCCGGCCGCGGCCCTCGCGCCGCGGCCGGGAACGTCCGTCGCTACTGTGGGTCACGTGCCACGAAACCGCCTGTACCGCGACGGCACGCTCGCGGAGGAGGACTTCCCGCTCGCCGACGTGCCCCGGCTGCTGCGTGACGAGAGCGCCGTCGTCTGGCTCGACCTGTGCGGCCCGTCCGAGTCGGACCTGGCGGTCATAGCGGACGAACTGGGCCTGCACGCCATGTCCGTGGAAGACGCCCTGGAGCACCACGAGCGGCCCAAGCTGCACCAGTACGACACGCACCTGCTGGTGAACGCGTACGCGGTGACCCTGGACGAGGCGTCGGGCCGGTTGGCGACGGCGGAGCTGTCGGCGTTCGTGACGCCGCGGGCGTTGGTCACGGTCCGCAACGACGACCGGTTCGACCTGGACGCCCTGACCAGCCGGTGGGACGAGTCGTCGAGCCTGGCCGGCAGCGGGGTGGGTTTCCTGCTGCACGGGCTGCTGGACGTCGTGGTGGACAGCCACTTCGACGCCGTGCAGGCGCTGGACGACCACGTCGAAACCCTGGAGGACCTGGTGTTCGCCGAACGGCCGGACGACACCGACACGCAGCGGCGGGCGTTGGCGATGCGGAGGTCGCTGGTGACGCTGCGCCGGGTGGTGCTGCCGATGCGCGACGTGCTCAGCGGCCTGATGCGCCGCGACCACGCCGTGGTGGACAGCCGGATGACGCCGTACTACCAGGACGTCTACGACCACGTGCTGCGCGCGTCGGAGTGGACGGAGTCGTTGCGGGACATGGTCGCGACCATCCGCGACACCCAGCTCAACCTCCAGGGCAACCGGCTGAACCTGATCATGAAGAAGGTGACCGGCTGGGCCGCGATCATCGCCGTGCCGACCGCCGTGACCGGCTTCTACGGTCAGAACGTGCCCTATCCGGGCTTCAACGAGGTGTGGGGCTTCTGGGTCTCCACGATCGCCGTGCTGCTGCTGTCCGTCGGGCTGTACGGGCTGTTCAAGCGACGCGACTGGATCTGACCGACCGGCACACGGCAGGATGGCCGGTGAAGGGGGTAGACATGACGGAGCAGGGTGATCGTCAGACGCCGGGTGTCGAGGCGTTGACGGAGAAGATCAGGCAGCTCGTGCACGAGGGGAACACGCGCCGGGTGGTGGTGCGCAACGGCAAGGGCGAGCCGGTGCTGGACATCCCGGTGACGGCGGGCGTGGTGGCCGCGGTGGCCGCGCCGGTGGTGACGGCCGTGGCGGCGTTCGCCGCGCTCGCGGGGCCTTGGTCGGTGGGCGTGGAGCGCCCGGAGGCCGCCGCCCCGACCGAACCCGAGCCGGACACCACCCCACCGGTCGACGCCGACACCGACACGGGCGCTGATGCGGACACCGCCGCCGACGCCGGCGCTGATGCAGGCACGGACGCCGACACCGATGCCAGCGCCGACACGGACGCCGGCGCTGACACCGATGCCGGTGCCAACACCGGCAACACGCGGTCCGCGGAGGGCTGAGAGCCGATCCCTGGCGGGCCCGCGACCTCGCCGCCGGCGCGGCGATGCAGCCGCGTCGGCGGCGGGCGCGCGGGAATACCGTGACGGTTTACCGGAATCGATGTTTCTGCGGTATTCCCGTCACCGGTCCACGCAGACGACCCGCCCGATCGCGTACCACTCGTGCGCGAAACCGTCGTCGTCCTCCCAGACGTCCAGCTCGTACCACGACGTGCCGGTGGCCCAGATGTTCGGCAGCACCTGCCCGGCGGGCGTCACGCCGGCCGCGCCGATGAACGACCAGCCCGCCGACAGCCGCCGCTGGTCCGAGTCGCACCGCACGTCGAACCACTTGTCCCACTGGTTCACCGGCGACGTCGCCGTGCGCAACTCCTGGCCGGGCAACGGGTCCGAGCACACCGCGTAGGTCGTCAGCCGCCAGGTGCCGCCGTAGCCGTCCGGGTCCTCCATGCCGGTCACCGCGACGCTCGTCAGGTCCGGCGCCTGCGCGACCTGGTTGACGTGCACCTGGCCGGCGCCCTGCGTGTTCCACCCGGACGCGAGGAGCTTCTTGCCCGCCGGGCACGTCGCGCGCACCTGCTTGTTGGCCGACGTGGCGTCCGATGAGGACTGGACGACGGTGTGGCCAGGCACGGGCAGCGCGCACATCGCCTCGACGATCAGGCTCCACTCGGCGTCGGTGCCGTCCTGGTCCTCCTGGGCGAGCGCGACGACGGACGTCGCCGACGGGATCAACGCGGTGATCAGCACGTCACGTCTGGCGCCGCGGGCGTAGGCGAACGCGCCGATCAGCTGCTTGCCCGCCGGGCAGGACGCGGAGTTGACCCGGCTGACGTACGACGAGGGGCCGGCGGGCGAGGACAGGACCAGTTCGTCGCCGGGGATGGCGGCGGACGCCGGTGGCGCGACGACCACTACGGCGGTGACCGCGGCCAGGAGGGCGGTCAGGGTGCGGCGGAACGGCATGGCGACCTCACGGGGTGAGCGGGACGGCTACACCGTGCGAGACGCCCCACCACGCCCGTGGTTGCCGTGCCGGGCCGCGCGGAACGATCCGGTGCGCGAGGACCGGATCGTTCCGCGCGGCGCTCGGCCGCCGTCAGTGGCAGCAGTCGCCTTGGGTCGCACCCACCCCGACGGAGGCGGCGAGGGCCTCGGCCTCGGCATTGGCCCGCCAAGCCTTCGACGGGCCCGAGTCGGTGTACGAGTCGTGCCAGTTCCACCACGTGTACGCCGGGGTCTGGGGGTAGCCCTCGGGCGAGTCCTCCCACTCCTCCTGCCTGCCGAGCGCCGTGATGTCGAGGTAGCTGAACGTGCTGCCCAACGCCTCGTCGCCGCGTTCGTTGACGAAGTAAGTGCGGAACACGCGGTCGCCCTCGCGGATGAAGGCGTTCGTGCCGTGCCACTCCTTCACGCCGAAGTCTTCGTCGAAGTCGTCGAGCATGGTGACCCAGGGCATCCGCCAGCCCATCCGCGCCTTCAACCGCTCGATGTCGGCCTGCGGCGCGCGCGAGGCGAGCACGAGGGTGGTGTTGCGGGCGTTGAGGTGGGCGACGTGCCCGACCTGGTCGGCCGTCACGAGCGAGCAGCCGGGGCACGCGTGGTCGGGCCAGCCGAACACGCCGGGCTCGTAGAACGCGCGGTAGACGATCAGCTGCCGGCGGCCCTCGAACAGGTCGAGCAGGCTCATCCGGCCGTGCTGCGTGTCGAACGCGTACTCCTTCTCCACCTCCAGCCACGGCATCCGCCGACGTGCGGCGGCCATCGCGTCCTTCGCCCGTGTCAGCTCCTTCTCCTTCACCAGCAGTTCCTGGCGAGCTTCCTCCCACGCGGACGCGGAAACGATCGGAGGGGTCTTCATCGTGGGTGTCCACCTTCCCAGTTCAGGTTGACGCGCACGGCCCGGCCCACCGTCGAGGCGGGCGGTCCGTGATCAGCCGCGGTTGTTTCGGATTCAGCTGGGACCGCGGTGGGGACGTTGCGGTCGAGGTGATCTTTCAGCGCGCTGAGCGGTCCGTCCCAGTCACGTGCCAGCGACGCCAGGTACTGCTGTGCCACCTGCATGGGTGCGGAGCGGAGGCGGAACCGCACCCGGCGCCGTTCGCCGGGTTCCGCCAGCACCAGGCCCACCTCGGTGAGCAGGCTGAGGTGCTTCGCGATCGCCTGCCTGGTGACGGGCAGGCGATCGGCCAGGTCCGTGGCCGTGGCCGGGCCGCCCGCCGCCAGCGCAGCCAGGATCGCGCGCCGGGTCGGATCGGCCAAGGCGCTGAAGACCTGTTCGGCGACCGCTTCGACGTCGGGCGGCATCGAGGTCAGGCGGATCCGAGGTGGTCGACCAGCTCTCCCAACTCGCTCTCCCAACCGTGGGCGTGCGCGTCGTAACCCTTGCCGTGCCCGTCCTCGGGCAGTTGCGCGAACCCGCTCTCCACGACCTTGAGCCGTGTGCCCGCGCCGACCTCTTCCAGGGTGAACTCGACGTACGTGCGCCGCGGGTCGTTCGCGGGCATGCCGTAGACCGGCCAGGTGAAGGCGAACACCGTCGGCTCCTCCACCCGCTCCACCCGCAGTTCGATCGTCGGCCCGTCGAACCAGGACATCCGGGCGGTGCCGCCCGGACGCAGGTCGATCGTCGCCTCGTCACCGAACCACGTGCCTAATCCCTCGGCCGTGGTGAGCGCCGCCCAGACCTTGGTCGGGGGTTGAGCGATCTCCACGACCCGCTCGATGCGATCAGGAAAACCCATGACGGCCTCTCGCGAATAAGCAACCTTACGATTGCCGAGCGTATCGCAACCAATTGGTTGCGTCCACGTGGGCGAGCGGTCTCGATCGGGTGGTCCAGAGCGGGTTCCTAGAGGCCCACGGTGAGGGCGCCGACCAGGGACAGCTGGGAGACGCCGGTGGTGGCGCAGCTGATCGGGTCGGGGTTCAGCGCGGTGAGCTGCATCTTCGCCGGTTCGGTCGCGAACGTGCCGTGGTTGATCGAGCCGAGCAGCACGATGACGATGTTCGCGCCGACCCGGCTGGACGTCCGGTTGTACGAGTAGGTGCTCGGCGTGACGGCGGGGTCGGTCCACGTGAAGACCCGCGTGCCCGCGCCCTGGTAGAACAGCGCGGTGCAGGTGTAGTTCGGCAGCGTGGCGGTCTCGGTGTAGGAGCCGGTGGCCGCGGCGCCGTTGGTGCAGTTGAAGAGTTGGCCCTTGACGGTGACGCCCACCGTCTTCGGGGTGTTGGTCACCGGTTCGCTGAAGGCGACGACTTCGTTGACCAGGCAGACCTGCTCGTCGGCCGCGTGCGCCGTCGACGTCATGCCGGACAACGTCGCGGTCACGGCCAGGCAGGCGGCGGCAGCGGCCTTGCTCGCGTTCATCCGGGACCTCCGGTGCGTCGACGGCGGGACATAGGGGTCATCGGCGAGCCTGCGCGTCCCGTTATCAGCTGATCACCGGATGTCACCCGTCTGGGCGACGGGGGCTGCCGCGTGGTGATCGCCATTCTTTCGAGTGATATCGCGGCCCGGGGCGCATGGCGGGCGGGCGGCGTGCCACTCCACACCCGGAGGTGGCGCCATGGTCCGGGTGGGCACGTTCCTGCCTGCGCGTCCGGCCGACGGCGCGCCCGGCAACGGCGGCGTCATCCCGCCCGACGACCACGCCACGCTGATGGGGCTGCTGTCGGAGCTGCCCGACGTGGAGTTCGCGCACGGGCTGGACTTCCGCGACTCCCACATCCGCCAAGGCCGCGTGCACTGCGGCGACGTGTGCCTGAACGACCTGGACCTCTACCTCTGGTACGTCGACTTCGCGCGCAAACCCGGCAGCTACGACCTGGACGCGCTGCTCACGCTGAAGCGCGACACCGCCGTCGTGCCGGACCCCGAGCGGATCGCCGTCGCGTTCGACAAGCACTGGGCGTCCCTGACGCTCGCGCGCGCCGGTGTCCCCGTGCCGGACAGCGTGCTGGTCAGCCAACGCAACCTGGACGCGGCGGCGCCGGTGATCGAGGAGTGGGGGCACGCCGTGCTCAAACCGCGGCGCGGCTGCTTCGGCTGGGGCGTGCTGTTCATCGACAACTTCACCACGCTCAGGGACGTCGTCGGCTACATCGACTCCGAGACCACCGAAGGACGGGTCCGGGGCGTGCCGTCGTCGGGACCGGCTCGCAGCTACCTGCTGGAGCGCTTCTACCCCAACAGCCCGGACGACTGGTTGGGCGTCACCGTCGCGGGCGGGGAAGTGGTGTACGGCTTCCGCAAGAGCCCCGACCGCCACGTGCGGTGGAACGACTTCGCCTGGAAGGTCTACGACGCGGAACGGGGCGGCGGCGCGGTCGAACACCGGGACGTGCCCGCCACGCACGCCGAACTGGCGCTCCGGGCGCAACGGGCGTTCGGCCTGCCGCTGCTCGGCCTGGACTTCATCCGCCACGACGGCGACCTCGTCGTCGTGGACGTCAACACCGGTCCCGCGCTCTACCCCGACCTCTTCCGGGCGGCGGGCCGGTCGCTGCCGCACGAGCTGCACCGCGTCCTCACCGCCGCGATCGACCGGACCACCGGTCAGCCGGCCGCGGCCAGCGGCATCAGGTAGACCAGCGCGTCGTCCACGCCGTCCAGGCACAGCACGTCGTGCGCCATGTCGTCGTAGAAGCCGCCGATCATGCCCAGCGCCAGCCCCGACGACGCGGCGACGAGCGCGAGGTTCTGCGCCAGGTGCCCCGCCTCCGTGAACGCCAACCGCAGCGCCCGCAGGCCGTAAGCCCGGCGCAACGCGCCGACCCGCGCGTAGAGCGCCAGCACGGCGGGTGTCGTGGCCGGATCGACCCGGCCCTCCCCGTCGCCGAACCACATGGAGCTCGCCCGCACGTCGTCCACCGGCGGCGCGGGCGCGACGTGGACCAGCGTCCGCCGCGCCTCGTCCACTTCGTACACACCCGGCTCCAGCCCGGTCACCCGCAACGCCACCACCCGCAGCCGGGCGCTGTGCCGCCCGCCCGCGCTCGGGTACGGCCTGCGCCCGTCCGGCAGCGCGCCTTGCGCGGTCCACAGCAGGGTCGCCAACTGCCCGGCGTCGAGCGACCCGGCCAGCTCCGCGCCCCGTGACGTGTGCCGGGTCAGCAGCGCGTCGGCCAGGCCGCCGGTGACGGGCGCGACCTCGGGCAGCGGCACGTCCGGCCACCACGGGAGCGTGGTCGGCGGCGCGACCCCGACCTTGAGCGGACCCTGGTCCGGCACGCCCGAGTGGAACCGGCTCGCCGCCAGGTAGCGCCGGTCGGGCGCGGTCGCGCCGTCCTCGTGGAACGGGGTCGGCCCGTCCGGCGCCTCCGCCGTCATCGCCACCAGCCGGCAGACCGTGCGCTCCTCCTCCGGGTCGAGACCCAGCCGGTTGCACAGCATGTGCAGCTGCGAGGCCCAGACGTACCGCGGCAGGTCCGCCGCCCGCACCCGGTCCGCCCAGTACGCCACCGCGCCCGTGGCGCTGGTTTCGAGCCGGTCCCAGCGCGCGGCGAGCTGGGCCGCGCGTGCCTCGTGCAGCTTGCGCGCGGCGACGTGGGAGCCGAGCGCGGGTGGCGCGACGGGCTCGTGCGCCTGCCGCCACCCCGTGGCCAGGGAACGCAGCCACGACGCGGCCTCGACCCGGTCCAGCTTCAGCGCGGTCGTCGTGGCCATCACCAGCTCCACCGCCGCGGTGAACTTCGCGCTCGCCGACCGCAGCACGGCGACCGCCACCTCCGTGCTGCGGCAGAACACGTCCTCGGCCACCGGCAACGCCTCCGGCCCGCCGTAGCGCGCCACCTCCGGCTCGTACGGCGTCTCCCGGACGTCGCCGTGCGGCAGCCAGTCGGCGGACCCGGCCGTCACCGGGTGTTCGGCCTCCGCCACCAGCGAGCGCAACCGGGCGGCCAGGTCGACGGTCGCGTCACGCGCCCGGACGCGCAGGTGCGGGCCGCCCTCCCAGTACCGGACGTAGAACCAGTCGGCGATCCGTCCCGCCGCGCGGTGCCCGTCCAGTTCGGGCGCGAGGACGTCGGCGATGAACGCGTCGACGTCCTCGACCGCCCACGACAGCCGCACGTGCAGGCTGGTCCACGTCATCGCGTCTCCAGTGGGGTGAGGTCGTAGGTGAAGCCCGTGCCGCCACGGGAACGCCCGGCGAGCAGCAGGTAGAGCAGCGAGTGCGAGGCGGGCGCGCCGACGACGGCCTCCAGCGGACCGTCGTCGGTGCTGCGCGCCGGCCGGCAGAACGCGCCCGCGCCGGCCGCGGCCGTGGACACGTGCTGCGCCACCGCACCGGCCGCGCGCAGCAGGGCGCGGTAGCCGTCCGGACCGTCGGACGCCACCGCGGCGGCCGGGTCGCCGGTCGTCACCAGCGCGAGGTTCATGGAGGCGACGTGGATCGTGCCGGGCGGGTGCCCGAACACCGGCCGCAACCCGGCCACCGCCGGCCCGGGCGACACCAGCCGCAGCCCGCCGGCCACGGCGTACCAGCCGTCGGCGACGCCCTCGACGTTGCGCACGGCCAACCGGTGCCGCAGGTCGTCACGCACGGGCGACCCCGACGGCGGGTGGTTGACGGCCTCGACCACGGCGTCCAGCACGCTCGCGGGCAGCGGTCGGGGATCGGCCGCGATGCCGCGCGGACCCACCCCCGAACTGCGCGGTGTGACGGGAGCCTGGTCGCGCGGAGGAGCGGGGGCCCCGTCGAACGTCACGGTGACCGTCAGCCCCGAGACGCGCGCCACCAGACCGAGCCGTGCCGCGTGCTCGACCAGCGCCGCCGCGACGTGGCCCACCTCCAGCTCGGTGAGCACGTCGCCGAACTCGCGGTAGCCGGGGGAGAGGCGGTCACGCCTGCGGACCAGCTCGATCCGCACCGGCCCGTCGACCACCGGCGTGCCGTCGCCGACCAGCGCCCGCCGCACCGGGTCGAGCACCCACCGCCCGGCCAGCACCAGGTCGACGGTGGCCGCGGCCCGTGCCGACGGGTACGCCCGGTGGTCGTTGTACTGGTTCCACGGCTCCCACCGCAGCGGTGTCGCCACGTCGGTCAGCAGACGTGCCAACGCCGCGCCGAACCGTCCCCGCAACGCCGTCAGCGGCACGCGCGGCCCTTCGGGAGCCGCCGTGCGCGGCGACGCCCCGGGCTCGACCACCCGCCCCGGCCCATGGGTGTACGCGGCGAGCAACGCGTCGGCGTTCACGGGAACGGGTGGGGCAGCGGGGTGCCGGCGAGGCGCAGCCGCGGTAGGCCGCGCGTGCGCCGGTTCGGCTCGCCGAACGTCATCGGCACGGCGCCGGGCACGATCACCTTCGCCGAGTGCAGGCCGAGCCGGTCGCGCACCACCGGGTCGCTCTGGTCGACCGCGATCACCTCCAGGTCCAACGCCGCCCACTCGCGCACGTAGTGCTCCAGCAACGCGTCCAGGTCGTCGCGCGGCACGTCGGGCACGCGCAGGTCGACCTCCGGGCCGGGCACCAGGAAGTCGTGCCGCTCGGCGGCTTCCGCCAGGCCGTTGACGTTGACGTGGTCGTCCATGGTCCGGATCAGCCGCGGTTCGCGCAGCAGTCGCCGCAGCCGTTCCGGGTCGTAGTCGCCGGGTTCGACGCGGTAGCGCTTCGCGCCCGCCTCGACGTCCATCGCCACCTCGGCCGCCGCCGACCGCATCGCCGCGTCCGGATCGAGCCCGGCGCCCGCGGCGTAGAACGCGTGGGGCTCCCTCGGAGAACGCGCCAGGGACAGCACCGACGGCACGCCGAGGTCGTTGGTGGCGTCGTAGAGCTCCAGCCGGTAGCCGAGCTGCTCCAGCCGGTCCGCGATGTGCGCGGTGACGTCGTCGCGCACCCGCAGGCTCCGCAACGGCGTCCGCTGGTACCAGGCCATCAGGAACGCGTCCCGCTCGGCGACCTCGAACATCCCGTACAGCACGGCTTCGGTGAGGCTGTTGCCGGTGCCGCACCCGTTGGACGTCTCGTCGACGAACCGCGTGCCGTCGCCGTGACCCCAGTAGGCCACGTGCTCCGGCACCGCGACCGGCCTCCCGTGCGTGTACGACCAACCGTGCACCCACCGGGTCCGCACGTCCGGGTGGTACGGCACGACGTGCGGCGACTCGTGGTCGGGCAGGCCGAGGCGGGTGGGGTCGAGCGCGCGGTCGCCCAGCTCGGCGTACGACGCCTCCAGGACCGTGGTGACGCGCCGGGGCTGCAGGCCCGCGTGCCGTTCCACCGCTTCGTACAGCGCGACCCGCTCGGCCTCGGCGTAGTCGGCGGTGCGGCCGAACCCGGCCTGCCCACCGCCCAATTCGGCGCTCACCGCCGCCACGGTCAGGTCGCCGATGCGGTGCATCCCGCCGACCGGGCCGTGCCTGAGGTCGAACAGCTCGCGCCTGAGGGCGTCGCCCCCGGTGAGCGGGTTCGGGCCCCGCAACGTGCCCGGCACCACCGGAACGGGCCCGCGCACCACCGTTTCCGGGCCGTCCTCGGGCAACGGGCCGCACGTCGCGCAGCCACCGGACCGTGGCCGGACCCGGTGCTCGCCGACGGTCGCCAGATCGGTCCGCAACGCCAACACCTTGTCGCGGTGCGCCTCCGGGTCGGCCAGCACGCGCTCGACCAGCACCGCGATCAACGGCCGCAACGCCGAGGACGCCGAGCCACCCAACCGCATCCGCCGGTCGTCGCGCGGCACGGACGGGCCGAGCGTGGCCAGCCGCGCTTCCTCGGCACAGCCCACGCAGACACCGCCCGACACCGGACCGATCAGCACCAGCGCGCCGTCGAACCGCACCGGCAGCACGGGACCGTCCACACCGATCGCGTCCAGGTCACCGATCGTGTAGTCGCGAAGTTCCACCACCCGCACGTTCATCAGCCCTCCACCGCGAACGCCACCACACCGGCCGCCTCCAGCACCGGGCCGAGGTGCACCGGCTTGACATCGGCCGCGAGCGCCCGCAGGTCGTCCTGGAACGCCTCTTCGCCGTCACGGAGCCCGTACGGCCAGTGCCAGTCCCGCGTGGTCCACGGCGCGGCTGCGCCATCGGGCTCGGGGAACGGGGCGGCGCCGCAGAGCACGACGGGCTGTGCCGGTGCGGCCCCCGCATCGGCTCCGGCCTGTGCCTTGCCATCGGCCCCCGCGGCCCTCGCGGCGGTTTCGGCCTGGGTCCTTCCGGCGGCGGCCATCGCGGCGAAGGCGACGGCGTCCGCCGGTTCCGACTCGACCGCCCAGGACAGCTCCTCACCGCCCGCCCGCACCACCGCACGCACCACGCGCGGACCCAGCCTGGTCACCTCGACCTCGGCCGGCAGGGCGAACCGCAGCGTCACCGCCTTCCACCAACGCCGGGCGGTCGGGTCGGCGGCCCACTCGTCCTCGGCGACCGGTGTGCCGTGCAGCGGCCGGACGGCGGTGCGCAAGGCCAGCCCGAGCGCGTGCACCCGGTCCGCGCCGAGCACCACACCGTCCGGTGCGAGCGCACGCGCGGCGCGGAGCAGGGCGTCGAGCCGGGCGGCGTGCTCGGTGGCGCCGAAACCCACCACGTCACCGGCCGCGGCCAGCTTGACCGGCAACTGCGGCAGCTCACCGGGCAACGGGGTGGGCACCGGCCCCAACTCCCGATCACCCAACACCTCCAGCACCGCGCCGCCCGGCTCCCGCGGCCGGACCGCCGACAGCCACGGGTGGTACTCGGCGTGCAGCGGGTCGACCCGCGCGACCAGAACGGCTTGGTGCGGCGGCCCGGCCGGCGGCACGTCGCTCCACATGTCCACCACCTCGGTGGACGGGTCGGGCAAACCGCCCAACGCGCACACGAGCCGGTGCGCCGCGGCCGACCCGACCAACGCGGCCAGCACCTCCGGCGGAGCACCCGGCGCGCCGGCCAACCGTTCCGCCACCGCCACCGCGTCGGCCGCCACGTCCACGACCGAACCCGGCGCGACCACGAAACCGACATCGGCAGCACACCCGGCGGCGACCGCGTGCGGACCCACGACCACGAGCAGACCGGCACCCGGCCGCACCGGCGCAACGTCCACTCCCGCGGCGACGAGCGCACGGTGGGCGTGAGCGGCCAAGGCGCCCTCACCGGTCACGGTTACCGTCGCCGACCGGAGCCGCCGCCACGCCTCGACCGGTGACGCCGCAACGGATTCCAGCCAGCTCGCGATGTCCTCCGGCGGCGCGGTGCCACCCCACTCGGCGGGCACCTCCACCAGCATGTCGTGCTCGTGCAACTGGCCGATGAGCAGCTCCAACGCCCGCGCCACGGCCGGCGGCGCGTTCTCCGGCACCGCCAACTGCGCGGGCGGCACGCCGTCGGCCAGCGGACCGGCCAAGCGCTCCCAGATCGTCCACAGCCCCTTGCCGCCGTCGAGGGAGAAGCTGGAACGCCACCCCCGCACGTGCAGGCCGGTCGCGGTGGGCGTCGCGTGCACGATCGGCCGCAGCCGCAGCAAGTTCCCGCTCATCGGGCCACCTTCGTCATCTGTGCCACGTGGTCGGACCAGTCGATCCCGGTGATCCGCTGCACGGCCCGCACGACCAGGTCGGCCGCCAGGTACCGCTCGACCGGCGTCACGTCGCACACCGCCAGCAGTTGGTAGAGCATGTTCGTCCCGAACCGGTAGACGGTCACGGGCCGCTGGTAGTCGGGGTGGTCGAAGTCGACCTCCCGCAACCGGGTGTGGTAGTCGCTGATCCGGTCGGTGTGGTCGCGGTGCCAGCGCCGGATCGCCTCGTCCTCGCCCAGTTCCAGCGCGCGCTCGCCGAGGTGCGCCGAGTACGCGGTGGGCAGTTCGCCGCGGTCGAACACCTCCTCGGCCAACGCCCGTGCGCCGTCCGTCCACGCCACCCACGGTGTCGCGACCGAGCCGTCGGCCACCCCGCGCACGGTCTCCACGACCTGCTCGGCGTTGCGCTCCCACACGCCGTCGAACCGGTCGCGCAGCACGCCTCCGGGATCGCTGTGCAACAGGAAGCTCTCCAGGTGCGACAGGAACGAGTGGTAGCCGTTGACCAGGCCCGCCGGGAACCGGCTCGCGTGCGCCGTCATCGCGACCATGGCCAGCCGCACGCGCGACTGGCTCGTGCCGTCCACGGCGACGGCGTCGCGGATCGCGGGCACGCCGAGCCGCAGGCACCGGGTGCGCAGGTCGACCAGCACGTCGGTGACCAGCAGTTGGCGCAGGGCCGTGAGGTCCGTCGGTTCGACGACCACGGTGTTGTCCGGGTGGATCGGCTCGTACGGCGGCGGCACGAGTTCCGCGATCCCGTTCTGCTTGGCCTGCGCGAGCAGCACCGCGTGATCCAAGTCCACTGTGGACGGCCGGGTGGCGAGGTGGGCGCGCAGCCGTGACGCGACCAGTTCGGCGGCCTCGTCCGGCCCATCCAGCCGCACGCGCACGTGCGGCCCGTGCAACCAGTGCCGCTCGACGTGCCCGGTCGCGCCGGAGCGCTCCGCCTCCGCGAGCGCGGGCAGCACGGCTTCGCGGAGCAACGGCGCCTTCACCGGGTTGTGGTAGTAGCAGACGACGTCGGTCACGAGGCCCTCCAGTACGTTTCCGCGATCAGTTCGACCACCCGGTCGCCGCCGACGCCGGGCACGGGCAGCGCCTCGGCCAGCCGCACGCCGTCCGGGAACCGCGCCAGCAGGCGCGGCAGGCAGCGCAGGTGCAGCGGGTCGCCCAGGTCGGCGTACTGCGGTTTGCCCGCCGTGAGCGCGTGCCGGTAGGCGTCGGCCGACATCGGCGCCCGGTCCGGTCCGACGAAGACGTGCTCCGGCAACCCGTGCCGGGCGCGCAACCGGGCCACGTCGAGCGCGGCCCGTTCCTCCGCGCCGATCACCGGCGGGACGGCGAAGTCCCAGGAACGGCGCGCCAGCACGACGTCCCCGTACGTCAGCCGGCCGCGGACCGTCACGCCGTCGTCCGTGGTGGCCGCGCGCAGCCCGTCGAGGTCGACCCACCCGGAGGTGAGGTCCGAGTACAGCGCCACCTGCCGGTCCGGCAGGGCCACCGGGATCAGGAAGCCCAGGTACAGCACGTCGAGCGGGACACCGCGGTGCGTCACCCGGACCTCGTCGGCCACGGGGTCGTGCCGCACGTCCAGCTCGTCCGCCACGAGATCGGCCCACCGGGCGTCCTCGCCGACCTCGCGCGCGTCGAGCATCGGGTGCAGGTTGGCGTTGAAGCCCCGCACCGGCCGGAACTGCACGGGGTCGGTGGTGTGGCGGCGCACCTGGCGGGTCACCGCGTCGCGCGCGCCGGGCAGCAGGTCGAGGAAGCGGCTGGTGAACTTGCCGAACCCGGCGTAGACGCGGTTGACCACGAGCCGGCCGTCGTGGGTCGGCTGGGCGAAGAAGCCGTACGAGCCGGTGCGCCGGGTCGCCCACGCGGGCAGCAGGTCGGCGGCGGAGGCCAGCACGTCGTCGGTGACCACGCCGTCGTGCACCTGCCCGGCCAGCTTGTCGCGGGTCTCGACGACCGCGCGGACGTCGGGGTCGTCCACGGCGTCGGGGACCATGGAGTCCTGCCAGGCCCGCGACAGCGGCGCGGAGCAGTCCGCCAGGGACGCCACACCGCCCTCGCCGAACCGCTCGACGAACCTGGTCCGGATCAGCCGGCGCAGCAGCACGTGCTGGTCGAACGCCACCAGCAGCGGGGTCAGGCGGGTCAACGCGGGCGTGGCGCCCGGCGGCACGGGCACCGGCTCGGGCAGCACCACGTCCTCGACCACCGGCGTCACGCCGGTCAGGTCGGCACCGACCCGCTCGCCCAGGTCGCGCCAGCCGGCGGAGAGCTCCGCGAGCACGGCCGCGCGGTCCGGCGGCCCGGCGGTGGCGAACGCGGCGGTGGTGGCGGCCAGCGCGGTCAGCCGGCGGGCGGTGTCGCCGTCGGCCGGCGCCAGCCAGGAGGCCAGCGAGCCCACCGCGTCAGGGTCCTGCGGGTCGATCGGGGACACCGGCACCAGCAGGCCCAGGTCCAGGGTCTTCGCCACGAACCCGCGGGCCGTGCGGTCCGCGTCCGGCGTGGTCAGCTTCGCCGCCAGCGCCGCGGCGATCCGGTCCAGGGGCAACCCGGCCGGCCCGGCCTCGCGCACGACCTCGGCCACGAACCGCAGCGGTCGGGTCGCCGCGATGTCCACCTCTTCCTCCCGCACCACCGCCGCGCGCCCGACACCGTCGGCGGGGATGTCCCGGCGGAACAGCAGGCGCCCGTCGCGTTCCCGCAACGCCGGCGCGAGCCGGTGCGGCAGCCTCGGGCCCAGCGCGTCGACCAACCTCGTCACGAGCAGTCGGTGCACGGCCGGGTGCGACACCGGCTCCGCCGCCGGCCACGGCCCTTCACCCCACACGCCCCAGCCGACGTGCGTGTACCAGGACAGCGGGCTGGTCTTGGACGTCGCGCGCAACGCGTAGCGCAGCACGGTCGGCTCCGCCTTGCGCGCCTTGCGGTCGGGCTCGCCACGGCCCCGCGCCGTGCGGTCCAGGCCGTGCAACAGGTCCGGGCCGGTCAGCACGCTCGCGCGGCGCAGCGCGTCGGTCGCGCACACCTCGGCGAGCCACGCGCGTGACGCGGCCAGGTCGTGCGGCCACGCCGCCAGCGCCGCGTCCACCGCCCGTGCCAGCTCCTCGTGCGCCGCCAGCCACCGCGCCAGCAGCGGCACCCGTTCGGGCAACGTGCCCCACTCCGCCGGACGCGGGACGCGGCCGTTGTGCACGTCGCGGCGCAACGGCAGCACCACCGCGCGGTGGAACGCGGGGGAGTGGCCGTCGGCGCTGTCGTGCAGGGCGTCGGCGAGGTCCGGTGCCAGCGCGGCGATCCGGGTCTCGGCCGCGACGACCGCCGCCAGGCCCGCCCGGAAGTCCGACGGGACCGGCCGGGGGTGCGGCAGCGCGGCCACTCGGACCAACGCGTACGGCGCGAGTTCGGTGGTGGTGCGGTCAGTGGCCATCCGGTGCTCCCCGTGGTGTGGGCCGGGAGCGCCCGCGCGCGGACGCCCCCGGCTCCGGCTCGACTCGGCCCTACACCGGCAGCGTCGGCAGCTGCGGCTGCTGACAGCAGCAGCACGAGGTGCTGCTGCACGAGCACGCCGCCGCCGAGGCGCCGGTCTCCGGCAGCGCGACGGCGTCGCGCATCGCGGTGACGGCCAGGTCGCCGAGGTCGAGTTCCGAGTCGTCGAAGGTCAGGTCCATCGGGTCACGTCCTTTCTGGAGGGGTGCGGCGGCGCCGGTCGGCGTGCCGCGTCGGTCGACTCCCGTTCGGGACTGGTCCCGGCCCCGCCGACCGGAGCGCCGCGCGCGTGGCGTTGCGGTACTCCGAATCGGGATCCGGCGAGGTCATCGGGCGCCTCTCCGCGGAACGGGCGTCGGGCCGCACGCTTTCACCTGCCGGTATACGTCCGGTATGCGTTGCGGCAGCCGGTGGATCAGGCGGGTCGGCCTCCCGTCGCGCACCCGCGGGCACGACCTACCGTGTGCGGTGACTGATAGGGGTTCGACGTGGGGAGATCCGGGGTGTCGACTAGTTCGACGTCGCGTGTGCGGGAAATCGACATCAGGCTGTTAGCCGGGCCCGCGGTGAGCGGGCCGGAGAGGACCGGGGTCGTGCCCGGCGGGGTGAAGTCGCGGACGTTGTTGGCCGCGCTGGCGTTGGACGCGGGTTCGGCCGTGTCCACCGAACGCCTGATGGACTACTTGTGGGAACGGGAGCCGCCGCGCAGCGCGCTCAAGAACCTCCAGCTGTACGCGTCACGGCTGCGCCGTTGCCTGGACGCCGCGAACGCGGGCCTGTCGCGCCTGCTGGTCCACGTCGGCCACGGCTACCGGCTGGACGTGCCACCCGAGGCGGTGGACGTGCTGAGCGCGGGCGGGCTGCTCCGCTGCGGCGTGGACTGCCTGCGACGCGGTGATCCGCACGCCGCCGTGACGTCGTTGACCGCCGCGTTGTCGGGGTGGCCGGTCGACGGGCTGGTCGGGCTGGTGCCGTCGGGTCCGGCGACGGCGGTGGCCGCGTTGTGGCGGGAACGCCGGATCGCCGCCGTGGAACACCTGGCGACCGCGAAGGTCGCGCTCGGCGCGTGGGAGGAGGCGGCCGACATCCTGGCGCCGCACGCGTCCGCCCACCCGACCCGGGAGTCGTTGCAGGTGCTGCTGATGCGCGCGTTGGCCCACTTGGGCGACCGCGTGGGCGCGATCGACACCTACCGCCGGCTGTGGCGGGTGCTGGACGCGGACCTGGGCATCAGGCCGGGCCGTGAGGCGCGCGCGGTGTTCGAGGGGTTGCTGAGCAACGCCTGACACCTCCGATGGGGTGCCCGTCGACGCTCGACGCGTTCGAAGGGTTGCCGGCCGACCCTTTCGGAGGCAGCGGTCAGCGCCGGCGGTTGCCCTGGGGCCACTCGGTGATGGCGCCGGTGATCGTCTCCTTGATCGCGAGCGCGGCGCCGGACCTGGCCCACTCGCTGAAGTCGAACGGCCGCACGTCCAGCTCGATCAGGTCGGGGTCGTCCTCGTAGGTGTCCTCGATCCCGTCGTGCACCAACGGGGACGACACCTCGTACAGCGGCAGGCCTTCCCCGGTGAGCAGCACCTTCTGCGGGTCGATGACGTTGGCGACGGTGCCGATGAGCACGCCGAGCGCGTAACCGGCCTCGTCGAACACCTGCCGGGCCTGCGGGTCGCCGGCGCGGACGCGGTCCAGCGCCTCGGCGTAGCTCGGGTTGCCGGTCAGCCGCTGCAGCACGACGTGCGTCATGAGGTAGCTGGAGATGCAGCCGCGCCGGCCGCAGCCGCACTGCGGGCCCTTCGCGTCGACCAGGGTGTGGCTGAAGTGGGGCGGCAGGCCGTGCGAGCCCGCCACGAGCCCGCCGCCCACGATCAGCCCGGTGCCGACGCCCGCGCCGACGGTGATCACCGCCAACGACCGCAGGCCGGCGCCGGGCCCGAACCAGTGCTCGGCGGCGGTGAGCGCCTGCACGTCGTTGTCCACCGCGGTGGGCACGCGGGTCGCGCCGGTCACCGCCGCCTTGAGCGGCACGTCGGTCCAGCGCAGGAACTCGTCGCGGGCCACCAGGCCGTCGAGCACGACCCCGCCCAGCGTCACGCCGATGCCGGTGACGCCCGGGAACCGGCGCGCGACGTCGGCGATCTGGGCGACCACCTCGTCCGGGTCGCGGGAGCGCAGCGGCTCCTCGGCCGTCGCGATGGGGGTGGCGGTCAGGTCGGTGACGGCGGCGAAGAGCCGGTCGGCGGTCAGCTTCACGCCGAGGAAGCGGTGGGCCGCGCCGCGCACGTGCAGCATCTCCGACGGGCGGCCGGCCGAGGCGCGCGGTCTCGTGTCGCCCTCGACCAGCAAACCCTGCGCCACCAACGACTTGGCGACGCGAGTGAGGGTCGGCCGGGACAGCCGCAGGCGGGCGGCGATCTCCGCCCGGGACAGCGGGCCGTGGATCAGCACCTCCAGCAGGACGTCGCGCGCGGCCTCGGGCAGCTTCGGCCAGGAGGAGGCGATGAGGCGGGTGGCGGCATCGGAGATCACCGCTTGAACATAGCGGCGACCTGGGATCGCTCCCAGCCGTCGAACCATCGGATGATTACCCACCGCGATGTTGCGCAACTCGGATCTTGACGGCCGGACGCCCTTGACCGTAGCGTGGGCGCATAAGTTCCGCCCAGAAACTAATCGTGCGCCAAGTTGGGCGTCACTGAGCGCGAACTTTGCTGGGAGCGCTCCCAGATCCATCGGAGCGGTAGGGACGTCGACTCAATGAGGTGTCGAGGAGCCATGAGAAGCAGAATCGCCATGATCGCAGCCGCGCTGCTCGTCGTCGCGGGCTTCGGGCTGACGGTGTTGCCGCAGGCGCAGGCCGCGGTGGGCCTGCACGTCAGCGGCACGAAGATCGTCGAGGCCAACGGGCAGCCGTTCGTGATGCGCGGCGTCAACCACCCGCACGTCTGGTACACCGGTCGGACCGACTCGTTCGCCGACGTGAAGGCGTTGGGCGCCAACACGGTCCGGGTCGTGCTCGGCACCGGCAAGCGCTGGGGTCCGTCCAACGACGTGCCGGCCGTGATCGACCTGTGCAAGCGGAACCGGATGATCTGCGTGCTGGAGGTGCACGACACCACCGGGTACGGCGAGGAAGCCGCCGCGGCGTCGCTGGACGAGGCCGCGGACTACTGGATCAGCCAGAAGAACGCCCTGGTGGGCCAAGAGGACTACGTCGTCATCAACATCGGCAACGAGCCGATCGGGAACGTCGACGCCGCCCAGTGGACCGGCGCGACCGCCGGCGCGATCAAGAAGCTGCGCGCCAACGGCTTCCAGCACCTGCTCATGGTCGATGCGCCGAACTGGGGCCAGGACTGGCAGCACGTGATGCGGGACAACGCCCAGGCGGTGCTCGACGCCGACAGCGCGCGCAACACCGTGCTGTCCATCCACATGTACTCGGTGTACAACACCGCCGCCACCATCACCGACTACCTCGACCGCGTCCAGGCCAAGGGCTGGCCGCTGGTCATCGGCGAATTCGGCTGGAAGTTCGCCTCCGGCGAGGTGGACCACGACACGATCCTGAGCGAGTCGGAGAAGCGGGGCCTGGGCTACCTGGCCTGGTCGTGGAGCGGCAACTCCGACCCGATCCTGGACATGGCCACCGAGTTCGACCCGGCCCGGCTCACCACCTGGGGTGAGCGCATCTTCAACGGCGCCAACGGCATCAAGGCCACCGCAAAGGAAGCCTCCATCTTCGGCGGCACCCAGCCGACGAGCACGACCACCACCACCACGACCACCACCACGCCCGGCGGCGGGCTCGCCTGCACCGCCAGGTACACGGTCACCAACCAGTGGCCGGGCGGCTTCCAGGGCGAGGTCAGGGTCACGGCGGGCACGTCGGCGATCAAGGGCTGGACCGTCACCTGGACGTTCGCCGACGGGCAGACCGTCAACCACGCCTGGAACGCCTCCGTCACCAGCAGCGGATCGACCGTCACCGCCCGCAACGCGAGCTACAACGGCAACCTCGGCGCGGGCGCCAGCGCCTCGTTCGGGTTCACGGGCTCGTCGGGCAGCGCGAACAACGCCCCGACGGCGTCCTGCACCGCGAGCTGACCGGCTCCACCGGTGCGCGGACGTGCCGGCGTCCGCGCACCGGTGGTCTCACTCGAACCGGATCGACTCCGCCCGGGGGTACTTCCGGCCGGGCGACGGCACCGGCGATCCGGTGAACGACACCGGTGTGCCGATGGGCAGCATGGCGAGGCCGGTGGGCAGGTCGTCGCGGGAGGCGTACCACGAGGCGCCGCGGCTGTCGGTGATGAAACCGTGCGGCTGCCCGGGCTTCCACCCGGTCACGGTGCCGCGCCGGCGGCCGCGCGGCGCGCCGGCGGGCGAGGCCACGACCTCGTTGGACCGCACGAACGGTCGGCTCAACGGGTAGCCGAGGCGGTCGGCGGGCGCGAACAGGTCGTCGAACACGGGCGTCAGGGTCGCCGCGGCCCTCAGCGGCGCCGCCGTGCGCGGTGTCCAGGCGGGCTGCGGCTCAGGGGCCGACCGGTCGTCCGCGACCGGCACCACCACCCCGATGCCGCGACCCGTCAGCCGGGTGGCCAGCGGCGTGAAGTCGGCGTCACCGGTGATCAGCACGACCCACTGCAACGGCACGCTCGTCGCGAGCTCCCACGCCTCCAGTGCGAAGTGGACGTCGACGCCCTTCTCCTTGCCGCCGTGCAGCGGCAGGTCGTGCCGGATGACCCCGGCGGCGGCCAAGGCCGCGTCGAACGACGCCGCCGGAGTCTCGATGCGCCCGCGCACGTAGTGCGCCTCGTGCACCACGCAGTCGTCGAGGGCGGTGCCCGTCTTGGTGTGGAGGTACCAGCGCACGGCGTCGTGCAGGCCGCTCAGCGAGATCCGCGCCGAACGCGGATGCGCGGTGGCGTAGAAGTCGCTCAGGTAAGCGAACCACGTCCCGTCGTAGAACACCCCGATGCGCACGATCTCCCCTGCTGTTCGCCGTCACCAGAAGGGATACACCATGACCGTGACCACGCCCGGACCAGGGCTTGGGTCTCGGCGGGCGGCACGCGCCACTATGGTGGGGTCATGGTGTCGGTCAAACAGGTCCAGGTCACCTTCGACTGCGCGGAACCCGAGCGCGTCGCCCGTTTCTGGTGCGAGGTGCTGGGTTACGTCGTGCCTCCACCGCCGGCGGGATTCGCCACTTGGGACGATTACGACCGCTCGTTGCCCGCTGAGCGCCGGGGTTCGGCGTTCGCCTGCGTCGATCCCACGGGTGTGGGCCCGCGGCTGTTCTTCCAGCGCGTCCCCGAGGGCAAGGTCGTCAAGAACCGGGTGCACCTCGACGTGCGGGCCGGCACCGGGCTCGTGGGTGAGGAGCGCCTCGCCGCGCTGGAGGCCGAGTGCGCGCGCCTGGTGGCGCTCGGCGCGACCCGCGTGCAACTGCTGGCCGCCGATGGCGTCGAGGAGTCGTGCATCGCGATGCAGGACGTCGAGGGCAACGAGTTCTGCCTGGACTGAGCGGCCGCGGCCGTTTCGCACGTTCCCGGCATTGCGTCGTCCGCCGGCTCACCGCCCGCCGCAGGTGTGCCGGCCCGGCGGAGTGGGCACTCGGACGGGCGGTAGCCCCGACTCCCAGGAGGCCCTGGTGTCCCTCGCCCGATCGACCCGATTAGCGGCCCTGCTGACCGTCCTGCTCCTGACCCCTACCACCGTCGCCGCGGCCACCCCCGCCCCGGCCGCCGCGCAGACCTTCGAGCTCAGGTACCACCCCGGCGACACGTCACCCGAGCACGGACCGAACTCGTTCGTGATCACCGTCGGCGACTGCCCGCCGCTGCGGCACATCGACTACCAGTGGGGATCCACCCGCGGGAAGATCTCCGCGCCGTGCGGTGAGACGACGATCTCCTCCCTGGCACCGCTGGGCGTCACCGAGCACCCGCTCCAGTGGCGCACCTGCTCGACCACCCTGTGGCGCTACCCGCCACGCCTGCACACCGTCTGCGGCGACTACCACCACGACGTGGTGCTCACCGACTGACCGCGCCACCCGGTGGACCCGCACGCCCCGACCTCGCGGGTCCACCGGGATCCGAGGTCACTGCGACGTGGGCGCGTGGTCGGTCGGTTCGCCCGCCAGGCGGCGGCGGTGGAAGCGGGCGATGGCGGTGATGCCCGTCAGCGACACGACGGCGCTCGTCACCAAGGCGATCACCGTGCCGCGGCCCGCGTCCGGGGTCTCGTCCAGCAGCACCATGCCGATCCACGCCGCGACGATCGGGTTCACCACCGTCTGGCCCGCCACCACGAGGTCCGCCGGGCCGCTCGCGTACCCCAGCTGGATCAGCGCCGCGCCGACCAGGAACGCCACCGCCAGCCCGGTGAACGACACCCACGGTATCCGCGGCAGCGAGGTCGTCACGTCCCGCACCAGCACGGCGACCAGCCCGTACGCCGCGCCCGCGCCGGCGGCGAGCGCGAGGGCACGTGCCGTCCCGCTGCGGAACGCGCCGAGGACGACGAACACGCACACCACGGCGGCCACCACCTGACCCGCCCGCAACGCCGACGCCGGCGCCACGTCCGTCGTCACGGCGGACCGCGCGGCGATCGCGACGAACGTGCCCACCCCGCCCGTCGCCGCCATCACGGCCACCGCGAACCCCCGGGTCACGTGCCGGACGCCGATCGCCGCGATGATCGGCAACGACATGACGGCGAGCGGCGCCACGACCGTCACGGGAGCCAGCGCCAGGGCGAGGATCTGCAGCACCGCGGCGACGAACAGCACCGCGAACCCGAGGAGCCACCGCCGGCTGCGCACCAGCCGGGTGAACCGGCGCACGGTGAGGTCGCCGACGTCCCGGACGCCCGCGTGCTGGAGCGCGGCGCCGACCGCGCTCAGCACCGCACCCGTCAGCGCGCACAGGATCGCGATCCCCACCTGACCAGAGTAGGTCCCGCCCGACGCCACGCGCGGTCACCGAAGCCCACTAACGGTCGCTATCCAGGGCGCTCCCGCTGCCGTTACCGTCGCGATCCTGGGAGGGGAGCGACCATGACCTTCGCCGCTGTCGCACGCCGAGCGGGTGTGGCCGTGCTGGCGGCCGGTCTCGCGTTCGCCACGGCCGGGCCGGTGTCCGGCGAGCCCGTCGGCCCCGCGGTGGCCAAGGAGCGGTTGGACCGCGGCGCGGCGGCACGTCCCGGCACGGTCACCGGCTGGTTCGTCGACGAAGCGGCGCAGACCGTGGTGGTCTCGGTGCACGGCGCCGCGACGGGTGTCGCCGAGTGGGCGCGCGGGCTCGGCGCCGGCGCGGTCACCGTCGAGCACGTCGCCGAGGCGCCCCGCCCGGTGTGGGACCTCGTTGGCGGGCAACCGATCCACAGCGGCGGCACGCGGTGCACGTTGGGCTTCAACGCCCGTTCGGGCGCGACCCGCTACATCCTGTCCGCCGGCCACTGCGTCGGCGCGGGCAGCGAGTGGCACGGCGTCGGCGGCTACATCGGCCCGAGCGCCGGCTCGTCGTTCCCGGGCAACGACTACGGGCTGATCCGCGTCGTCTCGACCGCCGCGGTGTCCACGCCGCTGGTCGACCGCCACAGCAGCGGGCCGGACGTCACGATCAGCGGTTTCACCACCCCGCCCGTCGGCTCGTCCCTCTGCTACTCCAGCCCGGCCGCGGGGTGGCGGTGCGGCAGCGTCACCGGGATCAACCAGACCGTCTGCTACCCGCAGGGCTGCGTCAACCAGCTCATCCGCGCCACCGCGTGCCCGGAGCCGGGCGCGTCCGGCGCGCCGGCCGTCACCAACCCCGGATCGGGCACGGCGGTCCGCGCGGTCGGCTTGGTCTCCGGCGGGTCCGGCAACTGCTCCACCGGCGGGACGACGTGGGTCCAGCCGATCGCCGAGCCGCTGTCGGCCTACGGGCTCACCCTGTTCACCGGCTGATCGGGTCGCTGTCAAGAACGACCCTCGATCGTCGGTGTCGGCCCGGCCACCACGTCCCCTAGCGTGCGCGACGCCATGCCGACGTCCACGTCTGGGGGTTCCCGATGAGAGCACGCCGTCTGCTGGTCCTCGCCGGCGCGCTGATGCTGCTCGCGCCCGTGCCGGCACTCGCCGCCGACCCACTCGCCGACCCACCCGGCACCGGGCAGCCGGGCGAGTACCGCCCGGTCCGGGGCCCGTCCGCACCCGCCGAGCACCGGTTCCTCCAGAAAGCCGTCCGCGGCGACACCATCCCGCGGCACGCGCACGAACTCGCCGCCGCGCAGGCCGACCGGATCCCGGCGGCGGGCGCGCCGTGGCGGTCGATCGGTCCGACGAACATCGGCGGCCGGATCGTCAGCCTGGCGCTGGACCCGCACCGGGCCGACACCGTCTACGCCGCCGCCGCGAGCGGTGGGCTGTGGCGGTCCACCGACGCCGGCCGCACGTTCGCCCCGGCGTGGCCGGACAACGCCACCCAGGCCATGGGCGCGGTCGCGGCGGCGGGTGACGGCACGCTGTACGTCGGCACCGGCGAGCCCAACCCGGGCGGCGGCAGCGTGACCTACGAGGGCACCGGCGTCTACCGCTCCACCGATGGTGGCACGACCTGGCGCAACGTCGGCCTGCGCGACTCGGGCGCCATCGGCGGCATCGCGATCGACCGGGCGAACCCCGACCGGCTGTTCGTCGCCGCCAACGGCTCGCTCTACAGCGCGGGCGGCGACCGGGGCGTGTACCTGTCCGCCGACGGCGGCGGCAGTTGGCAGCGCGTGCTCGACGTGCCGAACGAGTTCACCGGCGCGGTCGACGTGCAGATCGACCCCGCCGACCCCCGGCGCGTGTACGCCGTGCTGTGGGACCACCGGCGCACCCCGGTGAAGCGGACCTACGGCGGCGAGGGCTCGGGCGTCCACCGGTCGGTCGACGGCGGCCTGACCTGGCAGCGGCTCGGCGGCGGGCTGCCGCCGGCCGGTCCCGACGTCGGCCGGATCGGCCTCGGCGTCTCGGCGTCCGAACCGGGCAGGCTGTACGCCATCGTCAACAGCACCGCCGGTCCCTTCGCCGGCTTCTACACCTCGGCCGACGCCGGTGACAGCTGGACGCGGCAGCCCGAGCCGGACGTGCTGAAGTCCTCGCAGTCGACCTTCGGCTGGTGGTTCGGCAAGGTGTGGGTCGACCCCGGCGACTCCCGGCACGTGCACGTCGCCGGCGTCCCGCTGCTGACCTCCAAGGACGGCGGCGAGACCTGGACCGCGGACGCCGACTCGATCCACGTCGACCACCACGCCATGGTCTGGGACCCGCGCCACCCGGCCCGGGTCTACCTGGGCAACGACGGCGGCGTGTACCGGTCGGACGCGGACGGCGACGGCGGCTGGGTCAAGGCCGAGCACGAGCCGTGGACGCAGTTCTACAGCGTGGCGATCAGCCCGCAGGACGTCACGCGCGTGTCCGGCGGCACCCAGGACAACGGCTCGCTGCGGTCGTGGGGCGGGCCGGCGTTCAACGAGTACCTCGGCGGCGACGGCGAGGAGAACATCATCAACCCGCGGGACAAGGAGAACGTCTTCGCCTGCTACCAGTACGGCAACTGCTTCCGGTCCACCGACGGCGGCACGACGATGGCGTTCTTCACCCCGGCCACCACCGCGGACCGGCGCAACTGGTTCACCCCCGTGCAGTTCGACCCGTCGGACCCGGCCGTCCTGTACTACGGCGGCAACCGGCTCAACCGGTCCGTCGACAACGGGGTGACCTGGACGCCGATCAGCCCGGACCTGACCGGCGGACCGGGCCAGGACACCTACCCGTACGGCACCATCACCACGGTCGCCGCCGCGCCGTCGGACCCGCGCACGATCTGGGCCGGCACCGACGACGGCCGGGTGTGGCTCACCCGCGACCTGGGCGCCACCTGGGCGAAGGTGCTCGACGGGCAGCCGTGGGTGACCCGGATCGCGGTGTCCGAGCGCGACCCCGCCACGGCGTACGTGACGCTGTCCGGCTACCGCTCGGGCTCCGCGCAGCCCCACGTGCTGGCGACCCGTTCGGCGGGCGCCCGGTGGACCGACATCTCGGGCAACCTGCCGTCGGCCCCGGTGAACGACGTCGTGCTCGGCCGCGCCGGGCAGCTCTACGTGGCCACGGACCAGGGCGTGTTCGTCGGCAACGCGCTCGCCACCGGGCACTGGCTCCGGCTCGGCCACGGCATGCCTCGGGTCGCCGTGGACGACATCGAGTACGACGGCCGCAACCACCGGCTCGTGGCGGCCACCTTCGGCCGCGGGATCTACGAGACCGTCGTCCCCTGACCACCCGCGGGTTCGGACACCGCCGGGTCGGCATGACGCGGCGGTGTCCGAACCAGGGGTCACGGGCTGACGCAGCTCAGCTCGCTCGGCGGGTTGGCGTTAGGGCCGTTGGCCACGTAGCCGAACGTGGTCGACGCGCTGCTGCCCAGCGAGCCGTTGTACGGCGCGTTCCGCACCGACACGGCTCCGCTGGTGCCGGTGTTCACGCCGCCCCAGAGGTTGTTGACGGTGTGGCCGGACGGGAGGGTGAGGCGGACCGTCCACCCGTTGAGCGACGAGGTGGAGGTGTTGGCCACCTTCACCTCGGCCTGGTAGCCGCCGCCCCACGAGTTGACCACGCGGTAGGTCGCGGTGCACGCCCCGCCACCGGGCTGGCTCGTAGTGGTGGTCGTCGTGGTCGTAGTGCTGGTGGTGGTTGTTGTTGTCGTGGGGTCGTCGATGCTGCCCGGGACGGACAGCAGCGCGTTGTACCAAGCGGTCGCCATCTTCGAGTAGCCGCCCGCGTTGGGGTGCACGCCGTCGGCGAGGTCGGCGGTGGTCAGCGCGCGGTACATGTCGACCAGGTGCACCTTCTTGCCCGCGTTCACCTTGCTCTGCACCATCGGGGGGATCGTGGCGTTGAACGCCCGGACGGTCGCGTCGCCGGACGACAGGGGCACGATCGTCGCGACGAACAGCTCCGCGCTCGGCGCCAGCGAGGTGATGCGGTCGACCAGGTTCGAGAGCCGCTGGGGCGCGCCGCCCGGGTCGCCGCCGTACATGTCGTTCGTGCCGATGTGCAGCAGGATGGTGCGCGGCGTGTAGGTGCGCAGCCAGTTGGTGATGTTGCTGTCGATCTGGGCGATGGTCCAGCCCGAGTGGCCTTCGTGGTTGCGGTCGCCGAGGCTGCTCGGGCCGTTCGTCATCGACCCGACGAAGTCGACCGTGCGGCCACCGGCGACGAGCTTCTGCCACAGGTCGACGCGGTAGCCGCCGGGCACGTTGAAGCCGTCGGTGATCGAGTCGCCGAGCGGCATGACCTTCACGCCGCTGTCGGCCTGTGCGGTGCCGACGGCGATCACCGCGGCGGCCACCAGAGTCAGCGCGGCCGTCGCGCTCGCGAGCAGGTGCCTTCGTTTCATGGACCGGACCTCCGGACAAGGGTGAACTCGGTGGGTGTGACGGCGGCGTGGTGCGCGGCGATCTCGACTCTCACCGGGCAGAAACGTTCAGGAGTGTCCGTCGGAACATTTCCGTTTGGCAAGGCAATCGAGACGCGGCCACGACCGGTGGCGGTGCGTCGCGTGCGGCCGATTGCCGGTGCGCCCGCGACCGCCACCCGACTCGACCGGCACGCGGCCGATCACCCGGACCGGCTCGGTGAACTGCGCGATCGTCCGGCTGCCCGCGCCACCGGACCGCCGCGACCGACCGACGGCGGCACGGTCGCGCGTCCACGTGCGCTGAGCTGTTCGGGCTAGCCGCGGGCGCTCGACCGCGCCGCGAGGTCGACGTCTCGTTTCGGGAGTTTCAGCTCAATGGCCGATGGGACTCGTCGACTTGAGCCACCAGGGCGCGATCTGCCGCGGCCGCCGGGTGATGGCGTCGCAGATGAGCGTGATCGGGTCCGCGCCGACGAGTCCGGTGTAGACGCTCGTGGTGGTGACGCCGCGGTCGCGGGCTTTCAGGGCCAGACCCCGGAACCAGGTGTCGAACGCGGCCTTCGACGCGCGGTGGCCGCCCCAGCGGGCGGGCAGGGGCAGGCGGAGGTGCGCGGGGGAGACGTTGATCAGGTGGGCCGAGCCGCCGGTCCGCAGCGCGGGCAGCAGGCCGCGGATGAGGGTCGTCGGGCCGAGGTAGTGGGTGTTGATCGTGTGCTCGAAGTTCCGGCACGACGCCCGGCGCGGCGGCGTGCCCGCGGTGTGGATCACGATGTCGAGGCGGTCGTGCTCGTCGAGCAGCCGTTGCGCCAGCACCCGCATGGCGGCGGGCGTGGCCGGGTCGGCCCGGTAGACCGACACCTCCCCGGCCGGCCGGTGCCCGGGGTGGGTGGCGACGAGGACCCGCGCGCCCGCACGGGTCAGGTGACGTGCCGCGGCGTCGGTGACACCGCAGGACGTGCCGGTGAGCAGGATCGTCTTGCCTGCCACGGCGTGCCGGAGCCGGGCGTCGTTCACGCGGGACCTTCCGCGGGTGACTCGAGCCGGTGCGCACCGCGCGGCGCGTCGCCGTCGGGCACCCACGCCAGCGCCAGCGCGCCACCGACGACCGCGAGCAGGAAGCCGACCAGGAACCCGCCGAGGTTGGCCCCGACGAGGCTGAGCAGGCCGGCGACGAGGGCCGCCACGCCGGCGAAGTGCCTGCGGGCCGGGTCGAACAGCAGGGTCGCGCCCGCGACGACCAGCACGCCGCCGAGCAGCCAGCTCCCCGGCGCGCCCGCGCCGGCGAAGCGCAGCGCGCCGGGCGCGGTGCCGACCACGACGACCAGCTCCAGGCCGGCGGCGGTGGTGAGCACGCCGGCGACGAACGGGCAGGACCGCCGGAAGCGGGTGAAGCGGGTGAAGCCGCCGCTCACCGGCCCTGTCCGTCCGGAGTGGACGAACAGCCCTCGTCGCCCGCGTGGTAGCTCAGGTCGAGGTCGGTCACCGTGAACGTGCCGGCGGTGACGGCGCCCGCGCTGATCTTGAGGTTGGTGAGCGTGGTCTCGCCTGCCTGGTACCCCGGCGTGCCGTCCGCGTCCGCCAGCGGCCCGACCAGGAGCTGGCTCACGTCCAGGCCGCCGGTGATGCCGCGCACCTCCAGCACCAGGTCGGTCGTGCGAACGTGCGGCGACCGCAGCACCGTCGTCACGCGGCCCACCACCGGCAGGTCGGCCGTCACCGACTGGCACAGCCCGGACAACTCGGCGGCGGGCAGGGTCGCCAGCAGGGTGGGCAGCCCGGGATCACCCGCCGACGCGCCGGGCACGATGCGCAACCCGTCGGACCGCACTTGGTCCACGGTGACGGTGAAAGGACTGCCGCTGGTGAACGACACCCCCACCACGCCCTCGGCGATGCCACCCAGGACCATGCCGCCTGCCACCGCCGTCGGCACGAGCACCGCGGCCAACCGCCGCCAACTCGTGCGACCTGTCGGACGAACACGCTGTTCCATCGACACTCCTCGGCTTGCGCCTGTTGTGGGCCGGGACACCGCGGTCCGCAGCCATGATCCGCGCCGGCTCGGATGACCGGCCATTCCCCGGTCGCGTGACCGGTCCTCACTCCGCGTGGTCACGGTTCCTCGGACAGGTCGGGACGGGCCGCGGGCACCCGTCCGGGAGGTGACCGGTGCTCGGCCTGGGCGGGAAGTCCAGGTCTCGGCCAGTCCGCGGCCGCACCGGCGGCGCGCACCGCGGCGGGCGTGTCCCGGCCACGGCGGTACCACCACGCGAGGACGGCGCGCAGCGGGCGGGACACCAACGCCGCGCCCACTTCGGCCGGCAGGCACCACCACGGACCCAGGCTGTGCCGCCGCGTGCACACCGCCGCGCACACCGTGTGCGCCGCGTCCCGCACGTCCAGCACCGGAATCCGGCGCGCGGCCAGCAACGGCGCGCTCATCCGGGTGTCCACCAGCCCCAGGTAGACCGGCACGACCCGGATGCCGTCACCGGCGACCTCCGGCGCCAGCGCGCGCAGCCACACGTCGAACGCCGCCTTGGACGCCTGGTAGCCGCCCCACCGGGGGAACGGCGGCATCCGGGCGGCGAACGTGGACACCGACACGATCCGGCCGCGGCCGGCCGCGCGCATGGCGGGCAGCAGTTCGAGCGTCAACCGCAGCGGTCCGAGGTAGTTGACGTCGGTGAGCCGCCGGAAGTCGTGGAACCGCTGCGCGGACAGCTCGACCGAGCGGCGGATCGACTTGCCCGCGTTGTTGACCAGCACGTCGACCGGCCCGTGGTCGGCGAGCACCCGTTCGGCGACCTCGCGCACGGCGGTGAAGTCGGCCAGGTCGACCGGGTAGGCGTCGGCCCGCCCGCCGTCGGCCCGGATCTCCGCGACCAGCTCGTCCAGCAGGTGCGCCGAGCGGGCCAGGACGAGCACCGTCGCGCCCGCGTCGGCCAGCATCCGCGCGGTCTGCCTGCCGACGCCGTGCGAGGCGCCGGTGACCACCACGACCCGGTCCCGCACCGCCCGGCGCAACCGGGCCGGGCGCACCCGCGACCGGGAGAAGAGCAGCCGCCCGACCGCGCGGCTCATGCGAACCGCAGCGCGTGGTGGTCGGCGGTCCGGGGCAGCGGCGCGTCCGGGGTCAACCGGACACCGCCGACCTGCCGCAGTCCCTGGTCGAGCAACGCGGACAGCAGGGTGGCGCTGGTGAACAGCACCACGTGCTGCCCCGGGCACTCGGCCGGACCCCGGCTGAACGGCGCGAGCGCCCAGTCCTCCGCCGCCCGCCCGTCCAGCCACACCTCGGGCTCGAACCGGTCGGCGTAGGGCAGCCTGCTGTCGTCGCGGTGGAAGTAGGAGCTGTAGTAGACGACCGCGGTACCCACCGGCACGGTGCTGCCGTCGGACCAGGTCGTGCGCCGGGTCGTGTCGCGCAGGATGGCCAGGGTCGTCGGCCACAGCCGCAACGACTCCCGCACGCACGCGCGCAGGTAGTCGTGGTCGGTGCGGCTCTTCTCCGGGTGCCCCGCCAGCAGGCCGAGGGCCAGGTAGGTGGCGATCGGCGCGGCGTCGAAGGCGAACAGCCAGTGCTGCGCCTGCGCCTGCGGCAGGGTCCGCGCGGTCCGGGGCGCGTCGGCGACGCACGCGGCCAGCCCTCCGGACCCTTCGTCGAGGTAGCCGAGCACCCGCTCCCACAACTGCTCGCGCACCGCGTGGCGCCGCGGGCGCAGCCGGAACCAGTTGGCGTCGGCGCGCAAGCCGTTGAGCAGGGCGGTGAGCCGCTCGTCGTCCTCGGCGACGTCGCCGAGCACGACCCGCCGCACGATGCGCCGGTACGTGCGCACGAACTCGTCCCAGGTCAGCTCCGCACCACGCCCGGTCGTGCGGCTGATCAGCGTGGCTGCCTCGGCGCGGATGACGGCGTCGAATTCCGGGCACAGCCGGTGGTCGGTCCCGGGGTAGTCGAGCACGGACTCGTTGAAGCGGCGGCGGTCCTGCCGGACCAGGCCCCGCGAGAGCAGCACCGCCCCCGGCTCGAAGTGGCCGAGGGCGGCGACCTTGTCCCGGCTGGCGGCGGTGAGCGAGACCGTGGTCTGCTCCAGCGCCTGCCGGGCGTCCCGCGGCGACAGCAGCAGCAACACCCGGCGGTGCAACACCTTGACCAGCAACGGTCCCGTGCCGTGCTTGCCGCGCAACCGGCGCAGCAGCCGGCACGCCCAGTCGTTGGTGTCCCACCGGGCGGCCAGCCCCACCATGCGCCGCCGCCGCAGGATCGGGCCCTGGGCGAACGTCGGCACGAACACCAGCGCGCCGAGCGCGACCGTGTCCACGAGCGAGGCCCGCGCCGGCCGGCGTGCGGTCACGAGGAGACCCTCTCGGGTCGGCGCAGGCCGAGTCGCAGGTGGATCAGCTCGGTGATGCCGGCGACCGTGCCACCGGTCCGGGCCAGTTCCAGGGGCGGCACCTCGACGTCGAACCGGCGGCGGGCGGAGACCAGCAGCTCGGCCGCCATCAGCGAGTCCATGCCGTAGTGGTCGATGCGGCGGTGGTGGTCGATCGCGGCGGGATCCATCCGCAGCACCTCGCCGAGCAGCACGGTGACCTGGTCGGCGATGGTGTCCATGGCCTCCTCCGGCGCCATCTCGCCGAGCCGGCGGATCAGCTCGTCCTTGCGCTCACCGCCGACCACGTCGGAGTCCCGGACCAGCGTGCCGAACCGCGGGGTGCGCAGGGTCGGCAGCAGCGTGCCCAACCTCGGCCAGTTGAACCGGCCGACGCAGGCCACCGGCTGCCCGGCCGCCAGCAGGTCACCGGCCGCGTCCAGCGCGTCCGCCGGCGCCATCGGATCCAGGCCGACCGCGGACATCGCGGACTCGTACTTGTTGCGCGCCACGTAACCGGTCTCGCCGATGGCGCCCCACGCGATCGCGGTGCCCGGCAGGCCGAGGGCGCGGCGTCGGCGCGCCAGGGCCTCCAGGAACAGGTTGCCCGCGACGTAGGGCGCCTGCTGGAGGTTGCCGACGAGCGCGGCGCCCGACGAGAAGAGCAGGAACAGGTCCAGGTCGAGCTCCCTGGTCAGCTCGTCGAGCACGACCGCGCCGCCGAGCTTCGGGCTGAGCACCGCGTGGAAGCGCTCGTCGTCCAGGTCGGTGAACGGCGCGTCGTCCAGGTGCATCGCGGCGTGCACGACCCCGCGCAGCGGCCGGTCCAGCCCGGTGATGATCCGCCGCATGGCCTCCGGGTCGGCGGCGTCGGCGGCGTGCGCCGTGGCGTGCACGCCACGTGCGGCGAGGTCGGCGAGCAGTTCCGGCGCCTCCGGCGAGTCGATCCCACGTCGACCGACGAGGGCCAGGCGCCGGGCGCCGCACTCGGCCAACCACCGCGCGGTGGCCGCGCCGAACCCGCCGAGGCCGCCGGTGACCAGGTAGGTGCCGCCGGGGTCGAGGGCGGGCGCCGCCGACGTGCCTTCGACCAGCAGCGGTTCGGCGCCGGGGTCGAACGACACCACGACCTTGCCGACGTGCCACGAGTGCTGCAGCTGCCGGAACGCCTCGCCGATCCGCCCGGCGGGGAAGACCGTGTGCGGCAACGGGTGGAAGGCGTGGCCGTCCACGTTCTCCGAGAGCAGCCGTTCGACGAACGCCGGTTCGGTCGTCAGCGCGGACAGGTCGACGCCGAAGAAGGCCAGGTTGTTGACGAAGGGGCGCAGCGGGAGGTCGTTGTCCTCGTACATGTCGCGCTTGCCCAGCTCGACGAACCGGCCGCCGGGGCGCAGCAGCTCCAGGCCGCGGACGATCGCGGGACCGGCCAGCGAGTTGAGCACGACGTCCACCCCGCGCCCGCCCGTGATCCGGCGGACCTCGTCGGCGAAGTCGAGGCTGCGCGAGTCCAGCACGTGCTCCACGCCGAGGGAACGCAGCAGGGCGCGCTTGGCGGGCGTGCCGACGGTGGCGATCACCGTCGCGCCGCGGGCCCGGGCGTACTGGAGCGCGGCCAGCCCGACACCGCCCGCGCCGCCGTGCACCAGCACCGTCTCGCCCGCCTCCAACCGGGCCAGCGCGCCGAGGCCGTAGACGACGGTGCCGACCACCACGGGCAGGGTCGCGGCCTCGGTGCAGGCCATCGACTCGGGGATCGGCATCAACGCCTGCGCCGGGACCACGACCTCCGAGGCGAGCGAGCCCGGCGCGAGCCCGGCCACCCGGTCGCCGACGGCGAACCGGGTCACCCCGGCGCCGACCGCCGTCACCACGCCCGCGCACTCCAGGCCGGGCGCGTGCAGGCCGGTGAACTCGTAGCTCTCCGCCGGCAGGAACCCGTTGGCCTGCATGATGTCCCGGTAGTTCAGCGCGGCGGCCCGCACCGCCACCCGCACCTGGCCGGGCCCCGGTTCGGGGCGTTCGACCGCGCGCCAGCCGAGTTCGTAGGACAAGCCGGGCGAACGCACCTCCAGCTGGTACGCGGCGGGATCGGGGACCGTGCCGGGCAGGTCGACCTCGCGTGGCGTGAACCGGCCGTTGGGGGTGAGCGCGATCTCGTCCTCGGCGCTCGGCGTGAGCAGCTCCTTGGCCAGCCGCGCCGCCGGGTCGCCCGTGCGGTCGAGGGAGACGCGGCGCACGGCCAGGTCGGGGCACTCGTTGGCGAGCACCCGTGCCACGCCCCAGACCGCCGCGTCACCGGGTGCTTCGACGTCGGTCGGGAGCGCGCCACAAGGCCGGGTCACCAGCCAGACCGCGCCCGTGCCGGGTTGCCCGGCGATCGACCTCAGCAGCGCCGCGCACCGGGTGGTCCGTTCCAGGAGCGGGGTGCGCGGTTCGCCGAGGACCAGCACGGGATCCGTGCCGTCCGGCGTCCACTCCGCGGCCGGGACGACCTGCGGCTCGGGACACCCGGCGGCGTGCAGCAGCCGCGCGGTCCGCTCGGCCAGCGGTGTTTCGGCGGCGGTCTCGACGAGCAGCGTCCAGCGCGACCCCGGGTCACCCGCCGGCAGCGCGGGCAGGCCGCGCTCGGTGTGCGGTGCCGTCGCCATCAGCACCGAGTAGTCCCGGTGCAGCCGCGCGGTCTCGGCGCCGGTCTGCACCACGTCGGTGAAACCCGTGCGGCGCAACAGCTCCGGCCACCGGTCGCGGTCGAGCAGCACGGTGTCCGGCCGCAGCTCCCGGTCTTCGGCGTGCCAGAAGCTGTCCAGCATGCCGAAGATCGACGCGAGGCCGACGGGGTTGTGCGCCTCGGACGCGATCAGCCGGCCGCCGGGCGCCAGGAGAGCCGCGACGTTCGCCAGCGCCCGGGTGAGGTCTTTGGCCGTGTGCAGGGCGTTGGCGGCGAGCACGACGTCGAACGCGCCCTCGGCGAACCCCTGCTCGGCGACCGGGCGGTCCAGGTCGAAGGTGGCGTACTCCACCCAGTCGTGGTCCGCGAACCGCTGTTCGGCCCGGCTGGTGAAGTACACCGACACGTCGGTGAACGTGTAGTGGGTGCGGTCGGCGGGCAGCACGGGCAGCACCGCGGAGGTCAGCCCGCCGGTGCCCGCGCCGACCTCCAGGACCCGCAGCGGCCGATCCGCCGGCCAGTGCCGGACCACGTGCCGCAGCAACTCCTGGACCACCAGGTTGTGGAACCGGCAGACCTGCCCGAGGTCGAAGAACTGGGCCAGCAGCCGCTGGTTCTCCTCGGTGGCCAGCTGCTCCATCGGGTCCAGCTCGCCGCGGAGCAACCCGGTGGCCTCCCGGTTGAGGACGAGGCCGACCAGGACCTCGGTGACGGACGCCGGAGCCTCCGCCAGGACCTCGCGCACGAGCCCGTCGGCGTCCGGGACGGTCTCGGTGAGCCGCCACCGTCCCGGCCCCACCTCCCGAACCACGCCCTCGGCCGCACACGCCGGCAGCAACAGGTCCACGTACCGGCGGTGCTCGGCGCGCAGTCCCGCCGCCACCAGGTCGTCGACGGAGAACTCCACCTCGCCCGGCAGGAACTCGGGCACGCCCTCGGCGAACCGGTACGCGACGAGCCGGTCGTTCGCCTCGACGACCCGGGCCATGCCCGCTTCGAAGGTCTCCCGCAGCTCCCCGATCCTGGGTCGTGCGGCGGCCAGCAGCTCGTCCGCGCCGGGCAGCGGGCTCGGCGGCGCGGGTTCGTCGTGGTGCGGCGCCGCCCGCAGCACCGTGTGGCCGCGCCAGACGCCGGCCCGTTCCGCACTGCCGATCCGGCGCATCCGGGCGCCTTCGACCTCGACGGTCACCGTGCCGTCGGCGTCGAGCACGGTGATGTCCCAACAGGCCTCGGTGGAGGTGAGCATCCGCTCGCGGACGTGCACCAGGCCCTCGTTCGCCGGGGTGCGCCACACCCGCACGGTGTCGAACGCGGCGGGCAGGAAGGCGTGCCGCCGGAGCTTGCGGGCGATCAGCGCCGCCCCGGCCTGGAGCGCGCCGTCGAGCACCACAGGGTGGAGCACGAAGTCGTCCGCCGGCCCGTCGTGCCGGTAGGAGGCCAGCACCCGGCCGTCGCCGACGAGCAGTTCGGCGAGCACCCGGAACGCGGGGCCGTAGCTGAGGCCGAGCCCGTCCAGCTCGGCGTACTGGTCGGGGCCGTCGATGCGGCGGGTCAACCCGGCGCGCAAGGCCTCGGGGTCCTGCGGCGGGGGCGCCTGGCCGATCAGTTGGCGCACCCGGGCCCGGACGTGCGCGCGGGGATCGGGATCGGAGCCGTCGGTGCTGGTGATCGTCACGGTGCCGGCGCGTGGTTCGACCGAGACCTGGGTGTGCACGCTCGCCGCGTCCGGCCAGGGCACGACCAGGGGACGGCTGATCTCCAGGTGCCGCACCTCGACCGGGTGGCCGAGGGCCTGGTTCCCCGCCGAGAGCGCCATCTCCACGAAACCCGCGGCGGGCATCACCACGGAGCCGGCCAGCCGGTGGTCGACCAGCCACGGCACCAGCACCGGTTCGACCGGGCCGTGCCACAGCGGCTGCGGCGACGGCAGGCGTTCGCCGAGCATGCGGTGGTGGACCAGGCCGTCGCCGCTGGTGCGCAGCCAGTGCTCGGGAGTGCCCTTCCAGTGCCGTTCCCGTTGCCAGGGGTAGGCGGGCAGGTCGGTGACGCGGCCGCGCGCCGGGAAGTAGCGGTCCCGGTCGACCCGGCCGCCCGCGGCGAGCACGGTGGCCACGGCGGTGCGGGTGGCGGCCGGGCCGTCGGCGTCGCGGTGCAGGGTCGGCACGACCGCGGTCGGGGTCTGCGGGCGTGCGGCGGCGAGCTTGCGCAGGTAGCCGCGCAGCACCGGGTGCGGGCCGATCTCGACCAGCACGTCGACGCCGTCGGCGAGCACGTGGGTGACGGCGTCGGCGAAGCGGACCGGCTCGCGGACGTTGCGCCACCAGTAGTCCGCGTCCAGCTCGGCGCCGTCGATCACGGCGCCGGTGACGGTGGAGACGAGGGGGATCGTGGTGGCGGACGGGGTCAGGCCGGACAGCGCGGCGCGCAGGGGTTCCCGGACCTCGTCCATCGCCGCGGTGTGGAAGGCGTAGTCCAAGCCGAGGTCGGCGCAGGCGACGTCGTGGGCCTGGAGGTCCGCGACCAGGGCCGCGACGGCGTCGGCGGTGCCCGCGACGGTGACGTCCTTGGGCGTGTTGATCCCGGCGATCTCCGCCTCCGGGTGCAGCCGGCGCAGCTCGTCGGCCGACAGCGGCACCGCGGCCATCCGGCCACCGGCGGTCGGCGCCTGCGCCCGGCTGCGCTCGGCGATCACCCAGGCGGCCTGGTCCAGCGGCAGCGCACCGGCGGCCCAGGCGGCGGCGACCTCGCCGACGCTGTGGCCGAGCGCGGCCGAGGGCACGATGCCGTTGGCGCGCAAGACCTCGGTCATGCCGACCTGGACGGCGAACAGCAGCGGCTGGGAGACCTCGGTGGCCGCCAGCTCGGCCGCGGTGACCGTGCCGAGCCGGTCCAGCACGGACCAGCCGAGGTACGCGGTCAGCGCGGTGTCCACCTGCTCCACGGCGACCCGGAAGTCCTTGTCGGACAACATGTCCGCGCCCATCCCGGCCCACTGCGAGGCGTTGCCGGAGTAGACGAACCCGATCCGGTCCTCGCCGACGGCCTCGACCGGCGTCGCGTCGGGCAGCAGGCGGGCGGCTTCCTCCGGGCCGGTGGCGAGCACGGCCCGGCGGTACCGGTGGTGACCGCGGCGCACGCACGTCGTGTAGGCGAGGTCGTAGAAGTCCCCGGTCCGGCCCAGGTGCTCGACGAGGTCGGCGGTGGCCTGCTCCAGCGCCTCCGGTGAGCTCGCCGACACCAGCACCGGACGCGGCTCGTCGCCCTGCGGCTCGACCGGTTCCGGCGCGGGCGGCGAGGCCAGCACGACGTGGGCGTTGGCGCCGCCGAAGCCGAAGGAGTTGACGCCGACCACGATCGGGTCCGAGCCGGGGATCGGCCGCGGCGCGGTGGCCACCGCGAGGTTGAGGCCGGTGAAGTCGATGTCCGGGTTGGGCGGGTCGGCGTGCAGCGACGGTGGGATCAGGCGGTGCCGCAGCACCAGCACGGCCTTGAGCAGGCCGACGATGCCGGAGGCGGGTTCGAGGTGGCCGACGTTGGTCTTGACCGACCCGATCGGCAGCGGGCCGGCGGTGCGGTGGCGTCCCAGCGCCCGGCCGATCGCGGTGCACTCGATCGGGTCCCCCACGGGGGTGCCGGTGCCGTGCGCCTCGAAGTAGGCGATGTCGTCCGGGTGCAGCCCCGCCCTGTCGTACACCGCGCGGAGCAGCTCCTCCTGGCTGCCGCCGTTGGGCAGGGACATCCCGATGGTGCGGCCGTCGCTGTTGGTGCCGTGGGCGAGCACCACGGCGTGGATCCGGTCGCCGTCGGCCCTGGCGTCCGCCAGCCGCTTGAGCACGACCAGCCCGCCGCCCTCGGCGCGCACGAAGCCGTCCGCGTCGGCGGAGAACGCCGAGCAGCGGCCCTTCCTCGACAGCATCGACGCCTGCGAGAACCCCACGTAGTGGTACGGGCTGACCAGCGCGTTCACCCCGCCGCACAGCACCGTCCGGCTCGTGCCGTCCAGCAGCGCCCGGCAGGCCTGGTCGAACGCCACCAGCGAGGACGAGCAGGCGGTGTCCACGGCCATGCTCGGCCCGTGCAGGTCGAGGCAGTAGGAGATGCGGTTCGCGGCGATCGAGGACGCGGCGCCGGACATGGTGTACGCGTTGATCCCGCGCGTGTCCACCATCTGCAGGCCGCCGTAGGCGTTGTCGGAGATGCCGATGAACACCGCCGTGTCGCTGCCCGCGACGGCTGCGCGCGCGATCCCGGCGTCGTCCAGCGCCTCGGCAGCCAGCTCCAGCAGCAACCGGTGCTGCGGATCCATCTGACCGGCCTCCTTCGGCGAGATGCCGAAGTGCGCCGCGTCGAACCCCGCGAGGTCGTCCAGGTACCCGCCGGCCGTGGTGTAGCCCTTGCCCGGCCGCGGCAGGTCCCGGTCGGTGAACCGGTCGAGGTCGAACCGGTCCCCGGGCGCCTCTCCGATCAGGTCCAGGCCCTCGACCAACGCCCGCCACAGCCCGCCGAGGTCGTCGATGCCGCCGGGCAACCGACAGGCGGCGCCCACGATGGCGACGGAATGGTCCTCGTGATCGTTCCCAGTGTGCACGCCTCACCCTTCGCCGACGCCGGACCGGTCGGCCCCAGCCTTGCCGGCCGCCACGCGGCCCCGCCAACGCAGAGCGGCAGGTTCACCCGGACCGGTGTTCGACACCGACGGGCTTTTCGTCCGCCGAGCCGTCCACCCCGGACTGTGGGCCGGGCGTGCCGCGCCCGGATCCGGCGCACCCGACCGGGCGACCGCCGGTGGTGTGGGTGAGGCGCGGCCCGCCGGTCACGCGGTCGGCTCCGCCGGTGCGGAGCCCGCCCACGCCGGGATCGCGACGGGGGAGCGGTCGGCCTCGGCGCGCGGCCGACCGACCGGAGGAGTTCACGGCCGAGACCGCGCCCGGGTGACGACGCCCGCATCCCCGCCGACCTGCCGACGCACCCGGCGGACGACCAGCCGACACCGCGGTGATCGGCGGGTGCAGGATGGGTGATGGTGGGCCGTGGAGCGCGGTCGAGCCGAACCCAGACCACCGGTCCGCGCACGCCGCCGCGCCGACCCTGACCCGCGACCCGCGACCCGCCCCCC
>NZ_LGED01000216.1 GCF_001280085.1 Saccharothrix sp. NRRL B-16348 | reverse complement strand
AAGCCGGGCAGGCCTGGCGGGAAGAGCGTCCGCCAAGCCTGCCCGGCTTCGACCAGCCTAAAGCACCCGAACCCATGTCAAATCGGGCCTCTGCGGTGGGGTTGCGGGTCCGATGTGAGGCCGTTGGGTGAGGGCCTCGGTGGGTGTGGGGGCGGTGAGAGGTGGGCGGTTGCGGGTCAGATGAGGGCGGTTATGAGGCGGTGGCAGCGGAGGGGGTCTTCGGTTAGGCCGGCGTCCAGGCCCCACAGCCAGTAGTCGATGGCGCGGAAGATGATCCAGTTTTTGGATTGGTCGGGGTTCAGGTTGGCGGCGGTGACCACGATGGACAGGTGTTCCCTGATCGCGGTTTGGTCGGGCATGTCGTCCAGCCTGGTCCAGAGGACTCTGGCCAGGTCGTAGGCGATGTCGCCGCGCAGGAGGATCGGGTCGACGGTCAGCCACGGTTCGCGGGTGCCGGCCAGGACTTGGGCTGAGTGCAGGTCTCCGTTGACGGCGAGGGTCGACTGGGTGGTGACCAGGGTCTCCACGGCCTTCTCCCCCGCGCGGAGGAATGCGCGGTCGAAGGGTTTGGTTTGGCGGAGCCAGTCCCGTTCCAGGCTGTCGGCGCGGGCGAGGGCCAGGTCGGCCGTTGAACGGGCGCTTGGCGGGGCGGGCACGGCCAGTCGTCGGGCCATCACGCCCAGTACGTCCATGGCCTCCTCGGACGGGAGGTTCAGGGCGCTGTGGTGCATGTCCAGGCGTTCCAGCAGCATGGCGCCGGCGGACGGGTCGGCGTCGACCAGGTGGACGGTGCCCCGGCCCTGCCAGAAGCGCAGGGCCTCGATGTGCGCGGTCACGTCCTCGCTCGGCGCGTTCATCCGCAGCACGAGCGGGGTGTCGTCGCGGGTAACCGGGATGACCAGGGCGTGCGAACCGTGCATGACCTGGCCGTCCCGGCGGAGGTCCCAGGTCGTCAGGTGGTGGTCGATGGCGGACGGGAGGGTGGCCAGCCAGTCCTGGTCGCGTGGGATCGGCGCATTCCGGAAGCTCTCGGGGATCACGTGGTGGTCGTGGCCGATTCGACGGTGTCGTGGATGTGCATGACCTCGGTCAACTCGGTCAGCCGGAACAGCTTGTGCACGGAGGGTTGCATCGATGCCATCCGGAACTGGCCGCCCGCGCCGTCCAGTCTGCGGTGCCAGTCGAGCATCAGGGACAGGCCCGTCGTGTCCATGAACGGCACACCGCTCAGGTCCAGCACGACGTTGGCGCCCGTGCTCTCCTCGAGCCGGTCGGACAGCACGGGAACCGTGTCCGCGTCCAGCTCCCCGGACACGGCGACGACGGTCCAGCCGCCCCGCACCTCACTGCGCACCTGCAACTCCATGGTGCCCGAGCCTAGCCACCGGACCGACCCCGTGCCGATACCGGCGTCCCGACGCGCTGGTCACCGACGTGCCGCCGGACGTCGCCAGGCCGCCGGTCGGCGCGACCGCCCGGTGCCACGACCGGTGGATGTGCGACGATGCGGTAACGGCCGATCAACGGGGAGCGGATGTGCGCAACGAGCCAGCAGCGCCGGTGGCCGTGACGCTGCCCGCCTCAGCGGGCTCATCGGCGCGGGCCCGCCAGGTGGTGGGCGACGCGGCGGCGGCCTGGGGGCTGTCGGACGACGCCGCCGACGACGCCGCCTTGGTGGTGACCGAACTGGTGTCCAACGCCGTGGACCACGCGACCGGCCCGGTGGGGCTGACCGTCTCGCGGACGGAGTCCGGGCTGCGGATCGAGGTGGCCGACCAGTCGTCCGCGCTGCCCCAGCCGAGACCCGTGCGGGTCGACTCCGCCCGGGGACGGGGGCTGATCATCGTGGCCGCCCTCAGCCGGTCGTGGGGCACGGAGCCGACCGCCGACGGCAAGGTCGTGTGGGCCGAGCTCGACAGCTGACCGGGCCCCGGTCGGATGACCGCGGTGCTGCGTTCAGAGCGGCGAAAACGGGTATCCCCGGTGCGCCGACTAGTGAGGAGGTCATGTGTCCACCACGACCGAAACCGGTCAGGTGACCGGAACGCAGGACAAGGACTACAACATCATCTGGTTCGTCGAAGCGTGCCTGAGCAACGCGCTGCGGCTGGAGACGTACGTCGCCGACGCCGAGCGCGCGGGCGACCGCGAGCTGGCGGACTTCTTCCGCCGCGCCCAGGGCGAGAGCCGCAAGGGCGCCGAGCAGGGCAAGGCGCTGCTCGCCTCGCGCATCACGCGGTCGTAAGACCCGCGGAAGGGCCGCCCTCACGTCGAGGGCGGCCCTTGGTGGTTCTTCGGGCTACTGCTCGCCGCTGAATCGGTCCAGGCCTTCCTTGGCCTTGTCCGTCCCCTTCTGGATGTGCTCCGAGTGCTCGCCGCCGGTGCGTTCGTCGACGAACTGGCCGGCCTTGTCGATGCCCTCGTCGGCCTTGTCGCCGTGCTGGCCGAGAGCGTCCTTGGCCTTGCCCTTCAGGTCGTCGAACTTGTCGCCAATGCCCATCTGCGCTCGAACCTCCTCCGGGTGTCCGTCGTGGACACTCCACAAGAGGGCTACCGCCGCAGTGGGCCGTTGATGCGTTTAGGCCGACAAGTCACCCGGTCGAGTTAGGTCGATGGTCGACTCCCGCGACCGTCCACATGCGACATTTGCGCAGCGGCGGTTCACGGCGTTCCGGGTGTCGTCGCGGGCGCTCGAAGGCGCGCGACCTGAGGTGGCCGACGGCGGAAGGCGCCGTCGGCCGCCGCGGTGGTCTCAGACCAGTTGGACCGAGACGGCGTGCGGGCCCTTGACGCCCTCGCCGACCTCGTACCGGACCGCCTGGTTCTCGGAGAGACCGCGGTGGTCGTAGTCCTGGATCTCGGAGTGGTGCAGGAAGAGGTCGGAGCCGCCGCCCTCGGGGGTGATGAAGCCGAAGCCCTTGGCCCCGCTGAACCACTTGATCTTGCCTTGGCTCATTCGCGTGCTCCTGCCTGGTAGGACGCGGCCGGCGCGTCCTGGTACGGGTAATCGGGCACGCGCTGCTCGGCCGCACGCTGGTCCTGCGCCCGCTCGTTGCGCGTGCGCACCGGGGCGTCGTCCTCGGGCGGGTCGGGCAGGCCGAGCATCAGCAGCAGCTCGCGGCAGTCGTTCGCGTCGACCGAGTTGTCCGCGACGGTGCGGGCGGCCTGGTTGCGCTGGACGGTCTCGGCCCTGTCGGCCGCGGCCCGCGCGTCGGCGAAACCCACCGCGGCACCTTGTGTACGACCAGGTCTGGTCTGCGTCATGAAGACCCCGCCTCCCCTGCCGGCAGGGCCGCGCCACGCGTGGAGGAAGCGTGGTGGATCGGACCGGCGTGCCTGCGGGCCTTAGGGGTAGATGATGTGAACGGATGATCCGGCGACAAGCCGGTGCTCCCGTCCCCGGCCCTGGAATGCGGCCGGACTGGATCGGGGACCGCGCCGGCCGAGTGCCGACAGCTCGTGCCCCAACCCGCCGAACTCTACTCCACGACCCCGTGCCCGATGAAGCGCGGCACCGATTCGTCAACATCCAACCAACTACGGAGAGGTGTTGCCAAGAACCGCCGGTTCGCGCTTGACTGGCCGAGGTTCGTCCGAGGTCGACCGGAGGTGGACGTGGTCAACGTCAGAGTCGCCGCAGTGGCCGGTGTGCTGATCGGGTTGGTCGGCCTGGCGGCGCCCGCCGTCGCCGCGCCCCGAGCCGTCGCACTGCCCGTGGTCGACATGGAGTCCGTGCTGAAGGCCGCGCAGATCGACCCGCGGCGGGCCGACTCGGCGATCACGCCGGGCAGCGGCGACAGCGTGCGGCTGGTGGAACGGGCGCTCGCCGCGAAGGGGCACCTCGCCTCGACGTACGTGGACGGGCACTTCGGCACCCGGACGATCGACGCCTACGCGGCCTACCAGCGCTCGCTCGGCTACACCGGGCTCGACGCGTCCGGCATGCCCGGACCGACGTCGTTGCGGCTGCTCGGCGAGACGACCTACACCGTCACCCGCGTGGTGTCGGCGGGCAGCCGGGTGACCTACCACAGCGCGCTGATGAACACCCGCACGAAGGCGATGCTGGTCGAGGCGGAACGGCTGCTCGGCCGGACGCTCGGCATCACCCAGGGCTCGTACAACCCGGGCGGCGTGCCCGGCTCGGCGGGCACCCACGACGGCGGCGGCGCGCTGGACATCTCGGTGTCCGGCATGACCGCGACGACGCGCACGAACGTGGCCAGGGTGTTGCGCCAGGTCGGTTTCGCGGCGTGGATCCGCACGCCCGCGCAGGGCTTCGACTACCACATCCACGCGATCGCGCTGGGCGACCCGGACCTGTCCACCGGCGCCCGCAACCAGGCCGGTGACTACTACCTCGGCCTCAACGGGCTGGCCAACCGCGGACCGGACGACGGGCCGGCGGTGAGCCCGAAGCGGACTTGGGAGGAGTACCAGCGGCTCTAGGATGGCCTGATGACCGTCCGAACGGGGTCGCGATGAGCAACGTGGAGACCCACCCGTCCGAGTTGATCTGCGAGAGCACGTCCGGCGTCGCGGCGGTCGAGGTGCTCGACCCCCGCGACGTGCCGCTGGGCGGACCGCGGGCGATGACCGTGCGGCGCACGTTGCCGCAGCGGTCGCGGTCCATGATCGGCGCGTGGTGCTTCGCCGACCACTACGGGCCCGACGACGTGTCGGTCAGCGGCGGGATGGACGTCGCGCCGCACCCGCACACCGGCCTGCAGACCGCGAGCTGGCTGTTCAGCGGCGAGATCGAGCACCGCGACAGCCTCGGCGTGCACGCGGTCGTGCGGCCGGGCGAGCTGAACCTCATGACGGCCGGGCACGGCATCTGCCACTCCGAGGTGTCGACGCCGGAGACGACCGTGCTGCACGGCGTGCAGCTGTGGATCGCGCTGCCCGACGCCCACCGCGACGCGCCGCGCGACTTCCAGCACCACGTGCCCGAGGCGGTGGCGTTGGACGGCGCGTCGGTCCGGGTGTTCCTGGGCACGGTCGCGGGTCGGACGTCGCCGGTGCGCACGTTCACGCCGTTGCTGGGCGCGGAACTGGTGCTCGAACCCGGCGCCCGGCTGGCGCTCGACGTGGACGCGTCGTTCGAGCACGGCGTGCTGGTCGACGTCGGCGCGGTGGAGCTGGGCGGCACGGCGCTGGCCCGCGGCACGCTCGGCTACGTCGGCCTCGGCGCGACGGCGCTGCACCTGGCCAACGTCACCGACACCGCGGCCCGGGTGGTCCTGCTCGGCGGCGAGCCACTGGGCGAGGACCTGGTGATGTGGTGGAACTTCGTGGGCCGCAGCCACGAGGAAATCGCCCACTTCCGCGACCAGTGGCAGGCGGAGTCGGAGCGCTTCGGCCAGGTCGACGGCTACCCGGGCCCCCGCCTCCCAGCCCCACCGCTACCCATGGGCCGCCTCCGCCCCCGCGGCAACCCGCCGCCGGCCTGGCAGTGAGAAGTTCCCCATGTCCGACTTCCTCCAGGTGACCACGACAGCCGCCGACCGCACCACTGCCGCCGACCTGGCCCGCTCCGCCGTCCGCGCTCGTCTGGCAGCAAGCGCCCAGGTGTCCGGTCCGGTGACGTCGTTCTTCTGGCACCTCGGCGAACAGGGCGAAGGCGAAGAGTGGCAGGTGACGCTCAAGACCACGGCCGAGCGCTACCCGGAGCTGGAGGCGCACCTGCGGCGTGAACATCCGTGGGACAACCCTGAGGTGACTGCCCTACCGCTCGTTGCGGCCTCCGACGACTACCTCGCCTGGCTGCGTCGAACCGTCAACCCCGAGCAGTAACCAGTAGATCCGCGGCCTCGATCGCACTGGACACCACCGGCAACGAGCGGTGCGGCCTCAACCGCCGCACTACCTTCTGGATCCCCAGGCGAGAGTTCACCCCTGCCTGCGCAACACTCGGCAAGGTCACTGCCAACCCCGCCATCGCTCCGAGAAATATTCGCCGCTGCACGTCATCCCCTTCGCGGTGCTCTCGCTGATCGAGCCGACGCTTCGCCTTGGCAACCGAAACCGCTCGTTTCACCGTGCCCACAGGAATACCGAAGCTGTCAGCGCAATGCTGCTGCCAGTACGGCGTAGTCATTCGCTTTTCCGTCTCCCAGCGAGACACTTCGTTGCGCGTGACCGCACGACCGGCGCGTTCGGACAGCACATCGGCTTGCTCGCTCTGCGAGCGGCCGGCGCAGGCGCGGAGTTGGCGCAGCAACTCCCCGATGCTCGTCGGCTCGTGCATAGGCTTATCCTGGCGGGCGAGAAGCGGGACGTCACCATTGTGGCCCCCGCTTCTGGTCACTCCTCGCCAGATGGCCCTCTCTCGGGGCGACTCCGCCCGATCGGTCTAATGACGATCCTTGTCCCGGGCACCAACGCCGGAGATCACGAAGCGTTCGGCTTTCGGCGGCGTTGGTTGCTTTCACGCAACGACACCGAGATTGGCAACCCATGTCGATCACGACAAATAAACCGAGCAACTCACTGCGGCGCTGGAGGGAGTGCGCGTGAACGAGTTCGCCGACGTCATGCACCTGATCGCCGAGGAGCAGGCGCCGCGACTGTTCGCGATCGTGGAGGAGCACGGCGAGCAGGAGGACGGTCGGGTTGCGGGCTACGGCCTGGCCTACTCCGACCACGCCGACGTCAACTCGGTGGAAGGCGACTTCCATCTGGTCTCCCAGAGCCCGGAGCGTGCTCGGCAGATCTTCGAGCTTTCTGCTCGGTCGCGTGGGGTGCGGACGCACCTGGTGTGGCTGGCCGGAGCGCCGGAGCACACAGAAGAGGGCTGAACGGCCGCAGGCGGCCTCGCTGGTGACTCGACGGGCCGATCAGGTTCGGTCGAGCAGGGCGGTGGCGATGGCGGTCTGGACCGGGTTCAGGGCGGTTTCGCCGTCTTCCACGTCCCACAGCGAGTTCTGCAGCACCCGGCCCAGGGTCCACGCGGCGGCACGGTCGCGGTCGAGGGCGAGGACGTCCGTCAGCAGGTCGAAGCGGCGCAGTACGGCGCGCGGGACGTCACCCGTGGCGACGACGGCGTCCCAGCGGTTGTCCAGGGCGGGCAGCAGGTCGAAGCCCGGGTCGCCGGCCAGTGGCTCCGGGTCGATCGCCAGCCACGGTTCGCGGTCGCCCGCCAGCACGTTGTCGTAGTGCAGGTCCCAGTGCAGCAGCCGGTCGCCCGCGTCGTCCGCGACCTCGGCCACGGCGGACGCGCAGGTGCGCACCAGGTCGCGGTCGGCCTCCGAGCGCAGCGCGGGCACGGCGGACGGCGCCTGGTCGAGCAGGGCGGCGGCGATGTCGGTCAGCCGCCGCACGCCCGGCGGCGCGGGCACGGCGACCAGGCGGGCGAGCAGGTCGGCGAGGATCCGCAGGGCGACCACGTCGTCGGCCACCGAGGACAGCGGACGGCTCGCGTCCAGCCGTTCCAGCAGCATGGCGCCCGGTTCGTCGGCGAGCAGCCGGACCGCGCCGTCGCCGTCCCACGTGCGCAGGCCGATCGGCGCGGCGGCGTTGTCGTCGGTGACGGGCTGGAGCTTGAGCACGGCGGGTGTGCCGTCCGCGCGCACGACCGGCAGCACGAGCGACGCCATGCCGCTGGCGACCGGCCCGTCCGGGCGCAGTTCCCACCGGTTTAGGAAGGCGGCGGTCTGGTCGGGCAGCGCGGCCAGCCACGCCCGTCCCCACTCCGTGCGGTGGTACGACGCGGTCAGCGCCTCCGGGACGTTCACGGGCGCGGGGCGTACATGATCACGGCCACGCCGACCAGGCAGATCGCCGCGCCGACGTAGTCCCACCGGTCGGGCCGGAACTTGTCGACCACCACGCCCCAGGCCAGCGACCCGGCCACGAACACCCCGCCGTACGCGGCGAGGATGCGGCCGAAGTGCGCGTCGGGCTGCAACGTCGCCACGAACCCGTACAGGCCGAGTGCCGCCACGCCCGCGCCGATCCACAGCAGCCCGCGGTGCTCCCGCACGCCTTGCCAGACCAGCCACGCGCCGCCGATCTCGGCGAACGCGGCCAGCGCGAACAACAGCAGCGAGCGGACCACGGTCATGGTCGCGACGATAGCCGGCGACGCGCTCTTGACAACACCGGGCCCTGTTGTGAACAGTTGTTCATGAACAGGCGTTCATAACGAGGAGGCAGCACCGTGCCGAAGATCGTGAACACCCACCAGGCCGAGGCGTGGAACGGGTACGAGGGCGAGCACTGGGCCGAGAACCACGACCGCTACGACGCCGTGAACGCGGGCTTCAACGACATGCTGCTCGCCGCGGCCGACCTCTCGCCCGACGACCGGGTCCTCGACGTCGGCTGCGGCAACGGCCGGATCAGCTGGCTGATGGCGCCCCACGTCGCGCACGTGACCGGCATCGACCTGTCCGGCCCGATGCTGGCCCGCGCGCGGACGACCGCGATGGGCGTGCCCAACTTGACGTTCGAGCAGGGCGACGCGCAGGTGTTCCCGTTCCCGCCGCACGCGTTCGACGTGGCGGTCAGCCGGTTCGGGGTCATGTTCTTCGCCGACCCGGTCGCGGCGTTCGCCAACATCCGCGGCGCGCTGCGGCCCGGCGGCCGGCTGGCGTTCCTGTCGATGCGGGACCTCGGCGACCTGGCGGAGGTGTTCGCGGCGTTCGGCGGCTCGCCGGTGTCCACGTCCGCGGAGACGGGGCCGCTGTCGCTGTCCGACCCGGCCGTGATCGACCGGGTGCTGACCGGCGCGGGCTTCACCGACGTGACGGCCGAGGCGGTGGAGGCGGACCAGGTGTGGGGCCGCGACGTCGCCGACGCGACGGAGTTCCTCATGGGCTGGGGCCCGGTGCGGTTCGCCCTGCGCGACGCCTCTCCGTCCACTGTGGACGGCGTGCGCGATGCCGTCGCCGCGGCGCTCGCACCGCACGCCGGCGGTGACGCGGTGCGGCTGCGCGGCACCGCCCGGCTGGTCACGGCGAGGGCCTGACCGTGGCCAGGATCGTGATCCTCGGCGGGTACGGCGCGGTCGGCCGGGAGGCGGCGGCCGTGCTGTCCCGGTCGCACGACGTGGTGGTGGCCGGGCGCAACCCGCCGGCGACGGTGCCGGGCGCCACGACGTTGCGCGTGGACCTGCGTGACGACGTGGAGAGCGCGCTGGACGGCGCCTACGCCGTGCTGATGTGCGCCGAGGTGGACAACGCCCGGATCGCCCGAGCCTGCCTGGAACGCGGCGTGCACTACCTCGACGTGACGGCGTCGCACGACACCATCACCGAGATCCGGGCGCTGGAGGGTGACGCGACCGCGTTGCTCAGCGTCGGCCTCGCGCCCGGCGTCACGAACCTGCTCGCCCGGCACTGCGTGGAGCTGACCGGCGCCCGTGACGTCGGGATCGGCGTGCTGCTGGGCGGTGGGGAGCGGCACGGTGCGGCGGCGGTCGCGTGGACGCTCGACGGGCTCGCCGACCTGGGGCCGTCGTGGCGGGTGGAGTTCCCCGCGCCCTACGGCACGCGGACCGTGCACGGGTTCCCGTTCTCCGACCAGTTCACGTTGCCGGACACGCTCGACGTGGACCGGGTCCGCACGGGGCTGTGCCTGGACTCCCGGCTGATCACCGCGCTGCTGCCCGCCGCCGCGCGGTTCGCGCACCGGCTCGGGCCGCTGGCGAAGGCGCACGTCGGCTCGGACGGGTTCGCGGTGGCCGTGTCGGCGGGCGGGGTGACGGCCGCGTTCAGCGGGAGGCGGCAGAGCCGGGCCACCGGCGTGGTCGCGGCGCTGCTCGTCGACCGGCTGCCCACCCTGCCGCACGGCGTGTGGCACGTGGACGAGGTCGTCGACCCGGTGGGGTTCCTGGTCGAAGCCGCCGCCCACGGCTTCGACCTCCACCTACCGCCTACGATGCAGCACGATGGCACCGCGACGAGCAGCAGCACTGCGTGACGGCGACGTGAGCCTGCGCGACCACCTGATCGCCGCGGCCACGCGCCTCATCGCCGAACGCGGCACCGCCGGGCTCACCGTCCGCGACATCGCCCGCGCGGCCGACGTCGCGGTCGGCGTGCTCTACAACCACTTCGCGGACAAGGAGGAACTGCTCGCGCTGGCGCTGCACGAGCACGTCCGCGAGGTGGAGCGGCGCGTCGGCCGGCCGGACACCGGCGGCACCCTGGCGGAGAACCTGCACGCGTTCGTGACGCACGCGCTGGCCGTGCACGCGGCGTTCCTGCCCGCGTTCGCCGGCCTGGTGGGCCAACCGGAGGTGTTCGCCCGGTTCGACGCCCTGCCCAACCCGATGGCCGACGGGCGCGGCCTGCACACCGCCCTGGCCGACTACCTGCGCACCGAACGGGACCGCGGCGGGATCGCCCCGGGCACCGACCTCGACGCCGTCGCCACCCTCGTGGTCGGCGCCTGCCACGAGCTGGTCCTCCCCCGCGTCTACCGCGGCCTGGCGGAACCGGTGGACGTGCCGGCGGACCGCGTCGACGCGCTCGTCGCCACCGTGCTGAACGGCATCACTCCGCGCTAGTACCGACGTGGTCGTAGTCGTCGGGCAGCTGGACGCCTTGCCGCCACTGCAGGCACAGCGCCTCGGCCAGGCGGTGTTCGGCGGCACGGGTCGCGGGCAGGTGCAGGTGCAGGGCCGTCAGCAGGTCGAACCGCCCCAGGTCGAACGCCACGACGACAGCCTCGCCGTACGCGATCGCGGCCCGCACCGCGCCGACGTAGGCGAGCCAGCCGAGGCCGAGCGGGACGAGGGCGAGCAGGCACCACCAGCCGCTGCGGGCCAGCAGGCAGGCGGACGCGACCGCGGTGAGCACACCGGTCAGCGCGAGCCGGGCGGTGCTGTCGAGGCTGTCGCGCCGGGCGTCCACCACGGCCCGCACCTGCTCGGTGAGCACGGGGTACAGGCGGGGCCACGCGACGACGGCGTCCCAGCCGTAGTTCGCACCGGCCCGCTGTTCGGCGGCGGCCAGCACGTTGCCGAGCGTGGTCGCGCGCACGTTCTCCTCGACGGGGTAGCGCCGTTCGAGCTGCGTGCCCGCGAGGCCCGCGGCCAACACCTGTGCCGGGGTGGGTTCGGCGTCGTCGGGCAGCTCGGCGCGTCGGGCGAGCCTGCCGCGCCGCCACCGCTGCACCACCCGCAGCAGGCGGTCCAGCGGGGTGAGGAACCGCGGCCAGTACCCCTCCAGCAGCCGCACCACCGACAGCTGCAACGGCATGAACGCCACCGCGAGCAACGTCAGCCCGACCGCGAGCCCGATGGCTTCGCCCGCGCCGAGCCCGGCGGCGGTCTTCCAGGCGCGCGACCACGTGAGCGGACCGGGCGCGCCCGCCCAGACCAGCAGCAGCAGGAACACCGCCGCCGCCAGCGACGGCAGGTAGCTCACGACGACGAACCGGGGCGAGAACCCGTCGCCCGCCGGTTTGGCCAGTCCGGCGAGCGTCACCGCTCGGCCGCCATCGGACCGTGGCCGTTCGGGCACCCCGGCGCGCCGGCCAGGCCGACGTGCACGCGGTAGGCCGTCCTCTGGCACGTCCCGCAGGCGAAGCGCAGCACCGTGTACCGCGTCGACTCGCCGGGCAGGGTCGCGCCGTCGCCGTCGCCGAGCCCGCGGAGGGCCGAGCGGCCCAGCCGGTCCAGGTGCGCCCGGGTGGTCACCCCGACCTCGGTGTCGTCCACGCGCAGCAGGAGCGCCGGGACCGCGGCGTCCGCGGCGAAGACGGTCGCGGCGGCACGGGCGGCGTCCACCGGGTCCGTGCCGGGCGGCAGGTCGAGGCACGGCGCGTCCGCTCCGGTGGCGCCCGGGTCGACGAGGACCCGGTAGGGCCGAGGCTGACCGGTCATGGTCCCGGACGATACCGGGAGTAACGAGCCGACAGCGCCGTGCGACCCCAATCCAGGGAGGTCATGTGGACACGGGGCAACTGGTCGGGTCGCTGCGCCGACGGGTCGGCGCCTTCTTCGACCACGAGGACGCGGACGCCGTGCTGGCGCCCGAGGCCGTCGAGGAAGCCCTCGCGCTCGCGGACCTCGCCGACCCGGACGCCCTCGCCGCCGTGGCGTGGTTGTGCTGGTGCCGGTACCTCGCCGGCGACCTGGCCATCGACACCGTTTCCGCTTACCTGGACCGGTTCCTCCTGCTGCGGCCGCAGTACCCCGACGTGGTGCCGGACCACCTGGTCGCCGCGCTCGACCTGCTGGACGGTGTCGACACCGACGACGAGTTCGACCCGTTCTTCCTCTACAGCCTGGGCGACGCCTTCTCCGTCCGGTTCTACGCGGCCGAGGACCGGCTCGACCTCGATCGCGCGATCGCGGCGATGACGGCGACCGCCGCGCGGCTGCCGGCGGGCGAGGAGTTCCACGGCACCGTGCTGTGCCAACTCGGCGCGCTCCTGACCCGCCGGTTCGAGGTGGACGGCGACGGCAGCCCGGACGAGGCCGAAGCCGAACGGGTGCTCACCGCCGCCCTCGCCGCGGCGCGACGGGAGTGGCGTCACCGGCCGGTGGCGTTGATGAACCTGGTCCACCTGCGGGCCGTGCGGTACGAGGGGAACGCCGGTCCCGAGCCCGCCCGCCTGCTGATCGAGGCGATGTCGCGGACGTTGCGGGAACTGGACCCGGGCGACGGGATCCGGGCGCACACCGCCGAACTGGCCGCCGACCTCCTCCCCCGCCTGGGCGACCACGTGCGGCCGGAGGAGCCGGACACCATGATCGCCCTCTACCGCCTCGGGGTCGAAGCCTCCGAGCCGAGCCGCCCGGAGCACGTCCACGCGCTGAGCGAACTGGGCGCCGCGCTCCTCTTCCGCGGCGGCCACGGCGCCGCGACCACCGACTTCGACGAGGCGGTCGAGGTGTTGCGGCGCGCCGTGGCACTGACGGACGGGCCGCCGCTCGCGCTCGCGCGCACCAGGTTGTGCCTCGCCCACCACGGGCGGTTCGAACGGCTCGAAGACCCGCACGACGCGGCGGAGGGCATCGCGGCCGGGCGTGACGCCCTCGATCCGGCGCGGGGCGAGCAGGTGTTGACCGACTTCTGCGTGACGAACCTGGCGGGCTTGCTCCTCGCGACACATCGCGCCGGCATGGCGGGCGGGCTGGCGGAGGCCGTCGAGTTGCTGCTGACCACGGTGGACTCCGGCGACGTCGGCGTCCGCACCAGCGCGCGATTACTGCTCGGCAGCGCCTACCGGTGGGTGTTCGGCGAGACGGGCGACGCCGCGATCCTCGACGAGGCGATCCGCCGGCACCGGTCGGCGATCGAGACGCCCGGGTCGGACCGGTTCGTCGACGCCGAGCACCTCAACAGCCTCGCCGCCGCGCTCACCGAGCGTTCGCGGTGGTCCGGCGGCGACGAGGACCTCGACGAGGCGATCGAGCTGCACGCCGCGGCCGCAGCCCGGAGGCCGGCAGGTCATCCCGGGCGCTTCCTGTACCAGGCCAACCTCGTGCAGGCGCTCCTCGACCGCTACCACCGGCGCGGCGACCAGGAGTCCGCCGCGCGGGCGTCGGCCATCGCCCGGGAGATCGCGGGCGCCGAGCTGCCCGCGGGGATGGCGGCCACCCAGCTCGGAGCGGTCGGGAACGCGCTGGTCACCGCGTACGACTTCGGCGGCTCCCCGGACGACCTGGACGGGGCGGTCGCGGTGCTGCGCCGCGTCGTCGCGGCCACGTCCCGCCCGAGTCCGGCGACGCTGGACCAGTTCGGCCACGGGTTGATCCGCCGGTACCAGCGGACCGGCGCCGCGGCCGACGTGGTGGAGGCGGTCGAGGCCCACCGCGCCGCGCTGGCGGCGGTCGGACCGACGAGCTCGTACCGGGCCGAGTTCCTGACGAGCCTGTGCGACGCGTTGAGGCACCTGCACGACGTCACCGGCGAGCCCGAGCACTTGGACGAGGCCGTGCGCGTCGCCGTCGAGGCGATCGCGGCGCCCGTGCGGACCGTCACCAGTGGCTCGTCCTGGACGAGCCTCGCGGCGGCTTCCGTGAGTCGCTACCACGCGCGGCACGACCTGGCCGACCTCGACCGCGCCATCGAAGCCGAGCGCGAGGCGCTGGCGGTCGTCGGCCCGGGCAGCCCTCATCGGGTGCGGTACCTGTCGAACCTCGGCAGCTCGCTCGTCGACCGCTTCCGGGACATCCGTGAGGCACGGGACCTGGACGAGGCCGTCACGCTGCTGCGGGAGTGCGCCGCGCACACCGCGGCGGGCGACACCCGGCACGCGGCGCACCTCTACGACTTCGGCCTCGGGCTGGTCCGCCGCCACCGTGCCCGGCACGACCCGGCCGATCTCACCGAGGCCGTCGAAGCGCTGTCGGCGGCGGCGGCCTCGGGCACGTCGCCGGTGGCCGATCGGGTGCGGGCGGCGCGGTTGTGGGCCGTCGCTGTCGCCGGGCACGACGTCGCGTCGTCGCTGGCCGGCTACGAGCAGGCCGTGGCGTTGTTCCCGGTGCTCGCGTGGCACGGCCTGCACCGCCAGGACCAGGAACGGCAGCTGCTCGACCTGGTGGGTGTCGCCTCCGACGCCGCCGCGACCGCGTTGGCGGCCGGCCGTCCGGAACGTGCCGTCGAACTGCTGGAGCAAGGCAGATCCGTGCTCTGGTCGCAACTGCTGGACCTGCGCACGGATTTCCTCGCGCTGCGCAGCGCGCACCCGGACCTCGCGCGCCGGCTGGAGGAGCTGCGCGACGGCCTGGAAGAGCCCGCGCGGGACGAGGTCGATCCGATGCCCGGCGCGCTCGACCGCCGCATGGCGCTCGCCCGGCAGTGGGACGAGACCGTGGCCGAGGTCCGCGGGTTGCCGGGGCTGGCCGACTTCCTGCGGCCCCGGCCGTTCGCCGACCTGCTCGACGCCGCCGCCGACGGGCCGATCGTGATCGTCAACGTGAGCCGGCTGCGCTGCGACGCCCTCGTCGTGACCACCGGCGGGGTCGACGTCGTGCCGCTGCCCGACCTGACCGCGGACGACGCCGCCGCACGCGCCGACGAACTGGTCGCGGCGGCGCACGCCGCACACGACCTCGCCGGCGTCATCGCGCACAACTCCGTGCTGGGCGAGGTGCTGGCGTGGCTGTGGCAGGCGGTGGCCGAACCCGTGCTCGGTCACGTCGGCGCGGCGCGGCGGCTGTGGTGGTGCCCGACCGGCGCTCTGACCCGGCTGCCGCTGCACGCCGCGGGCATCCCGGGCACACCGGCGTCCGTGCCCGACCTGACGGTGTCGTCCTACACGCCGACCGTCCGGGCGCTGTCCCTGGCACGCGAGGGCGAACCGGCCGCGGGCGACGGCGTGCTCGTGGTCGCGGTCCCCGAGGCGGAGGGCGCCGTCCCGCTGGACGTCGAGCCGGAGGTCGCCGTGCTCACCGGGCTGTCACCGGGCCGGTGCACGGTGCGCCGCTCCGCCGACGCCGTCCGCGACCGGGTGCTCGCCGACCTGCCACGGCACGGCCACGTGCACTTCGCGTGCCACGGCGTCGCGGACGCCCGCCGCCCGTCGGCCTCGGGACTCCTGCTGCACGACGGGCTGCTGACCGTCGCCGACGTGTCCCGACTGCGGCTGGGCGCCGAACTGGCCTACCTGTCCGCGTGCGACACCGCGAGCGGCGGCGACCTGCCCGACGAGTCGCTGCACCTGGGCGCAGCGCTCAACCTGGCCGGGTACCGGCACGTCGTGGCGACCCTGTGGCCGATCCACGACGCCACCGCGGGCGAGGTCGCCCGGGTCTTCTACGGGCGCCTGGGCGCGTCCGCCGAACCGGACCGCGTCGCGTTCGCGTTGCACGAGGCCGTGCGGGACCTTCGTGCCCAGGGCTGGGACACGCTGCCCGCCACCTGGGTCCCGTACGTGCACGTGGGGCCGTGACGTGCCGGGCGCCCGCTCGCGGCTCCTCCGTCCGACCGCGTCGCGTTCGTCGACGCGGTCGGACGCCCCCCTTCGACACCCGCCGCAGGGTGCCGTTGACGGGCCGGCGGCCCCGCGTCCCCCCTCAGAGCGCCGAGCCTGCCGGTCCGTCGAGGTAGACGATGGCGAACGGGGGCGGTGCGGCGCGAGTGGCACGGGACGCTGGGACAGTGCGGATGCGTTGACCTGCAAGGACGTGGACCGGCGGGACGGCCTGTGGGACGCTGGGTGATCGAGGGGGCGGGGCATGGCGTTATCGGCGCACGTGGACGCGTTCGCACGCGCGCTCAGCGAGCTGAAGCGGCGCAGCGGGCGCAGCTACCGGACGCTGGGCGAGCGCACCGGGTTGAGCAGCTCCGGGCTGCACCGCTTCTGCCAGGGCCTCGCCGTGCCCGAGCACTTCGAGGTGGTGGCCAGGATCGCCCGGGCCTGCGGCGCGACCAAGGCCGAGCTGGTCGAGCTGCACCGGCTGTGGGCGATGGCGACGTCGGAGACCGCGGGCGCCCACGACGACCCGGTGGCGCGGCAACTGCCCGCGCCACCGGCCAGGTTCGCCGGGCGGGAGCGGGAGCTGGAGCACGTCACGGCCGCGCTCGCGGCCCAACCCGCCGCCGTGGTGATCTCGGCGATCAGCGGCGCGGGCGGCATCGGCAAGACGTGGTTGGCGCTGCACTGGGCGCACCGCAACCTGCACCTGTTCCCGGACGGTCAGCTGCACGTCGACCTGCGCGGCTTCGACCCGACCGGCTCGCCGGTGCCACCGGAGGCGGCCGTGCGCGGCTTCCTGGAGGCCATGGGCGTGGCGCCGGCCACCATCCCCACCGACCCGCAGGCGCAGGCGGGCCTGTACCGCAGCGTGATCGCCGGCAGGCGGATGCTCGTGGTGCTCGACAACGCCCGTGACACGGCGCAGGTCGTGCCGCTGCTGCCGGGCAGCCCGACGTGCACGGTGCTGATCACCAGCCGCCGCAGGCTGACCCGCCTGGTGACCGCGCACGGCGCCCGCCAGGTCGACCTGGACGTGCTGCCGCACCACGAGGCGCGCAACCTGCTCGCCCGGCACCTCGACGCGGACCGGCTGGCCGCCGACCCGCGCGCGGTGGACGACCTGATCGCGTTCTGCGCCGGCCTGCCGCTGGCGCTGGGCATCGTGGCGGCCCGCGCGACCAGCCACCCCGAGTTCTCGCTGGCCGCCCTGGCCGACGAGCTGCGCGACCACGCGGGCCGGTTGGACGCGCTCAACATCGACGACGCCGAGGCCAACCTGCGTGCCGTGTTCTCCTGGTCCTACCGGGCGTTGGCCGAGCGGACGGCCACCGCGTTCGGGCTGCTCGGCCTCGCGCCGGGACCGGACATCGGGTTGCCGGCCGCCGCCGCGCTGATCGGCACGTCCACCGCCGAGGCGCGGGTGCGGCTGCGCGACCTGGAGGCGGAGAGCCTGGTGCAGGAGCACACGCCGGGCCGGTACCGGATGCACGACCTGGTGCGGCTGTACGCGGCCGAGCGGGCGGCGGGCGACCTGGCCGAGCCGGTGCGCGACGAGGCGTTGACCCGGCTGCTCGACTTCTACCTGCACACCGCGTACACCGGGGACCGCGTGCTCGACCCGTACCGGCCGCCGATCCTGATCGGCCGCCCGGTCACCGGCGTGGCGCCGCACCCGCTGCCCGACCTGGTCCGCGCGGTGGCGTGGTTCGAGGTCGAGCACGCCAACCTGATGGAGGCGCAGCAGCTGGCCGCGCGGCACGGGTGGCACACGTCGACGTGGCGGCTCGGCTGGGTGATGCACACGTTCCACTACCGGCAGCGGCACCGCCGGGACAACCTCGCCACGTGGCGGACCGCCGTCGCCGCCGTCGAGCACCTGGACGACCCGGGCGACCAGGCCCGCGCGCACCGGCGGCTCGGCGTGGCGCTGCTGGACGTCGGCGAGCACCGCGACGGGCTGGCGAACCTCCACCGGGCGCTCGACCTGTTCCGCCGGGCGGGCGACGTGGCGGGCCAGGCACGCACGCACGAGGCGTTCGCCGCCGCGTGGGACCAGCAGGGCGACAGCGAACGCGCGCTGAAGCACGCCTACGAGGCGCTGGAGCTGTACCGGGGGCTGGACGACCGGACCCGCGAGGCGAACATGCTCAACTCCGTCGGCTGGTACCACGCGGTGCTCGGCGACCTGACCCGTGCGGCGGAGTACTGCACGGCGGCGTTGGAGCTGCACCGGCGGATCGGCTACGCCGACGGGGTGGCGTACACGTTGAGCAGCGTGGGCCACATCGCCCACCGCACCGGCGACCACGCGCGGGCGGTCGGGCACTTCCGCGAGGCGATCGCCGTGCTGCGCAGCCTGAACGACCGCGGCGAGGAGGCGAGCACGCTGGACCAGCTGGCGCAGGCGCACTCCGCGCTGGGGCAGCACGACGAGGCGCGGGAGGCCTGGTCGCAGGCGCTGGAGCTGTACCACTCGCAACACCGCACGGCCGAGGTCCTGGAAGTCCGCTCGCGACTGGCCGCCATCGACACCGTCGCCTGATCACCGGGGAGCAATCGTGGGTCTGCGGAAGTCACGCCGTCCGGAGCCGTTCGTGGAGGAGGCGCAGGCACGGCTCGCGTTCCTGCTCGGCGAGTACAACGCCATCCGCGCCGAGCTGGTGGCGGCGGTGTCGACGCAGCAGACCGTGATGACGTACGGGCTGGCCGCGATCGCGGTGATCTACTCGGGTCTGCTGGCGTCGTGGTCGAACGTGCCGGTGCGGACCGGGATCCTGGGCCTGTCGCCGGTGCTGCTGGTGTTCGTGTGGTTCGTCTGGTTCGGCGAGGTGCAGCGGCTGGGACGGGCGCGGTGGTTCCTGTGGGAGCTGGAGCGGAAGGTGAACGCGCTGCTGCGGCCCGCGCACGACGTGCCGGCCGGCTCCGCGCTGCCCGCGTCGGACGTGCTGCACTGGGAGAGCTGGGTGCGCGGCCGCAACGAGTGGCGGATGAACCTCCACTCCCGCCCCGCCTACCACCTCGCCACCGGCCTGTTGTGCGGCACGGGCCTGGGCACGACTGCGCTGTCGGTCGTGCTGAGCCTGGTGTCGCCGCCGTCGGTCGAGCTGCGCGTGCTGGTGTACGGCGGCGCGGCCGTGTTCCTGGTCCTGCTCTGGTACGCGTGGTTCTCGTTCCGCCGCAACCCGTTCCTCGGCAACGGGAAGCCGATCGGCGACTGAGCGCGCTCACCGGTTGAGGATCTTCGCCAGGGCCGAGCGCAGGTCCGGTGGCAGCTCGGCGGACTGGCCGGTGTCGAGCGCTTCGGCGATGCCCTCGCGGAACACCCGGCTGAACTCCACGTAGTGCGGGGTGATCGGGCGCAGGCGTGCGTCGTCCACGGCCGTGCGCAGCTCCTGGATGTCGTCCCGCCTGGCGTTGTCGTACGCGGACTGCCTGGTCGGCGCGAACCCGCCGATCTCCGAGAGGATCAGCTGGCTCGACGGGCTGGTCAGGAACTCGATCAACGCCCGCGCGGCCCGAGGCTTGTCCGTCGACGCCGAGACCGCGAGGTTCTGCCCGCCGAGCACGCTCGGCGACGGCGCCGCGGCGACCTCGAACTCGACCTCGCCGATCAGCCGGTCCCGGGCGACGGGCCAGTTGCGCATGTACAGGGTGCGCCCGTCGATGAACGTGCGGACCGCGTCGTCGTCGGTGGTCGACCGCGCTTCGCCGGTGAGCACGATCCCAGGGTCGTGGTACGCGGCGGCCAGGTTCCGGATGCCCGCCAGGTCGCCGGCACCGAACTCCACCGCGGTCCCGTCCTCGTTCAGCGCGACCTGCCCGTCCTTGCCGAACGCCTCGCCGCCCTCGGCCCACATGGCTTCCAACGCGGTGATGGTGAGGATCTCCTCGTCGTCCAGCTGCGCCGCGTTCGCCGCTTCGACGCCCGGCACAGCCGCCGCCGCTGCCGCCGCCGCCGGGGGCCCGTAGTAGTCCTTCCAGGTCTTCGGCCTGATCGCGCCGGCCACGTCGGTCCGGTAGTACAGCATCCCGGCGTCCGTGTTGAGCGGCAGCCCCCACAGCTTCTCGCGGTAGGCGCACGTGCCGAGCACCTTGGGCAGGAAATCACCCAGTTCGGCCGACGCGGACCGCTCGAACTCGCGGATGTACCCGAATTCGGCGAATTGGGCCATCCACACCACGTCGAGCACGTACACGTCGGCGAGACCGGGGCCGCCGGGTTTCGCGTCGTTGACCATCCGCGCGTTCTGCTGGTCGGGCTCGCCGGACGCGAAGTCGATGTGCACCGGGTTCTCCGGGTGCGTCTGGTTCCACTGCTTGATCAGGATCGTCCGCGGGTCGTCCGCGCTCTCGTTGAACGCCGTCATGATGACCAGCCGACCGGGCTCCAGGCCGACCTCCGGCGGTCGCAGGACCAGGCCGACCGCGACGATGGCGGCGACCACCAGCACGATCCCGGCCTGCTTCAGCGGTCGCTTCAGCCCTTCGACGACCTTGCCGATCACCGCGCGCAGCGGCAGGTCGGTCACGCCCTGCTGGCGCCACACCCGCAGGACCGCCGCCGGCAGGAAGTTGACGCAGATCCCGGAGAACAGCGCCAGCACGGCGACGAGCACCGCCCGTGCGACGGAACCGGCGGTCCACGGTTCGTCCACGTCCGCGACCAACAGCGTGCTCACCGTCGTTACGGCGAGGACGACGAGCAGCATGATCGTGATCAGCACGAGACGATAACGAGGACTCCAATGTCCCCCAGGCTCCGACATCCCCACCCCTTCGCATTACGCGATTGAGCCAAGTAATGCCGTTCCGACCGGGTGTGTCAATACGCCGATCAAGGACAATGGATATTCCCCGCTGCCGGGAAACCCCATTATTGCGGCCGGTCGCGCAGGGCGGTGCGGGTGCCGTGCGCGATCTCCAGGTCTTCGCGCGCGGTGACCACGAGGGTCCGGGCTCGCGCGGCCGGCCCGGTGATGTCGGTGTCGCCGTCGACGTGCTCGTTGCGCTCCGGGTCGATCGTGACGCCGAGGAAGCCCAACCGCTCGGCGGCACGGCGGCGCACCGTGGCCGACTTCTCGCCGACACCGCCGGTGAACGCGAGGACGTCCAGACCGCCCAGCGCGGCGGCCATCGCGGCGACGCCGCCGACCAGCCGGTGCGTGTAGACGTCCAGCGCCAGCACGGCGTCCGGGTCGCCGCGGGCCGCCGCCGCGTCGATCTCGCGCAGGTCGCCGGTGCCGGCCAGCGCGGTGAGACCGGACTCCTCCTCCAACGCGGTCGCGACCTCGTGCGGGGTCAACTCCTCGTGCTCCTCCAGCCACAGCACCAGACCGGGGTCGACCGTGCCCGACCTGGTCGCCATCACCAAGCCCTCCAACGGGGTGAAGCCCATGGTGGTGTCGACGCTGCGGCCGTCCGCGACGGCCGCCAGGGACGCGCCCGCGCCCAGGTGGCAGGTGACCAGCCGCAGGCCCGGCGACACGAGTTCGGCCACCCGGCGCGCGCAGTGGGCGTGGGACAGGCCGTGGAAGCCGTAGCGGCGGATCGCGTACCGGTCACGCCACTCCCGGGGCACGGCGTACGTGGCCGCCGCCGCGGGGATCGTGGTGTGGAACGCGGTGTCGAAGCACGCGACCGCCGGCACCTGCGGCAGCAGCCGGTGCACCGAGTCCAGGCCCGCCAACGACTTCGGCTGGTGCAGCGGCGCGAGCGAGGTCAGGTCGACCAGCGCCTGCCGCACCAGGTCGTCGAGCACGACGGGATCGGTGAACCTCGTGCCGCCGTGCACCACGCGGTGCCCGACGGCGTCCGGCGTCGGCCAGTCCTCCAGCACGTCCTCGAGCCGCGCCGGGTCCGGCTCGACGTCGGCGGTGCGCTCCACCTCGTCGTCGGCCGACAGCAGCCGCAGCTTCAGGCTGGACGAGCCCGCGTTGACCACCAGGACCCGCACGTCAGCCCCACGTCCAGCCGGCGATCGCCGGGTCGTCCTCGCCGTGCTCGCGGGTGTACTGGCGGGCGGCGAGCCGGGCGTCCGCCATGCGCTGCCGCAACGACGCCGCCGCGCCGCCCAGCGACGGCACCCGGTCGATCACGTCCATGACCAGGTGGAAGCGGTCGAGGTCGTTGAGCATCACCATGTCGAACGGCGTCGTCGTGGTGCCTTCCTCCTTGTAGCCGCGCACGTGCAGGTCGGCGTGGTTCGTGCGGCGGTAGGTGAGGCGGTGGATCAGCCACGGGTAGCCGTGGAACGCGAAGATCACCGGCTTGTCCTCGGTGAACAACGCGTCGAAGTCGCGGTCCGGCAGGCCGTGCGGGTGCTCGGTGTCCGGTTGCAGCCGCATGAGGTCCACCACGTTGACCACGCGCACCTTCAGGTCGGGCAGGTGCTCGCGCAGCAGCTTCGCGGCGGCCAGCGTCTCCAGCGTCGGGATGTCGCCCGCGCACGCCAGCACCACGTCCGGCTCGCCCTCGGTGGTGCCCGCCCAGTCCCAGATGCCCAGGCCGCGCGTGCAGTGCGCGACCGCGGCGGGCATGTCCAGGTACGTCAGCGCCGGTTGCTTGCCCGCCACGATCACGTTCACGTAGTGCCTGCTGCGCAGGCAGTGGTCCGCCACCGACAGCAGCGTGTTCGTGTCCGGCGGCAGGTAGACGCGGACGATCTCGGCCTTCTTGTTCACCACGTGGTCGAGGAAGCCGGGGTCCTGGTGGCTGAACCCGTTGTGGTCCTGCCGCCAGACGTGCGACGACAGCAGGTAGTTCAACGACGCCAGCGGGGCGCGCCACGGGATCGTCCGCGTCGTCTTGAGCCACTTGGCGTGCTGGTTGAGCATCGAGTCGACGATGTGGATGAACGCCTCGTAGCTGGTGAACAGGCCGTGCCTGCCGGTGAGCAGGTAGCCCTCCAGCCAGCCCTGGCACAGGTGCTCCGACAGCACCTCCAGCACCCGGCCGTCCGGCGCGAGGTGGTCGTCGCCGGGCACGGTGTCGGCGCCCCACTTGCGGCCCGTCACGTCGAACAGCTCCGACAGCCGGTTGGACGCCACCTCGTCCGGGCCCAGGACGAGGAAGTTGTCCGGGTTGCGGCGCACCACGTCGCGCAGGAACGCGCCGAGCACCTTCGTGGCCTCGCTGCTCTCGGCGGCGGGCCGTTCGACGGTGACCGCGTGGTCGCGGAAGTCGGGCATCCGCAGGTCCCGCAGCAACCGGCCGCCGTTGGTGTGCGGGTTGGCGCTCATCCGCCGGTCGCCGGTGGGCGCGAGGGCGCGCAGCTCGGGCACGAGCCTGCCGTCGTCGTCGAACAGCTCCTCGGGCCGGTAGCCGCGCAGCCACTCCTCCAGCTGCGCGCGGTGCCCGGCGTCGGTGCGGGTGGCGGCGAGCGGGACCTGGTGGGCGTGGAACGTGCCCTCGACCTGCTTCCCGTCCACCTCGCGCGGGCCGGTCCAGCCCTTCGGGGTGCGCAGCACGATCATCGGCCACGGCGGGCGCTGCCTGGACCCCTTCATCTCGGCGATGTCGTCCAGCACCGTGTCCAATGTGGACGCGAGCTGTTCGTGCACGGCCTTGGGCTCGTCGCCGACGACGAAGTGCGGCGTGTGGCCGTAGCCGCGCAGCAACGAGGCCAGCTCGTCGTCCGGGATGCGCGCCAGCACCGTCGGGTTGGCGATCTTGTAGCCGTTGAGGTGCAGCACCGGCAGCACGACGCCGTCCCGGGCGGGGTCGAGGAACTTGTTCGAGTGCCAACTGGCGGCCAGCGGCCCGGTCTCCGCCTCGCCGTCGCCCACCACGCACAGCGCCAGGAGGTCGGGGTTGTCGAACACCGCCCCGTACGCGTGCAGGAGGGCGTAGCCCAGTTCGCCGCCCTCGTGGATCGAGCCGGGGGTCTCCGGCGCGACGTGGCTCGGGATGCCGCCGGGGAAGGAGAACTGGCGGAACAGCGCCCGCAGACCGGCCACGTCCTCCCCGATGCCCGAGTAGACCTCGCTGTAGGTGCCTTCCAGGTAGGCGTTGGCGACGAGGCCGGGCCCGCCGTGGCCGGGACCGGTGACGTAGAGGGCGTTCAGGTCGCGTTGCCGGATCGCGCGGTTCATGTGCGCGTAGAGGAGGTTGAGGCCGGGTGTCGTGCCCCAGTGGCCGAGCAGCCGCGGCTTGACGTGCTCGGGGCGCAGCGGCTCACGCAGGAGGGGGTTGTCGAGCAGGTAGATCTGCCCGACGGACAGGTAGTTCGCCGCGCGCCAGTAGGCGTCCAGCAGGTCCAGGTCGTCCGCGGTGTGCTCGGTCGACGGCATGGTCCCGACGCTAGCTCTGATCACGGGGGTCCGAAACTCGAACGTCCTTGCCCGGACGGGTGTGGAGGGCTGCGGGATGCGGGTGGGCGGGTGAGGATGCGGTGGTCGGGAGGGGAGGTCGGGATGTCCGGGGTCGCCGACGTGCGGCAGGCGGGGTTGACCTCGGCGGAGGTCGCGGAGCGGGTCGCGGACGGGCGGACCAGCGCCGTCCGGTCCCGCACGAGCCGCGGCGCCGGGCAGATCGTCCGGGCGAACGTCATCACGCCGTTCAACGGGCTGCTGACCGCGTTGTTCCTGGTCATCCTGGCCACCGGCCGGTGGCAGAACGGCCTGTTCGGCCTGGTCGTGGTGGCCAACACGGCGATCGGCGTGATCCAGGAGCTGCGGGCCAAGCGCACCCTCGACCGGCTCGCCGTGCTCAACGCGCCACACGCCCGGGTGACGCGCGACGGTGTGACGTCCGAGATCGCGATCGAGGAAGTGGTCACCGACGACCTGATCGACCTCCGCACCGGTGACCAGGTCGTGGCGGACGGCGTGGTCACCGCGGCCGACGGCCTGGAGGTGGACGAGTCGCTGCTGACGGGCGAGTCCGACCCGGTGCCCAAGGCCGTCGGCGACGACGTGCGGTCCGGGTCCGCCGTGGTGGCGGGATCCGGGCGGTTCCAGGCCACGGCGGTCGGCGCGGACGCCTACGCGACCCGGCTCACCGAGGACGCGCGCCGGTTCACCGTGGTCCGGTCCGAGCTGGTCGCGGGCACGAACAAGCTGCTGCGGTGGATCTCGCTGATGATGCTGGCAGTCGGCCCGCTGCTGCTCTGGAGCCAGCTCCGCAGCCCCGACACCGACGACTGGCAGGAGGCGATGACCGGTGCGGTCGCGGCGCTGGTCGGCATGGTCCCCGAAGGGCTGGTGCTGCTCACCAGCCTGGCGTTCATGGTCGCCGCGGTGGCCCTGGCGCGGAAGCGGACGCTGGTGCAGGAGCTGCCCGCGGTGGAGGTGCTGGCCCGGGTCGACGTCGTCTGCCTGGACAAGACGGGCACGCTCACGCACGGCGACATCGTCTTCGACGAGCTGATCGCGGACGGTCCGCGGGACGACGTCCGGGCAGCGCTGGCGCTGCTGGCGACCGCGCCCGACGCGAACGCCACCTCCGCCGCGCTGGCCGGTGAGTTCGCCTCCACCACCTGGCGGCGCACCGGCGGCGTGCCGTTCTCGTCGGCCCGCAAGTGGTCCTCTGTGGACACCGACGGGCACGGCACGTGGGTGCTCGGCGCGCCGGAGATGGTGCTCCCGCCCGGAGACCCGCTGGCCGGACGTGCCGCCGACATCGCCGCGCGGGGCAGACGCGTGCTGGTCCTCGCCTCGGCCCGCTCCCCCGCTCGGGGCACGGCGCTGCCCGCCGACCTCGACGGACGCGCTCTCGTCGTGCTCGCCGAACGCGTCCGCGACGACGCCGCCGACACCGTGCGGTACTTCGCCGAGGAGGGCGTCACGCTGCGGGTGATCTCCGGCGACAACCCGCGCACGGTCGGCGCGGTCGCGGTGTCGGTCGGCGTGCCCGGCATCTCGACCGCGGCCGAGGCGGTGGACGCGCGCACGTTGCCCGACGACCCGGACGCGCTCGCCGACGTGCTGGAGACGTCCGCCGTGTACGGGAGGGTCACGCCGCAGCAGAAGCGGGCCATGGTGCGCGCGCTGCAACGGCGCGGGCACGTGGTGGCGATGACCGGTGACGGCGTGAACGACGCGATGGCGTTGAAGGACGCCGACATCGGCGTGGCGATGGGCAACGGCGCCGCCGCGACCAGGGCGGTGGCGCAGCTCGTGCTGCTGGACAGCCGGTTCGCGCACCTGCCGGACGTCGTCGCGGAGGGTCGGCGGGTGATCGCCAACATCGAGCGCGCGGCGAACCTGTTCCTGGTGAAGAACGTGTACTCGCTGGTGCTGGCGCTGGTCGTGCTGGCGAGCGGGATCGCCTACCCGTTGGCGCCGATCCAGCTGACCATGATCTCGACGCTGACGATCGGCATCCCGGGTTTCGTGCTGGCCCTGGGCCCGAACCGACGTCGTTACGTGCCGGGTTTCCTGGGGCGCGTGCTGCGGCTGGCCGTGCCGACCGGTGTGGTGATCGGGCTGGCCGCGTTCGGCGGCGACCTGGCGATCCGCTCGCTCGACCCGGGCGGTGGGCGGGCCGCCGGTCAGACGGTGGCGACGGTCGTGGTGCTGGTGGCGTCGTTGTGGACGTTGTCGCTGCTCGCGCGGCCGTTGACGGGGTGGAAGGTCGCGCTGCTGGCGGGTCTGACGGCGTCGGCGGCGGTGATCCTGGCCGTGCCGGTGCTCGCGGCGGACGTGTTCCTGCTGGCCGTGACGCCGCAGCGGGTGCTGGTAGGGCTGGCCGTGGGTGCGGTGGCTGCGGGTCTGGTGGAGGTCGTGGGCCGGGGCTTGATCAACCGGCGAGTCGCGCCCTGACCTGGTCGGCCTCCGCGCTGCCGAAACTGTCGTAGATCGCCAACGACTGCTCCCAGGCCGCCCGCGCGCCGGGTTCGTCACCGGTCAGGCGCAGCAGCTTGGCGAGGCAGTCCAGCCCCTGCGCCTCGCCGAAGAGGTTGCCGACCTCGCGATGGGCCTCGACGGAGTGCCGGTAGTGCTCCATCGCCGTGTCGATCCGCCCCAGGGTCGAGTAGGTCGCCGCCAGGCTGTGGTGGGCGAACCCCTCACCGTGCCGGTCGCCGATGCCCCGGCGAAGGTCGAGCGAGCGGTGCAGGTGGTCGAGCGACTCGTCCAACCGCCCCAGGTCCCGGTAGACCGCGCCGAGCCGGTTGAGGGTGATCGCCTCGCCGCGACGGTCCCGGGTGGACTGGCGGATGGTCAGCGAGCGGTGCAGGCAGTCGAGGGCCTCGTCGAACCTCGAGAGGCGGCGGTAGACGTGGGACAGGCTCGCCAGCGTGCCGCCCAGCAGCCGGTCGTTCCCGATCTCCTCGCTGATCGCCAACGCCTCCTGGTAGTGGTCGATCGCCCGGTCATACTGGCCGGTGTCGTGCAGTGCGACGCCGAGGCTGCCCAGGATGTACGCCTCGGCGTCCCGGTCTCCGATCACGCGCGCGCTGGTGAGGCCGATCCCGAACACGGCCATCCAGTCGGCCCAATGCTTGCGCAGGTCGAAGAAGCTCCACAGCGCGGGCGGAAACCAACGCGCGATGTCGTGGTGTCCGCTGTCGGCGGCCGACCGGACGGCGCTGACCAGGTTGACCCGCTCGGTCTCGCACCACCGCATCGCGGCGACCCGATCGGCGAACTCCAGCGGCACGCTCTCAGCGGGCAACGGGGTGCGCTGGTACAGCGGCAGCAGGACCCGGTCGGCGGCGTCGGCGGTGTGCAGGTACCACGCGAGCACCCGGCGGATCGCGGCTGCGCAGTCGTCCGGGGAGACCTCGGCCCTGGCGCGTTCCACCGCGTAGGCGCGCAGCAGGTCGTGCAGGCGGTAGCGGTCGCGGGCGGTCGGCTCGACCAGGTGCGCCGAGACCAGGCAGTCGACCACGCGGCGGGCGCTCGCGGGCGGCACGTCCAGCAGCACGGCCACCGCGTCCAGCGACGCTTCCGACGTCGTGTGCAGGCCGAACGCGCGGAACGCGGCGGCGGCGTCGGCCGGCAGCGCCCGGTACGACCAGGACAGCACCGCGCGCACCGCGGCGGTCGGGTCGGTGTCGGACGACAGCAGGTCGAGGCGGTCCTGTTCGGCGGCGAGGTCGGCGGTCAGGTCGGCCAACGTGGTGAACGGCGTGTCGGCGCAGCGCTCGGCGGCGACCCGCAGCGCCAGCGGCAGGCGGGCGCACTGGTCGGCCAGGCGGGCGGCGGCGGCCGGGTCGGCGTCGACGCGGTCCACGCCCGCGGTGGCCCGCAGCAGGCTGACCGCCTCGTCCGGTGGCAGCACGTCCAGGCCGAGCCGCCCGACGCCGTCGCGCGACACCAGCCCCGGCAACCGGTTGCGGCTGGTCACGAGCACGGTGACGGTGTCGGACGCGGCGAGCAGCGGGCGGGCCTGGTCGGCGTCGGAGACGTTGTCGACCAGCACCAGCAGCCGGCGGCCGTCGGTCACCGACCGGTACAGCGCGGCCTTGTCCCCCGTGTCGACGGGCACGAGTTCGGGGTCGACGTCCAGCGCGTGCAGGAAGCCCTCCAGCGCCTGGCCGGCGTCGACCGGACCGCGCGGCGAGTAGCCGCGCATGTCCACGTAGAGCTGCCCGTCCGGGAACCGGTCGCGGCACCGGTGCGCCCAGCGGACCGCCAGGGCGGTCTTGCCGACGCCCGCCGTGCCGGTGATCAGGGTGGGCGTGCCGGCGCGGGCGTCCAGCCGGCTCAGCTCGTCCTCGCGGCCGGTGAACCGCGAGGTGTCCGGTGGGAGCTGCCTGGGAACCGGGCGTACGAACCGGTGCTGCTGGTGGACGTGCACGCCACCGTGGACGGTGCCCGTCTGCACCGCCGATCCACCTACGTCGCCCGAGATCACGTTCGGGTTCGGGGGGTCCACCCGTTCATCCACCCCCGCGCGCCGCTCCCGCGCACCGTAGTTCGGCGGAGAAGGGGCGTCACGCGCCGACCGTGCCGTCGATGCCTTCGCGCAGGAGGTCGGCGTGGCCGTTGTGCCGGGCGTACTCGTGGATCACGTGGAGCATGACCAGGCGCAGCGACACGTCCTCGCCCCACCGCTCGTGGTGGCCGGTGACGTCGAGCGACTCGGCCTCGCGCTCGACGCGGCGGGCGTGCTCGACCTCGGCCTGCCACGCCTCGAACGCCTCGGACCTGGTCGCGGCGGACGCGTCGTAGGCGACCTGGAAGTCACCGTCGGGCGACCACACCAGCGGGACGTCCTCGTGGTCGATCACCCGGCGGAACCAGGTGCGCTCGACCTCGGCCATGTGCCGGACCAGGCCGAGCAGGCTGAGCGTGGACGGCGGCATGGAGCGGCGGCGCAGCTCCTCGGTGGACAGTCCGTCGCACTTCATGGCCAGGGTGGCCCGGTGGTAGTCGAGGAACGCGCGCAGCGTCTCGCGTTCGCCGGCGCGCAGGGGTGGGCCGATGCGTTCGGTGGTCATGGGCCCATCGTCTCCGGCCGCTAGGGTCGGGCGCCATGGACCCGTTGGTGCCCCGGTACGGAGGCGGATCGCTGGCCGACGTCGTGCCGTCGTTGCTCGCCGGGCTCGGTGTGCCCGGGATGGTGGACGTGCTCGGCATCTCCGGCGCGTCGCGGGTGTGCGTGCTGCTCGTGGACGGTCTCGGGTGGCGGTTGTTGCGGGAGCACGAGGCGGACGCGCCGTTCCTGGCGTCGTTGGCGGGGCCGCCGATCACGGCCGGGTTCCCGTCGACCACGGCGACCAGCCTGGCCGCGCTGGGCACCGGGTTGCCGACCGGTGAGCACGGGTTGGTCGGGTACTCGTTCGCCGACGGCGGCGAGATGCTGAACGCGTTGCGGTGGTCGCGGTACGGGGCGGCTTCGCACGTCGACTTGCGGGACGTGCTCGTGCCCGAGGAGGTGCAGCCGCGGCGGACGGCGTTCGAGGTGGCGGCCGACGCCGGGGTGGCGGTGCGGCTCGTACTGCCGCGCGACCAGAAGGGGAGCGGGCTGTCGCGGGCCGTGCTGCGGGGTGGGCGGTTCCAGGGCGTGCTCGGGTTCGGCGACGTGGTGACGAGGGTGGCGGCGGCGATGCGGTCGGGCGACCGGGTGCTCTGCTACGCGTACCACGCCGACCTGGACGCGCTCGGGCACGTGTACGGGCCGGGCAGCGAGGCGTGGCGGTGGCAGTTGCGGTTCGTCGACCGGTTGGCCGCCGCGGTCGCCGACGGGCTGCCCGCCGGTGGGTCGTTGGTCGTGACGGCCGACCACGGGATGGTGGCGGCGGACGACCGGGTGGACTTCGACACCGATGACGTGCTGCGGGAGGGTGTGCGGGCGCTCGGTGGCGAGGCTCGGGTGCGGCACGTGTACACGGCGGAGGCGGAGGCCGTGCGGGTCAGGTGGGCGGAGCGGTTGGGCGAGCGGGCGTGGATCGCGTCACGTGCGGAGGCCGTGGCGGCGGGGTGGTTCGGGCCTCGGGTGGATGACCACGTGACGCCGCGGATCGGCGACCTGGTCGTGGCGGCGAAGGGGTCGCTGGCGGTGGTGCGTTCGACGGTGGAGCCGGGACTCACTACCTTTGTCGGGCACCACGGCTCGTTGACGGAGGAGGAGCAGCACATCCCGGTCCTGCACACGATCGGGTGATCATGGCCCGAAAATGTACGGAAACACTGTTCTCGTACATCGGTTGGATTGACCGAGCGCCGACCAGCCCCGCCCCGTCACCACAGCGACCGCCCGAACGCGGTTCGGCATAGCATCACGTGTCGGCCGCCGCGCCTGCCCCGCACTCCCGGCAGGCACTCCGGGGCCGCCGCGCACTTCCGGGCCGGCGTCCGCCGTACGCCGTCCGCCTGGACGTGCCGGCAGACGCCCGGGACGCGAGGTGGGACGCGGGGGTGCCGACACACGACCGGCGGCCGGAACGGGGAGGCGACGAGTGGAGCACGGGTCGCCCGTGGTGGACACGTCGGTCGCCGGGGTCGTGGAAGCCAGGTGGGGTGTCCGCCCGGAGCCCGCGATCGCGCGGTACGCCGAGCCGGGCTGGCAGCTGTCGCCCCTGCCCGTCGACCGCCGGTGCCCGAAGTGCGAGGGCGAGCTGCACGGCCTGTACCGCGCCCACCCGGACCGCGGCAGGCAGCAGCTGCAGGCCGCCGTCGTGTGCCCCACGTGCCCCGCGTCGTTCACGCTGCGGGAGCTGAAACTCGCGCAACGCTCGGTGCTCGGCGACCTGCGCCCGGACGCCGTCTCCCGCCGCCTCGCGGAAGACGCCCAACTCGAAGCCCTGGCCCGCAGCGCGCACAAAACCCGCCCACCGACCACCGACCACCCCCAAACCGCGCCCAGGCCTCAAAACCCGCCCCGGAACCCGTCCAGGCCCCCGCCGAACCCGCTCCGAAACCCGCCGACGCAGCCCGACAACGCCGCGCCGCGTGCCGAGTTCGGCGAGCCCGAAATCGGCCTGGATCTGCCGCCAGAGCCGGATTTTGGGCAAGCGGGGACGGATTCCCGGCAATCGGGAACGGGATCTCGGCGGCCGGGAACGGGCTCTCGGCGGGCAGGGACGGATTCGCGGCGGCCGCAAGCAGGTTCGCCGCAGCCGCAGCCGCAGCCGCAGTCGGAGCCGGAGCCGGAGTCGGGAGCCGGGGCGTCGGAGCCAGGTTCGCGGCGCGAGGGGTCGCTCCAGCCGGCTGCGGCGGCAGGCGAAGCAGCGGCCGTTGCGGCGGACGGTGGGGATGGGGGTGCGGGGCGGGTTCGGGTCGGGCGGCGGGTTTCCACCGTGGCGATGGCGGCGCGGATCCGGTCGATCCTCAGCGGGTCGGAGGTGGCGCCGGCGACGCGGGCGGGCGCGGTGCCCGTGTTGCCGCCGGCGTTGGCGGCGCTCGAGTCGCGGCCCGTGTGGTGGTGCAAGACGGTCGACCCCGGGTTCGACGTGGCCGCGGTGCCGGCCGGTGTCGACGTTAGGGTCGTTTTGCCCGATTTGTCCGAATTCGCCGACACCCGCGACCGGCTCAGAGCGGCCGGCGTGCCGTTCCGTGCCGTGCGCCACTGGCTGGAGCAGGAGGAAGTCTCCACGACCACCGCCACCGCCTGGCTGTCCGACGTCGGCGGAGTGGTGCCGGAGCGGTGCGAGTCGGTGGTCGGCGAGGGCGCGCGGGCGGCTCGGCTGGCCTTCGAGATGGTGTGGGACCTGCACGAACCGGTCCCCGCCGACGACGTCCCCGACCCCGTCCCGGTCGAACGGTTCGTCCCCGCCGACTGGGCGCGGTTCCTGCCGTTCCCCGTCCTCAACCCCGCCCAGGCACAAGCCGCACCCCACCTGGTGGACGGCGACTCCCACCTGCTGATCACCGCACCGACCGGGGCCGGCAAGACCGCGATGGGCATGCTGGCCGTGCTGAAGGCGATCCTGCACGAAGGCCGCAAAGCCGCCTGGCTCGTCCCGCAGCGCTCGCTCACCGACGAACTCGACCGCGAGCTGGAAGCCTGGCGCGACGAGGGCCTCCGCGTCGAACGCCTCTCCGGCGAGTACGCGGTCGACGTCGAAGCCGTCAAGGCGGCCGACCTCTGGGTCGCCACCACCGAGAAGTTCGAGGCGATCTGCCGCGCGTCCTCCCTCCAGGCCGCCCTCGGCGAGGTCGGCTGCCTGGTCGTGGACGAGATCCACCTGCTGGGCAGCCCGAACCGCGGCGCGCTGCTGGAAGCCCTGCTCGCCCGGGTCCGCGGCATCGACTCGCCGGTCCGGATCGTCGGCCTCTCGGCGACCGTGTCGAACGCCGCCGAAGTCGCCGAGTGGCTGGAAGCCGATCTCGTGGCCACGACCTGGCGGCCGTCCAAGGTCACCTGGCAGCTGCCCACGATCCCGGCCGCCTCCGGCTTCACCGCGAACAACCGGCTGCGCGAACAGGTCGTGATCGACCTCACCCACCGGCACACCGCGGAGGGCGGCAGCGTGCTGGTTTTCTGCGGTTCCAAGCGCAACGTCCGCTCCACCGCGATGGCGATCGCCGCCGAACGGGGCGCGCCCGTGCACACCGTCGCCCCGGACGACATCGACGGCCTGACCAAGGCGTGCGCGGAGGTCGGCGTCCGCCTGCACTACGCCGACTACGAGCACAAGCACGCCGCCGAACGGGCTTTCCGCGCACGTCAGGCGGACGTCCTGGTGGCCACGTCCACCGTCGCCGCCGGCGTGAACCTGCCCGCACGGGCGGTGATCGTGCGCGACGTCTCCATCGGCGGCGAACCGATCGACACGTCCACGGTGCTGCAGATGTTCGGCCGGGCGGGGCGCATCGGCGCGGGCGAGACCGAGGGCTGGTCGTACCTGGTCGTCGACGAGACGCAGCGCGCGGACTGGCAGACCAGGCTGGTGGCCGGCTACTCGGTGTACTCGCGGATCCGCGACTCCCTGCCCGACCACGTGCTCGCCGAAGTGCTCCAGGGCCGGATCGGCACGATGGACGACGCGCAGGCGTGGTGGGTGGAGACGCTGGCGCACGCGCAGGGCGACGACGACCTGGAGCCGGTGCAGGAGGCCGTGACCTTCCTGGTGGACGAGGGTCACCTGACGATGACCGGCGACCGGCTCGACATCACCGAGCTGGGCCGGCTCACCGCGCGGATGATGGTGTCCACCCACACCGGGCACCGGTTGCGCCGCACGCTCGGCCTGCTGCCCGTGCCGCACGACCCGGACGAGGCGGAGAACGCGCTCAGCCTGGTGCTGTCGGTCGCCGTCCGCGACCTGGCGGGCATCCCGGTGCCGGAGCCGGTGCGGCCGGCGGTGGCCACGGTGATCAAGGCGGGCGGCAAGACGTCGCAGATCACCAACACCACGTCGGTGAAGGGCCTCGGCTCGCAGACGTCCACCGCGCCGGGCGACCTGGCGTGGGCGGCGCTGCTGCTCGCGGCACGGTCGCCGCACCTGTTCGACTCGCCCAAGCGGCGGGTGGCCGGCGGGATCCCGCTGGCGACGCTGCACCCGGTGTACGAGCAGGCGCCGAGGTTCCTGGCGTGGCTGGCCGCGCAGGGCGTGCTGGGCACCGTGCACCCGTGGATCGCCGTGGTGGCCGCCGACCTCGACCACCGGGTCCGCTGGCGGAGCCTCGCACCGGGCCGCGGCGCGGGCAGGCTGCTGTGGATGTGCGAGGAGATGGCCACCCGGGCCCACCTCAGGGACGTGGTGCCGGACCTGTGGCGCTCGGCGGTCGCCCGGGGTGTCCGCGCGCCGGACTGGCCGCCGGGGCGTTCGCCGGCGGGCTGCGTCCTGGACCACGCGGGCTACACCGCGTTGCTGCGCGAACGCACCACCAACCACACGCTCGCCGCGCACGCCGACAACGCCACGGTCACCGGCGGCACGGGCGCGACCGCGATCGCCTGGCGCGGCCGGACGTGGTCCGCGCCCACGACGTCCGCGACCGTCGCCTACCCACCGTCGGAGGACGACGACGCGACCGAAACGGGGGTGGCCGTCTTCACGCGCCGCGGCGACTACCGCGCCACCGGCTGGCTCGACGCGTACACCGGCATCAACACCGAAGACACCCCACCACCACCGGCACGCACCCGCCGTGGACTGGGCAGGTGACTACCGGTCGTTCAGCTCCTCCGCCAGGATCGGCGCGAGGGAACGGCTGAACGCGACGTTGAGGTGGTCGGGGTCGTAGTACACGGCGATGTTGCCGACCACGCCGTGGCACCTGTCCCGGTCGCAGAAGTAGTCGGTGAAGTCCGCCAACGACACGCCGGTGTTGTCGCTGGTCCGCGCGACCTCCGACAACGGGTCCACGGGCTGCGCCACGGCACGGTCCACCGAGCACACGCCCGGGTCGCCGGGGTTGAGCGCCACGCAGTGGGGGTCGCGCACGTCGCCGTTCAACGGCGGGTCGCCCAACACCACCACGCGCGCCCCCGCGTCGGTCCACCGCCGCCACCGCGGTTCGAGCCCGTCGCGGTACTGCTCGGTCTGCGACCGGCCGCTGCCGTCGTCCACGATCTCCTTGCGCGCGTGGAACGACGTCAGCACCAGCGACGGCGAGTCGTCCGCGATCACGTCGGTCATCCGCGCGGACCAGTCGGCGCACCCGCGCTTGGCCTCCTCGGTCGCCTCGCCGCGGAAGCCGACGAAGTCGACGTCCGCGAACGGGCACCCGCCCAGGTAGGCGAACTTGAGCACCCAGCCGTGCTCCCGTGCCAGGTCCGCCACCGGCGACTGCCACTGCTGGGCGTGCGAGTCGCCGACGAGCCAGACCACCCGAGGGGACGCCGACCCACCGCTGTAGTCACACAGCGACACGTCGGTCAGGCCCTCGACGCCCACACAGCCCGCCGGCGGCTTGAAGTACTCGTTGGCCGGCCCCATGTGCACGACCTCCGCCGGGCCCAACGGGTTCGGGCACTTGTTGGCCGGGATCATCGCCTGCCCGCCGACGCACACCCCGGTACCGCGTTCCACGGCGTCCAGCACGGCCTGCGCGGCGTCCGACTCGGCCTGCGCGACGTGCCGCTCGTAGGTCCAGGTCAGCCCGACCGCGCCGGCGGACACGACGAGCAGCCCGACGACCATCGCGGCGAACGTTGCCCCGGTCCCGAGGCGGACCGCGATGCCCCGGTCCTCGACCAGGAGCTTCGACAGGTGCGCCAGGACGAGCGACACGGCGAGCACGGCGAGCAGCAGCGGCGTGGTCATCCGGCCCGCCTGCAACGCGTCGGCGAACACGAACGGCGCGACCATGATCAGCGGCCAGTGCCACAGGTACAGCGAGTAGCTGATGCCGCCCAGGAACTGCACCGGCGACGATGCCGTGACCGGCGTGTGCCACTGCCGTCCCGGACGCTGCCCTGAAGCGATGACGAGCGCCGTGCCGACGGTCGGCACCAGCGCGAGGTAGCCGGGGAACGGCGTCGCGTGGTCGTAGAGGAACGCCGACCCGAGGATCAGGGCGAACCCGACCGCGGACGCGACGCCGGCCGTCCGCTTCGACAGCTCGACACCGGTCAGCGCGATGAGCGCGCCCAGCGCGAACTCCCAGACGCGGCCCGGCGTGACGAAGTACGCCTGGTTCGGCTCGACCTGCGTGTAGTAGGCGCTGAACGCCAGGGACGCCGCGCCGACCAGGGCGATGCCGACGATCTGCGCCCGTCGTCGCCGGACCTTGAACAGCACCACCAACAGCAACGGCCAGACCAGGTAGAACTGCTCCTCGACCGACAGGGACCAGTAGTGCTGCACGAGGCTCGCCGCCGCGTTGGCCGCCGAGTAGTCGACGGACTTCGCCGCGAGGAGCCAGTTCTCCCAGTACAGGGCGGCGGCGAGGGTTTCCGCCGCGGTCGCTTCCCAGCGCGGGTACGGCAGCACGTAGTACGCGACGACGACGCTCACCCCGAGCACCAGCAACGCGGCGGGCAGCAGCCGGCGGACGCGCCGGGCGTAGAAGCGGCCGAGGCGGACGCGGCCGGTGGCGGCGATCTCGCGGTCGAGGTGCGAGCTGATCAGGAAGCCGGAGATGACGAAGAAGACGTCGACGCCGACGTAACCGCCGGTGAGACTGCCCGGCCAGAGGTGGTTGACGACCACCGCGAGCACCGCGACCGCTCTGAGGGACTGGATGTCGGTGCGGAACGCCGACGGTCTTCGCGTCCCGACGGGTGAGCGTTCCTCGACGACCGTGCTCGCCATTCAGCCCGTCCCCACGCGTCGGCCCGGCTACAGGCTTGTGGCCGGGGACGGTACATGACCCGTGCCGGGCCGAGAGGCGACTCGGTGGATCGTGACCCGACAATGGTGACCGTGATTCCGCGCCCGGAGCGGCGACAGGGGTGATCGATGAGCTATCCGCCGGAACCGTGGGAGCTGCACGGCCGGGCGTGCGTGTCGGTGTGGCTGGTCCGGGCGACGGCGGTGCCGCCGTTGCCGGTGCGGCCGGTGACGGTGTTCGGGCGGGCCGTGGTCGGCACGGCGTTCGTCGACTACCGGCCGCCCGGCCTGGCGTACCACGAGGTGCTGGCCGCCGTGCTGGTGCGGCACGGGGCGCGGTTCGGGGTGTCGATCACGCGCATCTGGGTGGACAGCCCGGCGTCACGGGCGGGCGGCCGTGAGCTGTGGGGCATCCCCAAGGAGTTGGCCGAGTTCGAGTGGGGCGCCGGGGGCACCGCGTCCGCCCGGGACGGGCACGGCCCCATCGCGTCGGTCCGGGCGCGGTCGCCCCGGTTCAGCGTGCGGCTGCCCGTGGCGGGGTCGACGTGGCAGGCGTTCGGCGACGGCCTGGCCCGCACGCCCTTGCGCGCCACGGGTCTCGTGGGTCCGGTCCGCGCGACCTGGCGCATCGACCCGGCGGGTCCGCTGGCGTGGCTGCTCCCCCACCGACCGCTGGTCAGCGTCGCCGTCCGGCGGATGCGGATGACGTTCGGGCCGCGCCGCCGCTAGGACCAGGGCCGGCCCGGGCGCACACCCGGACCGGCCTCGCCCGAACCCGCTCACCCCACCGAGCACTCCGCGAACCGCTCCAGCCCCTCCGGCTTCTCCGCGACCCGGCCGATCGCCGTCTCGATCCGGTTCAACGCCGCCGTCCGCTTGCTCGCCAACGGACCGAGGATCGCGTTGTCCACGAAGTTCGGCCCGCCCTGGCCCTCGGTGTCGACCAGCCGCTCGTTGGCCTCCGCGAGCTGCTTGTCCAGGTTCGCCAACTCCCGCGCCACCTCGTCCTCGGCCGCCGCGGGCACTTCCGCCAGCGCACCGACCGGCGACGGGCACTCGATCGCCTGCCCACCGGCCGCGGGATCGGCCGGGGCCGTGGTGACTTCGACGGTCTCCCCGGCCTCGCCCGCCTCGCCCAGCGCGCACTCGGCGAAGTCCGCCAGCCCGGCCGGCCGCTGCCCGTCGACCCGGCCGATGGCGATCGCGATCCGGTCCAGCGCGGCGGTCCGCTTGCTCGCCAACGGCCCGAGGATGGCGTTGTCCACGAAGTTCGGCCCGCCTTCGCCCTCCGATCGGGCCAACCGCTCGTTGGCCTCCTTGAGCTGCTTGTCCAGGTTCGCCAGTTCGCGGGCGACCTCGGTCCGCGCGGCGTCGGGCACGGCGGACAGCGCGCCGACCGGCGAGGGGCAGACGATCGCCTGCCCGTCGTCGCTCCCGGCGGTGGCGAGGGCGGCCACCGCGGTGACCACCATCGCCGCCACGCCGACCGCACCGACCACCACCGCGCGTTTCCTGCCGAGTTGGGGACGTGTGTGCCTCATGGACCACCTTCCTGTGTGGGTACGGGCGCACCTGCGCGGCGGGGTGACCCGTTCTCGTCGGGGGGTACGGCCGACCGACGAGCCCTGTTCACGCCCCGCACCGACATTGCGCCGGTCGACCCAACAGGTCAGGGGTCGTCGCTAGGCCGAACGCAGGAACGCGGCCAGCCCGTCGAGCAGCCGGTCCACCTCGGCCTCGGTCGAGTACGGCGCGAGCCCGACCCGCAGCCCGCCGGTGTCGCCGAGCCCCAGCCACCGGGACGCCTCGATCGCGTAGAACGAGCTCGCCGGCGCGTTCACGCCCAGCTCGGCCAGGTACCGGTACGCGTCCGCCGCCGCGTGCCCGGCGAACGTCGCCAGCACCGTCGGCGTGCGCAGCCGGGCCCGCGACCACACCGTCACGCCGGGCAGCTCCGCCAGCCCCGCCTCGACCCTCTCCCGCAACCGGTCCTCGTGCTCGCCCACCACCGTCAACGACGCCGCGATCCGCTCGCGACGCGTGCCCTCCGACGGCGCCAGGTCGGCGATGAAGTCCACCGCGGCCGTGCAGCCGGCCAGCACCTCGTACGGCAGCGTGCCCAGCTCGAATCGCTCCGGCACGGCGTTCGGCGACGGCAGCAGCTTGTCCGGCCGCAGCTCCGCCAGCACGTCCGGCCGCCCCGCCACCACACCGCAGTGCGGCCCGAAGAACTTGTACGGCGAGCACGCGAAGAAGTCCGCCCCGATCTCCTCCACGTCGACCGGGTGGTGCGCGGCGAAGTGCACACCGTCCACGTAGAACAGGGCGCCGCGTTCGTGCGTCGCGGCGGCGATCTTCGCCAACTCCGGGCGGGTGCCGATCAGGTTCGACGCCGCCGTGACGGCCACCAGCCGGGTCCGCTCCGACAGCACCTCCGCGACGTCGTCCAGCTCACCCGTCGCCGGGTCGAACCCGACCCACCGCACCACCGCGCCGACCGCCTCGGCCGCCTGCACCCACGGCCGCACGTTCGCGTCGTGGTCGAGCCTGGTCACCACCACCTCGTCGCCGGGACGCCAGGTGCGCGCCAACGTGCGGGCGAAGTCGTAGGTCAGCTGCGTCATGCTGCGCCCGAACACCACGCCCTCCGGCGACGCGCCGAGCAGGTCGGCCACCGCGCGCCGGGCGTCCAGCACGATCGCGTCGGCCGCGCGTTCGGCGGCGGTGACCACGCCGCGGTTGGCCAGGGACGAGATCATCGCGTCGCGCACGGCGTCCGCGACGGCGGCGGGCACCTGCGAGCCGCCCGGGCCGTCGAAGTGGGCGGTGCCGGTGGCGAGGGACGGGAAGCGGGCGCGGACGGACTCGACGTCGTAGGTCATGCCACCACTCTGGCGGCCGATCCACATCGGACTCCAGTGTTCCGGGTCACGTTCTCCCCTTGACATTGGTCCAACCATCGCACAACGCTATGGAAGCGCTCTCACGGACTCGTCCGCCGGAGCGCCCGACCGCACGGCCGCCCTGAAACCGGCCGGGAGGTCGGCAAACCTGCCCTGCACCGAGGAGTCGCAACCATGCGCACCCTGACGAAGTGGGTGAGCGCGTTCGCCGCGCTCGCCACGTCGGCGTCACTGGCCGCCGCCACACCGGCCGCGGCCGTCGGCCCCGACCTGCTGCCGATCACGATCACCAACAACAGCGGCCGCGCCGAGGCCGTCCACCTGTACGTCCTCGGCACCGACATCCGGCCCGGCGGCCGACTCGGGCACGTCAACCAGTCCGGCACGTTCACGCCGTGGCCGGCCGGCGCCAACCCGCCCTCGCCCGCGCCGGACGTGTCGATCGCCGGCCCACCCAACGGCGGCACCACCACCCTGCGCGTGCCGCGGTTCATCTCCGGCCGCGTCTACATGTCGTTCGGCGAGAAGCTGAAGTTCTTCCTCACGCCGGACGGCCTGGTGCAGCCCGCGCCGTGGTCGCCGAGCGACCCGAACCGCGACATCCTGTTCGACTGGAGCGAGTTCACCTACAACGACGCGGGCCTGTGGCTGAACAGCTCCCAGGTGGACATGTTCGCCGTGCCGCACGCGGTCACCGTGACCGGTGCGAGCGGCGTGACGAAGAAGACCGGCGAACTGGTCGCGGGAGGCCGCGACAACGTCATCAACGGCGTGCGCAACCAGGCGGCCTGGGCGAATTCGGTCCGCACCCGCGCCGACGGCACGGTGGTGCGCGTGCTCGCGCCCGGCAAGGCGGCCGACGCGGGCCTGTTCGACCCCGCCTACCTCGACCCGTACATCACGCAGGCGTGGAACGCCTACACCACCAAGACGTTGACCGTGGTGCCGTTCGGCGACCGGCCGGACATCCGCTACTTCGGCCGCACGTCGGGCGCCACCATGACCTTCACCGACTCGTCGGGACGTCAGGTGGCCTCGTTCGGCAAACCGTCCACGTCGAACGTGTGGGGTTGCGACGGCGCCCTGCACGCGCCCAACGACCAGGTCGTCGGCCCGATCGCACGCACCTTGTGCGCCGCGCTGCACCGCTCCACGCTCGGCACGATCGACACCCAGCCCGGCGGCGGGCCCGCCGACTTCTACAAGGGGTCGCTCACCAACCACTACTCGCGGCTCGTGCACCACAACATGGTGGACGGCAAGGCTTACGGCTTCGCGTTCGACGACGTGCAGGCGCAGGAGTCGTTGGTGCACGACGGCGACCCGCGTTCGGCGGGGATCGTTTTGACGCCGTTCACGGGTGGCGGCGGCACTCCCCCGCCCGGGACCGCGGGCAGCATCGTCAGCGCGTGGCACGGCAAGTGCGTCGACGTGCCGAACTGGAACTTCGCCGACGGCCAACGCCTGATCGTGTGGGACTGCACGGGCGGCACGAACCAGAAGTGGGAGTCGACCGGCGGCACGTTCCGCACGCAGAACAACATGTGCATGGACGTGGCCTGGGGCTCGACCGCGAACGGCGCCGCCGTGCAGGTCGCGACGTGCAGCGGCAACCCGGCCCAGCAGTTCGTCCTGACCGCCGCGGGCGACCTCGTCAACCCGCAGGCGAACAAGTGCGTGGACATCGCCGACTGGAACCCGGCGAACGACGCCGTCCTGCAGCTGTGGGAGTGCGGGGGCACGGCGAACCAGAAGTGGCGTCGGGGCTAGCGCCGGCCTGGCCGACGTGATCCCGTCGACCGGGTTGACCGCGGAGATGGACGGCGGGGAGCCGCGCTGTCATCGGACGGCCGGTGGGTCGTCTGCGCGGTCACCCCGGTCGGCCGGGCGGTCGACGGTGGTCACGTAAATCGCGTGACCCTGCCAAGGGCACTGGCGACACTGACGCCATGACCGGTTCCGCACTGCCTCGACTGCTTCGACCGCGTGCCCTGAGGCCCGGAGATCTCGTGGTCATCGCAGCGCTGTCCGGTCCGCTGCCGGCCGCCTACGAGCCCAACGTCGAGCGGGCGGTGGTCGTGCTCGAGCGGATGGGGTTCCGCGTGCGTCGGGCTCCGCTGCTCGAAGCAGGGCGGCGCCATTGGTGGAGCGCGGCGACACCGGCGGAGATCGCCGCGGAGCTCAACGGTCTGCTGCGTGACCCTGAGGTGCGCGCGATCATCGCGAGTGACGGTGGCCAGACGGCGCTCGGCTACCTCGACCTGATCGACGTCGAGGCGATCAGGGCCGACCCCAAGCCGATCCTGGGCTACAGCGACATCTCGCTGCTGCACCTGGTGCTCTACGCGCGCACGGGTCTGGTCGGGTTCCACGCCGACATGGCGGTCCCCGGCTTCGGCGGGCACTGGCAGTCCGCGCCGGCGGCGCGCCGAGCGGAGCTCGAACAGCTCTACTCAAGGTTGCTGACCGGTACCGAGGCGATCGGTGCGCTGCCGGTGAGCCCGTCGTGGGAGTGCTGGCGTCCCGGTCGTGTCGAAGGTCGGCTGATCGGCGGGGTGATCAACCGCATCGTGCTGGCGCAGGCGACGCGTTTCGCGCTGCCGCTCGAGTGGTTCGACGGCGCGGTGCTGTTCTGGGAGGAGATGGGCGGCCTGGCATCGCACGTGTGGAGCTACCTGCACGTGATGCGGCACAGCGGCATCCTCGACCGGATCTCCGGCATGGTCGTCGGCGTTCCGCGCGAGATCAGCGGACTCGAGCCCGGCGCCTCCCCGACCCTCTCCGAGATGGTCCTCGACGTCCTCGGTGACCGTGACATCCCGGTCCTGGGCAACGTCGAGTTTGGACACGCCGGCCCGAACCTGCCGATGCCGGTCGGCATCCGCGTCGGTCTCGACGCGCAACAGCGGACGTTGTCGCTGCTCGAACCGGCGGTCGGGCCGCACGCGCTGACGGGACCGGTCGGCTGAGCGCAGCCGACACCGCCACCGAGCAAACACCGATCCGAACGAGCACGGCTCAGAGGAAGTCCCGGAACCACGTGCCCGCCAGGCGGGCGACCTCGTCCAACGCACCCGGCTCCTCGAACAGGTGCGTCGCGCCCTCCACCACCTCGATCCGCCACAACACCGCCAACTGCTCCGCCGCCGCGCGGTTCAGCGCCAGCACCTCCTCGTCACGCCCACCCACCACCAGCAACGTCGGCGCACGCACCCGCGACAGCGCGTTCCCCGCCAAGTCCGGCCGCCCGCCCCGCGACACGACCGCCCTCACCAGGTACGTCCCGGCCGCCGCCACCAACGCCGCCGCCGCGCCCGTGCTCGCGCCGAACAGCCCGATCGGCAACCCGCGCGTCGCCGGCGCCCTCGACGTCCACTCCACCGACGCCGCCACCCGCTCCGCCAGCAAGCCGATGTCGAACCGCAGCCTCCTGGTGACCCGGTCTTCCCGCTCCTCACGTTCGGTCAGCAGGTCGAGCAGCAGGGTCGCGTACCCGTCCCGGCGCAGCGACTCCGCCACGGCCCGGTTGCGCCCGCTGTGCCGCGAACTGCCCGACCCGTGCGCGAACACGACCACACCGGCCGGGTCGGACGGAACGCCGAGGTCGGCGTCCAGGTCGACGCCCCAGGCGTCGACCGACACCGCCATCGTGCCGCTCCTCGTCATGGCCTCCGGGTTCACCGCCGCACGCCCCGGCAAACGAGCCGTGTCCCACCGGGGGTCGCGGGTAACCCATCGGTGTGCCCCCTGACCGGCACGGGAGGAGCGACCATGGCCGACGAACGAGCGCGAGCCGAACGAGACGACCCAGCCGAACGAGGAGATCGAGGACCGATGTCCGAGCAGCAGGAGTCGCTGGAGCCGCACTGGGGCACGCACGAGGGCCACAGCCTGCGTCGCGACCCCGAGACGGCAGGCCCGCAGTACGCCGTGCCCGACGACGACGGCGACTTCGTCGACGAAGAGCCGACGTCGATCGCCGACGAAGCCGGGTCGAACTACCTGCGCGGACCCGAGGACGCGGCGATGCACATCGAGGACGAGGACGGCCGCCCCGCCGAATGACCTGATCAGGTGACCGTGCCACAACCGGGGGATTCTCCATCGGGCACCGGGTGGCGTGCCTAGCGTCCGACCCCGTGCCCGAGACGCCTGCCAAGCCGGACCAGCCCGCCGAGCCCGGCCAACCCGACCAGCCCGCCGACCGCGCCAAGCCCGTCAAACCCGACACGGCCGTGACGCTCACGCATCAGGCGATCACCCTGCGTAACACAGATCCCGCCGCCGCCCGCGAACTGCTCGGCGTGGCGCTGGCCGAGGACATCGACTACGAGCCCGCCTGGCGCTGGCTCGCCGAACTCGTCACCGACGACGCCGAACGCCGGTTCTGCCTCGACCACGCCTACGCGCTCAAAGCCGACCCCGCCACCGACCGGGCCCGGCGCGCGCTGCGCGGCGTCGAACCACAAGCGCCACCCGAGGCGCGGGACGTGGTCGAACCGCCGCGCCCGGACCCGACCGACCCCGCGCCCAAACGCCGCACGAAGCTGAAAGCGCTGGTCGCAGCGGGCATCGTGGTCCTGGTGACGTTGACCGGCGCGGGCGTGTGGTCCGCGGTCAGCCAGGCGACCGACACCCCCGTGCACGTCGCCCTGGTCGCGGGCCTGACCGGGCGCGACCCGGCCGCCGCCGCCCACCTCGAACGCGGCGTGCGGATGGGCCTGGACGACGTCAACGCGGACGGCGGCGTCAACGGCCACCCCGTGGAGCTGCTCGTCTACGACGACGCCGACCAGCCCGACCAGGCGAAGCGGATCGCCGAGGAGATCGTCCGCGAGAACAAGGCGCTGTACGTCATCGGGCACGGCGTCACGGCCACGTCCCTCGCCGCCGCACCGATCTACCGCGCGGCCGGCATCCCGGCCGTGACGCCGTCGGCGAGCGGGTCGAGCGTCACCGACGGCAGCGACTGGTACTTCCGCAGCATGTTCGGCGACCGCACCCAGGGCGACTTCCTCGCCGTGTACGCGGCCGAGGTGCTGGGCGTCGACAAGGTCGTGATCGTCCACGACGACCACGCGTCCGGCCGTTCCGCGCAGGCCGCGTTCGCGGACTCCTACCGGCGGTTCGGCGAGGTCGTCGCGACCGTGCCCGTCACCGACGACCCGCGGGCGGTCGTCGACCAGGTCAAAGCCCTCGGCACGCCGGTCGTGCTCGCCACCGAGGAGCGCAACGGCGTCCCGCTGGTGAAGGGCCTGCGCGACGCGGGCGTGGACGTGCCGATCCTGGGCACCGCCACCCTGGGCACCCCGTCGTTCCACGACGCCCTCGGCGGCGCCACGCGGGACCTGCACCTGGCCACGCCGATGGCGCACGACTCGCTGTCCGGCCCCGCGCTGAGGTGGGCCGAGGACTACCAGCGGCGGTACGGCGAACGCCCGCGCTGGCAGGCCGCCACGGCGCGGGAGGCGCTCAACGTCGGCCTGCACGTCGTCACCACCCACCACATCGGACTCGACGAGACGACTATCGCCGACGACCGCGAGCGGCTGCGCGACGGCCTGGCCGCGTTGAAGGACAAGAGGAACGCGTTCCCGGCGCTGCTCGGGCCGCTGTACTTCACCGCCAACGGCTCGGCGCAGATGCCGGTGTCGTTCGTGACGAGCGACGGCACGCGGCTGGTGTCCGCGCCGGTGCAGCTGACGAGCTACGAGCCGCCGTCGCCCCAGGCGTTGGGCGCGGGCCTGGCCGACGGCACGGTGATCGCGATCGGCGACCGGTACCTGACGCGCCGCCAGGTCGTGGCCACCGGCATCAACCTCAACGAGGTGCGCGACCTGGACACCCGTGACGGCACGTACTTCATGGACTTCTTCCTGTGGTTGAAGTACACGGGCCCGCACACGGCGGCGGACGTGCAGTTCGTGAACGCGGTCGAGCCGGACCTGAGGCTGGGCGAGCCGTTGCGCGACGTCACCGGCGAGGACGGCACCTACCGGCTGTACCGGGTGGCCGACCGGTTCAAGAACGGCTTCGAGTTCCGCAGCTTCCCGTTCGACCACCAGCACTTGAAGGTCGTGCTGCAGAACCGGACGCGGACCGCCGACGAGGTCGTGTACGTGACCGACAAGGAGGTGCTGGACCTGCCCGCCGAGCACCACCTGCGCAGCGGCGCGGACGCGGAGGCGACGATCAACGACATCCCGAACTGGCTGGCCACGTCGGCGCGGTTCTTCCAGCGGACCGTCGGCAGCAGCGACGCCCTGGGCGACGGCTCCGCGGCCGGCGCCGCCGAGGGCATCTACTACAGCCAGTACACGGGCGAGGTGGAGATCGTCCGCGACACGCTGCCGTTCCTGCTGAAGAACCTGCTGCCGCTGCTGCTGCTCATCTGCGTCACGTACCTGTCGCTGTTCTTCAGGCCCGCGGACGGGGCCGCGCCGGTGTCGATGGGCGTCACGGCGATCCTCAGCACGGCCGTGCTGCTGAACAACGTGACGTCGCAGCTGCCGTCGGTCAGCTACACGGTGGCGTTGGAGTGGGGCTACTACGCGTTCATCATGCTGGCCGCCGGGTGCGTGCTGATCGTCATGCTGCGCAAGCGGCTGGTGGCGATGCGGCACGACGAGGCGGAGCGGCGGCTGGCCCGCGCCTCGCGCGTCGGCTACCCGGTGTACCTGCTCGCGGTGCTGGCCACGTACCTGGTGGCGTTCGGCTAGCGACGGCGTTCGTCCTGGGTCACGAGTAGACGAGGCCGGCGAAGGACCCGGGGCCACCGCCGACTCCTTCGCTGGTCACCACGACCGCCGGTGCGAGGATGGCCAGCGTGCCGTCGTGCCACTCGATGGTGTCGGTGCCGTACTCGCCGCGTTCGACCAGCGTCTCCAACGTCTGCCCGCGCTCGACCAGGGGAAGTGCCGCCAGCGCGGTGAGGCTGCCGTTCCCGGGGTCGACGGTGACGACGACGCCCGGCGACTCGTGGCCCAAATCCTTGGCGAGGGAGAGGTCGGCCTGGGCCTGGAAGGCGATCAGCTTCCCGTCGTCGACGGTGATCGCCGAGAGCGACAGCTCGCCTTCCGCGCGGGCGTGCCAGCGCTCCGCGCCGGTGTCCAGGTCCACCGCGACGATCCCGTGGAACCTGCTGCTGGGGCCGTTCGGATTGGACTGCAAGTAGAGCACGTCGTCGCCGACCACGACCGCGGTGCACACGGACGGCCCGGTCGACCGGCCGTAGGTGGGGCAGGGCAGCGAGATGTTCTCGCCCGCGATGATGGAGAGGAGCACCCGGTGCGTGCCGGGGGCGTCCGGCGTGCCCTTGCCCGGTTCCACCCGCCAGATGTCCTGGCCCTTGGTCCCGTTGTAGACCACCACGGTCAGCGGGTCGACCGACAGCACGCCCGTCAGGGCGGGCTTGCGGCCCTTCTCCGGGTGGAGCCACCCCCACAGCGGTTTCACGTTCTCGTCGTACCCGGCCAGCACCCACAGGATCTCGTCGCCGCTGCGGCACCGCAGCCACGACACCAGGACGCCGTCGACGCCCAGGTGGTCGGTGGCGGCACAGCCCGTCGGCTCCGCCTTGAGGTCGGACGGCGACCCGTCCGCGAGGCCGCGGGTCTGGCTGCCCTTCCCGTTGCTCACGTGGACGAGCCCGCCCGAGATCACGGGCTGGGAGAGGGAGTTCGCGTACTCGCCGCCCACCTGGTCCAGCTCCACCGTCCACAGCTCCTTGCCCGCGGTGATGTCGACCAGGGTCAGCTGGTGACAGCCCTTCACCGCCTTCCTGCCCATCCCGTCACCGCGCAGGACCGCGACGTGCCCCTCCGGCGTCATCTCCCGCGAGGACCGGCAGGAGCCGTTGCCCGCCACCGGGATCCGCCAGGCCACCGAACCGTCGGAGATCTTGTAGGCGACGACCTCGCCCGGCATCTCCCGCACCAGGTGGTCGTCGGTCCACCAACGCCCGTCGACCCACGACCCGACCGCCATCGCGATCTCTTCGCCCTCGGGCTTCCAGTCCTCCGGGAAGTACTCCTCCACCGTGCGCGTGAGCTGCGTGCCCGCCTCCGCCGCGAGTCCTTCGCCCGCGCCACCGGCCCGCAGCCAGAACCACGCACCGCCGGCTCCCGCGGCCACCACCACCGCGACGACAACGGCGACGATGACCCACCGCGCCCCCTTGTTGCCCTTGGCCGGTGGCGGGACCGGAGGGCCGTACCCCTGCGGCGGACCGGGGTGCCACTGACCGGGGTTGCCGGGCAGGCCAGGACGGCCGGGCGCGCTGTAGTGCGGGTGTTGGGGGTACTGGGACACCGGGTTCCTGTCACGTCGATCCACGCCAGGCGACGAGGCACCCTGGCAAGCCGACGTGAGGCTATCCGCCGGCGTGACCAGGTGATGTCAGGTGAACGCCTTACACGGCTTAGGATCGTCGGGATGTCGAGGGCCGATCGCAGGAGGCGCCGAACCCGTGGGTAAGGCTCGCACGCTCGCCGAGGTGTACCGGCGGTTCGGCGAGGTCGACGCCGCGACGTCGCCGCTGCGCGGACGCGTCGCCGTCGCCCTGAGCGAGTCCGACGGGGCGTTGCAGGCCATCGGTTCGGCACCGGCGCGCAAGCGGCAGCCCGCGCTGATCCTCGCCGCGCTGCACGACCTCGCCCTCGCCGGACGCGCACCCGCACTCGCCGCGGCCTATGCCGCCGGGAACGGCGAGGCCGCCGCCGACGCGGCGATCGACACCCTGCTGCGCCTGACCGACGCCGTCGTGGACATCGCCGTGCGCCGGCGCGTGAGGACCGACGAGACCGGGCGTGGCGCGGTGCTGTACCCGGCCGTCGCCGAGGCGGCACGACGGGTCGGCGCGACCGCGGTCGGGCTGGTCGACGTGGGCTGCTCGGCCGGTCTCAACCTCACGGTCGATCGCGTCGGCATCACCTACGGCAATGGGCAGTCGCTGGGCGACCCCACGTCTCCGGTGCGGGTGTCGGCTTCGATCGTGGGCGACCGGCCCGTTCCGACGCGGGCGATGCCCGAGGTCGTCGCCCGGATCGGCGTCGACGTCGACCCTCTCGACGTGACCGACGCGGACGACGCCCGCTGGTTGCGCGCCTGCCTGCCACCCGACGAACCGGAGCGGATGGCGAGGCTCGACGCGGAGATCACGTTGGCGGCGGCGCACCCTCCGCTGCTGCTGCGAGGTGACGCCGTCGACGTGCTGCCCGACGCGTTCGCGCACGTGCCCGCGGACGCCCTGCCGGTCGTCACCACGACGTGGGCGCTGTCGCGCTTCCCGCCGGAGGACCGCGCGCGCTTCCTGCACCGCCTCGACGAAGCGGCGGCGGGTCGGCCGGTGGCGTGGGTGTCGGCCGAGGGGGTCGGGGTCGCGCCGTCGATACCGACGCTCGGCGACCGCCCTGCCTCCGGCCACAGCATCATCGGCGTGGCGGTGTCCGACGGGTCGGGCCGGCACGCCGAAGCCGTCGGCCGCTGCTGGTCGCGGGGCCGACTGCTGGCGTGGCTGGCCGATTCCTAGGGCGCTGACGGGGCGTTGGCGTCCCACCAGTCGAGCACCCGGGTCGCGTACAGGGTCAGCCACTTCGACGGCTCCCCCGCCGGCACGTCGACCTCGAACCAGACGCGTCCGGGATGCCGGCGGGACTGGAGCCAGGTGCCGTCGGGCTGCCGCCGCGCGCGGATGAGTTCGATCGCGTCGGCCATGCGCGGGTCCGGCGGCGTGCCGTCGAGCAGCGAGACCTGGCGGAAGTGCTCGGCGGCGTTGAGCACGTCGTAGAACCAGCGGAAGGGGTACGAGAAGCGGTCCACCCACGGCGCCACCGGCTCGCCCGTGGACAGCCGGCGGAACAGCCCGCGGGCCAACAGGTACTCCTCGCCGGCACGGCGGGCGGCACGCGTCGCGTCCGTGCCGCCGGTCGCGGCGTCGTAGGAGAGCAGTCCTTTGAGCGAGTTGAGGGTCGAGTGGAACGACGACCGCATCGACCCCTCGACCCACGCGCAGTTCCAGCCGCCGTCGGGCAGGCGGTGCTCGACGAACCAGTCCACGATGCCGGTGATGTCGGCCCCGAGCCACAGGCCGTTCTGGACGGTCCACGCGTTGATGCAGCAGTCGACCTCGCCGCCCCAGTACGGCAGGTCGTCGTACTCCCAGCGGCAGTGGCGCTCCAGCAGTTCCGCCGTGCCGCGGTCACGCAGGACGGTGGAGTCCATGCCCCACTCCCGCAACGTGTTCAGCGTCCACGTCGTCGCGGTCCAGGGCTGCCCGGCGCCATCGGCGGCTTCCGGGCCGTGGAAGTCGAAGCCGGCGGGGAAGAACGCGCCGCCCGCCCACCGGCCGTCCGTGTCCTGCAGCGCGAGCAGGCGTGCGCCGAAGCCCTCGGTCGCGATCCTGGCCCGCGTCGCCTCCCAGACCTCGGGCGGCGCGTGGACGACGTCGCGCTCGACCTGCCAGCGCAGCGCCGGATCGGCGTCGAGCAGCCAAGAAACCCCGGTCATGGCCCGACTCTAGTCGACCTGCTCGTCCTCCGGGCTGCCTTCGGCGAGCGCGGCGAGCACGTCCAGCGCGGCGGCCAGGGTCGGGGTCGACGCGGAGGCGAGGGCGAGGCGGACGGCGTTCGGCGCGTGGCCGGGCACGACCGCGAACGCGGCGGCGGGCGTGATGGCGATGCCCCGCCGTGCCGCGGCGGCCACGAACGTCTCGGCGCGCCACCGGTCCGGCAGCCGCCACCAGCAGTGGTAGGAGCCGGGGTCGGCGCTGATGTCGAAGCCGGCCAGGCGTTCGCGCACGAGCCGCTGCCGTTCGTGCGCGAGCACGCGTTTCTGGTCCACTATGGACTCCACGGTGCCGTCGGTGAGCCACTCCGTCGCGGCGGCGAGCGCGAAGTGGCCGACCGCCCAGCCGCCGGAGCGCGCGGCGGCGGCGACCCGGTCGACCAGGTGCGCGGGCGGGACGGCGAACCCGACCGTCAGGCCGGGCGCGAGGCGTTTGGACAGGCTGTCCACCACGGTCGTGCGCTCGGGCGCGAGCGGCGGCAGGTCGGGGCCGAGGAAGGCGTAGATGGCGTCCTCGACCACCTGCACGTCCAGGTCGCGCACGGTGTCGGCGAGTTCGGCGCGGCGTCGTTCGGGCATGGTGGTGCCGAGCGGGTTGTGCAGGGTCGGCTGGAGGTAGACCGCGCGCACGTCGGCGGCGCGGAGCGCACCCGGCAGCACGCCCGCGTCGTCCACCGGCAGCGGCACGAGCGTGACGCCCAGCCTGGTCGCGATCGCCTTCACCACCGGGTAGGTGACGGCCTCCACCCCGAGCCGCCCGCCGACCGGCACCAACGCCGACACGACGGCCGCGATCGCCTGCCTGCCGTTGCCGGTGAACAGGACCCGGCGCTCGTCCGGCGTCCACCCGCCCCGCGCCAGCACGCGGGCGACGGCGGCGCGTGCCTCGGGCGTGCCGCGGACGCCGACCGGCGTGAGCGCGTCGCCGAGCCCGTGCCGGACGAGCCGGTCGAGACCGGGCACCAGCAGGGCGGGCTGGTCGGGCAGGACGCAGAAGTTCAGCTCCAGGTCGACCCGCGCGCCGCCCGGTTCGGCCAGCGCGGGCTCGACCGGCGGGCGTGCGGCCCGCACGAACGTGCCGCGCCCGACCTCGCCGACCGCGAGCCCGCGGCGGATCAGCTCGCCGTAGACGCGGGCCGCCGTGGAGCCGGCGATGCCGTGCCTGCGGGCGAACGCGCGTTGCGGCGGCAGGCGGTCGCCCGGCTTGAGCCTGCCGGTCGCGACGTCGGCGGCGAGCCGGTCGGCGATCAGGCGGTAGTCCGCCACGCGCACCTCACATTGCACCGAGAGCATTGTTTTCATTGCACCGAGCAGGGTGGCGTTCCTAGGCTTCGGACGTCAACCGGACAGTGGGGGGATCATGCGGGTCAACGAGATCGACATCGCCTACGACGACGAGGGCGACGGCGTCCCGGTGCTGCTGGTGCACGGCCACCCGTTCAACCGCTCGATGTGGCGCCCTCAGGTCGAACGGCTCCGCTCCCGTTACCGGGTCATCGTGCCTGACCTGCGCGGATACGGCGAGACGACGGTCGTGCCCGGCAAGACGCCGTTGGACGTGTTCGCCGGCGACCTGATCGGCCTGCTCGACCGCCTCGACCTGGACCGGGTGGTGGTGTGCGGGTTGTCGATGGGCGGCCAGATCGCCATGGAATTGCACCGATCGCACCCGGCACGCGTCCGTGCGCTCGTGCTGGCGGACACGTTCCCCGAGGCGGACACGGCGGCGGCCCGCGAACTGCGGCACGAACTGGCGGCGCGGGTGCTGCGCGAAGGCATGGGGCCGTACGCCGACGAAGTGCTGGACAAGATGATCTCGCCGCACAACGTCGTCGCGCTGCCGGCCGTCGCCGAGCACGTGCTGGGGATGATGCGCGGCACGTCACCGGAGGGTGCGGCGGCGGGGTGGCGGGGACGGGCGGAACGGCCCGACTACCTGGACTCCCTGTCCCGCGTCACCGTGCCCGCGCTCGTGGTCGTCGGCGAGGACGACGAGTACACGCCGGTCGCCGTGGCCGAGCGGCTGCACGCGGCCATCCCCGGCTCGGCGCTCGCGGTCATCCCGGGCGCGGGCCACCTGCCCAACCTCGAACGGCCGGCGGAGTTCACCGACGCGCTCGAACGGTTCCTGACCACGGTCCAGGCGTGAACCGGGGGCGGGTCTAGGCGGGGCGACCGGGCGACCGGACACCGCAGAGCAGCCCGTCACGCGGCAGTGCGGTCGGGGCGGGGCGGAGCTTGTCGGCGACCTGCGCGGCCGTGGGACGGCGGCGGACGGACAGCGAGGTCATCACCGAGAGCAGGCGGGCGAGACCGGCGGGCACGTCGTCCGGGACCCTGGGCGGGCGGTGCAGGCGGGCGACGGCGGCCTCCACCCGGTCGCCCTGGTACTCCCGGTAGCCGGTCAGGCACTCCAGCAGCAGCAGGCCGAGCGCGTAGACGTCCGCGGCCGGGCCCACCTCGTCACCGCGCACCTGCTCCGGCGCCAGGTAGGAGGCGGTGCCGACGACCTCGCCCACGTTGGTGACGCGGGTCGAGCCGAGGGTCCGGGCCAGCCCGAAATCGGCCAGGTAGGCGGTGTCCGAGCCGTCGAGCAGGACGTTCGACGGCTTCACGTCCCGGTGCACGACGCGCTGGTCGTGCACGTGGGCGAGGGCGTCCGCCACCTGGTGGCCGAGGGTGCGGACCTGCGCGGGCGTGAACGTGCCGGCCAGCAGCCGGTCGCGCAACGTCGTGCCTTCGACCAGCTGCATGACCACGAACGACGCCCCGTCGCACGTGCCGACGTCGTAGACGGACAACAGCCCGGGGTGCGACAGGCCGGCCAGCGTGCGGACCTCGTTGTCGAAGCGCCGCTCGTCCACCTCGTCGCCCCGCACGACCTTGACCGCGACGAACCGCCGGAGCAGCACGTCCCACCCCCGGTGGACCTCGGCCGCGCCGCCCGCGCCGAGCTTGCCCGCCAGCTGGTAGCGACCTGCGAGCACGCGTTCCCCGGTGGCCAACGACATGGCCCCACCCTTCGGGTCGCCGATCCGGACGTCCGGCGAATTCCCGAACGGCGACGCGGCCAAACGCCGGAGGCCACCAGGGCTGGACGGCCCTCCTCAGAGGACATCCGGTCAGAGGACATCCAGGCGGGGCGCGGCGGACGCGGCCTGCGCCGCCTGGGCCACGGCCTGCGCGTCGGCCAGGTTGGGCACGCGCACGGCCATCGCGGGCACGGCCCGCTTCGTCGGCTTCGTCGTGTAGACGGCGAAGACCTTCGACGCCCGGTCGTAGGTGACGCCCTTGGCCTGGTTCCAGTCCACCTGCAGGACCTGCTTGCGCACCAGGCCGACGAAGAGGAACAGCAGCCGGTGGTTGGTGCAGGCGAGCACGCCGGAGCCCTCGCCCTGCGCACCGGTCAGCGCCAGCACCCGTTCCTCCGGGCGCAGGTAGCCGCCCAAGAGGTTGACCTCCTTCATCGAGCCGATGAGCACGCCCCGCACCCGTTCGAGGGCCTGCGCCACGTCGGGCCTAAGCGTCGGCGCGGGCGGTGGCGTCGGTACCGGTGACGTCGGCACGGCCGCCGCCACCCGGCGCACGGCCGTGTGGAACGTCCAGCGGTGACCGTCCCAGTAGCGGACCAGCGCGTCGTCGAGCGGATCGGTCAGCCACGCGGCGGGCGAGTGGGGCACCGGTCACTCACCGCCGTCGTCGGAGAGGTCGCCGTCCGACCCGGCGTCACCGGCGCCGACTCCCGACAGCACCGGGTCACGCCGCGCCGCGCCGTCGACGAGACGTCGACCCGGGTCGGACGCACGCCACTCGACGGCTTCCGCCGTGTCGTTGTACTCCAGGACGTGGTCGTCGCCCAACGCGACCAGCAGGTCCCTGACCTCCGCCGGCGTGGCGTAGAAGAACTCGCGCCGCGGGTTGACCATGTTCACCCGCTTCTCGCTCAGCCGCTGGTGCAACGCGGTCTCCAGGGCGATCGCGTCGTCGGAGAAGAACAGGGCGTGCGTGTCGAACCGGAACGGCACCGACGCGTCGCCCAGCTCGCGCACCCGGTCCATCGGCTCCAGCCGCCGCGTCATGCCGATCTTGACCACGTCCGGCCCGAACGCGCCGACGTTGGAGATCACGTAGACGTAGCCCGCGCGCACGTTCGCCGCACGCCGCTCCACCCCGGTGATCGCGTCGTCGACCGCCGCGAGCTGCTCCCGCGCCCGCGCCAGCCCTTCGACGTCGCCCTTCGCCTCCAGCTTGGTCACGACGGTGGCGTAGTGCGACCGCTCCTTGGCCAGCCGGGCCCGCTCGCGCTCGATCTCCTTCATCACCTTCGCCTCCTCGCGGAGCCGTTCGCGCTCCGCCCGGGCCGCGTCGCGCTCGGCCTCGACCTTGACCAGGTAGTCGGCGGTCAGGTCGATCTCGTGCAGCCGCAGCCGGTGGTAGTCCGGCGAGATGACGATGCGCATCAGCGCGCCGAGCTTGCCGATGGTGTCCCGGGTCGTGGTCAGCCGCTTCTTCACCGCCTCACGGGTGTGCGGCTTGACCGCGCGCACCGCGTTGTCGGCCTCGGCGTTGTAGGCGCGCAGCATCAACTTGGCGATGTCGCGGCCCAGCTTCTGCCCCTCCTTGACCGACCCGTTCACCGCCCAGTCGACCTGGCACGCCACCGCGTCGTCCTTGGCCGCCGCCTTGATCTGCTGCTTCAGCCCGTCCAGGGCGCTCTTGTACGCGAGCGCGTCGTCCAGCGGGTGCGCGTACTCGTAGACCCCGACCTCCTGCAGCAGGGCCAGCTCGCGCGTCTCGACCAGCTGCGACCGCCACGTGCCGACCTCCGCCACCAGCCGCTGCCGGGACGCGCCGAGCGTCGCGTGCTCCTGCTTGGCCTGCTCCACCGCCGACCGCAGGCCGCGCAGCTCGGCCTCCAACGCCCCGGTCTCCGCCCCGCGGAGGTGACCGACCCACCCGCGCAGCTCGGCGATCGTCGCGTGCGCCGCCGCCACCTGCTGCTGGAGCGCCGCGATCTCCGCGCTCTCCTTGTTGCCGAACAGAGCCACCCTGGTCCTCTCCCGGAGCCACGCCCGGAACCACGCGGACACGTGGGTTCCCGGCCATGTCACCGTGGATCGGCACCCGGACCACCCGCGTTACACCGCGCGGCGGGCCCTCACCGGTCACTCCCGCAGGGTGGCGCACTGGTCGGTGCCCGGGCAGTTCCGCAGCAGCCGCACCTGCGGCGGGGTGGTGATCGTGGCGGGTGGCTCGACGGCGCCGTCCGGCCAGCGGATGGAGACCGCCATGACCGAGGTGTTGTTCGCGTACGACTTCTCGACCAGGGTGCGGTCGCCGTTGACGGTGTTCACCACGTCGTACACACCGGACGGCACCTTGGTGATGTCCAGCCACTGGAAGTCGACGGTGTGCGGGTAGTCGTCGCCGTAGCCGACCGAGATGCCCTGCACCACGCTCAACGCCTCCGGCGCGTGGTGGCCGCACTTGTTCAGCCGCAGGAACGCCGCCAGCCGACCCTGCGGGGTGTCCTCCGCGCCCGGCCGGTTCGGCAGCCGGTCGTGGGTCGCGTACCGGTCGCCGAGGCAGAAGCCGTTCTTCCGGTCCGTCACGACCGTGTCACCCGAAGGTGTGCGGAGTTGGAAGTGCTCGAAGCCGAGCAGGTGCCAGTGCTCGTGCGTCGCCGCCGGCTCGTAGTACAGGGTGGCCGGGATGGGGTGCTGCGCCTGCTCGTAGGCCATCGGGATGGAACCGTCCACAGCGGACTGGAATGCCTGCCGCGCGGCCATCCGCGGCTGCCCGGCGTCACTCCGCCTGCCGTGGATCACCAGCGGCCCGTCGCCGATGTTGTCCGCCGATGTGGTGAACCTCAGCCGGATTGCCCCGATCGGGCCCACTTGCACGCACTCGCCGTTCGGCGCGGCCGGGTCGGCGACCGGGCACACGTCCCAGTCGACGCACCACGACGGGTTGCCGGTGAACCCGCCGCGGCACCCCACCGGGGCCTGCCGGAGGTCCGGCAGCAGCACCGTCCCGGCCCCCTCCGCGTGCGACGGGCCCACCGCCGACGCCACGAGCAACGCCGTGGTGATCAACGCCGTGTGTCTTCGCATCATCGCATGTCCGTCCACTTCAGAATGATCCACTCACCAATCTACTGAGGCACCCCGACAACTCGAGCCACCCGACGGGCAAGTTCACTCGATCGACTGAGGCGCAAGGGAAATCGGCCGCCGGGACTCTAACCTTCACCGCGATCGCGCCCCGGGCGCGCGTCATCCGCGACTGGAGGTGGGTCCGATAGACCAGGGAGTCCCCGGCACCGTCACGATGGTGTGCGGCACCAGGCCGGAGCTGATCAAACTCGCGCCGCTGATCCGCGTGATGGGCGCCAACGCCACCGTCGTCTACACCGGACAGCACTACGACACCGCGATGTACCACCGGATCCGGCAGGACATCGGCCGCCCCGGCCGGTTCCACGAGCTGACCGTCGGCGGCGGCACGCGCGGCGGACAGCTCGGCGCGGCCATCGCGGCGGTGGACGAGCTGCTGGCGCAGCACCCGACGACGGCGGTGATCGTGCAGGGCGACACGACGTCCGCGCTCGCGGGGGCGTTGGCCGCCAACGCCAACGACGTGCCGCTGGTGCACGTCGAAGCCGGGCTGCGCAGCTTCGACCGGGCGATGCCCGAGGAGCACAACCGGGTCGCCATCGACCACCTCGCCGACCTCTGCTGCGCGCCGACGCCGCTCAACCACACCAACCTGCTGGCCGAGAGCGTCCCCGAGGAGCGCATCGCGATCACCGGCAACACGGTGGTCGAAGCCCTGGTCACGGCGCTGCCCGGCCGTGACGAGGAGACCGTCGTCCTCGCCGCGCACGAGCTGGAGCGCGACGGCTACGTGCTGGCCACCGTGCACCGGCCGGAGAACGTGGACGACCCGGTCAACCTGGAGACGATCCTGCGCGAGCTGAACCGGCTGCCGCTGCCCGTGGTGCTGCCGCTGCACCCGCGCACGGCCAAGCGGGTCGAGGCGTTCGGCCTGACCGCCCTGCTGCACCGGCTCAGGGTGGTCGAACCGCAGGCGTACCCGGCGTTCCTGGCGCTGGCCCGGTGCGCCGCCGTGGTCGTGTCCGACTCCGGCGGCATCCAGGAGGAGGTCAGCGTCCTCAAACGGCCGGTGGTCGTGGTGCGCCGCAGCACGGAGCGCCCCGAGATCGAGGGCACGTTCGGCACCCTCGTGCCGCCGGGGCCGCGGGTGTGCGCGGAGGTGCTGCGGTGGTTGGACGACGTGGCGGGCCACCGGGAACGCCTGGAGCACATCCCGTCGCCCTACGGCACCGGCTCGCCGTCGGCCCGGATCGCCGCCGCGCTCCGGCAGCTGGTCCGCGGCGAGCCGGTGCACACCCGGCGGCTCAGCCCGGAACAGGTTGTGGTGCCCCCGCCAGCCTCGCGGCGACCCGTCGCGCGAGTCCCGCACTCGAGTTCCAGCTCGTGACGTCCGGGTAGACGTGCGCGGTGGTCGCCAGCAGCAGCGGGGTGCCGGCGACCACCACGGGCGGCCGGCGCGCCAGGTACCCGAGCGGGTACACCGGCTCCACGAACGGCGCCTTGAACACCCGCACGTCGTCCAGGTCCTCGCGGCACAGCGCGGGGTGCAGGGCCAGCAGCTGCGAGGTCCACCGCGCCGCGATCGCCGCGTCGTCCTCCCGGAACAGCGCGGACTCCCGGTCGGTGTACCGCATCGCGTAGACCAGGTGCCGCCCGTCGTACGGCTCCACGCCCGCCAGCGGCGTCATCTGGATCAGGCCGTCGAACTCGGTGCCGGACCGCACCACCGGCGTCCAGTAGTGCCCGGACAACGGCCGGCGCAGGAAGAACAGCGCGTTCACCACGCCCTGGTACGGCAGCCGCACGTCGGGCAGCCGCGCGGCCAGGTCCTCGTCGGCGAGCTGCCGCAGCAGCGGCAGGGGCAGCGTCGACACCACGTGGTCCGCCGACACCGACTCGCCGCCGTCCAGCGTGATCCGCATCCGCCCGCCGGTGACGCCCATCCGCCGCACCGGCGCGTCCAGCCGCACCACGCCGCCACCGGCCTCGATCGACGCCCTCAGCGCGTCGATCACGGCCCGGTAGCCGCCCTCGGGGTACCCGCGCACCGACACGGCCCCCTCGCGCCCCAGGCGCTGCCACAGGTACAGCGCGGGCACGTCGCCGAACCGCGCGCCGAACTTCGCCCCGAACAGCGGCGCGAGCAGCAGCTCCCACACCCGGTCGCCGTACAGGCCGCGCAGCCAGTCCTCGGTGCGGGTGCCGTCGAGGTCCTTCCCCCGGCCCAACCGCCGCAGCAGCACCGAGACCGCGCCGAACCGCAGCCGGTCGAGCACCCTCAACGGGGTGAACCTGAGCAGGTCCAGCGCCGTGTTGAACGGGAACGCCCGACCGTCCACGACCATGCCCATCCGGGTCGGCCGCCAGGCGATCGAGTCGCGCAGCCCGAGGTCGCCGAGCAGGTCGAGCAGGTGGTCGTCGGTCGGCATCACGCAGTGGTAGAAGCGCTCCACCCAGCGGTCGCGCCACGGGAAGAACGTGCCTAGCCCGCCGAGCTGGTCGCTGCCCTCCAGCAACGTCACCCTCGTGCCGGCGCGCACCAGGCGGTGCGCGGTGGCCAAGCCGCAGATGCCGCCGCCGACCACCACCACGTGCCCGCGGTCCGCCCGCCGCATCACAGCGCCCGGTACGGCGCGGGCGTGAGCCGGTCGCGGACCAGCAGCTTCACGTACTGCCCGACGGTGCGGACGATGCGGATCTTGCTCGGGCCGTGCTTGCGGTCGTAGCGCAGGGCCAGCGGCACCTCGGTGACCACGGGCCGGCAGTGCCGCAGCTTGAGCAGCAGCTCGACCATGCACGCGAACCCGCGTTCCTCGATGAGCCGCTCGCCCCAGTGCCGCTCGGCGCGGGCCAGCAGGCTGACCCGGTAGGCGCGGAAGCCGCTGGTGCAGTCGCGGACGCCGTCGACCCGCAGCACGCGGCGGAACAGCACGGCCGCGCCGCGGGACAGCAGCCGGCGCAGCGGCGGTGCGGTCGCGTCGTCGCCGCCGTCGACGAACCGGGAGCAGATCACCACGTCCGCGCCCGCCTCGATCTCCTGCCGCATCCGCAGGATCAGGGCCGGGTCGTGGGTGTCGTCGGCGTCCATCACCACGACGACGTCCTCGTCGCCCGCCTCGGCCAGCACGGCGCGCAGTCCTGATTGGACGGCTTGGCCGAGGCCGAGGTTGACGGGGTGGCTGACCAGCCGGACGTCCAGGCCGGGCCAGCCGTCGGCGACGACGTCCGCGGTGCCGTCGGACGAGCCGTCGTCGACGACCCAGGCGGTGAGCTCCCCCGCCGGGGACGCCTCGGCGAGCCGGGTCAGCAGCGGCGGCAGCGAGGCCGCCTCGTTGTAGGCGGGCAGCACGACGTGGGCACGGACGTGGGTGCGCGCGCCGTCGGGACGGGCCGGTCCGCCCTGTTCCGACGCGGTGCGCACGTCTCCTTCATCGACGCTCAATGGGCCCCATTTCACTGGATGGCGGATGACGGTCCAGAATTATTCGCCTCCGGACCGCGACGGGATTCGACCACCCCGGTGGTATCTCGTCGCACGTCTGGCTGAATTACCGCAGGGTCAGAGCGCGCCGGCTACCGGAAAGGGGAATAGTGATCACCGAACGAGTGAATTAGCGCCAATGAATCACGCTTGATGCACACCGAGTGAGCAGAGAGTCCCGTTCGGATGGTCTCGAACGGGTGACCAAATAATCGGGTTCATGGTGGGAAGGACGTCGTCCGAATGTGGTGTGGCGTGGACGGGACGCGCTCGGTCCCTGGCAAGGGCGGTCCGAGGTGAACGGGGTCGGCTCGGCGACCACCCCGACCCTGGTGTCGCGGTGGCGGCACCCGCGGCTCCGCGAGGCGTCGGGGTCGGACCTGCTGCGGCGGGTGAACGCGGTGGCGGTGCTGCTGGTCGCGGTGGACGTGACCGCGGTGGCCGCGGTGGCGGCCCGGTACTCGCCGGGCGCGGGGTGGACGGCGGTGGTGGCGGCGGCGCTGCTCGGCGTGCGGGCCGCGTGCCGGCTGTACCGGCGGCGGCTGTGGCTGTCCTGGTTCCACGACCTGCCGCGCTCGGCCGGCGCGACGGCCGTCGCGTTCGCCCTGGTCACGCTGGCCGGCCTGGTCGCAGGCGCGCCGCCGGACGCCGCCCTCGCCACGCAGTGGGCCGTGCTGGCGTTCGCCGTGCTGAGCGAACCGGCCCGGCTCTTCGTGTTCGCCTTCGGCCGCTGGTGCCGGCGGAGGTTCCACCGCTGCGACCGCACGATCGTGGTCGGCGCCGGGAAGGTCGGAGTCGACCTGGTCGGCGCGATGCTGGCGCACCCGGAGTTCGGCCTGCGGCCGGTCGGCTTCGTCGACCCGGAGCCCGCGCTGGACCGCACCGCCCTGCCGGTCGGGCTGATGGACGAGGACCTGGCCGACGCGATCACCCGGTTGGGTGTCGGCACGGTCGTGCTCGCGTTCTCGCACGCCCGCGAGTCGTCGGTCGTCGACTCGGCCATCATCGCCCACCGGCTCGGCTGCACCACGCTGGTGGTGCCCCGGATGTTCGAGCTGTACCAGGACGGGCCGGACATCGAACGGCTGCGCAGCTACCCGCTGATGCGGCTGGGCACCGCGCCGACCAGCAGGCCGAGCTGGTGGGTCAAGCGCGCCATGGACGTGCTGCTCGCCGCCGTGGCGCTGGTCGTGCTCTCGCCCGTGATCGCGCTGTGCGCGCTGGCCGTGCTGCTGGAGAGCGGCCGACCGGTGATCTTCCGCCAGATCCGGGTCGGGATGGACGATCAGCCGTTCGTGCTCTACAAGCTGCGCAGCGTGAGGATGAACGGCGAAGACGATTCCCAAGTCACCTGGTCGGTGGTCGGGGATCGCCGGGTCGGGCCAGTCGGGCGATTCCTGCGCAGCACTTCGCTGGACGAACTGCCCCAGTTGTGGAACATCATCCGGGGCGACATGTCCATCGTCGGACCACGCCCGGAACGCCCTGGTTTCGTCCGCGAATTCTCGGCTATCCACGAGCTATACTGGGCCCGGCACCGCGTGCCGACGGGGTTGACCGGGCTCGCGCAGGTGCACGGGCTGCGGGGTGACACCTCGATTGTCGACAGGTCTCGATACGACAACTACTACATAGCCAACTGGTCGTTGTGGCTGGACGTGAAAATCCTGTTGCAGACGGTGGGTGAGCTGTTGTGCCGAAGGAACCGCTGAACCGACGACGACCCCGCCGCGTCCTCGCCCTGTTGTGCGCCGCCGCGCTCCTGGTGCCGAGCGCGGCGTGCACCGCGGGCGCCGCCGCCGGCCGGGAGACACCGCCGCACGACCCCCTCGGCCCCGTGCCGAAGCCGCTCGCGCCGTGCGGCTGGTGGTACGGCATCGGCGAGCCGCCGACCAACCGGGACATCACGTTCGCCGCGCAGCACTACAGCCTGGTCGTGCTCAACGCGACCGAGACGTCCTCGCTGCGCCGGCTCAAGCAGCTCAACCCGAAGATCAAGGTGCTGGTCTACAAGGACTTCTCCAGCGCGCGCAACTACCCCGGCGCGGTCGACGGCGACGTGGACGCGCCGTTCCTGCCGACCGGCATCGGCTACTTCAGAGCGCACCGCGAGAGCCCGCACTGGTTCGCGGTGGACACCCACAACAACCGGATCGAGTGGAATTCCTACCCGAAGCACTGGCAGATGACCGTCTGGGACCCCGCCTACCAGAAGGCGTGGAGCGACGCCGTCACCGCCGAGGTGGTGCGCGAGGGCTGGGACGGCGTGCTGGCGGACAACGACTTCAGCTCCCTGAAGTACTACTCGTCCGCCGTGCTCAAGGGCACGGCGGACGCCGCCGAGTCCGACCGGGTGATCCGCGAGGGCATGGACACGTTCCTCACCACGGCCGGTGACACCCTGCACAAGGCCGGGAAGATGCTGATCCCGAACGTGTCCGAATCCCACCTGACCGCGGGTCGGTGGTCGGCGCACTCGCGCTACGACGGCGCGATGGAGGAGAACTTCGGCCTGCGCGACACCGGTACGGGTGAACTGCTCACGTTCAAGGGCAACGAGTGGAAGGAACTGCGGTCCCAGGCCGCGCTCGGCGAGACGTGGCTCCTGCTGATCACCCACACCAAGGGCGCGCGGGAGGAGCGCGTCGGCTTCGCCACGGCCGCACTGCTGGCGAGCCCGCACACCTGCTGGTCCGGCGCCACCACCAAGGACTACCGCAACCCGGACTGGTCGCGTTACCAGGACTCGAACCTGGGCGAGGCCACCGAAACGGCGAACCGCCTCCCCTCCGGCGTCTGGGACCGACGCTTCACCGGCGGCTACGTCGCAGTCAACCCGACCGGTCAATCCGCCAAGATCACCCCACCACCGGGCCTGGTCAACATCGACGGCGGCGCCACCGCCCCGTCCACCATCGACCTGGCCGCCGGCGACGCCATCATCCTCATCAACCCAACCGACTCCACCACCACCGTGCCCACCGCTACTACCACTACCACCACCACAACTACCGAGCCAACCACCACCACACCCACCACCACCACCACCGAGCCGACCACGACCACGACCACGACCACGACCACCGAGCCGACCACACCCACCGAGCCACCGAACACCACCTCCTAACCGACTGAACCCAGAAGCCTCACCCGTGAACTACGGCGCCACGGACCGCCGGCTACGGCTACGGGTTGTCAATGAGCCGGCGGTAGAGGTCGAGGTGGCGCCGCGCGCACACGTGCGGCGCGAACCGCTCCCGCGCCCGTTCAGCGAGCTCCAACCCGATCCGCGCGGCATCGGGCTCGGCGAACAACGCGCGCAACCGATCAGCCAGCCCGTCAACATCACCCGGCGCCGCCAACGCACCGTCCGCCCCCGCGCACCCGAGCATGTCCGCCACCCCACCGGTGTCCGTCGCCACCACGGGCTTGCCCGCCGCCATCGCCTCCGCCACCACCAAGGGCTGCTGCTCCATCGTCGACGGCAGCACAAGGGCGTCGTGGTGCCTCAACAACTCCGGCACGTCCGACCGGAACCCCAAGAACTCCACCCTCCCCCCCAACGCCCGCGCCAACTCCTCCGCCTTCGCCCTCTCCGGCCCGTCACCCACCACGGTCAACGTCGCGTCCACCGGCATCACACCGGGCAACGCCAACGCCGCCAACAACGTGGCCAACCCTTTCCTCTCCACCAACAACCCGACGAACACCAACCGCCGCACCGGCCCGACCGGCGGCTGCACGTGCGCGGGTTCCACGCAGTTGTCGATGTGCGCCAACCGCGCCTCGGGCACCTTCAACCGCGCCGCCAGGAACCGCCCCATGGCCTGCGCCGGCACCACCGTCCTATGCACAGCCCGTGCCACCACAGCATCCGCCGCCAACACAGCCCGCGTGTAAGCCGAGGGACCCACCGCCCCCTTGCCACCCCGGAACCACTCTTCACCCACATCGTCCGGCACCCCGTGGTACGTCTGGACCACCTTGTGCCGCAACCTCAACCCAGCACTCACCAACCCCGCCCGCCGATCCTGCGCGTGCACCACATCCGGCCGCCACCCCCGCACCACCGCCCGCGCCCGCCGCCCAGCCCGAACGTCCACTTTGTCACCAACCTCAACCACCTCGTGACACCCGCCCAACTCCTCCACCCCCCGCCGAGGCACGGGCCCGAAAACCCGCACCTCCACCCCCAACTCCATCACCGCCCGCGCCAACCGAACCGTGACATCCACCGGCCCCCCACTGTCCTGCGTCAACAAGTACGCCACCCTCACCGACCACTCACCTCCACAAGCAGAACTTCCGGAACCAACAACGGACCCGCAACCGCCCCGCAGAGGCCCGATTTGACATGGGTTCGGGTGCTTTAGGCTGGTCGAAGCCGGGCAGGCTTGGCGGACGCTCTTCCCGCCA
>NZ_LGED01000215.1 GCF_001280085.1 Saccharothrix sp. NRRL B-16348 | reverse complement strand
AGCCGGGCAGGCTTGGCGGACGCTCTTCCCGCCAGGCCTGCCCGGCTTTGGCCTGCCTGGAGTGCCCGTAAGGGCCCCATGTCAAATCGAGCCGGACCCAACCACCGACCCGCACCTGAGCGTTGAACTCAGGCCACCTGAACGTAGGACTCGCGCACCGCGAACGTAGGACTCTCGCGCCCTCAACGTAGGACTCTCGTGTTCTGAACGTAGGACACGCCCGACCTCAACGTTCGACACGCGCGACCTGAGTGTTCGACACGCGCGACGCGAGGGTTCGACACGCGCGAGGTGAGGGTGGGGATCACCGTGCACCGACCAAAAGCTTGTCCACCAAGGTAGCGATCTGATCCGCCACCTGCCGCCGGTCGAACAGCAGCTCCACCCGCCGCCGCCCGTGCGCCCCCTCCAAATCCGCCGCCGAAGGATCGGCCAACCGCACCGCGACCGCCTCCGCCAACCCCTCGACATCACCGGCCGCCAACACCGCCCCCGCCTCCCCGACGCTCTGCCGCACCCCGCTGACGTCGAACGCCACCACGGACCGCCCACACGCCATCGCCTCCAACGGCACCAACGCCATCCCCTCGGCCCGCGACGGCAGCACCACCACGTCCGCGGCCGCGTAGAAGTCAGCCACCGCGTCGTCGTGCCCCCACCACCGCACGGACTCGTCGTCGCACGCCGCCCGCCACCGCTCGGCCATCGGCCCGTCCCCGACCAGCACGAGCCGGGCGTCGGGCACCTGCGCCCGCACCGCCGGCCACGCCGCGAGCAGCTGGTCCTGCCCCTTGTACGGCACCAACCGCCCGACGCACACCGCCGTCGGCACGTCCGGCAGCCCCAGCCGCCGCCGCGCCGCCGCCCGGTCGTCCGGCCGGAACCGCTCGACGTCCACCCCGTTGCACACGACCTCCGCCGGCCCCCGCACCCCGGCCGCCCGCCCGACGGCCAACTCGTCGTCGCTCACGCACACCAGCTGGTGCGTCCACCGCGCCCCGACCCGTTCCCAGATCCGCGCCGCCCACGCCACCACCCCACCGGCGCTCTGGAACGACCACATGTGCGGCTGGAACAACGTCGGCCGACGCCCGCGCACCAGCAGCCGCCCGACCAACCCGGCCTTCGAGCTGTGCAGGTGCACGACATCCGCCCCCAGCTCGCGCAGCACGCGCCGCAGCCGCACCACCTCACCCACCGTCCCGATCCCCGGATGCCGACGCGCACGCCACGCCCGCACCTCCACGCCGAGCCCGCGCGCGCGTTCGGCGAGCGGCCCCGGCGGGGACACCACGGTCACCGTCCACCCGAGGTCCCGCTGGGCGCGGGCCAGTTCCAGCACCACCGCCGCCACCCCCGCCGTGACGGGCTGGCTCACGTGCACGACCCTCATCGGCGCACCACCTCCCGGTTCGCCGCCACCACGACCACGACGCTCACCACCACCAGCACGACCCCTTCGCCCAACGCGGCCACCACGGAACCGGGCGGCCCGAACACGTCACCGACTCCGAACGCCACCGCCGCGCAGCACCCCGCCGCCGCGACCACCCCGGCGGCGCCACGTGCCAGCGCGGCCAACGGCGGGCCGATCCCCCGCCGCGCCAACGCCCACCACGTGCACGGCACCACCAGCCACGCCGCCGCGACCTGCACCAGCGCGACCGCCACCACGCCGTGCCGGGTGAACACCAGCAGCCCGCCGACCAGCAGCACGAGGTGGCTCACTTCCAGCGCCAGGTAGCGGCGGGCGTGCCCGGCGGCCTTGAGCACCTGGTACCACACGTGCAGCAGGCCGAGGCCCAGGCCGTACAGGCACAGCAGGGCCAACGGCACGGCCGCCTCCGCCCACCGCGCGCCGAACACCACGACCCGGTCGGCCAGCGCCGCCGTCACCGCGTACAGCCCACCGGTCACCACCAGCACGGCCGACGTCGCCCGTCCGACCACTTCGGACAGTTCCGCCCCGTCCCGGAGCAGCTTGGCGCACAACGGCAGCACGACGCCGCCGATCACCACCGCCACCAGGATGTACGGCACCCAGGCGATCCGGTAGGCCAACGAGTACACCCCGACCGCCTCCGGCCCGTGCACCCGCGCGATCGCCAGGTAGTCCACGTTGATCAGCAGCACGGCCACCAACGCGCCCGGCCCGACCAGCGCGATCCACCGCAACGCCTCACCGGCCGCCGCCGCGTCCCACACCGGCCGCACCCGCACCCCGACCACCACGCCGAGCACGGGTTGCGCCACCGCCGTGCACAGCAGCCCGACGACCAGCGAGTACGGCCCCGCCCCGGTCACCGCGAGCACGACCGTCACCGCCGCGCCGAGCACCGCGCCGCCCGCGTCGGGCACCATCCGGCGGCGGAAGTCCAGGTCGCGGTGCAGCAGCCCCAGCTGCACACCGGCCACGGCCGAGAACGGCAGGCTCACCGCCGCCAACCGCACCAGCGGCGCGACCGACGGCGCGTCCACCGCGTGCGCGATCCCGTCGGCCGCGAGCACCAGCGCTAACGCCAGCACCACTCCGACGCCCGCGCTGAGCACCAGCAACGTGCCCGCCATCCGGCGCGGGTCGCGGTCGGTCCGGCTGACCACGTCGTACACGCCCATCGACTGGACGACCTGACCGATGTTGACCAGCGCGACGGCCAGCGCGACCAGCCCCAGCCCTTCCTCGGTGAGGAACGCGGCCAGCACCAGCGTGACCGCCATCTGGCTGCCCTTGCTGACCAGGTTGACCCCGAACAACCACAGCGACCCCCGCACAGCGCGCCGACCAACCGGCGTCACGTCCGAACCGTCCCCACCAGCCGACGTCACGTCCGAAGCAGACCCACCAACCGGCGTCACGCCAGAACCAGACCCACCGACCGGTGTCACCTCCGGACCGTGCCCACCGACCGGTGTCACGACCGGACCGTGCCGACAGCCGAACAACGGCGGGTCGCCGCGAACACCGCCGCCAGCGCCCACGCCGCCACGACCGCCACACCGTCGACCGTCACGTCCACCCGCGCGTTCGACACCGCCCGGATCGCCACGCTGACGAAGTGCAGGTGCGCGAACGGCACCAGCAGCAGCACCGCCGACAGCCCGAGCCGCCAGTCCCGCTCGCACCCGCCCCGCCACCACACCACACCCACCGCCACCAGCGACGGCACCGCGATCAGCACGTCACCGGGCTGGTGCACCACGGCCGCCACCACCGCGAGGCACGTGAGCAGGTCCGCCGCCGCGGGCTGGCCCATCCGGTCCAGCCGCCGCACCAGCACCGCCGTCACCACCAGCACGGCCACCAGCGCGAACGGTTCCGCGCCGCCCGGCAGCCAGCCCGTGACGCGGTAGAACACGGCCGCGAGGTCGATCCGCTGCGCCGTCATCGAGTCCACCGCGCCGTACGCGGTCTCGCCGGCGTGCGCCAGGTTCGCCGCGATCACGTCCAGGAACGGCCCGACGCCCCCGCCGCGCACCACCAACGGCACCACCACGACCGTGCTCGCCACCGCCGCGACCGCCGTCCCGGTCAACGCCACCCGCTGCGACCCGCGCACGAACAGCAGCACCGCCAGGGGCAGGCCGAACTGCGGTTTGAGCCACGCCAGCGCCAACGCGACCGCCGCCCACCTCGGCGCGTCCCGCCTGGCCAGCAACGCGCCCGCCGCGCCCAGCGCGATCAGCGGGTTCACCTGGCCGACGTACAGCTGCGCCTTGCCGACCTGGCTGAGCACGAGCAGCGTCGCGACCACCGCCGTGCCCAGCGCCAACGGCACGTGCGGGCGCAACCGGCCGGCCGCCAGCACCGCCAGCGCGATCAGCAGCACCAGCGACGCCAGCGCGAACGCCACCGCGCCCACCCGGTAGCCCGGCAGCGCGAACGGCGCGTGCAGCAGCAGGTGGTAGGGCTGGTAGAGGTTGAAGTTCTGCCGCACCGGCCAGTGCTCCAGGACCGCCGCCGGGTGGTAGGGGTTGCCGCCCGCCAGGAACTCGCGGATCGGGAAGTACAGCGCGTCCCGGAAGTCCTGCATCCGCTCCTCGGGCCGGGTGGCCCACGTCGGGAGCGGCACCTGCCACGACGGCCGCAGCGCGCGCCACGCCGCCACCGCGCCGACCAACGCCACCAGCGCGGTGAGCACCCGCACCTTGTCCTTCGCCGCGACGGTCTTCAGCACGTCACCACCGCCAGCAGGGTCGACGTGGCGGGCAGCGCGCCGACCACGGTCGCCAGCTCGTCCTGCGGCCCGCCGTTGACGACGACCGCGATCACCGCGTCGCCGTCGGCGGGCTCGCCGGTCTTGTCCGGCAGTTCGCCGGCCAGGGCCTCGGCGCGGTCCGCCAGCTCCGGGACGACCGCCACGACGCGCGCGGGCCGGGCCGACGCCTCGCACAGCAGCGTCAGCCGTTGCGCCAGCTCGGGGTCGTCGTCGGGCAGCACGGCCACCGGGCGCCGCACACCGCCGGCGGCGAGCGCGGCGCGCACCTGGTCGCGGGGACGCGTCCGGCGCAGGTGGCCGACGGCGTGCGCGGCGAGACCCGCGAGGACGCCGGCGATCAGCGCCAGGCCGTAGGCCAGCGGCCGGTCCGGCGCGACCTGCGTCGTCTCGGGCCGGTCGAGCAGGCGCAGCCGGGCGGCGGGCGCGAACAGGTCGGCCTCCACCACGGTCTGCGCGATCCGCGTCGCGGCCTGCGCGGCGCGGTCGGCGGTGTCGGCGCGCACCGACAGCCGGGCCAGGCCGGAGGCGGGCACCAGCTCCACGGACACCCGGCCGGCCAGGTCGTCGATCGTGGTGCCCAGCTCCACGGCGGGACCGCGCAGCACGGACGGGCTGCGCGACACCTCGACCAGCGCGGGCAGCGACAGGGCGACGACCTCGCCGAAGCTCGCCTCGGGCGGCTGCTCGGGGTCGCCGACGGCCGGCACCGCGAGCACGCCGACGCGGCTCTCGTACTCCTTGCCCGCGACCTCGACGGCGACCACCACGGCGACCGCGACCAGGAGCGCGATCCCGAGGCTGAGCGCGAGCGGGCGCTTCAGCACCTCCGGGACGCGCAGGTCGCGCAGGCCCCGCACCACACCCAGCTCCATCATGACGCTCCGATCGCGGTGCGCAGCAGTTCGTCGTAGGACCGCATCAGCAGACGCGGGTCGTGCTCGCGCCGCACGGACGCGCGGCCCGCCTCGGCCAGTTCCGCCCGCGCTTGCGGGTCGAACAGCAACGACCGCAACGCCTCGGCCGTCGCACGGGGGTCGCGGCGCGGCACCACCACGCCACCGCCACCGGCCAACGCCTGCCGCACACCGTCCACATCGGTGGCCACCACGGGACGTCCGGCGGCCAGCGACTCCAGCACCGCGATCGGCATGCCCTCCCAGTCGCTGGTGAGCACGGTGACGTCGGCGGCGGCCAGCAGGTCGGGCACGTCGCAGCGGTTGCCCAGGAAGCGGACCCGGTCCGCGATGCCCAGTTCGGCGGCACGCAGCCGCAGCACGTCCCGGAGGCTGCCGTCGCCGGCCAGCCACAGCACCGCGTCGCCGTGCAGCTCCGCCCACGCCTCCAGCAGCACGTCGTGCCGCTTCTGCGGTTCCAGCCGGGCCGGGCACAGCGCGACCGGTACGTCCCGGGCGACGCCGTGCACCGCGCGGACCGCGCTCCGGTCCACCCGTTCGGGTTGCGGGAACACCGCGTTCGGGATCACCACGGGGTCGGGCACGCCCGCGGCGCGCAGTCGGTCGGCGGTGGCGTCGGCGACCGCGACGACCGTGCGCGAGGTGCGCTTGAGGATGCGGGCCGCGCCGGTGTAGTCGGCCTCCTCGACGCCGTGGAACACGGTGAGCAGCGGCAGCCTGCCCGGCAGCACGGCCAGGCGCGCGACCAGGCTGGCCGACACGTTGTGCGCGAGCACGACCTGCGGTCGGAAGCTGCGGATCGCGGCCTTGGTGGCCGTGGTGGCGCGCAGGACGCCGGTCGCCTTGCGCCGGGCCACGGGCACGGTGAACGTCGGCACGCCGCACGCGCGCAACGCCTCGGCCCGGTGCCCGCCGCCGCTGGCCACGGCCGACTGCCAGCCGAACTGCGCGCCAGACCTGGCCATCCCGGCGACGAGCGCTTCGGCGCCGCCGGTACCCATCTCACTGATCACGTGGAGCACACGCAACGTCGCTCGCTCTCCTCAGACGCAGGTCGGCCGCGGCCACGACCGCGACCAGCGACCACAACGGCAGGTAGTACTGCTGGGACAGGAAGGTGGAGGCGACCACCACCGCGATCAGGGACGCCTGGACGGCGACGACCGGCAGCGGGTCGGTCGTGGTGCGGCGCACGCGTTCGCTGGTGACCGCGGTGAGCGCGAGGAGCGCGACGAACAGCGCGAAGCCGGGCACGCCGAGTTCGGCGGCGACCTCCAGGTACATGTTGTGCGCCACCGGGGTCTGCTCGTCGATCTCGGCGTTGTTCGAGGCGGCGGGGTAGCCCTCGCGAAACCCGCCCGGTCCGACGCCGAGGGCGGGGTGCTCGGCGACCATGCGCGCGGCGGCCTGCCAGCGCAGCTCGCGCGTGTCCACATTGGTCTCGGCGACGTGCGTCTTCTCCCGCACCGCCCGGTCCAGCTCGGGTCCGGCGAACAGGACGGCGGCCACGCCGAGCACGGCCAGCGCCGCCACGCCACCCGCCAACGCCTTCAACGGCACCGCGCGGCGGACCAGCAGCCACGCCACGGCGGCCGTGAGGGCGAGCGCCCCACCTCGGGAGAACGTCGCCGCCGCACCCACGGCGAGCACGACGGCCGCCGCTGCGGGCAGCACGACGGCCTTCGTCACCCCGCCTGCCGTCGCACCGGGCAGCACCGCGGTCGGCCCGCCGGGCATGGCGGCGGACCGGCCACCGTGGCGCAGCGCGACCAGCAGCGGCAGCGCGGCGACCAGGAAGTAGGCCAGGTCGTTCGGGTCCTCCAACGGCCCGGCGGCCCGCGTCTGCCCCTCGGCGACCATGCCGAGCAGCGCGCCGACCGCCGCCACCACCGCTCCCGCCACCGTCGCGGCGAGCACCGCCCGGATCGACACCTCGCGCGCGGCCACGTCGATCAGGACCACCGTGACCACCAGGAAGGGCAGCCAGCGCAACGCGTAGTCCGCGGTGTACGCGCCGCCCGCGTGCACCGCCGACGACGCCAGCAGCACGACGGCGAGCGCCGCGAGGACCACGTGCGCCGGGTGCGGCTCGGGCGCGCGGCGCTCCCGCACCCGCAGGACGGCCCAGGCGAGCACCAGCAGCGCGGACGGCGCCTTGGCCAGGTGGCCGTGCGCCTGCAGGAGGTAGCCCTCCAGCGGTGCCACGAACACCGTCGCGCACGCCAGGACCCGCACCAGCCACGTCATCCGCCCCACCACGCCCGCCGCGTCACCCGCCACCGCCACGTCGTCGTTCCGCCACCGCGCCCGCCACGCCATCCGCCACCGCCACGCCGCCCGCCACCGCCACGCCGCCCGCGCCCGCCACGTCACCCGCCCCACCGCACCGGCCACGTCATCCGCCGCACCGCGCCAGCAGCCCGGTGTCGTGCTCGCGCAGGCCCGCGTCGAGCCGGTCGACGTGCGCGCCGGTGCCGATCACCTCGAAGTGGTGCTCGCGCAGCGCGCCGAGCACCCAGCCGAGGAACTCGACCTTCCGCGCGCCGGGCACCGCCATGCCGGGGAAGAACTCCATGCCGGGCGCCTCGGCCGCGCCGAGCACGTCCGTGGGGTGCAGCAGCAGCGACGGCTGCACGCCGCGTGCCCGGCACAGGCGCAACGCGGTGGTGAAGTAGCCGCGGGCCAGGCGTGGCGAGACCTGGTGCAGTTGCAGCAGGTAGGAGCCGTGGATCGGGACGCGCAGCAGCGGCATCGTGGTGACCGGCAGCTCGACCAGGCCCGCGCCGACGCGCCAGCGGTAGGCGGCGTTGGGCGCGCGCACGCGGGAGAAGCCGCCGAACAAGTCGCGTTCGCCGCCGGTCGGCGCGGTGCGGTTGTGGTAGGCGCGGGCGAGCGGGCCGATCCAGGTGGGCAGGGTGCTGGCGTCGTAGCGGTAGCCGCGTTCGGCGAGCAGTTCCAGCAGGTCGCGGGTGACGCTGTAGCCGGGGCCGCGGAAGCCGGTCGGCCGTGGCGCGCCCGCCGCGACGATGGCCGCCTCGGTGCGGGCGAGTTCGGCTTCGAGCCGGTCGCGGGTGTAGCGGTGCAGCCAGGGTTCGTGGCCGTAGGAGTGGTTGCCGATCTCGTGCCCGGCGGCGGTGATGTCGGCGACGGCCCGCGCTCCGTCGTCGCGTTCGGCGTCCGCGCCGACGACGAAGACGGTCGTGGTGAGCCCGTGCGCGCCGAAGACTTCGAGCAGGCGCGGCACGGCGGTGGGCAGGAAGCTGGGGCGGCGTTCCCACGCCGGGTCGCCGTGGGTCTTGAGGTACGCCCAGAGGTTGTCGAGGTCGAGGGAGACGCTGGCGGTGTTCACCGGGCCACCTCCGCGGCGGCCTTCGTGAAGCGGTCGGCGTAGCCGAGCAGGAGCACGCCGGACACGACGAGCGCGACGCCGAGCGCCACCCACCACTCGCGGCCGGGCGTGATCCGGTCGCCCAGGGCGGCGATGCCGATGATCGACGTGAGCACGACGGTGGTCGCGTCCATGGTGGCGACGGTCGAGGTGGCCGAGCCGCGGCGCAGGGACAGCGCCAGGTAGGACTGGCCGACGAGCGCGGCGACGATCATCAACCACGCCAGCGGGTACAGCGGGAGGCTGAGGAACGGTTCGTCGGCCAGCGTGCGGCTGGTCATCGCGACCACCGCGAACGCCAGCCCGGCGGACGCGGCCAGCGGCACGACGCGGCCGACCCGGCGCTGGACCAGGACGAGCCCGACCAGGGGCAGTCCGAACAGGACGATGCCGAGGCCCTGGGGCACGTCGTGCGCGGCCGACGGCGTGGCCGCCGCGACGAGCAGCACCAGGCCGGCCGCCATCACCACGAGCACCACGACCTCGATCGCGCGGACCCGCCAGCCGAGCACGGCGATGCCGAAGAGGGTGGCCAGGCCGACCGCGCACGACGAGCCGGCCTGGACGAGGTAGAGCGGCAGGTCGGCGCGGGCCAGGAACGCCAGCGCGAACCCGCCCACCTGGCCGGCGAAGCCGAGCAGGTAGAGCCGGTCGCGGGCGAGCCTGGCGAGCAGGCCGAGCCCGCCGCCGCCTTCGTCGGCACGCCGGGAGGCGATCGACTGGGCGACGATGCCCAGCGCGTACAGCACCGCGGACGCCGTGAGTGCGAGGTAACCGGTCACGCGACCCTTCCCGTCGGGATATCGGCTCGTGGAGACAGCCGGCGCGCGGACGCGGTCGGTGTGATCCCGATATCGGAAGGGCAGCGTAGAACCCGAAAAACCTCGACTCGTTCGAGCGATAGGTGACTACACGATCGAGTTAACTTGCCGACTACACAACGATTTCCGCGCGGGGCGGTGTGAGCGGCGGGCAGGTCACCTGGCGTCGCCGAGCGCGAGGCCGATCCGGGTCAGCTGCTCCTCGGTCAGCGGCAGCGTCTCGCGGCCCGCGCCCGTGCGGTTGAAGGACGCGTCCTCCTCCCGGAACTCGAAGTCGGGACTGCCGTAGTTCACGACGCTGATCGCGTAGGTGGCGCCGGTCGGCGTGTAGACGCGCAGCACCCGGGCCAGCGACTGGAACGGCTCGCTCGCCTGGACCGGGTAGAACTGGAGCACCGTCCCGTCCGAGCGGACCAGCCGGCGCGGCGGGGCGCAATTGCCCTCCGCGAACGCCTCGTCGTCGGCCGCCGCGACCGGGTCGAGGGTGGTGCGGCCCGCTTTCAGGTCGACGCTGCCGGTGCCGTGCTCGTCGGTGACGTCGAGCCACTGGACGTGCCCGTCCACCGAGTCGGGGTGCTTGTCCTTGTTGGCCGGGATGACGCGGGTGTTCAGCTCGCTCACCGTCGCGGGCGACGCGACTTGCGCCACGGCGCGGACCCACGCGTCGAGCACGGATTCGGGCGGGCGCGGCGAGTTCCACGTGGTGGACTGGCTGCCGGCGCCCGGGTCGCACAGCGGGATCGACAGGATCTCGCGGCCGGCGGGCGGTGGCGCGGTCCACGCCGGGGTGAACGTGCCGTACGGGGTGCGCGCCGGTTGGGCCACCGTCGTCCACTCCGGACCGACGGTCGCCGGCGACGTCGTCACCACGCCGCCGTCACCGGCGGGTGGCGTGTCCCGCGGCGCGGCCAGGTCGCCCAGCGCGGCCGTGCCGAAGCCGACCACGCCGACGACCGCCAGCACACCCGCGGACGCGCCCACGCGGCGCACCAGCAGCCGGCGACGGCCGCGCTTGAGCACCTCCACGAGGTCGGTGCGCACGGCGGGGGCCGGGCCGTCCACCTCGGACTTCAGCCGGCCGCTCAACTCCTGCTCGTTCTCCCACATCACGCACTCTCCGTCAGGCTGTTTCCGGGGTGGCCGCGCCGCGATACGCCTCGCGGAGCGTCTGCAGGCCGCGGGCGGCCTGGCTCTTCACCGTGCCCGCCGAGCAGCCCAGCGCCTCCGCCACCTGCTCGATCGACAGGTCGTGCACGTACCGCAGCACCAGCACGGCCCGCTGCCGGGGCGGGACGTGCCGCAACGCGGCCAGCAGCGGCTGCCGCTCGTCGCTGGAGGTGTCCGCGTCGACGGCCGACTCCGGCGGCGCCGCCACGCTCTGCTCGCGGCCCCTGCCCCGGCGTCGCGTGTCGAGGAAGAGCCTGGTCACGACGGTGCGCAGGTAGGCTTCGGCGCTCTCCCGCCGCACCTTGGGCCAGTGGGCGTACATGCGGACGAACGCGCCTTGCGCGATCTCCTCCGCCTCGACCCAGTCGCCGCACAGCGCGTACGCCGTGCGGCGGGCCTGGTCGAACCGGCTCGCGAAGAACCGGGAGAACTCGTCGTCGCGCCCCAACCCGTCGCCCTCCCCCGATGTCCCTGCGGTCACCACAAGTACGCACTCGCGCCTCGGAGGGTTGCACCGGCCGGCGAGTTGCCGGATCGGCAACTTTCTTTGCCGATCGTCCGGTGTTGTCCGCACCATCGGGGCATGGACGCAACTGAGGAGTACTGGGAGACGTTCTACCGCGACCGCGACCAGGTGTGGACCGGCAAGGCCAACGAGCTGCTGGTGCGCGAGGTCGCCCACCTGACCCCGGGCAGCGCGCTGGACCTGGGCTGCGGCGAGGGCGGCGACGCGTTGTGGCTGGCCGAGCAGGGCTGGCGGGTGACGGCGGTCGACGTGTCCACCGTCGCCCTGGCCAGAGGCGCGGCGCGGGCCACCGAGCTGGGCCTGGCCGCACGCGTCGACTGGCAGCGGCACGACCTGGCGCGCTCGTTCCCGACCGGGGTGTTCGACCTGGTCTCGGCGCAGTTCCTGCACTCGTCGGTGGCCGTGGAGGGCGAGCGGGAGGGCATCCTGGCGCGGGCGGCCGAGGCGGTGGCGCCCGGCGGGAGGCTGCTGGTCGTGGGGCACGCGGGCTGGCCGACGTGGCTCCAGCACAACCCGCCGGTGGACTACCGCTTCCCGACGAACGCCGACGTGCTGGCCTCGCTGCGGCTGGGCCCGGAGTGGGTCGTGGAGGTGGACGAGTCGGTCGAGCGGGAGATCACCAGCCCCGAGGGCGAGCCCGGCACGCGTGCGGACGTCGTGCTGCGGCTCAGGCGGGGCTGACGACGGACGAGCGGCGACGTCAGGTGACGGCGCCGCGCTCGGCCGGCGCGGGCAGGCCCAGCCGGTCGCGGGTGTCCTCGTCGAACTCGTCGAGGAAGTCGTGCAGGGCGTCGGCGACGTGGTCCAGCGAGCGCGCCGAGTTCAGCACCGGCTGGTATCCGGCTGCGACGTAAGGCGTGACCCGGCCGTTCCGCCGGCACGCGGCCGACGCACACCCCACCCCGCCGGGTGACATCGGGGCCGCCGCGAGCGCTAGAGGCGGTCGAGCAGGGACGTCAGGGCTTGGCCGAGGGGCAGGTCCACGCGCACGGTCGCGTGGACGTCGCCCCTGGTCTCGCCCTTGTTGACGATGAGGACCGGCTTGCCGGCGGTGGCGGCGCGCCGGACGAACCGCAGGCCGGACATGACGGTCAGCGAGGAGCCGAGGACGAGCAGCGCGTCGGCTTCGTCCACCAGGCGGTAGCACCGCTCGACGCGCTCTCGGGGCACGTTCTCGCCGAAGAACACCACGTCCGGCTTCAGCACGCCGCCCGCGCAGCCGGCGCAGTCGACCAGCCGGAACGACCGCACCTCGTGCTCGGCCAGGTCCACGTCGCCGTCCGGGTTGATCCGGGTGGCGGTGGCCTCGAAGGAGGGGTTGGCGGCGCGGAACCGGCGGTCGAGGTCCTCGCGGGCGCTCACCGCCCGGCAGTCCAGGCAGACCACGCGGTCCAGGCTGCCGTGCAGTTCGACCACGTCGGGCGTGCCGGCGGCCTGGTGCAGGCCGTCGACGTTCTGCGTGATGACGCCGGTCAGGTGGCCGCGGGCGTGCAGCTCGGCCACGGCGTGGTGGCCGGTGTTGGGCGCGGCGCGGGCGATGGTCCGCCAGCCGAGGTGGCTGCGCGCCCAGTACCGCCGCCTGCCCTCGGCGCTGCCGACGAACTCGTCGTAGGTCATCGGGGTGTGCTTGCGCAGGCTGCCCGCCGCGCCCCGGTAGTCGGGGATGCCGGACTCGGTCGACAGGCCGGCTCCGCTGAGCACCACCACCCGCCCGTCGGCGACCACGCGCACGACCTCGTCCAGGCTGGTGGTGCGGGGCAACGGCGCACCGGTCGGCGTCCAGCTCAGCGTCGGCCGTGTGCGCATGCCGTCCACTTTACGTGGATATTTCCCGGTGTCCGTCGGCTCGGATGTCCTCGGACCGCTGGTCAGCGTCAGGCCGCCGACCTCAGTACTTGGACGTCGTGGCCGAGTTGGCGGATGTCCCTGTTGTTCCGGTGACGCTGTGCCTCGACCTCGAGAGGTTCCAAGGCGTGGAGCAGTCTGGTGGACTTGATCTCGCGAACGGCGTCGAGCGCCTGGTTGCCGATCCGGACGCCGGTGGCGAGGTCTCCGTCGGCAAGGGTGCACGTGGCCAGCCAGGCGAGGTTGAAGGCACGTTGGCGGCCGTGGCCGGAGGGCATGTCGGCCAACGTCCGGCTGAGGCGGGAAATCGCCTCTTCACGATGCCGTGGGTCGCCCAGACCGAGTTGGCTGTGGACACGCGCCGCAGCGGTGTCGAGCGCGATCTGGTCGAAGAACCGGGTGAACTCAGGGTGCTGGTCGTCCAGGTTGGCGTGGGCGAACTCGTCCTCGGCGCGACGCAGGGCGGTGACGGCTTGGCGGCCATCACCCTGATGGGCGTAGGCGACGGCTTCGTTGGCCAGCAGGAACGCGACGGCCAAGGAGGATCGTGAATCTTGTGCGGCGATCTGGCCGAGTTGGAAGAACTTGAGCGCCTCTCGGGGGTCACCGTTGTCCAGCGGCACGCGCCCGAGGTGGAACAGCACGATCGCGCTGTGCGCGGGGTTGCCGGCCTCCTGGGTGTCGCGGACGGCCTGACCAAGGTAGCGGCGTGCCTCTCCGGCCAGGCCCAGGTCGTGGGCGGTCCAGCCGGCCAACGTCTTGATCTCGGCGACGGCGGACAGCAGGCGGGGCCGGACCTCATCGGAGTAGGTCGAGTTCAGCAGCGACTCCGCCCACTGGACGTGGGCCAGGATGGCGTCGCGGCAGGAGCCGCCGCCATGGGCCAGGTCATAGGCGCGCAGCGCGGAGGTCAGGGTGCGCAGTTGCGCGACTTCGGTGTCGCCAACGCGCTCGGGGATCGGGGGGTGGCCGGGAGCCACCGCGATCAGGTCCAGTTCGGTGGGTGTGAGCGCCGCACCCATGACGATCTTGCTGATCAGTCCGAGGAAGCCGCGACGTTCCATGTCGTCGTCCTTCGTGCCGTGCGGACGGGGAGAGGATGCCAAGCGTCGGGTAGCAGTATCCGTGAACGCCAGTCCCATGTGACCGCGTGGCACGCGCAGCCCATCGGCGATGCGCGCGAGCAGGTCGTACGCCTGGACCTGACGTCCTTGGACGATCTCGGAGACCTCGGCCTGGTTCTGCCCGGTCATCGCCGCGATCCGGCGCTGGGACACCCCCACGGTGCCCAGCAGCCGGTAGACCCGGCCGATGTCGTGCCGGGCCAGCGCCGCCCGCATCTGGGGGTTGTCCCAGACCAGCGGGTCGATCGGTCGATCGCCAGGTAGGACGTTCACGGTGCCTCCGTCTGTGCTCCATCGCCACCGTAGCGAGCATCCGCGCCCGACCCTGGACCGTGATCGGTCAAACCGATCGGCCGCGCCGATCGGTACGGCCACGGGTGATGCCGAACGGTTCGACGTCCTGCGACCCCCGGCACTCCCGGCACAGTCGACGAATCGCTGCTTGACGAAGGCGCGCTCCCGAGCAATGCGCTCCGCGTCCGCAGACGTTTCAGTCGACCGAAAGGCAAGGCAATGCCTACCCGCTCGCCGAACACCCCACCACCCACGACCTTGCAGGCCGCCCTTGATTACGCGGGGTTGGGCTTGCCCGTCCTGCCTGGAGCGATCTGGCACGGCGGACATTTCGCCGACCCGGTTGACGGGCTCCCCGTGACGAGTCCCTGCCTGCGCCCCATTGAGGAAGCGACCACCGACGAAGCCCTGATTCGCGAGTGGTGGTCGGCTCCCGGCCTGCGTGAACCCAACGTGTTCGGCGTGACAGGCTCCGAGCTGGGTGCGTTCGCGGTGGCCGAGTCGCTGGTCATGACCCTGGCCGACGATCCCCGGTTCGCGGCCCGGCCGACTCCCGTGTTGGCTTTTCCGCACATGCCCATCGCCTACTTCCTCGTCCGGCCGCCTGTGCCGTCGGTGCTGCTGAGCAGCGAAGCACGGGTAGTGGATGAGGGAGTGCCGATGCCCCTGCCACCCAGCGCGCTCGACACCACGTCGGTGAGCTGGTTGGTCACGCCTCGACAAGCGGGCAACGTCCTGATGCCCGCCGACGTGTTGGCCGACCTCATCCACAGCTTCGAGAGGAAGAGCGCGTGAACCGGTCCGGGATCGAACGCGGCACGGACGTGCGTCCGGTCTTCGCGGCCCTGCTGCACGAAGTGGCCCACGAGGACGCACCACGGCTGTTCGCCATCATCGAGGAGTACGGCGAACAGGAAGACGCACGCGTCGCGGGCTACGGTCTGGCCTACGGCGATCACGTCGACGTCAACTCGGTCGAAGGCGACTTCCGGCTGAGCTCGCAGAGCCCTGAGAGCGCGTTGTCGCTGTTCGAGGTCAGCACCGGGGACGAGGAGGTGAAGCGGCTCCACCTCGTGTGGCTGGACCGGCCACCCGACTGACCTCTCACCATTCGGCTGGTCAACGCGATCAGCCGGGCGCCGGACCCGTGGACTCGCGGACCACCAGTTCGGGTGGGCGGACGGCGGTCGGCGCGTCCGCGACTTCCCCGAGGGATGCGAGCAGCACGCGGGCCGCCGCACGGCCCAGGCCCACCAGGTCCTGGCGCACGGTGGTGAGCTGCGGGTAGACGAGTTCGCCGAGCGGCAGGTCGTCGTGGCCGATCACGGACAGCTCGCCGGGCACGTCCACGCCGAGCCGGCGAGCCGCGCTCATCCCGGCCACGGCCATGGAGTCGTTGGCGAACAGCACGGCGGTCGGGCGGCGGCGGTCCGCCAGCAACTTCCCGATGGCGTCGACCGCGCCGGCGGCGGTGAAGTCGGACACGATCGTGTGGCTGGGGGCGAGGTCGTGCGCGGCCAACGCGTCCTCGAACACGCGTCGGCGGTAGAGCGTGTGCACGCGGTCTTCAGGGCCGGAGACGTAGGCGACGCGCCGGTGCCCGTGCCCGACGAGGTGCTCGACGGCCGCGCGCACGCCGCTGTCCAACCCGGTGGCCTGCACCGACGGCACCGGGTCCGCGCGCCACGGCGTGCCGATCAGCACGGTGTTCACGCCGAGGGTCCGCAGCAGCTCGAACCGGGTGTCGCCGATCCGGCTCTCGGTGAGCACGACGCCGTCGACCCGGCGTTCGTCGGCCAGCCTGCGGTAGGCGGCCTCCTCCGCGCTCGGCTCCTCGCCGACGATGTGCAGCAGCAGGCCGTACCCGAGCGGGGACAGCTCGCCCTCGATGCCGGAGATCAGCAGGGTGAAGTGCGGGTCGGCGCTGAGCAGGTCCGGCGAGCGCTTGGCGACCATGCCGATGGCGCGCGTCTTCGCCGACCGCAGGGCCACGGCGGCGGCGGACGGCGTCCACCGGAGCTTGCTCGCGGCGGTCAGGACGCGGTCGCGGGTGGGCGCGGAGATGCCGCCCTTGCCGTTGACGACCTTCGACACGGCCGCCACCGACACCCCGGCGAGGGCGGCGACGTCGGCGATCGTCGGCTTGCGGCTTGCCACCCGGTGAACGTTACACCGCTCGACCTTGGTGCCTCGACATACGTCAAGTTAAACGATATACCTGTGGCCATGCAGCGCAACTCCGCCAAGCTCACCGGCCCCGACGTCTGGGTGGGGGTCAACTACTGGTCGCGGACCGGCGGCCCGCTGATGTGGCGCCACTACGACCCGTCGGTGGTGGACGGGGAACTGCGGGTGATGCGCGACCACGGGATCACCCTGACCCGCAGCTTCTTCTACTGGCCGGACTTCATGCCGACCGAGGACACGCTGGACGGCGAGCTGCTGGCCAGGTACGACGACTTCCTCGAACGGCACCGGGCGTTGGACATGCGGACGATCCCGACGTTCGTCGTCGGGCACATGTCGGGGCAGAACTGGGACCCGGCGTGGCGCGGCGGCCGGGACGTCTTCACCGACGAGTCGTTCCTCGACCGGCAGCGCTGGTACGTCCGCGAGCTGACCGGCCGGTGGAAGGACCACCCGGCGGTGGCGGGGTGGCTGCTGAGCAACGAGATCCCGATCTACGCCGACTGGCGGTCGCGGGGCATCGGCACGCTGGACGCGGACGCGGTGACGGCGTGGGCGGCGGCGTTGATCGGCGAGATCCGCGCGGCGGGCGCGACGCAGCCGGTGTCGGTCGGTGACGGCGCGTGGGGCGTGGAGGTCACCGGGCTGGACAACGGCTTCCGGGTGCGCGACCTGGCGCCGTTGATCGACTTCCACGGGCCGCACGTGTACCGGATGGAGGACGACCAGTTGCGGCTGCACCTCGGTGCGGCGTTCGTCTGCGAGCTGCTCGACATCGGCGGCAAGCCCGTGGTGATGGAGGAGTTCGGTGTGACGTCCGACTACGTGTCGGAGGAGCACGCCGCGCACTACTACCGGCAGGTGCTGCACACGACGTTGCTGGCGGGCGCGACCGGCTGGATACCGTGGAACAACACCGACTACGACGACCTGGCCGACCAGGACCCGTACCGGCACCACCCGTTCGAGATGCACTTCGGGCTGACCGATGCCGGTGGGCGACCGAAACGTCAGCTGATCGAAGTACGTGAGTTCACGGAAGTGTTGCGGCGCACGGACTTCGCGCGGTTGCGGCGGCCGGACACCTCGATCGCCTTGCTGGTGTCGTCGTTCCTGGAGGCGCGGTACCCGTTCACGCAGCCCGAGGACGCCACGAGCGTGGCGAACAACTCGCGGCAGGCCTACATCGCGGCACGGGAGGCGGACCTGCAGGTGGGCGTGGCGCGCGAGCTGGACGGCGTGCCGGACGACTGCGCGTTGTACCTGGCGCCGTCGGTCAAGCAGCTCACCGCGCCGACGTGGCGGACGTTGGTGGAGCGCGCTTCGGCGGGTGCGGTGGTGTACGCGTCGTACTTCGTCGGCGAGCACCGGACGCAGCGCGGACCGTGGTGGCCCAAGCTGGACGAGACGTTCGGCGTGGTGAAGCAGCTCCGGTACGGGTTGGTCGACCCGATCGAGGACGACGCGCTGCGGATGGTGTTCCAGCGGGACTTCGGCGGCATCGACGCCGGTGAGGAACTGGTGTTCCGGGTCGGCGGCACGGCCGAGTCGCGCGCGTTCCTGCCGGTGGTGCCGAACGGGGCGGAGGTGCTCGCGGTGGACGGGCACGGACGGCCCGCGCTGCTGCGGCACCGGGTCGGCGACGGGTGGATGGTGCTGTGCACGTACCCGTTGGAGCACATGGCCGCGATGACGCCTCGGGTGAACCCGGAGCCGACGTGGCGGCTGTACGCGGCGCTGGCCGCTTTCGCCGGTGTGCCGCCGACGGTGCGGGTGGACGACCCGCTGGTGATGACGGGGTTGATGGAGCACTCCGTCGACGGGCGGGTGTTCGCGTGGTTCGTGAGCCAGCACGCGTCACCGGTCGTGGTCCGGCCGGTGGTGGACGGTTCGCTGGTGGGGTTGGACGGCTCGCCGTTGGACGCGGTGGAGCTGGGTGCTTTCGGCGTCGTGGTGGCGGAGGTTCGATCGTGAAGATCGCGGCGGTGGACGTCGTGGTGACCTGTCCGGGGCGGAACTTCGTCACGCTGCGGATCACCACCGAGGATGGGATCACCGGTCTGGGTGACGCCACGCTGAACGGGCGTGAGCTGGCGGTGGAGGCGTACCTGCGGGAGCACGTCGTGCCGCTGCTCGTCGGGCGGGACGCGTCGGCCATCGAGGACACCTGGCAGTACCTGTACCGGGGCGCGTACTGGCGGCGCGGTCCGGTGACGATGGCCGCGATCGCCGCCGTCGACACGGCTTTGTGGGACATCAAGGCGCGTGCGGCGGGGATGCCGCTGTACCAGTTGCTCGGCGGGGCGTGCCGGGTCGGCGCGCTGGCGTACGGGCACGCGTCGGGGCGTGACCTGCCGGAGCTGTTCGACTCGATCCGGGCGCACTTGGAGCTGGGGTTCCGGGCGATCCGGGTGCAGACCGGCATTCCCGGACTCGACACGGTGTACGGGGTGGCGGCGTCGGCGGCCGGTGGCGGCGACCGGTACGACTACGAGCCCGCGCGGCCGACCGCGTTGCCGGTGGAGGAGAGCTGGGACACCCGGGCCTACCTGCGGCACGTGCCCTCGGTGTTCGAGGCGGTGCGGTCGGAGTTCGGGCCGTCGTTGCCGTTGCTGCACGACGGCCACCACCGGATGACCCCGATCGAGGCAGCGCGGCTGGGGAAGGCGTTGGAGCCGTACGACCTGTTCTGGCTGGAGGACGCCACACCCGGCGAGGACCAGGCGGCGTTGCGGCTGATCCGGCAGCACACCACCACACCGTTGGCGATCGGCGAGGTGTTCAACTCGATCCACGACTACACGACGTTGCTGAGCGAGCGGCTGATCGACTACGTCCGTTCGGCGGTCACCCACACGGGCGGGGTGACGGCGTTGAAGAAGGTGCTGGACTTCGCCGCGGTGTACGGGGTCAAGTCGGGGATGCACGGGCCGACGGACATCTCGCCGGTCGGCATGGCCGCCGCGCTGCACCTGGACCTGGCCGTGCACAACTTCGGCATCCAGGAGTACATGCGGCACTCGGCGGAGACGTTGGCGGTGTTCCGGACGTCTTACACGTTCGCGGACGGCCTGCTGCACCCGTCCGACGCGCCGGGGTTGGGCGTGGAACTGGATGTGGACGCCGCCGACCACTTCCCCTACCGTGCCGCGTACCTGCCGGTGAACCGACTGGCGGACGGCACCCTGCACGACTGGTGAGGTCGGCGCGTCGCGACGGTCAGCCCTTCCTGACGGCGTCGAGATTCGTGCGGACCGCGACCGCGACGGGGTGGTCCGCACTCAGCAGTCGCGAGCAGTCCGCGGCAAGCGGAGCCAGCAGCAGGATCGCCCGTCTCCGGTCACCTGCGGCGGCGTAGGCGTTCGCCAGGTTGTTCCGCGCCACCAAGCTGTTCAGGTGATTCGGCCCGAGCACCCGCGCGCAGTCGGCCGCGACGGATTCGGACAGCGGAATCGCCTTCCTCGAGTCGCCGGCCAACGCATGGGTATCGGCGAGGTCATTGCGTGACTGCAACGTATCGGGGTGGTCGGACCCGAGCACGCGGGTGAAATCGGCGACCGCGGCTTCGTACAGGGTGATCGCCCGCACCGGATCGCCCGCCGCCTTGCACGCTCCGGCAAGCCACATCCGCACGCTCAACGTGTCCGGGTGGTCGGGGCCCAGGACTCTGGCGTGGTCGGCGAGGGTCGCTTCGTACAGGCGGATGGCCCGCACCGGGTTGCCCGCCGCCCGGTACAGGTCGGCCAGGCTGTTCCGGGCGTTGAGAGTGTTCGGGTGATCGGGTCCCAACACCCTGGCGTAGTCGGCCAGAGTGGCCTTGTGCAGGCGGGCGGCCCGCACCAGTTCACCCATCGACTTGAGCACGTTCGCCCAGTTGTGCTTCGAGTTGAGCGTGTCCGGGTGATCGGACCCCAGCACTTCGATCCGGTCGGCGAGGACTGCCTCGTAGAGGCCGGCCGCCCGTCCCAGGTCGTCCAACGCGTGCAGGGCGTGGGCGAGGTTGTGCCGTGAGTTCAGCGTCGCGGGATGCGTCGGTCCCAACACTCTGACGCGGTCGGCCACGACTGCCTCGTGCAGGGCCATCGCCCGGGTCGGATCTCCGGCCGTGTGGTAGGCGTTCGCCAGGTTGTTCCGCGCGGTCAGCGTGGCCGGGTGGTCGGGACCCCACAGTCGGGCACGGTCGGCGACAGCCGTCTCCAGCGTGGGGATCGCCCGGTCGAGGTCACCCGCGGACTTGTAGGCGTTGGCCAGGTTGTTGCGCAGCACCTGCGTGCTCTGGTGGTCGGGGCCGTACGTCCTGAGGTGCTCGGCGGCGGCGGACTCGAGCAGCGGGATCGCACGGCGGAAGTCGCCTGCCGCCCAGTACGCGCCGGCGAGGCCGGTGCGGGCGCCCAGCGTGGTCGAGTGATCGGGGCCGTGGAGTTGTTCGAATCCCTGATCAGCGTGGGCGAGGTAGGTGACGGCGGTGGAGTGGTCGCCTTGTCCGATGACGTAGAGGCCGACGAGGTTCAGGAGCAGGTACAGGTCCTCGGTCCCGGCACCCGAGGGCGTGCGGTCGAACAACGCGCGCACGTGCGACTGGATCGCCGCATAGATCGGCCACGAGGGCGGGTCGCGGGGGTCGAGCCCTTCGACGGCGCGCACGAGCGCGGTGGTGGCGGTGTCGCGGGCGGCGGCGATGTCCTCGGCGCGGCGACGCGGATCGGCCGGGTCGGGTGTGCGGGCCACGGCCTGCACCAGCCGATGGACGTTGATCGTGTCCGCGGTGAGGGTGATCATGCTGTACGCGGCCAGTCGGCCCATCGCCTCGATCAGGTCGAGTTCGGCGAAGACGCCGAACAGGACGGCACGAGGCACGTCCTCGGACGCGTACCACGCCAGCACCCGCAGCAACCGTTCGGCGTCGGCGGTGTCGGCGAGGCGATCCAGGGTCACGTGCCAGAGCCGGGCCATCGTCCGCTGGACCTGCCCGCCCTCCACGGTCGTGGTGAACATCCGAGCCGGGAACCGTGCCAGCAAGTCCTGGTAGAACCGTGGTGTGATGCGTGACTGGGCGATGTAGGCGGCGGCTTGGTCGATGGCCAGCGGCAGCCATCCCAGCTCCTCGCACAACCGGTGGACGCCCTCCAGGTCCGCGTCGGGCCACTCGAGCCGGACGACGTCGGCCATCAGCTCAACGGCCTCGTCGGCGGGCAGCACGTCGAGGCCGATCGGGTCGGCGACGCCCCGCCAGCCGCTGCCGCGTCGGCTGGTGATCACGACCACGCCCGTGCGCACCCGCGCCAGCAGTCCTGCCGCGTCGGCCGGGCTGGTGAGGTTGTCCAGGACGAGCAGCCACCCGGTGTGGGTGGTCAGCCATCGGATGTCCATCTCGGTGCGCTGTTCCAGAGGCAGTTCCGCGACCTGCGGCACGACCGCCACGGCGAGGTCGGCCAAGCCCAAGTCGATCGCGGCCTTCGAATCGGCCGTCACCCACCACGTCGGCGAGAAACGCGTCGCGTTCAGCCGGCAGAACCAACCGACCAGGGTGCTCTTGCCCACTCCCCGAGGCCGTGGACCGCCACCACGGCAGCCCCACCCGAACCGGTCACCGCCTCATCCAGCAGGGCCAGCTCCCCCGACCTGCCGACGAACACGGCCGACAGCACGGGGATCCGGCCCAGGCCCGGGGGCGCGGGCACCGACGCCATGTCGGGTGCACCAGCGCCGATCACCACATTGCCGTGCACCGTGAAGTCCCTGGCGGATTGGAGCACCGCCGATCGGTCCGAGGCACTCCCGGACAGGGTGATCCCGGCCTCGTCGCCCTCGTTGCCCCTGCCCACCCGATCCGCCCGTTCCCGCGAGCCGAGCCCCGATCGCCCGACGACCCGCACACCGCCGCTCCGCTGCCATGGTCGCACGGCCGACGAACGGTCAGAGCCGGAACGCGGCGCGCACCACGGCGGCGTCGAACGGCCGGCTGCCGGACTGGACCGGCATGGCGTCCGCGGGGCGTGCGCCGACCAGGGCCGACGCCTCGGCGGGCAGCCCGGCCCAGTGGTCGGCCACGGCGACGTCCAGCGGTGCGCCGGGGTCCAGTTCGCAGGTGATCTCACGGCTGGACGGGCCGTACAGGTCCAGCGTCGTGCCGGGGAAGTCCGTGGCGCCGACCCGGCAGGCCGCCCGACCCGGCGCGGACAGCGTCACGGTCGTCCGCCACGCCCGCGCGTGCGGCGTGACCCGGAACGTCACCGTCCGCACGGCCGCATCGGCGGAGGCCACCAGGGCGGCGGTGGGTGTGGGCAGGCGCAGGTCGGGGGCGTCGGCGCGCATCATCGGCTTGTCCAGCACCGGGTACGGCAGCGTCACCCGTTCCGGGGCCTCCCCCAGCACTCGGGACGTCCACGCGTCGGGCGCGGGGTCGGCGGAGAGCCAGCTCGCGCCGCCCGTGTCCTGCAGGTAGATCAGCGAGTCGGGCCGCGGCTCGTCCGGCGCGAAGCCGAACCGCACGGCGCCCACCGCGATCAGCGCCACCGCGACCGCCGCCACGCCGACCGCCGGCAGCCAGGAGCGGGACAACGGCACGAGCAACGGCAGCAGCAGCACGCCCGCCAGCACCGCGAACACGACCGCCACCGCGCTCAACGGCATGCCCAGCGCGATCATCATGGTGCCGACCAACGGCGGGAAGATCGCGGCGGCCACCAGCGGCGGGAGGAAGGTCAGCCGGGGTGTCCACAGCGCGGGCAGGCCGGCCAGCAGCGTCCACTGGAACAGGAAGCTCGCGCCCGGCACCGCCAGCACGGACGCCGCCAGCAGCACGGCCGTCACCACCAGCGCCCCGGCGACCACCTCGGCCGGCGACCACCGCCGCACCACCCGCGCCGCCGCGACCAGCACCGCCGCCCCGAGCAGGCAGAACCCGGCGACGAACCAGCCACGCTCGGGCGGCTCCGACAACGCCAGGAAACCCAACCCCGGCCGCACGACCGCCACCAGCGCCCACACCCCGAACGCCACCGCGCCCGCCACGACGGCCGCGCCGACCGCCACCCCGGCCACCGCGACCACGCCACGCCACCGCAGCCGTCCACTTCGGACACCCAGGACCAGCGACAAGGCCAACGCCGCCACCGTCAGCGCGGCCAGCACCACCGCGAACCACGTCGGGTAGCGCACCAGCACCCGGGAGAACAGGTCGAAGTACACCGCGTCGCCGTCACCGGCCCGCAGGTCGCGGTCACCCAGCGCCCGCACGAGCCCCACCATCGTCTCGCCGTGGTGCTGCAGGCTCCCCCGGTCCAACCGCTCCAGGTCGTCGTAAGGCGAGTGGTAGTCGTCAACGTGCTCGATGAACGCGCTGTTCAACCCCCGCGCGCCCGCCTCCTGGAACACGGTGAAGTCGCTGTAGTTCGGCATCCGCCGGTAGACCTCGTAGGCGAACGAGTTCGCGATCGGCCTGCTGCTCGCCTCCCCGAACGCCGACACGAACGCCGCGTTGTCGTCACCCGTCTGGAACATCCACACCGGCCCGCCGCTGCCCCGCGCCTCCCAGTTCAGCACCGCGCCCACGCCGTCGACCCCGTTGCGCCGCACGTACGCCTCCGCGCCGAGCGCCCCGACCTCCTCGCCGTCGGTGAACAGGAACACCACGTCGTTGCGCACGCCACCGGTGGTCAACGCGCGCAACGTCTCCAGCATCGCCGCGACCGCCGCGCCGTCGTCGGCCGCGCCCGGTCCGGTCGGCACCGAGTCGTAGTGCGCGACCAGCAGCAACGCCTTGCCGCCGCTCACCGCCGGGTCCGTGCCGCGCACGCGCGCGACGACGTTGTGCGCGGTGGCCACGCGAACGCCCCGCCACGGCCGGACCACGTCGTCGGACTCCACGGTCACGTCCGCGCCGAGGCCGCGTGCGGTGTCGGCGATGTAGGCGCGGACGCGCTCGTTGTCCGCCGAACCGATCGGGTGCGGCCGTTGGGCGATGGCGGCGAGGTGCCGTTCGGCGCGTCCGGCGGCGAACTCGCCGGGCGGCGCGTCCGCCACTGGCGCGGGCGGTCGGAACGCCAGCACGGCCAGCGCGCCCACCCCGGCGATCACCATGAGCAGGACCAACACCCGCCGGGCGCCCTCGACCATCCCGAGACCCTAGCCCGGCGGAAACCCGATCGACAGGTCCCGGAAACGCGGCGCACCATGTGCGCCATGGACGCCCTTCCCGCCGGTCACACCGTCCGGCCGCCCCGCGCCGACGACGCCGAGCTGATCCTCGGCCTGGTGCACGCCTGCACCACGGCGGTCATCGGGTTCGCCGACTACACGCTCGACGACATGCGGGACGAGCTGGCCCGGCCCGGTTTCGACCTGGAGCGCGACGCGTGGCTGGTGCTGGACGCGGCGGGCGCGCCGGTCGGGTACGCGACCGCGAACGGCAAGGGCGGCAGCGACGAGGTCGACGTCGAGGTGGTGACGCAGGACCCGGCGCTGGCGGACTGGCTGTTCACCAGGGTGCTCGACCGCGCCCGTGAGATCGGGCGGGCCGGTGGGCACGACAAGGTCACCGTCGACCACGGCGTCTACCGGGACGACGTGGTGCTGCGGGCGCAGGTGGCGGCGCTGGGGTTCGAGGTCGCGACCACGTTCCACCGGATGCGGATCGACCACGTGGGCGCCGTGCCTCTGCCCGCTCCGGCGCCGGGGCTCGTGCTGCGGCAGGCCGTGGACGAGGACGTGCGGCGGGTCGTGCACGAGGTGTTGAACGCGTCGTTCGCCGGGCACTTCGGGTTCGTGCCGAAGACCTACGGGGAGTGGTACGAGCGGCAGGAGCGCAAGTCGACCTTCGACTGGTCAGGGCTGTGGCTGGCGGAGCTGGACGGGCGGCCGGCCGGGTTCCTGGAGCGCACCGACCAGTTCGCCGCCGACGAGAACTGCGGCTACGTCAGCTACTTGGGCGTGTCGGCCGAGGCGCGGGGTCGCGGGGTGGCGAAGCACCTGCTGGGGCACGCGTTCCACCTGGACGCGTCCGACGGGCGGGTGGGCACGATCCTGCACGTCGACTCGAACAACCCGACGCCCGCGCTCGGCCTCTACGAGTCGGTCGGGATGCGGCCGGTGCTGGTGATCGACGTGTGGCGCGGCCGGTTCGCGTGACCGGCGCCGCGCCACCCGTCGTCGGCGGCTGGGCGTGCTGTCGGCTGGGCGTACTGCGGCTAGGCGTTCTGCTGGCCGTCGATCGCCCACTGCCCGTTGACCTTGACCAGCGTGTACAGGTGCTGCTCGGTCGTGGTGCCACCGGATTTGAACGTGTACGACACGGTGGCCGACACCTGCTGCGGCCCGACCGCCTGCACGTTGGTCACGGTCACCGCGCTCATCTGGCCCCAAAAGCCCTGGTAGGAGGCGAAGGACGGCGACTTGGCGGCCTTGAAGCCGTCGGTGAGGCGGCCGTAGGCGGTTTCCAGGTTGCCCGGCAGCAGGCCGTAGTACTCCTGCAACGCCTGGTCGGGGCCGATCTCGACGGGTGGTGGCTCGGACGTGGTGGTCGTCGGCTCCGGTGTCGTCGTGATGGTGGTCGTGGTCGGCTGGGCGTCGTCGGTGGTCTGGGCGGGCTGGGTTCCGGCGGGAGCGTCGGACGTCGGCTGGACGGCGGTCTCGCTGGTGGTGCCCGACCCGGCCGACGGCGAGCGGTCACCACCCCGGTTGACCAGGTACGCCACCACGGCGATGGCGATCAGGGCCACGACGGCGAGCGCGACGAGCGCCTTGCGGTCGCCTCGCTTCTCCTCGTTCGGCGGCGGGGCCGGCGAGGTCGGCGCGACCTGGGGCGTCACGGCGGTCGGCGTCGGCTGCGGAGGGGTCTGCTGCGGTGGGCTTTGCTGCGGAGGGGTCTGCGGGTTCGCCGGTTCGGGCGTGGGCACGGCGGGCGCGGGCTCGGCCACCGGTTCGAGGGGCGAGGCCAGGATCGCGGTCGGCGGCGGGGACGGCGGTGTCGAGCCGTCGAACCGCACGTCACGCAGCATGTCGGCCGCTTCGGCCATGGTCGGCCGGGTCTCCGGGTTGGAGTCGAGCAGGCGCATCAGCACCGGCGCCAGCGGTCCGGCGTTGCGCGGCGGCGGGAACCGGCCGTCGGCGACCCGGTGCAGCAGGGCGATGGTGTTGCCGTCCACGCCGAACGGCGGCGTGCCCTCCAGTGCCGCGTAGAGCGTCGCGCCCAGCGCGAACACGTCGGCCGGGAACTCGCCCTTGCCGCCGCGCGCCACCTCCGGCGCCAGGTAGGCGGGCGTGCCGACGAGCATCCCGGACGCGGTGACGGTCGCCTCGTCGGTCGCGCGCGAGGTGCCGAAGTCGGTGACCTTGACCGTGCCGAACTCGGTGACCAGCACGTTGCCCGGCTTCACGTCCCGGTGCGTGACGCCCGCCTTGTGCGCGGCGGCCAACCCGTCGGCCAACTGCACGCCCAGCCGGGCCACCTCGTCGGGCGGCAGGGTGCCGCGTTCGGTCATCACGGTCGCCAGGCTGCGCGACGGCAGGTACTCCATGATCAGCCACGGGTGGCCGTCGTACTCGACCACGTCGTACAGCGCGATCACGTTGGGGTGCGACAGGCGGGCCGCGATGCGCCCCTCCCGGATCGCGCGGTCGATCGACTCCTGGTCGAACCCGGTGCGGGACAGCAGTTCCTTCACCGCGACGATGCGGCGCAGCCGCTGGTCCTCGGCCCGCCACACCACCCCCATCCCGCCCGTGCCGATCCGCTCGGTCAGCCGATACCGGCCTGCGATAGTGCGGTCCACCACCCGTGCTCCCAACGTCGCCCGCACGTCCGGCGACGGGGGTACCCGATCGGGTTACCCCTCGAACGTGCGTTTCAGTCGTAACACTTCCAGTGGTCGTTTGTCCCTTCACCACGCGGGTCCACAACGCAGGTGAGCCGCGCGCCACCGAACCGCCGGCGGACCCGTCCCGCGGGGTTTACCGGCGGGAGTCCTCTGTGGACCGCGCGGCAGGCTGCTGGCGGCCGCCGGCCTCGACGAGGCTCCGTGTCAGCGCCACCGCGGTTCGTCGGTGCCCCAGAGGGTTGGCGGGTGGTCCCACGTTCCGTGGTCGGCGAGTGGCGGGCGGGCGTGGCGGAGGGTGCCGTAGGGCGACGGGGTCTCGACCAGCCACGGGTCCGGGTCGTAGGCGCCGTGGACGGGCGAGGGTCGGATGTCGTGCAGGAGCCAGGACGCGGTGCCGGCCAGTGACAGCTTGATGTGCCTGCCCCGCGGTTGGGTGAGGGCGAGGAGGACGGCGGCGGCGAGCAGGTAGCCGGTGCCGTGGTCGAGGGCTTGGGCGGGCAGCGCGCCGGGTGTGCCGTCGGTGCTCTCGACGGCGGCGATACCGCTGGCCGCCTGGACCAGGCTGTCGAACCCGCGCCGATCGGCCCAGTCGCCGGTGTGGCCCCACGCGGTCAGGTGGGCGACGACCAGGTCGGGGCGTTGCGCGTGCAGCGCTTCCGGGCTCACGCCGTGGCGGTCGAGGGCACCCGGTCGGTAGCCGGTGACGACGACGTCGGCGTGGTCGAGGAGGTCGTCGAACGTGCGCCGGTCGTGCCGGGTGGCGAGGTCGAGCAGCGTGGAGCGCTTGCCCATGCCGGTGTCCGCGTGCACGTCGGGGTCTTCGGGCAGGTGGGGTGGGTCGACGCGGAGGACGTCGGCGCCGAGGAACGCGAGGGTGCGGGTGGCGACCGGGCCGGCGATGACCCTGGTGAGGTCGAGGACGCGGACGCCTTCGGCGGGGCGGGACGCCGGTGGGAGGACGCGTTTCGCGGCGTCGGTGGGGCGCGTTTCGACCAGGGGACGGCGGGTCGGGTCGGGTTCGGCGGCGACCGCGACGGCCAGGCCGCCCGCGGCGTAGACGGTTTCCTGGACTTCCACGGCCTCGCAGGTGGCCAGTTCGCGGGCCAGGGCGGCGGGGTCGTCGGCGATGCCCAGGGCTTCGAGCAGGCGTTTCCGGTGGTGCGGGTAGTTGGCGTGGGTGCGGACCCAGCCGTCGGCGGTGCGCCAGAACCCGGACAGCGGCGCGAACGTGGCGCCCGCGCGGCCGTTGACGCGGAGGTGGCGTTCGCTGGTGAACGCCGTGGCGACGGCGGCTTCGCGCACCGTCACCGGGGGGATGGCGGTGTGGTCGCGGGCAGCTTTCAGCTCGGCGGCGGCGAGTGCGCACACGCCGACGGTGGCTCGGGCCAGGTCCCGGACGGGCAGCCGGGCGCTGAGCACGTCGCCCGCGGGGGTGTGGTCGAGGGTCAGGTCGGGTCGGCCGCCGAGGGCCGCCCAGGCGTGCGCTGTCGCGGGGTCCACGGGTGAAGTGTGCGTCTTTTCGGGCTCTTGGGTGGTGGGTGGCGGCTATAAGGTCGATCACCATGGACTACCCGATCGCGCGTCGTCCGGGGTTCGACCCGCCGGCGGAGTTCGCGTCGTTGCGGGCGGAGGCGCCGGTGTGCCCGGTGTCGTTGCGGCACGGCCAGCGGGCGCACTTGGTGACGCGGTACGACGACGTGCGGGCGGTGCTGCGTGATCACGGCCGGTTCTCGTCGGATCCGAGCACGCCGGGCTTCCCGCAGCTGCGGCCGGTGGTGGATCGCAAGGCGGCGCCGGGCAGCTTCCTCGTCACCGATCCGCCCGAGCACACCCGGTATCGCCGGCTGGTGACGGGCGAGTTCACCGTGCGCCGAATGGAAGCGCTGCAATTCGACGTGCAACGGATCACGCGGAAACGCTTGGCCGCGTTGCGCTCGGGACCGCGGCCGGCGGACCTGGTGACGGCGTTCGCGCTGCCCGTGCCGTCGGACGTGATCTGCCTGCTGCTCGGCGTGCCGGTGTCGGACCAGGAGTTCTTCTCGACCCGGAGCCGCGCCCACCTGGACCGGTCGTTGTCGGCCGAGCAGGTGCAGGCGGCGTTGGACGAGCTGCACGAGTACCTGGCGGACCTGATCCGCGCACGCCGCCTGGCGCCGCGGGACGACCTGATCAGCCGCTTGGTGCGGGAGCCGGGGTTGAGCGACGAGGAGGCGGTCGGGATGACCGTGCTGCTGCTCGTCGGCGGGCACGAGACGACCGCGAACTCGATCGCGCTGTCCGTGCTGGCCCTGCAACGCGACCGGTCGCGGTGGGAGGCGCTGGTCGCTGCGCCCGACCTGGTCGGGAACGCGGTGGAGGAGCTGCTGCGGTTCTTGAGCCCCGTGCACCACGGGGTGGTGCGCGCGGTGGCGGGTGAGGCGACGGTCGGCGGCACGGCGCTCGCGGCGGGCGAGGGCGTGATCGCGTCCCTGTTCGCCGCGAACCGCGACCCGGCCGCGTTCCCCGACCCGGACCGCCTCGACCTGCACCGGGACGCGCGGGCCCACCTCGCGTTCGGCAGCGGGGTGCACCAGTGCGTCGGGCAGCTGTTGGCGCGCCTGGAGATGCGCGTCGCCCTGCGGGCGTTGGTGACCGAGCTGCCGGACCTGCGACTGGCCGTGCCGTTCGAGGAGGTCGAGTTCAAGTTCGACGCCCCGATCTACGGCCTCCGCTCGCTGCCGGTCACCTGGTAGCCGCCGTCCCCGCCGGATCCGGGTTCGGCCGGATGGGTTCGGCAGGCTCGGAGGTCCGCCGGGGCTGGGTCATTCGAGGCGGCGGGTGGTCGAGGCGGTCGGTGGTCGAGGCTGGGTGGTCGAGGCTGGGTGGTCGAGGTGTGTCCGCTGGTTTTCAACCGAGGTGCGGTAACAGTGTTTCCGTACATTTTCGGGACATGATCACCCGATCGTGTTTGGGAGCGGCCGGTTGTGCAGCGGGCAGTCTGGTCGATCGGCGATCATGCCGCAACCGCACGGCACAGCAACCGCACGGCGCAGGCGGAGGTGATGGCGGCGCCCACCGGCGGGTGGGCGCCGGCCAAGGGTCAGTCGCCCGTGCTGAACGCGGCGTCGAAGGACGCGGTGGGTGGGTCGAACAGGTGCTTCCGGATGAACCCGACCGCCTCCTCCGCCCCGCGCAGCCGGTCCATGCCGGCGTCCTCCCACTCGACCGAGATCGGCCCGCTGTAGCCGATCGCGTTCAACGCCCGGAACGATTCCTCCCACGGCACGTCACCGTGCCCGGTCGACACGAAGTCCCACCCGCGGCGCGGGTTGGCCCACGCCAGGTGCGAGCCGAGGCGTCCGTTGCGGCCGTCGAAGCGCTTCTTCGTGTCCTTGCAGTCCACGTGGTAGATCCGGTCGGCGAAGTCCAGGATGAAACCGACCGGGTCCAGGTCCTGCCACACGAAGTGCGACGGGTCCCAGTTCAGCCCGAACGCGGGCCGGTTGTCGACCGCGTCCAGCGCCCGCCGCGTCGTCCAGTAGTCGTACGCGATCTCCGACGGGTGCACCTCGTGCGCGAACCGCACCCCCACCTCGTCGAACACGTCCAGGATCGGGTTCCACCGCCGCGCGAAGTCGGCGTACCCCTCATCGATCACGGCCTGCGACACGGGCGGGAACATCGCCACGTACTTCCAGATCGACGAACCCGTGAACCCGACGACCGTGTGCACACCCAACCGGGCCGCCGCACGCGCGGTGTCCGCCATTTCCGCGGCCGCACGTTGCCGCACACCCTCCGGCTCGCCGTCACCCCAGATCCGGGACGGCAGGATCGCCTGGTGCCGGAAGTCGATCGGGTCGTCGCACACGGCCTGCCCGACCAGGTGGTTGGAGATCGCGAACACGTCCAACCCGTACCGCGCCAGCATCGCGCGCTTCGCGGGCACGTAGTCGTCGTCCGCCAACGCCTTGTCCACCTCGAAGTGGTCGCCGCCGCAGGCGATCTCCAACCCGTCGTACCCCCACCCGGACGCGAGCCGGCACACCTCCTCGAACGGCAGGTCGGCCCACTGGCCGGTGAACAACGTGACCGGTCGGCTCATCGAACATCTCCAATCGTGGTCCACGTCGACTGCTGCCCGGCGCTTTCCTCCACCGCCGCCAGCACCCGCTGCACGCGCAGCCCGTCGGCGAAGCTCGGCGCCGGGTCGACTCCGCCGCCGATCGCCGTCAAGAAGTCCGCCGCCTCGTGCGTGAACGTGTGCTCGTAGCCGAGCAGGTGACCCGGCGGCCACCACGCGCCCACGTACGGGTGGTCGGCCTCGGTCACCAGGATCCGCCGGAACCCGGCCGCCGAGCCGTCGTCGGCCGAGTACACCGACAGCTCGTTCATCGCCTCGAAGTCGAACGCGAGGCTGCCGCGCGTGCCGTTGACCTCCAGCCGCATCGCGTTCTTGCGCCCCAACGCGTACCGGGTCGCCTCGAACGTGCCCAGCGCGCCGGACGAGAACCGGGCCAGGAACACGGCCGCGTCGTCCACCGTCACCTCGCCGACCCCGACGCCGTCCTCGTCGGGCCGCGAGCGGACGAACGTCTCGGTGGTGGCGCTGACGCCGGTGATCAGGTCGCCGGTGACGTACTGGGCGGCGTCCACGATGTGCGCGCCGAGGTCGCCCAACGCGCCCGAACCGGCCTTCTCCTTCCGCAGCCGCCACGTCATCGGCGACGCCGGGTCGGACAGCCAGTCCTGCAGGTACACCGCGCGCACGTGCCGGATCTCGCCGATGCGGCCTTCCGCCACCATCCTCCGGGCCAACGCGATCGCGGGCACCCGCCGGTAGTTGAACGCGACCATCGACCGGACGCCGCGCGTGGCGGCCTCCTCCGCGGCGGCGGCCATCGCCTCGGCCTCCGCGACGGTGTTGGCCAGCGGCTTCTCGCACAGCACGTGCTTGCCGGCGGCGAGCGCGGCGAGCGCGATCTCGGCGTGCGTGTCGCCGGGCGTGCAGATGTCGACGAGGCCGACGTCGTCCCGGGCGACGAGCGCGCGCCAGTCGGTCTCCGCGGCCGCCCAGCCGTACTTGGCCGCCGCGTCCTTGGTGCGCACCGGGTCACGTCCGCCGAGCACCGCCAGGCGGGGCGTCAGGGGCACGTCGAAGAACCGGTGGACGCTGCGCCAGGCGTGCGAGTGCACCGCGCCCATGAACGCGTGGCCGACCATGCCCACGCCGATCTCTTCCGTCATCAGCAGCCTTTCGCAGCAGTGTCGATCAAGCGGACCCCGGTCGGGAGTCGAAGCCGACGTCGAGGCACCGGTCGACGTCCACTTGGTCGAGGGCGCGCACGCCGGGGAACGCCTTGACGATGCCGGCCGTCCGGAGCGGGGTCACGCCGAGGCTCCTTCGGGTGAACCGCCCGTCTTCGGGCCGTCCTTGACGGGCACGACGGTCGGGTCGTCCAGCACGCGCCGTAACGCGGCGAGCGCCCCGCCCTTCCCGCCCGCGGCGAAACCGAGGGTGGAGGCGGTGACCCGGGTCCGACCCTGCTCCAGCGGCGCGACCAGCCAGTCCTGCAGGGCGGCGAAGTAGCCGCCGAGCACGATCTTCCCCGGGTTGAGCACGGTGACGAGGACCGAGAGGCCGGACGCCAGGGCGGCGGCCGTGCGGTGCAGCGCGTCGAGGGTGCGGGCGTCACCGCGTTCGGCGCGGGCGCGCACGATCGCCATGCGCTCGCCCGGCGCGAGTTCGGGGTCGTGCACCCGGTCGTGGCGCGGCGCGCAGGCGTGCAGGAACGCGTCCAGCCCCACCTGCGTCTCCCAGCAGCCACGCCGGCCGCACGCGCACAACGTGCTGCCGGTCGGGTCGAGCACGATGTGCCCGACCTCGCCCGCGCGGTTGTGCGCGCCGCGCACCAGCTCGCCGTCGGCGATCACGCCCGCGGCGACACTGTGGTCGCCGTTGAGGTAGACGAGGTGGTCGACCGGGTCGCTGTCGTGCTCGGCGCAGGCGGCGAGGTTGGCCTCGTGGTCGAGGTCGAACCGGCTGAGGGGCAGACCGGTGCGCGCGGCCAGGCCGTCGACCACGGCCACGTCGCGCCAGCGCAGCCGGGCGGCCGTGACGGTGCCCGCGGTGCGGTCGACGCGGCCCGGGACGGCGACCGTGATGCCCGCCCACTCCGCTTTCGGCACGTCCTTGAGGGCTTTGAGGGCGAGATCGGCGAGTCGGTCCAGGGCGTGCTCGGGCGCGCTGGTGTCGCAGCTCGTCTGGCGGCGCAGGCGGACGTCGCCGGTCAGGTCGGTGATGGTCGCGCCGAGGTGGCCGGGGTGGACGTCCAAGCCGATGCCGCACACCGCGCCGGGGCGCAGTTGGACCAGCCGGCCGGGCCTGCCCTGGGTGGTCGTGGTGCCCGCGGGTTCGGTGAGGCCGCGTTGTTCGAGGTCGGTCAGGAGCGGCGCGACGGTGGCCTTGGACAGGCCCGATCGGGTGGTGAGCTGGGTGCGGGAGAGGGGGCCGCGGGCGCGGAGCGTGCGCAGGAGGAGGGCGAGGTTGGCCTCACGCCTGCCTTCGGGCTGCGCTTGCATCGGTAACTCCGACTTCGGTGAGGGAGTCGATCGAACGGGGTGGTCCAGCTCACGTACCGGGGTGAGTTGCGGCAGATCGTGACACTTGGACGCGTGGCCTGACAAGAACTTGGCCTCTCTTTCGTCGATTCGTCGCAAAAGTCTGTCGGGTTTCGACGGAAGCCGCCGGTTGCTTTCGCGAATCGGGTGGTGTGGCAGGGCTGCGGCAGGCACGGCGCTCGGGGTGGCTCGGGGTGGCTCGGTGTCAGGTCAGCCGGCTGCGGAGAAGGCGCGGTCGGTGGCGGACCAGGCGGCGCCCGTCACGCCGGCCAGGTCGCCGAGTTCCGAGAGCACGATGGGCAGGTTCCCGGTGGCCAGGGGCAGGGAACGGCGGTAGACGGCGCTGCGCACCTCGGCCAGCAGGGAGTGCCCCAGCCGCGACACGCCGCCGCCGATGACGACCATCCCCGGGTTGAGGAAGCTGACCAGGGACGCGACCACGTGCCCGAGCCGCCTGCCGCCCTCGCGCACGAGGTTGGCCGCGGCGAAGTCGCCGGCCGAGGCGGCGGTGCCCACGTCCTCGGCGGTGAGCACGCCCTTGTCGTGCAGGGCGGTGGCCAGGGCGACGGAACGCCCGCTTCGCGCCAGCGTGGTGGCGTCACGGGCCAGCGCCGAGCCGCCGAAGTACGCCTCCAGGCAGCCGACCTCGCCGCACGCGCAGGCCGGGCCGAAGTCGTCCAGCCTGATGTGCCCGATGTCGCCCGCGGTGCCGGCGACGCCCCGGTAGACCTTCCCGCCGAGCACGATCCCGCAGCCGATGCCGGTGCCGACCTTGACGAAGATCAGGTCTTCCAGCGACCGGGCCACGCCCGCGTGGCGTTCGCCCAGCGCCATGGCGTTCACGTCGTTGTCGACCGTCACCGGGCAGCCCCACCGCCCCGCCAGCTCGTCGCGCACGGGATAGCGGTCCCAGCCGGGCATGATCGGCGGCGCGACCGGCATGCCGTCGCGGAAGCTCACCGGACCCGGCAGGCCGATGCCCGCGCCGATGAGCCGGCCCGACGCCTTGGCGTAGACGACGTCGGCCAGCTCGGCGACCCGGCTCAGCACCGGCGCCGGCCCGCTGCGCACGTCGCACTCCTCGCTGCGGCTCTCCAGCACCTCGCACCGGCCGTCCGTGACCGCGACCGTCACCGACGTCGCGCCCACGTCCACGCCGAGCACGCGCAGGTCGTCGGCCAGGTGGACAAGCGTCGACCGCCGCCCGCCCCGGCTGGCCGCCGGTCCACCGACCTGGACCAGGCCGACGTCCACCAGCCGTGCCAGCTCGGCGGTCAGCTTGGCCCGCGGCAGCTCCAGCCGCTCGCCCAGCGCGACCCGGGACATCGCGCCCTCGTCGCGGAGCAGGCCCAGCAGCTCGGACTGCCTGCCGGAAACCACCCGCGGCTGCCGGCCGCTGCCCGTCGCGCTGCTCATGGCACCAATTTACGGCCAGCGGTCCTCCAGGTGGGCGGCGATCAGCGCGGCGTGGGACAGCGGGGTCCGCAGATCCGCCACGTCGCCGTTCGTCGTGTAGTCGAGCAACACCACCTCCCCTCGGGCGCTCAACTCCTTCAGCTCGGCCACTTCCGCCTCGACCCGGTGCTCCAGGACCCAGCGATAGGTGGGCAGGTAGATGGCGCGCCGCGCGTCCTCGTAGGACAGCAGGCGCTCACCGGCCAACCCTTCGCGGTGGCCCCGGACCTGGCCTAATACTCCAGCCGCAGTTCGTGATGTTGTGTCTGTCTTCGCTGGTAGTGGGCTTGTTTGGCGCGGTGTTGGTGGCGTCTGCGCCAGTGGGACCAGCTCCAG
>NZ_LGED01000214.1 GCF_001280085.1 Saccharothrix sp. NRRL B-16348 | reverse complement strand
GGGAGGTCGGTGGGATGACACGAAACCCGCACCACAACGGCCCCGGCGCTTAACCGCAAACCAGGCGTCATCCTGCTGATCTGCCCGTCCGGCGAGGACTCTTTAATCTTTTAATCTTTTTCTCCACCTCTCAAACCCCACCCCCGCCACCAATCGCGGGCGATGGCGCACGCCCTGGAGGCCAACACCCGATGACACCCAACCGCGTACTCCTCACCGGCTCCGCCGCCGGCCTCGGGGCATCCGTCCTGCTCCCCCTCGGCGAACCCGGCCTCGGCTGGTCCCTCACCGCCGTCATCGTCTTCGCCCTCCTGCGCAAGGTCAGGATCGGCTGGGCCGTCCTCTCCACCGCCCTGTTCGCCGTCGGCGCGTTCACCTCCGCCGGCTGGCTCTTCACGCTCTGCGTCCTCGCCGGCTGCGCCTCCGGCTCCCTCGCGGTCGCCGGAGGCCGAACCGCGCGCGGCCTCGTCGCCGGCGCCTGGGCCGTCCCGGTCGCCGCGATCCGCGCCCTGCCATGGGTCGCCCGAGGCGTCAAAAACGGCGGCACCCCACGCCTGGCCCGCCCCGTCCTGGTGACCGCCGCCCTCCTGGTGGTGTTCGTCCCACTCCTCTCCGGCGCCGACCCCGCGTTCGCCGAACTCCTCGGCTCGATCGCCCCCGACGAGTCGATCGGCCAACCGGTCGTCCTCTTCCTGGCCGTCGGCCTCGGCACGGTCGGCGCGGCCTACCTGCTGGTCTCACCGCGCACACCCGACGAGGCCGGCGACCTGCCCCGAACGGTCGCGCGACGTGACTGGGTGCTGCCCGTGGGCGCGCTCGTGCTGCTGTTCGCCGCATTCGTGGCCGTCCAGATCAAGACCCTCTTCGCGGGCGACGAGCACATCACCGTCACCCCCGACCTCACCTACGCCGACTACGCCCGCAGCGGCTTCTGGCAGCTCCTCGCCGTCACCGTGCTCACCCTCGGCGTGATCGCGGTCGTCGCACGTCTCGCCCAACTCGACTCGCCGGACGACCGCCGCTGGCTGCGCGGCCTGCTGGGCGCGCTCAGCGTCCTCACCCTGGTGATCGTCGCCTCCGCCCTCGCCCGCATGTGGCTCTACCAGCAGGCTTACGGCTTCACCGTGCTCCGCGTCCTCGTCTTCGCCTGCGAGGTGTGGCTCGGCGTCGTCTACCTGCTCGTCCTGGCGGCCGGGGTGAAGCTCGAAGCCGGGTGGCTGGCCCGCGCGGTCGTCGGCACGGGGTTCGCGGCGCTGGTCGGGCTCGCCGCGCTCAACCCGGAGCGGTTCATCGCGGAGCGCAACATCGACCGCTACCACGCCACCCAGAAGATCGACGTCGTATACCTGTCCCGGCTGTCCGACGACGCCGTGCCCGCTCTCGTCACGCTGCCCGACGACCTGCGCGCGTGCGCCCTGCGGTCCCGCCGCGTCGAACCGGACGACTGGCGCTCCTGGAACCTCGCTCGCCAGCAGGCCCGGGACGCGCTCGCCCAGGTCAGGAAGGGAGGCTGTGCGCGGTGACGTGGTCGGTGACCAGGCGCGCCACCGTGTCGGCGTGCGTGATCTGCGCCCAGTGCCCGGCGTCGATCACGCGGCGCCGCACGTCCGACGCCCACCGCTCCACGTCCTCCGTCACGCCGGCGGTGACGTACTTGTCCCGCAACGGTTGCACCACCTGCACCGGCACATCGGTCCGCCGCACGCGGGGCGAGCGCAGCCGCGGGATGAAGTTCGCCCGGTACAGCGCGATGCCCTGCTCGCCGTCGCGCACGATGGTCGGCGACACGTGCGGCGACACGCCCTCCAGCCGTTGCGCGATCTTCTGCCAACGCCGGCCGATCACGTGCCGCCACAACAAGGGCGCCACGAACGGCAGGTGGAACACCGCGATGTACCAGGAGTGCAGCAGTTGGTCGAGGTGCCGGGTGGTCGGGCGACGGCGCATCCAGTGGCCGACGTGGTCGAGGCACGGCCCGGAGATCGAGGTGTACGAGGCGATCGGCGCGTCCGGCGTGGTCACCGCCTCCCACGCCTGGATCGAGCCCCAGTCGTGCGCGACGACGTGCACCGGCGCGTCCGGGCTGACCACCGCGATCACCGCGAACAGGTCCCGGGCCAGCACCGGCAGCCGGTAGGCGGCGAGCCCGCGTGGCGCGGAGGACGCGCCCGCGCCGCGCACGTCGTACGTGACCACGTGGAACTCTTCGGCCAGCAACGGCACGACGTCGTCCCACACCCGGTGCGTGTCCGGGTAGCCGTGCACCAGGACGACGGTCGGCGCGGACCGGTCGCCGTGTTCGAACACGGCGAGCCGCACGCCCTCGGACTCCACGAACACCGTTGCCTCCGAGCGCTTACTACGCCTGCGTAGCTTTGTGAAAGCTACGCCACCGTAGCAATATGGGTCGGTGAGCACAACGCGCCGCAAGTACGCACCGCGCCTGCCGCCGGGACAGCGGCGCGACCAGCTGCTGGACGGCGCGCTCGGCCTGATCGCCGAAGGCGGTTTCGACGCGTTGACCATGGAGGCCGTGGCGCGGCGGTCGGGCGTGACCAAGCCGGTGGTCTACGAGCTGTACGCGAACCGGGCCGAGGTGATCGCCGCGCTGCTGCACCGCGAGGCCGAACGGGCCACCGCGCAGGTGCTCGGCGCGATGCCGACCACGGACTTCGGCGACCGTTCACCGGAGGACGTCTACACCGACACCGTGCGGGCGTTCATCAACGCGGTCGTGGCGTCGCCGGAGCGGTGGCGGCTCGTGCTGCTGCCGCCCGAGGGCACGCCGGTCGAGTTCCGGCAGCAGGTCGCGCTGGTGCGGGCGCGGGTGCTGGCGCACGTCAACTCCCTGGCGGAGCTGGGGCTGAAGGCGTTGGGGAGCACCGGGTTGGACGCCGAGCTGCTCGGCCACACCATGCTCGCGCTGGCCGAGATGGCGGGCCGCCTGGTGATCACCGACCCGGAGCGGTTCACCCCGGACCGGCTGGTCGCGTTCGTCGGCCAGGTCGCCCACCTGCTGCCGACGTCCTGAGCGTTGAACTCACGCGTCCTCAACGTAGGACTCTCGCGTCCTGAACGTAGGACTCTCGCGCTCTGAACGTTCGACACGCCCGACGCGAGCGTTCGACACGCGCGTTCTGAACGTTCGACACGCGCGGGGGGAGGCGTGAAGCGGGGCGTGGATGGGTACGAACCCCAGATCGTCTCCAATCGCGAAGCAAGCAAGTAGGAGGTGCCCGTCCGTGCTCGCCGCCGTCCTCACGTTCGCCGGCTCGCTGCTCGTCGCGCTGCTCGCCGTCACCCTCGTCCACCGCGTGGTCCGCCGCATCGGCCGCCGGTCGGCGCTGTTCGCCGGGCTCGCCCGGCACGCGCACCGGCCCGCGCTGGCGGTGGCGGTCCTGGTCGCGGTGCAGTTCTCCCTCGGCGTGGCGGCGCGCGGCGACTGGCGACCGGTCGCCCTGCACGTGACGGGGATAGCGCTAATCCTCGCCGGCGCGTGGCTGCTCGCCTCGCTGCTCGTGGTGATCGAGGACGCGACGCTGGCGCGCATCCGGGTCGACGTGTCGGACAACCGGCACGCCCGCCGCGTCCACACGCAGATCACGCTGGTCCGCCGGGTCACCGTGGTCATCGTGAGCGTGCTCGCCGCCGCCGCGGTGCTGATGACGTTCCCGGCCGCCCGCGCGGCGGGCACGAGCCTGCTGGCGTCCGCCGGTGTGATCGGCGCCATCGCCGCGCTGGCGGCGCAGTCGTTGCTGGGCAACGTGTTCGCGGGCGTGCAGATCGCGTTCAGCGACGCGTTGCGGCTGGACGACGTGGTCGTCGTCGAGAGCCAGTGGGGCCGCGTCGAGGACATCACCCTCACCTACGTGGTCGTGCACCTGTGGGACGACCGGCGGCTGATCCTGCCCACCGCCTACTTCCTCAAGACACCGTTCGAGAACTGGACGCGGACCCAGTCGGCGCTGCTGGGCACGGTGGAGCTGGACCTCGACTGGACCGTGCCGGTGGAGGAGCTGCGGCAGGAGCTGCGGCACGCGCTGGAGACGAGCGACCTGTGGGACGGCCGGGTGTGCGTGCTCCAGGTGACCGACGCGGTCGGGTCGTTCGTGCGGGTCCGGGCGCTGGTGAGCGCGTCGGACGCCGGGCGGTTGTGGGACCTGCGGTGCGTGGCGCGCGAGCACCTGGTCGGCTGGCTGCGTGCGCGGCACCCCGGCGCGCTGCCGCAGGTCCGGGTGCGCGACCTGCCCCGCGCCACCCCCGCCGAGCCGCTGCCGACGGGGAACGGGTCGTCGGACAACCGGGTGTTCGGCGAGAGCGAGGACGGCGAGGAGCGCGTGCAGGCGTTCAGCGGCCCCGAGCAGCCCGTGCAACCGCGCTGACCTCCAGTTCCGTCCTGGTGGCAGGATCGGCCGCAGGAGGGCTCATGCGAAGACTCGTGGTGACGACCGCGTTGGCGGGACTGGTGCTGGCGGGGCTGGTGCTGACGGGCTGCGCGCAGCGCCCGACGGACTCCGGCGGGTTCGGCACGGAGCCCCCGATCACCGGTCCGGTCAGCGTGTCGTCGCTGCCGCCACCGCCGTCCAAGCTCAGCCCTCACGCCAAGGAAGTGCTGGCGCAGGCCAAGCGCGACGGCGTGCGGACCATCGGGCTGACCGTCTCCACCGAGCCGGGCAAGGTCGACGAGGTGGCCGCCGCGATGGACCGGATCGGCGGGACCGTGGAGGCCACCGACGCCGCCATCGGCTACGTCCGCGTCACCGTCCCGGTGGAGCTGGCCGAGAAGGTCACGTCCGTCGGGGGCATCAGCCGGGTCGACGTCGACGAGCCGCTGTCCAACATCGACCCCACCCCTTAGCACGCAAGGGTTTCGCCGCGCACCCATGTGGGTAAGAGATCCCCAAGCACGGTGCAGGCGCTTCCGCTCCACCGGCGGGTCAGGAGTGGAGGTGCGGCTGTGCACTGGTCTCTTCAGCTCGGAATCTCGATCACCAGCGGTTTGACGGTGGCGCTGGTCTTGGCCGTCGTCCGGGCGTTACGGGCGCGTCGGCGCGTGCCCGAAGCGTCGGCGCAGAAGGTCAACCGCCGGAACTACCTGTCCAGGGTCCTGCGCGCCTCGCGGGACAAGGGTGTGCGGCGGTTGCACGCGGTGGTGCCGAACCTGACCCCCGCGGCGGGCAACGAGCAGCTGGTCCGCATCCAGGAAGCGTGGGAGAAGCTCAACACCCGCGGCGAGGTCCGGGTCGTCACGCGCGAGAGCCACGAGGGCATCGTGGCCGCCGCCGAGCTGGCCGCGCGCGGCATCGAGGTCCGCGTCGACCGCTCCCACAACGCCAACGACCTGTCGTTCCACGTCTTCGGCGGCGAACGGGACAGCGTGGTGATCAACCACCGCGCCCGGCGCGGCGACCGGCCGTTCCTGCTCAACGGCCCCGAACCCGCGCAGGTCTTCCAGAACAGCTTCGACCAGTCGTGGGACGTCGCCGTGCCGCTGGAGTCGGTGCTGGCCGAGGAGGCGCTGCGGCCCGGTGACACCGTGCAGCAGGCGTGCGCCCGTTCCCACGGCGTGCGGGCGAAGTACCAGCTGGACGACACCGTGACCGCGTCGCTGGTGCGGCACGTCGCGTTCCGGCACTCGGCGGCGGTCGTGTTCATCGTCGGGCAGCCCGGCGCCGGCAAGTCGACGGTGCGCCGGCACCTCGCGGCCAAGCTGCGCGCGCTGCGGTTCCAGGTGGTGGAGCTGACCGACTACCCGTTCGCCTTCCACGACCACGTGCACCGCCAGATCGCCCTCGAAGGCGCCCGCGGCGAGGGGTTCACCGCGCACGCGGGCGGCGCGTTCCACGTGCGCGACGAGCGCGACCTGGAGCCGGCGCTGCGGTCGCTGTCCAACAAGGTGTGGGAGAACCGCGGCCACACCCGCATCACGCTGGTCGAGTTCGCCCGGTCCGACCTGGCCGCCGCGTTCCAGGTGTTCGGCGACGAGGTGCTGGCGGCGGCGCAGGTGATCCACGTGACGGCGTCCGCCGAGACCCGCGCGGCCCGCCTGGCACAGCGTGCGCAGCCGCCGAAGCTGGCGATCGTGGGGCACACCATCGTGATCAGCCCGTCCGACGACCACCAGCTGCCGAGCCCGGCCGCGAAGGCGCTGTACGCCTCGGACCACGGCCACCAGCAGCTCGGCCGCATCACGACGTTGAAGGGCCGGGTGCACCGGATCGACAACGACCAGGACGACGTGGAGCTGGACCGCGCCGACGCGGAGCTGGACGCGTTCGTCAACGCCGTCGTGCGGCCCTACAAGGCATCGCGAACCGTCGCGGCGTAAGGACCGCGGTGTGAGGACCGAAAAGGCTCAGGGCCACCCCCGCGTATCGCGGGAATGGCCCTGAGGTCTTTTCGCGGGTGGCGTCAGGCCACGTTCCGCAGGATCACCGCGCCGCGGCCGACGATCGCGCCGTCCGACGTCAGCACGGTCAGCTCACCGCGCAGCACCCGACCGGCACCGGCCTGACCGGCAGCCGTCACCGTGGCGGGCACCGTCCAGGTCTCACCGGCGGTGCGCTCGGAGTCGGTGTCGGTCACCGCGACCGAGCCGAGGCCGGCAGCGGCGAACAGGTCGATGTAGTCGTACTCCGTGGTGCCCGCGGGCACCTCGAAGCCGTCGACCGTGACCCGCCACGCGCCCGCGGCCGGGTTGTTGATCGTCACCGACTCCTCCGAGTCGCCGTCCGCCGCCTGACCGGCCAGCACGCAGGTGCCGGTCGTGCAGTTGTAGACGAACAGGTCGAGGTCGGCCGACACGTCACTCGTCTTGCCGATCGTCGCGCGCAGCTGCGTCGACCCCGGCGCCACGGTCAGGTCGTAGTTCTGGACCGCCGCGTTCGCGATGGTCGGCCGGTCGATCCGGGCGCTGGACAGCGAACCGCCGGCGAGCTTGCCGGTGAACGCGGCCAGCGAGTTGGTCACCGTGTACTCGCGGCTGATCGGCGTGCCGATCGTGGCCGACTCGATGGTGTCCGGGTTCGGGCTGATCGCCGTGCCGAGCACGGACGCCGTCACCGAGTACGGCGCGGCGTCGGCGTCGGACGTGCGCCTGCCCTCGACCACGATCTCCCACACGCCCGGCAGCGGGTTGCTGACCGTGCGGCTGGTCGGCGAGCCACCGGCACAGCCGGCGCCCGCGTCGGGGTTGTAGCAGTTGGTCGACGACGTGGTGTCGAACGGCACGCCGTACGGGTCGTAGCGCAGGAACCGGACCTGGCCCTTGCCCGCCTCGACGCCACCCGCCGCCATGTCGACCTTCAGCGCGCTCGTGCCCGCGGGCACCTTCACGAAGAAGCTCTGCGACTGGTTGCGCGCGATCGTGCCGGTCTTGGTCACCGCGTACTTGCCCGCCGCGGTGAACTCGTCCGCCGCGAACACGGTGTTCAGGGTGAACAGGTCGATGCCGCGGGTGCCCGGGTTGTCCAGCCGCAGCACGGCCGAGTGCGCGCCCGCCTTGGTCGGCTTGACCTTGACGTCGAACTTCACCGGCGTGTTCAGCGGCAGGCTGACCAGGGACTTGGCCGAGAACGTGCCGTCGTTGCCCTGCCAGTTCACGTAGAACTGCTGGTTGCGGTTCGGGCCCGTGGTGCGGGTCAGGGTGTACGTGCGGGTGTACTCCTTGCCCACGACGACGCCCTCGCGGTCGTGGATGCCGACGCCCGTGTTCGGGGTCGCCAGCAGGCCCGACAGCGCGGTGTTCACGGTCACCGACGTGGAGACCGCCTGCGTCTCCGGGTGCGCGTTGAGCTGCGTCCACGCGCGCTTGGTGTCGAAGAGGCCCGCGCCCTGCTCGTACGCCTGGAGGGTGGAGACCCACTTGGCGCCGGACTGGATCGCGTTGCGCAGCGCCGCGACGGGCGGGCGCTCGCCGTTGTGCTCGGCCTTGTACGCGCTGATCAGCAGCGCGGCGGCGCCGGTCGCCTGGGGCGCGGCCATCGACGTGCCGTTGAACATGGCGTAGCCGGCGGGCAGCGCGTAGGTGCCGGCCACCGGGCCGGGCGCCTGCCACTGCGGCGTGGTGGAGATCGCCGAGCCGGGCGCGACGATGTTCGGCTTGAAGCCGCCGTCCTCACGCGGACCGCGCGACGAGAAGCCGTGCAGGCCTTCCTTCTGCGCGGTCTTCGAGCCGTAGTTGGACAGCCAGGTGTCGGCGGTGATGTAGGAGCCGACGCTCATCGCGTCCGTGGACACCGACGGGTCGCCGACGGTGTTCGCGCCCGCGCCGCTGTTGCCCGCGGAGATGAACACCTGCACGTTGTACTCGGCGATGGTGCGGTTGTAGAGCTCCGCACGCGCGTTGTTGCCGTCGTTGAGGGCGGGCAGGCCGCCGATGGAGATGTTGACGACGTCCGCGCCGTTGCGCGCCGCGTACAGCAGGCCGTCGATCAGGCCGCTGTTGGTGCACGACGGGGTGGACAGGCAGACCTTGACGCCCATGAGCTTCGCGCCGGGGGCGGCGCCGGCCATCTTGCCGCCGAACATCTTGTTGGCGGCGGTGATGCCGGCGACGTGCGTGCCGTGGGCCGCGGCGGAGATGCCGAGGTTGACCCACGCCGTGCCGGTCGCGTCGTAGTTCGACTTGTCGGTCTGCACCACGAACGCCACGGTGTCCAGCACCGGCGTGGCCGGGTTGTCCGCGCCGAAGTGGCCGACGTCCTTCTTGTACTTGTAGTCGATCATCGCGGTCTGGTCGGTGAAGTCACCGTCGCCGTCGGTGTCGACCCGGACTTCCTTGGTCGTGATGTCCTGCAGCACGCCGAAGGAGTCCACGCGGTCGCCGTCGCGGTTGATGTCACCGCCGGTCTCGCTGTTGGCCGCGGCCAGGTCGCCCGCGGTCTCGCGGAACAGGCCGAAGCTGAACGGGCCACCGGCCGCGGGCGCCTGGTAGGACGCGCCGCCCCAGGTGAACGCGCCGTTGTAGCGGCCGGAGACCTGGAGCCAGGTGCCGTCGCCGGAGTTGGTGGCGTTGGCGTTGTACCAGTCGACGATCTTGCGCTCACCGGTCGTGGTGGTCGCCAGCGCCGGGTGGTCCAGGTCGATGCCGGAGTCCATGATGGCGATCGTCGTGCCGCGGCCGTCCCACTGGGGGTGCTCGTCGGTGAAGTGCGCCGCCTTGGTGTCCTGCGTCGGCATGTACGGGTTCTTCTTGGGCGTCGACTTGCCCGGCGCCGTCTGCGGCAGCGGGGTCGTCGCGCCCTCGGGGCGCGGGTTGTCCAGGACGACCAGGCCGTCGACGTCCACCGCGTTCACGGACGCGAGCTTGGCGGCCTTCTCGGCGGAGTCGCGCGGCACCGAGACCTTGAGGTAGTCGACGTCACGCTCGGTGGACTCGACCACGCCGCCGAGGGCCTTGAGGTCGTTGGCGGCGGAGTCCAGCTTGCCCTCTTCGGCGGCGACGAGGAGCGTGACGTTCGCCTGGCCGGCCTGCTCGGCCTCGGCGATGCGCTCCCGGTCCTGCTTGTCGAGCTGCTTGTCCGCGGGCGCAGGCGCGGAGGGCGCCTCCTGCGCGACGGCCGACCCGGCGGCGAAGCCGAACCCAGTGGTGCCCAGCACGGCGGCCAGCAAGGCCGCACTGGTGCGGTGTCTCCACCGGCTTCCTGAGTTGATCACGGCGCAAACCCTTCGTGGGGAAAGATTGGCGCAAGCACATCCCCCCGACACCCGGGTAACAATCAGACGAACAGCCTAATAGGAAAGTCCACATTGGACTGAACGGCGTATTGCGCGAACACGCGAGAAGTGCCGCACAACACCGGAACGGGCGCGACCTCTCCAGTCAAGAGCCGACCGGCCGGAATGTCAAACACTGTCAACGGTGAACCATCCGGAAGCGTGGGAAATCCGTAACAAATCGCACATCAACGCGATGGCGAGCACACTGGTCGACATCGTGGACACCGCGCCGATCGACCGGATAGCCGACGAGCTCTACGCCCTGCCGCCGGCGGAGTTCGTCGCGGCCCGGGACGCCCACGCCAAGCGCGCCGCCGACCGCGGCGACAAGGCGTTGGCCAAGCAGGTCTCGGCCCTGCGCAAGCCCACCTCGTCGGCGTGGGCGCTGAACCTCCTGGCCCGCCAGGGCGCGTCCGACCTGGCCGAGGCGCTCGCTCTGGGTGACGAGCTGCGCGCCGCGCAGGAGGAGTTGCGCGGCGGTGCGCTGCGGCAGTTGGGCGCGCGCCGACGGGCCGTGCTGAGCGCGCTCGTGCGGCGGGTGGAGCTGTTCGCGGTCGACGCCGGGCAGCCGCTCGGGCCGGACGCCGTGCAGCAGGTGCGGACGACGTTGACCGCGGCACTGGCCGACGCCGTGCTCGCCGCGCGGATCCGGGCGGGACGCTTGGTCAAGCCGGTCGACCAGTCCGGCTTCGGCCCGTTGAGCGAGACCGCGACCCCGGTGCGCGACGACTTGGCGCCACGCCGTGAGCAACGCCGGGAACGGCAGCTCGAACGGGCGCGTGACGACATCAGCACGGCTCAGGCGGACGTGCGGAAGGCGGACGCGGCCGTCACGGAGGCCGAGCAGACCCTGACCGAGCGCGAGGAGCACACCGCCACGCTGCGCGCCGAACTGCGCCGGGCGCAGCAGGCGGAGCAGGAGGCGTCGACCAGGCTGGCGAAGGCGAAGCGGCGCGCCGAGACCGCGCGGGACAAGCTCGCGGGCGCCGAGGCCCGGATGACGGAACTGCGCGGCGACGCCTGACACCCCGCGCCGCACCCGCCTCAGCGCCACCTTCGCACCGCCTCCGACGGCCTCCGCGCACGTCCCGCACCACGCCGCCGACAGCTTCCGGACAGCCGGCCGACAGCCCTCGCACAGCCCGGCACCCGCCGGCACGGCCGGCCCGACACTCCCCGTGACCCCCGCCACCCCGACGCCATCCGGGGAACACCCGCAGGTCACCGCCCGTTCTACTGCTGGTCGGCACGTGGACGCCGCACCGGACGTCAGGCCCGCGAGGCACCTCCCCCCAGGCCTGCGCGGCACCTCTCCCCGAGACGTTGCAGGTGCGCCCACGCACGCCCGACCGCCGTCGGCCGGACGGTTCCCCCCACCGAACGGCCGGCGGCCTTTACTTCCCGTAGTCGCAGTTCAGACCATGTACTGGTCGTGCCGGGCGTACAGCTCGGTCCACTCGTCCGGGCTCAGCGTCCGGCCCGATTCCGCGATCTCCGCCAGTTCCCGGAAGTACTCCTCGCGCGGCGGCGCGGGCGCGAAAAGGATCAACATGGACGCGGGCTCGTCGGCGTCGTTGCGGAAAGCGTGCACGCCGCCCTCCGGCACGTAGAGGAAATCGCCCGGGGCCGCGTTCACCCACGTCTCGCCGTTGAACAGGCGGACCGTTCCCGAGATGACGTAGAACGACTCCGAGAACGTCTTGTGGAAGTGCGCCGCCGGACCGCCGGCGTGCGGGCGCATCCGCCACTCGAACAATCCGAACTCCCCGCGCGTGACGTCGCCCGTCCCGACCAGCCTGGCCTGGGTCAGCGGCCGGTCGATGGTCGGCACCTCCGCCACCGGCCGCCACACCGCGCTGACCTCGCCGACGTCACCCGTGTACGACACCGTCACCACTCCCTAAAGTGAATGTTATTCAACTCTCGTCCACCGCCGAAGTTCGATCTAGACTCGCCCGATGGCACATGACGCGGATGTCATCGTCGTCGGAGCGGGCCTCGCGGGGCTGGTCGCCACCGCCGAACTGGTCGACGCCGGGCGCAAGGTCATCCTCCTCGACCAGGAGCCGGAGGCCTCGTTCGGAGGTCAGGCGTTCTGGTCGTTCGGCGGGTTGTTCCTGGTGGACAGCCCCGAGCAGCGGCGGTTGAAGGTCAAGGACTCGGCGGAGCTCGCCCTGCAGGACTGGCTCGGCTCGGCCGCGTTCGACCGGGACGCCGACCACTGGCCGCGTCGGTGGGCCGAGGCGTACGTGGACTTCGCGGCCGGCGAGAAGCGGTCGTGGCTGCACGCGATGGGCGTGCGCTGGTTCCCGCTCGTGCAGTGGGCCGAGCGCGGCGGGTACCTGGCCGACGGGCACGGCAACTCCGTGCCGCGCTTCCACGTGACGTGGGGCACCGGTCCGGGCATCGTGGCGCCGTTCGAGCGGCGGGTGCGCGAGGGCGTGGCGCGCGGGCTCGTGCAGCTGAAGTTCCGGCACCGGGTGACCGGGCTGACCACGACCGGCGGCGCGGTGGACGGCGTGCGCGGCGAGGTGCTGGAGGCGAGCACGGCCGGTCGGGGCGAGCCCAGCTCGCGGACCGCGACCGGCGACTTCGACCTGCGCGCGCAGGCCGTGGTGGTGACGTCCGGCGGCATCGGAGCCAACCACGAGATGGTGCGCCGCAACTGGCCTGCCCGGTTGGGGACGCCGCCCGAGCACATGCTGTCGGGCGTGCCGGACCACGTGGACGGCGAGATGCTGCGCGTGGTCGGCGACTCCGGCGGCGAGATCATCAACGAAGACCGGATGTGGCACTACCCCGAGGGCATCGCCAACTACGCGCCGGTGTGGAGCAGGCACGGCATCCGCATCCTGCCCGGACCGTCGTCGCTCTGGCTCGACGCGACCGGCTCGCGGCTGCCGATCCCGCTGTTCCCGGGGTTCGACGCCCTGGGCGCGTTGGAGCACATCGTGAAGACGGGGCACGGCTACTCGTGGTTCGTGCTCAACTCCAAGATCATCGGCAAGGAGTTCGCGCTGTCCGGGTCGGAGCAGAACCCCGACCTGACCGGCAAGGACGTGCGCGCCGTGCTGAAGCGGGCGCTGCCCGGTGCGGTCGCGCCGGTCGAGGAGTTCGCGAAGCGGTCCGAGGAGTTCATCTTCGGCCGCACGCCCGAGGAGCTGGCGGCCGGCATGAACAAGCTGACCGGCACGTCGTTGATCGACGCGGGCGCGTTGCGGCGGACCATCGTGCAGCGCGACCGGCAGGTGATCTCCGGGCTGGGCAAGGACATGCAGATCAACGCCATGCGCGAGGCCCGGAAGTTCATCACGGACAAGCTGATCCGGGTGGTCGAGCCGCACCCGTTGCTGGACCCCAAGGCCGGGCCGCTGATCGCCGTGCGCCTGTCCGTGCTGACGCGCAAGACCCTGGGCGGCCTGCACACCGACCTGTCGGCCAGGGTCCTGAAGGCCGACGGCACCCCTCTCGACGGCGTCTACGCGGCCGGTGAGGCGTCGGGCTTCGGCGGGGGCGGCGTCCACGGCTACCGCGCGTTGGAGGGCACGTTCCTGGGCGGCTGCATCTTCTCCGGCCGGGTGGCTGGGCGTGCGGCGGCCGAGGCGACCGGCTGACGGGCTATAGAAAAGATCACAACACCCACCGGCACAGTCGGACGATCATCCGCCGAGCACGAGGGAAGCACCGATGATCGAACGACTGGCCGGCCCGCGCACGCTGCTCGACGCCGTCCGCACCGGCGCGGTGCTGGTCGCCGCCGTCCTCGCACTCGCCCCGACCACCGCCGCCTCGGCCACCGCCCCGACGGACTCGGCCGCGGACTCGGTGGTGGGCCGGTGGGAGACCACCGTGCGGTCGCCCGGCAAGCCGCCGACCAGGGTGGTGATCGTGTTCCACGCCGATCACCGCGTCGAGCTGACCGGTCAGGTCGGCGCGGGCGGCGAGCCGGTGTGGGTCGGCACGGGCAGCTGGCGCGACACCTCGCCGACCACGTTCGGCTTCGACCTGACCCATCCCATGCCCGCCCCGGACGGCACCCTGCTCGGCACCGTGCGCGGTCACCAGGAGGGCGTGCTCTCGTCCGACGGCTTCCGCACCACGGGCGACGCCTCCCTGGACCAACCGGACGGCTCCACCGCGGGCCCCTACCCGGTCTCGATGACCGGCACCCGAGCCCGCCGCTGACCTGAACGTTGAACTCGCCGTACCTGAACGTAGGACACGCGCGACGCGAACGTAGGACACGCGCAACCTGAACGTAGGACTCTCGCGCGTGTCCTACGTTCAGGACGCGCGTGTCGAACACTCAGGTCGCGAGAGTCCTACGTTCAGGACGCGCGTGTCCTACGTTCAGGTGCGGTGAGTTCAACGGTCAGGCGATGGCCGGCAGGTCCAGTTTGCGGGCCAGGTCGTCGGCGTCGTCCAGGCGCAGGTCGCGGTACAGGTGCAGGGCGGCCAGCCAGTGCGGGCGGGCGGCGGCGTGGCCCTCCGACTGCTCCAGGACGTCCCCGATCGCACGGTGGCACAACGCCTCCTGGTAGCGGTCGCCCAAGCGGGCCGCCAGCGCCAGGCCCGCGCGGTACGACTCCAGCGCCTCGTCGGCACGGCCCAGCTGCTGGGACGCCGTGCCCACGGTGTGCAGGGTCGCCGTGTGCGCCTTGGACGGCGCGGACGGGAAGAGGCCCAGCGCCTCCGTGGCGTGCCGCAACGCCTCCTCCGGCTGGTGCTTGCGCAGCAGCACGTTCGCCAGGTTGTTCTGGATGCTCGCCTGCGACCGGTTGTCACCGACCTCCCGCGCCACCTCCAGCGCCTCCAGGATCGTCTCCTGCGCCCGGTCCAGCTGGTCGTCCGCCATCAGGCAGTACCCGAGGTTCGCCAACGCCGCCAGCTCCAGGTGGCGGTCGCCGTCCGCCAACGCCGCCGCACGCGTGCACGCCTCGATCGCCTCGTCGATCCGGTCCAGGTCGGCCAACGTCGAACCCAACCGCAGCAGGAACGTCGCCTCCGCGTGCCGATCGCCCAACGACCGCGTCGCCGCCAACCCGATCCGGCACAACGCCAACCGGTCCAGCCGGTTGCCGCGCCGGAAGTGGAACGCGTCCAGGCACAGCGCGAGCTGCCACGTCCGCTCCCGCTGCCCGCCGTTCACCGCGATGTCCAGCGCGAGCCCGAGGTTCGCCTCCTCCAGCGTGAACCAGTCCAGCGCCGCCGCGTGCGACGACAGCTCCGGGAACGACGAGGGCCGGTGCTCGGCCGGCCCGAACGGCCGCACGTGGTCGGACAGGTGCGCCCGCGCCCGGTCCGCCACGTGCAGGTAGTAGTCCAGCAGCCGACTGGTCGACACCTGGTTGTCCACTTCGGACTCGGTGGCCGCCAGGTGGTGGGTGAACAGCCGCACCAGGTCGTGCCGCGAGTAGCGGTCGGGCGTCGACTCGTGCAGCAGGTTCGCGTACGCCAGCGTCCGCAGGTGCGTCCGCGCGCTCACCACGTTGATGTCCAGCAACGCCGCCGCCGTGTAGCTGTCCAGGTCCGTCCCGGGGTGCAGGCCGAGCCGCCGGAACAGCCGCGCCGCGCCCTCCGGCAGCTCCCGGTAGCTCACCGCCAGCGCCGCGTGCACACCGCGCCCCGCCTCCGGCAACGACAACGCCGACAGCCGACCCTGCTCGTCGCGCAGCTCGTCCACCAGCGACTGGATCGTCCACCGCGGCCGTGACGCCAGTCGCGCGCCCGCGATCCGCAACGCCAGCGGCAGCCGGTCGCACAGCTCCACCAGCTCCGCCACCGCGTCCGGCTCCTGCTCGATCCGCTGCCGCCCCAGCACCGCGGTCAGCAGGTCCTCGGCGCTCGACTCCGGCAACGTCGGCACGTGCAGCGACGACGCGCCCTCCGTCACCACCAGGTCGTCCAGCCGGTGCCTGCTGGTCACCAGCACGAGGCACCGCGGCGAGCCGGGCAGCAGCGGCCGGACCTGCGCGGCCGACCGGGCGTTGTCCAGGAACACCAGCACGCGCCGCCCGGCCAGCAACGACCGGTACTGCGCGGCCTGGTCCTCCAGGTCCACCGCGATCTGCGAGTCGGTCAGCCCCAACGCCCGCAGGAACCCGACCAGCGCCGTGCGGGGGTCGAGCGGCTCGGTCTCGTCGAACCCGCGCAGGTTCACGAACAGCTGCCCGTCCGGGAAGTCGTCCGCCACGCCGTGCGCCCAGCGCAGCGCCAACGCCGTCTTGCCCACCCCGGCCGGACCCACCAGCAGCCCGATGGCCGAGTCCTGCCCGGTCAGGGTCGCGCCGAGGTCCGACAGCTCCTCCTCGCGCCCGACGAACCCGCGGTGCTCACGCGGCAGCTGGGCGGGCGCGCGGTCCACCGGCGTGGGCGGCGCGGTGTCGCCCGACAGCACGGTCTGGTAGGCCTCGCGCAGCTCCGGCCCGGGGTCGACGCCGAGCTCGTCGGCCAGCCGCTCCCGCGTCCGGTGGAACAACGCCAGCGCCTCGGCCTGCCGCCCCGTCCAGTGCAGCGCCAGCACCAGCCGGGACACCAACGCCTCGCGCAGTGGGTTCGCGTCCACCGCGTCACGCAGCCCGGACACCGCCTCCGCCGCCCGGTCCAGCCGCGCCAGCCGGGTCGCCAGCTCCTGCACGGCCACCAGCCGCAGCTCCTCCAGCCGCGCCGACACCGCCTCCCGCAACTGGTCGCCCGGCACGTCGGCCAGCACCGGCCCGCGCCACAGCGCCAACGCGTCCCGCAGCAGCCGCACCGCGTCCTCGTCGGTCGCCTCGCGCGCGCTCACCAGCAGGTCCTCGAACCGGAACACGTCGACGGCGGCGCGTTCGCCGGTCAGGACGTAACCGGGCGCGCGCGTGACGAGTGCGACACCCCCGGCGAGGACCTTGCGGAGTTGGGCGATGTGCCCTTGGAGGGCGGCTTTCGCCTGCGGCGGGGGTGAGCCGTCCCACACCAGCTCCAGCAGCCGGTCGCCGGACACCACGCGGTTCAGTTCGAGCGCGAGTGCCGCCAGCACCGTCCGCCGCTTGGCCGCGCCCAACCGAACGGCTTCCCCACCTGCGGAAACCAGCTCAACGGGGCCAAGCAGGTTCACCCGCATCCGCAAGCCCTTTCGGCGTTGTCACCGTGTAGTCGAAGAGTTTCCCACAGTCGTCACCGCAGTCCGGCGGGCCGCGTTGGGCGCGCGTTGGCCGGGCGTTGGAGGACAGGTGAATGGTCGGTTTCGTCCAGCAGGCTGCCTTCGCGAGGGATACCGATGTACATCGCCGAAAACGGGGATGAAGTGGCCCCGCCCCAGGAGGTCCCGACCGTGAACGGTCAGGTCGTGGCCCTCCAGGAGACCGTGAACTCCGGCCGGGTGTCACTCGATCCCGCCACCGGCGAGGAACTGCGCAAGATGCTCCTGGAGCAGATGGACCAGGTCGACTCGTGGCTGGAGCGCGCCGGCCGGCTGGCCCGTCCCGCGCCGATCGGCCGCAACCCCGTCGGCGACCGGCTGGCGCAGAAGTTCGAGACGCGCGCCGACGGCGACCCGCGGTCGTTCGTGGCCGTGATGACGGCCTACCGCGAGGTGCTCCAGCAGACGCACGACTCGGTGCAGAACGCGATCCGCAACTTCACCGAGGTCGACGACGAGAGCAGCGTCGAGCTGCGCAGGCTGAGCGGGAACTAGGGGGCTGGCGATGGCGACGGAGCGCGTGGAAGTGCAGGCCGACCAGGTGCAGCGACTGGCCCGGGAAGACCGCGAGCTGGACCTGGTCCTGACCGACACCCAGAACTGGGCGTCCCGGTCGCACCGCGAGCTTTACGAGGCGGTGCACAACAACAACGACCCCGGTCAGACGGGTGAGATCGGCGCGGAGTGGGGCCAGTTCGGCACCGAGCTGACCGAGGCCGCGCGGCTGATCAACGAGCGGGTCGCGGTCAGCGAGTCCGGCTGGACGGGCGACGCGGCGGACGCGGCGCGGCTCGCGATCAAGGGCCTGGCCGAGTGGGTCACGCACACCGCCGAAACCGCGGTCGAGGTCGGCAAGCGGGTGCAGGACGAGAGCCAGATCATGGAGAACGCGCGCGCCTCCATGCCCGAGCCGGTCGAGTTCAACTGGGACCAGGCCACCGGCGTGTTCACCGCGGGCGGCATCCAGGGCCTGGCCAGTTCCGCCGCGGACGTGCAGGCGGCCAACGACCACGCGCGGGCGCTGCACGAGCACGCCGTGACGGTCATGAGCACGATGGAGCGCGAGTCGCAGGCGGTCGACCAGACCACGCCGCAGTTCAGCGCGCCGTTCAACCCGGTCACCGGCCGCGTCGAGGAGCCGCAGGTCGCGCTGATGCGCACCATGTCGACCGCCACGTTGGCGGGCGCGGCCGTGGACGGCGCCGGTGGTGCGGGCGGCGGCACGGCGACGTCGGGCTACACGGCGACGCAGCCGGCGCAGCAGATGCAGGCGTTGCGGCCGATGGAGCCCGCGCAGGCGTACCAGCCGACGCAGTCGACGCCCGCCACGCAGCCGGGCGGATACTCGCCCGCCGCGGCGTCGTACCAGCCGGCTCCCGGGTCGTACGGCAGCGGCACGTACGCGAGCGGCGCGCCCGCGGGCACGGCGCCGTCGATCCCGTCGACCCCGCAGCAGCCGATGTACCGGCCCGAGGGCACCACGGCCGCCGCCGCGGCGGCCCAGGTGCCGGTGGCGAACCCGTACACGCCGCCGGCCGGTGGTGGCGGCTACAACTACACGCCGCCGTCCGGCAGCGGCTACACCCCGCCCGGCAGCGGCTACGTGCCGCCGTACCAGCCCGCCAACCCGAACACGGCGCCCCGCCAGGGCGGCGGCACCCTGCCGCCCGGCGTGAAGCCGCCGAACTACGTCCCGGCCGGCAGCCCCGGCACTCCTCCGGTGCAGGGCACGCCCGGCGGCGGCGGTGGCATGCCGCCCGGCGCACGGGTGCCCGGCGGCGGCATGCCCCCCGGCGGCTTCGGCGGCGGCGGCGGTGGCTTCGGCGGTGGCGGCGCCGGCGGCTTCGGCCCGACCGGTTCCGGTGGCGCCGGTGGTGGCGGCGCCGGCTCGCTCGCCGCGGGTGGTTCGACCGGCGCGGTCGGCAACCCGGGCGCGCGCGGCCCGATGCCCGTCGGCGGCTTCGGTCCCGGCGGCGGCGCGGCGGCGGGCACCCCGATGGCGGGTGGCGCGCCGATGGGCGGCGCCGGCGCGGGTGGTCAGCAGGGCGAGGACAAGGAGCACCGGGCGGCGGCGTACATCCGCGGCGAGGACATCTTCGAGGTGCCCGGCGAGAACCTGCCCCCGTCGGTGATCGGTGGCTCGAAGCCGAAGAAGAAGGGCGACCAGTCGTGATCGAGCCCGAGTTCGTGCTCACGCCACGCGAGCTGGACGTGCTCTGGGACCACCTCGACCTCGGCCGGCTGCCCTACCCGCTCGACGTGCCGAGCCTCGGCGACTCCGAGGAGGAGCGCAAGCGGTTGCGGGAGGAGGTGCTCGCCGCGTACGGCGAGCCCGACCCCCGGTTGGTGACGCTGCTCCGGCTGCTCGGCCACCACGAGGTGGCCGTGGACGCGGTCGCCCACGTGGACCGGTCGGTGCGCGCGGTGGCCGTGTCCGACGGCGACCGGGCGGCGCTGGCGGTGATCGACAGCGGCTCGATCGGGGTGCTGGAGATCCGGCCGACGGCGTTGGCCAGGTCGATCGTCGAGGTGCTGCCGGACGGGTCCGCGGGGCCGGGCAGCGCGTTGTCGCTGCGGCTGGAGACGTTGAACGCGGCCGTGGCGCTGCAGAACGAGCAGTCGGACGACGAGGACGATGACCCGTGGGGCAGCGGCGAGCTGGACGAGCGGGAGGCGTTGCAGAAGGCCGGGTTGTCGCGCGAGGACGCGACCGTGGTCAGCGAGCTGGCCACGAGCCGGGTCGCGGGCGGCCAGTTCGGGGTCACCGTGGGCGGCGGCTACCGCCGTGAACGGGCCGGCGCCCTGATCACGTGGTTCGACACGCACCAGGGTCGCTACCTGATGGTCCACGAGGACGGCTGGCTGAGCCTCGCCCCGACCGACAACGACCGCATCGCGACCCGGATCGCCTCCGTCCTCTCCACCGTCTCCTGACCTCCACGCGCCTCAACCTCCACGCGCCTCAACCGCGCTCGCGCGGGGTGAACCGAGCCCTCCGTTCACCCCGCGCGTGTCGAACCTCCAGGTACCGCGTGTCGAACACTCAGGTCGCGAGAGTCCTACGTTCAGAACGCGCGTGTCCTACGTTCAGAACGCGCGTGTCCTACGTTCAGAACACGTGAGTTCAACGCTCAGGACGCCGCCGGCCCGGACCGGAACCGCTCCACCACCCGCGAGTAGCTGTCGTCGCCGTGCCCGGCCTCGACCACGGCACGCAGCATCTCCAAGGTGTACGACGGGAACTCGACGTCGATCCCCCGCTCCCGGCTCTCCCGCACCAGGTCCTCCGCGGCGGGCAGGTGGTGCTTCAAAGCGCCGAACGGCACCGCGTACTCGCCCCGGTCCACCTCCTCCGCCAACGACGGCAGGTAGCCGAGCAGCCCGGTCAACGACGCCGACGCCTCCTCCACGAACCGCTTCACCTCCACGCCCTGGCTCGACAACAACGCCGCCGCGTGCAGGAACCCGTTGAGCGTGCCCCACATCGTGCCGTTCATCGCCATCCCGAACAGCGCCGGCGCGCCCGCGTCATCCCCCAGGAACGATCCGCGCCCCGCCAACAACGACAACACCTCGTCGTGGTGCCGATAAGCAGCCTCATCACCCCCGTAGAACACCACCGAATCCGGGTGCCCGATCGCCGGCGCGATGGTCATGATCTGCCCGTGGACGTACGCCGCACCGCGTTCCGCGACCCAGGAGGCCAGCTCACGCGCCTCGCTCGACGTCCCGTCGGTCAGGTTCACCACCACGCGACCCGCCAACGACCCGGCCGACGCCAGGATCGAACGCGCCGCGTCGTTCCCCTTCACGTTCACCACGACGAGCTCACTGCCTGCCACGGCCTCCTCCGCCGACGCCGCGCCCACCGCACCCTTGGCGACGAGCGCGTCCGCCTTGCCCGGAGAGCGGTTCCACACCGTGGTCCGCTGCCCGCCGTCGAGGAACGCCCCAGCGAGCGCGCTCCCCATTTCCCCCAGTCCCAGCACAGTCACAGCCATGGCGACGACGTTAAAACCTCGCGTTAACTGGAGGTCAAACCGCGAAGCCAAGATCACGGCGCGCTGAAGACAAGCGCTGATCGTCTTGCCGAACGTCGACCGGCGACAAGTAAGCTGACCGGGACCCATGGTCCCCATTACCCCATTCGAGTGACAATAGTCAAGAAATGCGCAGGTCGGAGCGACGAATGGCACACAGAGCCACATGACGATGGCAGACGCGGCGAGACTCGGTGACGAGCCCGGACCATCCCGGGTCGCGTTCGCACGCGACTGGGCCGCCACCATCGCACCGACCGCCGCCCTCTCGACCGCGCCGCCCTCCACCGCGCCCGACGACCGGCTGGCGGACCTGCTCACCGGGCTCACCGCCACCCTCCACGCCGCCGTCCACGACGACGGGTCCCCGGCAGCGGCACGCGAAGTCGGCCGCGGCCTGGTCGAGCACGGCCTGGTGGCCGCCGAGACGCTGGAGCGCACGCTCGCGTTCGTCGGCGAGCACCTGGCCGCCCACGTCGAGACCCGTCGCCTGATGGCCGCGCTGGGCGCGCTCGCCGCCGGGTTCACCGACGCGCTGTGCCAGCGCTCGCTGGACGAGCAGGAGCAGAACCACGAGCTGAGATCCACTCGATCGGCCGAATCCGCGGCACGGACCGGTGAAGCGAAGTTCCGCGCCGTGTTCCAGACCTCGGCGTTGGCCATCACGGTCTCCGACGCCGACGGCGTGATCCTCGACTGCAACGACGCCATGCTCGCCATGCTGGACCGCACCTCCGAGGAACTGATCGGCTCACTCGGCCGCGACCTGGTTCACCCGGACGAGCGCCACGTGATCTCGCGGATCGCCCAGCTCTTACACGCCGGCCAGGAGCACGTGCGCATCGAGACCCGGCTGGTCCGCGCCGACGGCGAACTCGTCAACGTGCTCATCGCCCTCGCCCTGCTGCGTGACGACGACGGCGCGCCCGCGTACTACGTCACCATGATCGAGAGCGTGGACGAGATCCGCGCGCTGCAGAAGCAGCTGGTGCGGCAGAGCCTGCACGACATGCAGACCGGCCTGGCGAACCGGTCGCAGTTCGTCGGCTGGCTGGAGGGCGCGGTCGGCTCCCGCGGACCCACGACGCTCGCCCTCGTCGTGTTCGACCTCGACGGGTTCCGCGTGGTCAACGACGCGTACGGGCACGAGGTCGGCAACCGGATCCTCACCGCGGTCGCCGGGCACCTGCGGTCGGTGTTCGACGGGATCGGGCAGCTCGCGCGGATCGGACCGGACGAGTTCGCCGTGCTGATCCCCGACCCGATGGACGCGGCGACGGTGGTGGCGCTCGCCGAGTCCGCCGTCGAGCTGTTCGCCGAACCCGTGTGGGTGGACGACGACGGTATCGGCGTGACCGCCAGCGTCGGCATCGTGGTGCGGCCCGCGCGCGGCGCCGACGCGGCCGAGCTGCTGCGGTGCGTCGACCTGACCGTGCGGTGGGCCAAGGACGACGGCAAGGCGCAGTGGGCGCTCTACGACAAGGAGCGCGACCAGCGGGAACGGGCCCGGATGCGGTTGGCGGCGTCGATCGCGGGCGGGCTGGAGCAGGGCGAGTTCCGGGTCGACTACGAGCCGGTGCACTCGCTGGCCGACGGCGCGCTGCTGGCCGTCGAGGCGCGGTTGCGGTGGGACCACCCGACGGAGGGCGTGCTCGACCCGCAGGAGCTGGTGTCGCTGTCGACGTGCACCGGGATGGCGGCCCGGCTCGGCAAGTGGGCCATCGCGCAGGCGTGCGCCGACGCGGGCCGGTGGCACGCCGAGTTCGGCGACGCCGCGCCCGTGCTGAGCATGGACCTGACCGCCCGGGAGTGCCAGGAGCCGGAGCTGGTGGCGACCGTGCGGCGGGCGTTGCGGGAGAGCGGGCTGCCGGCGCGGCTGCTGCAGTTCGAGCTGAGCGAGCAGCTGCCCGCGTTGATCAACGAGGACCAGGTCGACGAGCTGACGTACCTGGCGGAGCACGGCGTGCGGCTGGTGCTCGACCAGGTCGGCGGCGGCAACGTGCCGATCGACCGGTTGCGGCGGATCCCGCTGACCGCGGTGAAGTTCCAGGGCTCGCCGGTGTACGGGCTGGCGGAGGGCGCGGGCCGGCTCGAGGAGAGCGCGGCCGTGGCGCTGCTCACGTGGTCGCGGACGTTGGGGCTGCCGCTGTTCGCGGCGGGCGTGCGCACGGAGTTCGAGGCGCGGCGGCTGGTGGAGCTGGGCGTGACGGGCGCGCAGGGGCCGTTGTTCGGCTCGGCGCTGCTGACGTCCGACGAGGTCCGCGGGATTCTTGGCAAGTCCTGACCTCACGCTCAGGCTGCGCATAGGGTCCGGGTCGACGCTGGGGTCATGACGACAGAGGACTTCCCCGCGGTGAGCGGGTCGATCGAGGAGCGGCCGCCGTTGTGGCGGCGGACCGGTGTGATCGCGACCTCGGCGGCGCTGGTCGCCGCGGTGGTCGGCGGCGTCACCGGCGGGGTGGTCGGCGCGATGAACGCCTCACCCGCCGCAGTGGCGCCGGTGAGCGGCCAGGTCGCGTCGAACGCGTCGTCCACTGTGGACGTTTCGGGCGTCGCGGCGCGGGTGCTGCCGAGCGTGGTGCAGGTGAACGTGGCGTCGGGGCAGGGGCAGGGCCTCGGTTCCGGGGTCGTGCTGACCTCGGACGGGCGCATCCTGACCAACAACCACGTGGTGGCGGGCGCGCAACGGGTCACGGTGACGTTGAGCGACGGGCGGACCGTGGACGCCACCGTGGTGGGTGCGGATGCGTCGAGCGACCTGGCGGTCGTGCAGGCGGAGGGGGTGACCGGGCTGACGCCGGCGACGTTCGGCGACTCCGACCGGGTGAAGATCGGTGACGAGGTCGTGGCGATCGGGTCGCCCGAGGGCCTGCAGGGCACCGTGACGTCGGGGATCGTCAGCGCGCTCGACCGCACGGTGACCGTGCCGGGCACGTCGACCGGCCGCCGCGCGTCGTCGGTCAGCTACCAGGCGATCCAGACCGACGCGTCGATCAACCCGGGCAACTCGGGCGGTCCGCTGGTCGACGCGGCCGGCGAGGTGGTCGGCATCAACTCGGCCATCTACTCGCCCGCGTCCGACAGCGGCCAGGCGGGCAGCGTGGGCATCGGGTTCGCGATCCCGTCGAACCAGGTTCGGCAGCTCATCGACCAGCTGTGACCAGGGGGAGGGCGTTCGGCGGCGTGCGGGTCGGGGACCGCACGCCGCCGGACGCGTCAGCCGAGCCACTCCGGGCGCAACGGCATGTGCGACGTCGTGCCGTCCAGCTTCACGCCCAGCACCTGGTGCAGCTGGATGTTGTTGCGCTCGAAGCCCAACCGGGACGCGGCCAGGTACAGCCGCCACACCCGCGCCCGCCCGAGCCCCACCTCGGTCACCGCGTCGTCCCAGTGCTTGTCGAGGTTCTCGGACCACGCCGCCAACGTCATGGCGTAGTGCTCGCGCAGGTTCTCCTCGTGCCGCACCTCGAACCCGGTGTCGTGCATCAACGACACGAGGTGCCCGGGCCCGACCAGCTCGCCGTCCGGGAACACGTACCGGTTGATGAACCCGCCGGTCCGCGCCGGCTGCTTGTTGTCCGGCCGGGTGATGCAGTGGTTGAGCATCCGCCCGCCCGGCTTCAACTTGTCGTGCAGCGACCGGAAGTACGCGGGCAGCTTCGCCTTGCCGATGTGCTCGGTCAGGCCGATCGAGCTGACCGCGTCGAACCCGGTCTCCCGCACGTCCCGGTAGTCGAGGTAGCGCACCTCGGCCAGGTCGGACAGCCCGGCCTCCACGATGGCCTTCTGCGCCCACTCCGCCTGGTTGCGCGACAACGTCACGCCGAGCGCCCGCACGCCGTACTCGCGCGCGGCGTGCATGACCATCCCGCCCCAGCCGCAGCCGACGTCCAGCAGCCGCATCCCCGGTTTCAGCCCGAGCTTGCGCGCCACCAGGTCGTGCTTGGCGAACTGCGCTTCCTCCAGAGTGGACTCCGCGGTCGGGTACACGGCGCACGTGTACGCCATGGACGGCCCGAGAACCCACTCGTAGAACGTGTTCGACACGTCGTAGTGGTGCGCGATCGCCTCGCGGTCGCGCGCCTTGGAGTGCCGCAGGCCCCGCAACCGGCGCTCCTGCGGCGGCACCTCGATCTTCGTGCCCAGCCTGGTGCGCCCGAGCGTCGCCAGCAGCTCGATCCGCTCGCCCCAGGGCACCTCCCGCAGCGAGATCTCCGACAGCTGCTTCAACGCCCCGTACACGTCACCGATGATCTCCAGGTGCCCGGTCACGTACGCGCGCGCCAAGCCCAGCTCACCCGGCGCCGATGCCAGGTACGACAACGCCTCCGGTGTGCGCACCTCGATGCTCACACCCGCGTCGGCCGGCCCCGCCTTGCTGCCGTCGTACGCGCTGAACCGCACGGACGCGCCGCCTCCGACCGCCCGCTGGAACACCTCCGCCAACCGCATGGCCCCGGCTCCCTTCACCTACGGAGAACACACTTGGCGTACAAATCGGGCAGCCTGCCCGCCGGGTCGTACCGCTTCTTCAGGTCCTGGTACGTCGGGCCGTTGTAGTTGTCCCAGAACTCCTCCTCGCCGTAGTAGGAGTCGGAGTAGAGGGACTTGTGCCCGCCCAGCTCGGTGACCTTCTCCTCGATCAGCCGGTTCCGGCTGCCCAGCTCCTCGTCGGGCCGCAACGACACCGTCGACCAGAAGCCGACGTTGACGTACAGCACGTGGGGGTCCATCGGGTAGAGCGGCCAGACCGCACGGCTGCCGTCCGCCCGGCGGCGCAGCCGGACCGGGCACAGCCACACCGGGCTGATGCCGATCTCCCGGTGGAAGAAGTCGAGGAACTCGGCGAGCCGGTCGACCGGGATCTCCACGTCCTGGATCACCGGCTCCTGCACCGCCTTGCTCAACCGGTCGGACAGCTTGTGCCGCCGGTCCCACGCCACCACCTTGCGGTACACGTCCGACCGCAGGTACCGCTTGGGCACGAGCCGCCGCACGACCGGGTGCTGCACGCCGAACGCGCGCGAGCACCAGAACCAGTCGGTGTCCCACCGCCACAGGTAGTCGCGCACGGTCAGGTAGTCGACGCTGCGCCGCTGGATGGACCGGTAGTAGATCTGGTTGCCGGTGTAGTCCGAGGTGAACGGCGCGTGGTCGGACCAGTTGGCCAGCGTCACGTACTGCTCGCCGCCGGAGAACACCGTCCCGTCGACGAAGTCCACCGGTTCGCCCTGGTAGGAGCCCTCCGCGCAGACCTCGGCGATCATCCGGGCGCACTCGGCCGCGTCCGCGAACGGCACGTGCCGCAGCCGCACGTACGGCTGCACGGGTTCCAGCTCGATCTCCAGCCGCAGCGTGTAGCCGAGCGTGCCGTAGGAGTTCGGGAACCCCCGGAAGAGATCGTCCTCCGGGCCGACGACCACGACCTCGCCGTCGCCGGTCATGATCTCCAGCTCGCGCACGGACTCGTGCGGCAGGCCGTTGCGGAACGAGCTGGACTCGATGCCCAGGCCCGCCACGACGCCGCCGAGGGTGATCGTCTTGAGCTGCGGCACGACCAGCGGCATGAGGCCGTGCGGCAGGGTGGCGTCGACCAGGTGCTCGTAGGTCGTCATGCCCTGGACCTGCGCGGTCCGCGCGTCGGCGTCCACCGACAGGACCTGGTCGAACCGGGCGACGTCGAGGCCGCCGGACTGGTCGGCGCGGAACCGGAAGAGGTTCGACGTCGCCTTGGCCAGGCGCACCGGCGCGCCCTCCGGGATCGCCGCGTACTGGCCGCGCAACGCGGCCACCGCCCGCTCGTGGTCGGACTCCTGGCCCTGCCGGTGATCCCTCACGGCAACGACGTTAGGCCGCCGGAGCTTGATCAGCACCCCCAAATTTCTGCCCTCTACAAGTTACCGGCGAGTAGTACGCTAGGTGGTTATGACGCACGCCACTCATGAGGTGACCAACCAGGTCCCACCGCTGGCAGGGCACGACGTCGCCGCCGACCCGGCGTTGCTGGACGGCCTGCGGCGCGGCGGCGCGGAGTGGGCCGAACCCGAGGTGCGCGCGCTCGGCGTGCTCGCGGGCACGCCGCACGTCCAGGACCTGGGACGACTGGCCAACGCGCACCCGCCCGTGCTGCACACCCACGACCGGTACGGGCACCGGGTCGACGAGGTCGAGTTCCACCCCGCCTGGCACGAGCTGATGGGCACGGCGGTCTCCAACGGCCTGCACGCGGCGCCGTGGCAGGACGACCGGCCGGGCGCGCACGTCGCCCGCGCGGCCAAGTTCTACGTGTGGAGCCAGGCCGAGGCGGGCCACGGCTGCCCGATCTCGATGACGTACGCCGCCGTGCCCGCGTTGCGCACGACGCCCGCGCTGGCCGAGCGGTTCGAGCCGCTGCTGGCGTCGCGCGAGTACGACTTCGGGCTGCGGGAGCCGTCGGCCAAGCGCGGGTTGATCGCCGGCATGTCGATGACCGAGAAGCAGGGCGGCTCGGACGTGCGCGCGAACACCACGCGTGCCGTGCCCGTCGGTGACCACTACCTGCTGACCGGGCACAAGTGGTTCACGTCCGCGCCGATGTCGGACCTGTTCCTGACCCTGGCGCAGGCGCCGGGCGGCCTGTCGTGCTTCGTGCTGCCGCGCGTGCTGCCCGACGGCACGCGCAACGCGATGTTCCTCCAGCGGCTCAAGGACAAGCTCGGCAACAAGTCGAACGCGTCCGCGGAGCTGGAGTACGACGGCGCGGTCGGGTGGCTGGTCGGCGAGGAGGGCCGGGGCGTGCGGACCATCATCGAGATGGTCAACACGACCAGGCTGGACTGCGTGCTCGGCTCGGCGTCCGGGATGCGGCTGGGGTTGACCCAGGCCACGCACCACGCGGCGCACCGCAAGGCGTTCGGCGCCTACCTGGTCGACCAGCCCGCGATGCGCAACGTGCTGGCCGACCTGGCGGTGGAGTCGGAGGCGGCGACCACGGTCGCGTTGTGGCTGGCGGGCAACCGGAGCAGGCTGGGGCTCGCGGTGAGCAAGTACTGGGTGTGCAAGCGGGCTCCCGCGCACGCCGCCGAGGCGTTGGAGTGCTTGGGCGGCAACGGGTACATCGAAGATTCGGGGATGCCCCGACTGTTCCGCGAGTCGCCGTTGATGTCCATCTGGGAGGGTTCGGGGAACGTCGCCGCGTTGGACGCGCTGCGCGCGCTCGGGCGTTCACCGGAGGCGGTGGAGGAGTTCTTCGGCGAGTTGGCGGCGGCGCGCGGCGCCGATCGGCGGCTGGACGCGGCGGTCGACGGGCTCAAGGATGAGCTGACCGATGTGGCCGACCGCGAGGTGCGGGCGCGCAGGCTGGTGGAGCGGATGGCGTTGGCGTTGCAGGGCTCGCTGCTGGTGCGGTACGGGCACCCGGCGGTGGCGGACGCGTTCTGCGCGTCGCGGCTGTCCGGCGACTGGGGCGTGGCGTTCGGCACGCTGCCGCGCGGTGTCGACTTCGGCGCGATCGTCGAACGGGGGCTGCCGAAGCCGTGAGCGCCGTCCGGGTTGAGCGGTCGGGACCGGTGTTCACGGTCCTGCTGAACCGGCCCGCCGTGCGCAACGCGGTGGACGGGCCGACCGCGCACACGTTGACCGAGGTGTTCCGCGAGTTCGACGAGGACCCGACCGCGGCGGTGGCCGTGCTGCACGGTGAAGGCGGCACGTTCTGCTCGGGCGCTGACCTGAAGGCGTTGGGCACGCCGCGGGGCAACGACGCCGAGTCGCCGTCCGGGCCGATGGGTCCGACGCGACTCCGGCTGTCGAAACCCGTGATCGCCGCCGTGTCCGGTCACGCCGTGGCGGGTGGCCTGGAGCTGGCCCTCTGGTGCGACCTGCGGGTGGCCGACTCGGACGCGGTGTTCGGCGTCTTCTCGCGCCGGTGGGGCGTGCCGCTGATCGACGGCGGCACCGTGCGGCTGCCGCGGTTGATCGGCACGTCCCGTGCCCTGGACCTGGTCCTGACGGGCCGGCCGGTCGCCGCCGACGAAGCCCTGGCCATCGGCCTCGTCAACCGCCTGGTGCCCGCCGGCACGTCGCGCTCGGCCGCGGAGTCACTGGCACTGGAACTGGCCGCGTTCCCCCAGGCGTGCCTGCGCCACGACCGCCTCTCGCTGCTGGAACAGGAGGGCCTGCCGGAGGACACCGCCCTGGCCAACGAGCTGGACCACGGGCGGGTGTCCTTGGTGGAGGTGGAGAAGGGCCTCCGCCGGTTCCAGCAGGGCGAAGGCCGCCACGGCCACTTCTAACCCGCGTGTCGAACCTCCAACGCGCGAGAGTCCTACGTTCAGCCCGCGAGAGTCCTACGCTCAAGGCGCGAGAGTCCTATGTTCGCGCACCCTGAGTTCAACGCTCAGGCATACCGGTCAGTCGGCCGAACGTTGAATTCAGGTGCTCTGAACGTACGACTCTCGCGGCGTGAGCGTTGGACTCTCGCGGGGTCAGTGGTCAGCGGAGGCCCAGTTCGCGGGCGATCAGCATCTTCTGCACCTCGCTGGTGCCCTCGCCGATCTCCAGGATCTTCGCGTCCCGGTAGAACCGGCCCACCGGGTACTCGTTCATGAACCCGTACCCGCCGAAGATCTGCGTCGCCTCACGCGCGTTGTCCATCGCCGCCTCCGACGACACCAGCTTGGCGATCGCCGCCTCGCGCTTGAACGGCTCGCCGCGCAGCATCTTCGCCGCCGCCTGGTAGTACGCCAGCCGCGCGGTGTGCGTGCGGGCCTCCATCTCGGCGATCTTGAACTGGATGGCCTGGTACGCGCCGATCTTGTGGCCGAACGCCTCCCGCTCCCCCGCGTACTTCAGGGACTCGTCCACGCACCCCTGCGCCAGCCCGACGCCGACGGCCGCGATCGCCACCCGCCCCTCGTCCAACGTCTGCAGGAACTGCGCGTACCCGCGCCCGCGCTCGCCGACCAGGTTCCCCAACGGCACGCGGCAGTCCTGGAACGACAGCTCACGCGTGTCCGACGCGTTCCACCCGACCTTGGAGTACTTGCGCGACACCGAGAACCCGGGCGTGCCCGACGGCACGATGATCGCCGAGATCTCCGGCCGGCCGTTCTCCTGCCGCCCGGTCACCGCCGCCACCGTCACCAGCCCGGTGATGTCCGTGCCCGAGTTGGTGATGAACGCCTTGGTGCCGTTGATCACCCACTCGTCCCCGTCGACCCGCGCGGTGGTCCGCAGCGCGCCCGCGTCCGACCCGCCACCCGGTTCGGTGAGCCCGAACGCACCGAGCACCTCACCGGCGCACAACCGCGGCATCCAGGCCGCCCGCTGCTCGGCCGAGCCGAACCGGAACACCGGCATCGACCCCAGCGAGACGCCCGCCTCCAGCGTGATCGCCACCGACGAGTCGACCCGCGCCAACTCCTCCAACGCCAGGCACAACGCGAAGTAGTCGCCGCCCATCCCGCCGAACTCCTCCGGGAACGGCAGCCCGAACAGGCCCATCCGCCCCATCTTGGCGACGATCTCGTAGGGGAACTCCTCGCGCTCGTAGAACCCGCCGATGACCGGCGCGACCTCCTCGCGGGCGAACTCCTCGACGGTCTTGCGCAGCGCCTCGTATTCCTCGTCAAGGCGGAAGTCCAACATCGCTCACTCCTCGTGGGGCACGACGACGGCCAGGGTTTGGTCCAGCGCGACCTGTTGGCCCGCCTGGACGTGCACTTCGGTGAGCACGCCGGCCACGGGTGACGTGACGGTGTGCTCCATCTTCATGGCTTCGACCACGAACAACGCCTGACCGGCGGTCACGTGCCCGCCCTGCGCGACCCGCGCCACGAGCACCGTGCCCGGCATCGGGCTGGTCACCGGCCCACCGCTGCCGGCCGCCGCCGACGACGCGACCTCCGACGGCAAGGTCTCGGTCAACGCCCACGCGTGCCCGTCCGCGCCGAGCCACAGCACGTTGCCCGCACGGGCCATCGCATAACGCCGACCACCGACGACGAGCCGCGAGCCGTCCACGGAAGCGTTGAGCCGCAACGGTTCCCGGCCGTCCACCGACACCTCGTCGCCGCGCACCCGGACCTCGACGCCGTCGATCAGCCACTTCGTCCAGGCGTGCTCGCCGACCCGCCACCCGCCGGTCCGCTCCCACGGGTCGTCGCCGCGCACCGCGAGCTGCCGTTCCAACGCCGCCGCGGCCAGCACCTCGTCCGGCACGTCGTGACGGGTCAGCGACTCCAGCTTCCGCTCCACCAGCCCGGTGTCCAGCGCACCCGCCCGCACGTCCGGGTCGACCAGCAGCGCCCGCAGGAACGGGATGTTCGTCGTCACGCCCAGCAGCACCATCCGCCCCAACGCGGAGTCCAGCCGGCGCAACGCCTCCTCCCGCGTCGCCCCGTGCGCGATCACCTTGGCCAGCATGGGGTCGTAGTCGCTGCCGACGGTCAGCCCCACGCGCAACGCCGAGTCCACCCGCACGTCCGCCGGCTCGTGCAGCGCCAGCACCGTGCCGCCGGTCGGCAGGAACCCGCGGGCCGGGTCCTCCGCGTAGACGCGGGCCTCGACGGCGTGCCCGGTCAGCTCCACCGACGTGAACCCCAGCGGCTCGCCGGAAGCCACCCGCAACTGCCACTCGACCAGGTCCACCCCGGTCACCAGCTCGGTGATCGGGTGCTCGACCTGGAGCCGGGTGTTCATCTCCATGAAGAAGTAGTCGCCGGACGCGCCGTCGACGATGAACTCGACCGTGCCCGCGCCGACGTACCCGACGGACCGGGCCGTCTCCACCGCCGCGGCACCCATGGCGGCCCGCATCTCGGGCGTGACCAGCGGCGACGGCGCTTCCTCGATGATCTTCTGGTGCCGCCGTTGGAGGCTGCACTCCCGCTCGCCGAGGTGCGCCACGCGGCCGTGGGCGTCGGCCATCACCTGGACCTCGACGTGCCGGGGGTTGGTGACGAACCGCTCGATCAGCAACGCGTCGTCGCCGAACGACCCGCGCGCCTCACGCCGTGCCGACTCGATGGCGTCCCGCAGCCCGTCACCGGCCTCCACCAGCCGCATGCCCTTGCCGCCGCCACCGGCCGACGGCTTGAGCAGCACCGGGAAGCCGATCTCGTCCGCCGCCGCGACCAGGTCGTCGTCGGTCATCCCGACCTCGGCGCGACCCGGCACCACCGGCACGCCCGCCGCCGCGACGGTCAGCTTGGCGCGGATCTTGTCGCCCATCGCCTCGATCGCGTCCGCGGGCGGCCCGATGAACACCAGCCCGGCCTTCTCGCACGCCCGCGCGAACTCCGCGTTCTCGGCGAGGAACCCGTACCCGGGGTGCACGGCCTGCGCGCCGGTCGCGAGCGCCGCCTCGACGATCCGCTCGACGGACAGGTAGCTCTCCCGCGCCGACGCGGGCCCGATCCGCACCGCCACGTCGGCCAGCCGCACGTGCAGCGCGTCGGCGTCCGCGTCGCTGTAAACGGCCACCGACCGGATGCCGAACCGCCGCAACGCGCGGATCACCCGCACCGCGATCTCGCCGCGGTTGGCCACCAGAACACTGTCGAACATCGCCATCACATCCGGAAGACGCCGTAGGAAACCGGCTCGATCGGGGCGTTCGCCGCCGTGGACAACGCCAGCCCGAGCACCATCCGCGTGTCGAGCGGGTCGATCACGCCGTCGTCCCACAGCCGTGCCGTGGAGTAGTAGGGGTTGCCCTGGTCCTCGTACTGCTGCCGGATCGGCGCCTTGAACGCCTCCTCGTCCTCCGCGGACCACGCGTCGCCGAGCTGGTCGCGCCGCACCGTCGCCAGCACGGAGGCCGCCTGCTCGCCGCCCATCACCGAGATCCGGGCGTTGGGCCACATCCACAGGAACCTCGGCGAGTACGCGCGCCCGCACATCGAGTAGTTGCCCGCGCCGAACGACCCGCCGATGACCACGGTGAACTTCGGCACCCGCGCGCACGCCACCGCCGTCACCATCTTGGCGCCGTGCTTGGCGATGCCCGCCGCCTCGTACTCGCGGCCCACCATGAACCCGCTGATGTTCTGCAGGAACACGAGCGGCACGCTGCGCTGGTCGCACAGCTGGATGAAGTGCGCGCCCTTCAACGCCGACTCGCCGAACAGCACCCCGTTGTTGGCCACGATGCCGACCGGGTGGCCGTGGATGCGGGCGAACCCGGTGACCAGCGTCGCGCCGTACTCCTTCTTGAACTCCTGGAACCGGCTGCCGTCCACGACGCGGGCGATCACCTCGCGCACGTCGTAGGGCGTGCGGCTGTCCGTCGGCACGACGCCGTACAGCTCGGCGGGGTCGACGGCGGGCTCGACGGTCGGCTCCACCTGCCACGGGCGCGGTGCGCGCGGACCCAGCGTGCTGACGATCGAGCGCACGATCCGCAACGCGTGCGCGTCGTCCTCCGCGAGGTGGTCGGTGACGCCGGACGTGCGCGAGTGCAGCTCGCCGCCGCCCAGCTCCTCGGCCGTGACGACCTCGCCGGTCGCGGCCTTCACCAGCGGCGGGCCGCCGAGGAAGATCGTGCCCTGGCCGCGCACGATGACCGCCTCGTCCGACATCGCGGGCACGTACGCGCCGCCCGCCGTGCACGAGCCGAGCACGGCGGCGATCTGCGGGATGCCGCGGGCGGACATGGTGGCCTGGTTGAAGAAGATCCGGCCGAAGTGCTCGCGGTCCGGGAACACCTCGTCCTGCTTCGGCAGGAACGCACCGCCGGAGTCCACCAGGTAGACGCACGGCAGGTTGTTCTGCAACGCCACCTCTTGGGCGCGCAGGTGCTTCTTCACCGTCAGCGGGTAGTAGGTGCCGCCCTTGACGGTGGCGTCGTTGGCGACGACCACGACCTCGCGGCCGGACACGCGGCCGACGCCCGTGATGACGCCCGCGGCGGGCGCCTCGTCGCCGTACATGCCGGTCGCGGCCAGCGGCGACAGTTCGAGGAACGGCGAACCGGGGTCGAGGAGCGTGTCCACCCGGTCGCGCGGCAGCAGCTTGCCGCGCTCGACGTGCCTGGTCCGAGCCTTCTCCGGGCCGCCGAGGGCGGCTTGGCCGAGCTTGGCGCGCAGGTCGCGCACGAGCCGCGCGTGCTCGTCGTGGTAGCGCCGGAAGGCGTCGGCCGACTTGTCCGCCGTGCTGCGCAACACCGGGGCGTCCATCGAACTCCTCGCGGTTAGCCGTCGTTAACCTGAGGAGATGTTAGCGCTTGTTAACTCCCGTTCACAAGCCGGAGGGGGCCGCGGGTGCGGCCCCCTCCGGGTGGTGCTGCGGTGCGTCAGCCCGTGACGGCGGTGAGCTGCGGCAGGTAGCCGAGGCGCTGGCCGTTGCGGTTCGGGTGGTAGGACTCCTCCACCGGCCAGGACAGGCTGTTCATCCACCAGTCGCCCGAGCAGATCTCGTGCCCGGTGAACGGCGTGCGCATGTCGCGGTACGAGAACGCCTTCGCGGCCGCCCGGCCGGAGATGACCTGGTGCAGGGTGTCGGCGGCGGAGTTGATCGCCGCGCGCTTGGTGTCGCTCAGGCCGACCGAGCAGCTGCCCGGCACCTTGTAGAGGCGCGGGTAGCCGAGCACGACGACCGTCGCGGACGGCGCACGGGTGCGGATCTGCGTGTACACGTTGTCCAGCAGGCCGGGCAGCGTGCCGGTGGCGTAGGCCTTGGCCTGGTTGACCCGGTTCGTGCAGGTCGAGTCCGAGCCGAAGGTGCAGGCGGTGATCACGTCGGTGAAGCCGGCGTCGTTCCCACCGATCGAGATGCTGACCAGGGACGTGGTCCCGGACAGCGCGCTGACCTGGTTGGCGAGCACGTCACCGGTCCTGGCGCCGGAGCAGGCCACGAACTTGAACGACGCGGGCGCGTGCGAGGCGGCCCAGAGCGCGGGGTAGCTGTACTGGCTGCGCTTGCAGCTGCCGGAGTCGCTGTAGTACGAGCCGGTGCCCGTTCCGGACGAGTAGGAGTCGCCGAGCGCGACGTAGTTGGCGGCGGCGGCTTCGGCGGGCACGACGAGTGCCAGGGCGGCGACTAATGCCAGCGCGGCGCTGGACAGGGTTCGGACAAGGCGCATCGGAGCCTCCCGGAGGGAAACAACGCAGGGTGTGATGCGGAGCACAACAAGAGTTACCAGCAAGTAGTCCTATATAAAAAGAGTGGGTCAAGAGTTAACTACGCGTTTCGGCCGCCGGTCGGTGATCGTGGCGCGACCACGGGGTTAACGCCCGTTTACGTGAACTGGGCCGGGCGTTTAAGATGGACGCCGTGCCAGCCGAGCCAGCGAAGCAGACCCGCCGTGACCAGATCCTGGCCGCCGCCGCCGAACTGTTCGCCCGGCACGGCTTCCACGGCGTCGGCATCGACGACATCGGCGCCGCGGTGGGGATTTCCGGGCCCGCGCTGTACCGGCACTTCCGCAGCAAGGACGCGATGCTGGGCGAGATGCTCACGTCCATCAGCGAACGGCTGCTCGACGGCGGGCTGAACCGGGTGGCCGCTTCGGGCGACCCCGCGCACGCACTTCGGGAATTGATCCGGTGGCACGTCGACTTCGCGTTGGACGACCCGGCGTTGATCACCGTGCAGATCCGCAACCTGGCGAACCTGACCGACCCGGACCGGCGGCGGGTGAGAGCGCTCCAGCGGCGTTACGTCGAGGTGTGGGTGGAGACGATCCGCAAGACTTCGCCGGAAGTGGACGAGCCGACCGCCCGTGCGGCGGCGCACGCCGTGTTCGGCCTGATCAACTCCACGCCGCACAGCGCGCACCTGGACCGTGACCAGATGGCCGCGCTGCTCTCGCAGATGGCGCTGGCGTCGTTGTCGGGCGCGTTGCCCGTGCAACCCTGACGTGCGGCGAACGCCCGGGTCGCGTGTTCTGAGCGTTGAATTCAGGTGTTCCGAACGTAGGACACGCGCGTTCTGAACGTAGGACTCTCGCGGCTTGGAGGTAGGACTCTCGCGTACGCTGGGCCTCCGATGGGTGACGTGGCGGTGAACACCACCGGGGGGTGGCCGGGGCTCCGGTTGCTTGCCCGCCTGCCCGCCTGGTTCAGGTTCGTGCTGGTGGCGCTGGCCGTGTTCGTGTGCGGGGTGATCGCGTCCAGGCCGGCGGGCGCGACCGACACCTCCCCGCTCAGCGGTGACATCGCGGTCGCGGCGGAGGCCGTCGAGGCGATGGCCCACCCCAGCGGCGTGAACCCGCTCCTCACGTTCCCGGCCGACTTCAACGAGGTCACCAACCGCAGGCCGGTGGCGGTCGTCGGGCCGGACGGGTCCGCCCGGGCGGTCGACCCGAACGGCGGGTGCTCCGGCCCCGCGGGCAACACCGAGTGGGACTTCGGCCTCGGCTGCCAGGCCCACGACCTCGGCTACGACCTGCTCCGCTACGCCGAGCACAAGGGCCGCCCGCTCGGCCAGGAAGCCCGCAAGTCCCTCGACGCCCGCCTCGCCCGCGACATGCACGCCCAGTGCGACGTCAACCCGCGCGGCCACGCCACCCGGTGCCACGCGACCGCCCAGCTCTACGCGGCCGGCCTGGAGTTCAACTCGTGGCGGCAGCGCTGGGGCCCGCCCGGTCACGAGCCCGTGCTCGCCTGGGGCTTCGGCAGCGCGGTCGTGGTGTTCCTGCTGCTCGCCCGCCTGCCCGGCCTGACCCACCGCCGGAGGCACGACGCGGAACCCGACGAACCCGTCGACGCGCCGCCGCCGCGGGCCACCCACGACCGGTACGCGACGTTCCTGCGGCTGAGCGCGCTCGCCCTGGTGGTGATCGGGCAGTCGCTGATCACCGTCCTGCACTGGGCGGGCGTGAGCGCGACCTGGCTGTGGCTGCTCACCTGGCTGCTCCAGGCCATCCCGGTCTTCTACTTCGCGGGCGGCCACGCCAACCTCGCGAGCTGGCACGCCGTGCAGGCCGACCACGGCGGCTACGGCCGCTACCTGGCGGCGCGCATCTCCTGGCTGCTGCGGCCCGTGCTGGCGTTCGTGCTGGCCTGGCTGGTCCTCCCGCTGCCGCTCGAACTGCTCGACGTGGACAAGTCGCGGGTCGAGATGTTCGGCCGGCTCATCGCGCACCCGCTGTGGTTCCTCGGCCTGTACCTGGTCGCGGTCGTCGCCACGCCGGTCATGGCCTGGCTGCACCGCCACGCGCGCCTGGTCACGCCGGTCGCCCTGGTCGCGGCCATGATCCTGGTCGACGTGGCCCGCATCGGCCTGGACTGGCGCACGGGCGGCTACCTCAACCTGGTGCTGGGCGCGCTGCTGCTGCAACAGCTCGGCTTCCACTACGCCGACGGCAGCCTGCACCGGGTGTCTCGGAAGGTGCTCGGCGCCCTCGCGCTCGCCGCCGTGCCCGCGCTACTGGCGCTGATCACGTTCGGCGGCTACCCGCGCACGATGATGCCGCTGCCCGGCGAGGGCAGCTCGAACCTCAGCCCGCCCACGGTGTGCCTGCTCGTCCTCGGCCTCGCCCAGATCTGCCTCGTGCTGCTGCTCAGGCCCCGCGTCACGGCGTGGCTCGAGGGTCGCAGGCAGTGGCGGGTCTTCGAGTTCGCCCGGACCGCGCCCATGACCGTCTACCTCGGCTACCTGACCGTGCTGGCGGCCGTGATCGGCGTGCTCGGCCTGCTGGACTCCCCGGCCGCGTTCGACTGGGTCGCCACCAAGCCGCGCTGGCTCGCCGTGCTGGTCCTGCTGCTCCTGCCCGTCCTGGCCGTGTTCCACCGCTTCGAGCGCAACGCCGCGCTCAGCCCCTGCCGCACCCGCGAGACCCACCGCACCCGGCTCGCCGTCACGCTCGGCGCCGGCTACGGGGTGCTGGGCGTCCTCGGGTTCGTGGTCACCGGGTTCGCGGGCGCGGCGGGCACGCTGGTCGTGTTCAAGGTCGACCCCCTCCAGAACCTGATCCACCTGCTGCTGGGCTGGTACCTGCTGCACACCGCGCACGCCGGCACGTGCCACGGCCGGCGGCCCTGGCTGCTCACCGCGCTGGCCTGCGTGCCGCCGCTGCTGGTGCTCGAACCCACCGGCGCGATGGTCGTCCTGCACGGCGCGACGATCGCCGCCGCCCTGCTCGCGGCGATACCGAAGCAGGACCAGGCACACACAGGTGAACACCGGCAGCCACGTCCCGCGCTCCAGCACCCATAGCGCGTCCGACGGCGGCGTGTGCAGGCCGCGCAACGAGCCGAACGCCGAACCCGCCAACGTCACCACCAGCAACGCGCTCTGGTGCACCAGGAAGATCGGCAACGCCCGCGCGTTCAACGCCCGTGCGCTCACCTTCCGGGCCAGGAACGACGGCCGGACCAGCAGCACCAACCCCACCTGGGCCAGCGCCAACGCCAGCGCCGCGGCCGACGGCGGCGACAGGTTCGACTCCGCCGCGCCGGGCACCCCGACCGCGCTGGCCGGGTAACCGGCGGCCAACAGCAGCGCGAACGCCACCCCGCCGACCGCCAGCAGCACCGCACCCCACGAGCGGTGCTGCCCGCGTTGCGCCACGAGCACGCCCACCTGCCACGGCGCCCACCACACCGCGACCACGTTCACCCAGCCCACGTCCACGGCCACCAGCGCCACCGGGATCACCACGCCCCACCACCCCAGCCGCCGCAGCAACGGCGTGAACGCCGACAGCACGACGTAAACGCCGAGGAACCACAGCGGCGTCACGACGAGGTACCCGACGGTCATCACGGTCTGCTGCGGCAACCCGCGCAGCGACAGTCCGAAGAGGACGGTGGCCCACGCGCCGAGCAGCACCGCCACCGGCAGCACGAGCTTCCGCGCCCGCAGCCACCACGGCACGACCGACCGCGCCGCGCCGAACCCGCCGGTGAAGAAGAACAGGCCCAACGTCTGGAGCACCCAGGTCAGCGGCGCCAGCTCCGGCATCCACCGCAGCGGGCTGTCCACCACCAGCCCGTCACCGGTGAGCACCACGGCCGTCACCAGCCAGTGCCCCAGCACCACCCCGACGATCGCGATCGCCCGCGTCGCGTCGATCACCGGATCCCTGGTCATGGCGTCTCCCCCACCGCGATCCGGGCCAGGGCGCGCAACGACGCCGTGCCCTCCCGGAAGTACTCGTCGTGCCTGATGTCGCCGACGTCGAACACCCGCGCGCCGAACGCCGGGTCGACCGGGTCCGCACCGTGCCCCAGGTCGCCCAGCCGCACGGACGGCACCCAGCGCGTCCAGTCCCGGCCGCCCCGCGCCGCCCACACCCGCGCGCCGGACGCCACCGAGTCGACCCGCACGCCGGGCGACCCGAGGAGCACCACGTCGTCGACGTGCGGCTGGGCCAGCCCGCACACCACCGACCCGTAGCTGTGGCACAGCAGGTGCACGTGCCCCGGCAACGTCCGCACGTACTCGGTCAGCGCGACCGCGCCGGCCCGCGCCAACCGGCCGCCGGCCGCGTCCACCCCGAGCCCGGACGGTGTCCGGTACCCGAGCCACGCGACCACCGCGACGTCGTCCCGCCCGACGGACGCGTGCAGGTCGCGCGCCATCCGCCCGACCGTCGCGGTGAACCGCTGATCGTCCACATCGGACCCCGGCACGACGACCGCGACGTGCGCGGCCCGCGCGAGGTCGCCGTGCACCTCGACCCGGGGCGTGAACGCGGGCGGGTCGCCACCCGGCGTCGCCAGGACCAGCAGCGCGGCCACCAACGCGATCTTCTTCGACATGACGCCGAAGTTAGGAAGACCACGACCCCCGGAGCGTCACCCCGTGGTGCCGTTCCCGAGGCCCTACCGGGGTACCACGAGACCGGACTCGTAGGCCGCGATCACGGCCTGCGCCCGGTCGCGCAGGCCGAGCTTCATCAGCACCCGGCTCACGTGCGTCTTCACCGTCTGCTCGGCCAGCACCAGGTGGCCGGCGATCTCGCCGTTCGACAGGCCCTGCGCGATCAGCCGCAGCACCTCGGTCTCCCGCTCGGTCAACGCGGTCAGCGCGGCGGGCTTCACCACCCGCACCGGCTGCGCCTTCACGAAGTCCTCGATGAGCCGCTTGGTCACCGAGGGCGCCAGCAACGCGTCGCCGCGCGCCACCACCCGCACCGCGGTCAGCAGCTCGCTCGCGGGCGCGTGCTTGAGCAGGAACCCGCTGGCACCGGCCCGCAACGCCTCGTAGACGTAGTCGTCCAGGTCGAACGTGGTCAGCACGAGCACCTTCACCGGGTCGGCGGCCAGCAGCCGGGTCGCGGTCAGCCCGTCCATCTCCGGCATCCGCACGTCCATCAGCACCACGTCCGGCGCCAGCCTGCGCACCTCGCTGACGGCGGCGACACCGTCACCGGCCGACCCGACCACGCTGATGTCCGGCTGGGCGTCCAGCAGCGCGGAGAACCCCTCGCGCACCATCTCCTGGTCGTCCGCCACCAGCACCTTGATCATCGCTGCCCCACCGGCACGATCGCCCGCACTTCGAACCCCCCGTCCGCGGTCGGTCCGGCGGTCAGCGAACCGCCGTGCACCGCCACCCGTTCCCGCATGCCCCTGAGCCCGTGCCCGCCGCCACCGCCGCGCGACGGCCCGCCCGCCGTGTTCCGCACGACGACCCGCAGCTCGTCGCCCACCAGGTCGACGGTCACCGCCGTGGTCGAGCCCGGCGCGTGCCGACCGGCGTTCGTGAGCGCCTCCTGCACGATCCGGTACGCGGTCAGCCCGACCGCCTCCGGCACGTCGGCGTCGGTCACGGACGCGTCCGCGTGCAGCGACCTGATGTCGGCCAACCCCGGCTGCGGCGTCCGGTCGGCCCGCTCGCCGGACGCCCGCAGCACGCCGAGCAGCTGCTGCATGTCCGTGATCGCGGCCCGTGCCGCCGCGCCCAGCTCGGCGAACTCGCGCTTGCCCGCCTCGGGCAGGTCCGCGATCCGGTAGGGCGCGGTCTCGCACCGGACCACCACCAGCGACATGTGGTGCGCGACCACGTCGTGCATCTCGCGGGCGATCCGGGCGCGCTCGACCAGCGCCGCCTTCTCGTCCTGCTCGGCGTGGAACCGCTGCTCGGCCCGCCCGCGCGCGCCGAACGCGTACCCGAGCAGGAGCACCAGCAGCAGCAGGGCGACGTCCTGGAGCAGGTCGGCCGACTGGTCCATCGCGTACAGCACGCCCGACGTGATCAGGCCCACGAGCAGCACGACCCGGCCGCGGTGGCGGGTCGCGACCGCCAGCAGCACCGGCACGTACCACCACCACTGCCAACTGCCCATGACCACGGGTTCGGACGGCGTGAGCAGCCTCATCACGACCAGGCCGGCCGTGGCCAGCCGCCACGCCACGAGCGTGGAGCGCAGCGTCAGTGCCACGCTGCCGGCGACGACGGCGAACAGCAGCGGCCACCAGCCGTCCGGGTCCTCCACCGAGACGTAGCTCTGGCTCACCCCGATCGCGATGATCAGGCCGTGGAGCAGCACCAACACCATGAGCGGGCGGCGGAAGCGGACGCCCTCGAAGACCCGCGAGCGGTCGCGGAACAGCACGACCTGGAGGAGAGTGCGGATCACGGTCCCGATGCTAGGCGGCGGGCCGCGCCCGCACATGCCACCACGGTCTGTCATACCCCGGTACGACGCGCCCGACCGCGCCCATACCCGAGAAGCGGCCCACCGGACAAGCCGTTGCGGCGGGCGAACACCACCGGGTAGGCAATATGCAGAGCTGTGCGCCCCTACTCCGTGTTGGAAGATGGCTGAATGCACCCGCAGCAAGATCCGGATCGCTGGTCGCGGCTCCAGGCCGTGGCCGGTGAGGCCCTGACCGCGGCGAAGGTCGGGGAGGACGCGGTCGCCGTCGACCTCGTCACCGGGTACCTCAGCGGCTCGCCCGAGGGCAACGAGGAGATCCGGGAGCTGGTCCTCCTGCTCTTCTCCGAGTGCAGCGCCATGGTCGCCGCCCTCGGCTCGGGCGGCGCGACACCGGTGAAGATGCAGGTCTTCGACGAGGACGGGCAGGAGGTGCCGATCGACGACGCCGACCCGCCGGTCCGCACCGCGATCCGCACGCTGCTCGCCGAGGTGCACGGCGACCAGGAGGCCGCGGCCGAGCAGATCGAGATCGCGCTGGCCAACGGGCAGCCGCAGGAGCTGGCCACGGTGGTGCTCCAGGCGCTGCGGTGGACGGTGAAGCTGGCCGTGGAGTGCGGGCTGCGCGACCTGCCCGTGTCGCCGTGGATCGCGACCGCGATCGAGGAATAGGCCCGTTCGCCCCCTTCCGGCGTGCTCGCGCGCCGGCAAATCAGTAAAGAACCTTGCCATTTCACATGGTCTAGACCACTCTCCGAGGTGGGCGCGATTCACCCTGCCGATCCCGCCGAGGAGGACTCCTCATGTCACGACGAACGAGCGCGCTGCTCGCAGCAAGCGCACTCGCCCTAGGTTCACTGGTCGTCGGCCCGGCCGCGCAAGCGGCGCCGGGCGTCACCGCCACGTTCGCCAAGACCCAGGACTGGGGCAGCGGCTTCGAGGCCAGGTTCACCGTCGCCAACGGCGGACCCTCCGCCATCACCGCGTGGCGCATCGAGTTCGACCTGCCCGCGGGCACCGCGCTCGGGTCGTACTGGGACACCCTTGTCACCCGATCGGGTGATCATTACGTGGCGACCAACCGCGAGTACAACGGCGGCGTCGGTGTCGGCGCGTCGACGAGCTTCGGCTTCGTCGGCACCGGTTCCGGCGCGCCGCTCAACTGCACCGTCAACGGGGCTCCCTGCGCCGGCGGTGGCGGCGACACGGTCGCGCCCGGCGCGCCCGGCTCCCTGCGCGTCACCGGCACCACCGCCGACTCGGTCTCCCTGGCCTGGACCGCGTCGACCGACAACGTCGGCGTGACCGCGTACGACGTGTACCGGGGCGCGACGGTCGCCACCTCGGTCAGCGGCACCACCGCCACCGTGACCGGCCTGAACGCATCCACCGCGTACACGTTCACGGTCCGCGCCCGTGACGCCGCGTCGAACACCTCGGGCCCGTCGAACCAGGTCGCCGCGACCACCCAGCCGGGCACGAACCCGGTCGGCGGGCGCGGCGCGCCGTACCTGTTCCTCGGCTGGGGCAACCCGCCCGCGCCGGCCACGATCATGAGCACCACCGGCGTCAAGTGGTTCACCATGGCGTTCGTGCTGTCGTCCGGCGGCTGCAACCCCGCGTGGGACGGCAACCGGCCGCTGGCCGGCGGCGTCGACGCGCAGGCCATCCAGCAGATCCGGGCGGCCGGCGGCGACGTCGTGCCGTCGTTCGGCGGGTGGAGCGGCAACAAGCTCGGCCCGAACTGCTCGACCCCGCAGGCGCTGGCCGGCGCGTACCAGCAGGTCATCAACGCCTACGGGCTGAAGGCGATCGACATCGACATCGAGAACACCGACGAGTTCGAGAACGCCGCCGTGCAGGACCGGATCCTGGAGGCGCTCAAGATCGTCAAGGCGAACAACCCCGGCATTCAGACCATCGTCACGTTCGGCACCACGACCACCGGCCCGAACTCCTGGGGCAACAGGCTGGTCGAGCGGGCGGCGGCGATCGGCGCGGGCGTCGACGTGTTCACGATCATGCCGTTCGACTTCGGCAGTTCGAACATCGGCACGGACACGGTCAACGCGGCCACCGGGCTGAAGAACAAGCTGAAGGCCACGTTCGGGTGGTCGGACGCGGAGGCGTTCCGGCACGTCGGCATCTCGGGCATGAACGGCCTGTCCGACCAGCGCGAGGTGACGACCACCCAGACGTGGACCCAGCTGCGCGACTGGTCGAAGTCCAACGGGCTGGCCCGGTTCGCGTTCTGGGCGGTCAACCGCGACCGCGGCGGCTGCGACGGCCAGGTGTCGTCCCACTGCAGCGGCATCCCGCAGGCCGACTGGGAGTTCACCCGGATCACGGCCGGGTTCTAGCCCGACTCGAGCAGTTCGGAGACCAGCTTCGACACCTGGTCGACCTCGATGAGGAACGCGTCGTGGCCGTACGGCGAGGTCACCACGCGCAGGTCGCCGGCGCCGGGCACGGCGTCGGCGATCTCGGCCTGCTGCCGCAGCGGGTACAGGCGGTCGGAGTCGATGCCGGCCACGAGGGTGCGGGCCGTGACGCGGCTCAGCGCGGCCCGCACCCCACCCCGGCCGCGGCCGACGTCGTGGCTGTTCATGGCCTCGGTGAGGGTGACGTAGCTGGCCGGGTCGAACCGGCCGACCAGCTTGGCCGCGTGGTGGTCGAGGTAGGACTCCACCTCGAACCGGCCGTCCGCGCGCACCTCGCGGCCGAACCGGGCGGCCAGCTCCGACTCGCCGCGGTAGCCGATGTGCGCGATCCGGCGGGCCACCCCGAGACCGCCGACCGGGTCGAGCCGGATGGCGTGCAGCTGGGCGGACGCCAGCGCGACGTGCTCGGCCGTGGACGCCGCGGGCGCGGCCAGCACGAGCAGCGCCCGCACCCGGTCGGGCTCGGACACCGCCCACTCCAACGCCCGCATCCCGCCCATCGAGCCGCCCAGCACGGCAGCCCACGCGTCGACGCCCAACGCGTCGGCCAGCAGCACCTCGGCCGCCACCTGGACGCGCACCGTGACGCGGGGGAACCGCGCGCCCCACGGCCTGCCGTCCGGCGCGGTCGCCCACGGTCCCGTGGTGCCCTGGCAGCCGCCCAGCACGTTCGGCGCGACCACGAACCAGCGCTCGGTGTCCAGCGCGCGCCCCGGCCCGACCAGGCCGTCCCACCAGCCGGGCGTGGGGTGACCCGGCTCGGCCGGGCCCGCCACGTGGCTGTCGCCGGTCAACGCGTGCAGCACCAGCACCGCGTTCGACCGGTCCGCGTTCAGCTCGCCCCACGTCTCGTAGGCGATCGCCAGCCCCGGCAGGCCAGGCAGCGCGCCGCGGCACCACTGCCTGCGCCCGTTCGGGTCCCCCTCCCGCCACCCGCCGGCGGTGGGAGGGGTCTTCCCGGAAGTGGCCTCGTGGCTCACAGCACCGACTTGGCGGCGCGGAAACCCGCCTCCAGGTCGGCCTTGAGGTCCTCCACGCCCTCGATGCCCACCGACAGCCGCACGAGGCCGGGCGTGACGCCGGAGACGACCTGCTGCTCGGGCGTGAGCTGGCTGTGCGTGGTGCTGGCCGGGTGCACGATCAGGCTGCGCACGTCGCCGATGTTCACCAGTTGGCTGAACAGCTCCACGCCGTCCACGAACGCCCGTCCCGCCGCCACGCCGCCGCGCAGCTCGAACGACACCACGCCGCCCGCGCCGGTCGGCAGGTACTTCCGCGCGAGGTCGTGCCAGGGGCTCGACGGCAGGCCCGCGTAGTGCACCTTCTCCACCTCGTCCCGCGCCTCCAGCCACCGGGCCAGCTCCAGGGCGTTCGCCGAGTGCCGGTCGATGCGCAGCGACAGCGTCTCGATGCCCTGGATGATCAGGAAGCTGGTCAGAGGCGCGATGGCGGCGCCGGTGTCGCGCAGGCCCTGCACCCGCAGCTTCGCGGCGAACGCGCCGTGCCCGAGGGCGGGCCAGTACCGCAGGCCGTGGTAGCTCGGGTCGGGTTCGTTGAAGTCCGGGAACTTCTCCGCGTCGGAGTAGTCGAACGTGCCGCCGTCCACGACCACGCCCGCGACCGCGGTGCCGTGCCCGCCCAGGTACTTCGTGGCCGAGTGGACCACGATGTCCGCGCCGTGCTCGATCGGCCGCACCAGGTACGGCGTCGGCACGGTGTTGTCCACCACCAGCGGCACGCCCGCCGCGTGCGCCACCTCGGCCACCGCCGCGATGTCCAGCACGTTGCTGCGCGGGTTGGCCAGCGACTCGGCGAAGAAGAGCTTGGTGTTCGGCCGCACGGCGGCGCGCCACGCGTCCAGGTCGTCCGGGTCGTCCACGAAGGACACCTCGATGCCCAGCTTCGGCAGCGTGTAGTGGAACAGGTTGTACGTGCCGCCGTAGAGGGACGCGCTGGAGACCAGGTGGTCGCCCGCGCGGGCGAGGTTGAGCACGGTGGCGGTCTCGGCGGCCTGGCCGGACGCGAACGCCACCGCCGCCACGCCGCCCTCCAGCGCGGCGACCCGCTGTTCGAGCACGTCCTGGGTGGGGTTGTTGATGCGGGTGTAGATGTTGCCCGGCTCGGCCAGGCTGAACAGCGCCTCGCCGTGCGCGGAGTCGCGGAACACGAACGACGTGGTCTGGTAGATCGGCGTGGCACGCGCGCCGGTCGCCGGGTCGGGCGCGGCGCCGGAGTGGACCTGCTTGGTGTCGAAGGACCAGGACATGCTGGTGTCTCCCTGTCTGGGCAGTGGTTTTCGGGCACGCCGAAGACACCCGGCGCGCGGGGTGGTGAGGTGGGTCAGACGGGGCGACAGGCCGTGCTGGTGACGCGCACGTAGTCCACGTGCCGACGTGCCACGAGCGGGATCATGGGCCGAAGGTAGCGCTGCGTGACGGTCCGCGACAGGGCGTCCACGTCTTGGGACGCTTAGGGTTCGGGCATGCGCACCGCACTGATCGGCTACGGGCTCGGAGGAGCCGCCTTCCACGCACCGTTCCTGTCCACCACGCCCGGCTTGGCGCTGAGCGCCGTCGTCACCGGGAACCCCGACCGGCGGGCCGAGGTGGCGTCCCGGTACCCGGGCGCCGAGCTGATCCCGTCGGTGGACGACGTGTGGCGGCGGGCCGACGACTTCGACCTGGTCGTGGTGACCACGCCGAACCGGTTCCACGCCGTGCACGCCCGTGCCGCGTTGGAGCACGGGCTGAACGTCGTGGTGGACAAGCCGTTCGCGCCGTCGGCCGCCGAGGCGCGGGAGTTGGCAGACCTGGCCGCGGCACGCGGGCTGCTGCTGGCGCCGTTCCACAACCGGCGCTGGGACGGCGACTTCCGCACCGTGGCGCGGCTGGTCGGCGAGGGCGCGTTGGGGCGGGTGCACCGGTTCGAGTCGCGGTTCGAGCGGTGGCGGCCGGAGGTGAAGGAGAGCTGGAAGGAGTCCGGCGACCCGGCCGACCTGGGCAGCATCGTGTTCGACCTCGGCACGCATTTGGTCGACCAGGCGGTGGCGTTGTTCGGGCGTCCGACGGGCGTGTACGCGGAGGTGCGGACGTTGCGGGCGGGCGCCCGTGCGCACGACGACGCGTTCCTGGCGTTGACCCACTCGTCCGGCACGGTGTCGCACCTGTGGGCGTCGGCGTTGGCGGCGGCGTTGGGGCCTCGGTTCCGGGTGCTGGGCGACCGGTCGGCGTACGTGAAGCACGGGATGGACCCGCAGGAGGAGGCGTTGAAGGCGGGCGCGGTGCCCGGCGGCGAGGGGTGGGGCGAGGACGCGGTGGAGCAGTGGGGCGTGCTCGGCGCGGAGCCGGTGCGCACGGAGCCTGGGGCGTACCAGGACTTCTACGCGGCCGTCGCCGCTGGTCAGGCGCCCGTTCCGGTGGCCGACGCGGTGGCGGGGCTGGAGGTCGTCGAGGCGGCGTTCGCGTCGGCGCGTTCGGGTGAGGTCGTCGCGCTCGGCTAGGTGTCTTGCGGCCCGAATCTCTTAGCGTCTAAGATTCTTAGTCATGGGAGACGACAGGCGTGTGCAGGTGTTGGTGGTCGGCGCCGGGCTGAGCGGGTTGACGGCGGCGTTGTTCCTGGCGCAGCAGGGCGTTTCGGTGCTGGGGATCTCAAAGCACCGCGGGACGTCGCCGCACCCGAAGGCGACCGGGCAGACGCACCGGACGGTCGAGGTGCTGCGGCGGGCCGGTGTCGCGGACGAGGTGCTGGCGGGTGGCGCGGGGCTCGACGGCGGGCTCGTGATCAAGGTCGCGGAGAGCCTGCGCGGGCGGGTGTTCCACACCGTCGTGCACGAGGACGACACGTGGGACACCTCGCTCAGCCCCGAGCGTTCCGGGATGGCGAGCCAGGACCACGTGGAGCCGGTGCTGCTGCGGCGGGCGCGCGAGCTGGGGGCGGAGGTGGTGTTCGAGACCGAGCTGGTGTCGTTGGCGCAGGACGACGACGGGGTGACGGCGCGGGTTCGTTCGAGTGAGGGCGAGTACACCGTTCGGGCGGATTACGTGATCGGCGCGGACGGGCACCGCGGGGTGGTGCGCTCGTTCACGGGCATCGGGCGGCAGGGGCCGGGCGAGTTGGCGCACCACGTCGGCGTGGTGTTCAACGCGGACCTGACGGCGCACATCGTGCCGGACAAGTTGACCTTGTTCTACTTGCGGAACCCGGCCTTCACCGGCACTTTCGTGGGGACGAACACGGCGCGGCGCAACGTGTTCACGATCGAGTACGACCCGGCGCGCGAGTCGGCGGCGGACTACCCGGCGCGGCGGTGCACCGAGCTGCTGCGGATCGCGACGGACGCGCCGGACCTGGAGCCGGAGATCCTGGAGATCACGGCGTGGGAGATGGCGGCGTGGCTGAGCGACCGGTTCCGGGCCGGGCGGGTGTTCCTGGTCGGTGACGCGGCGAAGGTGACGCCGCCGACCGGTGGGCTGGGCGGCAACACGGCGATCGGCGACGGGTACGACATCGCGTGGAAGCTGGCGGAGGTGCTGAAGGGCGAGGCCGGTGTCGGCCTGCTGGACAGCTACGAGGCCGAACGGCGGCCGTACGCGAAGCTGGTGGTGGACGGGTCGTACGCGAACTACGTGCAGCGGTTCGCGCCGCACCTGGCGGGCCCGGACGTGCCCGCCGAGGTCGACCACCTCCACCTGACCCTGGGTTACCGCTGCCGTTCGAACGCCGTGCTGATCGACGACACCGACACGGCCCTCATGGAGGACCCGGCCAACCCATCCGCCCGCCCGGGCTTCCGCGCGCCACACGTGATGGTGACCCACAACGGTACCGAAGTATCCACTGTGGACCTCTTCACCACGTGGACCCTCATCACCCTGAACCCCTCCTGGCGTGCCGCCACCGTGCCGTCCCTGCACACCCCGACCCTCACCGACCCGACCGACACCCTCGCCAAGCTCTACAACATCGGCCTCACCGGCGCCGCCCTCATCCGCCCCGACGGCGTGATCGCCTGGCACACCACCAACCCCCCGACCCCCACCACCAACCTCTCCACCACCCTCCACACCCTGAAATCCCTCTAACCCTCGCGCGTGTCGAACCTTCAAGTCCCGCGTGTCCTACGTTCGCGTCGCGCGTGTCCTACGTTCAGAACACGCGAGTTCAACGCTCAGAACAGTCGATCTTGTTCTGAGCGTTGAACTCGGGGTACGCGAACGTAGGACACGCGCGTTCCGAAACAGTCGATCTTGTTCTGAGCGTTGAACTCGGGGTACGCGAACGTAGGACACGCGCGTTCCGAACGTAGGACACGCGCGTTCTGAGTGTTCGACACGCGGCGTTAGGTGGGGGTTTTGGTGGGGTGGCGGAGGGTTTCGCCGATGGCCAGCAGGGAGAGGGAGCTGATCACGGCGCCCGCGATCAGGTAAACGGAGATCGGCCACGAGGCGTGGTTCGAGGTGAGGCCCAGCAGCCACGTCGCGACCACCGGCGACAGGCCGCCGCCCAGCACGGCGCCCAGCTGGTAGCTCAACGACACCCCGCTGTACCGCACCCGCGTGCCGAACAGCTCGGCGTAGTAAGCGGGCATCGGGCCGAACACCGCCGCCGAACCCGAGAACGCCACCACCATCGCCAGCACCACCAACCCCGGCGACCGCGTCTCCAACAGCCAGAACAGCGGGAACGCGAACACACCCAGGAACGCCGCACCGCCGAGCATCACGGGCAGCCGCCCCACCCGGTCGGACAGCCGCGCGAACACCAGGATCGCCACCGCCTGCGCGAACGCCCCGATCAGCCCCGCCGTCAACAACGTCCCCCGCGGCATCCCGAGCTGACGCGTCCCGTACGACACCGCGAACGTCGCCACCACGAAGATGAACATGTTGAACCCGAGGTTCACGCCCGCGCCGAGCAGCACCTGCCGCCACGACTGCCGCAGCACGACGGCCACCGGCAGCCGCACCGCGCCCACCGTCTCCCGCGCCTCGCGGAACACCGGGCTCTCCTCGACCGACAGCCGCACGTACAGCCCGACACCCACCAGCACCAGGCTGAACAGGAACGGCACCCGCCAGCCCCAGCTCAGGAACGCGTCGCCGGACACCGCGGTCGACGCCGCCATCGCGCCGTTGGCCAGCAGCAGCCCGATCGGCGACCCGAGGAACGTCCAGCTGCCGTACCACCCGGTCCGCCCGACGGGCGCGTGCTCGACCGCCATCAACGTCGCGCCGCCCTGCTCGCCGCCGAGGAAGAACCCCTGCACCACCCGCAGCAGCACGAGCAGCAACGGCGCGGCGAGCCCGATCGAGGAGTACGTCGGCAGCAGCCCGATCGCCGCCGTGCACAACCCGGTCGCCGTCAACGTCAGCACCAGCATCGACCGCCGCCCGACGCGGTCGCCGAAGTGACCGATCACCACCCCGCCCAGCGGCCGGGCCAGGAACCCCGCGCCGAACGTGGCGAACGCCAGCAGCGTGCCGATGCGCGGGTCGAAGGAGGGGAAGAACAGCTTGTCGAACACCAGCGCGGACGCGGTGCCGTAGAGCAGGAAGTCGTACAACTCCACCGCGTTGCCCGCGGAACTGGCGAGCGCCACCCTGCGCACCTCGGAAGCCATTCACCCACCCTGGCCCGCCTGGGCGCGCAGCCCACCTCGACCGTGAGCCAGCTCACACCGCCGCACGCCGTTCGCAGGTACCCGCGAGTAGCGCAACCGCGACCGGCCGACCCGATTCGATCTTGCCGGAAACCACACGATCCGGTGAGATGTCTGGAGTTGAGCGGTAATCGGCGGCCACGCTGTGGAGCATGGCACCACTCCCGTTGTTCGCGGCGATCGCCGCACTGATCCCCGCGTTCTCCGCCCCCGAGTCGAGCTTCGTGCTCAGCGTGCAGCGCGGCGATTCGCTCCTGTTCTCGAACCTGACCTGCGAACCCGCAGGTGGCCTGCACCCCAGGGCGGACGAGGCCTGCCTGGCGCTGTCCTCTGTGGACGGCCAGGTCGGCGGCCTGTCGACCGGTCAGGCCCTGTGCACGCTGGAGTACGACCCGGTGCGCGTCACGGCGTCCGGCACGTGGCGCGGCGAGACGCGGTCGTTCGACGCGGAGTTCGCGAACCCGTGCGTGATGCGCGCGGAGACCGGCCCGGTGTTCGACTTCTGACGACGCCGGGCCGGACGGCTCCCGACCCGGCAGAGCCGAACCCGACCGCGCGCACACCCGTGGAGGGCCGCCGACACCGCCGCCGAAGTCGTGGCCCTCCACGGGATACTGCGAAGGTCCTCGGACCTCTCAGGCGACCGTAGGGACTCCACCACCGATCGTCAACCTTCTTCACATTCGTGAAATGGGGTCACCACAGGGCTCTCCGCAGACCATTACCGGGTGAACACCCGGCCTGAGCCATCCGAGTGATCGGAGCTCTGCGCTCACCACGCACCGTCTCAGCCGGACCGTTCTATCCTCCGCGCGAACCGCTTGGGGGAAGACGTATGGGTGATTTCGTGCTGTACACGGTCGGCGTTCCGCTGACGTTCCTGGCCTTGGTGCTCGGCATGGCGCTGGCCGCGCGGCGCATCCTCGGGCTGCACGTCGGCCTCATCCGCACCACGCTCGCGTGCATGGTCGGGCTGTCGTCCAGCCAGGCCGCGTTGAGCGCCATGCCGGGCCCGGAGACGACGCCCGCGCTGGCGACCGTGCAGATCGGCATCGCGCTGCTGATGATGATCGCGCTGCTCACGTTCGCCGAGATCGTGGTGCCGACCGGGTCGATCCCGCCGCCGACCGAGTGGTGGCGCGCGCTGCGCGGGCGGATCTCGCGCACCCGCCGCTACACGCGGATCACCGCGATCGCGTTCCGCCGCGGCTTGGGCCCGTACCTGCGCGGCCGGGAGCGCACCGACACCCGGTTGGCGCGGTCGCTGCGGCTCGCGCTGGAGGAGGGCGGCGTCACGTTCGTCAAGCTCGGCCAGGTGCTGTCCACGCGGCCGGACCTGCTGCCGCCCGACGTGGTCGACGAGCTGACGCTGCTGCAGGACAAGGTGCCCGCCGCGCCGTGGCCCGCCGTGCGCGAGGTGCTGGTGGCCGAGCTGGGGCAGCCGCCGGAGGACGTGTTCGCCGAGTTCGACGAACGGCCGATCGCCGCCGCCTCGGTCGCGCAGGTGCACCGGGCGCGGCTGAAGTCCGGCGAGGACGTGGTGGTGAAGGTGCAGCGGCCGGGCGTGCGGCGGGTCGCCGAGGGCGACCTGGACATCGTGAACCGGCTCGCGTCGACGTTGCACGACAAGACGCGGTGGGGCAAGGCGATCGGCGTGCGCGACCTGGCCGCCGGGTTCTCCGCCGCGTTGCGCGAGGAGCTGGACTTCCGGGTCGAGGCGCGGAACCTGGCGGCCGTGCGGGCGGCGTCCGACGGCGCCGACGTGGTGCTGCCCGCCGTGCACGAGGACCTCTGCACGGCACGCGTGCTGGTCATGCAGCGGCTGGACGGCGTGCCGGTGCGGTCGGCGTCGATGGAGTCCGTGGACCGGGACGCGCTGGCCCGCACGCTGCTGGACACGCTGCTGCGCCAGGTGATGGTCAACGGCGTCTTCCACGCCGACCCGCACCCCGGCAACATCATGCTGCTGGGTGACGGCAGGCTCGGCATGCTGGACTTCGGCTCGGTCGGCCGGATCGACGCGCAGCTGCGGTCGGCGCTCGGCAAGCTGCTGCTGGCCATCGACCACGGCGACCCGGCAGGCCTGCGTGACGCGCTGCTGGAGCTGGTGACCCGGCCGGACGAGATCGACGAGCAGCAGTTGGAGCGCGCGCTCGGGCAGTTCATGGCACGGCACCTGAGCACCGGGATGCGGCCGGACGTGGAGATGTTCGGCGACCTGTTCAAGCTGGTCTACCGGTACGGGCTGAGCATCCCGCCGGAGATCGCGGCGGTGTTCCGGGCGCTGGCCACGGTCGAGGGCACGCTGGGCGCGTTGTCGCCGGGGTTCAACATCGTGGTCGAGTCGCGGTCGTTCGCGGACAAGCAGTTCAGCGCGCACCTCACGCCGGAGTCGCTGCGGCGCACGGTGACCGAGGAGCTGCACGCGATGCTGCCGATGCTGCGACGCCTGCCCCGGCGGGCGGACCGGATCTCCAGCGCGTTGGAGCAGGGGCGGCTCGGGCTGAGCATGCGGCTGTTCGCCGACGAGCGCGACCGGCAGTTCATCGTCTCGCTGCTGCACCAGGTGATGCTGACCGTGCTGGGCGCAACGGCGGGCGTGATGGCGGTGCTGCTGCTGGGCGCGGACGGCGGGCCGCAGGTGGGTCCGGGCATCTCGTTGTTCCAGGTGTTCGGCTACAACCTGCTGGTCATCAGCGTGCTGCTCGGGCTGCGGGTGGTGGTGACCATCTTCCGACCACGCGGTTGACGCGGGTTGGTTTGCGGTGCAAACCTGACCGGGTGGCAGACCTGCTGGACGACCTGACCGAACTGCGCCGGCGGGCGCGGGAGGACCGGCACGCCTACCCGTTCCCGCTGCTGTTCTTCGGCGTGGCGTCGTTCCTGGCCGTGCCGCTGTACGCGCCGGGGTCGGCGTCGCACGGCTTCGACGTGCGGTACCCGGTGGCGCTCGGCCTGTACTGGTCGGTCGTCCTGGTGGTGGGCGGTCTCGCGACGGTGTGGTGGTACCGCAGGCGTGGTGCGCGGGTGGGCATCGAGACGTCCACACGGGGCTACCTCGGCGCGCTGGCGATCGGCCTCGGCGGTCCGGTGGTCGGCCTGGCGCTCGACCACCTGCCGTTCAGGTTCTACTCGGGCACGGGCGCCGGGCTGATCCTGCTCGCCGCGGCGACCGTGCTGTGGCGGCGGCGGGCACCGCGCGCGGTGACGTTGACGACGGCCGTGCTGGGCACGGCGGTGCTCCAGCACGACCAGCCGGCGATCGGGCCGTTCATCGCGATCGGCCTCGGCCTGGTGGTGCTGGCCGCGCTGGAGGGCAGCACCCGGTTCACCACCATCACCGCCGGGTACCTGGTCGCGCTGTGCGTGTCCGCCGCCTTCACGCCGCTGGAGGCGGTCACGCCCGGCACGTGGTCGTTGGGCAGCGTGGTCGTGCTGCCCGGGTCGGTGCTGGTCGTCGGTGGGCTGAGGGGCTTGCGGCGTGGCTGACCACCCGACCGCGTCGCTGGACGACGTGGTGCACCAGAAGCACCGGCTGGGCATCCTCACCGTGGCGGCCGAGGCGAAGCGGGTCGAGTTCGGCTACCTGCGGTCCACTCTGGAGCTGACCGCGGGCAACCTGTCGCGGCACATCGCCGTGCTGGAGCAGGCCGGGCTGGTGGCGGTCGAGAAGGGTTACGACGGCAAGCGGCCGCGGACGTGGGTCAGCGTGACGGCGGCGGGCCGGGCGGCGTTGGCGGCGGAGATGACGGCCTTGCGCGCGCTCGTCGAGCGGCACGTAGCCTCGCGGGCATGAGCATCCACGACATCCCGCTGCGCACGCTGTCCGGTGAGCCGTCGAGCCTGGGCACGTTGGCGGGCAAGGCGTTGCTGGTGGTGAACGTCGCCTCGAAGTGCGGGCTGACGCCGCAGTACCAGGGCCTGGAGCGGCTCCAGGAGCGGTACGCGGCGCAGGGGTTCTCCGTGGTCGGGTTCCCGTGCAACCAGTTCGCCGGGCAGGAGCCGGGCACGGCGGACGAGATCGCCACGTTCTGCTCCACCACGTACGGCGTGACGTTCCCGCTGTTCGAGAAGATCGAGGTGAACGGCCCGTCCCGGCACGCGCTGTACACCGAGCTGACGGCGTTCGCGGACGCCGACGGCGCGGCGGGCGACGTCCAGTGGAACTTCGAGAAGTTCCTGCTGGCGCCGTCCGGCGAGGTCGTCGCGAGGTTCCGACCGACCACCGAGCCGGAGGACGAGGCCGTCGTGAAGGCGATCGAGGCCGTGCTGCCCTAGCCCGGCGGCGCGGGAGGCGGCCGACCAGCCACCTCCCGCGCCCGGGTCAGCACTCGATGACGTTGACGGCGAGGCCGCCGCGTGCGGTCTCCTTGTACTTGTCCTTCATGTCCTTGCCCGTCTCACGCATGGTCTTGATGACCTTGTCCAGCGACACGAAGTGCGAGCCGTCGCCGCGCAGCGCCATCCGTGCCGCCGTGATCGCCTTGATGGACGCCAACGCGTTGCGCTCGATGCACGGGATCTGCACCAATCCCCCGATCGGGTCGCACGTCAGCCCCAGGTTGTGCTCCATGGCGATCTCGGCCGCGTTCTCCACCTGCTCCGGCGTGCCGCCCATCACCTCGGCCAGCCCGCCGGCGGCCATCGAGCACGCCGAACCCACCTCGCCCTGGCAGCCGACCTCGGCGCCGGAGATCGACGCGTTCTCCTTGAACAGCACGCCGACCGCGCCCGCCGTGAGCAGGAACCGCACCACGCCGTCGTCGGACGCGCCCGGCACGAAGCGGGTGTAGTAGTGCAGCACGGCGGGCACGATGCCGGCCGCGCCGTTGGTCGGCGCGGTCACCACGCGGCCACCCGCAGCGTTCTCCTCGTTCACCGCCAGCGCGAACAGGGTCACCCAGTCCATCACCCGCAACGGGTCCGTGGCGTAGTGCTCGGCGGTCATCCGCTGCCGCATCTCGGCCGCGCGCCGCCGCACCTTGAGGCCGCCGGGCAGCACGCCGGTCTGCGTGCAGCCCCGCTCGACGCACTCCTGCATCACGTCCCAGATGCGCAGCAGACCCGAGCGCACCGACGCCTCGTCGCGCCACGACAGCTCGTTGGCCAGCATGACCTCGCTGATCGACAGCCCGGTCTCCCGGCACCGCGCCAGCAGCTCGTCACCCGTGCGGAACGGGTGCGCGACCGGTGTCTCGTCGGGCTTGATCCGGTCGGCGCCGGTGGCCGTGTCGTCCACCACGAACCCGCCGCCGACGGAGTAGTACACCGCCGAGTCGACCACGGTGTCACCCGAGCGGGCGGTGAAGCTCATGCCGTTGGGGTGCAGCGGCAAGGACTTCCGCCGGTGCATCACCAGGTCCGTGTCCTCGGTGAACGCGATCTCCCGCACGCCGGCCAGCCGCAGCCGCCCGGTGGCGCGGATCTCCGCCACCCGCCGGTCGGCCTCCGCCGGGTCGACGTCCTCCGGTCGGCAGCCCTCCAGGCCGAGCAGCACCGCCTTGGGGCTGCCGTGCCCGTGCCCGGTCGCGCCGAGCGAGCCGAACAGCTCGACGTGCACCCGGTCGACCGAGGCCGAGGACGGCCGCAGCCGTTCGGCGAACATCATCGCCGCGCGCATCGGGCCGACCGTGTGCGAGCTCGACGGTCCGATGCCCACGGAGAACAGGTCGAACACGCTGATCGCCATGACGTCAGTCCCCGGTCAGTTCCGCGTACTTCGCCGCGGTCAGCAGCCCGGACGCGTCGGTCACGGCCACCTTGAACAGCCAACCGCGGCCGTACGGGTCGTTGTTGATCAACGACGGGTCGTTGACGGCCGCCGTGTTGACCTCGACCACCTCGCCGCCGACCGGCGCGTACAGGTCGCTGACCGACTTGGTCGACTCCAGCTCGCCGCACACCTCGCCGGACTTCACCACGGCGCCGACCTCGGGCAGCTCCACGAACACGATGTCACCCAGCGACTCCGCCGCGTACGACGTGATGCCGACCGCCACGGGGTCCTGGGTACCCGGCGCCCAGTCCACCCATTCGTGCTCGGGCGTGTACAGCAGGTTGTCCGGAAAAGTCACGACAGCGCTCCCTCAGGGCAAGGTCCACCAGAGCCCCACTCTGTCCTGGGACCTGAGAGCTTCGCCGCGCCGACGCGACGGCTGACCGTCGATCCGACCCGGCTTGCACCGTGGGTGCGCGCCGTTGAGCACGCTTTCCAGAGTCGCCTCACCCGAGCGGTTCTCGCTGCCTGAGAGTGTGCGGGGTACTTGCTCCTTCGGCGCCCCGGCACGTTCACCGAGGTCTCTCCCGCGCGGGTTCCGGCGCTCCTGCGCGCCGCGGCCGATGTTCAGTTGGTTGGCCCGCACGCTAGGTGCCCGGCCCGACAGGTGTCAACGCACCGTCGGGCTTGTTCGATCAGCACAACGCCGCAGGGGCGCGTTGGTGCGCCCGGCACGATGACACCGAAAACCCGTTACCGGACCTTTGGTGTAACAACGGCCGAAGGAGCCCACCGTGCGGATCGCAGTTCCCCGCGAGATCAAGAACCACGAGTACCGCGTCGCGCTGACCCCGGCGGGCGCCCACGAGCTGACCCAGCGCGGTCACGACGTGGTGGTCGAGACCGGCGCGGGCCTCGGTTCGGCCATCACGGACGAGGAGTACCTGGCCGCGGGCGCGAAGGTGCTGGCGAGCGCGGACGACGTGTGGGCCGAGGGCGACCTGGTGCTCAAGGTCAAGGAGCCGATCGCCGAGGAGTACCCGCGGCTGCGCGAGGGGCAGGTCCTGTTCACCTACCTGCACCTGGCCGCCGACCGGCCGCTGACGCGGGCGTTGCTGGACTCCCGCACCACCGCCGTCGCCTACGAGACCGTGCAGACCGCGAACGGCGCCCTGCCGCTGCTGGCGCCGATGTCCGAGGTGGCGGGCAGGCTCGCGCCGCAGGTGGGCGCGTACTCGCTGATGAAGCCGTCCGGCGGGCGCGGCGTGTTGCCCGGCGGCGTGCCCGGCGTGCACCCGGCGCGGGTGGTCGTGATCGGCGGCGGCGTGGCGGGGCTGAACGCGGCGGCGATCGCCGTCGGCATGGGCGCGGACGTGCAGGTCCTGGACACCAACGTGGACCGGCTGCGCCACGTCGACGCCATGTACCAGGGCCGCCTGCGCACCGTGACGTCCAACCGGTACGCCGTCGAGGAGGCCGTCCGCGAGGCCGACCTGGTCATCGGCGCGGTGCTGGTGCCCGGCGCGAAGGCGCCGAAGCTCGTGAGCAACGAGCTGGTGGCCGACATGAAGCCCGGCGCCGTCCTCGTGGACATCGCGATCGACCAGGGCGGCTGCTTCGCCGACTCGCGGCCGACCACGCACGCCGACCCGACCTACCAGGTGCACGACACCGTCTTCTACTGCGTGGCGAACATGCCCGGCGCCGTGCCGCGCACGTCGACCTACGCGCTGACCAACGTGACGCTGCCGTACGCCGTCGCGCTGGCCGACCAGGGCTGGGAGGCGGCACTGCGCGCGGACGCATCGCTGGCGCTCGGTCTGAACGCGCACCAGGGCCTGCTGACGAACCTGCCGGTCGCGCAGGCGCACGGGATGACCCACACGCCGCTCGACTTCTGACCGGTCTACCGCGAAGGGCCCCGCTCACGTGCTGTGAGCGGGGCCCTTCGGCGAAGAAAGACGGCCCGCTCAACCAGCCTGGGGGTCACTGGGAGCGGGCCGCGTGACCAATCTTAGCCGGGAACAGGGTGCTCTGCCCAGCGGCCCCACCGATCCGGCGGAGATTTCGCCCGGCGGTGGCAACACGCTGTGTGCGCGCTCAAGCAATCGAGTGAACTTGGGTGATAACAGGTAAGTCACGACGGCCCTCCGACCGATGGACAGGGCGGGAACCCCGCAGCCAGGCGAGCGGGGTCGTCCGCTCGCGCGGCGCTCTGCCGCGCCACCTCCGATCGGAGCGCAGATGGCTGAACCCGAGGGCTGGATCGACTGCCACGACCCGTTCGGGCGGGACCGGTCCATGACCGTGCTCGTCGAGAACGACCGAGTCCTGCTGGTCGCGCCACCCGGCGAGTCCGCTGTGATGTCCGTCACGCAGACGCGCAGGCTGCACCGCCTGCTCGACCAAGTCGCCGACAGGATGTGAGGCGCGTGGACGAGGCACTGCGGGCCGCCGTGATGCGCCGGCTGGCGTTGCTGGACGAGGCCGCCGAGACCGGCGAGGCGGACGCCCTCGTGCCGCTCGCGCGGTCCGAGATCCACCGCCTGGCCGACGGCTGGCGGCTGCTGTTGACCGTGCACCAACCGGATCCGGACGGCCGCTGCGGCGCGTGCCCCGGCATCCTGCGGCACAAGAAGTGGCCGTGCCAGGTCTGGACGATGGCGCACCAGCACCTCATCGGCGACGGCCTGCCGCACCGCGAACGCCGCCGTCCGCTGCGCACGCTGCGCCATTCGAAGGACGTCGAGACGACCGCCGAGATACCCAGGGTCGCGTCGAAACCACGGCACGCCCTCCCCGAGTGACCCTCCTAGGGCAGGATGACGCCCGGTAGGAGTACTCGGGAGGGACGCGTGCACGACGGCACAGGCCGCATCGTGGTGCAGAACTTGACCAAGCAGTTCGGTCCGGTCGCAGCGGTGCAGAACCTCAGCTTCACAGTGGAACCCGGTTCGGTGACCGGCTTCCTCGGTCCCAACGGGGCCGGCAAGACGACGACGCTGCGCATGCTGCTCGGCTTGGTGACCCCGACCGCGGGCATCGGACTGATCAACGGCAGGCCGTTCAGCCAGCTCGGCAACCCGGCGCGGGTGGTCGGCGCGGTGCTGGAGGCGCAGGGCTTCCACCCCAAGCGCACGGCGCGCAACCACCTGCGCGTCTACGCCGCCGCGATCGGCGTGCCGGACTCGCGGGCCGACCAGGTGCTCCAGCTGGTGGGCCTCGGCGCGGCGGGCGACCGCAAGGCGGGCGGCTTCTCGCTCGGCATGAAGCAGCGGCTGGCCCTGGCCACCGCGCTGCTCGGCGACCCGCAGATCCTGGTGCTCGACGAGCCGGCCAACGGGCTGGACCCGGAGGGCATCGCGTGGCTGCGGACGTTCCTGCAGTCCTACGCGCGCAGCGGGCGGACCGTGCTGATCTCCAGCCACCTGCTGGCGGAGGTCGAGCAGACCGTCGACCAGGTGGTCATCATCAGCCGCGGTCAGACCATGTACTACGGGCCGCTGGACCACCTGCGCGACCAGCAGCAGGGCCGCGTGCTCGTGCAGCCGTCGGACACCGGCGCGCTGGTCGCGGCGCTGCGCGAGGACGGGATCACCGGCATCGAGCAGCTGCCGGACGGCCGCATCGCGGTCACCGGCGTGGAGGCCAGGCAGGTCGCCGACACCGCGTTGAAGGCGGGCGTGTCGGTCTACGGCATCCAGGAGGAGAAGGCCGACCTGGAGCGGCTGTTCTTCCAGCTCACCAACGGCCAGTACGCGGCGCCGGGCCAGTACGCCCAGCCCGTCGCCTACCAGCAGCCGCCCGGTTACCAGCAGCCGCCGCCCGGCTACCAGCAGACGCCGCCGCAGGGCTACCAGCAGCAGTACCAGCAGCCGCCTGCGGGCTACCAACAGCCGCCGCCGGGCTACGAGCAGCAGTACCAGCAGCCACCGCAGGGCTACGAGCAGTACCAACAGCCCGCGCAGGACTACCAGGCGCCACCACCGGGAGCCCAGCAGCCGCCGCAGGACAACCCGTACGGTCAGCAACACGGTCAGGGCGGCCTCGGGGGCGGTGCGTGATGGGCAACCTGATCAAGTCGGAGTTCCGCAAGACGACCACCACGGGCCTGTGGTGGGGCCTGATGATCCCGACCGTGCTGCTCGCGTTCGGCTGGGCGCTCGGCACGGGCGCGATCTTCAAGACCGTCTCGGACTTCATGAACAGCTCGGACGCCGAAGAGCTGGCCTCGCTGCTCAACGTGGACCCGTCGCAGTGGCAGATGTCGGTGTTCGGGATCGCCCGCAGCATCAACGTGGCGACGATCTTCCCGATGATCTTCGGCGGCCTGGCGATCGCGAACGAGATCAACCGCAAGACGATCACCACCACGTTCCTGACCTCGCCCAACCGGGTCTCGGCGCTGGGCGCGAAGATGATCGTCTACATCCTGTGGGGCGCGATCTTCGGCATCGCGATCGTGGCCTCGGTGAGCATCGGCATCGCGCTGACGTCGGACGCGGGCTCGCTGCCGGACGCGGGCGGCTGGCTGGCGCTGGCCGGTGTCGGCGTGCTGTCGTCGATCCTGATGACCATGTTCGGCGTCGGCGTCGGCGCGCTGATGACCAGCGTCGTCGGCACCACCGTGGTGCTGCTGCTCTACATGCTGATCGTGGAGAACGGCATCCAGCTCGTGCTGGCGTCGCAGGGCCTGCCGGAGGTCATCGGCTTCCTGCCCAACGGCGCGGTGAACGGCCTGACCGGCTCGGTGGCGTCGTCCCTGTTCCTGTCGAACGCCGGCGTCGTGCCCGAGGACATGGTGGAGGCGCTGCGGGCGTTCGCCGGCGCGCTCGGCGCGTTCGACTGGTGGTTGAGCGGCCTGATCTTCCTCGTCTGGTCCGGGTTGTTCTTCCTCGGCGGCTGGGCGGCCACTCAGCGCAAGGACATCACCTGATCGCGTGATCTTGAACGACTGACGGAGGCCGCCCCGAAGGTTCGGGGCGGCCTTCATCACATCCGGGAGGCCGACAGTGTCGGTGGCCCGACCTATGTTGGACCACGTGACTTCTTCCGACGGCTGGATCCGCAGACTCGCCAGGGCGTGCTGGCAGCACCGTGCGCTCGTGGTGCTGTCGGTGCTCGCCGCCGTCGTCGGCGTCGGGTTGCAGGCCGTCGGCCCCCTGCTGATCAAGGTCGCGGTCGACGACGCGATGGTCGGCCGCACGGACCGCCTGGCGTGGCTCGCGATCGTCCTCGTCGGCTTGGAGCTGCTGACCTTCGGCACCGCGTTCGTGCGCCGGTTCCTCGGCGGCCGGCTGGCCGTGGACGTGCAGCACGACCTGCGTCAGGCGGTGTTCGGCGCGGTGCAGCGGCTGGACGGGCCGAAGCAGGACGCGTTGCGCACGGGCCAGGTGGTGTCCCGCTCGATCACCGACCTCCAGCTCGTCAACAGCCTGCTGTCGATGACGCCGCTGGCGCTCGGCACGGTCGTGTTCGCGGTGGCGGCCATCGTCGCGATGTTCTGGCTCTCGCCGCTGCTGACCGTGATCGCGCTGGTGATCGTGCCCGCCGTCGGGGTGGTCGCGGCCCGCAGCAGGCTGACCCTGTTCCCGGCCACCTGGTCGGCCCAGCAGCGCGCCGCCGACGTGGCGCAGCACGTCGAGGAGACCGTCACCGGCGTGCGCGTGGTCAAGGGGTTCGGCCAGGAGGCCCGCGAGGTCGCCCGCCTGGAGGCCCGCGCCGAGCTGCTGTTCGCCGAGCGGATGCGCGCGGCCAGGCTGACCGCCCGCCCGTCCGCGACGTTGAACTCCCTGCCCTACCTCGGCCAGGTGGCGGTCCTGGCGCTCGGCGGCTGGATGGCGTTGCGCGGCGAGGTCACCCTCGGCACGTTCCTGGCGTTCGCGACGTACGTGGCCACCCTCGTCGGCCCGACCCGCCTGCTGGCGAGCCTGATGGTCACCGCCCAGCTGGCCCGTGCCGGTGTGGAGCGCGTGTACGAGCTGGTCGACTCGCAGCCGACGGTCGTCGACGGCGACCGCGACGTGCCCGCCGGTCCGGTGGCCGTCGAGCTGCGGGACGTGACGTTCGGCTACACGCGCAGCGAACCGGTGCTGTCGGGCGTGTCCCTCCGCGTCGAACCGGGCGAGACCCTGGCGATCGTCGGCACCGCGGGCTCGGGCAAGTCGACGGTCTCGCTCCTGCTGCCCCGGTTCTACGACGTGCACGAGGGCGCGGTGTCCGTCGGCGGCGTGGACGTCCGGGAGCTGCGCCTGTCGTCACTGCGCCGGACCGTGGGCACGGTGTTCGAGGAGGCGTTCCTGTTCTCCGACACGGTGCGCGCGAACATCGCCTACGGCCTGCCGGACGCCTCCGACGACCAGGTGGAGGCGGCGGCGCGGGCGGCCGAGGCGCACGAGTTCATCGAAGCCCTGCCGAACGGCTACGACACCGTCGTCGGCGAGCGCGGCCTGACCCTGTCCGGCGGGCAGCGCCAGCGCGTCGCCCTGGCCCGTGCCCTGCTCTCCGACCCGCGCGTCCTGGTGCTGGACGACGCGACCTCGGCCGTGGACAACACCACCGAGGCCGCCATCCACCGCACGCTGGCCGCCGTGACCGCCGAGCGCACGACGCTCCTGATCGCGCACCGGCGGTCGTCGCTCACGCTGGCCGACCGCATCGCCGTGGTGGACGCGGGCCGGGTCGTCGACGTCGGCACGCACGACGAGCTGCACCGACGCTGCCGCCTCTACCGCGAGCTCCTCGCGGGCCCCGGCGAGGCGATCGAACAGGTCGACCCCCGTGCCGACGCCAGGCTGGAACCGGGCCCCGACGGCACGACCCCGGACCTCTGGCCCGAGCCCGACAACGCCGACGACCTGGCCGTGCGCGCCGCGAACCGGGCCGTCGGCGCGACCAACGGCTCCCGGGGTGGCGGCGGCGCGTCGGCGCTGCTGGGCGGCACCCCACCGACCCCGGAGCTGATGGCCCGCGTGCACGCACTGCCGCCCGCCGCGGACGTGCCGGTCCTGAACGGCGAGGACCCGCGCGCCCCCGACCCGGGCTTCCGGCTGCGCACCCTGCTCCGCCCCGTCCGCTGGGCGATGCTGGGCGTGGCCGGGCTCCTGCTGGTCGACACGGCGCTGGCCGTCGCGTCGCCGAACCTGGTGCGCCTCGGCATCGACCAGGGCGTCGTGGGCGGCGAAGTCGGCTGGCTCTGGGCGGCGACGGCGATCAGCTTCACGTTGGTGGTCCTGGGCTGGGTGTCCGCCGCGGCGGGCACCGTGGTGACCTCCAGGGTCGGCGAGCGCCTGCTGTACCTGCTGCGCGTGCGCAGCTACGCCCACCTGCAACGACTGGGGCTGGACTACTACGAGCGCGAGATGGCCGGCCGGATCATGACCCGGATGACCACCGACGTGGACGCGCTGTCCAGCTTCCTGCAGACCGGCCTGACCACGTTCGCGATCAGCGTGCTGACCGTCGTCGGCATCGCGGTGGCGCTGGTCGTCACCGATCCGGGCCTGGCGCTGGTGGCGTTGAGCGTCCTGCCGATCCTGCTGATCGCGACGGTGATCTTCCAACGCCTCTCGTCGGCGGCCTACGCGGAGGCGCGTGAACGGGTCAGCGCGGTCAACGCCGACCTCCAGGAGAACGTCTCGGGCCTGCGCGTGTCGCAGGCGTACACGCGGGAGGCGCGTTCCGCCGAGGCGTTCGCCGAGCGCAGCGACGCCTACCGCCGTTCCCGCATCCGGGCGCAGCGGTACATCGCCACCTACTTCCCGTTCCTGTCGCTGCTCTCGGGCGTGGCGCAGGCCGGGATCCTCGTGGTCGGCGCGTACCGCGTGGCGGACGGCACCCTGTCCCCCGGCGTGCTGCTGGCGTTCGTGCTGTACCTGGGCCTGTTCTTCGCGCCGCTGTACCAGCTGTCCGGCGTGTTCGACGGCTACCAGCAGGCCAGGGTGGGCCTGAGCCGCATCGGCGACCTGCTGCGCACCCCGACCACCGTCCCCCCGGCCGCCAACCCCGTGCCCGTGCCGCACCTGCGGGGCGAGGTGGAGCTGCGCAACGTGACCTTCGCCTACCAGGGCACCACGCGTCCCGCCGTGGAGGACGTCTCGCTGCACGTCTCGCCCGGCGAGACCGTCGCGTTCGTCGGCGCCACCGGCGCGGGCAAGTCGACGCTGGTCAAACTGGTGGCGAGGTTCTACGACGCCACCGACGGCGCGGTGCTGATCGACGGCGTGGACCTGCGCTCCTACGACTTGTCCGCGCTGCGCCAACGCCTCGGCATCGTGCCGCAGGAGGCGCACCTGTTCGGCGGCGACATCGCGGAGAACGTCGCCTACGGCAAGCCGGACGCCACCCGTGCCGAGATCGAGGCGGCCGTCCGCGCCGTCGGCGCCCTGCCCGTGGTCGCCGCCCTGCCCAACGCGTTCCACCAACAGGTGGGCGAACGCGGCCAAGGCCTGTCCGCCGGCCAACGCCAACTGGTCGCCCTGGCCAGAGCCGAACTGGTCCAACCGACCATCCTGCTCCTGGACGAAGCCACCGCCGCCTTGGACCCGGCCACCGAGTCAGCGGTCCTGGCCGCAAACGACCACCTGGCCGGCTCCAGAACCACCTTCGTCGTCGCCCACCGCCTCGCCACCGCCGCCCGCGCCGACCGGATCGTCGTCCTGTCCGAGGGCCGAATCGTGGAACAGGGCACCCACACCGAACTACTGGCCGCCAACAACCACTACGCCCGCCTCTGGTCCCACGGCACCACCACCGAGACCGACCCCAGCGAACTAACCCCCACCCACTAGACCCCAGGGCTCCGGCTCTCTGTGCCACGCGCGCCCGGCCTGGTGTCGACCACGTTGTCGCACGGCCGTGGGCCATTGGACACGGCTCCATCCTGCCGACCCCTATAGCGGGCGCAACGGACCCGCAGCCGGCCCCGAGGCCACTGCCCCAACGCCCCACGACGGACCCGCCGCACCGCCGCTGAGGCCCGATTTGACATGGGTTCGGGTGCTTTAGGCTGGTCGAAGCCGGCAGGCCTGAGGCCTGGCGGGACGCTTTACCCCGCCGGGCCTGCCGGCTTTGGCCTGCCTGGAGTGCCCGTAAGGGCCCCATGTCAAATCGAGCCGAACAGCACCACCAACCTCCCAGATCCGCAATCTTTCCACATCCGCAAACTTGCCGATCCGGAAAGATTCGCTACGCTGACCCCATGGCAACCGGCGAAGGTGGGCTGCGCGAGCGCAAGAAGCGGGAGACGCGCTACGCGTTGAGCCAGGCCGCCATCCGACTCACCCTGGAACGCGGGTGGGACAACGTCTCCGTGGAGGACATCGCCGCCGCCGCGAACGTCTCCGAGCGAACCTTCCGCAACTACTTCGCCAACAAGGCCGAAGCCATCGTCGCCACCCACGTGGAACGCGGCCGACGCACCGCTGAAGCCCTGCGCGCCCGCCCAGCCGACGAACCACTCTGGGACGCCCTCGTCAACGCCGTCGTCGCCCAGTTCGAACCACCACCGGGCAGCGACGGCACCGTCCCCACCGGCTACCCCGCCGCACTCCAGCGGCTGCTCGCCGAACCTGCCGTCCAGTACGAGGTGTTCCGCGCCCACGCCACCGCCCAGGACGACCTGACCAACGCCATCGCCACCCGCACCGGCACCGGCACCGGCACCGACCCAGGCGACCTGTACCCGCAGCTCGTCGCCGCCGTGGTCAGCGCCGGCCTCGGCACCGCCCTCACCCGCTGGACCCAAAACCCCACCGGGTCGATCGCACCACTGCTCCGCGAGGTCTTCGACCAAATCCGCGCCGGTCTGCCCGCCCCCCGCTAACCACTCCCCTCACCTCACGCCCCACACCCCTCACCTCACACCCCTCGCCCCACGCCCGCCCGACGGGCTCCCAGCCATGCCCAAAAACCCCCAAACCCAGAGGAAGTGACACCCCATGGACGTGGTCATCGTCGGCGGTGGGCCGAACGGACTCATGCTCGCCTGCGAACTCGCCCTGGGCGGCGTCCGGCCGATCGTGCTGGAACGCCTCCGCGAACCGAGCACAGAACCCCGGTCGAACGGCCTCGTCGGCCAAGTCGTGCGCATGGTCGACCGCCGCGGCCTGTTCGAGCGGCTCAGCGGACAGCCCGGCCCGCCACGCCCCAACAACAGCTACTTCATGTTCGCCGCCATGCCGCTGAACCTCGCCCTCCTCCCGGACAGCCCGATCTACAACCTCCCGGTGCCCGAGCCGGCCACCGTCCGAGTCCTCGAAGAACGCGCGAACGAACTGGGCGTCGACATCCGCCGCGGTCACGAGTTCACCGGGCTCGTCCAGACCGACGACGCCGTCACCCTCACCGTCAACGGCCCCGAGGGCACCTACGAGCTGCGCACCAGCTACGTCGTCGGCGCCGACAGCGCGCACAGTCCCGTCCGCAAGGCCGCCGGCATCGGCTTCCCCGGCGTCACCTACGACCGGACCACCACCCGCACCGCGCACGTCACCGTGCCGGCGGAGTGGCTCGACCCCACCACCGGCGCGCTGAACGTGCCCGGCCACGGACCGGTCCGCCCGTTCCTGCCCATCAGGACCGCCCACGGCGGCTTCTCCTACGCGCCGCTACCAGGCCGCCCGCCGCTGGTCGCCACCACCGAGTGGGACGAACCCGACTCCGTCGACCCGCGAACCGACCCGATGAGCCTCGACGAGATGCGCGCCAGCGTCAGCCGGGTGCTGGGCGTCGACGTGCCGCTCGCCCCACCCCCCGGCCCGGGCCCACACGTGCTGCGCAGGCTCAACGGCGGCAACACCCGGGTCGCCGAGCGCTACCGGGACGGTCGGGTGTTCCTGGTCGGCGACGCCGCGCACGTCTTCGCCGCCGGCGGCACCGGCCTCAACCTCGGCCTGCAGGACGCGATCAACCTCGGCTGGAAGCTGGCGGCCGCGATCAACGGCACCGCCGACGTCCTCGACACCTACGAGGCCGAACGCCGCCCGGTCGCCGAGCGGACCATCACCTACTCCCAGGCTCAGGCCGCACTGCTGGCACCGGGCGACGACGTCACCGGCCTGCGCGAACTGTTCGGCGAACTGCTCACCCAACCGGCTGTCGTGCAAGCCGTCGCCGACCTGGTCGCCGGCGCGGACGTCCGCTACCCGGCCGACGCCGACGCCCACCCGCTGACCGGCCTGCCCGCCCGCGACCTCGACCTCCACACGCCGGACGGCACCGTCCGCCTCGCCGAACTGGTCAGGACCGCCCGTCCACTGCTGATCGACCTGACCGGCAACGACGACCTGCACGCCCGCGGTGTCGAAGTCATCCGCGCAAAGGCTGACGCAAGAACCGGCACCGACGTCACCGCTCTCCTGCTCCGCCCCGACTCCTACGTGGCGTGGGCATCGAACGACGCACACCCGAACCAGGACGACCTGCGACACACCGCCACCCAGTGGTTCGGCAACCCCAAACCGACCACCAACCCGACCACCACCTGAGCACCAAGCCGAGCACCTGCGAACACGAGGCAGCCCCGCAGCCCGTGAGGACTGCGGGGCGAAGAGCGATCGCTCAGCCCTCGACGAGCAGCTCGTCCAACTGCTCGTACCCCTCGACGACCCCGGTCTCCATGCCGCTGGCCATCGCCGCGTCCCGGCCCTCGGTCGTCTCGAACACGCTGACCCCGTGCAGCCGCGACCGACCGCCACCGAGGTCCTCGAACGTCAACGTCTCCAGGCACACCCCGTCGGGGAAGCCCTCGAACGTGAACGTCTGCACGATCCGCTCACCGGGCCGCACCTCGTGGAACGAGCCGTAGAACCGGTACTCCTCGTCACCGCGCACGTGCACGTACCGGTACGCCCCGCCGGTCGACGCGTCCCACCGGTCCACCCGCATGGTCAGCGAGCGCGGCCCCAACCACTTCACCACCAGCTCGGGGTCGACGTGCGCGCGGAACACCGCGTCCACCGGCGCGTCGAACTCCCGGGTGATGTGGATGGTCGGCAGGGCCGGGTCGGCGCTGATCGTGGTCTCGGGGTGCGTGGTCGTGGTCATGATGCTTCTCCTTCAACTCGGGTAGCTCGGGTCTGTCCGGCGTCGTCGTCCGCCAGCTCGGCGAGCACGGCGTCCAGCCGCCGGTAGCGCTGCTCCGCTTCCTGCCGGTAGCGCTCGATCCACTTCGTCATCAGGTCGAACACCTCCGCTTCGAGGTGGACGGGCCGCCGTTGCGCCTCCTTGCTGCGACTGACGAGCCCGGCGTCCTCGAGCACCTTGAGGTGCTTCGACACGGCCTGCACGGTCACGGAGTACGGCCCGGCCAACTCGTTCACGGTCGCGTCGCCCACCGCCAGCCGCGCCACCATGTCGCGCCGGATCGGGTCGGCCAGGGCCGAGAACACCCGCGACAACTGGTCGTCCACCGCCATCTCCTTACTCAACCTCTCGGTTGAACAAACCATACGAGCCCCGCCCGTCGAAGTCAACCAGAAAGTTGAACACGCAGGTCAGAGCACCTTCCACGACCACGGTTCAGCCGGCTGAACACCTCACACCCCACCGACCGCCACCGTGCGCACAACTACTCCGAGTTGAAGCACAACCAGCCGTGTGACGGGCTTAACCTCAAGTGATGCTCAAGCACCCATAACACGAACCGATGACCTGACCGATTCTGTGAGAGAACACTCGGTGCGCTGCCCCTCCTGTGTGTGAACTGCACCAGACGGGGGACTAGCCTGACCATGAGTGAGTCATTACCAAGAGCGAGATGGATAGAGGCGAGCGCCAGCCGTGTCCAGCAGCAGTCCTGCTTCTCAGTTCGGCCCCAACGAGTGGCTGGTCGAGGAGATGTACGAGCAGTTCCTCGCCGATCCGTCGTCCGTGGACCCGGCCTGGCACGACTTCTTCGCCGACTACAAGTCGACGCAGCGGTCGGGCAACGGGTCCGTGACGGCAGCGGAGAACGGCACCACGACCGCCACCAAGACCGCTCCGGCCCAGCCCGCGCCGACCGCCGCACCGGCGACCGCGCAGCAGCCGCAGCAGCAGCCGAAGAGCCAGGCACCCCAGGCCGGACTGACGGCTCGGACGGCTCAGCCGGCCCAGAAGCCCGCGGCCAAGCCCGCGCCCGCCCAGGCCGCCAAGGCCGCGCCGGTGCAGCCGGTGAAGGGCGAGGAGCAGAAGCAGCTGCGCGGCGCCGCCGCCGCCATCGCGAAGAACATGGAGCTCTCGCTCACCGTTCCGACCGCGACGAGCGTGCGCGCCGTGCCCGCCAAGCTGCTGGCCGACAACCGCATCGTGATCAACAACCACCTCAAGCGCACCCGCGGTGGGAAGGTCTCCTTCACCCACCTGATCGGGTACGCGGTGGTGCGGGCGCTCAAGGCCTACCCGAACATGAACCGGCACTTCGGCGAGGTCGACGGCAAGCCGTTCGTGATCACGCCGGAGCACGTGAACTTCGGCCTGGCGATCGACCTGCCCGGCAAGGACGGCGCCCGCACGCTGGTCGTCGCCTCGATCAAGGGCTGCGAGAACATGACGTTCACGCAGTTCTGGCAGGCCTACGAGGACCTGATCCGCAAGGCGCGGACGGGCTCGTTGACCACCGAGGACTTCTCCGGCACCACGATCTCGCTGACCAACCCCGGCACCATCGGCACCAACCACTCGGTGCCGCGCCTGCAGGCGGGCCAGGGCACGATCATCGGCGTCGGCGCGATGGAGTACCCGGCGCACTTCCAGGGCACCAGCGAGCAGGCCCTGACCGACATGGGCGTCAGCAAGGTCATCACGCTGACCTCCACGTACGACCACCGCGTCATCCAGGGCGCGGAGTCGGGCGAGTTCCTGCGCCGCATCCACCAGCTGCTGCTGGGCGAGGACGGCTTCTACGACGACGTCTTCACGTCGCTGCGGCTGCCGTACGAGCCGATCCGCTGGGTCGCCGACATCCCCGAGGGCGCGGTCGACAAGACCGCCCGGGTGATCGAGCTGATCGACGCGTTCCGCACCCGCGGCCACCTGATGGCCGACACGGACCCGCTGAACTACCGCCAGCGCAGCCACCAGGACCTCGACGTCCTGTCGCACGGTCTGACCCTGTGGGACCTGGACCGGGAGTTCCCGGTCGGCGGGTTCGCGGGCCAGGAGCGGATGCGGCTGCGCGACATCCTGGGCGTGCTGCGCAACTCGTACTGCCGCACCGTCGGCGTCGAGTACATGCACATCCTCGACCCGGAGGAGCGCCTCTGGATCCAGGAGCGCGTCGAGGTGCCGCACGAGAAGCCGCCGGCCACCGTGCAGAAGTACATCCTGTCGAAGCTCAACGCCGCCGAGGCGTTCGAGACCTTCCTGCAGACCAAGTACGTCGGCCAGAAGCGGTTCTCGCTCGAAGGCGGCGAGACCGTCATCCCGCTGCTCGACGCGGTGCTGGACAAGGCCGCCGAGCACGAGATCGACGAGGTCGTCATCGGCATGCCGCACCGCGGCAGGCTGAACGTGCTGGCGAACATCGTCGGCAAGCCGATCTCGCAGATCTTCCGCGAGTTCGAGGGCAACCTCGACCCCGGCCAGGCGCACGGCTCCGGCGACGTCAAGTACCACCTGGGCGCCGAGGGCAAGTACTTCCGGATGTTCGGCGACGGCGAGACCAAGGTGTCGCTGACCGCGAACCCGTCGCACCTGGAGGCCGTGGACCCGGTGCTGGAGGGCATCGTCCGGGCCAAGCAGGACATGCTCGACAAGGGCGGCGAGGGCTTCACCGTGCTGCCGGTCGCGCTGCACGGCGACGCCGCGTTCGCCGGCCAGGGCGTGGTCGCCGAGACGCTGAACCTGGCGCTCGTGCGCGGCTACCGCACCGGCGGCACGGTGCACGTGGTCGTGAACAACCAGGTCGGCTTCACCACCGCGCCCGAGCACTCGCGCTCGTCGAAGTACTCGACCGACGTCGCGAAGATGATCGGCGCGCCCGTGTTCCACGTCAACGGCGACGACCCCGAGGCGTGCTACTGGGTCGCCAAGCTCGCGGTGGACTACCGGCAGGCGTTCAACAAGGACGTCGTGATCGACATGGTCTGCTACCGCCGCCGCGGCCACAACGAGGGCGACGACCCCTCGATGACGCAGCCGGCGATGTACGACGTGATCGACACCAAGCGCTCGGTGCGCAAGACCTACACCGAGTCCCTGATCGGCCGCGGCGACATCTCCGTCGAAGAGGCCGAGAAGGCGCTGCAGGACTTCTCCTCGCAGCTGGAGCACGTGTTCAACGAGGTCAGGGAGCTGGAGAAGCACCCGATCAAGACCTCGCCGTCGATCGAGCAGGAGCAGCAGGTCCCGACCAAGCTGCCCACCGGCGTCGACCGGTCGATCATCGAGAAGATCGCCGACGCGCACGTGAACCTGCCCGAGGGCTTCACCCCGCACCCGCGGGTCAAGCCGGTGCTGGAGCGGCGCGCCAAGATGGCCCGCGAGGGCGGCATCGACTGGGCGTTCGCCGAGCTGCTGGCGTTCGGGTCGCTGGTGCTGGAGGGCCGCACGGTCCGCCTCGCCGGGCAGGACTCGCGGCGCGGCACGTTCGTGCAGCGGCACGCCACGCTGGTGGACCGCAAGCGGTCCGAGGAGTACACGCCGCTGCAGAACCTGGCCGAGAGCCAGGGCAAGTTCATGGTGTACGACTCGGTGCTGTCGGAGTTCGCGGCGCTCGGCTTCGAGTACGGCTACTCCGTGGCCAACCCGGACGCGTTGGTGCTGTGGGAGGCGCAGTTCGGCGACTTCGTCAACGGCGCGCAGCCGATCATCGACGAGTTCATCTCGTCCGGTGAGGCGAAGTGGGGCCAGGTGTCCGACGTCGTGCTGCTGCTGCCGCACGGTCACGAGGGCCAGGGCCCGGACCACACGTCCGGCCGGATCGAGCGGTTCCTCCAGCTGTGCGCGGAGGGCTCGATGACGATCGCGGTGCCGTCCACGCCGGCGAACTACTTCCACCTGCTGCGCCGGCACGCGCTGGACGGCGTGAACCGCCCGCTGGTGGTGTTCACGCCCAAGTCGATGCTGCGCCTGAAGGCCGCGGTCAGCCCGGTCGAGGCGTTCGTGGAGGACAAGTTCCAGTCGGTGATCGACGACCCGACCGGCGTCGACCCGAGCGCGGTCAGCAAGGTCCTGCTGTGCAGCGGCAAGATCTACTACGAGCTGCTGGCCGAGCAGGAGAAGCGGGGCGTCAAGGACACCGCCGTGGTGCGCGTCGAGCAGCTGTACCCGGTGCCGGCGCGCAAGCTGACCGCCGCCCTGGACCGCTACCCGAACGCCACCGAGGTCCGCTGGGTCCAGGAGGAGCCGGCGAACCAGGGCGCGTGGCCGTTCTTCGGGCTGGCGCTGCCCGAACTGCTGCCGTCGCGGTTCGCCGTGAAGCGCGTCTCGCGTCGCCCGATGGCCGCGCCGTCCGCGGGGTCGTCCAAGGTGCACGAGGTCGAGCAGCGCGAGCTGATCGCGAAGGCGTTCGAGTAGGGATCTGATCGTTCGCGCCGAGCCGTCGAAGCCTCCGGGTTTCGACGGCTCGGCCCGTTGGCGGAGGAAAGACCGTGTACTTCACCGATCGTGGCATCGAGGAACTGGAGTCCCGGCGGGGCGAGGAGGAGGTGACGTTCGCGTGGCTGGCCGACAAGCTCCGGGCGTTCGTCGACCTGAACCCCGACTTCGAGACCGCCGTCGAACGCCTCGCCACCTACCTTGCGCGTGACGACGAGGACCTCGAGGACTGACCGGTCGCCCCGGACGGTGGTCACGGCTGCCGTTCCGCCTCCCTCACCCGAGCCGCAGCGCGGCGGCCGATTCGATGAGGCCTGAACGCTCAAGCTGTCCGAGCACGTCGTCGATCGTCTCGGGCGGGTTGACGCGCTCGTCGACGATCTGCTGAACGCACGAGTACACGACCCGGTCGTTGATGCCGATCAGGTCGAGCACGAAGTCGTCGGGGCTCTTGGCCTCGACGTCCCACTGCCCGAGGTAGTCGGCCGGGAAGTCGGAGAGGTTGGCCGTGACGATCACCTGCGCGCCGGCCCTGATCGCCGCCGCGAGCACGTGCCGGTCATCCGGATCCGGCAGCACCAGGCTGTCGATGAGGGATTCGTACCCCTCGACGAGGCAGTCGGCCACGGAACCGTTGATCAGTTTCCGCAGCCGGCGCCGCTTCTCCTCCGGGATCCCCCGCTTCACCGCGAGGCTCCGGTCGACCTCGTCGAGTATCCGCTCGGTCCACTTGGCCTGCACCAGTCGTGCGCGGGCAACCCGGATGAGCAGGTTGCGCACGGTGTTGCCGTACAAGGCGCAGGCGTCGTACACCACGACGAAGGCCATTCAGTCCGTTCCCAACTCCTGGTCCAGCCGCGTCATCTCGTCCACCACCTGCTTGCGGGCGAGGTCGTCGCGACGCATGTAGTCCATCAGCGCGTCGAACCGAACGCGCCGATGTCTGCCCACGAGCCGGTGTTCGATCTCGCCGCGTTCGAGGAGCCCGATCAAGTAGGGGCGTGAGACGTTCAGCAGTTCCGCTGCCTGCTGGGTGGTGAGCTCGGCGTTGACCGGCATGATCTGGACGCCTTGGCCATTCGCCATCGCGGCCAGGATGTGGGCGAACAGCTCGACCGCCTGACGGGGCAGGACCAGCGCCTCTCCGGGCCCGCCCTCGACGAGGATCTCCAGCTCATCCGACCGCGCGCCGGCGGACGCCAGGTAGTCCTTCACCCGGCGCAGCGCCCGGGCCGCGACTTCGGCGTCGACCACGCCGGGCGCCACCTTCGCCGCTTCCGCTTTCGTCGCCATGCGAATCACCTCTATCCGAAGTATCCGCAACATTCGAAGCAAACGCAACGGCAACGAAGGTAGTCCCACCGGATGGGTGTCGCGGCCGGGATGGCGGGCCGGGAGCTGGTCGCCCGCGGCCCGCCCGAACCCCTACCAGGCGTACGCCTCCGGTGCGGGTTTGGGGCCGTTCGGGCCCGGGGCCGGGAAGAGGTCGTCCAGGTGGGTCAGGGTGGGCTCGTCGAGCTTGATCTCGACGGACCGGAGTGAGCCGTCGAGCTGTTCCAGTGTGCGGGGGCCGATGATCGGTGCCGTCACGCCCTCCTGGTGCAGGAGCCACGCCACGCCGACGTGGGCCGGGTCCTCGCCGAGGTCGGCGGACAGCTTCTCGTAAGCCTCGATCGCGTCGCGGTGCCGCTCCAGCGCCTTCAGGCTCCGCTCGGACGTGCCGCGTGATCCGCCGCCCTCGCGCGACTTGCGCAGGGCGCCGCCCAGCAGCCCACCGCCCAGCGGCGACCACGGGATCACGCCGACGCCGTAGTGCAGCGCCGCGGGCAGCACTTCCAGCTCCACGAACCGGTTCACCAGGTTGTAGATCGACTGCTCGCTGACCAGCCCGAGGAAGTGGCGTGCGCGCGCCGCCTCCTGCGCCTGCGCGATGTGCCACCCGGCGAAGTTGGACGACCCGAAGTAGAGCACCTTCCCCTGCTGCCGCAGCACGGAGAACGCCTCCCAGATCTCGTCCCACGGCGTGGCCCGGTCCACGTGGTGCATCTGGAGCAGGTCGATGTAGTCGGTCTGCAGCCGCTGCAGCGACGCGTCCGCGGCCCGCCGGATGTGCAGCGCGGACAGCCGCCCCTCGTTCGGCCAGTCCCCCATGTCGCCGTACAGCTTGGTGGCGAGCACGGTCTTCTCCCGCCGCTCACCGCCCTGCGCGAACCACCGGCCGATGATCTTCTCGGTGATGCCCTCGCCCCGCTGCCACCCGTAGACGTCGGCGGTGTCGAAGAAGTTGATGCCGTGCTCGTGGGCCCGGTCCATGATCAGGTGGCTGTCGGCCTCGGACGTCTCCGGACCGAAGTTCATCGTGCCGAGGCACAAGCGGGACACGGACAGGCCGGAACGGCCGAGCTGGGTGTACTCCATGCGGCCAGCCTGCCCCAAGTCGATCGCCACGACCACCTGACGGGGACGTGATCGCGTTCAGCCGAAACCGCCCCGCCGCAACGGATCCCGAGGTTAAGATCCGCGCCTACCCTGCCTCTGGCAGGCATGGAGGCTGGGGGAGGCCTGCATGGGGGGAGTCGCGCACGACCACGTCCGGGCACGGGACGGGGTCGCTCTGCCGCACGCCGTGCTGCTCCTGCTCGCCGCGATCGCCGCCGCCGTCGTCGCCCAGGGCGGCTACTACCTGCCCGGCCGGCTCTTCACCGGCGCGCTCGTCGCGTTCGCCCTGGTCCTGACCCTGCGGAACCGGCCAGGTCCCGGGCCGGTGACGGTGGCGTGCGCCGGGCTCGCCGCATGGGCCGTGCTGCGTGCGCTCCTGGACGGCTCGGTCGCCCGCTCCCTGCCCGCGGTCGCGGCCGTCGGCTGCCTGGCCGCGGCGGTGTCCGTGGTCCGGGGCGCGGACGCCAGGCAACGGGAGCTGTGCGCGTCGGTGCTGGTCGGGGTCGGTGCGCTGGTCGCGCTGACCGGCTGGGCAGCCGTCGTCTGGCGGATGCCGTCGTGGTCGGTGGTCGCCGACGGCCTGGCCCGCGCCGCCGCCACGCTCACCTACCCGAACGCCGCCGCGGCCCTGCTCGCCGCGCTCACCGTGCTGGCACTGGCCCTGCACACCGCCCGCCCGGACTCGGTGCCGCTCGCCGCCGCCGGGTACGCGCTGATCGTCGGGGTGGGCGCGACGCTCAGCCGCGCCGGTCTGCTCGCGTTGCTGGCGGGGCTGGTGGCGCTGGCCGTGTTCAACGGCGTCCGCGCCACGCTGCGGCACGCCGGGCCGGCCCTGGTCGGCGCGCTGATCGCCTTGGGCGCGCTTACGCCGTCGTTCCCGGCCGCCGAACCGGCCCACGTCGGCCTCGCCGTGGCCGGGCTCGTGGTCGGCCTCGCCGTCACCCTCGGCCTGAACCGGGTGCGATCTGTGTTCCGGCTGGTCGGCGTGGTGGCCGGGTTCGCCGCGGCCGTGCTCGGGGCGGTGCTGGTGCTCGACCTGGACCGGCTGCTCCACGGCCGGCTCTCGACCGGTTCGCCGGACCGCCACGGCGCGACGGGCGCGGCGCTGGACCTCGTCGCCGCGCGGCCGTTGACGGGCGTCGGACCCGGCAACGGGTGGTTCGCGTTCACCGGGCCCGCGGGCGAGTCCCGCGTGATGCGGTACGTGCACAACGAGTACCTGCAGGTGCTGGTCGAACTCGGCGCGATCGGGCTCGGCCTGGTGGTGCTGGTCCTGGCCGCGCTGGCCGTCACGGTGTGGCGTGGCCGCGCGGGGGCGCCGTGGCGTGGCCGCGCCGGGTCGCTGTGGGCGGGCGCCGCCGCCGGGCTGGTCGTGCTGCTCGTGCACAGCGGGTTCGACTTCCTGTGGCACCTGCCCGTGATCGTGCTGACCGCCGGGCTGCTCGCCGGCCTGGCCGCGCCCGAACCCGCGCCCGAACCCGCGACCGAACCCGCGCCCCAATTCGCGCCCACTCCCGAACCCGCTGCCGACACACCCGTGGACGCAGCAGCAGTCCCTACCGCAAAGGAGAACCCGTGAAGCTCCCATCGATCCGGAACGTGCGCCCGGCCAAGGCCGCGGCGGTGCTGGCCGTGGTGGCGGGCGCGATCTTCGCGTCCGTGCTGCCGTCCAGCGCCGACGTGAGCGCCCAGTCCCCGTCCCAGACGGGGATCCGCGTGCAGTCGCCCGCCGAGCGACTCGCGCGCGGCGCGGCCGTCAGAGTCGAGACCACGGTGACCTGTCCGGCCGGCTGGTCGAACTACGTCAACGTGCGGCTCACCCAGCGCGTCGGCCCGGCCATCGCCCACGGCCAGGGGTCCGCCTACATCACCTGCACGGGCGGGCTCCAGACCGTGGACGTCTTCGTGGCCGCGTACGAGGTTCCGTTCCGCGCGGGCACGGCGTTCGCGTCCGGTTCCATCAGCAGCGGCACCGGCACCCCGGCGTACGACGACCGCGAGATCGCGATCGTCAACCCGTGACGTGACGGGGGTGGGGTCTCACCTCGACGGGTGGGCCCCATCCCCGGGCACGGCCAGGCCGAACTCGTAGGCCGCGATCACGGCCTGCACCCGGTCCCGCAGGCCCAGCTTGCTCAGCACGTTGCTGACGTGCGTCTTCACCGTGTGCTCGGTGACCACCATGGCCCGCCCGATCTCCGCGTTGGACAGGCCGCGCGCGATCAGCGCCAACGTCTCCTGCTCCCGGGCCGTCAACGCCGGCACCCGCACCGGTGCGCGATCGGTCGACGTGAACCGGGCGATCAGCTTCCGCGTCACCGACGGCGCGAGCAGGGACTCGCCGGCCGCGATCACGCGGACCGCGTGCGCCAGGTCGTCCCGCCGCACGTCCTTGAGCAGGAAGCCGCTCGCGCCCGCGCGCAACGCGTCGTACACGTACTCGTCCACGTCGAACGTGGTCAGCATCAGCACCTTGGTCTCCCCGCTGACCTGCCGCGCGGCCTCGATGCCGTTCACCCCCGGCATGCGGATGTCCAGCAGCACCACGTCCGGCCGCAGCTCCCGCACCGCGGCGACGGCCGCCGCGCCGTCGCCGACCTCCCCGACCACCTCGATGTCCGGCTGGGCGTCGAGGATCATGGCGAACCCGGCGCGCACCAGCTCCTGGTCGTCGGCGACCACCACCCGGATGCTCATGCGGGCAGCCTGACCAGCACCTGGAACCCGGACCGGTCGGCACGCGGGCCTGCGCTCGCCGTGCCACCGCACGCGGCGGCGCGCTCGTGCACGCCGATCAGGCCGTGCCCGCCGCCGCGGGGCGCACCGCCGCGGCCGTCGTCGGTGATGCTGATCATGAGCGAGTCATCCTGCCAGTCGAGTCGGACGTCCACCCGGGCCGCGCCCGCGTGCTTGACGACGTTGGTCAGGGCTTCCTGGGTGATGCGGTAGGCGGCGACGGCCACGTCCGGTCGCAGCGCCAGCGGTTCGCCCGAGCCGGTGAAGCCGACGTCCAGCCCGGCGTTGCGCACCTGGTCGGCCAGACCGGGCAGGTCGTCGATCGTCGGCTGCGGGGCGTGCGGCCCGTCGTCGCTCTTCAGCACCGCGAGGATGCCCCGGAGCTGGACCATCGCGTCACGTCCCGCCGCCGCGATGGCGTCGAACGCGGCCTCGGCCCGCGCCGGGTCGGCCCGCAGCACCACCGGCCCGGCCTCGGCCTGCACCACCATCACGCTCACCGCATGGGACAGGATGTCGTGCATGTCCCGGGCGATCCGGGCGCGTTCGCGCTCGGCGGCGCGTTCGGCCTCGACCAGCCGCTCGCGTTCGAGCCGGGCGGCGCGCTCCTCGGACGCCGCGGTGGCCCGGCCGAGGCCGTAGGCGGCGGCGAACAGCACGACCGTCCGCAACGCCGTCTCCGACGACCCGACCAGCGCCAACGTGCCGCCGACCGACCCGACCAGCGCCACCGCCCGCGCCCGTCGGCCCGAGTGGGCGGCGACGGCGTGCAGCGCCACGATCCCGCCGTACCAGACGGGCTGGGCGGGCACGTCGCCGCCGAGGTCGTACAGGCCGGTCGCCACCAGGCTGGCCGCCAGCGCCGCCAACGGGGCCTCGCGCCGCCACAGCAGGGGCACGGCCGAGGCGATCACGACCGCGCAACCCCACCAGTGGTAGGAGTCGTCACGGGCCAGGAACGGCCACAGCTGCACCACCGCGACCAGCGCGGGCAGACCCAACCGGAGGAGCACGTGAGCCATCCTCACACGAGGGCCGTCTCGCGGGCCGGGCCGACTTCCCGCGCCCGGAGTGCCAGGGGCAGGAACGAGACGACCATCAGCACCGCGCCGACCGGAATGAGGTCCTTGTCGATGAACGGCATCGAGAGGTCGGCGAGCACCAGCACCGGCGTCCACGCCTTCACGTGCCGGTGCAGGGCGAGCTGGACGACCAGCACCAGTTGGCCGACGTAGAACAGGTACGGGCCGAAGTCGTAGATCACCGTCGCGACGCCGGGCAAGGTCCGGATCCCACGGGTCCACATCGCCATCGCTTCGTGGTCGTCGGCCACGAACCCGGCCACCACGTCCACCGAGAACTGCCCGAACAGCGCCAACGCGCCCAGCGTGGCGACCACGGCGGTGATCCGGGCCCGTGGCCCGATCAGCCGGCGCATGTGCCGGAAGATCACCACGAACAGGGCCAGCGCGGCCAGGAACGCGAGGTGCCCGATCGTCCAGGCCGGGCCGGGTCCGCGTTCGCCGTCGAACCCGTCGACGATCCGGCAGACGCCGTAGGTCAGGACGAGCAGCGGTGCGGCGACGAACTCCGGGTGCTTGATCGTTGTCATGCCGTGAATCCTGCGGATCCCGACGCCGGAACTGATCGCTCGCGCGAGCGGTCTTCCGCCTCCCTCTCAGGAGGGAGATGCCAGATAGGCCCGGGTCGAGGACTCCAGCGCGGTGACGCACGCGGCGACCACGGGATGGCCGCCCGAACCTCGGCGGTAGGCGATGCGGGTGCGGCGGTGGACGTCCAGCGGGACCAGGCGGACGTCGGCGGGCGGGCGCGTCGCGCCGAGTTCGGGCACGAGCGCGACACCTTGACCGGCGGCGACCAGGGCGAGCACGGCGGTGAAGTCGTCGGCGTGGTGGCGCACCCTGGCGGTGAACCCGGCCGCCTGGCAGACCCTCGTCGCCACGGTGTGGCACAGCGTGCCGGGGCTGCCGACGATCCACGCCGCGTCACGCGTGCTCGCGATCGTCGCGTCGGGCGGGCCGTCGGCGGGCACGGCGAGGAACACCTTCTCGTCCAGCAGCCGCACCGACTCGACGCCGGGATCGGGTTCGACCGGTGCGATGTCGTAGTCGTGCCACAGCGCCACGTCCAGCCGCCCGTCGCGCAACGCGTCCGGCATGTCGACCGGGTCCAACTCGGTGACCATGAGGTCGAGCGCCGGGTGGTCGCGGCCCAGCGCGACCAGCGCGGCGGGCAGCAGGGTCGGCACGGCGCTGGGGAACGCCCCGATCCGCACGGCGCCGGACAGGCCGGTGCGCGCGGCGGCCAGCGTGGCGGTCGCGGCTTCCAGGGCGGCGAGGATCGTCTCGGTGTGCTGGACGAGCGCGGTGGCGGCGGGCGTGAGGCTGACGCTGCGGCCGGTGTGCTCCAGCAGCGGCACGCCGGCTTCGCGTTGCAGGGCGGCGAGTTGCTGGGACACGGCGGACGGCGTGTAGGCGTGCGCCTGGGCGACGGCGGCGATCGTGCCCAGGTGGGCCAGGTCGCGCAGGAGCCGCAGGCGGCGGACGTCGAGCATCAGCTCAGCTTACGGTTGCGTTGAGGAACGCGGACTGGTCCTTCACGGTCCGGGCGGGCACCGTAGTGGTCATGACGCTCACCGGCTTGCACGTCCCGTTGATCACGCCGTTCGACCGGTCCGGCGCCGTGGCCCTGGACGCGCTGGAGGCCCTCGCCCACCAGGCGTTGGACGACGGCGCGCGTGGCCTGGTGGCGTTGGGCACGACGGCGGAGCCCTCGTCGCTCACGCCGGTCGAGCAGCAGGCGGTGCTGGGCGTGGTCACGCGGGTCAGCCGCGAGCGCCACGCGCCGCTGGTCGTGGGCGCGAACACGCCGCAGGCCCTTCAGGCCTTGGCCGACCACCCGGAGGTGGTGGCGTCGCTGACCGTGGTGCCGTCGTTCGTCCGCCCCGGCGAGGAAGGCGCGCTCGCCTACCTGACCCGGCTGGCCGCCGACAGCCCCGTGCCGCTGGTCGTCTACGACATCCCGTACCGGACGGGCCAGTACCTGTCCGCGGGCACGTTGCGGCGGTTGGCGGACGTGCCCGGTGTCGTGGGCCTGAAGTACGCGGCGGGCGGCATCAACGCGGACACGGTCGAGCTGTTCGCCGACCTGCCGGCCGACCTGGCGATCCTCGGCGGTGACGACGCGTTCATCTCGCCGCTGCTGGCGCTCGGCGCGCACGGCGGCATCCTGGCCTCGGCGCACGTCGCCACCGCCGAGTTCGCCCGCCTGATCGACGCTTGGCACGCCGGTGACGTGGCCGTGGCGCGGGCTCTGGGCGGGCGGCTGGGTCAGCTGTCGGCGGCGCTGTTCGCGGAGCCGAACCCGACCGTGGTCAAGGCCGTGCTGCACGCGCAGGGCCGCATCCCGACGCCGGACGTCCGCCTCCCGCTCCTGCCCGCCCACCCGGACAGCACGTCGGCCGCCCTCACCGCTGTCGAACGCCTGCCCGCCACACAGCGTGCGTGAGCGGGACACCCGGCCGGTACGCCAGGTGCGTGGCGGAGGGCGCGTCGAGCACGTGGACGTCGGCGCGGGCGCCCGGTGACAGGTGGCCGACATCGGTGCGCCGCAACGCCTTCGCGCCGTTCAGGGTGGCGGCGGTGACGGCTTCCTCGATGGTCATCCGCAGCTGGAGGACGGCCGTCGTGATGCAGTACGCCATCGAGGTGGTGTAGGAGCTGCCCGGGTTGCAGTTGCTGGCCAGGGCGACCGTCGCGCCCGCGTCGAGGAGGCGACGGGCGGGCGGCAGCGACTGGCGGGTCGACAGGTCGCACGCCGGGAGCAGCGTGGCGACGGTGTCGGAGCCGGCCAACGCGTCGACGTCGGCGTCCGAGAGGTAGGTGCAGTGGTCGACGCTCGCCGCGCCCAGCTCCACCGCCAGCCGCACGCCGGGGCCCTCCCCCAGCTGGTTGCCGTGCACCCGCAGCCCGAGGCCCTTGGCCTGGGCGGCCGTCAGCACGGCCCGCGACTGGTCGGCGTCGAACGCGCCCTGCTCGCAGAACACGTCCGCCCACCGCACGTGCGGCGCTACGGCGTCGAGCATCTCGCCGACCACCAGCGCCACGTACTCGTCCGCGTCGGCGCCCGGCGGCACGAGGTGCGCGCCCAGGAACGTGACCTCGTCGGCTTCGCGGGCCGCGATCCGCGCCGACCGCACCTCGTCGTCGACCGTCAACCCGTACCCGGTCTTGGTCTCGATCGTGGTCGTCCCCTGCGCCACGGCCTCGGCGACGTGCCGCCGAAGGTTCGCCGCGAGCGCGTCGTCGGACGCCGCCCGCGTCGCGTCGACCGTCACGGCGATGCCGCCGGCCGCGTACGCCTGACCGGCCATGCGCGCCTCGAACTCGGCCGTCCGGTCGCCCGCGAACACCAGGTGCGTGTGGCTGTCGACCCAGCCGGGGAGCACCGCCCGCCCCGCCACGTCGACCCGTTCGTCGGCGGCGGGCGCGGACGACGCGGGTCCGACCCACGCCACCCGGCCGTCGGCGAGGACGAGCGCGGCGTCGGCGAGGCGGCCCAGCTCGGGGTCGTTCGTGGTCAGCTCGCCGATGCCGGTGACGAGGGTGCTCATCGGTAGTACGCCCCGATCTGCTCGGTCAGCAGCTTCGCGACGTCGCCCAGCTGCTGGTGCACGCCGTCGCGCGCCACGACCTTCCCGCCCACCACGACGACGGCCACGTCGGACGCCGTGGCGGCCAGCACCACCTGCTCGGGCTCGGCGCCGGCGGTCCGGACCGAGTCCAGCCGGACGGCGACCAGGTCGGCCGGTGCGCCGACCTCCAGCCGACCGGCCTCGGGCCACCCGATCGAGGCGTGGTTCGTCAGCGCCCCGACGAGTTCCGCCGGGGTGAACCTGCCGCGTTGGCCCGTCCGCAGGCGTTCGTGGTGCTCCAGGGCGCGGGCTTCCGCCAACGGGTCGATCACCGCGTGCTGGTCGCTGCCCAACGACAACGGCGACCCCGCTTCCGCCAACTCCCGCGCCGGGCCGATGCCGTCCGCCAGGTCGGCCTCCGTCGTCGGGCAGAAGCAGACGCCGGTGCGCGTCGAGCCGAGCAGCCCGATGTCCTTTGTGGACAGGTGCGTCCCGTGCACGGCCGTCGTGCGCGGCGTGAGGGCGCCTGCCTCGGCCAGCAGCTCGGTCGGCGTGAGGCCGTACGACGCCAGGCACGCCTCGTTCTCGGCCGGCTGCTCCGACAGGTGCACGTGCAGCGGCCGATCCGGGAACGCGCCCGCCACCAGCGACAACGTCTCACGGGGCACCGCGCGGACCGAGTGGATCGCCGCGCCGATCCTGGTGTTCGCGTCACCGCGCAGCTCGGCGACCCGGTCCAGCCACCGGTCACCGGTGCCGTCGGAGAACCGCTCCTGCACCCCGCGCACGGGCTGCCCGATCCCGCCCGCGAGGTAGCAGGCGTCCAGCAGGGTGAGCCTGATCCCGGCGTCCCGGGCGGCCTGCCGGAGGGCCTCCGCCATCTCGTTGCCGCCGTGGTGCAGGTAGTGGAACTCGCCCACCGCCGTCACCCCCGCCACGGCCATCTCCGCGTACACCGCCGTGGCCAGCTTCAGGTACGAGTCGGGCGTCAACCGCTCCGCCACCGCGTACATCCGGTCGCGCCACGTCCAGAACGTGCCGCCGTCGGAGTTCGTGCGCCCGCGCAACGCCCGGTGGAACGCGTGCGAGTGCGCGTTCGCGAAACCCGGGAACACCAGGCCGTAGAGCCGTTCCACGCCAAGCGGGATGGTGTCCACAGTGGACACGGACGCGATGGCGCCCTGGTCCACGCGCACCAGCACCCGCGCCGCGATGCCGTCCGGCAACCACGCCCGCTCGCACCAGAAGCTCTTCATCGCGTCAAGTGCTCCAACGTCGTCGCCAGCGCCACCACGCCCGCCGCGCAGTCGTCCGCCTCGGCGAACTCCTCCGGCGCGTGGCTGATCCCGGTCGGGTTGCGCACGAACAGCATGGCGGTCGGCACGTGCGCCGCCAGGATCCCGGCGTCGTGACCGGCGCCGGTCGGCAACGCGGGCGTGTCCTCACCGAGCGCGGCCCGGACCCGGGACAGGAGACCCGGGTCGAAGTGCACCGTCCCGCCCCAGCTCTCCTCGGCCACGCGCACCTCGCAGCCCTCCTCCTCCGCCGCCTCACGGGCCGCCGACGTGATGTGCGAGACCACCTCACGGGTGCGCGGCTCGTCCTCGGCCCGCGCGTCCAGCCACACGTCCACCGACGACGCGATCACGTTGGTGCCGCCGGGGTTCGGCACGATCCGGCCGACCGTGGCCCGCGCGCCGGCCGTGGCCGCACGACGGGCGGCCAGCACCATCCGCGCGGCGGGCAGCATCGGGTCGCGCCGGTCCTCGATCAGCGTCGCCCCGGCGTGGTTGCCCTCGCCGCGGAACGTGTACCGCCACCGCCCGTGCGCCAGGATCGAGCTCGCCAGCCCCACCGGCACGTCCAGCCCGCGCCCCTGCTCGACGTGCAGCTCGACGAACGCGCCGACGGACGACAGGGCGCGGTCGTCGCGCCCCATCCGCAGCGGGTCGAACCCGGCGGCGTGGGCGGCCTCGCCGAACGTGACGCCGTCCGCGTCGACCAGCCGGCACGCGGCCTCGGCCGTGATCGCGCCCGTCATCAGCCGCGACCCCAGGCAGGCGACGCCGAAGCGCCCGCCCTCCTCCTCCACGAACACGACGATCGCCAGCGGCTTCGCCGGCGTGAACCCCTTCGCGCGCAGCAGGTCGAAGGCCTGCAACGCCGACACGACGCCCAGCGGCCCGTCGAACGCGCCGCCGCCCGGCACCGAGTCGAGGTGGCTGCCGGTGATCACCGCGTCCGGTCCCGGCGTGCCCCACCACGCCCAGATGTTGCCGTTGCGGTCGGGCCGGACGTCCAGCCCGCGGCGTTCGGCCTCCGCCACGAACCAGGCGCGCAGCTCGCGTTCCACGTCGTCGAACCCGTGCCGCGAGTAGCCGCCGCGCTTGGGGTCGCGCCCGACGTCGGCGATGTCCGCGAGGTCAGTCATCGGAAGCGCTCATCGGGATGTGGACGTCCTTCGAAGCCGCCACGTCGACCGCCCGCTGGTACCCGGCGTCCACGTGCCGGATCACGCCCATCGCGGGGTCGTTGGTCAGCACCCGTTCGATCTTCTGCGCGGCCAGCGGCGTGCCGTCCGCGACCGTCACCTGACCGGCGTGGATGGACCGGCCGATGCCGACGCCGCCGCCGTGGTGCAGCGACACCCAGGTCGCGCCGGACGCGGTGTTGACCAGGGCGTTCAGCAGCGGCCAGTCGGCGATCGCGTCCGAGCCGTCGGCCATCGCCTCGGTCTCCCGGTACGGCGACGCGACCGAGCCGCAGTCCAGGTGGTCGCGGCCGATGACGATCGGCGCGGACAGCTCGCCCGACGCCACCATCTCGTTGAACTTCAGGCCCGCGAGGTGGCGTTCGCCGTACCCGAGCCAGCAGATGCGGGCGGGCAGGCCCTGGAACTCGACGCGCTCGCCGGCCATCTTGATCCACCGCGCGAGCTGCTCGTTCTCCGGGAACAGCTCCAGGATCGCCCGGTCGGTCTTCGCGATGTCGGCCGGGTCGCCGGAGAGCGCCGCCCAGCGGAACGGGCCCTTGCCCTCGCAGAACAGCGGCCGGATGTAGGCGGGCACGAAGCCGGGGAAGTCGAACGCCCGCTCGCAGCCGCCCGCCTTGGCCTCGCCGCGGATCGAGTTGCCGTAGTCGAACACCTCCGCGCCGCGGTCCAGGAAGCCCACCATGGCCTCGACGTGGTCGGCCATCGACTCGCGGGCCCGGTCGGTGAACTCGTCGGGCTTCTTGGCGGCGTAGTCCGGCCAGTCCTCGACCGCGACGCCCTTCGGGCAGTACGCCAGCGGGTCGTGCGCGGAGGTCTGGTCGGTGACGATGTCCACCGGCACGTCCCGGCGCAGCAGCTCCGGCAGCACCTCGGCGGCGTTGCCGATCAGGCCGACGGACAGCGGGCGGCCCTCGGACTTCGCGGCCAGCACGCGGGCGATCGCGTCGTCGATGTCGTCGGCGACCTCGTCCAGGTAGCGGGTCTCCACGCGGCGGCGGGCGCGCTGCGGGTCGACCTCGACGCAGAGCGCCACGCCCTCGTTCATGGTGACCGCAAGCGGTTGCGCGCCGCCCATGCCGCCCAGGCCGGCCGTGACGGTGAGCGTGCCGCGCAGGGTGCCGTTGAACCGCTTGTTGGCCACGGCGGCGAACGTCTCGTACGTGCCCTGGAGGATGCCCTGGGTGCCGATGTAGATCCACGAACCGGCCGTCATCTGGCCGTACATGGTGAGACCTTCGGCCTCCAAGCGGCGGAACTCGGGCCAGTTCGCCCAGTCGGGCACGAGGTTGGAGTTCGCGATGAGCACCCGCGGCGCCCACTCGTGCGTGCGCATGACGCCGACCGGGCGGCCGGACTGCACGAGCAGCGTCTCGTCGTCCTTCAGCTCGGCCAGCTCGCGGCTGATGGCGTGGAAGCTCGGCCAGTCACGCGCGGCCTTGCCCGTGCCGCCGTAGACGACCAGGTCCTCGGGGCGTTCGGCCACGTCGGGGTCGAGGTTGTTGTGGAACATCCGCAGCGCGGCCTCGGTCGGCCAGCTCCGGGCGGTCAGTTCGGTCCCTCGGGCAGCACGCACCATCACAGCACTCCCTTTCGGATCAGGTCTTCGGCGGCGGCGATCTCGGGCGCGAGGTGGCGGTCCGGGCCGGGGCCGGGGACGTGCTCGCGGAGCTTCGCGACGGCCGCCGCGGTGGCGGGGGCGGGGTTGAGCGGTTTGCGCAGGTCCAGGGCGCGCGCGGCGGTCAGGAACTCGATCGCGAGGACCCGGCGCAGCCCGTCCACGGCCTGGCGGAGCTTGCGCGCGGCGGACCAGCCCATGGAGACGTGGTCCTCCTGCATCGCGCTGCTCGGGATCGAGTCGACCGACGCGGGCACGGCCAGGCGCTTCAGCTCGCTGACGATCGCGGCCTGCGTGTACTGGGCGATCATGTGGCCGGAGTCGACGCCCGGGTCGTGCGCCAGGAACGGCGGCAGGCCGTGCGACCGGTTCACGTCCAGCATCCGGTCGGTGCGCCGTTCGGCGATGCTCGCCACGTCCGCCGTCGGGATGGCGAGGAAGTCCAGCACGTAGGCGATCGGCGCGCCGTGGAAGTTGCCGTTGGACTCGACCCGGCCGTCGGCCAGCACGACCGGGTTGTCGATGGACGACGCCAGCTCGCGGTCGGCGACGGTCCCGGCGTAGGCGACGGTGTCCCGCGCCGCGCCGTGCACCTGCGGCGAGCAGCGCAGCGAGTAGGCGTCCTGGACGCGCGTGCAGTCCGGGCCGCGGTGGCTGTCCATGATCTCGGAGTCGCGCAGGATCTCCGCCATGCGCCGCGCGGAACGGCCCTGGCCGGGGTGCGGGCGCAGGGCCTGGAGGTCGGCGGCGAACACCCGGTCCGTGCCGAGGAGGGCTTCGACGCTCATCGCGGCGGTCAGGTCGGCGACGTCGAGCAGGTGGTCCAGGTCCTTGATCGCCAGGACCAGCATCCCGAGCATGCCGTCCGTGCCGTTGATCAGCGCCAGGCCCTCCTTCTCGGCCAGGCGCACGGGCGCGATGCCCGCCTCGGCGAGCGCGGCGGAGGCCGGGACCAGGTTGCCCGCGGCGTCACGCACGTCGCCTTCACCGGTGAGGGCGAGGGCGGCGGCGGACAGCGGCGCGAGGTCGCCCGAGCAGCCCAGCGAGCCGAACTCGTGCACGACCGGGGTGATGCCCGCGTTGAGCATCGCGGCCATCGCCTCGGCGGTCTCCAGCCGGACGCCCGTGTGGCCGCTCGCCAGGGTCTTGAGGCGGAGCAGGACGAGGGCGCGCACGACCTCGCGCTCGACCTCAGGGCCCGCGCCCGCGGCGTGCGAGCGGACCAGGGACTGCTGGAGGGCGGCACGGCGGTCCGGCGGGATGTGCCGCACCGCCAGCGCGCCGAAGCCGGTGGACACGCCGTAGGTCGGCTGATCGGCCGTGGCCAGGCGTTCGATGTGCGCCCGGGCGGTGGTGACCGCCTCGCGGGCCGCCTCCGTGATCTCCACGCGCGCGTCGCCTCGGGCCACGGCGTGGACGTCGTCGCGGGTCAGGGGTTTCGGACCCAGCTGCACGGGTTGCTGCATGTGCCCATCTCAACCCGGCGGCCCGCTCCGCACGACCCGACATCCGCCGATCGTGTCTGGTATCCGAGACGGCACGGCCAACCGAAATCGTTCCTCGCGCGTCCCGCCCCACCGGTAGCTTCAGGAATCCACCAGGGGGTGACCATGAGTGTCCGTGTGCAGAACCTGACCAGGACGTTCCGCAAGGGCAAGGGCTGGCGGCCCAAGGGCGACGAGGTGACCGCGCTCGACGGGCTCACGCTGGACGTGCCCACGAACGAGGTCCACGGCCTGCTCGGCCCGAACGGCGCGGGCAAGACCACGCTGTGCAAGATCCTGTCCACGATCCTGTTACCGACCTCGGGCTCCGCGGAGGTGCTCGGCCACGACGTCGTGGCGGACGCGGCCCAGGTCAGGCAGCACGTCGGCATCGTGTTCGGCGGCGAACGCGGCCTGTACGGCAAGCTCACCGCGCGGCAGACCCTGCGGTACTGGGCCTCGCTCCACAAGATCCCGGACGCGCGGGCCAAGGTGCGCGCCGGCGAGCTGCTGGCCCGCCTGGGCCTCACCGACAAGGCCGACGACCTCGTGGAGACGTTCTCGCGGGGCATGAAGCAGCGCGTGCATCTGGCCCGCGGCCTGATCGGCGACCCGAAGCTGATCCTGTTCGACGAGCCGACCACCGGCATGGACCCGGTGGCCGCGCGCGACTTCCGCAAGCTCATCGGCGAGCTGCGCGACGAAGGCCGCACCATCCTCATCACCACCCACGACATGGACGAGGCCGAAGAGGTCTGCGACCGCGTCACCCTCATCGACAAGGGCCGCGTGCTCGCCACCGAGTCGCCACGCGGCCTGGCCGCGATGTCCGGCCTGCACCGCTGGGTCGAGGCCGAGACCTCGCTGGACGTCACCGCCATCCCCGGCGTGGTCGACACCGAGACCCGCAACGGCGTGCTGCGCGTCAAGACCACCGACGACCAGGCGGCACGCGCGGTGCTGGACTTCCTGCTCGACCACGGCGTGCGCTCGGTGCACGCCGTGCCGCCCCGGCTGGAGGACGTGTACCTCGACCTCATCGGCCGCCGCGGCATGGAGGTCTGAGCCGTGGGCCTGTTCCTGTCCGGGGTCCGCACGCAGTTCTGGCTGCTCCGCAGGCAGCCCGACGAGCTGCTGACGCTGTGCACGATCCCGTTCACCGTGGTGATGATGCTGTCGATCGTGATGCACGCGGCCCGGCCCGACCTGGTCGCCAACGCGTTCCTCGCGCCGACCCTGATCGGGCTGTGGGGCTTCGCCACGGGACTGGCGACGACCGTGCTGGTCGGCGAGCGCTGGACCTCGACGCTGGAGCTGGGCATGGCCGCGCCCAGGTCCCTGCACTCCGTCTACCTGGGGCGGATCTCGGCGGTGATGGTGCTGGGCGTCGTCCCGCTCGGCGAGACGTGGCTGCTGGGCGAGCTGCTGTTCGGCGTGACGCCGGCGGTGCACCACCCGTGGGTGTTCTGGGCGGCCATGGCGGCGTCGGTGTTCGCGATGATCGGCACGAGCCTGGTGCTGGCGGCGGCCATGCTGCTGTCCAAGAACAGCAACAACTACCTGAACTTCCTCAGCTTCCCGATCTACCTGCTGTCCGGCGTGATGGTGCCGGTGCAGTACCTGCCGGAGCCGCTGCAACCGCTGTCCCACGTGATCTTCCTGTCGTGGTCGGCGGACCTGATGCGGGACGCGATGGCCGCGCCGCCCGTCGCGGGCGTCGGCTGGCGGCTGCTGGCGATCGTCGGGCTCGGCGCCGCCGCCCTGGTCGGCGGGCGGGTGCTGCTGGCGGCCACCCTGCGCCGGGCGCGCGAGCTGGGCGCGGTGACGTATGCGTGACCAGCTGCGCGTGCTCAAGCACGGCCTCATCGCCTCGTGGACCATGTACTCGGCGTTCCAGACGTGGAAGACGTGGACGTTCACCTGGCTGTCCCGCCTGCTGATCCAGGCGTGCTTCTACGCCCTGATCGGCCGGATGCTCGGGTCGCAGCAGCAGGTCGACTACCTGCTCATCGGCAACGTGGTCGCGATCATGGCCATCGACGCGACCGTCGTCATCCTGCTGACCGTCGGCGAGCGGCAGTCCGGCACGCTGGCGCTGATGGTGGCCGCGCCGTCCACCCACCTCACCGCGTACCTGGGTCGGGGGCTGGTGAACCTCGGCTCGGGCGTCGCGGCGTCCACCACCGCGTTCCTGGTGCTGCCGCCGCTGTTCGGGGTGCGGCTGCCGTGGCCCTCGGCGGCCGTCGTGCCGTTGATGATCTTCGTGGTCGGGTTGTCGTGCTACTGCTACGGGACGTGCGTGGCGTCGTTCGTGCTCGGGTTCCCGTCCGCGCGGTGGCTGGCGCTGAACCTGAGCTACCTGGTGCTGATGACGTTCTGCGGGGTGAACGTGCCGACGTCGTTCTGGCCGGACTGGCTGCGCGCGGTCACGTCCGTGCTGCCGATGACGCACGGGCTGGCCGCGATCCGGGCGTTCATCGCGGAAGGGCAGGCGTCGACCGTGCTGGTGCAGCTCGGGTTGGAGGTGTGCGTCGGCGTGGCGTGGTTCGCGGTGGCGGCGGTGAGCTTCGACCGCATGGTGCGCCGCGGCCGCCGTGACGGCACGATCGAGTTCGGCGGCTGAGGTGTGGTGGGCGCCCGGTTCGCCCGAGCGCCCACCACCGTCACGTCAGCCGGTCAGCCAGGACGGCGCCGCGGCCATGTCGACCGTGACCGCCTCGGCCACCGCGATCAGCTCCTGCGCCGACGCGGTGTTCCCGCCCTGGCCGATGATCAGCAGGTGCAGGTCCGGCCCGAGGTCCACCCGCAGGTAGCCGCCCCGCTCGCCCAGGTACTCGGCGGACGCGCCGCGGGCCGTGACGGCGACCGGCGCGGTGCTCGGGTTGCCGACCGGGTCGTCGACGTAGTTGCTCAGGTTGGCGCCGTAGGTGACGCCGTTGACCTCGCCGGTCGTGGACACGAGCCAGCCCTGGCCGTTCACCCTGGCCTGGTGGCCGACCGCGCCGCCGATCGACACGGGTCCGCGCAGCGGCGTCGGGTCCGGGCGCACCGATTCGGCGATCCGGATGGCCTCGGCCCGGGCTTCCGCCGAGTTCGATAGGACGAGCTGGACGTAGCGGCCCGGCTCCGGGGCGAAGACCACCTTCGCGTCCGGCGGCGTCCCGTCCGGCACGGCCGGCTCCTTGGTCTCGCCGCTGCGGGGCGGCCCGCCCACCGTCGGGTCCACCACCAGGGCCTCCGCACCGTTGATCGTCACCTTGTCGGCCGCGGCCCCCTCGGCGATCTGCCGGCGCAGCTGGTCCTGGCCCGGGGCGTCCTTCGGCGTCAGCATCTCGAAGCTCGGCGAGTGCACCTGCCCGCCGGAGTGCTTCCACACGCGCTGGACGCTCCCGGCCGCGTCCGCGAACCGGTGCCGTTCGACCAGGCCGTCGGGCAGCCACGACGGGCTGTAGCCCGTGGTGAGCGGATCGAGCGGCGCGGCGGCCGTGGTGGTGGTCGTCGGCGCGGTGGTCGTCGTGAGGGACGAGTTGCCCGCTGGCGGCGCCTCGGCGCTCGGTCGCCCGACGGTCGTGGCGACCACCGCGACGGCCGCGACGGCGGCAGCGGCGGTGACGGCCAGGAACAGCGGCTTGCGGCTGCGGCGCGGCCGGTGCAGCGCGGCCAGCACGCGGCCCGGCGGCGGGGTCTGCTCGGCCCGCGCCCGCAGCGCGTCCTGGATCAGGTCTTCCGTTCCCATCACAGGGCCTCCTTGACGCGGACGTTCGCGCGCAGCGTCGCCAGCGCGCGGGAGATGTGGCTGCGGACCGTGACCTGGGAGCAGTTCAGGGTCTCGGCGATCTCGGCGTCGTCGTAGCCCTCGTAGTAGCGGAGGACGACGGCGGCCTTCTGCTTGCGCGGCAGCTTGTCGATGCGCTGGAGCATCGCTTCGCGCTCGTCGTAGTGGGCGGACACGTCCGGGCCGGGTGGGTCGACCGCGTGCAGCGGCGTGTGCGTCTTGCGGCGGCGGCGCCAGCTCAGGAACTCATTGGTGACCATCCTCTTCAGGTAGGCGGCGGGCGCGTCGACCTCGGAGATGCGGGCCCAGCGCTGCTGGGCGCGCAGCAGGCACTCCTGCACGACGTCCTGGGCGAGGTGCGGGTCGCCGGTCAGCACGGTGGCGTAGCGCAGCAGCGGGGTGACCTGCCCGGTGGCGAAGTCCTCGAAGCTGTCCGTCATGCCCCTCCAATGCGCCCGGCCGCGGATTTGTTGAGAATGGGATCCGTGGGAGGCAGCAGCGACGTGCCGGCGTTGCGCCGAGGGCTCGCGGTGCTGCGCCTGCTGGCCGGCAGGCCCGGGCCGCTGTCGGCGGCGGCGGTGGCGCGCGAGCTGGCCCTGCCGAGGTCGACGACCTACCACCTGCTGTCCGAGCTGACCGCGGCCGGGTTCGCCACCCACTTCCCCGAGGAGCGACGGTACGGGCTGGGCGTGGCGGCGTTCGAGCTCGGGTCGGCCTACCTGCGGCACGACCCGCTGGAGCGGTTGGCGCGGCCCGTGCTGCGGCGGTTGGTGGACGCCGTCGGGCGGACCGCGCACCTGGGCGTGCTGCACGGCTCGGAGGCGCTGTACCTGGTGCGCGAACAACCGCGCCGGCCGACCACGATCGTGTCCGACGTCGGCGTGCGGCTGCCCGCGCACCTCACCGCGTCGGGTCGGGCGATCCTGGGCCGGCTGCCCGCCGCGCAGGTGAGGGCCCTGTTCCCGGGCCCGTTCGTGGACCGGACGGGGCGGGGGCCGCGCAACCTGCCCGCGTTGCGCCGGTTGCTGGCGGTCGAGCGCAGGCGCGGGTGGGCGGTGGAGGACGGGTACGTGACGGCCGGGTTCGCGTCGGTCGCGGCCCCCGTCTTCGACCACGGTGAACGCCCGATCGCCGCGATCACGGTCACGTTCCGGCACGTGTGCGAGACGGAGTGCGGCGAGACGTGGCCGGAGCTGGCGGCGGAGGCGCGCCGTGCGGCGGACGAGCTGACCGGCCGGATCGGCGGACGCGGCTGACCGGGCTAGCGCTCGGGAACCTTGGTCAGCCGGTGCCGTTCGGAGGCCGGCGCGCAGCCGGGCAGTTCCTCCAGGTAGTTGTCCTCGTTCGCGAGGACGTCCATCTCGGCGACCTGCTCCCCGGTGCAGCGCAGGACGTAGAGCAGGTGCACGGAACCCACCGGCCACCCGGCCGTGTACCCGGAGAGGATCACCGGGTCCTGCCCCACGAACCCCGGGTGGTAGTCGCGCCGCCACAGGAACTTCCTGGACTCGTACCGACCCCAGTCACCGACGAGTTCCACGACGAGTTGGTAGCTCTCCCCCTCGGGCGGGGCGCACCGCGTGGTCAGGCGGTAGTCGTACCGGTCCCCGATGTCCGACGGCACGTCGATCTCCACGGCCTGACCCTCACCGCACCCCGGATCCGCCCCGGCGCCCGGGCCGCCGGCGGCGAACAGCCCGCTGAGCCCGGGAACCACGACCACCGCGCCGACGACCGCCAGGACCACGGCGAACACCACGGCGGCGATGAACAGCGGCTTGGGCACGGCCCTGGCGGGCGGGGCGTGCAGGTGGACGTCCCCGTGGACGGCGCCCACCTGCAACGACGTCCCTGACACCGCGCCGTCGACGGCGTTGCGCGTGTCGCCCGGCACGGCGTCGGCCTCGTCCGCTCCCATCGACCGATCATCCCGCCGGAGCGGACGTGCCGGCTTGCGTTCCGCCCGGTATCCCCGTCTTGGAGCAGTCCCCCGTGCCGCTCCCGGACAGCACAACGGCCCGGCTCCGCCGAATGCCGTCGGTGCGGAGCCGGGCCGTGCGAGAGCGGTGGGACTACAGGGTGACGGTCTTCAGGAAGTCGGCAGCCACGTTCGCGATCGTCTCCTTGTCCACGTCGACCCGCTTGACCAGGTCGGCCAGCTTCTCCGTGGTCAGCGCCGCGGACACCTTGTTCAACGCCTCCTTGCCCTTGGCGTCGACCGCGTCCGACCGCAGCAGCGGCACGACGTTCTGCGCCGGGTACATCACCTTCGGGTCTTCCAGCTCCACGAACCCGTTCGCCTTGATGTCCGCCGACGTCGTGTACAGGTTCGCCACCTGCACCGTGCCGTCCTTCAGCGCGTCCACCGTGATCGGGCCACCCGCGTCGGTGGTCTTGATCTCCGTGAACGTCACCCCGTACAGCTCCTGGACCTTGCTCTGCCAGCGCTGCGCCCACTCGCCGGCCGCGCCCAGCGCGTACTTGCCCGCACCGAGGTCCGCGATCGACTTCACGCCGCCGTCCGCGGTCGCCTTGGTGACGACCAGGACGTCCTTGTCCTCCGCGTCGGACTTCTCCAGCACCTCCAGGCCCGACGGCGTCTTGGCCTTCAGCGCCGTGTAGACCTCCTCGGCCTCGGTCGTGGTGTTGGCCTTGTCGAAGTAGTTGAGCAGGTTGCCCGAGTACTCCGGCACGACGCCGAGCGACTTGTCCTGCAACGCCTTCACGACCAGCTCGCGCGCTCCGATGCCGGCCTTCACCGTCACCTTCGCCCCGGTCGCCTTCAACGCACCGGCGTAGATCTCGGCCAGGATCTTGTTCTCGGTGAAGTCGGCCGAACCGACCACGACCTCACCCGACGCGGCCTGCTGGCCACCCCCGCCCAGGTCCTCTTTGGACCCGCACGCGGAGACGACCAGGGCGGTCGCCGCGACGACAACGGCCAACGTGCGCTTCATGCCGTGCTTCCTCCAGACTCGACGGGCGCCGGCTCTCCCCGACGCCTCGACTGCGCCCCGCTCGACCGCGCTTTCCCACTGCCCGCGCGACGAGCCTTGGCCGCCAGCCTCAAACCCGCGGGCACGACCAGCCTGCCGACGCCCGCGAGCACCACGTCCAGCACGACCGCGAGCAGCGCGATCAGGATCGCGCCGCCGACGAACTGCCCGTAGTCCAACACCCGCAGGCCGTCCAGCAGGGGACGTCCCAACGTCTCGATACCCACGTACGCCGCCACCGACGCGGTCGCGACCACCTGCAACATGGCGTTGCGCAGACCGCCGACGAGCAGCGGCAGCGCGTTGGGCACCTCGACCCGCCACAGCCGCTGCGCGCCGGTCATGCCCATGCCGCTCGCCGCGTCCACGACACCGCGGTCCACGTCCTGGATGCCGGCGTAGGTCCCGGCCAGGATCGGCGGCACGGCCAGCACGATCAGGCCGATGAGCACACCGGCCGTGCCACCGCCCGCGACCAGGTACAGGAACGTGACCAGGCCCAGCGTCGGCAGCGCCCGCAGCGCGTTGCTGCCGCCGACCAGCACCACACCGCCACGCCCGGTGTGCCCGACGTACAGGCCGAGCGGCACGGCGATCAGGGCGGCGCCGAGCACCGCGCCGAGGCAGTAGAGCAGGTGGATGCCGACCCGCACCGGGATCGACTTGCCGCCCGACCAGTTGACCGGGTCGAGCAGCCAGGCCACCGCGTCCGCGAAGATCACGGCGCACCACCCGCCCGGACCCACGGCGTCAACCGGTTGCGCAGCAGCACCAGCAGCAGGTCGACCACGAGCGCCAGCACCAGCGTCAGCACGATGCCGACGATGATCGGCGCCAGGTACCGCTGCCGGAACCCGTCGGTGAACAACGTGCCCAGACCGCCCGTGCCGATCAGCGCGCCGACGCTGACCAGGCTGATGTTGCTGACCGAGCCGACCCGCACGCCGGCGGCCAGCACCGGCACGGACAGCGGCAGCTCGACGGTGAGGAACCGGCGCAGCGGCCGGAAGCCCATCGCGGTGGCCGCGGCGGTCACGTGCGCGGGCACCGCGGCCAGCGCTTCGGCGACCGGCCGGACCAGCAGCGCGGTCGTGTAGACCGTCAGGGCGAGGATCACGTTGAACGGGTCGAGCACCTGCGTGCCGATGACCGCCGGGATGATCGCGAACAACGCCAGCGACGGGATCGTGTAGACCACGTTCGACAGCGCGATCAGCGTCGCGTTGACCTGGCGGAACCGGTGGCACAGCAACCCGAGCACGATCGCCAGCACCACCGACACGACCAGCGGCACCAGCGACAGGTAGACGTGGTCGAGCAGCATGTCCAGCAGCGCCGCCCTGGTGCCCGCGTCGCTGAGGTACTTCGGGATGTCACCCACGGCGGCTCTCGATCACGTCGAGCACCTGGCGCGCGGTCACCACGCCGGCCAGCCGTCCGTCGTCGTGGACGGCGACGCCCAGCCCGGACGGCGAGGACAGCGCGGCGTCCAGCGCGCCCCGGATCGACGCGCCCACCTCGTACAGCGAGCCGCCGGGCAGGACCGACGCGTCCGGCGCGACCCAGCCCTGCGGCCGCTTCTCCGCGTCCACCACGAGCCGCCAGTCCGAAGAGGACTCGACGGCGACGCCCTCGACGACCGTCGGCACCTCCGCCACCTCGACGCCCGAGGAGTCCACAAAGGACAGGCTGCGGTAGCCGCGGTCCTTGCCGACGAAGCTGGCCACGAAGTCGTCCGCGGGCCGGGTCAGCAGCTCGGCGGGCGGCGAGTACTGGGCGAGGAAGCCGCCGGTGCGCATCACCGCGACCTTGTCGCCGATGCGGATCGCCTCGTCGATGTCGTGCGTGACGAACACGATGGTCTTGTCCAGCTCGGCCTGCAGCCGCAGCAGCTCGTCCTGCAACCCCTCGCGCACCACCGGGTCGACCGCGCTGAACGGCTCGTCCATCAGCAGCACCGGCGGGTCCGCGGCCAGCGCCCGCGCCACGCCGACGCGCTGCTGCTGGCCGCCGGACAGCTGCACCGGGTAGCGGTGGCCCAGCTCGGCGGGCAGGCCGACCAGCTCCAGCAGCTCGGCGGCGCGCTGCCTGGCCTTGCGGCGGGTCCAGCCGATGAGCAGCGGCACGGTGGCCACGTTGTCCAGCACAGTCCGGTGCGGGAACAGGCCCGCCTGCTGGATCACGTACCCGATGCCGCGCCGCAACGTGGGCGGGTCCACGCCCAGCACGTCGTTGCCGTCCACCAGGACGGTGCCCGACGACGGGTCGATCATCCGGTTCACCATGCGCAGGGACGTGGTCTTGCCACATCCGGACGGTCCGACGAAGACCGTGATCGTGCCCGCCTCGACCACGAGGTCCAGGCCGTTCACCGCGGTGGTCCCGTCGTCGAACCGCTTGGTCACGTCGCGGAACTCGATCACCCGTGGGTCCTCCTGCCGGTGGGTATCAAGCGTCGAACGACCCTAGCCCGTCAGTCCGACCGTGGCACGGCGTTTCACGATCCGGTCAGTAGGCTGCACCGGTTGTGGCAACCGAAATGGTGCGAGCGCTCCTCGCTGAACGCGGCCCGCACGCCCGCAAGCTGCGGCGCGTGGTCGACCTGCTGTCCGGCGACTGGCACACGCTGGCCGAATTGGTTCGGCTTCCCGCTGTGCCGCGGCGCACCGTGCAGGAGCTGCTGACCGCGGTCGGCGACGACCTGGAGACCAGCCGCGACCGGTTCCGGCTCGCGCCGGCCAAGGTCGCCGACTACGCGGAGTTCGGCGCCGGTGACGATCCGGTGGACCCGCTGGACGCGCTGGTGTCCCGGCACGGCGAGCACCTGCGGTCGATCCTGGCCGACATCGCGGCCGTGCCGCCGCCGTTGGCCGCGCTGGACCACGTGCAGGCGACGGCGGAGACGGCGTTGAAGCGCGCGGTGTGGCTGGACACGACCTACGACCTGGCCGGGCGCACGCTGCTGTGCCTCGGCGACCACGACCTGACCTCGCTCGCGGTGTGCGCGGTGAACCCGGCCGTCGAGGTCGTCGTGGTCGATGTGGACGACCGGCTGCTGGAGTACATCTCGACGCGGGCCGGCGAGCGCGGGTGGTCGGTGCGGACGGTGCACGCGGACTTCCGGTTCGGCCTGCCGCCCGCCGTGCTGGAGTCGGCGGACCTGGTGTTCAGCGACCCGCCGTACACGCCGGAGGGCATGGCGCTGTTCGCCGCGCGGGCGGTCGAGTGCCTGGCCGACCTCGGTCGGGGCCGGGTGCTGCTCGCGTACGGGTTCAGCGACCGGACGCCCGCGCTGGGGCTGAAGGTGCAGCAGGAGTTGCAGCGGCTCGGGTTGGTGTTCGAGGCGATCCTGCCCGCGTTCCACCGGTTCGACGGCGCGCAGGCCATCGGCAGCGCGGCCGACCTGTACGTGTGCCGGCCCACGTCCCGCCGTTCGGTGTCACCCGCGTCGGCGAAGACGGCCATCTACACGCACGGTCCGCAGTCGGTGGAGGCGAGCGGGCCGGGTTCGACGGCGTTGGCGGCCCTGGTCGACCTCGCGCCGCGGCCGGAGTCCTCGCCGCCGCCGAAGCCGCGCGCGCCGGGGTGGGCGGAGCCGATCGGCAAGGGCGCGGCGTCGTTGGCGGTCGACCTGTCCGGCGACCCCGGGCCGTGGCTGCTGCGGACGCTGCTGGCGTGCTCGCCCGGCCGGATGGCGGCGCTCGTGCCCAACAACCACCCGAACGTGTCGTCCGCGGCGGGTCAGCAGGAGCTGAAGTCGTTGGTGGACACCAGGTTCGCGCTGCGGTTCCTGCGTTCCACCCCGGACGGCAAGCACTGCGTGGTGGTGGCGGACCAGGTGTTGGCGGGCACGCTGGACGTCGGCGGGCTGACCGTGCGGGAGGTGCTCACGCGCGCGCACGGCAAGCTGGGCAACGTGTGGCGCGAGGCGTTGGTCACGGCCACGCGCGGCGCGCTGACCAAGCGGGAGGCGCGGGAGCGGATCGGCGAGCACGACGACCTGGAGCTGAGGCTGATCGACCTGCCGCGGCACCGGATCGCCGAACTGCTGCCGCTGATCCGCGCGTCGGCGTCCCAGTAGCGGGGAGGTTTCCGCCGAAATGCGGCGAACCGGGCCGTACGGACCGCTTTCGACGGTAACTTTCAGCGTGAACCTGGAGGCGCGCGCATGACTCACCCCAACCCCGGTCAGCAGCCGGGTCCGCAGCAGTACCCCGGCCAACCGCAGTACCCGGGTCAGCCGCACCCCGGTCAGCAGTTCCCCGGCCAGCCGATGCCCGGCCAGCCCATGGGCCAGCCGTTCCCCGGCCAGCCGCCGTTCCCGGGTCAGCCGTTCCCCGGCCAGCCCTACCCCGGTCCGCCGGGCTACCCCGGACAACCGCGCCCGCCGCGCCCGCCGGGCAAGGGGATGGCCGTCTTCGCCGGGCTGCTGTACCTGCCGGGCATCATCCTCGCCCTCATCGGCGCGGCCGGGTTCGTGAGCCAGTCGGGGTTCGCGATGGAGCTCTGGGGCGCGATCGTCGTGCCGCCGTTCCCCCGCGGCTACGGGAGCTTCGGCGCCTTGGTCGTGGCCGTGTTCGCGCTGCCGGGGCTGGCGCTGATCCTGGTCGTGCTGCTCTTCAGCCGGGTGCCCGGCGTGCGCTGGGGACTGGTCGCGATCTCGTTGCTGGCCGTGGTGAACTTCGGGCTCGCCGTCGCGGACATCGCGCAGAACCTCCCGTTCACCTACGGGATCATGCCGGTGGTGGCACTGCTGCTGTGGCTCGTCGCAGGTCTGGTCGCCGCGCTGCCGCCGGTCGGCCGTGCGATGCGGGGCGCGAAGCCGAAGACGCCGCCACACCAGCAGGCCGGACCGCCGATGGGTGGACCGCCGATGCCAGGACAGCAGATGCCGGGGCAGCCGATGCCAGGACAGCCGATGGGTGGACCGCCGCCCGGTCCTCCTGGGCCGCCGCCACCCGCCCAGGGGCAGTGGGGCTGACCGGGAAGCTCACTCGCCGAAGCGCGTGATGGCCTTGAGCATGTCGCGCGCCGCGCCGAACAACGCCTTCAGCGCACGCAGGATTCGCGCCATCACGCGCGCGAGGTCCGCCAACCGCCGGTTGATCCGGTCGAGCACGACCGCGCCGCGCCCGACCGCCCACGCGGCGAACTCGGGCAGCGAGCCGCCCGCCGTGATCTCCGACGCCGCGAGCGCGACGGTGGCGTTGGCGAGGACTTCCCGGACGAACAGCGCGATCACGTCGCGGAACACGCCGTGGACCGCGGCGGTGATCGCGCGCACCTCCGCCACGTGCGCCGCCACGTCGACGCACAGCCGGCTCATCCCGGCGATCTCCGCGGTGAGCCACCCGCCGCCCGCCCGCCGCCGCGCGATGCCGTCCAACGTGGTGGCGACCTGCTTCCAGGTGGCGACCGCGTCCTCGAACCGGTCGCCGTGGCCCGCCAACCAGTCCAGCGGCTCGCGCAGGAAGTCGACGTGCTCGACCAGCCACCCGAGCCCCGCCTCGGCCAGCAGGCCCAACGGGTCGACGTCCGGCGTCGGCACGCCGAGGGCGACCTCGAGCGCGTCCGGCGCCGACCCGGTCAGCTCCAGCACGGGGAATCCGGTCACCGAGGCGCCGACCCCGGCTCGTCCTCGGGCGCACGCAGGCTCCGCGGCAGGGGCAGGTCGTCGTCACCGGCCTCCCGCGCGCCGTCCGCCGCCGAACCGGTCAGGAAGTCCATCGCCGCCGTGCCGCCGAACTGGGGCTCGACGATCGACGCCGCCTGCCGCGCGGCCTGCTCCTGCGCGCGCCGCACGGTGTCCATCACGACCTCGCCGAGCCGCGCGTGCGAGAACTCCCCGGCGTCGGGCGAGAACTCGATGTGCCGCAACGACCCGTTCGGCGCGACGGTCGCCGTCACCACGCCGTCCGGCGACCGCTGCGTGGCCTGCGCGCGCCGGATCCGCTCCCGCAGCTCGCGGGACCGCTCGGCCAGGTCCCGCGCCCTGGCTTCGAGGTCGGCGATCATCCGTTCCGGGTTCACCGGTCAGCACCTGACGTCGTCGCGTCCATCGGGACCCGAGTATCGCCGATCACCCGGCGCGGGGGATGTGCAACGGACCAAGTGCCAGCACCGCGCGGAACTCCTTGGGCGGCACGGGACGCGAGAACAGCCAGCCCTGGTAGGTGTCCACGCCGATGCCGCGCAGCACCTGGAACTGGGTCGCGGTCTCCACGCCCTCGGCCACGCACCGGCGGTCCATCGCGCGGGCCATGTCGACCACCGCCTTGGCGACGGCGAAGTCGGACGGGTCCTTGCCGAGGCCGGAGACGAACCGGCGGTCGACCTTGATGATCTGCGCGGGCAGGTCCTTGAGCCGGGCCAGCGACGAGTAGCCGGTGCCGAAGTCGTCCACGGCGAACCGGATGCCCCGCTCCACCAGCTCGTCCATCGTCTGGCGCACCCGTGACGGCAGGTCGACCAGCGCGGTCTCCACCAGTTCCAGCACCACCCGGTCCCACGGGATGCCCGCCTCGGCGATCGCGTCGGCCACGATGTCGGCGAACTCCGGGTCGCCCGGCACCAGCCCCGCCAGGTTCACCGCGACGGACACCGGCTTGCCGCCCGGTTCCGGCCAGGTCGACGCCTCCTTCAACGCGGTGCGCAGCACCCACCGGTCCAGCTCGCGCATCAGGTCGCCCTGCTCGGCCACGGGCAGGAACACGTCCGGCGGCAGCAGCCCCCGATCCGGGTGCGGCCACCGCACCAGCGCCTCCGCGGTCTGCACCACGCCGTCCACGCCGACCACCGGCTGGAAGTGCAGCGCCAACCCGTCGTGCTGCAACGCCTCCCGCAGCTGGCCCTCCAGGTGCACCTGCCGGTCGGCCGAGGCGATCAGCGCCGCGCTGGCCAGCGACACCCGGCCCGCGCCGGACCGCTTGGCCTCGAACATCGCCGCGTCGGCGAACCGCAGCAGGTCGTTGCCGGTGGCGCGGGAACCGTTCGGCACGGCCGCGCCGATCGACGCCGACACCCGGACCAGCTGCCCGTGCACCGGCACCGCGGTGCGCAGCAGCCCGGCCACCTTCGTGGCCAGCGCGTCGACACCGCCGACCTGGTCCAGGTTCTCGCAGATGATCACGTACTCGTCGCCGGACAGGCGGGCCGCCGTGCAGCCGTCGGGCAGGCCGCCCTCGAGCCGCCGCGCCAGCGCCACCAGCAGCTCGTCGCCCGCGTCGTGGCCGAGCGAGTCGTTGACCCGCTTGAAGTTGTCGATGTCGCAGAACAGCACCGCGACCTTCGACCGGGCCGGCGACTCCAGCAGCTCGCCGAGCATCTCCTTGACCAGCGCCCGGTTCGGCAGGCCGGTCAGCTCGTCGTGCGTGGCCTGGTGCCGCAACGCCTCGGCCGTGCGGCGGCGCTCGGTGATGTCCTGGAACACGATCAGCCAGAACCGGCGGCCGTCGTCCTGCACGGACAACGCGATGTGCAGCTCGCAGTACACCTGGACGCCGTCGCTGCGGACCAGGATGCGCTGCGGGACCTTGTGCGTGCGCTCGGCGTCCGGCGCGGACATCTCGTCGATCGACGGCAACCGGGGGTCGTGGTCGTCCGGGTGGGTGAGCTGGCTCGCGGTCATGCCGCGCAATTGCTCCAGGTCCATGCCGAGCAGGTCGCACAGCGCGTCGTTGGCGTCGACGAGCCGCTCGCCCTCGTCGAACAGGCCGATGCCGACCGGCGTGAGCGACACCAGGTCCGCGAAGCGCTGGCTGGACCGTTTCATCCTCGTCTCGGCGGCGCGCTGCTCGGTGATGTCCTGCGCGGTGCCGACCGCGAGCGGCAGGCCGTCCGGGCCCTTGACCACCACGCCGTAGCAGCGGAACACGCGCTGCTTGCCGTCACGGCGCACGATCCGGTGTTCGAGCTGGATCGGCACCTCCTCGGTGGCCAGCTGCTGCCACAGGTCGTCCACCCAGCCGCGGTCGTCGGGGTGCACGAGGTCGAGGTAGGTCTGGTAGCGGGTGTGCTCGTCGCGCGGCACGTCGAACAGCTCGGTCAGCATGTCCGACCACACCACGTCGCCGGTCTGGAGGTTCCACTCCCAGACGCCGAGCTGCGCGGCCTTCTGCGCGTCGGCGAGCCGGCGGCGGTCGTCGCGGAGTTGGCGCTCCAACGCGCGGGCCTCGGTGACGTCCTGGACGGTGCCGTGCAGGTGGCTGACCTTGCCGCCCTCGAACTCGGCCCGCGCGCGGCACACGTAGACGCGGTCGCCGTGCTCGCTGCGCACCTCGACCTCGACCGTGCTGCCGTCCTCCGCCCGCCCCAGCAGGTCCTGCAGCGCGGGGCGGTCGTCCGGGTGCACGGCCATCAGCGGGGCGCCGTCCGGGTCGACGCCCGCGGCGGTGCCCATCTCCCGCAGCACCTCGCTGCGGTGCAGCGCGCCGGACGCGACGTCGTAGCTCCAGCTGCCCATGCGCGCGATGCGCTGCGCCTCCAGCAGCCGGGCGCGTTCGGTCTCCAGGGCGCGATCGGACCGCCACTGGTCGGTGATGTCGCGGATGTAGCCGGTGATGAACTGGGTCCGGCCGTCCGATCTCAGCTTCGCCTCGGCCACGCCGCGGATCCAGCGCAGTTCCCCGTCGGGCCGGATGATGCGGTAGACGATGTCGATCGGGTTGCCGTCGAGCGCCCGGTTGGCCCAGTAGCTGGCGACCATGTCGTGGTCGTCGGGGTGCACGACGTCGAGCACGGCCTGCGCGCCGGGCACCACCTCGCCGGGCCGCACGCCCATCATCTCGTAGTGCGACTCGGACCAGACCGTGACGCCGGTGTCCGGGTCGTACTCCCACGAGCCTATCTGCGCCACCCGTTGCACGGTGCGCAGCCGGCGCTGCTCGTCGCGCAGGTCCTCGGCGGCTTGCGCGAGGTCGGAGACGTCGACCATCAGCACGGCGTGCAGGCCGGTGCCGGGCACCTGGGTGCGCACCACGCGGACCGGCACGAGCGCGCCGTCGGCCTGGTGCAGGCGCAGGTCGTCCGGGCCGCCGAGCAGCAGTTCGCCCAGTGATCGGCCGATGAGGTCGTCGGCGGAACGGGCCTTCGTCAACGCCACCGCGGCGGGGCTGGCCCGCATGACGACGCCCTTGGGGTCGCACAGCAACGTGGGCGCCTCGGGCAGCGCTATGCCGTCCAACGCCACGTCGCCGTTCTGCGGACGCGCTGGGTCGAGCACCACCGGAGCGCGTCCAACCCGCTTGGGCACGGTCCCACCTTCCCGTGTCTACGGCAGGGATGACCGGCCCGACCGCACCCAAAGACGGCGTCCCTCTCCACGGGCAATATTCACCCGAGGAGAGGGACGGTAGCGCTTCGGAGCGTCATCGCCCACCCCTCAACGGGCTAACGAAACAACACGTTAGCGGTTTCGTTGCCTGCCGACGGGTACGGACGGATGCGGCCGGAGCTCTCCCAACTCCGACTTGGAGTCAGGCTACTCCGTCTTCGCGGGCTGCCAAGGCCACGGCGGCGGCCACTTCCGGGCCGACCCGCGGGTCGAGGGCGCTCGGCACGATCCGGTCGACCGAGAGGTCGTCGGCGGCGACCGCCGCGATGGCCTCCGCGGCGGCGAGCTTCATGCCCTCGGTGATCCGCTTCGCGCCCGCGTCCAGCGCGCCGCGGAAGATGCCGGGGAACGCGAGGACGTTGTTGATCTGGTTCGGGAAGTCGCTGCGGCCGGTGGCGACCACGGCGGCGTGCCGACGGGCCACGTCCGGGTGCACCTCGGGGTCCGGGTTGGACAGGGCGAACACGATCGACCCGTCGGCCATGCTCGCGATCAGCTCCTCGGGCACCTTGGACGACGAGACGCCGACGAACACGTCCGCGCCCCGCAGCGCCTCGGCGATGCCGCCGCGCAGGCCGCTCGCGTTGGTGACCTCGGCCAGCTCCGCCTTGACCGGGTTCAACGCGTCCCGGCCGACGTGCACGATGCCGCGCGAGTCGACCACGGTGACCTCGCCGATGCCGGCGGCCAGCAGGATCTTCGCGCACGCCACACCGGCCGCGCCCGCGCCGGAGATCACCACGCGCTGGTTCGCCACGTCCTTGCCGAGCACGGTGTTGGCGCCGCGCAGGGCGGCCAGCACCACGACCGCGGTGCCGTGCTGGTCGTCGTGCATGACCGGCACGTCCAGGGCCTCGATGAGCCGGGCCTCCAGCTCGAAGCAGCGCGGCGCGGCGACGTCCTCCAGGTTGACCGCGCCGAACGACGGGCGCAGCCGGACCAGCGTCTCCACGATCTCGTCCACGTCCGTGGTGTTCAGCACCAGCGGGATGGAGTCGAGGCCGCCGAAGGTCTTGAAGAGCGCGGCCTTGCCCTCCATCACCGGCAGCGACGCGCTGGGGCCGATGTCGCCCAGGCCGAGCACTGCGGTGCCGTCGCTGACCACGGCGACGAGGCGGTGGGCCCACGTGTACTTGGCGGCCAGGCTCGGGTCGTCCGCGATGGCCCGGCTGACCCTGGCCACGCCGGGCGTGTAGGCGATGGAGAGGGCGCGCGGGTCGGCCAACGACGCGGTCGCGCCGATCGCCAGCTTTCCGCCTTCGTGCGCGCGGAAGATTTCCTCGTCGCTCAATTCGGTGGTCGTCTGGGGCTGGTCGTTCAAAGCGGTCACGGAAGTCCTCCTGCGGTGCGCGATACCTGCGGCGCACCGGGACCGGCGTTGTCACGCGGGTCGACGGGGCCTGTCTGGGAGTCGTCCGCGCGGTCTGCGGGACTGCTCTCGGTGGCGGTGTGCGGGCAAGCATGGCAGCGTCGCCGGCCGCTGTCTGCGGCGGGGATCACAGTTATTCCGCAGGTCAGAGGTAGTGCCACAGAACGTACGTCCGGTTTTCTGGACCGACCGGTCAGTTTCCGCAGGCAGGATCGGTCAAGAACCGGCGGGACCTAGGGTGTTCGCCATGCAGGCACGTGAGTTGAAAATTTCCGGCGCATTCGAGTTCACCCCTTCGGTGTTCCCCGATGACCGCGGTTTGTTCGTCGCGCCGTACCAGGAAGCGGTGTTCGCGGAAGCCGTCGGGCACCCCCTGAAGGTCGTCCAGACGAACCACAGCGCGTCCAAGCGCGGCGTCGTGCGCGGCCTCCACTACGCCGACACGCCGCCGGGGCAGGCCAAGTACGTGCACTGCCCGCGCGGGCGGCTGCTGGACGTCGTCGTGGACCTCCGCGTCGGCTCGCCCACGTTCGGCGAGTGGGACGCGGTGGAGCTGTCGGAGGGGGTGTTCAACTCCGTGTACCTGCCCGAGGGGATGGGGCACGCGCTGATGGCGCTGGAGGACGGCACGGTCGCGTCGTACCTGTGCTCGGAGGGCTTCAACCCGAAGGCCGAGCACGCCGTGCACCCGTTGTCGATGGACCTGCCGTGGCCCGCCGACGTGACGCCCCTGCTGTCGCCGAAGGACGCGGCGGCGCCGACGTTCGAGGAGGCGCGCGACGCCGGCCTGCTGCCGTCGTACGACGACTGCGTGGCCTGGTACGCGAAGCTGCGCGGCTGACCTCGCGCGCCGGCGGTTCAGCCGTTCGCCGGCGGTTCAGCCGTTCGCGGCGGGCCGCCGGCGCAGCAACCGGGGCCGCGGCCAGAGCCGGACGCGGATCACCCCCACCACTTCCGCGGGCCCCAGCGTGCGCGAGTCCGTGGACGCGAACGGGTTGTCGCCCTCCACGTGCCAGCCGACGCCGGCGGGCCGGACCGCCCGCTTCACCGACAGCTGCCCGGGCCGGGCCGCCCACCTGACCAGCACAAGATCGCGCGGACGCGGCGGCTTCCCGAAGTGGATCAGCACCACGTCCCCCGTCCGGAGGGTCGGCGCCATCGAGGGTCCGACCACCCGAACCAGCGGCAACGGGTTGGCTTCCGGCCGTGCCAACGATCACCTCCACCTGCTCGCGGCGGGGCCCCGGAGTAGGGTTCCCCACGTCGGAGCATCCACTGTCAGGGAGGAAAGATGCGACTTCTGTCGCGCATCCGTTCACTCCGCCGCCCGCTCCTGGAGGCCACCGCGCACTGCGACCTCCCGTGCGGTGTTTACGACCCGGCCCAGGCCCGGATCGAGGCCGAGTCGGTCAAGGCGATTCAGGAGAAGTACCAGGCGAACGAGGACCCCGAGTTCCGCTCCCGCGCCATCCTGATCAAGGAGCAGCGGAGCGAGCTCGTCAAGCACCACCTGTGGGTGCTGTGGACCGACTACTTCAAGCCGCCGCACTTCGAGAAGTACCCGGAGCTGCACGACTTGTTCAACCGGGCCACCAAGGCAGCCGGCGCGTCCGGCGCGAAGGGCTCCATGGACCCCGCCAAGGGCCAGGAGTTGCTCGACCTGATCGCCCAGATCGACAAGATCTTCTGGGAGACCAAGGCCGCGGCCTGATCACCTGCTCGACAACGGCGCCGACCGGCGGGATCCGTCCCACCGGTCGGCGCCGTTTCGCGATCAGCCCCTCAGGTAGTGGAACACCCACCGTTGGTTGTTGCTCTCGTAGTCGGGGTTCGTGTAGACCTCACCGGAATCCCTGGCGTCCAGGTACATGCCCGTGGCCACGTTCTGCACCTTGAACCCGCGCCCATCCTCGTCGCCGATCCACCACAGCTGGTTCCTGCTGTCGCCGAAATCGGGGTTGGTGTAGACCTCGCCGGTCCCCCGGCTGTCCAGCACCATGCCCGTCTCCACGTTGCGGATCTTGACCGCCCCGTTCTGCGGGTCGACCAATTCCCACTCCTGATTCCGGCTGTCGTAGTACGGGTTGGTGTACACCTCACCGGTTCCGCGACTGTCGAGGAACTGATCAGTGGCGTAGTTCCGGATCTTGTAGTCGGCGTTCAGCCGTTCGCCCGACTGGGCGATCGCCGCTCCGGACTGCGAGACCAGGGCCAGCATCATGCCGCCGACCACCGCCAAGGTCAGGAAAGGTCGCCTCATTTTCTGCTCCGATCACAGCTCGTGTTCACTTTCACCGCGTGAAATGGATGTCGTGAGCCGTCGCCACCGCAAGAAGGGGCGAGGGTCGCCGAAAGACGTTCGAGCGCGGACATCCCGGACTTACCCATACATGGCAACACACCGCGGGCGGGCTCACCAGGCACCTCACCTGAGAGGACAAACGGTGCATACCAACGTGGGTCGCATGAGAACAAACATCGGCGCTGCGCTGGAGAACCCGTGGTTTACCCGGGTAATCGTCCGCCGGGCGCGGCCGGCCGCATTACCCGACCGTGGGGTAGGCGTGACGGTTCGTCGTCCCGATCACGCCGGCCGCGGTGAGCAGGGAGGCCGGCCCGCGGGTTTCGACGGTCGGGTCAGGCGCCGCAGCTCCTCCGCCGCGCTGTCGCAGCCGCCCGTTCCACCCCGGCCCGGCGACGGGGTGCGGCGTCCGTAAGCTCGGGCTCGTGACCTCACACGTCTACCTGCTCCGGCACGGTCAAACCGAGTGGTCCGAGAGCGGTCGGCACACCGGGCTGACCGACGTTTCCCTGACCGAGACCGGGGTGCAGCAGGCGCGGCGCGCCGGTGCCGTGCTGGCCCGGCTGCGCGCCACCGACCTGCCGCCCGCGCTGGTGCTGTCGAGCCCTCGCCAGCGCGCTTGGCGGACCGCCGAGCTGGCCGGGCTGCACGACGTCGAGCGCACCGAGGAGCTCGCCGAGTGGAACTACGGCGACTACGAGGGCCTGACCACCCCCAAGATCAGGGAGACCGACCCGGGCTGGACGGTCTGGACCCACGCCGTGCCCCGGGGCGAGACGCACGACGAGGTGCACGCGCGCGCCGCCAAGGTGCTGGACCGGGCCCGCCAGGCGCTGCTCAGCGGTGACGTGGTGCTGGTCGGGCACGGGCACTTCAGCCGCGTGCTCATCGCCACCTGGCTGAACCTGCCGCCGAGCGAGGGTGTCCACTTCGGACTGGACCCGGCCGGCACGACGGTGCTCGGCGACGAGCGCGGCGACCCGCAGGTCCGGCGGTTGAACGTGCCCGCCTGGGAAGTCGACGTTGACTGATCCCCGCGTCCGCCGGATCCGCGAGGAGGACGTGCCCGCCGTCGTCGCCCTGGTCGAGGAGCTGGCCGAGTACGAACGCGCCCGGCACGAGTGCCACCTGACCGTCGAGCAGCTGCACGACGCGCTGTTCCGCCCCTCGCCCGCCCTCTTCGGCCACGTGGCCGAAGTGGACGGTCGGGTGGTCGGCATGGCCTTGTGGTTCCTCAACTTCTCCACCTGGCGCGGCACGCACGGCATCTACCTCGAAGACCTCTACGTCCAGCCGGATCAGCGCCAGAGCAGGCTCGGCCGGGCGCTGCTGCAGGCCCTCGCCGAGGAGTGCGTCACCCGCGGCTACGCGCGCCTGGAGTGGTGGGTGCTCGACTGGAACGCGCCCGCGATCGGCTTCTACAAGTCGCTCGGCGCGCTCCCGATGGACGAGTGGACCGTCTTCCGCCTCACCGACGACTCGCTCACCGAACTGGGACGGCACGGCTGACGGCCACCTGCCGGATCAGCCCGACCCACCACACGAACGTGAACGCGATGACGGTCGGGTTCTTCGCGAACAGCAGCACGGCCAGGTAGGTCTGCCGCGCCGACTCGGGCAGCAGCCCGCCGACCACCTGCTCGGCGACGACGTCGAACACCAGGAACGCCACCGCCAGCAGCACGCCCTGCCACACCAGGCTGGGCCAGTGCCGCGTCGCGAACGACCGCGCGTCCGCCCACCCCAGCCGCTCTCCCCTGGTCGCCAACCGCCAGATCACGATGACCAGCACCACCCGCGCGGCCACCACGACGACCTCCGAGGCGACCGCGACCCCGCCCGGCACCAGGTCGCCCCAGTTCACCACCACGAGCCGCTGCACGGACGCCACCAGCGACAACCCGACGATCACCGCCCAGTGCCGCAGGTAGAACCGCCCGGCCCAGCGCGGCACCTCGACGGCGAGCCTCAACTCCGACATGCGCACCTCTCACTGGCCAGATATTTTAGTTCAGTGTACTGAAATATCGAGCGCGGTAAAGTGACGGCATGGACGCGCGGGACTTCGGACGTGAGCTGAGCACGGCGGTGGTCGCGTTCCACGAGGCCGTCGGCGCGCGGTTGGGCGTGACGGCCGTCGACCAGCGCGCGCTCGCGCTCATCGCGGGCAAGGGCCCGCTGTCGGCGGGCGAGTTGGCCAAGGAGATCAACCTGACCCCCGGCGCGATCACCGGCGTCGCCGACCGGCTCGAACGCGCGGGCCTGGTGCGGCGCGAACCCGATCCCGGCGACCGCAGGCGGGTGGTGATCACCGCGATCCCCGGCGCGTTCGGGCAGGTCTTCGCCGGGCTGGGCGCGGCCATGGGCGAGGTGGCCGCGCGCTACAGCCCGGCGGAGCAACAGGTCATCGCGGACTGGGTGGTCCGCACGGTCGACGTGCTGAAGGAGCAGACCCGCCTGCTCAGCGAGTCCGGACGGCCCGCTCCTGGTCGACCGTGATCCGGTGCACGACCACCGCCAGCGAGGCGGCGGCCAGCGCCAGGCACACCGAGTTGAGCCACGTCGCGCCGAGGTCGAAGCCGGCGTAGAACTCCGCCGACCTCGACGTGGCGGTGACCCTCTCCGTCATCGTCAGCCGGAAGGCGGTCACCCACGACAGCACCCAGCACGCCCACCACACGGCGACCGGCCAGGTCACCGTCGCCCGCCTGTCCGGCGCCACGGCGGCCCACCCGGTGTCGAGCACCACCCGCAGCGGGATGTAGACGTTGGCCAGCGGCACGAACCAGCCGCCGATCGCCCACCCCGGCCCGAACTGGTGCCGCACGGCCACCGCGTTGCGCCGCGCCCGGTGCAACCAGACCAGGAACACCACGGCGGTCACGAGGAACAGCAGGACGTGCAGCAGGCCGGCCAACGGCACGACGCTGATCACCAGCGCCAGCACCGCCTCCGCGCCCAGCAGCACCAGCAGCGGCAGCCGCAGGGACGAGACGTTCTCCCACCGCCGCGGCTCCGGCGACGCGTACGCGGGGTGACCCGGATACCCGGCCGGCCCATAAGGCGCCTGCACGGCCGGTGGCGCGTAGGGCATCTGCGGCGCGTGAAGCGGTGGTGGAGTTTGGTAGGACGGCGAGGCCTGCCGCTCCAACGAGGCCCCACACGCGCGACAGCTCGACACGCCGGACAAAACGGGCGTGCCGCAGTTCGGACAAGTCATGGTGATCCCCCCGGGCCACAACCACCGCGAACGCGGTTGCCGAACCCTAGACCAGCAGCCTGACCAGGGAAATCAGCCGTTCGGCCGCTTCACGCCCACCGCGCCGTAGGTCACGGCCCCGGCGCTGGTCGCCGGCTCGCCCTCGCCACGCCACTTCGTCGCCAGCACCAGCCCGGGGTCGAACAGGTCGAACCCGTCGAGCATCGACTCGACGTCCGGCTTGGACCGCGCCACGATCGGCGAGTCGGTCTCGGCGGCCACCCCGACCAGCTTGCGCACCAGCTCCGGCTGCTCGTCGGCGGTCAGGTGGCTGATCACCAGGTAGCTGCCGTCGGCGATCGCGTCCCGGTAGCGGCGGACCAGCTCGACCGGGCGGTCGTCGTCGGCGATGTACGGCAGGATCGCCACCATCAGCACGGCGATCGGCCGGGTCAGGTCGAGCAGCTCGCGGACCTCGGGCGCGCCGAGCACCGCGTCCACGTCCCGGATGTCGGCCTCGGCGATGGCCGCGCCCGCGTTGTCCCGCAACATGGTGCGGCTGTGCGCGACGGTGGCGGGCTCGTTGTCGACGTACACCACGCGGCACGTCGGGTCGGCCTGCTGGGCGACCTCGTGCACGTTGCCCGCGGTGGGGATGCCGGAGCCGAGGTCGAGGAACTGGCGGATGCCCTGCGCCACGCACAGCCGCACGGCCCGGCGCAGGAACGAGCGGGTGTGCTGGACCATGGCGGCGGTCGGGATCTCGTTCATGGACCGGTCGGCGAACTCGCGGTCGACCGCGAAGTTGTGCGCTCCGCCGAGGTAGTAGTCGTAGAGCCGGGCCACGTTGGGGCGCTCGACGTCACCGTTGGTCGACACCCACCTCGGGGGGTTCTGCACTGCGCACCTCACCCTGCCTGCACCCGGAGAGCGGCGTGAACGCCTGCCAGACCGTATCTGGCTACTCCGTTCGTGTCCATCCACCAAATGTGAACACGCAGGGTGATTGTGACTGGTGAGTGGCCCCGGATCAAACCGCGGTGCCCGGCCGAGGGGCGGCGCAGGGGGGAGAGGTGCCAGGCCCCCTCGGCCGGGGAGTCCCGCTCAGCGGCGGGGAGTTCCGCTCACACGCCGGCGTAGGAGCGGATCCAGTCGCGGTAGCGGGTGACGGCGGTGTAGTTCGAGCGGGTGGAGCGGTCGCTGGTGGAGGCCACCCCGACCTGGTAGCGGCGGCCGTCGACCGGGCTGGTGGCGAACATCGGGCCGCCCGAGTCGCCGCCGGCCGCGATGCCATCGATCCGGGACACCGAGATCGCGATGCCGCCGCGGTAGTCACGCCCGTTGACCGAGGTCACGCGCGTGTTGGCGTACTTGAGGTAGCGGGCCTGGCAGTTGATCTCCGGCTGGTTCGTGCAGGTCGCGCCCCAGCCGTAGAGCTGCACGGTCTGGCCGACGGCCACGGCGGTCGTGGTGCCCAGCGGCGCGTAGGTGCCCGAGACCGACCGGTCCAGCCGCGCCAGCGCCAGGTCGACCGACGGGTGCTGGATGATCTGGGTGGCGGTGGCCAGGGTGCCGCCGGTGGTCTGGTCGAGGCTGCCGATGCGGAACGTGTAGGTGCCCGAGCTCGCCACGCAGTGCTGCGCGGTCAGGACCCACGTCGGGGCGATGATCGTGGCCGAGCAGTTCTGCTGGCCGTTGCGGAACAGGCGGGCGGCCCAGGGGGCGTTGCTCGCCGTGCCGCCGCCGATGATGTACGGCTCGATGCCGCCGGCCTCCTGGGCCGATGCCGCCGGCGCGAACGCGGTCAGGGCGAACGCGGACAGCAGTGCGGTAGTGGCTCCGACCACCGCGGACAGGGCGCGATTGAGTCGCATGGAGTTGTCACCTCAACGAACGCAGGGAGTGGTGAATTCACCACTCACAGCGTCACCTGTCGGAGTGACGCCGGCCACCCGCCGTTAGTCGGCGAGCACCCAGACGATGGTCGCGCGGCCAAATGGCCCTGACCGACCTGGCGCCGACCTGGCGCCGACCGGCAGTGGCGCCGACCCGATGTGGCAGTGACCGACACGGCCTCGACCGCTGTGGCCGTGACCGCCCTAGGCGTCCGCTTCTTCCTCGTCCACGCCGAGCGCCCACCGCCGCACCGGGTTGGTGAACAGCAGCACGAGCGTCCCCACCACGTACACGCCCAGCAGCGCGCCCCACAGCTGGCGGTCGGACGGCCCGTACATGTACCAGGCGACACCCAGGAGGAGGAGCTGCACGACGATCGCGGGCGTGCGCCCCCAGTGCTTGCCGAGCACCAGCCCGACACCGGCCGCGAGCACGCCCGCCGACAGCACCGCGAAGTAGGCGGCCTCGCCGAGCACCTCGCCGGACTTCTCCGCGCTGAACGACCGCACCACCAGCGCGACCGCGAACGCCAGCCCGGCCAGGCCCTGCAACGCGGTCAGCGCACCGGCTGCCCGGACCGCCGGTGGGACCACGGGTTCGGTCGACACGCTGACCCTTTCGGCTGCGCCCTCAACTGGGCCATTCCTCACGGTGCGTACTCGTCACGCATCGTAGGCCACCCGGTTGGCGAGTCCCGTTCGACCGCCCCAGGAGCGATGATCACAGGAGTCTCTTCGGCGAGCCGGCGGTCGGGCCGGGGTGCACTTGTCGCGGGACGCGGTACGACGCAGACCCAGGGAAGTGGGACGCGAAAGGAGACGTCGACCACTATCGTGCGCTCTGAACCCTCCTACCGGGTGACACGCAACCTGTCCGAGGTCACGCGCTGTCTTACCCTGCAGTAGTGCGCGCACTTCTGGTGGTCAACCCACAGGCGACGGCAACCACGCCTGCCGGTCGGGACGTGCTCGCGCACGCACTGGCCAGCGATGTGAAGCTCGACATCGTCGAGACGGACTACCGCGGTCACGCGGCGAACGCCGCCGCGCAGGCCGTCGTGGACGGGTACGACCTGGTCGTGGCCCACGGCGGCGACGGCACGGTGAACGAGGTGGTCAACGGCGTGCTGCGCGAGGGCGCGCAGCCGGGCCTGCCCATGCTCGGCGTGGTGCCCGGCGGCTCGGCGAACGTGTTCGCGGGCGCGCTCGGCCTGCCGCGCGACCCGGTCGAGGCCACCTACCGCCTGCTCCAGGCCATCGAGCACGGCACCAGCCGCAAGGTGAGCGTCGGTCACGTCTCGGCCACCGGCGCGGGGCTCGACCACGACCGCTGGTTCACCTTCAACGCGGGCGTCGGCTGGGACGCCGACGTGGTCGCCGCCGTCGAGCACCAACGCGCCAGAGGTCGCCAGGCGTCACCGACCCTCTACGCGCGCACCGCGCTGACCAGCTACTTCACCCAGCGCAGACAGCCTCCGACGCTCACCGTGCACATCCCGGAGGAACCGCCGTTCGAGGACGTGCGGCTGGCGTTCGTCTCGAACACCGACCCGTGGACCTACCTCGGCGACAAGGCGATCCGGCTCAACCCGAGCACCTCTTTCGACGGCGGCCTCGGCTTGTTCGCGCTGCACGGGATGGGATTGCCGACAGTTCTTCGCTATCTCGCGCATCTCTTGGCCACGGATGGGAACCCCAAGGGCGGGAACCTGCTCCGGCGCGACGACGTCGAGTTCGTCCGGGTGACTAGTCCGGAACCCGTCAACCTGCAGGTTGACGGTGACCTGCTCGGCGCCTGCACCGAGGTCGAGTTCACCGGGGTGTCGAGCGCGCTCACGGTCGCCGTGTGACCGGGGTGTGACCGGCTCGGTACCCATCCGCGATGTTGTGACCTGGTGTGACACCTCTCCGTGAAACCCCAGGTGAACCCAGTCGATCTTTCGGGTGAGTTCACTCACCGGGTTGGGGCTAAACCCTTGACATCCCCGCCGTTCGTGAAAGCATTCACAAGCACCCCAAAACCGACCGCTGACGAGTGGCGCGCCTTCGCGCGCGCCTAGCTGAGGAGTAGTTCCAATGGACTGGCGCCACCGCGCGATCTGCCGCGACGAGGACCCCGAGCTGTTCTTCCCCGTGGGGAACAGTGGTCCTGCGCTCCTGCAGATCGCCGAGGCGAAGACCGTCTGCCGCCGCTGCCCCGTCGTCTCCGACTGCCTCTCGTGGGCGCTCGAGAGCGGCCAGGACGCCGGCGTGTGGGGCGGGATGAGCGAAGACGAGCGTCGCGCCCTCAAGCGCCGCAACGCTCGCACCCGGGCTCGCAGCAACGCCTGAGCCACCTACAGCAAGCACACGAAAGGCCCGACACCGTGCCAGGTGTCGGGCCTTTCGCTTGTGTTGCACACCCTCCCGCATGACCACGTGACTCCGCTGAGGTAGGTCGTCACGTGTGCACGGGGAGCAGTCTAACGCCGGGCTCTGAGCGGTACGCGCAGGACCGCCTCTGTACCGCCTCGGGGCCGCCTCCGCAAGCTCAACGAGCCCCTGAGTTCGGACTCCACCAGCGTCCGGACGATCTGCAGGCCGAGCCGGTCGGTGCGCTCCAGCGAGAAGCCCTGCGGCAGGCCGCGGCCATCGTCCGAGATCACGACGTCCAACCACTTCGCCGAGCGCTCCGCGTGCACCACGACCTCGCCGCGCTGGCCCGCCGCGTACGCGTGCTCGAACGCGTTCTGCACGAGTTCGGTCAGCACCATCACCAGCGGGGTGGCGAGCTCGGCCTGGACGATGCCGAACTTCCCGTCCCGGCGCACCACCACCTGCGACTCGGTGGCCGCCACGTCGGACATCATCGGGATGACCTTGTCCACGACGTCGTCGAGGTCGACCCGCTCGTCCACCGACATGGACAGCGTCTCGTGCACCAGCGCGATCGACGTGACCCGGCGCACCGACTCGGCCAACGCCTCGCGGGCCTCCTCGCTGCTGGTCCGCCTGCTCTGCAGGCGCAGCAGCGCGGCCACGGTCTGGAGGTTGTTCTTCACCCGGTGGTGGATCTCGCGGATCGTCGCGTCCTTCGACATCAGGGCGCGGTCGCGGCGGCGGACCTCCGTGACGTCGCGGCACAGCACCAGCGCGCCCGCCGCGCTGCCACGCGGTCGCAGCGGCAGGGCGCGGAACAGCACCGCCGCGCCACGCCGCGACTCGGCCTCGATGCGCATGCTCGGCTGGCCGTCCAGGGCGGCCCGGATGCGCTGCGCCACCTCGGTGGCGTCGAACGGGTCGCCGATCAGGGACCTGGTCAACGGCGCCAGGTGCACGCCCACCAGGTCGGACGCGTGGCCCATGCGGTGGTAGGCGCTCAGCGCGTTCGGGCTGGCGAACACCACCGCACCCGAGGCGTCCAGCCGGATCAGGCCGTCACCGACGCGGGGGCTGGTGTGCACGTCCGGCGACGGCTCGGTGGTCGGGAACGTGCCGTCCGAGATCATCTGGCACAGGTCGGCGGCGCTGCCCAGGTAGGAGATCTCCAACGGGCTCGGCACGCGCGGCACGGCCAGGTTCGTGTTGCGGCTGAGCACCGCGATGACCTCGTCGTTCCGCTTGACCGGGATCGCCTCGCGGCGGACCGGCACGCCGAGGTGCCAGCGCGGGTCCTCCTCGCGGCAGATCCGGGCCTCGGTCATGGCGCGGCGCAGCTGGGGGTGCTCCTCGACGTCCACCATGCTGCCGACGACGTCCTCGGGGTGCGCGGTGGGCGCGGTCGTCGGCCGGGCCTGCGCGACGCACAGGAACGTGGTGTCGTCCAGCGGCACCCACATCAGGAAGTCGGCGAAGCTGAGGTCGGACAGCAGCTGCCACTCGGCGACCACCAGTTGCAGGTGGTCGACGGCGCCGCCGGAGAGCTTGGTGTGCTCGGCCAGGAGGTCGGTGAGGGTGGACAGCTACTCCACCACCGCGATGAGGTCGCCCTCTTGGACCACGTCGCCGGCGGACACGGCGATGCGGGTGATCCGGCCCGCGCCCTCGGGGAGGACCGGGATTTCCATCTTCATGCTCTCGAGCACCACGACCGTGGTCTCGTGCGTGACCTCGTCGCCTTCCTGGACGGCGATCTGGGCCACGTTGGCCACGATCTCGGCCCGGATCTCCTCGGCCATGGTCCTCCTTCGTTCCGGTTCATCCAACCACGATTCAGACCCGGTGCCGTGCCCAGGTGACCGCGTGACACACTGGGTTGAAGCATGACGAGCACTAGGAGAACCCCATGTCGAAGCGTGCCCGCAAGCGCCGCGACCGCAAGAAGGGTGGCGCCAACCACGGGAAGCGCCCCAACGCCTGATCACGAAGTCACGGCGTGCGAAGGCCCCGGAGCAACCGCTCCGGGGCCTTCGACTTCCACGGGGTCTTCTGGTAGCCCTGACGGTGTCAGGTGCTGGACGTCTCGATCCTCGTCACCGTGGTGGTGACCTCGACCTCCAGCGTCGTCTGGTCCGACGTCTGGTAGAGCCGGGCGCGCAGGCGCCGCCGCAGTTCCTCGGGCGCGTGCTCGCCGCCGCACTTGCGGGCCAGCAGCGCCTTCAGGTGCTCCTCCAGGCCGTACTGCTCCAGGCACGGGTGGCACTCCTCCAGGTGGGTCTGGAGCAGGGCCTTGCGCCTCTCGTCGCACTCGTGGTCGAGGAAGAGGTAGACCTCGGACAGGACCTCGGAGCAGTCCGTCTCGTGCGGTTCGCCGCAGCTCATCGGCCCGCCACCTCCTGGTGACCGTCGCGGATGATGCCGCGCTCGCGCGCGGTGTCCGCCAACTGGTCGCGAAGCTGCCTGCGGCCCCGGTGCAACCGGGACATCACGGTTCCGATGGGGGTGCCCATGATGTCTGCGATCTCCTTGTAGGCGAAGCCCTCCACGTCCGCGAGGTACACCGCGATCCGGAACTCCTCCGGCAGGCGCTGCAAGGCTTCCTTGACGTCTGAGTCCGGCAGCCGGTCCATCGCCTCGACCTCCGCCGACCGCAGCCCGGTCGACGTGTGGCTCTCCGCCTGCGCCAACTGCCAGTCGGTGATCTCGTCCGTCGGCTGCTGGATCGGCTGGCGCTGCTTCTTGCGGTAGCCGTTGATGTAGGTGTTGGTGAGGATGCGGTACAGCCAGGCCTTGAGGTTCGTGCCCTCCGAGAAGGACGCGAAGGCGGCGTACGCCTTGAGGTAGGTCTCCTGGACCAGGTCCTCGGCATCGGCCGGGTTGCGGGTCATCCGCAGGGCCGCCGAGTACAACTGGTCGAGCATCGGCATAGCGTCGCGCTCGAACCTGGCGGCGCGCTCGGCCGTTGTCTCGTCAGTCGGCGTGTCCTGCGTTCGCGTGGCTGGCACCGCGCTCCCTTCCCACCGGCTGGTCAGCGCGGTGGATGGAACTGTCTGGGACGCAGTCGAGGATACGCGGCGGTCCCCGGGTCGGCAGTGAGCCGAGCCACGCGGCGGGCGCGCCTTGACCTGCCTGCCGACCTGCTGGTCCATCACCTCGGTAGCCACGCTCGCACCAACGCGACGACGTCGCCGCGCATTCCCTCGACTATCGTGCGCGATCATGGCCGGACGTGGGACGCCCGCCACCGCGTTGCTGGACAAGCAGAAGGTGGCCTACACGCTGCACGCCTACGAGCACGACCCCCGGCACGAGTCGTACGGGCTGGAGGCCGCGGAGGCGTTGGGCATCGCGCCCGAACGGGTGTTCAAGACGCTGGTCGCGGACGTGGACGGCCGGTTGGCCGTGGGTGTGGTTCCGGTCACGGGCCAGTTGGACCTGAAGGCGCTGGCCGCCGCCGTCGGCGGGAAGAAGGCGAAGATGGCCGACGTCGCGGCGGCCGAGCGCGCCACCGGGTACGTGGCGGGCGGCATCTCGCCGTTGGGGCAGAAGAAGCGGCTGGCGGTGGCGCTGGACGCCTCGGCGGAGGCCTTCGCGACCGTCTACTGCTCGGCCGGGCGGCGTGGGCTCGAGGTCGAGATCGCGCCTGCCGACCTGGTCCGGCTCACGCAGGCGGTCATCGCGCCGATCTCGGCCTGACCCGACCTCCGGGTCAGACCTCCAGCGGGCGCAGCACGCGGTCCAGCCACTCGCCGACGGCCCGGCCCACCGCGGCCACGTCGGCCTTGAGGTTGTGGTCGCCGGGCAGCAGCACGACGTCGCGGTGGTGCGCCGCCTCCGGCCTGCCGAACGGGTCGTTCTCCCCCTGCACCACCAGCGTGGCGACCTCGACGCCGTCCAGCTCGGGCATCCGGGACTTCTCCGGCTTGCCCGGCGGGTGCACGGGGAACGCCAGGCACAGCACGGCCACCGCCTGCCCCTCCGACGACGTCCGGCACGCCACCCGCGCGCCGGACGACCGGCCGCCGAACAGCAGCGGCAGGTCGTCGAACCAGGTCTCGCCCAGCGCGTCCGCCACCGCGAGCCACGCCGCGTCGAGCTGGTTGGCGGGCGCGGGCGCGCGGCGGCCGGCCACCCGGTACGGCTGCTCGACCAGCGCCACGTGCACGCCGACGTCCACCGCCGCCCGGGTCGCCGCCACCAGGTCGGGCGCCGCGATCCCGCCGCCCGCGCCGTGCCCGAGCAGCAGCGCGGCGCGGCTCTCCGAGGCGCAGTGCAGCTCGGCCCGCGCGGGGCCGTAAGGGGTGTCGACCACCCGCGAGGTCATTTCAGCTCGAACAAGGTGGGCTCCGGCTTCTCGGACTCCCCCAGCGGAACGGCCGCCATCAGCGACGGGTCGTTGTTCTTGATGCTGTTGACCTTCATCGACACCGGGCGCAGCTCCAGCGCGTCCACCAGGCCGAGGTCGGGTTCGAGCAGGTCCTTCGGGTCCGCGTTGTCCGGGTCGAGCCACGCCGCCCAGCGGTCCTTCGGCAGCACCAGCGGCATCCGGTGGTGCACGGACGTCATCTCGCCGATCGCGTCCGTGGTGAGCACGGCGCACGTGATGATCGGCTTGCGCTCGTCGCCCTCCTGCTGCCACCACACCGACCAGATGCCGGCCATGGCGATGCTGGAGTCGTCGCCGGGGTTGATGAAGTACGGCTGCTTGCGGCCCTCGCCGGGCTGCCACTCGTACCAGCCCGCGGCGGGCACGATGCACCGGCGCTTGGCCGCCGAGTCGCGGTAGGCGGGCTTGGCCAGCACGCTCTCCGCCCGCGCGTTGATCATCTTCGCGGCGCCGGACAGGTCCTTGGCCCAGTGCGGCACCAGGCCCCAGCGCATCACGCGGACGCTGCGCTCGGTGGTGTCCGGGTCGGGGTTGCCCTCGTCGTCGCGCGGGTGCCGTTCGACCACGGCGAGCACCTGCTTGGTCGGCGCGACGTTGTAGTCCGGCCCGGGCGCGACGCCCTCGGTGCCGTCGACCGCGTCGAACTCCGCCGCGAGCAGCGCGGGGTTCTTGGTGGACGCGTACCTGCCGCACACACCGATCACCTCTCCACAGATCACCCTCGGGCGGTGCCATCGTCGCACGTCGGAAAGCCCGGTGCGAGCTGTCGACCACCCGATGCGGAATCATCAAGCCATGACTCAGCAGTGGTCCGCTCCCACCGCCGACGGCCCGGTCGACGCGACGGTACCCGTGCCAGGCTCCAAGTCGATCACCAACCGCGCGCTCGTGCTCGCCGCCCTGGCCGACGGCCCGTCCACCCTGCACGCGCCGCTGCGCAGCCGCGACACCACGCTGATGGTCGACGCGCTGCGGTCGCTCGGCGTCGACGTCGCCGACGGCCCGGACGGGTCCTGGCTGGTCACACCCCACGAGCTGCACGGACCGACGCAGGTCGACTGCGGTCTGGCGGGCACCGTCATGCGGTTCCTGCCGCCCGCCGCCGCGCTCGCCGTCGGCGACATCACGTTCGACGGCGACCCGCACGCGCGCAACCGGCCGATGACCACGATCCTGCACGCGCTGCGGGCGTTGGGCGCGGACGTGGCGGGCGACGCGCTGCCGTTCACGTTGCACGGCAAGGGCGGTGTGCCGGGCGGCGCGGTCACCATCGACGCGTCGGCGTCGTCCCAGTTCGTGTCCGGGCTGCTGCTGTCGGGCGCGCGGTACGAGAGCGGCGTGACGATCCGGCACGACGGCAAGCCGGTGCCGTCGCTGCCGCACATCGAGATGACCGTGGCGATGCTGCGCGAGGCGGGTGTCGTGGTGGACGACTCGACGCCGAACGAGTGGCGGGTCGAGCCGGGCCCGGTGCGGGGCCGCGACTGGCACGTCGAGCCGGACCTGTCCAACGCCACGCCGTTCCTGGCAGCGGCGGCCGTGACCGGCGGTCAGGTGACCATCCCCGGCTGGCCGGCGGAGACCACCCAGCCCGGTGGCGCGGCGGGCGACCTGTTCGAGCGCATGGGGTGCACGGTGACGCTGACCGACGCGGGCCTCACGCTGCGCGGCCCGGACCGGTTGACCGGGATCGACGTCGACCTGCGCGACGAGAGCGAGCTGACGCCGACCGTCGCCGCGCTGGCGGCGCTCGCCGAGGGCCGGACCTGGATCCGCGGCGTCGCGCACATCCGCGGCCACGAGACGGACCGGCTCGCCGCGCTCGTCACCGAGATCAACCGGCTGGGTGGCGACGCGGAGGAGACCGAGGACGGCCTGGTCATCACGCCCCGGCCGCTGCACGGCGACGTGTGGCGCGCCTACGCCGACCACCGGATGGCCACCGCGGGCGCGATCATCGGCCTGGTGGTCGAGGGCGTGTCGGTGGACGACATCGGGTCGACCACCAAGACGATCCCGGACTTCCCGGGCATGTGGGCGGCCATGCTGTCGCTGCCGGGGGCGCGCTGACGTGGCACGCGGCGACTGGCGGCGGTTGGACGAGTCCGACGTGCGGGTGCGGCCGGGCAAGGGCACCCGGCCGCGCAGCAAGCGCAGGCCCGAGCACGCGGACGCGGTGCCCGCCATGGTCGTCGGGGTGGACCGCGGGCGGTGGACGTGCGCGATGGACGACGACCCGAAGCGGTTGGTCGTCGCCATGCGGGCGCGGGAGCTGGGCCGCACGCCGGTCGTCGTGGGCGACCACGTGGGGCTGGTCGGCGACACGTCCGGGCAGCCGGACACGTTGGCGCGGATCGTGCGGGTGGAGGAGCGGCGCAGCGTGCTGCGGCGCACGGCGGACGACACGGACCCGTTCGAGCGGGTCGTGGTGGCCAACGCCGAGCAGCTGGTGATCGTGTCGGCGCTGGCGGACCCGCAGCCGCGCCGGGGTTTCATCGACCGCTGCCTGGTGGCGGCGTGGGCGGGCGGGCTGGAACCGCTGCTGTGCCTGACGAAGTCCGACCTGGCGTCGCCGGACGAGCTGCTCGCCGCCTACGCCGAGCTGAACCTGCCGGTGGTGGTGACGCGGTCCGACCAGGACCCGGACGAGCTGCGCGAGCGCCTGGCGAACCGGCTGTCGGCGTTGATCGGGCACTCGGGCGTTGGCAAGTCGACGTTGGTGAACAAGCTGGTGCCGGACGCGCACCGGGCGGTGGGCGTGGTGAGCGGGGTGGGCAAGGGCAGGCACACGTCGACCCAGACCGTCGCCCTGCCGCTGCCCGAGGGCGGCTGGGCGGTGGACACGCCGGGCATCCGCTCGTTCGGCCTGGCGCACATCACGCCGGACGACATCGTGGGCGCGTTCCCCGACATGAAGGCGATGGCCGAGGAGTGCCCGTCGGGCTGCGGTCACCAGGGCGCGCCGGACGACCCGGACTGCATGCTGGACGAACTCGTCCGCACGGGCGAGGCCTCCCCCGGCCGCTTGGCCTCACTGCGCCGCCTCCTGGCGTCCCGCGGCAAACTGGAGGAATACGACTGAGCCCTTTGCCCGCCCATTGAGACGGTCAAGCTCGCCCTGTTGACCTCAAGGCCTTGCGCACTCCATTCTGGGAACAGATCAACCGCTTAACTGCCGGTAGCGTCGTCGTGCCCGGAAGGTGCCCATGAGAACGCGCTCAAATATTTAGCACTATCGCTAAAACATTTAGCGACGTGCTGGTCGCCCGGCCATATCGACACTCGGCCGAGCGCGCCGACTTCTTGAGCCGATGGCCGTTCTCGTCGACTACCGCGATCGCGGGCGGCCACCGTTCGAAAATTTGCGCAAAGTCCGCAGAGGAGACGTCATGTCAATGCAACGACGCAGCTTCATGACCAGGTCCAGAACAGCCACTGTCGGCGCCGCGGTGGCGAGCGCCGCACTGCTGGCTTCGGCGGCGACCCTCGTGGCGCTGCCGGCCGGCGCCGCGGCAGCGGGCTGTTCGGTGAACTACGCCGTGGCTTCGCAGTGGCAGGGCGGGTTCACCGGCAACGTGTCGATCACCAACCTGGGTGATCCGCTGACCGGGTGGACGTTGACGTGGTCGTTCGGCGCCGGCCAGGCCGTGACGCAGTCGTGGAACACGTCGTTGACGCAGAGCGGCGCCGCGGTGACCGCGAAGAACGTGAGCTACAACGGTTCGATCGCCACCGGCGGTTCGGCGTCGTTCGGTTTCAACGGGTCGTGGACGGGCAGCAACCCGATTCCGACGAGTTTCGCCCTGAACGGCGTGGCGTGCACCGGCAGCACGACCACGACCACGACGACCAGCACCACTTCCACCAGCACGTCCACCACTACTTCCACGACGACGACCACCACCACGCCCGTCACGTGCGCTCTGCCGTCGAGGTACCGCTGGTCCTCCTCGGGCGCGCTGGCGAACCCGAGGTCGGGTTGGGTCTCGCTCAAGGACTTCACCTACGTGCCGTACAACGGCAAGCACCTCGTCTACGGCACGACGCACGACTTCGGGACGAGTTGGGGCTCGATGAACTTCGGGCTCTTCAGCAACTGGTCCGAGATGGCGTCGGCGCCCCAGCAGGCCATGAATTCCGGCACCGTCGCGCCCACGCTGCTCTACTTCGCCCCGAAGAACATCTGGGTGCTCGCCTACCAGTGGGGTGGGACCGCGTTCAGCTACCGGACGTCGACCGACCCCACCAACCCGAACGGGTGGTCGGCGCAGCAGGTGCTCTCCACGGCGAGCATCACCGGTTCCGGCACGGGTCCCATCGACCAGACGCTCATCGGTGACGGCCAGAACATGTACCTGTTCTTCGCCGGTGACAACGGCAAGATCTACCGCCAGGTCATGCCGCTCGGGAACTTCCCGAGCAGCTTCGGCTCGTCCTACACCACGATCATGAGCGACACGACGAACAACCTGTTCGAAGCGGTCGAGGTGTACAAGCTCCAGGGCCAGAACCAGTACCTGATGATCGTCGAGGCGATCGGCGCGAACGGCCGCTACTTCCGCTCGTTCACGTCCAGCAGCCTCAGCGGTTCGTGGACGCCGCAGGCCGCCACCGAGAGCAACCCGTTCGCGGGCAAGGCCAACAGCGGCGCCACCTGGACCAACGACATCAGCCACGGCGACCTGCTCCGCACCAACCCGGACCAGACCAAGACCGTCGACCCCTGCAACCTGCAACTGCTCTACCAAGGCCGTGACCCCCGCTCCGACGGCGTGGACTACGGCCTCCTGCCCTACCGGCCGGGCCTGCTGACCCTGCAGCGCTGACCGGGGGGTCGAACCACACGGGAGCCGGACGTCCAGACCGAAATCTGGACGTCCGGCTCCCGTTCGGCGTGGCGAACCGCGGCTACATCAGCTCCAGCAGGAACGGCAGCTCCTGCGGCGCGTACCAGGCCAGCTCGTGGTCCTCCGCACCGCCCAGCGCGAACTCCGCGTCCGGATCACCGAGGTCCGCCGCGTCGATCACGTCGGCCGCCGCGCGCACGTCGTCCTCCGCCTCCAGCGTGTCCAGGTGGATCGCGGCGATCAGCTCCAGCGGCACCGGACCCGACAGCTTCACCACCGAGAAGTCCAGGTCGGGCCGCAGCTTCACGTCCGGCACGTCCGCCGACACCACCGCACGCCTCGGCACGGCCTTCTCGTCGCCCGCGATCAGCCGCAGCGAACCGCGAGCGGCGTCGAGCATGGCCGAGTACTCCAGCTCCTCCGTGTCACCGGTCGCGTACGACTCGCGCAACGCGGGCGTCAGGGCGAACCCCGTCCCGCCCACGGCGGCGAACTCGCCGTTCTCCACGAGGTCGCGCAGCATCGCGACGGTCGCCGGGAGGTACACCCTCATGTGGACACCGTTCCCATCAGTTCCTCCACCGACTCCTCGACCATCGCCGCCAGCACGTCCACATCGGACATCGCGTCGCGGTCGGCGTTCAGGCCGAAGTACACGCCACCGTCATAAGACGTCACGCCGATCGACAACGCCTGGTTCTTCGCCAACGGCACAACCGGGAACATCTCGATCATCTTCGCCCCCGCCGCGTACAGCGGCACCTGGGGACCGGGCACGTTCGTCACCACCACGTTGAACAACCGCCGCGAGAACGACGACGCCGCCCGCGCGCCCAACGCGTGCAACGTGGGCGGCGCGAAGCCGGAGAACCGCACCAACGTCTGCGCCGCCACCGACTGCCCCGACTCCTGGTGCGCGCGCATCGCGTGCGACACGTGGTGCAGCCGCACGACCGGGTTCGACTCGCCGACCGGCAGGTCGACCAGGTACGCCGACACCTGCGTCTCGTCGTCGCGCACCGACATCGGCGCCATCGCCCGGATCGTGGTGCCCGCCGTCACGACCTCGCCGCGCGACAGCAGCCAGTTCCGCAGCGCGCCGGACAGCACCGCGAGCACGCCGTCGTTCACCGTGCCGCCGTGCGTCCGCCGGATGGCGCGGAACACGTCCAGCCGGGTGCGCGCCACCGCGAACCGCCGCTGCGGCGAGATCCGCACGTTCAACGGGCTGCCGGGAGCGGGCGTCGCGGCGGTCCGCACCGCGGACACCAACCCGCCGAACACCCCGGCGACCTTGCGCACCGTCGCCACCGTGTCCATCGCCGCCGAACGGGCGTTCTCCACCACCTCGCCGGGCCGCTGCACGGCCTCCGCGACCGCGTCGGCCACCAGCTGCAACCCGCTCGGCTCCGGCGACGGCATCCACAGCGACTCGACCGGCGGCCGCGGCGTGGCGGACACGTCCAGCATCACCTGCCCGATCTCCGGCGCGCCGATGCCGTCCACCATCGCCTGGTGCGTCTTGGTGATCACCGCGGTCCGGTTCCGGGCCAGGCCCTCCACCAGGTAGACCTCCCACAACGGCCGGGTCTGGTCCAGCGGGCGGGACATCAGCCGCGCCACCAGGTCGTGCAACTGCTGGTCGCTGCCCGGTTTCGGCAACGCCGACCGCCGCACGTGGTAGGTGACGTCGAAGTCCGCGTCGTCCACCCACACCGGCCGCGCGAGCCGTCCGGGGACGTGCACGACCTTCTGCCGGTACCGGGGCACCAGCGACAGCCGCTGCTCGATCAGGTCGACCAGCCGGTCGTAGTCGAAGCCCGTGCGCGGTCGCCGGAACACCGCCACCCCACCGACGTGCATCGGCGTCGTGGAGTCCTCCAGGTACAGGAACGAGGCGTCCAGCGCGGACAGGCGGTCGGGCATGCGGTCCAGGCTAGTCGGTGCAGTCCCGCACCAGCCTGCGAACGGCGCTGACCTCGGCTTCGTCGCGCTCGTGCCGGGCCAGCCTGATCGCCGCGGCGGCCGGCATGGCGCGCCTGGCCTCGACCCGCACCGAGCCGTCGACCCCGGACAGGAACCCGCGCACCATCCGCGACCGGGCGAACCGCTTGAACGGCCGCAGCGGCGCCACCGCGATCGCCAGCCAGCTCAGCGCCACGTCGACCTTCCGGTCGCCCCTGCGCGCGCTGCCCCAGTCGACCACCACCGCGCCCTCGGGGCCCATCACCACGTTGCCGGGGTGCAGGTCGAGGTGCAGCAGGTCGCCGTCACCGTGCAGGAACGCCGGCGCGGGCACCTCGTCCAGCTTGCGGTGCAGCTCGGCCAGCTCACGGCCCAGCGCGCCCGCCCGCCACGGCTGGGCGTCCAGCTCCTGCGACATGCGCGGACCGGGGACGTACTCCATGACCAGGTCCGTCTCCGAGGCGTCCGCCACCCTCGGCACCGGTATGCCGTGCCGGCGCAGGTAGCGCATCAGCTCGGCCTCGGGCCGCAGGTCGCGGCCCGACCGGCTGCGCTTGAGCAGCAGGCCGTCCGGACGCAGGTAGACGTCCGCCTCCCGGCCGCTGGCCAGCAGACGGTGCGCCTCGTCGCGCGATGTCATGTGACGATCATCATGATTGACAGCGCGAAAGCAAGCCCCAAACGGGTAGTGGACACTGACGCCGTGGATGTGTCACCCAAGGACAAGTTCGTCACCGTGTACGGCCGCAAGCCCGTGCTGGAGGCTCTGGACGACCCGCGGCTCGAGGTCGACAAGGTCGTGCTCGCCGACACGGCTCGCGGTCCGGCCGCCCGGGAGATCCTGGACGCGGCCGGTCGCCGCGGCGTCGCGGTGCAGCGGGCTTCCGCGCAGCGGGTCAAGGTGCTGGCCGGGAACGGCAAGCAGGACCAGGGCGTGCTGGCGGACGTCGTCGCGCCGCGGATGCGTCCGCTGGAGCTGGGGTTGCGCGACGGGCCGCGGTTCGTGCTGGTGCTCGACGGGATCACCACGCCGGCGAACGTCGGCATGATCCTGCGCACCGCGACCGCGGCGGGTGTGGACGGCATCGTCGTGCCCCGGCGTGGTGTCGCGTCGATCGACCCGATGGTGGTCAAGGCGTCGGCGGGGGTCGCGTTCCGGGCGCCGGTGCTGCGGTGCGCGACGGCGGCGGAGGCGGCGGTCGCGCTGCGGGGCGCCGGTTACCCGATCTTCGCGCTGGACGCCCAGGCCCGGTCGTCGGTGTACGCGGCCGACCTGCCGCCGCGGGCGGCGTTCGTGCTGGGCAGTGAGTCGGCGGGCATCTCGGACGACGTGCGGCCGCACGTGACCGGGTGGTTGTCGATCCCGATGGCGGCGGGGGTGGAGTCGTTGAACGTGGCCAGCGCCGCGGCCGTGCTGTGCTTCGAGGTCGTCCGCCGTCGCTCGTGACTGCTCTTGATTCTTGCGATGCGCAGCGCGGGTGCCGGAGGGCCGCTCAGACACCCGCGCTGCCTAACCCGGCTGGTCGGCGGCTCACCACAGCCACCCGACGCGGTACCCGTCGGGCCGTCCCGACCAGCCCTCGGCGTCCCGCACCCGCGCCCCTCGTATGGCATCGGATGCGGAACCGGGGCATTCGGCCATGCTCGTCATGGCTGTACATCGCGTGATCTTCGCCGGTGAACGCTTAGAACGTACGAGGGAAGTCGAGTGAGCGGCAATTCACCGGCCAGGTGGATTCTCCGTGGCCGTTCGTGACCGGTTAACTCTGCAGGGGGACCTGGAGCAGTATTTCCAGTTCCTCGAGTGTGGATTGCACGGACTGGTGGTGCACACCGACCATTCCGGCTGCCGCGGCGCCCCGGACGTTGACCGCGAGGTCGTCGACGAAGACGCACTCGGCGGCGGGGAGGCCGAGCCGTTCGGCGGCGAGCAGGTAGATGCGGCGGTCGGGTTTGGCCAGGCCGACCTCGCCGGAGGTGATGACGGCGTCGAACAGGTCTTCCCAACCGGCCGGCGGGTGCCACAGGAAGTCGGCGTTCGAGAGCATCGCGGTGAGGATGCCCTGGTGGCGAGCCTGGCGGGTGGCGGTGAGCAGCGGCGGCTCGGTCGCCGCGTGATCGTCACCGAGGTCCGTGAGCACACCGCCGAAGTCGAGAACCAGTCCCCGCACCGTGCCTCCATCGGGTGATCTTGGTACGAAACCCCGGCCGTCCGCCCTCGGTTCAGCATGCCACCTCAACTCCGCACCCTGTCGTCGACGAAGCCCGATGGCCCCGAGGACACCCCCACCGGCCCCCTGCACGCCACCACACCCCCACCAACCGCCGCCGCACCTCTGGACGCCCGCCACTTCCTGTTCCCGTTGGTCGAGGCCCTCAGCGGTCGACGACCACCCCGCCAACTGTCAGCCACCTTCGCCCCACGCGCCCTGACCACCGTCACCGAAGCCGCCACCACCACCCAAACCCGCCTCGGCCGCTACCGCTTGTGCCACGTGTCGCCGGATGCGGCGGAACTGGCGGGCACCCTCCACATGCCGACCAAGGTCCGCGCTTTCGCCGCCCGAGTAGAACGCCAAGGCTCACGCTGGCACTGCACCGAATTCCACCTCCTCCCCTAACCCGCGGGTTCACCGGCGGGCAAGCCCCTCAACCCCTTGCCCGCCGCACCCGCCCACAGCCTTTCCGCCAACACGATCGAGTGACATTCGCCCAAAAATGTACGGAAACACCGTTACCGCACCTCGGTTGAAAACCAGCGGAACGCCTCGACCACCCCCCACCCCAAACCACCCCCCCCCGCCCCCCCCCCCCCAGCCCACCCGCCGCGATCCGCCGCCGTAAGCCGCCTCCAGCCCGGAAGGAATCGCACACACGGAAACCCGCCGCGACACGCCAGCAACGGGGAGCCCGCCGGCGCGGCGCGGAGGGGTGCGGCAGCTGGGGCGCGCGAGGTAGAGGCGCGGCGGCGGGCGTGGGATGCGGCGAGCGCGGCGACCACGAGCGAGTGGGCGCGCGAGCGGCGGCGCGGCGTTGCGGGTCTGAGGGCCACGGCGGGTTAGAGAGGGCACGGCGGGCGTCGGCCCGGTAGGCGGCGTCGGCCCGGTAGGGCGCGGTAGGGGGCGCGGCGGGGGGTG
>NZ_LGED01000213.1 GCF_001280085.1 Saccharothrix sp. NRRL B-16348 | reverse complement strand
CGGACGACAGATCAACAGCAAGGACACCCGAACCGCGGGGTCAGTCGTAAACAGGAGTCAGGCCGCCTGGTGGCAACCACCAGTCTCACAGTCCCAGCATTGGCCCTTGCGGCCGATCGACAGTCGGACGCCCGGATCGTCGGCGAGTGTGGCGAGCTGGGCGGATGTGTATTGACAGCCCCTGTCGGCGTGGAAGATCACTCCGGGTTCGGGGCGTCGTTGGCGCACTGCGTTGTCCAGGGTCTGGGCGACGAGGTCGGTGCGCAGGTGGTCGGCGGTGGCCCAGCCGACCACGCGTCGTGAGGCGATGTCGATGACGGTGGCCAGGTAGAGCCACCCTTCCCAGGTGTGGATATAGGTGATGTCCCCGCACCATCGTGTGTCGATATCTGTTGCGGCGCAGGAGAAGTCACGTCGGATCAGGTCGACTGGAACGGTCGCGCTGAGGTCGGGGACGGTGGTGGTGCGCCAACGCTTCGGTGCGCGTCCCGCGCGTCCGGTCTGTCGTAGGAGCCGGGCGACGCGTTTGCGGGAATGCCGATGGCCTTGGGCTCGCAGTTCGGCGTGCACCCTGGGTGCGCCGTAGGTGCCCTTGGATTCGTCGTGGATCGCGACGACCTGCGCGGCCAGCTCGGCGTCCTGTCGTGCGCGGTCGGTGGGCGTGGCGGTGCGGTGGGCGTAGTAGGCGGACCGGGAGACCTTCAGCAGCGTGCACGCCCGGTGGACGTTGCCGCCGCGTGACTTCTCCGCCTCGATGAACGGGTATACGTTCACCGGATCTCCTTGATGCTTCTATGTCAAGCGGCTGCTGCGGGTGTGGTCGGTGTGGCCTGGTTGCGGCGGCGTTCGTCGGTGAGCAGGGCGCGGAAGACCACGTCGGACAGGCGACGTCGCAGTAGCCGCAGCGCCTCCTTGTGCGTCTTGCCCCGGGCGATCAGGCTGTTGTGGTACTGCTTGCCGGGGCCGAACCCTCGGGTCTGGGTGACGGCGATCATGTGCAGGGCGTGGTTGATCGTGCGGTTGCCGCCCCGGTTGAGGCGCACTTTGACGTTGTTGCCCGACCACACCGGAATCGGGGCGGTGCCGGTGAATCGGGCGTAGGCGTTCTTGGAGCGGAACCGGGCTGCACCGGCGGTCTCGCCGAGGATGGCGGCGGCGCTGAGCACTCCGCAGCCGGGCACCTCCAGCAGGCTGGGCGCCAGGACGCGGGCCAGGTCACGCAGCTCCCGTTCGAGCTGGTTGACCTGCCCGGTGAGTTCCCGGCACCGGTCGAGCAGCTCGCCGGCGATGCGGGCGACCGTGCCGCCGAGACCGTCCAGTCGTGCGGCAACGGCGTCCATCGTGCGGTAGCTGCGCAACCCGCGCGGCGGGATCGTCAGCGCCGGGTCGAGTTCGTGCAGGTGCCACCGCAGCCTGTTGATCACCTTCGTCCGCTCGATGATCAGGTCGTGGCGGTGGTCGGACAGGAGCTTGACCTGCCGGGACGGCCCGTCCAGGGCGGCGGTGGGCAGGTTCGGCTCGCGCAGCGCGGCCTGTGCGACCGCCAGGGCGTCGATGGGGTCGGACTTGCCGGGCTGGCGACCCGACCGGCGGGCGGCGGCCATGAACTTGGTGTGCACACGGACCACAGGGAACCCGGACCGCAGCAGGTCCTGTTCCAGGCGCCGGGTCATGTGCCGGCAGTCCTCGACCGCGAAGGACACCTCGTCCCACTGCCCGACCCACCGGATCGCATTCAGATGACCGTCCGTTGTGGCCTGAACGGTCCGTTCTCCCAGTTTGCGGCCGATCTCATCGACCGCGACCAGCGTGTGGTCCGCTTGTGTGCGTCCACGCCGACCATCACCATGCCCTTACCCTCTCTGCCGATGACGGGGTTCCATCCACGCCCGGCAACGAGGGCAAGCCTTAGTCGAGCGATCGGCAGGCTGCTATCAAGCCACTCCGCCGCCCGGCGTGGGGTCCGGCGGGGCCGCACATCAGGACAAGCCACCCAGCCACAGCCGGGAGCAGCAAAATAGGGAGCGAACCCCGCCGGACCCCATCAGCCTGACACTAAGGCGAAGAAAGCCGTGGCGCGCTTGAGGATCTCCACGTCCTCGGTCAGGCGGCGGTTCTCCCGCCGAAGCCTCGCGAGCTCCTCCCGTTCGTCGGTGGTCAACCCGTAGGCGCGGGTGCCGGAGTCACGTTCGGCCTGCACGACCCACTGCCGCACCGCGGTCTCGGTCAGGTCGAAGTCCTTCGCGACCTGACCCACCGACCGGTCACCCCGCGAGCACAACTCCACGATCTCGGCCTTGAACTCCGGAGTGAACGACCGCCGGGGCCGCCGCTTCTTCCTGCCCATGGACTCCATGATGGGACATCCCTCCGGGGACACGCGTCCCCTGATCTCAGATGTCCGTCAGAACGGGTCAATCCCAAACCGAATAGTTCGAGGTTTGCGCTGTTGGTCGTCTGTCAATAGTCGCTAACGTCATCAGGTGTAGTTCCTGCGTGTGGTCGGCGCGGCGGGTGTTGGTAGTTGCGATGGACAGATCTCGCGGCCTCCCGGCTTTCGGAGGCGGGCTGATGGATGTGAAGGCTTGTGTGGGTGTTCCAGCCGGGTCACGGGGTGTGTTTCATGGCTTCGCCGGATCGACGTTCCTGGTAGATGCCCCGACCGAGTACGAGGTCGGTGTCGGCGAGCCCGGTGTGAGGGTGTCGGCGAGGTACGGCTTGCAGCAGTGGTTCACGGCCGCGGGTACGTGGACGAGGGCCTGAAGCTTCGGATGGAGCGCCTGAAGTTTCGGAACGTCGTAGCTCACGGGCCGGACCGGCCGTTCTGCCTACGCCGTTAGGCTCGCGTCATGCCCTCCACCTCTGACCCGGCTTCGAGTGCCGCCGGCAACGCCGGGGTCACCATCGCGCAGATCGCCGCGTTGGCGGGTGTGTCGGCGGCGACGGTGTCCAAGGTGGTGAACGGGCACGTCGAGGTCGCCGCGGAGACCCGCGCTCTGGTGGAGAGGTTGCTCCGTGAGCAGGGCTACCGGCGGCAGAAGAGAGTGAGCAGGTCATCGCTGGTCGAGGTGCTGTTCCACGAACTGGCGGGCACGTACCCCGTCGAGGTGGTCAAGGGGGTCGAGCGCGTCGTCACCGAGCACGGGCTGACCATCTCGCTCAGCGAGCTGCACGGCCAACACATCCCCGACCGCAGCTGGATCGACGGGCTGCTGGCCCGGCGGCCGGTCGGTGTCGTCGCGGTCTTCTCCGGCCCCACACCCGCGCAGTACCAGCAGCTGAGCAGTCGTGACATCCCCGTGGTGCTGGTCGATCCGACCGGTGAGCCCGCGCACGGGATGCCGTCGGTGGGCGCCGACAACTGGAGCGGGGGCTTGGCGGCGACCCGGCACCTGCTGGAACTCGGGCACCGCCGGATCGCCGTGATCACCGGCGCCACCGGGATGCTTTCGGGCCGGGCGCGGCTCGACGGGTACCGCGCGGCCATGGACGCCGCCGGGGTGCCGGTGGACCCGGAGTTGGTCCGCGAAGGCCGTTTCCAGATCGTCGACGGCTTGGAGCACACCCGTGAGCTGCTGCGCCTCCCGGACCCGCCCACCGCGGTGGTGACCGGCAACGACGGTGAGGCGCTCGGGGTGTACCAAGCCGTCTACGAGGCGGGGTTGCGCATCCCCGACGACCTGAGCGTGGTGGGCTTCGACGACCTGCCGCCCGCCCAGTGGATGATCCCCGCGCTGACCACCATCCGGCAGCCGCTGGGTGAGATGGCCGCCACCGCCGCCGGCATGGTGATCGACCTGGCGCAGGGCCGGGAACTGCCGCAGCGCCGCCTGGTCCTGTCCACCGAGCTCGTCGTGCGCGCCAGTACGGCGGCCCCTGGTCGGTGAGCCCGGCCTGGCCCGGCTGTCGGCCGCACCAGGTGTCCTGGCGATGTTTACGTTCACATCCCTGTGCTGAGCGTAAGGCCCTTAGTAGGTACTCCACCGTCTCGTGAGCGTTCACATCCTGCGGCCAACGGACCGTTGACTGGCCAACCGTGCCTGGATACATTGACCGAGAGTTCAGGCCCGATCACCGAAACATTCGGCCGGGACCGTGACGTTGCACCGTTGAACTGTCCACTCCCTGAGGCTCCGGCACCGACCGGCTCTCACCGAGGAGGCCGGCGCCGGTGCAAGCCGTTCGGAGACTCGTGTGCGGGAGGTCCGGATGAACCGACGACGGGTCACGCTGTCCGACGTGGCCAAGGAGGTCGGTGTCTCGACCACGACGGTCTCGCTGGTCCTGTCCGGTCGAGGTCGCGACCTGCGGATCTCCGCTGACGCCGAACGGCGCGTGCGGCAAGCCGCGACCGCGCTGGGGTACCGCCGCAAGGCCCGGCCTGCCGGATCCCATGCCGGCGACGCTGACGCGATCGGGTTCGTCTTCACCACGGTCGCCACATCCGGCCTGGCCGGGGACCTGATCCGGGGCGCTGCCGACGCGGCCCACGCGCACGGCGTCCTGCTGGTCGTCGCGGAGACCGACGGCGACCGGGAGTCGGAGCAGAGCCTGATCGAGGCAATGCTCGACCGCCAGGTCGACGGGATCGTGTACGCCGCGATGCACACCACGCAGGTCTCCGTGCCGGACGGGATCGAGGCGGGTCGCGCCGTGCTGCTCAACGTCCTGCCCGACCGGCCATCCCGGTTGTCCGTCGTCGTGCCCGACGAGGTCGAGGCGGGCCGGACCGCGGCACGCGCGCTACTGGACGCCGGGCACCGCGACGGCATCCACCTCATCGGCGCCGGCGCGGACGACGTGCCACCCGGCTCGGTCACGGCCGGCAAGCGACTCATCGGCATCCACGAGGTGTTCGACGCGGCGGGCGTGGAGATCGCCGGCGCGCGGGTGTGCCGGCGGTGGCTGCCGGAGAACGGCTTCGCCGCCACCAAGGACCTGCTGGAAAGCCAACGTCCCCGCGCCCTGGTCTGCTTCGACGACCGGCTCGCGTTCGGCGCCTACCAGGCCTTGGCCGACGCAGGACTCGCCGTGCCGGCCGACGTCTCCGTCGTCTCCTTCGACGACCACCCGCTCGCCGGCTGGGTGCGCCCCAAGCTGACCACCGTCGCCCTCCCGCACTACGAGTTGGGCGCGAAAGCCGTCGAAGTGCTCCTCACCGAACCCCGCCCACCAACCCCCGTCGTCCACCACGTCCCCATGCCCAGGCGCGACCGTTCGTCCATCGCGCCGCCCCGCCCAGCGGACACGTGATCGGCAGTGTCTCCCCCGGTTGGACGGGTGCGGCGCGGTGGGAACGGTGAGGTTGTCGGCATTCACAGGGCTGCCCGGCAAGCGGTGTCATGGCGATTCCGGAGAGGTTCGCCCGAGAAGTGTATTCAAGCGTTGCAGGACGTCGATCGAGTACGTCGGTGGCGATGTGCCGATTGCGCCCTTGATTTCTTGCCCACGTCGATGCCGTGGCTGGATTCGTGGATGTTGCACGAAGTTACAGAATGATCTTGGTTATGCTGTGGTGGTGTCGGATGGGGTGTTGTCCGGTGGGAGGTTGGTGTGGCCCGGCGTCGGCCGTGGGAGGTCGAGGACGAGCTGTGGGAGTTGATCGAGCCGCTGTTGCCGAAGGTCGAGCGGCGGTTCCGGTATCCCGGTCGTCGGCGGTTGGATGACCGTAAGGCGTTGTGCGGCATCCTGTTCGTGATCTACACGGGCATCCAGTGGGAGTTCCCGTCGGGCACCTGGTACCAGCGCGACCTCCAGCCGTAGCCCCATCTGCGGCCGAAGTGCTCAGGACGCTTCGATCGCCTGCACGATGAGCTCGTTGCGGGCGTCCTGGCCCAGCGGTTCGGTGGTGTGGACGCCGTCGCGCAGGTAGGCCGTGAGCCTGGTCGGCTTCGCGGCCAGGAACTCGGCCCAGCGGACGATGCGCAGGTTCGGGTGCGCGCGCTGGGCGTCGGCCAGTTGCAGGTTGATCCAGGCGCTGTTGCGCTGGTCGGCCAACTGGACGGCCGCCGGCTGACTGGTCCGGACGACCTGGGTGTTGACCCAGTACACCGTTCGGGTCGGGCCGACGATGGACATCGTGCGGTCGACCTGGGCGGCGAACACCGGCGGGGTGAAGATGTCGTTGGACCCGGTGGCCATCAGGATGCGGCGCGGCAGGCCGTAGGTCTGGGCCCACTGCGCGAGCGCGTCGACGGCCGGAGCGGTCGGGCGGCCGGACCAGTTGTGCACGGCGATCACGTCCCCGGTCCGGCTGTGCAGTCGCTGCGCGAAGGTGTAGCCGTCCTGCACGGAGATGCTGTCGCCGAACATGAACAGCCCGTCGGTGTCCAGGACCGGCCTGATCTGGGTGATGGTCGAGATCGCCTTGGACATCGTCTCCCACGGGCCCAGCGCGCCGGAGCCGTAGCCGTCGGCGAACGCCTGCTCCGTGCTCAGCAGCGTGGAGCCGACGGCGACGGCGCCCGCGGTGAGCAGTCGGCGGCGTGTCGTCCTCCCCGCGCTCATGAGACGTTCCCGGGCTCGTTGCCGCTGGTAGGTAGTGGTCGGTGCATGGAGGTGCCTCCAGAATCCTCGATCGCGCCGCACCGACGGTACCCGTTCTCCGCCTGCCGGGTGCCGGAATCGGCGGACGCCGTCCGTCCTGTGTGGACGGGACGGACGGCTCGCTACCGGCCGTGGTGAGCTCCAGGTTCGCCGGCGAGGCGGTGTGCGCGGCGTCGTCGGCGGCGGTCACGCAGCCGCTGACCACGTGCACGGTGAACCCGAGGTCGGTGGCGTGCCGCGCGGTCTGCTCGACGGTCAGGTTGGTGGCCACCCCGGTCAGGAACAGCGTGTCGACGCCCTGGTCGGACAGCCAGGGAGGCCAGGTCGTTCCCGGCGAGGCCGGAGAGCTTCGGGTTGTCGACCACGGTCACCGCGCCGCCGGCCATCTCGGGGATCAGCCGCGCGCCGGGGGAGTCGGGCCGGAACGCCTCCTTCGCTCTGTCCTGCTCGGTTGTTAGCGAGTTGTTAGAGCCGGTTCCTACGGTCGTCGGGCTTGGGGCAGTCCGGGGGACACCGGGGGTCGGTGTACGGAGGCGGCTGTCCGCAGGGGGAGGGGCCCGTGAGGCGGAACCGAGTCCGTGCGTGCGCGTTCGCACTGGTGGCGCTGCTGCTGGCCGGTTCCGCCGCGGGTGACGCGGCGGTGCCGGACGGCCCGGTGTCCCCCACGCGGGCGACCGCGGCGCCGGAGCAGCGGTGGGGGTCCGCGGCCGGTCGGCCGCACCTGGAGCAGGGCGTGGTCAACCGGACGTTGCCGCAGTCGCACCGCGGCGAGCACCCGCGCGTGCAGGCACCACCGCAGGCCGCGAACACGGCCTCGGTCACCACCGGGCCGACCGCCGCGCGGACCGGTTTCGACCGGGCGACGAGCCGCGAGCGGGTGGACGCGCGGGGGCCGCACGAGCGGGTCTACGCCAACTCCGACGGCACCGAGACCACCGAGTTCTCCGCCACGCCGGTCAACTACCGCACCCGCGATGGCGCGTTCGAGCCGATAGACACCACGCTGACCAGGGCCGACGACGGCTGGCGCAACACTACCAACGCGGTCGGCCTGATGCTGGCGTCGCACGCGGACGGTGAGCAGCGGGTCGAGCTGGACGACCGGCACACATTTGGCTACCGCCTGCGTGACGCCGCACCGCAGCCGGGCCGGGTGGAGCGCGACCAGGTCGCGTACGCCGACGCGCGACCCGGCGTCGACCTGCTGCTCCAAGCCCGACCGGGCGGGGTGAAGGAGACCCTGGTCCTCAAGGACGCGAAGGCGACCCGCGCGTTCGACTTCCCGCTGACCCTGCGCGGCCTCCGCGCCAGGCTCGACGGTCAGACCCTCGTGCTGGCCGACGGTGAGGTCGTCCACGCCGTGGTGCCGCCCGGCGACATGGTGGACGCGGCGGGAGCGGTGTCGCGCGGGGTGAGCTACGCGCTGGTCGACGGCGTGCTCGAGGTCCGGCTGGACCAGGCCTGGCTGGACGACCCGGCCCGGGTGTACCCGGTGGAGGTCGACCCCACGGTGGCGTTGCCGGTGGACGACGGCGCGGCGGACGCGGCGATGTCCGTGCGCGGCCCGACGTCGGTCGCGGGCGGGTCGGAGCTGCGGGTGGGGCAGGTGGCCGGCGTGTCGACGGCCTCGTACGTGCGGTTCGGCAGCCTGGTGGATCGGCTGCGCAACCACGTGGTGTTCGGGGCGCAGTTGCAGGTGGTGGAGTTCGACGCCAACTCGTGCCGCGCCCGGCCGGTGACGGTGCACCCGGTGGCGCAGGCGTGGACCGCGACGGGCTCCTACAGCTTCCCCGGGCCGACCGTGGGCGCGTCGATGGCGAGCCGGTCGTTCGCGCACGGCTACGTGGCCACGGGGCAGTCGTCGTCGCAGTGCCCGGCCGCGGCCGAGGTGTTCGACCTGGGCGGCGACGGCACGAAGCTGGTGCAGGGCTGGGTGGACGGCACGGCGGTGAACCACGGCCTGTCGTTGCGGGCGGACGTGGCGGACCCGTTGTCGGGCAAGCGGTTCACCGGCACGGGCACGGCGAACCCGCCGCGGCTGTTCGTCACGCACAGCCCCTACAACGCCGAGTACGCCATCCCGAACCCGGTGCCGAACCCGCCCGTGCTGCAGAACCAGGACGGCAAGGTCAAGGTCACCGTGATGAACAAGGGCGCGGAGGCGTGGTCGCCGGCGGACTACTACCTGGCTTACCGGGCGTACAACACGAAGACCGGGGCGGCGGTCGGCCAGCAGCGCGCGGCGTCTCTGCCGGGCACGGTGGCGCGGGGCGGGAAGGTCACGGTCGACGCGACGGTCAAGGCGCTGCCGCCCGGGTCGTACTTCCTGGACTTCACGATGGTCCGCGCCGGCGGCGCGGTCTTCACCGACCACCAGGTGCCGCCGGCGCGGCTGGCGCTGGACGTGATCGACCTCGCGCCGGTCGTGCAGGAGCTGCACCCGCCGAACGGCTACCGCACGCCGACGTTGACGCCGCTGCTGTGGGGCCGCGCGCTGGACATCGATGCGCCGCCGGGGGCGTCGCTGAGCTTCAACTTCGAGGTGTGCCGGGCGGACGACCCGAAGCTCTGCTTCGCCTCGGGCTTCCAGCCGAGTCCGCAGTGGACGGTGCCCGACGGAAAGCTGTCCTGGGGCAAGAGCTACGTGTGGCGGGTGGTCGTCCGGGACGCGGGCAACGAAGTGGCGTCACCGCAATCGGGCCTCGACGCGGACGTGCCGCAGCCCGAGCTGACGTCACGGGCGGCCGGCGCGTCGGACGAGCACGAGTTCGAGCCGCAGACCGGCGGCGTGTCGAACGTCGCGGTGGACGCCACGGTGGCGACGGTCGGGCCCGAGCTGAACGTGGTGCGCACCTACAACAGCCTCGACCCGCGCCGGGACGGCGTGTTCGGCGCGGGCTGGACCAGCCGCTACGACATGCGCCTGACCCCGGACGACGACGGCACGGGCAACGTCGTGGTGACGTTCCCCGACGGTCAGGCGGTGCGGTTCGGCCGCAACCCCGACGGGACCTACGCGCCGCCGTCGGGCCGGGTGTCGGCCCTGACGCAGGAGGCGGGCGGCTGGAAGCTGGCGGACCGGTCGGGCACGGCGTACCTGTTCACCGCCGCCGGCCTGCTCAGCCGCATCACCGACAGCGCGGGCCGGTCGCTGGTGCTGACCTACGGCGCGGCGGACGGCAAGCTGGCCAAGGCGCAGGTGTCCAACAGCCAGAGCAACACCGCGGGCCGCTCGCTGCGGTTCACGTGGACCGGCGGGCACGTCACCTCCGTGACCACCGACGCGAACACCACCTGGACCTACGGCTACACCGGGGACACGCTGACCCAGGCGTGCGCGCCCGGCGGCCTGTGCACCAAGTACGCCTACAGCACCGGGTCGCACTACCGCAGCGCGGTGCTGGACTCGCTGCCGGAGTCCTACTGGCGGCTGGGCGAGGGGCAGGGCACGGCCGCGGGCAGCGAGATCTCGGTCAACCTGGGCAAGGACGCGGGGGCCTACGTGAACGCGGCGTTGGGCACGGCGGGCGCGTTGGCGGGCGCGACCGGCACGGCGGCGTCGTTCAACGGCACGACCACGCGGCTCGACCTGCCCAAGGGCCTGCTGAAGAAGAGCCGTGACGGCGCCGTCGAGCTGTGGTTCAAGGCCAACACCACCGGCACCGGCGGCCCGCTGCTCGGCTACCAGGACAAGGCGTTCGGCACCGCACCGGGTCGAGGCGTCCCGGTGCTGTACGTCGGCACGGACGGCAAGGTGCGCGGCCAGTTCGGCGCGACCTCGATCGCCCCCCTGACCTCGCCGAACGCCGTCAACGACGGCCGCTGGCACCACGTCGTGCTGTCCCTGACGGGCACCACGCAGACGCTGTACCTCGACGGGGCGCAGGTGGCCAAGGCGACCGGGGTGACGCTGGACCACGCGCAGCTGACGTTCAACCAGGTCGGCGCCGCGTCGGTCAGCACCCCGGGGTCGTGGCCCGCGTGGGGCACGGCGGGGCAGCGGTCGTTCAGCGGCTCGCTGGACGAGGTGGCGGTCTACTCGCACCCGTTGGGCCCGAACGCCGTGTCGACGCACTACCGGCAGGGCACGACGGCCGCTGACCAGCTGGCGTCGGTGACCCGGCCGAGCGGCAACGTGTCCTCCCGCGCCACCTACGACGTCAACCTGGACCGCGTCGCGACCTACACCGACCGCAACGGTGGCCTGTGGAAGATCGGACCGCCTGTGGTCTACGGCGGGGACACCGACCTGCGGCGCGGCGTGCAGGTGCTCGACCCGGGCAACCAGCCGAGCCTGTACGAGTTCGACGGCGTCACCGGGAAGGTGCTGCGGACCGGCACGCCGTTGGGCCTGGAGCTGCGGGACTCCGACCGGCCCGCACCCCAGCCCGAGCCGGTGGAGCAGTGCAGCGCGCCGGACCCGAACGACCCGAAGTTCTGCACCGTGATCCCCGGTGACGCGGGCGGGCCGGTGTTCGTGCGGCACCCCGTCAACGGCATGGCGATCCGCTCGTTCCAGTACGACGGGGCCGGCAACCTGACCGTCGCCACCAACGAGAACGGCGACGCGGTCACGATGACCTACGACGAGCGCGGCAACGCCACGTCCACGAAGACGTGCCGCCGTGCCGGCGAGTGCCACACCACCTACACCACCTACCCGGCGGGTGGTGCGGCAGACCCGAGAGCGGACCAGCCGTCCGAGACCCGTGACGCCCGGTCGGCCGACGCCACCGACCCGACCTACCGCACGTCCTACACCTACACGGCGACCGGTGAGGTGGCCACGCAGACCGAGCCGGACGGCTCGACGGTCCGCAACACCTACACCAACGGCGCGGAGGCGGCCGTGGGCGGCGGCATCGTGCCCGCCGGCCTGCCGCTGACGACCGTGGACGCCCGCGGCAAGACCACGCGCTACGCCTACCGCGCCAACGGCGACCTCGCCCGGCTGACCACGCCGTCCGGCCTGGTCACGAACTACTCCTACGACGTGCTCGGCCGGCTGACGACGGAGACGGAGGTCTCCGACACGTTCCCGGCCGGCGTCACCACGACCTACGGCTACGACGCCCTGTCCCGGCAGACCCGCGTGACCGAGCCCGTGACGACCAACGCCGTGGACGGCACGAAGCACCAGCGGCAGGTCGCCATCACCTACGACGCCGACGGCAACCAGACGAAGGTGGAGGAGACCGACCAGCTCGGCGGCGGACCGGCCCGCACCACGCTCACCGCGTACGACGAGTTCGGGCGAGCGGTCCGGGTCACCGACGCCGAGGGCGGTGAGACGACCCAGGACTACGACCGGTTCGGCAACGTCGTCTCCTCCACCGACGCGAACGGCACCCGCTACGACTTCGGCTACACCGCGCGCAACGCGATCGCCGAGGTGCGGCTGCGCGACTACCGCGGCGACGACGCGGGCGGCTTGACCGGCGACTACCTGGTGCTGCGGTCGTACTCCTACGACTTCGCCGGTCGCAAGGCGAGCGAGACCGACGCGATGGGCAGGCGGGTGGAGTTCACCTACTACGGCGACGACCGCCCGCACCGGACCGTGCTGAAGAACTTCCACAACCCCGACGGCAGCACGCGCGACTACGTGCTCCAGGAGAACACCTACGACGCGGCGGGCAACGTGACGCGGACGGTGTCCGGCGACGGCACCTCCACCACGACGTCGGTGTACGACCGCGCGGGGAACCCGACGACGATGGTGGAGGACCCGGACGGCGTCGCGACCACGACCGTGAACACCTACGACGCGGCGGGCAACGTGACGCGGGTGAGCAGGTCCGGGCGGGCGTCGAACGTGCCGTGGCCCGTGCCGACCGCGCCCGAGGTCGTGGACTACGACTACGACGACGCGGGCAACGTGGTGCGCGAATCTGTGAACACCGGTTCGGTGACGTTGACGACGACGTCGGCGTACGACCAGCGGGGCCTCAAGGTCTCCGAGACCGACCCGCGCGGCAACACCCCGGGCGCGGACCCGGTGGCCTACACCACGAACACCGCATACGACGAGCTGGGCCGTCAGACGATCGAGATGGCGCCGCCGGTGCCGGTGGAGTCCGGTGGCGGTGCGCCGGTGACGGCACGGCCGACCTCACGTACGGCGTACGACGCGTTCGGCGGGCAGACGGCGCTGGCCGACGAGACGGGGCAGGTCCGGCGGTCCACCTACGACCGGCTGGGCAGGCAGCTGACCGCCTCGGAGCCGGGCTACCGGGCACCGGGCGCGACGGAGGTCCTGACGCCGACCACGCGTACCCGCTACGACGCCGCGGGCCAGGTCGTGGAGGTCACCGACCCGCGCGGCAACTCGATCCGCTACTCCTACGACCAGTTGGGCCGGCAGACCGAGGTCGACCGGCCCACGTCCACCGAGGGCGAGCGGGCGGTGTGGCGTGCCACGTACACCCGCAGCGGACAGCCCCTCACCGCGACGGACCCGTTGGGCGGGCGCACCGAGTCCACCTACGACGACCTGGACCGCCGCATCACGGCCACGGTGGTGGAGCGCCGCCCGGTGGCGGACAACCTGGTGACCCGGTTCACCTATGACGACGCGGGCCGCGTCGTGCGGATCGACAGCCCGACCGGCGCGGTCAGTCGCACCGCCTACGACACGGCGGGCCGGGCCGTGCGGACGACCGACCCGGCCGGTGTGGTCACCCAGTTCGGCTACGACGCGGCCGGTCGCCAGGTGCGGCAGGCCGACGCGGTCGGCCGCACCGCGCGGGCCACCTATGACGGGGCCGGGCGGCTGGTGGCCGAGGCGAACCTGAAGGCGGACGGGTCGGTGCTGCGAACCCGGCGGCTCGGCTACGACGCGGCGGGCAACCGCACGTCGTCCACCGACGCCCTGGGCGTGACGACGACGTACGACTACGACGCCGACGACCGCCTGGTGCGGCAGGTCGAGCCGGTGACGGCCACGGAGTCGATCACCACGACGTTCGGCTACGACGCCGCCGGCCGGCGTACCCGGTACACCGACGGCCGCGGCAACACCACCGTGTCGGGTTACAACGCGCTGGGGTTGACCGAGACCCTGGTGGAACCGGCCACACCCGCGCACCCGAACGCCGCGGACCGCACCTGGACCGCGGGCTACGACGCGGACGGGAACCTGGTGCGGATGACCGCGCCGGGCGGCGTCGTCACGGAGGCGGGCTACGACGCGGCGGGCCGCCCCACCAGCCGCACCGGCTCGGGCGCCTCGGTCGCCACCGGCAGCCGGACCCGCGCCTACGACGCCTTGGACCGCCTGGTGCGGGCGGAGAGCACCGAAGGCGTGAACGCCTACACCTACGACGACCGGGGCAACCTGCTGACCGCGCGGGGCCCTTCCGGCGACGCCGACTACACCTACGACGCGGACGGCCGTCTCACGCGGCGGGTCGACGCCTCAGGCACGGCCACGTTCGGCTACACCTCCGGGCGGCTGACCGCCGTCACCGACGGGCAGACCGGCACCGCGCAGCTGTACCGCTACGACGTCACCGGCTTGTTGTCCACAGTGGACTTCGGTGCCGGGCGGGTGCGGTCGCTGCACTACGACGACCTGGGCCGCACCACCTCCGACGTGCTGGGCAACGCCGCCGGCCAGACCGTCGCGTCGCTCACCTACCGCTATGACGACAACGACCGGCTCATCGGGAAGAACGCCGACCAGACCTACACCTACGACCTCGCCGGCCGCCTCACCTCGTGGGCCGGCGCGGCCGGCAAGGTCGACTACGCCTGGGACGCCGCCGGCAACCGGATCCGGGCGGGAGGCAAGACCGCCACCTACGACGCGCGCAACCGGCTGACCAACGACGGCGACCGGGACTACACCTACACCCCGCGCGGCACACTGGCCTCGCGCGGCGGCGTCACCTACGAGTTCGACGCGTTCGACCAACTCGTCCGCGCCGGCGACCGCACCTACGCCTACGACGCCCTCGACCGGCTGATCCGGCGTGGCAGCGGCAGGTTCACCTACGCGGGGCTCGCGGACGACCCGGTTTCCGACGGGGTCGAGCGGTACGCGCGCGGCCCGTCCGGCGACCTTTTCGCGGTGGACGGGCGGCTGGTGCTGACCGACGAGCACGGCGACGTCACCGGGGCGTTCCCGGCCGCCGACGCCGCACTCGGCGCGCTCACCGACACCACCGCCTACGACCCCTTCGGCAGGATCGTCGCCACCAAGGGGGACACCGGCAACCTCGGGTTCCAGGGCGATTGGACGGATCCGGACACCGGCCACGTCGACATGGGCTCCCGCTGGTACTCGCCCGCCAGCGGCACGTTCCTGTCCCGCGACCTCACCGACTACGCCGGCGGCGAGGCGGTGCTGGCCAACCGCTACACCTACGGCGCGGCCGACCCGCTGGGCAACGAGGACCCGGACGGCGACTGGCCCAAGCTGTCGTGCGGCATCTGCAAGAAGGTCGGCGACTTCGTCCAGGACACCGCGCAGAAGGCGTGGAGCGGTGTGCAGTCGGTCACGCGTGGGGTCAGCCGGTCCGTGCGCGACGGCCTGGACTTCGGCAAGCGGGTGTTCAAGAGCGCGGTCAAGCACGTCGTCAACCTCGCGACGAGGGCCGCGTCGGCGGGCCGGAAGGTGTGGCAGAAGGTCAAGTCGTTCGGCCACAAGGTCTCATCGGGGCTCAAGAAGGCCTGGAACCACGTGAAGTCGGGTTTCGGTCACCTCAAGCGGGGCTTCGGGCGGCTGATCAAGGACGTCGAGCGCCGCGGCCGCCGCCTGGCCCATGCGGCCCGCGAGCGCGCCGAACAGGCCCGTGAGTGGGCCGAGGAGACCGCGCGCAAGGTGGAACGCGCCCGCAAGGCCGCCGTGGCCAAGGCCCGCCGCGAGGTCACGCGCAAGGCCCGTGCCGTCATCGAGGCGGTCGCGAAGAAGATACCGGTCAAGGCGGTCGCCGCCGCCCTGAAACCCCTCATCTCGATGGTGAAACCGCTGGTCTCGGCGATGCCGGAGGTGCGTGCGTCGGTGGTGGGCGCCTTCCGCGACGGCAGCGCGGCCAACGCCCGGATCTCCGAGGGCCTGCGCGCGCAGGCCGTCACCGCGGTCGGATCGCTGACGCGGGCCGTCAGCCAGGTGGCCGAGACGGCCACCGGGACGGTGCACGGCATCGGCGGGGTGCAGAAGTGCATGTCGACGTTCGACTGCGTGTGGACGACTGTGTGGTCCGGTGTGGACCCAGGGCTCAGCATGGCGGGCGTCGACACTTCGCCGGACTACGTGACGGTTGACGCGTCCGTCCTGTTCCGCGGGTGGAGCCCTCAGTTCGCCGGTGGCGGCACGCTCGGCCTGACGCTCACCCGCCACGGCCAACTTTCCTGGAGCGTGGGGGACGCCGTCGGCACGCGCGGCGCATCGCTGGGCGTGCGCGGCGGGTGGATCATCGACTCGGACCGCACCCCGAAGACGGTCAACGGGTTCGCGACCGGAGTGGGTGCGAGCGTCGCCGGCAGTGCCGCCGTGCGCGGACCGCACAGCGTGGCCGGCGGCCTCGCGTTCTCGGAGGGCAAGACCGCGGTGGAGTTGGGCTACGCGTTCGACGCCGGAGGCGTGGCGAACAAGAGCACGAGCCCGTTCGGCTGGAGCGTGGGCTCCAACTACGCGGGGAAGGTGAACTGGCCGTGCCTGGTCAAGTGCGGCTCCGGGAACGTCCCCGCGCCGGTCCCGGGCGGCGGCGGGGGTTCGTGGTGACGCCCGGAAGCGGCGGCGCCGGCAGAAAAGGGAGAGACATGTCCACAGTGGAGAGACGCCGGGGGATCGCGGTCCTGGTCGCCGTGCTCGTGGCGCTGGCGCTGGCCGTCGTGCCGAGAACACCGGTCGCGCACGCCGACGCGGCGGGCCGGGGTGGCGACTACGTGCCGTTCACCCTCGCCAGATCCGTGCTCGACACCCGCACGGGCATCGGCGGGGTCAGCGGCACGCGAGGCGCGCGGAGCATCACCACGTTCCCCGTGCTGGGGGTCGGCGGCATCCCGACGTCCGGGGTCAGCGCCCTGTACCTGCGGATCGTGGCCGTCGGGCCGACCGCCAACACCTACATGAGGGCGTGGCCGGACGGCGCGACGCAGCCCGGCGTGGCGATGCTCAACGTGATGGCGACGCAGACGCTGTCCAACGGCGCGATCGTGCGGCCGGGCGCGAACGGCAAGATCTCGGTGTTCAACTACGCCGGCTCCGTGCACCTGGTCGTGGAGGTACACGGCTACTTCACCACCAGCACCGGCGCGGCCAACGGCGGGTTCGTCCCGGTCACGCCCAGCCGCGTGATCAACACCAACACCGCTCTCGGCATCACGGCGGGTGCCATCCCGGCCGGCGCAAGTCGCACCATCAGCCTGGCCACCGCGGGTGTGCCGGTGGGCGCGTCGGCGGTGTTCGCGCAGATCACGCTGTCTCCGCCGGCCGCGGCAGGCTACTTCCAGACGACCGCGTCCGGCACGACCGGCGCCCAGTCCGTGATCAACTACGAGAACGGCATCAACAACGCCTCCGGCGCCTCGATCACCCTCGGCGCGGACGGCAAGGTGATCGTCACCAACAAGGGCAGCGGCGCCGCGCACCTGGTCATCGACGTGATGGGGTACGCGACCAAGACCCCCACCGCAGGCGCCGGCCTGCGACCGGTCGCCGCGCGGCTCTACGCGGGCCAGATCGCCGCCTCCTCCTCGATCGACATCCCCGTCGGCGGCACCAACGGCCTGCCGACGCGCGGGATCGCGGGCGCGGCGCTGAGCCTCGAAGCGGCGGGGAGCACCGTCGCCGGCACGCTGCGCGCGTGGGGCACCGGCACCACCGAGCCTGCCGCGACGCTGACCCAGTTCGCGGCCAACTCGGCGCACCGGTCGTCCACCGTCATCAAGCCCGGCACGGACGGCAAGGTCCGGGTGCGGAACATCAGCACCAGCGCCATCACCGTCTACATCGACCTGGAGGGCTGGTTCGCCGAACCTCAGCCCGTCGTCCCGGTGGTGCCCAACACGCCCGTCACGGTCGTGCAGGCGCCGGCGACCGGCGGACAGCTCGTCGGCGCGCTGGAGTACGCGTACGTCGACAACATCGGCCGCGTCGTCATCGGCCACCAGGAGAACCTGGACAACTTCGGCACCGTCCAGTACACGGTGATCTCGGGCAACGAGGCGTTCACCGGACGTCCGGCGCTCAACGCCAAGCCCGACGGCTCGCTGGCCGTGTTCGCCCAGTACTCCGACGGCGGCGACGTGTGGTCCAGCAGCCAGACCGCGCCCCGTGCGGCCACCTGGACCGGCTGGTCGGACCTCGGCGGGTCCCTGGCCGCCGCACCCGCCGCCGTCACCCTGACCAACGGCGCCACCGCCCTGTTCGCCGCCGACGTCGACGGCAAGCTGTGGGTCCACGGCGGGTCGGCGTGGCGCAACCTCGGCGACGTGAACCTCACCGGCGCGCCCACCGCCGTGCAGGTCCGCGACGGCGTCCAGGTGTTCGGCCGCGTGAGCGACGGCACCGTCGGCACCCTGCTGTACCGCACCGACGGCACCACCGGCGCGTGGACCGGCCTGGGCGGCACGGGCCACGGCACGCCGTCGGTTGTCGTGTACCCCGGTTACCGGCTGCGCGTGTTCGCCACGGCCGCCGACGGCACCGTGACCACGAAGCTCCAGGACGCGGCAGGGGTCTTCCCGGCGGCGTGGGACACCGTCGGGACCTTCGTCGCGGACGGCGCGCCGTCCGCGATCCTGGATCCGCAACTCGGCCGGACCGCCGTTGTCGCCCGGGCCGCGGACGGCATCGTGCACGCCAGCTTCGAGACCACCTCGGGCTCCGGCGTGTTCGGCGACTGGTCCCCGGTCAACACCCCGGACCTGCCGTCCGCCACCGATCCGGCCACGACGACGGTGAACAACGGCAGCACGCCACTGTGGACGATCACCTACCGCACGCCCAACGGCACCGTCGTGGTCTACGACCGGCGCGGCGTGCCGGGGTCGGCGGCGTTCGGCGAGCCGACCTTGCTGGCCGCTCCGAAGTAGGCGACGGCGTCCACCCGGCGGACTCCACCGCCGGGTGGACGCCGATCGAATGGACGAGCAGCGTGCGTGACTTCGGGCGCGCGACCAGGACGACCGGATCGCCGGTCTTCACGGACAGGATTGTGCGGACACCGGCGGGCATGAACACGTGACGACGGGCGTTGACCCGGAACCGGCCGTCGGCGTCGATCGACACGATCGCGCCGTCCGGCAGCATCCTGACGTCGGCAGGGCAGACGGCTGGCGGCCCGGGACCTGGTGCGGCGGAATTTCACTGCCGTGGCACCGGATGTGCTGTGGTGCGGGGACGTGACCCAGGTCGACACCGACGAAGGGTCCCTCTACCTCGCGACGACCGAGGACCTGTTCTCCCCGTCGGATGCTCGGCCACGCCATGTCCGAACACCACGACGCTGGTCCTTCGCGGAAGTCGGTGGATCCGTTGTCGCCGCAGCCGCCTTATTTCGTGCCGACGCCGATGTTCAGGGGTGCGGTCAGAACGGCCGGGCCCTTGTCGGTGGACCGCTCGCGGATCATGCGGTCGAGTACCCGGATCATGTCTTCGTGCTGGGCGTCGGTGAAGTCGGCGACGAGCGCGCCGGGGATCGGGTTCCCGCCGAGGCACCAGTCCCACAGTTGTCGTCCGGTCCGCACTTGGATCCGCTCCTGGTGGCTCGTGTCGACCGTGACGTCCTTCAGCCCCGCGTCGGTCAGTCTCCGGCGCAGGACGTCCGGGTCCGCGACCTGGAACTCGAGCATCGGCTCGTCCGCGGAGGGACCCTCGAACCCGGGGGCGACCGCCTGCACCGCGGTGACGAAGAAGTGCAGTGCCTCGAATTCGCCCGGGTTCCCGTACGCGGTGAGGAACACGCGTCCACCGGGCTTCGTCACCCGGACCATTTCCCGCAGCGCGGTCGCCTGGTCGGGGACGAGCATGACGCCGAACTGCGAGCCTGTGACGTCGTAGGTGTCGTCGGGGATGTCGAGCCGGTGGCAATCCATCACCCGGCCTTCGGCGTCCAGCCCTTCGGCTGCCGCTCGCGCGGTGAAGTGCTCGATCATCCTGGGCGCCCAGTCGGTCGCCAGCACCTTGGCGCCGAGCCGTGCCGCCGGCAGGCTCAGTCCGCCGGTGCCGGCGGCGACGTCGAGGAATGTGTCGCCCTTCCGGACTCCGGCGAGCTGCAGTCCGGCGAGGGCCAGATCGGATTCACCAGGTGCGACGTGCTCGTCGTACCGTGCCGCGATCACGTCCCACGCCTCGACGGGGGCACCGCGTTCGGCCTGCTGTGGCGTCTCGTGCTGCACGTTTGTCACGTCCGGCTCCCTTCCATTGCCCTGACAACCCGACGTTAGGCGCGGGAGGTGCCGGTCGGCTTCCGGTAATCTGCCCAAGTCCGCGCGAGGGACGTGGGCAGTTCTGTCCACTCGCACCTCAGACCAGGGCGTGTTCGTACGCGTAGGCGGTGGCCGCGGCGCGGGACGACACTCGGATCTTGGTGAAGCAGTTGCTGATGTGGCGGGCGACGGTTTTCTCGGAGAGGCCGAGCTCCTGGGCGATCGCGCGGTTCGTCCTGCCGGACGCGACCAGCCTCAGCACTTCCACCTCGCGCGCGGTCAGGCCGCCGGGGGCGTTCCTGTGCGGCAACGTCGTGAGTGCGTCGACCCGCTCGATGTCCGGTGTGGCCCCAAGTCGCTCGAAGACGGTTCGTGCGCCGCGGAGTTCCATCGCGGAGGTCTCGGGATCGTCGAGCGCGCGGCAGGCCAGCCCGGTGAGCACCCGGACGCGCGCGGTCTCGTGCGGAGCGTCCAACTCGCGCCACGCCGATGCGGCGAGTCGGAGCTTCCGCAGCGCCGATCGCGCGTCGCCTCCGGCGAGCAGGACCGCTCCGGCGGCCGACGCGGCCACCGCGTCCAGGTAGGGGGCGTCGAGCGCCCCTGCGATCTGCGCGAGCTCGTCGGCTCCCGTTCGGGCAGACGGCACATCGCCGGCGGCGATCATGACCTCGACGTACGCGGGCAGGATCCGCGACCGCGCGGACGGGTCGTCGGTTTCGGCGACGGCGCGGCGCATCACGGCGGCGGCCACGTCGATGCGTCCCTGCGCCAGTCTGAGCAGCGCGAGACCCGGCTCGGGCCGGCGGCCGGTTTCATCAGCCTTGCGGTAGTTCTCCTCGGCGCTGGTGAACTCGCCGCGCAGCCGTTGCAGCTCGCCGAGCTGGTAGTACGCCGCGCCGAGTGTGTCCCACTTGACCGGGCCGGACAGGAGGGCGCACGCTTGTTCGGCGGCTTGGAGCGCGTCGTTCCACGCGCCTTGCATCTGCATGAGTTCGCACCGGTGGACCAGGCAGTTGCCCCGGTACGGGACGAGTTCGGGCTGGGAGTCGCACCAGTGGGTGAGCGCCGCGGTCCACTCACGGGCGCGGCGCAGGTCGAACAGGTCCGAGCAGGCCGCGATCACGGTGCAGTAGGCGATCCCGGCGTACATCGGCGTGACTTCGCCGGACGTCACCCCGGCCATGACCTCGTCCAGCAGACCGACGCCCGCCGGGCCGTGCCCTTGCATGACCAGGCACATGCCCTCGCCGAGCCGTGCCATCGTCACCAGGTCGAGGTCACCGAAGCGCCGACCGGCCTGGACGCTCTCGGTGAACGCCGGCTCCGCACCCGAGGGGTCCCCGCCCCACATCCGCGCGAACGCGTTCCAGGTCAGCAGCCAGGACTGTTCGGCGCACTCGTCGCAGCCTTCGAGCACTCGTCCGGCGCGTGCGAACCACCCGACCGCCGGCGCGACCTCGCCTCGGAACATCAGACCGGAACCGATCAGAACGGCGTTGCGCGCGGCGCGCTGCGGATCGTCACGGAGAAGGGCTGCATGGTGGGCACGAGTCCACACGCGGGTGGACACTTCGTCGTGGCCAGCCAGGTACGCGGCGAGTCCGAATCGTTCAAGGTCGTCGAGGCCGAGAGGTGTGTCGGCATCCGCCGCCGCGAGCTGGGCGTACGCGACGCCCCACGAGCGCTGCGCGAAGGACGCCCGCCCCTGCTCGAGCCCATCAGTCGTCACCGCTCCATTGTGGTCTCGTGCGGACACAGCGGCATCGCACGATCCTCACCAGCCGAGCTGGTCAAGGGCGCGCTCCATCAGGTGTTCAGGGCTCGGCCACTTGGGCGAGCGTCCATCCGCCGGATTGACTAACATGACGACGTGACCAGCACCGAGCAGGTTCACATCGATCAGCCCGCCGTCGAGGAGCTCGCGACGACGTTGCGTGGTGAAGTCATTCGTCCGGGTGACCTGGGTTACGAGCAGTACCGCAGGGTGTGGAACGGTTCGATCCACCGACACCCCGGCCTCATCGTGCGCTGCGCCGGCGTCGCGGACGTCCGGTCCGCGGTCCGCTTCGCCAGGAAGCACGGGCTCCTCGTGGCGGTACGGGGCGGAGGGCACAGCTTCCCCGGTTACTCGGTCTGCGACGGCGGCATGGTCATCGACCTGTCCCTGATGAAGGGGATCCGGGTCGACCCCGATGGTCGGACAGCACGTGTACAGGCGGGCGTGGTCCTAGGGGACCTCGACCGCGAGACCCAGGAGTTCGGGCTCGCGGTGACGTCCGGCATCGTCACCCACACAGGGGTCGCCGGCCTCACGCTCGGTGGCGGTATCGGCTGGATGATGCGCAAGTACGGGCTCACGATCGACGCCCTGCTCTCGGTCGACGTCGTCACCGCCGACGGCGGGTTCGTGCGGGCCGCCGAGAACCACAACGCCGACCTCTTCTGGGGGATACGGGGAGGTGGCGGCAACTTCGGGATCGTGACCGAGTTCGAGTTCCGGTTGCACCCCTTGGGGCCGAACGTCTTCGCGGGACCGGTGTTCTGGCCGATGGAGGACGCCCCGAAGGTCCTGGAGTTCTACCGCGACTGGATCGCCGACTGCCCGGACGAGCTGATGACGATCGTCGTGCAGCGGCGCGTCCTCGCGCTGCCGATGATCCCGCCGTCCCTGGTGGGCAAGCACGTCATCGCCGTCACGGCGTGCCACGTGGGTTCGGTGGAGGACGGCGAGCGGGTGGTGCGACCGCTGAAGTCCTTCGGTCGACCGCTGCTGGACCTGTGCAAGCCCAAGCCGTACCTGGCCCACCAGTCGATGTTCGATCCGAGCTTCCCGCACGGCTGGTGGTACTACTTCAGGGCCTGCGATGTGGCCGGGCTCAGTGACGGCGTCATCGACGTCATGGCCGAGCACGGCAGCCGGATCGTGTCGCCGGTGACGAGCGTGGCCCTGTGGCAGATGGGCGGAGCGGTCGCCCGCGTCGGCGAGGACGAGACCGCCTTCAACGGCCGGAACACCGGCTTCACGTTCAACATCAACGGCAACAGCACGACCGGCGAGGGTTTCGAAGTCGAACGCCAGTGGGCACGTTCCTACTGGTCGGCACTCGCGCCGCACCACACCGGCGTCTACGTGAACTTCCTGATGGACGAGGGTGGAGAACGCGTCCGCCAGGCCTACGGGTCGGCGAAGTACGACCGGCTCAAGGCCCTCAAACGCGCGTACGACCCGGACAACTTCTTCCGCCTCAACCAGAACATCCCGCCCACCTAGGGCCGGCTTAGGTGTCGTTGTGAACCAGCCCGCGGGGTGACCTGCGTGATCACCGTGCGGTGGGCTCGTTGCCGGCCGAGGCGGCCGGCGGTGCTGCACCGCCCCGGAGGTCCAGCTCGACAGGGTCCAGACGGTGTCCTCCGCTTCACCGTCAGGACGTTACGCCGACGTCTCCCGCCTCCTGACCGCTGCCACGTCGGTGGTGCACACCGGTGAGGGGATCGTGTGGAACACCATCAGTTCGTCATCGTGGGAGCGGGACCCGGTGAGGCCCGGCGTCTCATCTGGGACTCCCCTGAAAACCTTCCCGTTACATCTTGACGCCGTGGTTGTTATCGTTCACAGTCTGTCGTGGCGTGTTCCACGGCACCGTCCGTCAGTTTCCTGATCGCCCATATATCCGCATATTCCCGCCCGGTCCGCCGCCGCGGCTGTTGTTAGCGCTAACACGAGAAGCCTGTTTGTTCGTGGAGGGGGTGTCGTCGGCGTCCTCGCCGCCGTGGCCCCGTCTCAGGTCGATGGTCTCGATGATGAGAGGAAAGACCTTATGTCGGTTGGGTTTGGGCGCGCCGCGAGGTGGCGTGGTCGGTGGCGGTCGGGGGTGGCCGCTGCGGCGGCGGTGGCGTTCGTGGGTGGGTTGCTCGCGGTGTCCACGACGCCGGCGTCGGCTGCCACGGTGGACACCGGCGCCTGGTATGTGCTGGTGAACCGCAGCAGCGGCAAGGCGTTGGACGTGGCGGGCGTGAGCAGCGCCGATGGGGCGGCGATCCACCAGTGGACTCGTCACGACGGAGCGAACCAGCAGTGGCAGTTCGTGGACTCCGGTGATGGTTACTACCGGTTGAAGTCGAAGAACTCCGGCAAGGTCCTCGAAGTGGGCAACTGGTCGACCGCCGATGGCGCGCAGGTCCAGCAGTGGACGGACCACAACGGCACGAACCAGCAGTTCCGGCTGGCCGACTCCGACAGCGGCTACGTCAGGCTGATCAACCGCAACAGCGGCAAGGCCGTCGAAGTCCAGAACGCCTCGACCGCCGACGGCGGCAACGTCGTGCAGTACGCCGACTGGGGCGGCAGCAACCAGCAGTGGCAGCTCGTCCGCGTCGCTGACGAATGGAATCCCGATTCCTCGTATACGACGACGGACACCGGCGAGGGCACCTACGCGGTTCCCATGCTCAATGCCGACGTGCCGGATGTCAGTGTCGAGCGCGTCCCCGCGTCGCAGAACGACGAAGGGCGCGACGTCTACTACATGGTCAGCACGACGATGCATCTCAGCCCGGGCGCACCGATCATGAAGTCGTACGACCTCGTCAACTGGGAGATCGTGAGCTACGCGTTCGATCGCCTCGACATCAGTGATGCCGCGTCCCTGCGCAACGGCCGGAACTCCTACGGCGAGGGGCAGTGGGCCTCGTCGATCCGCTTCCACGACGGCACCTACTACGTGCTGATCAATTCGCTCAACCTCGGCGGCGCCTTCCTCTACCGCACCGACGACATCGAGAGCGGAGCGTGGACCAAGACGGCGTTCGGTCGAGGCTTCCACGACCCATCGCTCTTCTTCGACGACGCCAACGGCGGAACGCCGTACATCTTCTACGGTGGCGGTGGCGCCAGCGCGGTTCGGCTGAACCCGACGCTGACGGCGGTCGAGCAGGACTTTCCAGACGTAATCCGGCGCAGCGACTACGCGAGCAAGCCGTACATCGGCGACGACGGCGGCATCTTCGAGGGCGCCCAGCTGGCGTTCATCGACGGCTACTACTACGTGGTGATGATCACCTGGCGCAGCGACGGTCGCCAGGTCGTCATGTTCCGCTCGACCGAACTGCTCGGGCGCCTCGCGGCTACCCCGGCGCCCTACGAGTCCCGTGGAGCGCTGAACTCGAACGGATTCGCCCAGGGCGGCCTTGTGCCCATCTCGAACGACGCGGGCGACGACGACTGGTACGGCTTCTTCTTCCGCGACTCGTATCCGGTCGGTCGCATTCCGGCGCTGATCCCGGCGACCTGGAGCGACGGGTGGCCGACCTTCGGCAACAACGGCGTCGTGCCGGTCGACGGTGTCTTCCAGAAGCCGATCAGGCTCACCCCTGAGCAGGAGCGCTTCGAGCGGCTCAAGAGCATCGTCGTGTCCGACGACTTCGACAACGACGCACCGCACCGTCCCTACCAGGACGAGCAGTGGACGGTGCCGACACCACCCGACATCGACGAGACGCTGGTCGGCGTCGAACTCTTCGGCAATCCCGGCGTGGAGTCCGGAAGCACAGCGGGCTGGATCGCCAACGACGGCGCGACGCTCTCGACGACGACCGACGCACACACCGGCTCGACGGCTCTCGCCGTCACCGGGAGGAACGCCACGGGATCGGGGCCGGCGCAGAACGTCACCGGCAAGGTGCAGCACGGCGTCACGTACGACGTCTCGGCATGGATCAAGTACGACAACCCCGCGAGCCCGGCGACCAAGCAGTTCCTCATCACTGCCCGGTACGGCGGCAGCGACGTGACCTTCGCCAACCTCTCGCCCGCCACGGCCGTGACCCGCGGGAACTGGGGCAAGGTGTCCGGGTCGTTCACGATTCCTGCATCCCAGGCTCTCTCCGATGTCCGCATCTTCATCGAGACCCCCTGGGTGAGCAATCCGTCGTCAGACCCCAACGCGCACCTCATGGACTACAAGGTCGACGACGTTTCACTCGTCGGGCGACCGGCCGCCGAGCCGCCGCATCCCGATGAAATCGCCCCGAACGGGTCGAACCTCGACCTGGCCTGGGAATGGAACCACGCGCCCGACAACCGGTACTGGTCGCTCACGGACCGCCAGGGGTGGCTGCGGTTGACGGCCGGCAAGGTCGTGACCGGTGCGTACACCCACCGCAGCCCCGGTGGCGAGCTCACCTGGCTCGAAGAAGCTCGCAACACGCTCTCGCAGCGCTCCTTCGGACCCCGGCAGTCGGCCGAGACGAAGCTGGACGTCTCGGGCATGAACAACGGCGACGTCGCCGGTCTTGCGGCGTTCGGTCACGACTTCTCGTACATCGCGGTCAAGCGCGTGAACGGGGTGAACACGGTGGGAGTCGTCCATCGCGGACGTCCCTTCACCGAACCGATCGACCAGTCGGCGATCGAGAGCTTCCTCCCGGGCACCGCTACGGCGCTCGGAGGTGCCGCGGAGGTGCACCTGAAGGCAGATCTGGACTTCGCCCGGAGTCCGGGGCAGCTCTTCACGACTTTCTATTACAGCTTGAACGGGATTGATTGGACCAAACTCGGCAACGCCGTCGGGCCACTCGAGTTCGCCGGATCGATTCACTTCATGGGACACAGGTTGGCACTGTTCAACTACGCGACCCAGCAGACCGGCGGCCGCGTCGACTTCGACCGCTTCCTGCTGAGCGACACGCTGACGTCGCAGAACCAGCCACTCGACAAGGGCGACCTGGGTGCTGCGATCGCGTACGCCGAATCACTCGACTCGGGGGACTATCCCGTCGAAGCGTGGGCGGCGATGCTCGACGCGCTGGCCGAAGCGCGAACGGTGGCAGCAGGGGTGGTCGGCACGCAGAACCAGATCGACGCCCCTGAGCGAGCGCTCAGCTATGAGCTCGCCCGCCTCGGAACGCTGAAGGCGCCGTGACTCGATGTCGAACTGACGGCCGGCACCCGCTGCGTGGCCGGAATGGTGGTCGTCGCGGTGCGCGCGGCCAACGCGGAGGAGGTGCCGATCACGGTCGCCTTCGAGACGCCGTATGGCAGCAAGTCCCGGGCGTCGGCCGCCCCGGCGCGAACGCGGTGCACGCTTTCACGACCCGACTGGTGAGCGTGCCGGAGGGAGCGGCATCCGCTGAGCTCTCGGCGACCATCGACGGCGAATCCGTCTCGACGGAGAGCGAGGCGCCGTACCCGGCTCGCACCTGCAACTGATCTGAGCGGCACGGACCCCGCCGACCAGGGTCCGTGCCGCTCAGAACCGGTGTCGTGCTCCAGAAGCGGCTGGAGCTCGGCATCAAGGCCCCCGGCACCACTCGTGAGGTCACCGTCGACCGCATGACGTTCAACGTCGACGGCACCATCACCCCGATCGTCCCCACCCTCTGATTCGAGGAGAAGAACCAGTGAAACGAACACTGTCGCGGATCGGCGCGATGCTGGGTGCGATGCTCATGGTGATCAGTGCCCAGGTCCTGTTCGCCGTGGACCGCGCGTCCGCCGCGGACCCGTTCACCGGCTACCTGATGGTGCACTTCACCGGCGAGCACGCGACCGGTGAGCAGATCTACCTCGCGCACAGCCGCGACGGCCTGCACTGGAACGACCTGAACAACGGCGCTCCCGTCCTGCTGTCCACCGTGGGCACCCGCGGGGTGCGCGACCCGGCGATCGTCCGCTCACCCAACAGCGACAAGTTCTGGATCATTGCCACCGACCTGCGCATGGAGAGCGGCACGTCGTGGGACGACGCGGCCAACCGGGGCAGCACCCAGCTCGTCGTCTGGGAGTCCGCGGACCTGGTGAACTGGTCCGCGCCGCGACTGCTGAACGTGGCGGGCGCGATCTCCGGTGCGGGTGACGCGTGGGCGCCGGAGGCGATCTTCGACCCGGCGACCGGTGACTACGTCATCTACTGGGCGACGAACGCGACCCTCGACGGCGTCAAGAAGCACCGCATCTACTACTCGCGGACCACCGACTTCCGCACGTTCACCGCGCCGACCCTCTACATCGACCGAGGCGCGGCGGGTCATGGCATCATCGACACCCAGATCGTGGAGTCGCCCACCAGCGTCGGCGGCTTCCGCTACTACCGCGCCTCCGCAGACGGGCAGATCACCATCGAGGGCAGCAATTCGATCCTCGGCACGTGGACGCGGATCGGCGATTTGTCCCACATGGGCATCTCCAACGATTGGGCGGCCGACGGCAACGTGGTCGAGGGCCCGATGTGGATGCCGTTCAACGGCCGCAACGAATGGAGCCTGTGGCTGGACCAGTTCAAAACCGGCCGCGGCTACATGCCGATCACCTCGACCAACCTCGGCAGCACGAACAACTTCCGCACGGAGTCGGACTACGCGCTGGGCAGCACCCTCAAGCGCCACGGCGGCATCATGAGCCTGACCGCCGCCGAGGAGAGCCGCGTGCTGGCCAAGTGGGGCGTGAGGCCGGTCAACCGCCTGCAGTCGTTCAACTTGCAGGACCGCTACGTGCGCCACGCCAACTTCGACGTGCGCATCGACCCGAACGTCAGCCCGCTGCAGGACTCCCAGTTCCGGATCATGCCCGGCCTGGCCGACTCCTCGGCGGTGTCGTTCGAGTCGGTCAACTACCCCGGCTACTACCTGCGGCACGTCAACTACGACTTCGTGCTCGCCTCCTACGACGGCACCACGCAGTTCCAGGCCGACGCCACGTTCCGCCAAGTCGCCGGGTTGGCGTCCTCGACGTGGAGCTCCTTCCAGTCCTACAACTACCCCGACCGCTACATCCGCCACCACGACTACCAGCTCAAGCTCGACCCGGCCACCACCGAGATCGCGCGCAGCGACGCCACGTTCCGCCTGACCAGCTGACCAAGCCGAACAGCATTGCTCCGGCTGAGATCTCAGCCGTTCTGGTGTCCGAGAGAGCTAGGGCGGACGCCGTGGTCACCACCACCGCCACGGCCAGGGGCGCGGGGGTTCTGACCCGGTGATGTAGCGCTCGTCCTCGGTCAACCGGGGACGGCGACCCGCTCCCGGGCGGTCGCCCAGACCGTCCAAACCGTTGATGCCGAACCGATGCCTCCGGCAGGTACTCGTCCGGCACCCCGGCGTTCACGCCCGCGACGTCCGCTGCCTCGCACACCGCCTGCGTGGTCGCGGGCAGCACGGTCCGGGTGATCACCTCGGCGGTGCGGACGGCGGCGCGGTGCGCGGGTGATCGGGATCCGTCGAACGCAGCGCCCCTGAGTGGCTGTCCGCCTGGCCGAGGTGACTGGTGTACCTCGGCCAGGTGGACGCGATGTCGTGGTTGGTGTTCCGAGTCGGGGTCAGTGGACGGCGCGGAAGGTGGCGTCTGCGCGGTCGGCCGTGGTCGTGATCTCGTCGATGCGCAGGACGAAGTCGAAGTGCCGCAGATAGCGGGTGGGGTAGTTGACCGAGCGGAACGACGACCAGGAGGCGTCCGCGAGGCCGGGGACCCTGGTGAACGTGGCGTCCGCGGCGAAGCCGGAGGTACCGTCGTTCTGCATGAGTTTGACCTCGAAGCCCTGGTGCCGCAGGAAGTTGCCGGGGTAGTTGACCGACTCGAACGACACGGCGTTCGGGTCTGCCAGGCCGGCCCGCAGCCGCCACTGAGAGTCCTGGTACGGCTCGAAGGGCTGCTCGTCGATGCGGCCGACGAGGTTCGCGTGCCGGACGTAGTGGCCCGGGTAGTTGAGCGACTTGAGCCGGTTCCAGCTCGTGCTGCCGTAGCGGGCGAGCAGCCGGTCGCGGTCGGCGGCGGTGATCGTGTGGATCGTGTTGTGCTTGCCGTTCAACGGCGCGCTGTAGGACTGGCGGCCGGCCTTGGTCCACGTCGCCGTGGCGAGGTCGCCCTCCCACAGGTCGAACCTGGCGTTGGGGCAGTAGGTGTCGGCCCACAGCCACCACTTGTTCGCGGTCAGCGACTTGACCAGCGTCGGCGCCTCGGTGCACGAGTTGTCACCGATCGCGGAGCTGTAGGGGGTGAAGCTGCCCGGCTCCAGCGACGTCGAGCGGGCCCCGAGGATCCCGCCCGTCGCGTCGTTGCGGTAGTACATGTAGTTCATCCCGTTCACACCGGTGATCACGTGCGAGTCGATGACGCCCGATCCGGGGTTGAAGAACACGACCGGCGCGGTCGCCGTGACGAAGTCGGTGGTGTAGGAGACGGAGATCACCGGGTGGGAGCCCCCCGGTGGAATGGTCGAGAAGGTGACGCCGTAGGCGTTGCGCGACGGGTCCCAGTGCAGCCCGGGCGCCCAGCTGAAGGAGGTCGTGTTGGTGCTGTTGACGTTGAGCAGCCGGTCGGCCGACCAGTTCACCAGGTCCGGCGAGGTCCAGACGTGGATGTTCTGGTTGGGCCTGCCGAAGTTGCCGCCGACGGGGATGTCGGTCGCCAGCACGACCCAGGTGCCGTTGTTGAGCCGGGTGATGAACGGGTCGCGGATGCCCTTGGTGCCCTCGGTCGGGGTGAGGACGGGGTTGTTGTCGTTGAGCGGTGTCCACTCCAGAGCGTCGTCGCTGACGGCGAGGTGGACGGCGTTGACGTTGCCCGAGCCGTTCAGGGACTCCTTGAAGTACCCCATCACGTAGGCGGCGTCGGTCGTCTGGGCCTGCGCGGGAGCGCCGCCGATGCCTACGGCGAGCGCTGTCATGGCGAGCCAGCAGGCGGCCAGCCGGAGAAGTCTTGTCATGATCGTTTCCTTTCGCGGTGCGCTGCGGGAGGGACACACGAGGCAGGACGGAGCCGCGCTCCACTGTCGATGGAGCGGTGTGGGACGGCCACCACGCGGGACTGCCGCGGGCGATTCGGCTGTCGGAAGTCCGGCTGTCAGCCGGAGGAAACCTGCAAGGGCGGACGGGCTGTTCGTCCGATGTAGCCGGTCGACCTCATCCCGGGAACGGGGAACGCGCGCGCAGCCATGCGTCGCCTCCTTGCGAGCCGGATGTTGCACGCCTCCTGGCCGTGTGCCGGGTCAGCACGCCGGGGAGCGGTGGCGGCACCGTAACGCACCGGTTTCACCCCGGACAAGTACCGTTCAGGCCTTTCGGGAAGTTATTGTTAGCGATAACATGAGCGGGTTGGCAACGGGCAAGATCAACTTGAGGAAAGCTCTTGACCTTGCGGGGCGGCCCAGCTACAAGCTCGTTCGCACTCGTGAACTCCCACTCCAGGAGGTGTGAGCATCGCCAACCGTCACCTCGGTAGCATTTCCATTGGGGTCGCCACCCAGTACTTGAGATCCGCCGGTTCGGCCTGTTATCGTTAACACCGGTACATGCGGACAGGTCCTTGACGATCGTGAATCCGGCGATCACGTCGGCGGTGACGCAGCACGTGATTGCCGATCACCACGGCGAGCGCCGCCTCCTGTCGAGGTGCCGCGACTTCCCCAACTCGCGGAAACGGCATGGGCTCCGACAACCCGGTGCGGCCCGGCATCGAGGAAGACCCCCGGGCCTGCGGCAGTCGGCACCTGCGGGGAGAATCCCATGCAGTGCAACAGATACGAGACCTCGCGCAGCGTGTAGTGGGTGTGGAACAGGCGTGCGATCAGGTCGGTTGGTCGACACCCGCAGTCGGCGGGCGATCTCCGCCACGGCCACGTTCTGGGCGAACCGCTGCGCCGCCGGTAACCGGACCTGCTCGCGTTTGGCCCTGCCCCGCTCGGACAGGCCACCACCATCCGCGTACCTCATCGCCGCTTGCGGTGGACCACAACCCGATCACGACCAAGCAGGACACGCCGAGAACCGCACGATCAACCCCGGCCTTTCAAGATCTGTAGGTGGCGGGGGGAGCGGGGCAGGGTCATGAATCGGGGAGGCGCGAGGGTGAACAAGCCACTTGCGTCCGTCGCGCTGCTGGTGATCGGGCCGGGCTTTCGAAGCGCCTGGAGACACCGCGCGCCCAGGGGTGTCCGCCAGGATCGTGTAGACGAGTCGGGCGGTGGTCGGTGCGGTGTCCGCGGGCTACGGCGGCCATGCCACTGCGGAGGCAACGGGCGATGGCGACTGAAGTGATCGTTTGGGCGGCCGCGGATTCTCGTCGAATTGCGGCGAACGGGCAAGAGCGGTGGGCGCTAAATATTTGGCGCTGACATTAGCATTCGGGCGGATTGGGTGGGCGTGGCGCCGCCCTCTTGCTGGCAGCGCTGCTACATTTCGGGAACGCGCCCGGGGGAGTGCTACTCCGTCCAGTGTAATTCGCAAAAGTTTCTAGAAGACTTCTTGTGAACGTAAACACGGGACTGTCACACTTCTGCTCGGCACGGCCAGGCGTACTTCGAGCGCCGGTGTTGTGCCCGGTAGCCCCGCCGCGGTGCCCGGCCTACCTGGTGGACGCATGTTGTCGACCAGGGCGGATGCGGCGTTTCGACTCGCGCTCGACCCGTTGATCGGATTCCGAGGAGCGGAGATGGCAGTGAGCAGTTCCGCGCGATGGCGCGGAGCGCGTCGACTGGTCGCCTGCCAGGTGACGGCGCGGTGGGTGCACCCCTGGTGATGATCCTTTCCCGTGTCGTCAAATCGGTTCGGCCAGTCCGAGGCTTCGCGTAGCGGACTTTGAGCTGCACAACGTCAAATTCAATCGGACCGGTTCGATTCTTCCTACCCGTTCGGAGTTCTCATGGTTCAACGGCGAACTGTCCTCTTCGGCCCCGCTCGCGCGGGTCGCGTGTGTCCCCGTCCCGGACGATGACGGCGACCCGGGCGATGATGGCGCCTCCCTCGCTCGTCGGCTCGAGGGCATGTGGGCGATCGGGGGCGTCGGTGATGTCGGACCTGCGGAACGAGGTGCCTGACGTCGTCAGCCGATGCCCACTGCCCGGCGACCCGGCGGCCGACGCGGCGGCGGACGCCACGTCGGGCGCGGCGCGCGGGAATCGCGCGCCAGCGGCCGTACCGGATCAACGGGCGCAGCGCGTCCACTGAGTACACCCCTGAGCACGGCTTCTGTTACGTCGTCCGGTGGGGCGGATGATTTCGGCGTCGGCTGGGGATGCCTGCTGGTGATCGAGTCGTGTGCGAGAGGGCTTCGTGGGTCGGGCGTCCGGATTCCGCGGTGGATTGTTCTTCCGCGTGTGCTCGGCCGCCATGGTGGTCGGACCGAAACCGTAGGAGAGGAGCGTGGACGATGGCCGGTCAGCCCATTCGCGTAGCAGTGGTCGGCCTCGGCTTCGGCGCCGAGTTCATCCCGATCTACCAGTGGCATCCACAGGCGGAGGTGGCCGCGATCTGTCGGCGTGATCGTGCCGGTCTCGACGAGGTGGGGGACCGGTTCGGCGTCGACAAGCGCTACACGGACTACCGCGAACTGCTCAAGGACCCCGACGTCGACGCGGTCCACATCAACTCGCCGATTCCGGATCACGCGTGGATGACGGTCGAGGCATTGGAGGCGGGCAAGCACGTCGCCTGCACGGTGCCGATGGCGACGAGCGTCGAGGACTGCGGGCGGATCGTGGACGCGGTCGAGCGGACCGGTCTGCGGTACATGATGATGGAGACGGTCGTCTTCTCCCGTGAGTACCTGCACATCAAGCAGCTCTACGATTCGGGTGGGCTCGGCAGGTTGCAGTTCCTGCAGGCGAGCCACATGCAGGACATGGACGGCTGGCCCGGCTATTGGCCGGGTCTGCCGCCGATGTGGTACGCGACGCACTGCGTGGGCCCGGTGCTCGCGCTTGCCGACGCGTCCGCCGAGGTCGTGTCGTGCTTCGGTTCGGGCACGATCCGTGAGGAGCTGGTCGGGCACTACGGGTCTCCGTTCGCGGTGGAGACCGCGCACGTGAAGTTGCTCGACAGCGATCTCACCGCACGCGTCAGCCGATCGTTGTTCGACGTGGCTCGCCAGTACCGGGAGAGCATCGACGTCTACGGCTCCGAGCGGTCGTTCGAGTGGACTCTCACCGAGGGCGGGCGGCACGTCCTGCACACCGCCAAGCGCCCCGAGCCGGAGATCCCTGAGCTGGTCGAGGTCCCCGACTTCGCCGAGCGCCTGCCCGAGCCGATCCGGCGCTTCACGACGAGGGGCGTCTACGACGACGGGGAAACGCATCTCAGCTTCACGCAGGGCGCCGGCCACGGCGGCTCGCACCCCCATCTGGTGCACGAGTTCGTCAGCGCCCTCGCCGAGCAGCGCGAGCCGTTCCCGAACGCGCGCCGCTCGGCCAACTGGACCTGCGTGGGCCTCTGCGCGCACGAGTCCGCGCTCAAGGGCGGTGAGCTCGTGCGCCTGCCCGAATTCACCCTGGACGACCGACGTGACCAGGACACCCGACGGGAGTTGGCGCGATGAGCGGTGAGGTGGGCCCCGCCGTGGGCGGAGCGCTCCGGCCGGCGCCCGACTCCGACGTCACGACGGTGCAGCGATGAGTCGTCCGTCGATCACCACTGCCACCTCCCGGTCTGCCAAGCGCATCGCGCTCATCGCCGTGGCCGCCGTCGTGGTGGTTTTCCTGGTGTTCAAGGCCGTGGAAGACCTTCGTCAGTTCACGACGGTCACCCTCAGCGGGCTGACGCTCGCCGCTCTGTACTTCGTGGTGGCCAGCGGATTCACACTGATCTTCGGGCTCATGCGCGTCGTCAACATGGCGCACGGGTCGCTGTACCTCCTTGGCGGCTACATCGCGCTGGAGATCCAGAGCCGGTGGTTCAGGGAGGAGAAGGGGCTCGGTATCTCACTCAGCGGCAATGCCGGCGTCGAGTACGGGCTGCTCGGCTGGCTCGTGCCGCTCGTCGTCGCCACGCTCGTGATCGGGTTGCTCGGGGTCGCGATCCAGCAGGTCTTCCTGCGCCGCAGCCAGGGGCAGGATCTGCGCCAGGCGCTGATCACGATCGCGCTGAGCGTGATCATCGCCGACCAGATGCTGGCCGCGTTCGGCGGTATCTCGAAGGAGATCGCGGTGCCGTCCTGGTGGCCGACGAGCATCACGCTGCCGGGTGAGGTGCGGTTCGGGTTCTTCCGCGGAGTAGTCGTGATCGGCGCGGCGCTCCTGATCGGGCTCGCGCTGTGGCTGATCATCAAGCGCACGCGCTTCGGCAAGATCGTGCGGGCGGGCGTCGACGACCGCGACATGGTGTCGGCGCTCGGGATCAACGTGAACCTCGTCTTCGCCGGCGCGTTCTTCCTCGGCGCGACGCTGGCCGGCTTCGGCGGCGTCCTCGGCGGAACGATGATCTCGCTCGCGCCGGGGCATGACGCGGCGTTCCTCCTCAACTCGCTGATCGTCGTGATCATCGGCGGGATGGGGTCGCTGGGCGGTGCGGCGATCGGCGCGCTGGCACTGGGCCTCGTCGACTCGTACGCGGACGTCTACCTCGTCTTCGGTGGGACGGACCTGACCAACTACTCGGTCATCGTGACGTTCGGCCTGCTCGTCGGCGTGCTCGCGGTGCGGCCACTGGGGATCTTCGGGAGGCCGGCGTGAACCCGACCGTCAGCACCACTCGACTCGCGTGGCCGGTCCTGGGAGTGGTCGTCGTGCTCGCCGCGATCGCCCCTCTGCTCGTCTCGAGCTTCTTCCTGAACGTGATCCTCACGAAGGCGCTGTGGCTCGGCATCGCCGCGGCGAGCCTGATCTTCCTCGCCGCCTACGGGGGCATGGTGTCGCTCGCGCAGGTCGGTATCTACGGCATCGCCGGCATGACCTACGCCAACCTCGTCCTGGCCGACGGCGGCGCCGCGGCGGCCTGGAATCCGTACCACGCGCTCGTCGTCGCACTCGTCGTCGCGACGGTCGTGGGTCTCGGGTTCGGCTGGATCGCGGCCCGCAGCGAGGGCATCTACTTCCTGATGATCACGTTGGCGTTCAGCGTGCTCGTCTTCTACTTCTTCTCCCAGGTCACCGGGCTCTCCGGCTTCGGTGGCATCAACAGCGTCGATCTGCCCGGCATTGTCGGGAGCGCGGAGAGCAATCCCGTGCCGCGCTACTTCCTGACGCTCGTCGTCGCGGTCCTGGTCTTCCTCGGGTTGGCCACGTTGTCGCGGACCGCCTTCGGGCTGGGCCTGCAGGGCGTCCGTGACGAGCCGGCCCGCATGCGCGCGCTCGGCTTCGACGTCCTGCTGCACCGGACGCTCGCGTTCGGCATCGCGGCCTTCGTCGCCGGCGTCGCGGGTGTGCTGTCCGTCTTCTACAACGGCCGCATCACGCCGGGCTCGATCAACCTGGCGCAGGCGATCGACATCCTGATCATCGCCGTCATCGGCGGTCTCTACCGACTCGAAGGGGCGTGGATCGGCGCGTTCACCTACGCGCTGATCGACAACTACTCGCGGGAATGGGTGCCGCAGGTCGGCAACATCCTCGGACCCGCTCGGTTCAACACGCTCATCGGCGTGCTGTTCCTGATCATCGTCCTGGCCTCGCCCGGAGGCATCATCGGCATCTGGGATCGGGTCAAGGCCAAGCTGGGCGACCGAAAGCGTCCGGCGACGCCGGACCAACGAACAGTTCCCCAGGAGAGGTGAAGCGAATGCCACGACCTCGTTACACCGTGCTCGGCATTGTCGCGGCGCTCACGTTCGCGGGCTGCGGAGGAAGCGACGGGGGCGCGCCCTCCAGCGGAGCGATCAAGATCGGTTTCCTGTCGGACTGCGAGGGCGCGTTCGGATCGTTCTTCGAGCCGACCGCATCGGGCGCGAACCTCGCGCTCATCAAGTACGCCGGGGCCAAGCCCAACGGCGAGAGGCCGACCGACGGCGTGTCCGGCGCCAAGATCGCCGGTAAGGACGTGGAGATCGTCAGCTACGGCTGCGCCGACGACACGGCCGACAAGGCGATCGAGGAGACCCGCCGCCTGATGGAGCAGAACGGCGCCGACGTCATGATCGGCCCTTTCTCCGGCGACGAGGGCATCGCGGTGGCGAACTACGCGAAGCAGCACCCGGACAAGACGTTCGTGAACGGCATCTCCGGCGCGCAGGACGCGACGCTCAAGGTCCAGGCACCGAACTTCTTCCGCTTCCACCCGGACGGCGCGCAGTGGTCCGCGGGCCTCGGTGACTACGCCTACAACACGCTCGGCTGGCGCACCGCCGCGATCGTCGGCGACGACTACTCGTTCCCGTACACCTCGCTGTCGGGCTTCGTCGCCGAGTTCTGCGCGCTCGGCGGCAAGGTCTCCAAGCGCGTCTGGGCGCCGCTGGGCGAGAAGGACTACTCCTCCCACATCTCCCAGCTCCCGCAGGACGTCGACGGCCTGTACGTGGGCGTCGGTGGCACCGGTCTGATCTCGTTCATCAAGCAGTACAAGGAACTGCGCGGCCGGTTCGACACCGAGCGCATGCTGGGCAACATCTTCTGGGACGACCCGCTCGTGCTCAAGGAGGTCGGCCAGTCGCTCATCGGCGGCACCACCGCGGCGATGACGGCGGCCGACTCCGACGATCCCGAGGTCGCGGCCTACCTGAAGGAACTCAAGGACGCCTACGGTGACGAGATCGCGGGGCTCGGCCCGTCGGTCTTCACCTACGGCTACTACACCGGCACGACGGCGCTGATCAAGGCGCTCGAGGAGGTCGACGGCGACGTCTCCGACCAGAGCAAGCTCCAGGCGGCGCTCGCGAAGATGACGCTGACCGGCCAAGAGGCCCCGTGGGGCGACGTCAAGCTCGACAGCAACCGCCAGGGCATCACGGACGTGTACCTGAAGAAGATCGTCGCCGACAACACCGGCGACGGCGTGCCGGACGTCCAGACGTTCGCCCGGGTACCGGAGGTCGAGCAGACGTTCAACGGTGTCTTCTCCAAGGACACGCCGTCGCCGGACCGCGACAACCCGGCTTGCGCGAGCGGTGCCGCCCCGCCGTGGGTGGGCAAGTCCGAGCCGGTGAAGTTCTCGAGGTAGCGGGTTGGCGAATGACTGACCAAGCAGCGGAGTTCGAGCGTGCGGATCCGATCCTCCGGCTCCGGGGGATCGACCACCGGTTCGGTGGCGTCCACGCCGTGCGCGGTGTGGACCTGGAGGTGCGGCCCGGCGAGCGCCGGGCCGTCCTCGGCCCCAACGGCGCCGGCAAGACGACCGTGTTCAACCTGATCTCCGGGGAGTTCCCGCCGAGCAGCGGCCGTGTCGAGCTCTTCGGTCGCGACGTGACGGATCTGCCCGCCCGCAAGCGCGCCCGCATGGGCCTCTCCCGGACGTTCCAGACGTCACGGCTGTTCGCCGGGCTCTCCGTCGAGGACAACCTCTACCTGGCGGCGCTCGGGGTCGGTGCGGGCCGGCTACGGATGACGCCCTCCGCGAAGGACGAGGAGCTGCGCGAGAAGGCGCGGCCCATGGCCGCCACCGTGGGGCTGACCGACCGGCTGCACGATCTGGTCATGAACCTCTCGCACGGCGAGCAGCGGCAGCTGGAGGTCGGCATGGCGCTCGCCGCCGACCCCAAGCTGCTGATGCTCGACGAGCCTGCCGCCGGCCTCTCGCGTGCCGAGCGCGTGCGGCTCACCGAGATGCTGCTCGACCTGGACGAGTCGATCACGCTCGTCCTGATCGAGCACGACATGGACGTCGCCCTCCGCGTGGCGCGGTGGGTGACGATGATGCACGACGGGCGCGTGATCGTTGAAGGCACCCCGGAGGAGATCCGCGCCAACCAGACCGTGCACGACCTGTACCTGGGATCGGGGCTGATCTCGCATGAGTGATCCGCTGCTGGTGGTCGAGAACCTCGACGCGTACTACGGTTCGGCGCACGTCCTGCAGGGCGTGTCACTGGTGATGGGCGCGGAACCCGTCGCGGTCATCGGCCGCAACGGCATGGGCAAGACCACGCTGTGCAAGGCGCTCGTCGGGGTGCTCGGAGTCGACGGGCGCTCGACGGGGTCGGCCAGGCTCGCCGGCGTGGAGTTGCGGGGCAAGCCTCCGCACAAGATCGTGAAGGCCGGCATCGGCTATGTCCCCCAGGGTCGGCGGCTGTTCCAGTCGCTCACCACGGATGAGCACCTCCAGATCGTCGGGGCGCCGGCCAAGGCAGCCTGGACGCCGGCGCGCGTCTACGAGCTGTTCCCGCGACTGGCGGAGCGCAAGAACGTCTCGGGAACGGCGCTCTCGGGCGGCGAGCAGGAAATGCTCTCGATAGGACGCGCGCTGCTCACCAACCCGAAGCTGCTCATCATGGACGAGCCGTCGGAGGGCTTGGCGCCCACGGTGGTGGAAACACTCATCGTGACGATCAGGGAGCTTGCCGCCAGTGGGATGGGCCTGCTCGTGGTGGAACAGAACCTCGGCGTCGCCACGACGCTTGCGGACCGCATGATCGTGATGCAGTCGGGTACGGTCGCGACCGAAACCACCTCCGCGGAGCTGTTGGCCGACCCGGGTGCGCAGAAGCGCTATCTCGGTGTCGAGCCGCTTCCGGACGCCGTGCGATGACGCTCATAGGCCGACCGATGCCGTCCCCGGAACGGCGTCCAGATAGAACAGGTCGTTAGTCATGAGGCTCTCGACATCAGATCTTGCCGGAATGCCCACCGACGCGCAGGGATGCCGACACCCATGGCGTGGTGGGTAGTGCAGTGGCCCCGGTCCACCCTGCCACACGGCGTGAACGTCAGATCCGTCCAAATTAGACTGAACCAGTTCGGGAATCTGTCGTGTCGGCTTTGCCGATGCCGCAAGGCGTTCCAAGAACGCCGTGTGCGTGCCCTCGAAGGGGGACCGCACGGGCCGAGGCCGGTCGACCCGACGCAAGCCCGGCTCCGAACACCACCTGATCACCGACGCCCACCCGCATCTCTGTCGCCGTCACACTGACCAGCGGCAACCGCAACGATGTCACCCGGCTGGCCGGCTACCCGCGCCGGGAATGACCTCGAACCCCGTCCGGACGGAGGAACATGCACGCGATCGGTGTGAGTACGTGGGTGTGGACGTCGCCGCTGCGCGATGCGGCGCTTGCCGAGCTGGCCGCGCGAGTGGCCGGATGGGGGTTCGACGTGCTCGAACTCCCGGTTGAGGAGGTCGACGACTGGGACCCCGCGCTCGCCGCGCGGGTGCTGGCGGACCACGGGCTCGCCGCGACCTTGTGCGTGGTAATGGCGCCGGGCCGGGAACTGGTCGCGGCGGAGCCCGCGACCATCGGCGCCACCCAGGACTACCTGCGCCGGCTCGTGGACATCGCGGTGGAGGTCGGTTCGCCGGTCATCGCGGGTCCGGCGTACGCGTCGGTCGGTCGGACGTGGCGGATGTCGGAGCAGGAGCGGAGCGACGGGATCGCCGAACTGCGCGACAACCTGGCACCGGTGGTCGAGCACGCCCGCGCGGCGGGCGTGCGGGTCGCGGTGGAGCCCTTGAACCGGTACGAGACCAGTCTGCTCAACACGATCGGGCAGACGCTGGCGGCGTTGGACGGGCTTCCCGTCGACGGGTGTGGCGTCGGGGTCGACGTCTACCACCAGAACATCGAGGAGAAGCACGTCGGCACCGCGATCCGGTCGGCCGAGGGCCGGATCGCGCACGTCCAGGTGTGCGGCAACGACCGCGGCGCGCCGGGTGCGGACCACCTCGACTGGCCGGATGTCGTCGCGGCGCTGGCCGAGGCCGGCTACACCGGGCCGCTGTGCATCGAGTCGTTCACCGGGGACAACGAGAGTATCGCGACCGCCGCGTCCATCTGGCGCCCGCTGGCGTCCAGCCAGGACGCCTTGGCCGTGGACGGGCTGCGGTTCCTCCGGGAGGTGATCGGCACCGCCTGACCGGCGTCACCCCCCGGAACCACCGACGCCGACCCGCCGGGCGGAACAGAAAGTGCGTGTGGAGGATCGTGAGAACCCTGTGTTCCGCTTGCACACCGTCTGCGGTCATGAGATCGGTTGGAGCGGCAGGCCACCGGCCTGCTTGACCGCCGACGGGAAACTCCACGAGGAATCGACGGCGGGGCGGATCGAGGACCAGTCGGATCCAGGGAAGTGGGACTCCTTGATGTAGCCGAACGTGTCACCACCGGTGAGGCGCCACCGTTGCCCACGACACCGTTGCCGCAGTGACCCGCGGTCGACGTCACCACTTGACCGTCCTCCTCCCTGGCGTTGAACCCGCTGGTGCAGATGCTTCCACCAGTGCCCCAGGTCATTTCGATCGACTCACCAGCGGAGAGCAGTGGACACCGCGGCTTCGCCGGGCAGCGCGGTTGCCAGGAACGCTCGGGTGACCGGGGGATCCGGAGTTCACCGACCGGCAGTTCGTCTGGTGTGGACGATGTCCGTCTGCCACCCGCTCGGTCGGGCCGGTTCTTACAGTTCGCAGCCGGCGGTGGTTTCGACGTTGGTGCAGGTGTCGGTGCCGGGGCCGGCCTGTGCGGTGTCGGCGGTGCCGGCTGCGCCGTTGATGGTGTCGGCGAATCCGGCTCCGGCGTCGACCAGGGATCCGTTGCCGGTCCTGGCGTCGCCGTAGATGGTGTCGTTGTGGTCGCCGCTGTTGATGGTGTCGCTGAAGCTCTGGGTGGCGGTGGCCAGGCCGATCGGGATGACGACGGCGTCGAAGTCGCCGTAGACGGTGTCCGTGCCTGCTCCGGCGGTGATGTTGTCGTTGCCGGTCAGGGTGAGCACACCGCCGCCGGCGCCGGAGATGGTGCCGGTCCTGGCGTCGCCGTAGATGGTGTCGATGCCGTCGCCGCCGACGATGGTGTCGTTGGCGGCTGCCAGTGCGGCGCCGGCGAGAGTGAGGGTGATGTCGATGTAGTCGCCGGCGATCACGTCGGCGCCGAGGCCGCCGTCGATGCTGTCGTTGCCGGGCAACCCGAGGGCCGCCGGGCCGTTGATGGCGCGGAAGTCGCCGATCAGGAGGTCGTTGCCATCGCCGCCGAACATGGTGTCGTTACCGCCCACGGCAAGTGATGAGACGGTCTCGGTGTCGCCGTAGACGGTGTCGTCCCCCAGACCGGCGCAGATCGTGTCGTTGCCCCCGCCTCCGCTGATGACGTCGTTGCCGCCCAGCCCGACGATGACGTCGTTGCCCGCGGTACCGGTCAGCGTTTCGCCGGCCGCGGTGCCTTCCAGCGTCGCCGGCAGGCCGTTGCAGGCCAACTGGGCACTGGCTTGAACCGGTAAGACGATCATCGTGATGACCGTGAGGGCCGCTGTGACCAACGCCGTCCGACCGAGCAGCGGGGTCGTACGTCGATTCTGTGGCACTTCACCGAACGGTTGCATTTGTTGCTCCATCCTTCGGTCGGGTGTTCGTCGCGTGGTGTGCGATCGGGCTCGGGCGGGGCATCAACCGGCCTGCGGGTCGTCGACGGGCCGCGAGGCGGCACGCAGGCGGCGCAGGTTCTGCTCCGCGCCGGGGTAGCGCGTGCCGGACAGGACCAGGTGGGTGTGCAGGTAACCGTCCACGAAGGCGTGCAGCAGGGTCGTGAGCGGTCCTACCTCGGCTCGGGCGAGGGTGTCGGCGAGGGCGTTGTAGCGGTCGACGGCTCGGGTGGTCGCCTCCTGCACGGTCAGACCGGATCGTGCCGCGGTGAACAGGATGTAGTTGGACTCCGGGGCGTCCTGTGAGCCGGGTCGCGTCTCCTTCTCCAGGGAAGCCAGGTCGTTGGCCAGATACGCCATCTCGGCGACCCGGTCGACCACGTGCTCGTCGTGCGGTACGGACAGGTCGCGGAGGCTTCGCCAGAGGGCGATGAAGCCGTCGGCGGCGATGAGGGATCGGCGTGTGTCGTGGAACTGCTCGGGGGTGATCCGGCGGGCGCCGCGCGTCCCTTCCACCGCGGCGGCGGAGCAGTAGGCGATCAGGCCGCGTTCGACGTGCGCGGTGTCCGCGGTCGAGGCGCGCAGGTCCGCGAGCAGCGCCTGGTGCAGCTGTCCCAGCTCGCCCGCACGTGGCGGCTGCCCCGAGGTGAGCTGCCGGGTCAGGAGCTGCAGTTCGTCACGGGGTCCGTCGTCGATGCTGAAGCAGACGACGAGGAACTTCCCGCTGCTCGACACCTCCTGCCAGGTGGCGTCCGGCGGTGCGCAGTGGTGGGCGAACGTGGCGGAGTAGAAGGAGCTGCGGGCGTGCCACGGGGTTCCGCGATCGCAAGCGCAGTGTCGCAGCGACCAGGTGAGCAGCGCGTCGGTGAGCGCGACGTGTCGATCGTCGGTGAAGAACCGCCGGAAAGCGGCGAGCGGGTCTTCGTTCATCGTGCGCCTCCTCTCGCGGCTCTCGGCCACGGCACGCGGCCGCGCCGATTCGGTCGGGATGCAGCAGCGGCGGGGCGATCACCGCGCACCGGGGCATCCGCGGAAATGGATGCTTCGAGGGCGGCAGCGCGACAAAGCGGTGCGTCCGGTGCGCAGAACTGCGCATCACGCCCAAGAGGGATGGTAATGATTCCACCTCGGATCTCCAAGGACGAACGTCCGGTTGGGCCGTTAGAGTCGGAACTGTTCACTCGGATGTCCGAGTGCTACCTCCGCGATCCCACTGAGAATGGTTATTCCAGTGTTCATTCCATTCCGACAGGAATGGAGCGGTGAAGTTGCAGTAACCGTCATCTGAAACTTGACGCAGTCCTAGGGCGGTGCTAGTCATGAACAGCCCTGGGTGTCAGGGAAAGAGTGGGCCGTCCCGGTGAGTGCCGTTCGACTGCAAGGCAACACGTGCGCCCCGGTAAAACACACGAGAAGTCGGGAATCGCGGAATCGTTCCGCATCGACGGCTGTGCGACGACCCTGGAAGGGAAAGCGAATGGTCGGCACGACTCCGTTTCAAGCGATGCGGCCTGCTCGGGTGAGCGTTCCCGGTCCGCAGCCTCGGCACGTGGCGATCATCATGGACGGCAATGGCCGCTGGGCCGTCCGCCAGGGCCTGCACCGGCGACAGGGGCACCGGCACGGGTTCGGCCGACTGCCCGACATCATCGCGGCGGGCGCCGGTCTGGGGCTGTCCTGGCTGTCGTTCTACTGCTGGTCCACGGAGAACTGGAACCGGCCGGTGGCGGAGCAGTACTGCGTGCTCGGTCTGATCCGCCGGTTCGTCCGCGAACAACTACCGACGTGGCAGTCCGCGGGCATCCGCTTCGCGTGGGCCGGTCGCCGTGAGCGGATCGGCCCTCACCTGCGTGCCGAGTTGAGCCGGGCCGAAGAGGCCACGGCCGGCAACGACGGCTTGACCGTCTGCCTGTGCGTGGATTACGGGGGGCGGGTCGAACTCACGAACGCGGTGCGGGAGATCGCGCGGGAGTCCGCCGCCGGTCGACTCGATCCCGAGACCAGCCTCGACGAGCACATCCAGGCGCACCTGTACCGACCGGACATGCCCGATGTGGACCTGCTCATCCGCACGTCCGGCGAGCAGCGCACGTCGAACTTCCTGACCTGGCAGACCACCTACGCCGAAATGCTCTTCCCACCGGTCCTGTGGCCCGACTTCACACCCCAGGACCTCTCGGAAGCGATCCACACCTACGCCGAACGAGACCGCCGCTTCGGCGCCCTGCCTCCGATCCGGTCGACCCCGGCCTGACCATCCGCACCCCAACCCCTGGCCGGAAGCCCGTCGCCGGTCCGAGCCGGCGACGGAGCCGGCTCGGACCGGGCGGAACGGGGACAGGACCTGCTTCACCCGGCGAAGCGGCCACCGGACATGCGCCGCAGCCTTGGGCGAACCCGTGACGCGACCGGTCCGCGACCCTGACGACGAAGTCGCCGATCCGCACACGACGTGCGATCGATCGACCGCAACCGGATCGGCGCGCACCCCCACCACATTCCGGAACCCGATCGCGCACCCGCTCAACCCGCCGGGAGCGCAGCACTGCAGGACAGGACGCCCTCGCCATGGGAAAACCCACTCACGCCGTCGTACTCGGAGGCGGTCTCGCCGGCACCCTGGCCGCCGCCGTGCTCACCCGCCACACCACCTCGGTGACCATCGTCGAACGCGACCAACTGCCAGACCACCCCGTTCCCCGTGCGGGCACACCACAGGCCCACCACACCCACGTCCTGCTGTCGGGCGGCGCCCACGCGCTCGACCAACTCCTGCCCGGAACCACCCGGGAGCTGCTCGACCACGGTGCCCAGTACATCGGCGTGCCCAACCGGTTGCTGATGCTGTTCTCACGCGGCTGGCTGGAACGCTTCGACGAGATGCAGTTCATCATCGGCGCCAGCCGCGGCCTGCTCGACCGGGTCGTCCGCCGACGAGTCCTCGCCGACTCCCACATCACCGTCCGGCCGAACACGGCTGCGACCGGTCTGCTCGGCAGCCCCCACCGGGTGACCGGAGTGCGCTTGCTCGACCGACGGACCGGACACACCGACGACCTGCCGGCCGACATCGTCGTCGACGCCACCGGACACCGCTCCCAGGCCGTCACCTGGTTGACCGCCCTCGGCCTGCCGACCCCCACAGAGGAGCACATCGACCCGCAGATCTTCTACACCACACGCCTCTACCGGATGCCGTCCCTGGCTCGCGACGACTTCCCCGAGATCAACATCATGCCCGACCCCACCAACACCGACCACGTCCGCGCCGGTGTGCTGGTACCCATCGAAGACCGGCAGTGGACCGTCACCCTGATCGGCTCACGCGATCACCGACCACCCACCAGCGAGGCGGGCTTCGCCGCCTACGCCCGCGACCTGCGCCACCCGATCATCGCCGACCTCATCCGCACCGCCGAGCCGCTCACCGCCCCGCGCGGCTACCGGATCCCGGGCAACCGCCGCCGCCACTTCCACCGAATGCCCACCTGGCCCGACGGGTTCGTCGTCCTGGGCGACGCCGCCTGCACCGTCAACCCCATCTACGGACACGGCATGGCCATCGCCGCCCGCAGCGCCCTCGCCCTCGACACCGGACTGCGCCGCCACGGCCCCCACCACGACGCCCGTCGCACCCAACGCGACATCGCCCGCGCGGCTGACCTCGCGTGGACCATGGCCACCACCCAGGACCTGCGCTACCCCACCACCACCGGCCCACGCCCGAACGCACTGGCCCGCGGACGACAGCGCTTCCTCGACCGCATCGCCTGGACGGCCACCAGCCGCCCCTCCGTCGCCGCCGCACAACTCGGCGTCTACACCCTCGCCACCTCGCCAACCCGCCTGCTGACGCCCCACATACTGCTCAGCGTGATGCTGGGACCTCGACGACAAGCGCGCACAGACCCTCCGCTCACCACCGACGAACAGGCTGTCCGCGACCAGTGACAGCCGACCTGCTCCGATGACCGTGACATGGGTCTTGGACGGTCGACCGGTCGAAGCGCGCTGCTGCGACTGGCGCACGCCCTTCCCGATCTTCCAGTCAGGGCTGCGGAAGTGCTCGCGATCGACGACTTCGCGTTGCGGCGTGGTCGCCGCTACGCGATCGTGCTGATCGACGCGGTCACCCGCCGCCGGGTCGACGTGCTGCCCGACCGCAAGGTCATGATCCGGCTCGGCCATCTACGTCGAGGCCATCAGTCAAGGCGCACCGGACGCGATCCAGATCGGCGATCGATGGCACATCCGGAACAACCTGGTCGCGGCGGCGGAGACAACCGTGACGGCCCACAGCTGAGGATGCGACCAACTTGGTGACGCGCTCCAGGGCTTCCACCGGAAGGGTGTCGGACGCGGCCACGGTGCCCAGAGCGCGGAGCGGGCAGGGCGATCCGGATTCCGAATGCCTGTTCCGCGCGAGAGATGACCTGATCGAACGGATGTGGGGCGACGACGTTCCGGACCCATCGCCGGGTGGTGCAGGGATTCTGCGGACGGTTGTCCCGTGTTGCCGTCTGACCGACGACGCTACCGGGGCGAGGCGCTCATCGACGATGAACGCCATCCGGGACGTCCTGTTGATCGCCGACTCGACCGGGATCTCGACTACCTGGGATTGGTGTCGAGGACGCCATAACCTGGTGTCCAACGAGCGCTTGCCCATGGGATGCCGCTGCTGCAGCAGTGCTTCGCCGCAGACGAAGGCGGCGGCTGGTACAGCGCCTGGCCGGATCTTGGGGATGTGGACATGGCTGAGCTGGAACGCGTCAGTGGCGGGAGTCGGGTTGGGTCTGAGGGGCCGGCCGGTGTTGTTCGGGGTCAGTGAGGGGGTGCGGGCGGCGCCGTGGCGGCGTTGGCGTCGGCTGTATTCGGTGATGGCGTCCCACAGGTCGCGTCGGTCGGTGTCGGGCCAGCGGTGGGGGGTGAAGTACAGCTCGGCGTAGGCAGTGTGCCAGGGGAGGGAGTTGGAGGTGCGGGTGATCTCCTCACGGCCGCCGTAGAAGTTTGTCGGGACGGCCGGACCAGCGCTGGCGCACGTTCAGGTCGCGGATGGGGCCTTCGTCGAGTTCGCGTTGGACTGCCCCGAAGATCGCTGTGACTTCGTCGGTGTCGCGTTTCCAGTTCTCGGTGGAGAACGAGTAGAGGTGGCGCAGACCGATCTCCAGGGCGCCGTAGACCATCTCCTGTGCGGCGGTGGTGCCGACGCGGTGGCCTTCGCCGCGGGGCAGGCCGCGTTGCTCGGCCCAGCGGCCGTTGCCGTCCATGATGATGGCCACGTGGCCGGGCATTCGGTCGGCGGCGATGCGCGGGGCCGGGCGCCGTCACGGTGCGGTGGCGAGGGCCGGAGTCCGGTGCGGTCCGACTCCGGACCGGGATTGCCCGTGGTCACCGCGGGTGGTCGGGCTCTCGGCACGGTCAAGGGGGGCAGTGCCCAGGCCAGGGCCGAGCGGAGGTGGGCGGGGCCGTCAGCTCGGCGATCAGGGCCGCCACGGCCGGGCTCCAGCGCTCGACTACGGGTCGAGGTCGCCGTCAGCTGTGAACAGCCGTCACCGAGGCGCTGCAACACGATGTCCGGATGTGGGTGGTGGCGGCCACCCACATCCGGTCCGGGGGGCGGTCAGGCAGCAGCGGCGGTGCAGGCGGGTGCTGCGGCTGGTGCGGCCATCGCCGTGGTCGTCACGGGCGGGCCGGCGTTTGCCGGGCGGGTGCCGGAGCAGTAGTGGGACGACACTTCGCCGTCGGCGGAGTCGCCGAAGGCGAACACCAGGTACGACCCGCCGACGTAGAGCGAGAGCCCGCACATCGACCCGGCGTAGTGGGTCGTCACGGTCACGGTCGCCGGCACGTCGCCCTTGTACTCCTGGTCGACCTGCACGGTGTACGCGCGCAGGTCGTCCCAGACGTAGTTGGGCTTGCCGCGCTCCAGGACGGTGGACGCGGACACGTAGCCGCTGAACACGTGATCGGCCCGTGCGTAGCGCTGTGGTTCGGTGTCATAGGGCAGACAACTGCACGCACTGGCAGTACCGGTGAGCACGGCGGCGGACAAGACGGCCGTCAGCAGTACGGCACCGGTGGCGTGAGCGAGAAAACGCAAGCGCGCCAATGAAAGCTCCCCTGGTCGGGTGAACGGCGGCGGTGCTCGTCCAGCGTATCGGTCGACGCTCTGGCAGGCATTCGCCCAGTTGCCATTTGGCCGAGTCGGGTGCCGCACATCGGCGCCACCACAACCGAACGCCGTACTCCGCCGGCAACTCGCAAGTCGGATCCGCTACGAGCCTGTAGAACGGCTCTGGTTCGCCGCCCTGTCCGGGTGCTCAAGATGACGTTGCACTCGCCTGTTCGCTGCTACGACTCGTTGCGCCCTCACCGGTGGTGGTACGTGTTCTTCGGGAGGACACCGGTCGTTGTCGTAGTAGGTCAGGCCCACCGACAACAACGTCGAGATCTGCCTGACCCCGACCTACGCCTCCTGGGCCAACCCCATCGAGCCGCACTTCGGACCACTGCGCACCTTCGTCATCGCCAACTCGAACCACCCCAACCACACCGTGTTGGCCCGTGAGCTGCAACGACACCTGCGCTGGCGCAACGCCAACGCACGCCACCCCGACATCCTCGACGCCCAACGCCGTGAACGAGCACGCATCCGCAGCGAACGCCAACAACGCTGGGGCCGACCACCAGCAGCTTGACCAACCCGGCGAACCTATGTGGTCAACGCACTTGGTAGCCCAGTGGACAGCCCACAATGCCGGAGCGGTACCCACCCAGGCCCACTGGGGTTCCTGCGAGTGCCAAGCAGGGCGTGCCCGCGGATGATCATGCCGCTGTCCCGCGCGTGGTTGGCGATGCGGTCGCCGTTGGCGAAGGTGAAGTTCCCCTGGGACGGCTCGGTCGCGTCCCACTTCATCTCGTTCTCGGCAGTCACCTGGTTGAACTCGCGGTTGAGGATTCCGACGTACGTGGAGTCGCCGAGCTTGTTGGCGGTCACGGCGGCGCCGAAGTAGCGGCCCGTCGCGGCGGCGGACGCGCCGAGGGTGGTTGCGGCGCTGGCGGAGAACGTCGCCGCCAGGACCGCGCCGCCCGTCGTCGCGGCGACGAGCAGCGCGGCGGCCAGTGCGCGTGACGCCGACCTCGATGTCAGCTTCATGTTCAGCACCTTCTGGGAGAGCACCCCTGCGGGCTCGACGGGTGCGGTGGGAGGCGGGGTGCGGCCGTCGGCAGCGGGGGTCGCACCACACCGGTTGGCGTGTTGCGTGGTGGAGCAGGTCGGATCCAGGCCGGAGTCGTCGCCGTTGCCCTGGAACCGGGTGCGGTGACGACGGCGCTACCCGCGAAAGCCGTGGTGGTGACCAGGGCCGCGGGGCGCGGTCGGCGGGATGCCTCAGGTCCGGATTCCTCTTCCGGGTGGCTGCACCGCGCAGCGTCGCGTGGGTCAGCCTCGTGGTGGTGCGGTGCTGGCGCGGGTGATGAGTTCGGTGGCGAACATGGAGCGGTGCGGGGTGGTGGTGCCGTGTGCGATGTCGATGAGCATGCGGGTGGCGGTGGCGGCCATGTCGCGCAGCGGTTGGTGCACCGTTGTGAGGGCGGGGATCGCCCAGGTCGCGGTCGGCAGGTCGTCGAACCCGACCACGCTGAGGTCCTCGGGAATGCGGAGCCCGAGTTGGTGCGCGGCCTGGTAGACGCCGACGGCCTGGGCGTCGTTGAACGCGAAGACGGCCGTGGGCGGATCCGGGAGACGGAGGAGTTCCTGGCCGTGGGCCAAGCCGTCTCGGAGGTGGAAGTCGCCTTCCCGGATCAACACCGGGTCTACGGGGATGCCGGCGGTCTCCAGCGCGGTGCGGTAGCCGTCGAGCCGTGCCCGGCTGGGCATCGATCCTGATGATCCGGTGATGGCGGCGATGCGTCGGTGGCCGAGTCGGAGCAGGTGCCGGGTGGCCGCCAGGCCGCCGCCCCAGCTGTCGGCGGCCACCGACGGCAGGGCGGGATCGGGTTCATCCATGGGGTCGACCAGGACTATGGGGATGCCACGGCTGTGCAGCTGCTCCTGCTGGCTCTGCGTCGGCACGTTGACCGGCGCGACCACACCTGTCGGGCGCCGGGCGATGACGGCCTCGATCCAGTTCCGACCGAGGGTGTGCCGGCCTTCCGACTCCGAGACGACGAGGGCCAGGCCGTGCTCGACGGCGACGCGTTCCACGCCTTTGATGATTTCCATGGCGTAGGCGCCTTTGAGCTCGTGCAGGACGAGTTCGACGAGCGTGGCGCGGTTGGCCTTCTTCTGTCGGTAGCCGTGTTCGCGGATGATGGTCTCGACCGCGGCACGGGTGTCGGGTGCGACGTCGGCGCGGCCGTTGACGACTTTGGAGACGGTGGCGACGGAGACCCCGGCCAGGACGGCGATCTGGGCGATGGTGGTGCCGTTGCCGTCGGACAGGTCCTGCGAGGATCTCGACGCCGGCTTCACGGAGTCGGTCCGAAGCCGTCACAAGCCTCCGGGTTCGGCGTCGGCGAGCCCGGCGATGACAGCGGGCAGTCGGCGCGGTCGACCTCCATCGCCGCCGCCTCCGCCGGCATCCCGGCGGACGTACGGGATCCGGAGCAGGCTGACCGGTCGATCACCAGGCTCTCCTTCCGGTCTTCCGAAGTGGCGGACGCGATGTGAGCGATGCGGGCCACTGCCGACGATCTGAAGTTTCGAGCAAGGCGTCGAAATATGTCAATGCGGCCCAGTGGGCGCAGTCTCATTTGGGTCGTCGGGCCGATGTGGCCGACCAGATGGCCGATCCATCCGCCAAGGCGAGGTGTTATCGAAGACAAGGGCGAGGGCTGCGTGGAGTAATGGGACGGTCTTCCTGCTGCTCCAGAAGGCGGATAGCCGATTGTGAGCGCTCACACCAGGTCGCGATCATGGAGGCGCGACATCCAACGCAAGTTTGCGTCTCAACCGGGTGCACGCCGAATTCGCGTCGTACCGTGGAGCGGCGCCGGATGTTGCTCCGTGGCGGACCACGGTGCACGAGCGTTCGGGTCGTCGATCGAACGTTTTCGGAGCCGGACCCGTCCGCCCCGTTCACAGCGGGCAGGACGGCGACTGTCCACATGCGTCAAGGAGGACGTGGATGCGCTTGACACAACCGCGGTCGCCACTCGTCGACCCCGTGGAGCGGGATCCCGACACCGCACGGCACCAGTTCGGCGGTTCTCGCGTTTTGCGATCGTTCGTACGGCCATCTCGTGGACAGGGACAAGCATGAACACGTCGACGCAGTCGTGGAGCGCCGATGTGCGGAGGGCGTCAAGCCGGCGGGGTGACGTGCCCTCCGCGCCCGTCATGACCGGAGTCGGCCCGTCGAAGGCGGGAAGCAGTCGTCCGGCCATCGGTGCGAGCGGGTCCGTCGGTGTCGTGAGGGGCGTGGAGGGCCGCCTGCGCCGAGGGGAATCCGAACGTCCTCCCGCCAGACCATCGCTGGTCGAGTTGGTGTTCGACCACATGCACTCCGAATGGGCCATGGAGGTCATCCGCGGTGTCGAGCAGGTGCTCTCCGCCGAGCGGACGGCCCTGGTGCTCTCCGAGCTGCACGGGAACCGCGGGCAGAAGGACCGGTGGTTCGACGACCTGCTCGACCGGCGACCGCTCGGCGTGATCCTCGTGGTGTTGAAGCTGGACGAACGGCAGCGCCGACGGTTGACCGAGGCAGGCGTTCCCGTCGTCTTCGTGGACACCGCGGAAGAACAGCCGCCGGAAGTGCCCGTCGTGGGCTCGGCGAACTGGGCAGGCGGCTTGGCCGTGGCCCGCCACCTGACCGGGCTCGGGCACCGGAGGATCGCGATGATCTCCGGGCCGACGGCGCTGCTGTGCAGCCGCGCCAGGGCAGGAGGCTTCCTCAGCGCGCTGGCCGCGGAAGGAGTGCCGGCGGCGCCCCATCGCATCCGCTACGGCGATTTCCGAGCCCACGGCGGTTACGTCCACGGCCTGGAGTTGCTCGACCGCCCGGACCGTCCGACCGCGATCTTCGCGGGCTCGGACTACCAAGCGCTCGGGGTGATGCGCGCGGCCCACGAACTGGGCCTGTCGGTGCCCCGCGACCTGTCCGTCGTCGGCTACGACGACCTGTCGATCACCGAGTGGAGCGGCCCGCCCCTGACCACCGTCCGCCAACCGTTGCGCGACATGGCCGCCACCGCCGCGCGAATGATCATGACGCTGGCCCGTGGGCAGCGCCCTCCGTACCTGCGGATCGACCTGGCCACGGAACTGGTGCTGCGTCAGAGCACCGCGCCACCCGGCGGCAGCTGACGGGCGGCGTCGGAGGGCGCGGTGACGATGTGCGGGGCGAAGCACAGTGCCGAACCCCTGGACGACGTGGGCGTCCGACTCGACGTGGTGATCACACACAAGCCGTGACCGAACGTCGAAGGCGACGGACCGTGCGCGAATTCTCCGACCGTGTCCGGCAGGACTGGTGCGGAGGGACTCGGCTTCGACGGCGCCGACGTCTGGTCACCGGCACCCCGATCGCCGATATCGCTGTGGGTCGCATCCCGGAGACACTGTCCGGGATGCGACCCACAAGCCGTCAAGACGTAGCGGTGTTGCAGGGCGTCGTCGGAGCGGTGGTGGTCAGGGTCGTGTTGGGCGGCCCGTAGGAGGCGGGGCGGGTGCCGTCGCAACGCTGTGATTCGACACGACCGTCGCTGGAGTCGCCTTTCGCGAACACCAGGTGGTTGACGCCGACGGACATGTCGACGCCGCACGCCGACACCTGGTAGGGGCTGAGGACGTCGACCGTGGCCGGCACATCGCCCTTGTACTCCAAGGCGACCTTGACCGTGTAGCGGTACAGGTCGTCGAAGGAGTGGCTCGGGTCACCGAGTTCGAGGCTCCGGCTGAGCACCACGCCGGTGAACACGTGTGCGGCCCGCGCGTAGCGCTGTGCCTCGTTGTCGTAAGGCAGGCAGCTGCACGCGCTGGCGGTGCCGGTGAGAACGGCGGTCAACAACCCCGCCGTCAAGGTCACCGCACCTACTACATGGGCGAAGAAACGGAAGCGCACCAAGGGAACCTCCGGGATGAGGTGCAACAGACGTGGCGGTGCTGTTCCAGTCTAGTCAGCCGAGCACGGACGCGCCAGCATGAATCCTTTTTGGACTGTCCACATCAGACAGTCCGGCGTCTCTGATTCGCGAGATCGTGGAGTGGCGGAATCCTTGGCCGGTGTCGCCTCCCACCTCCTGCTGCGTCTCACTACGCGGGCGTACTGTCGCCGGACCGGTTGCCTCCCGTCTCGAAGGTGCCACGCGGCCCACCGGTCGGCGCTCGTCCATGGGGGTGAACCCGATCGCAGTCGCCGCTACTGAGACGCGCATGCGTTCTGGGGCTTGCCGGATCGAACTGTTTCGGCCAATACTTCGTAATGTTTCGAGCCCGACACCGACGTCGGGGAACGGGCAGCTGCCACGCGCACCCGTCCCTGCTTAGTTGCTGAGGATCCGGTCCGATGAACCTGAAGAACGTGGTAGCCGGTGCCGTCCTCGCGGTCACCGGGCTGGTGGGTGCGACGGTGTTGACGGTGGCGTCGCCGCCGGCCGCGTCGGCCGCGAGCCTGACCCAGGTGACGAATTTCGGCACCAACCCGACGAACCTGCAGATGCACCTGTACGTGCCGGACCGGGTGGCCGCGAAGCCCGCGATCCTGCTGGCGATCCACTACTGCGGCGGGTCGGGACCGGGTTTCCACTCGCAGACCCAGTACGCGTCCCTGGCCGACCGGCACGGCTTCATTGTGATCTACCCGACGGTGACCCGGAGCAGCAAGTGCTGGGACGTGTCCTCGCCGGCGGCGTTGCGCCGCGGCGGCGGGAGCGACCCGGTGGGGCTGATGTCGATGGTCGACTACGTCAAGCAGCGCCACAACGGGGACGCCGACAGGGTCTTCGCCACCGGCACCTCCTCGGGCGCGATGATGACCAATGTCCTGCTCGGCGTCTACCCGGACGTGATCAAGGCGGGTGCGTCGTTCGCGGGTGTCCCGTTCGCGTGCTTCGCCACCACCAACGGCTCGGAGTGGAACAGCCAGTGCTCCGGCGGGCAGTCGATCAAGACGCCGCAGCAGTGGGGCGACCTGGTCCGCGCCGCCTACCCCGGCTACACCGGTCCCCGGCCGAGGATGCAGATCTGGCACGGCACCAACGACGACACCCTGCGCTACCCCAACTTCGGTGAGCAGATCAAGCAGTGGACCAACGTCCACGGCCTGAGCCAGACGCCGACGTCCACCGACACGCCGCAGTCCGGCTACACCCGCACCCGCTACGGCAGCACCGGGGGGACGGCGCCGGTCGAGGCGATCAGCATGCAGGGCGTCGGCCACAACATCCCGGTCGACGCGGCCCAGGTGATCCGCTTCTTCGGCCTCGACGCAACCACGCCCACCACCAGCACGACTACTACAACGACCACCACCACCACGACCACCACGCCTGGTCTGACCGGTTGCCGCGTCACGTACACCGTCAACGCGTGGAACACCGGCCTGACGTCGTCGATCTCCATCACCAACACCGGAAGCACCCCGATCAACGGCTGGAGCCTGGCCTTCACGCTCCCCGGCGGACAGACCATCACCAGCGGCTGGAGCGCCACCTACACGCCCGCCAGCGGCGCGGTGACCGCCCGGAACGTGTCGTACAACGCCGCCCTCGCCCCCAACGCCTCGGTGGGCATCGGCTTCCAGGCCAACCACACCGGCAACACCGGCGAGCCGACCGCCTTCACCCTCAACGGAAGCACCTGCACCGTCGCCTGAACCCGCGGAGACTCCCGGCCCGCCGCCACGGAATCCGCACTGCCCTGAACTCGATGCACTGTCGCTTCGGGTGCGCCGCCGGCATCCTTGACCAGATAAGGATCGTTCGATGGACAGCTCCGTCCGTTCGAGGCGCCGCTCAACGCTCCTCGGCCTTGCCCTGGTGTTGATCGTCGCCGCCGCGAGCGCTGTCGTGGCCGTGGGCCAATCCACGGCCATCGGCCGGCCGGGCTCCGGGGCGGCCGCGTGTCCGGCGCTGCCGGACTCGTTGCCCGCCGCCGGCGCCCTGCCGACCGTTCCCGAGCTGCCGGACCCGTTCAAGTTCTGGGACGGCAGCCGGTTGACGACGTCGGCCGACTGGGGCTGCCGCCGCGATCAACTGCGCGAACTGCTGCAGTACTACCAGTACGGGCACCTGCCTCCGTCGCCGACGACTGTCACGGGCACCCGCAACGGCAACACGCTCACAGTCAGCGTCACGGCCAACGGCCGCACCTCATCGTTCACCGCGACCCTGCGCCTACCCAGCGGCACCGGCCCGTTCCCGGCCATCATCATGCTCAACCCGCTGGCGGCCAGTGCGACCAGCCGCGGGTACGCCGAGGTGCACATCACCCCGAACAGCATTGCCGCGGACAGCACGTCGAAGACCGGCGCGTTCTGGAGCCTCTACCCCGGCGCGGACACCGGTGTGCTGATGGCGTGGGCGTGGGGCGTGCACCGAACGCTGGACGCGTTGCGCTCCGTCCCGCAGATCGACACCACGAAGGTGGGCGTTTCGGGCTACTCCCGGTACGGCAAGGCAGCGGTGGTCGCCGGGGCGTTCGACGACCGCATCGCGCTGACCGTGCCCGGCTCCTCCGGGACCGCCGGCATGGGCAACTACCGCTACTTCTTCACCAGCAACAGCAACGACGAGAAGCTGGAGGACATCCTCGGCGCCGCGTACTGGTTCACGCCCCGGTTCGCCACCTTCCGCAACCAGGCCACCCGGCTGCCGATCGACCAGAACTCGCTGGCCTCCCTGGTCGCGCCCCGCCTGCTGCTGACCACCAGCGGCACTGAGGGCGCGGACATCCGCACCAACCCCCAGGGCACCGGCCTGACCCACCGGGCCGCGCGCATGGTCTACGAGTACCTCGGCGTCCCCGAGCGGATCGGCATCGCCTACCGGCCGGGCGGCCACCAGATCGACATGGCCGACTACAACGCGATCATGGACTTCGCCGACAAGTACCTCAAGGGCCTGCCGGTCAACCGCACGTTCGACAACGTGCCCTACCCGACCACGCCCGCCGCGATCCCGTGGACCATCCCGAGCGGCGGCGGCCCCACGTCCACGACTTCCACCACCACGTCCACCACGACTTCGGCCGCCACGTCCACGACCACCACCACGACTTCGACACCTCCGGTCGGCGCGTGCAGCGCCACCTACCGCACGGTCAACTCGTGGCAAGGCGGCTACCAGGGCGAGGTCTCGGTGACCGCAGGCACCTCGGCGATCACCGGCTGGACGGTCCGCTGGACCCTCGCGTCCGGCCAGTCGCTCACCCAGGTCTGGAGCGGCGTGTCGATCGGCACCGGGTCCTCGGCGGCCGTGCGCAATGCCGCGTGGAACGGGTCGCTGGCGCCGAGCGGCAGCGCGACGTTCGGGTTCATCGGCAGCGGCAGCCCAACGACGCCGATCTTCACCTGCACCAGTCCCTGACCCACACCGGCGGGCCGCACTGGACACGCCCAACGCGGCCGCGCCGGAGGGTCTGTCAATCGAGCGGGTTTGGTGCACTTTCGGTGGTGGTTCGGTGCTGGCGATCGGCCGTCACCTCCGGCCGAATCCCAGTCCACCTCACGGCAACCGCCGGTCGACAACGTTCACCTGTTCTCCCGCAATCCAGGGAACAGGGCACGGGCGCGGTCGGGTTCCGGTGAGACGAAGACGCCTTCCGCGGTCACCAGGGCCGTGGCGGGATCCTCGTCGGTGGTGATCGAACCTGCCACGGAGATCGTGCGGCCCTCGGTTCCCGTGACGTGGGCGTGGACGCGGAGGGGCACCTCCAGCAGAACGGGACGGTGGTAGCGGATCTGGAGGGAGGTGGTCATCGCGGGCATCCCGACGGCGGCGCAGGCCCGGCCCATCAGTTCGTCCAGCAGCATGGCGCTCATGCCGCCGTGCCCGTAGCCGGGCGGCCCTTCGTGCGCGATGCCGAGGGCGCAGGTTCCCGATAGCCCGCCTTCGACGGGTGTCACGCGCAGGGGCGGTGCGAGCGGGCTGCCGGAGCCGGTGACCGGGCTGTACATCCGCACGCCGCCCGGGAACTCGTCGGTCGTCGGGATCTCGCCGCGAACGCGTCGCCGCCCGGCGAGTTGTCCGGTGAGCCGCCGCACGGCGTCCGCGGCGCGGTGCAGGACGTCCGGTGGGGCGTCGGTGCGCACGACGGTGTCGACCAGGGTTCGCAGTTCGTGACCGAGGGTGGCTGCCGCCGCTCGGTGGCGTTCCCGCGCTCGTGCTGTCCGGTCGGGTCGGTGGTCGTCGAGGGAGGGCAGGTTCATCGGGTCTCTCGTACGAAGACGGGCTTGAGCAGCCGTTGGGGCAGGGCGTCGGGCAGGTCGTCCCAGTCCAGGACGTGGGAGACGACCCGTTCGGGTGTGACCTGGCCGGAGCGGGCGAGGTCGAGGGCGTCGGGGATGTGGTGGCGGACGTTGTCCCGGGCGACGCGCAGGGTGACGCCGGTGAGGTACATGTCGAGCAGGGGCAGCTCGCCGGGCCGGAAGTGGTTGCCGGCGCTCTCGCAGAACCCTTCCGGGGCCAGGCTCTTGAGCGCGAGGGCGAGTTGGTCGACGCGGCCGGTGGCCTCGATCGCCAGGTCGAAGCCGTGCCGGATCGGTTCGATCGCCTCTGCGGTGCGGGCTCCGTAGCTCTCGGCGATGGCGCGGTGTTCCGGCTTCGGGTCGACGTAGAGCACGTCCGAGGCGCCGAGCGCGCGGGCGATGTCGCACACGTACAGGCCGATGCTGCCGCGCGCCACGACGAGCACCCGGGCTCCGGGCCTGGCTTTGAGGTGAGGGGCGACCAGGCGCCAGGACAGGGACCAGTTGTCGCTGGCCGAGGCCATCGCGACCGGGTCGAGGCCGGACGGCAGCGGCACCAGCATGGCGTCGGCGTAGGGCACGCGGACCAGGTCGGAGAACAGCCCACCCCAGGTGCCGCCGATCGGCGCGCCGTACATCGCCATGTGCGGCACCGACGTGCAGTGCGCGGTCAGACCCGAACGGCAGTGATCACACGTGCCGCAGTTGATGGACCACGGCAGCACGACCAGGTCGCCGGGACGGACTCCGGTCACCGCCTCGCCGATGTCGACGACGCGGGCGACGCATTCGTGGCCGATGGCGAACGGCGGCGCGATGAACCCGTGCCCGGCCAGGATCGCGGAGTCCACGTCGCAGGGGGTGGCGGCCACCGGCGCGACGATGGCGTCCACATCGGACTGGAGCGTCGGGTCGGGTGCCTCGCGCCACTCGGCCGTGTGGCGTGAGACGTAGGTCAGCTCACGCATCGCTCGTGTCCTTCTGCGCCAACGTGACCAGATCGGCGTAGCGGATGACCGAGCCACCGGCTCCCCAGGTGCCCTCCGGCTGCTCGTGCACCAGGACCCACACCGTCAGCGCGTGGTCGTGGGACAGCCCGGCGGCCTCCAGGACGGTGGTGGTGACGTCCCGGACCAGTCCCGCTTTCCGGCGTTCGGACAACGCGCCGTGCGGAACGGTGACGTCCACGAGGAAGCGTGGCGCGTCGTCCTCTGCGGTCGTCTGCGCACCCTCGGGCAGTTCGATCAGGTAGCTCCACGCCTGGGCGCGGAAGAACGCCTTGTCAGGCGCTCCCTCCCAACGCAGCAGCACCGCGGCGAGGTCGCGCTGGACGGTCGTGCGGCCCTGCTCGGTCAGGGAACCGGTCGGGACGGTCAGTCTGATCATCGGCATGGCGACCTCCTTGCTCAGGCGTGGAAACGGGTGCGGATGGCGGTGGCCTTCTCCTCGGTGAACACGCCGGTGCGGAGGAGGGAGAGGATGGACAGCACGCCGCCGCTGGAACCCCAGCTGCCCTCGTCGATGACGCGGAAGTTGACCCACCAGGCGGGTGACGGCTGGGCGAGCCCGCAGGCGTCCGCCATGTCCGCCAGGATGCGCTCGATGACCGAGGTCCGTACCTCTTGGCGCCAGTCACCGTCCATCACCGCCACGTCGATGACCATGACGTCGGGATCCTGCTCGACGTCCGCCAGCAGCCGGCCGCCGATGGCCATCGTGTCGGGGGCGCGCTCGACGAAGTGCACCTGGAACCCCGCTCGGGCGGCCGGTGCGAACTGTCCGATCTCGGGCACCAGGACCGCGTCGGTCAGCGTCTCGGCCAACGTGCGGCGCTGCTCCTGACTCAGGCGCCCTTCCTGGGTGTTCACGGTGATGACGGTCACGACAAGTCTCCTATGACGCTCGTTATAACCGCAGCCTAACACGGGTTATAGCGAGCGTCATAGCGCCGGGTCGACTCGGGGTGCGAGGTCAGTGCACCGGGTCGCGACACAGCGCGACCTTGGTCGTCTTCGCGGCGTAGGCCGTGGGCGCGTCGTCCCAGTCGGCGGTCAGGGTGGTGACGCGTTCGGCGGGGAAGCCCGTGCGGTGTACGAAGTCCAGCAACTCCGGCAGCAGCGCCCGCGCGTGGGAGACGCCGACGCGCAACGTCGTGTCGGTGGCGTACATGTGCATCAACGGCACCCGCGTGCCGGTGGCGAGGTAGTAGCCGACGGCGGTGCACACGCCGCCCGGGGCCAACGAGCGGATGGCGCGCCGCAGCCCGGGCGCGCTGGAGGTCGCCTCGACCGCCACGTCGTACCGGCCTTCCGGTCGCGTGACGGCCCGTGCGCCGAAGGACTCCGCGATGTCGCGTCGCCCGGCGTCGTCGTCGACGTAGTCGACCGGCCCCGCGCCGTGCGCCACCGCCAGTCCGGCCGCGTAGAGACCGATGCTCTTGGCGCCGCCACCGAGGATCAGGACGGATCCGCCTTCCCTCGCGGCGAGCGGCGGGACGACGCAGCGCCACGCGTCCGCGAGGTTGTCACTGGCCGCCGCGACCCGCAGTGGCGGCACGCCCGCCGGCACGGGCACCAGCATGTGGTCCGCGAACGGGACGCGGAACTCGTCGGCGACCATGCCGCCCCACGGTCCGCAGGCCGGGCCGAACCCGAACGCCGCGAGCGTGGACCGGATGGTCGTGGCGCACTTGGACGTGAGGCCGTTCCGGCAGTGCCCGCAGGAGCCGCAGGACACCGCCCACGGCACGACGACGCGTTGGCCGACGTGCAGCGCCGTCACCGCGGCACCCACGGCGACCACTTCGGCGACGCATTCGTGCCCGATGCCGAACGGACCCTTGAACGGCACGGAACCGCAGATGCTCGCCACCACCGGGTCGATCGCGCCGATCGCCAGGCCCAACTGCATGGCCCGGGACACCGGGCGGTGGATCGGCACCGTGTCGCCGTCGCACCGTCCCGCGACGAACGGCCGCACGACGGCGTCGCGCCCGTCCTCGATCCGCGGCGGTTCCCGGTCGCGCCAGGCCAGTCGGCCGCTGCGCAGGAAGTGGAGTGCACGTGTCATGCGGGTAGACTATGACGGTCGTCATAACCGGGAGGGTAGGCACCCATGGGTTCGACCGAACCGCGGCAGCGGATCGTGGCCGGCGCGGCGGACATGCTGCGCCGGCGGGGCGTGCACGCGACGAGCGTTCGTGAGCTGGCCAAACACGCCAAGGCCCCGCTGGGATCGACGTATCACTACTTCCCGGGAGGCAAGCAGCAGCTCGTGACCGAGGCGGTCCGGTTCGCGGGCGACGTGGCGGCGCGCATGCTGGCTGAGGAGCTGTCGGCGGGCCCGGTGGAGGGCTTGCGCGCGTTCCTCGCGTGGTGGCGGGGGATCGTCACCAGGAGCGACTTCATGGCCGGGTGCCCCGTGCTGGCCGTGTCGGTCGAGGAACCGTCCGAGGGCATGGCGGCCTTGGACGCGGCGGCCGAGGTCTTCACCCGGTGGGAATCGCTCCTGACCGATTCCCTGCGGCAACACGGTGTCGGCGAACAGGAAGCAGACCAGGTGGCCACGCTGACGGTGGCAGCGGTGGAGGGCGCGGTGGCGATGTGCAGGGCCAAGCGCAGCGCCGAACCCCTGGACCGCGTGGCGGTCCGACTGGAGGCGGTCGTCACGCAAACCCTGGCCGGTCGCTGAGCGCCGGACGGATTGGTTCGAGCGCTTGGGTATTGGCCTCGACGCCAGCATCCGGTCGCCCAGCATTTCGACCGACGGCTTCTGCTCGCCAGACGGGCTGGGGTCGTCGGGACGAGGCTGGCGGACCTCAGTTCGGCGGGTGGTGCGTATGACCGTCGACGGTGGGCGTCGTCTGTTCCAAGTCGGCGATGCTGAACTCCAGCGCGGCGACCGGTCCACGACCACCGAGTCCGAGGAGCTGCGCAGGCTCCGCAAGGAGAACGCGGAACGTCAGCGGGCCGACGAGATCCTCAAGGCCGCGTCCGCGTTTTCGCGGCGGAACTCGACCCGACCCGGGGCAGGTTGGGCGCACCCGAACACGGCCGTGGCCTGCTCGTGGTCAACCGGCTGTCGGTCAGCTGGGGACATCGGCGTGACGGCGACCGGAGAACCGTCCGGGCCCAGGTCCGACTGGCCTGAGTCGTCCGCGCGAACACCGCGGCCGGAGCAGGACGAGGTGGTGGCGGCCGTGCTACGCGCCGTGGAGCCGTTCGGGCCGTTGATCGGACTTTGGATCCGGTCGATCAACGGCCCGAACACTGGTGCTCACGTCAAGGGGCACGGGTGGTGCCGGTGAACGGCTGAGGGGTCAGGCGGGAGGTACGGCCTGGCGGGCCAGCTCGGTCAGGTCCGTGAGGAACTCCGCTGCCGGCACGGGTTTGCCTTCCTTGCGGGTCGGTGACGGTGCCAGTGGCACGAACAGGTCGGCAGCAGGTGAGTGCAGCCACAGCGCCATGACGTAGAGGGCGGGGATGCGCAGGAGGCGGAGTTCGAAGCCTGCCGCCGCGAGTTGGGGCAGCTTTCGGACGGCCTTGACGGCTTTGTCGGTTTCGGCGACGAACGGGCCCTCGGTGAACTGCGAGACCTCGTGGGTTCCGTCGGGGGCCTGCGTGGTTTCGGCGCTGGCGATGAGTTGTCCGCCGTCCTCGACGAGGTAGCGCCAGCCGACCGGTCGGGCCGTGTCGAGACCGGCGCCGGAGGTGATGTCGTCGAGTCCCATGGTGAAGACCTGGTGGGGGGTGGACAGGTCGAGTCGGTCCTTGTGGGCGCCGCGCAGTGCCTTGGTGGAGAAGTTGCCGCCGTCGGCGAACGCGTGGAGCTTCGCCTTGACCTTGTCGGGCACGCCGGTGGGTGGGTCGGGCAGGTGCAGTGGCATGCGGGCTCCTCAGGCTTTGGTCTTGTAGCTGACGTTCCAGGTCCCGGAACCCTGGTAGTTGTCCCGGAAGGCGTCGTAGGTGAGGTCGGAGTCCCCGTACCAGGGGTCGGCGACGGCGACGTGCTCCACTCCGCCCACCCGGGAGCGTCCGCGGACCGCTGCGATGTGGCCGCCGCCGCCCCGCCAGGCGATGTTCACCAGGACCGGCGCGGACTTCGCCAGTTCGGGGCCGAGTTGCAGGCTGGTCAGGGCGTTGTTGAGGCGCTCTTTGAAGTGCCCGACCCTGGTCAGCGGCGCGTCCGGCCACCGGCCCCAGTTGCAGGGCGACACCTGACCCGCGCCGACGACGCAGTCGTTGCGCCCGAACTCCGCGTTGGCCAGCAGGCCCTGGGTCCACGCCGCGTTGGGGTTGTAGAACTTGGCGACGCTGACCGAGGCCGCGTCCCAGCACCAGTTGGTCTGCTCCTGGCGCTGCATGACGAAGTCGAGGCTCTGGTCGGCCAAGTCGAGGACGAACGTCTCGTCCCCGCCGCCGTTGGCGTCGAACTGGCAGTTGACGATCCCGCCTCCGGCGTCGGTGGTGGCGGTCACCCCGCTGCCGACCATGCGGAGGAACGCGTTCGGGAAGGCCACCGATCGGAAGGAGAACGACCCGTTGTCCTGGACGTGGAGCTTGTACTTCTCGTAGACGCCGGGTGCGCCGGCGATGAACTGGCAGCGGACCGTCCCGCCTCCGGAGCCCGCGGTGGTGACCCCGGTGCCGTCCATCCACAGGTACACCTTCGGGAAGGCCGCCGACTCGAAGGCGTACGACCCATCGGCTTGGGGTCTGACTCTGTACTTCTCCATGGGGCCTGCTCCGTACTGGCAGTTGACCGTCCCGCCCCGGTAGTTGTCGGCGGTCACCCCCGTGCCGTCCATCCGCAGGTACACGTTCGCGTAGGACACCGACCGGATCGTGATCGGTGTATCCCCGAGCACGGCAAGGTCGGCTACCGATAATGGCATGTGGTCCTCTCCTCTTCGCCTGATTCCAGTACGCGACTGGATTCCGAGCTCCGCCGGGCAGCGTTTCGCTGCGGGAGTCATTGTCGGTCAGAAACGCTACGAGGTGCACGGTCGACTGCCTGAGAGGTGAATCAGGCAATCGGGTGCTGGCACCCCCGGAGCACCGGCACGCCCGAGCGTCCTCCAGAAGCATCGCTCACACGGGCGTTGCGCCGCCAGAGACCAAAGGGCCTATCGATCGGCCATCAGGTGTCGGCACGCCCTCTTACGAGGGTGTGGAAGTCCGCCTTTTCGCGGAAAGGCCTTACTTGGATAGCCGCTCTGTTGCGCGGTCGACATCCGTGCATGGAGGAAGCGTGATCGGCCGATGCCCGCCCCTCTGGAATGGGCGCCTCAGCGGCCACACCGGAGAACTCGTGTCCACCGCGCCGGAAGGCTACGCCGAGGTGATTTCGAGGAGGACGGAGGAGGTGGTGGTGCCGGAGACGGCGCTCAGCCCGAGGGTGCACATGGTGACGATGTGACCGACCGGGGGAGCGACCTCGACGGTGCGCGAGCCGGATGTCAGGCCGGGCACGCCGGCCGAGACGCAGGTGTACTGGGCCGAGGAGGTGACGACGACGGTCTGTGGGGTGGCGGTCAGCGGCGGCGTGTAGGTGTTGGCCTGGTTGCTGAGCGGGACGCAGACGCATGGGACCCCCGTTCCGGGTTGTCGGCTTGCGCGCACTGCCGCCCGACTGGAAGGCGCACGACGACTTCGTCCGAGCCTTTCACATGCCGGAGGCGGATATTAGCCACCGATCAGCGGGCAGCCGATCGTGGTCGCCCTCGATAGTCGGGACGTCGACCCGACTCCTAATGCATCGATTGCCGACACTGTTCCAGATCTGCTGCTCCGGGTGAGTTCAGGACGCCTGGTCGAGGCGACCGGCGGCCACGGCCCACGTGATACTTCGCGTGCGGGCATCGGATGGATCCGTCGAGATCTCCGCAATTGACGTGCGTTGGTTCTTCGAATGACACGCCGCGTGTGGGCGGCGCGGAGGAAGTCGACCGTGTGGAGCCTTGACCGTGCCCGAGCGGCCTAGTGCTATGTCATGCAACCTTGGCCGGGTAATGGGTCCAGGTGCGGATGGGTGAGTCGGTGGCGAAGCCGGTCTTGGGCTGGGCTCGGGCGTTGCGC
>NZ_LGED01000212.1 GCF_001280085.1 Saccharothrix sp. NRRL B-16348 | reverse complement strand
CACGGACGGGAGGAGCATGCCGTTCTCGATCTTCGACAGCTTGGACTGGCTCATCCCGGTAGCGCGCGCCGTGGCCGTGCCGGTCATCTTGGCCTCGGTACGCAGCCGCCGCAGTTCGCGGGAGAGTCGTTCCCGGACGAGGCGGCTGCGTTCGGGCGCGGTCATATCGTGTGGTGTGGTCGGCGGGCGGTGGACAGTGGTCTGGCCGTAGCGGTGAACCGATCGATCTGGGGCACGGCGAACGTGCAGCCGGTCCTGGTCATGGCGGGACTCCGTGATGGTGGTCGTTAGTTGGGGGGCATGGGCCGGAATCGTCCAACGGTCGGGTTCAGGACGGTGAATTCCTCGTTGCGAACCGGTCGGCTGTCGGCCGGGGTGTCGAGGAGGTGGATGAGGTGGCGGTGGCGTCGTTCGAGCGCGTTGACGGTGGTGTGGTGCAGGTTAATGTCGGCGGCGGTGTGGATCGCCGAGGTGATCAGGTCGCGTGTTCTGGTCCACTGGGGCTGGTCGGCGGTGTCGGTCACGGCGTCGATCAGCGCCTCGCGGTGGCGGATGATCCAGGCGGTGATCCGCGCGCCTCGTTCGGTCGCCGCCACGGGGATGCGGGCGTTGGTGGTGCTGGTCATCACCGTGTCCAGTACCGGGCCCAGGCCGGTGTCGCGGTTCGTCGTCAGCACCGTTGATGCTTCGGTCGAGAGCAGGGCGAGGAGCTTCTCGCCGTGAGGTGGGGCGGCAGGCAAGGGCTGGAGGCGAGGCATGAGGTGTGGTGGTCCTTCGTACGGGTGAGCGGCCGTTCGATGTGGGCAAGGCGCCGCTGTCGGCCGAGGGTGTCGGTGCGGTGGGGAGGGAGGCGTCCGACGTGTCCCGCGCTCGGTGATGCGGCCGACCAGGTGTGCGGTGGAGCCCTGGAATCTGCTCCGGTGTCTCGCGGTCTCAGATCGTGAGCTGTTCCGACTGTGTGGACGGCGTCAGGTGCTCGTGCGGGCCGTGTTGGTCGTCTGCGGGTCCGGCGGTCTTCAGTCGGTACGTGGGTCGTCGGAGGATCGAGCGTCGGGTCGGTGTCGGGAGTCGTGGTCATGAGGCGGTCGTCCGGCCTGTCGCGAGGTGCTCGGTCACCAGGTCGCGGGCGTCTGACGGTGTAAGGCCGTGCGCCGCCTTGTCCAGCCAGGTCTGGGTCACGTCGGTCAGCACTACGGCGGGCACTTGGGTGCGCGTGGTCCGGGCCGCCGCGGCGAGATGGCGGTGGCCGTCGAGCAGTACGACCGATCCGCCCCGGTCTGCGGTGCGGTGCAACAGCAGAGGGCGGCGTAGGCCGTGGGTCGCGATCGCGGTGGTGAGCGTGTCCAGGTCGCCCAGGTCGAGGTCGAGGTTGTGGGGATGGAGTCGGATGGTGTCGCGGTGGATCAGGGTGATGGGCATGCCGATGCCCCACTCGGACATGGCGCGCAGTTTGGCCAGTGCCCGGCTGTAGGCGACGCGGACCGCGGCGGTGGTGCTGCCGATTCGGCGGGCGATGTCGTCGTGGGACAGGTCGAGCATGCTGTGCAGGACCAGGATGCGACGGCCTCGCTCGTCCAGGTGGGACAGCAGCTCTGTGGCCGTGACGTTGTTCTGCGCGGTGAGTTCGATGTCGAGCCAGTGGTGCCGGTCGAGGCTGTGGGCCAGGTCGGTCATGTCGTCGACGGGGTGGTGCAGCCAGGTCTTGCGCGTCCGGTAGACCTCGGCGACCCGTCGTCGGACGATCACCGCGACCCAGCCGTGAATCGACTCCGGTGGGCCGGCGTAGTGCGGCAGGGAAGTCAGCACCGACAGCCACGCCTCTTGGACGAGGTCGTCCTGCGACATGTGAGCCGGTAGCGGCAGGTGGCAGTTCTGCCGGACCTTGTCACGGATGAACGGCTGCAACTGTCCGATCCGGATTCGCAGAGCGGCGTTCATCGGTCCGCTCCGACGTCGGTGTAGCCGGGTGGGAGTTCGGCCGGCCCGGAGGCGACACTGGGAGTGCCGTAACGCGGGTCGTGGGGCCCGGTGCGCCACAGCGCCGCGAGCGTCACCGCTTTCTGAAGCTCCCACCCGCGATCATGGACGAGGTCGGTGAGATCGGCCCGGCAGTCGGGTTGGGGATCGTCGAAGGTGTCGGAGTGGTGGGTCGTGTCGCTGCGGTGGGTGTTCGCCGGCGGCGAGCTCGCGGGAACGGCACCTGCCAGGCCGGTCGAAGTCCGGGTGAGAGCGGCCGGCTCTGTGACGTGGTCCGCCAGTCCCACGGCCGGAAACGTCACAGGCCGACCGGAGGGAATCAGACCGGTGTCCAGGACCGCCGACCACGCCGTGTGGGGGTCACGGATGTCGGCCGACACGGCGGCGACCGCGCTGACGTGCCGGGTCGGCAGGGCGGCTTGCTCGTGCACGGTGGGATCGGCGCTGACGTGGATCACCGGTGTGGGTGGGCAGACGACATCGGGCAGGACCCGGTGCGGCGCGAGGTTGGTCTCCGGGACGCCGGTGGCCGAGTCCACGATGGCACCGACCTTGAGGTGCTGGAAGTGCAGGGCGGCGCGGGCTTGGCAGGACCACGCGGTGCGGATGCGGTCTCGCAGACCCGGGTCGTGGTGCGGCAACCGTTGGGCAAGTGCCTGTTCAGCGGCGGTGGCACGGCCGCTTCCGCGCGGCACGGCGTGGACACGGGCGGGATGACACACGGCCAGTGAGTCGGTGTCGTCGTCCCGGGAGGTGGACCCGGAAGGCCACTGCGGGATGTCGTTCATTCGGCCGTCCGGTTCGCGGCATCGTGCGGCCTTTCATCCCGGTGCCCGGACGGCGGGGGTGGTGTCGATCGGTGGTTGAGCAGCGAGTGGATCGCGCTCGCGTTGACGCCGAGTTTCGCTTCCACGGCTTCCCGCAACACCGTGTGCAGGCTGGCGCGCAGGCTCGTGTCGGCGCCCAGGGCGGCGGCGTTGAGTGCCTTGAGGAGGTAGCCGATCCTGTCGTCGAGGGCGTCGGCCTTGCCGGCCGCGCGGGCGAGCACCCGCCACGCCTGGGCGGCGGTCGACGGGTCGGTCGTGTCGTGTTCGGCGAAGCGGGCGACGGATTCCGCAGCGCGGCGGGCGGCGTCGTGGTCGCCGAGTTCGCTCAGGGCGGTGACGAGCCGGGCGTGCAGCACGGTCGCCTCGATCGCGGGTCTGCGGTCGGTCAGGCGGAGACCGGCGTCGGCGAAGTCCACGGCGTCGTGGTGCAGGCCCGTGGCATCGGCAAGGCAGGCCAGGGTTTCGGCGAGGTCGCGCCCCGGTTCGGCCCAGCGGTGCTCGACGGCGGTCCAGAGCATGACCCGTAGATCCATGCGGTGTTCGTCGAACCACCGCTCGGCGCCGGACCGTGCCTCGGAGGTCTGCGCGGGCGTTGCGGCGTGTCGTTGCGGGTGGGCCCACCAGGTGCGCGGAGCCAGTACGTGTGCGGCGTCGGCCGCGCGGTCCGCGTGCCAGGTGATCACCTTCTTCCAGTCCTCGATGTCGGTCGCCGAGGGTCGGTAGCCGGTGCGCGGTGGTTGGCCGGGGTACAGCAATTGGTAGCGGTCGTCGGGGTTGCCGTGGTGGGTGCCGTACGGCTTCGCTCGCCCGGTGTCGGTGAGTGCGTCCAGCGCGGCGCGGGCCGTCGCCTCGTCGTCGCAGAGCGCCGCTGCCAGCGAGACGGTTACCAGGTGGCTGCTGCCCGGCACGGACCCCAGCACGCGGTGAAGGTGGTGTGCGGTCTGTTCGGTGGTGGTGTCGTCGGAGGGGTTCACGGTGTGCTCCCGGGTGGGTCTGTTCTGCTGCTCGTGTCGAGCGGTGGGTGTGCGTTGCGGCGGTGGCCGGTGGCGCGTGGGGTGGTTCAGGTGTCCTCGGGTGGTGGTGCGTCCACCACGTGCACGCGGTCGGCGATGACCAGCGGCTTGTCCGCCGGGCCTTTGATGTGGCCGGGCACCACCGTCTCCTCGTGGTCGCAGCCACCCGTGGCGTGCAGTCGGGAGTTGAGGCAGGTGTTGCGTCGGTAGGGGCGGACCGGCCACCGCCGGGTCCACTGCGGCGCGCGGCGGTCAGTGGATGTCTGCGCGTCCTCGGCACTGGCCTGGGCGGACGGGCGGTGCCGGGTGTGGACGCGGATCAACTGCACACCACCGGGTGCGGTGACCCCGTCGCGCTGGTCGCGTTTGCGACCGTGGCGGGGGCGGTTGAGTGTCTCGGTCTCGGTCAGCCTCGCCGAGCCGGTCTGGGACATGATCTGCCACGTCGTGTAGACCGCGTGCGCCCACTGGCCGTGGGTGTCGGGAAGGGAACGCGGCAGCGGACGACCGAACAGGAGCACCGTCTCGGAGAGGCTGCGCAGCGGCGGTACCCCTTGCCTAGCCTCGATGTCGGCCAGTTCCCCGACCGTGACGGACACCCCGGGGCCGCCGGAGAACACGGCGTCGGGAGGCAGGGCGTCCCAGCCTTGGCCGCCGGGTGTCCAGAAGGTCAGCCACACCCCCTCGACTCCCCTGTCCAGCGGGATCGGGCCGTCGGGAGTGTCCACGTTCCACCGCACGTCGGGCATGCCGTCGATGTCGAGGTGAGCGGGAGTCCAGTACGACCAGGACACCGCCACGATCGGCGTCGGCATCACCAACGTGCCCGGCTCGCAGGCGTTCGGGTAGCCGAGGTTGGCCAGCGACACGGCCGGATCGAGGTCGCGGCCCCCGATGGGGTGGGCGAACACCATCAGCCCGGCCTCGGCGGGCATCCGGCGGGCCAGCATCGGCTCCCGGGACGGGGTGTCCGCCGCGGCGAGTGCCAACGAGGTCATGTCCTCGTCGACCCAGTACAACTGGGCCTCGCCCAGGCGTCGTCGTTCGCGCTGGGCAACCTTCAGGCTGCCGGCCACACCGACGCCGGCGACCATCTCCGGCGGCCCGGCCACGGTCGGGAACACCGTGGTCCTGTTGTAGGCGACGCGGACCAGGAAGTCGGGATTGTCGGGGTGCAGGACGTGTTCACGCAGGCGCAGACGCACCTCCGGCAACTCCACGGCGCTGGGCGCGGTCCAGCGAGTCACCAGGTCGGGCCGGATCGTCACCATGTGGCGCTCCGATCGTGGCCCACGACGTGCTTGCCGATCACGTATGGCCTGACCGTGTCGGAGATGACGCCTGCCGCGCGGGATCCCGTCGCCCTGGCCGACCTCGACACGCCCGTGCCGGTCGTGTACGTGGTGACCGACCCGGTCGAGCGTCGACCTGGGACGCGTCCCCACAGGCGCAGCGGGTGGTGCGTCGATCGGGGTGGCGGCAGCAGCTCCAGTTGGCGTGCCTCCGCCCGCCCGAGGTCGGTAACCTGGTAGAGGCGGCGGCGTGGGGTGCCGGGTCGACGCTGTTCCCACCTGTGCGTCACGAGCCCGGCGCTGTCCAGCCGCAGTAGGTGCGGGTAGCTGGTGCCCACTCCCAGCGCGGTACCGGCCTGGATCCCCAGCCCGTCCAGTCCCTGCTCGCCTGCCTTCGCAAGGGTGGTGAGGATGCGGTTGCCCGTCGCGTTCATCGGTGCTGTCCTGCTGGTCGGAGGGTGATCGGCGGTGGGGATTGCCCGGTCACGCCGGTCAACGGGTGCCTGCCGCCGTGTCTGGTCGGGGTTCGGTGCCGCGGTCGGTGTACGGCGATGCCCGCCAGCACTGACGCCGCGCGGCCATCGGGCCGACCCTGGTCGCGTGCGGCGATGCCGTGCGTGGGCGCGGGACTGCGGGTGGCCCAGGTCAGCGACTCGATGGGCGCCCACCCGGTGTTGCGCAGCGACACCGACAACGTCGCGCCCGACCGGGCGGTGAACGCCATACCCAGCTGCGTGTAGCGGGCTCGGGCCGCGCGGGCGGCCATCGCCTCGGTCGGGCTGCGTGCGTCGTCGCTGTCGTGGGTGAACACCAGCAACGACCCGCTGGGCAGCTCGCTCCCCCAGACGGCCAGCATCCGCTCCAGGGCCGAACCGGTCGGCCTGCTCTCCAGCGCGCCGAGCCCGGCCATCAGCACCACGGGTCGGCGGAGATCCAGCAGCCGACGTTGGTGGATCAGCGTGAGTGCCGTCTGCGGGGCATCCGGATCGCGTTCGACGACCCGATGCGGCGTGCCGCGCAGCAGGGCGGCCGTCTGCGCGGCGGTGGCGGGATCGTGATCCAGACGCACCATGCGCACACCCGCCCCCGGGGCGAATGCGCCGTAGGGCCCGTCGGGCGTGGGCAGCACGGGTGACAGGTCGATGACCTGGTCGAAGCCGTCGCCGTGCAGGCTGCGCAGCGCGCCGGTGAGGAACGTCTCGGCAGCCCGGAGGTCCGCGGTCCATCTCGGCCATCGGGCGACGAGACTTTCGGCGAAGGCGCGGTCGGCCTGCGTGTGCACGCTTCCGCCGAGCAGGTAGGCAGCCGCCCGCGCAGGGTGTGCGTGTTCGGCGGAGATGGTGTGTGGCGGTGGTGATGCCTGGTTGGCGCCGGCCATCGGCGGGACGCTCCTTGCGGGTCGCGGGGAGGTCGGTGAGTCGGTAAACCGCGAGATCGGCGCGGTTGCCTGCCCGGTGTCAGCCGGCAGGGTCGGTGGTGCCGTCGTCATCGGTGGTCGGACTCGGATGTCCGAGCCGGGTCCGCAGCGCCTCGGCGTTGCCCGGTTGACCGTTCTGCTCGTACAGGCGGACCGCGTCGTCGTGGAAACGTCGGGCCGGTTCGACGTGTCCCAGCGCGGCGTGCGCGTCGCCGATCAGTTCCTTGAGTCGCCCGAGGTAGCCCGGGTCGGTGTGGAGGTCGATCAGGTCCGCTGCTTCGTGCAGTTCGGTGATCGCCTCCTGCGGGTGCCCGGCGGCGATCAGCGCGTGGCCGAGTGTGGCGACGGCGCGGACGGTTTCGCGGTGCCGGCGCGGATCCTTGGTGACCGCCGTGACCGCGTTGCGGGCCGACCGCACCGCAGCCTCGATGTCTCCGGCGGCCAGTTGCGTGTCGGCGATTTCGGTCCAGCGCAGACCGATGGCGGTCGCCGGGCTGGTCGGCTCACCGTCGGGCCCGATGACGACACGGTCCTGGTCGATCTCCAGCGCGGCCACCAGGTCCGCCAAAGCCAGGCCGAGGTTGCCTTGCGCGCGGTGGGCGCGCCCCCGCTCGGTCAGCGCGGTGGACCGCGACCAGTCGTGACCGATCTCCTCCGCCGACTTCAGCGCCGACGTCGCGGTGTCGACCGCCTCGTCGTAGAGGCCGAGTCCTGTCAACGCGTACGCCTGGCGTGCCAGCGGCGGGGCCGCGATCACCTCGGCGATGCGCCCCCGGGCCCGGTCCGCCGCTCTCGCGGCGACCGCCTGAATACCGAGCTGGTCGTCGTGGCGTCGCCGTACCCGCAGCGGGGACCAGGCCGCCACCGCGAACCTCCACGGCGTCTCCAGGTCGCCCGCGTCGAACGCGACGAGCTGGGCCGCGATCACGGTCTCTGCCTCGGCGTCGAACCAGGCCAGGGCGTGCAGTTCGGTGTCGAACACCGGCACGTGCCGCGGCGCGAGGGGCCGCCACTTGCCGGGATCCAGCCGTTCGGCGACACCGTAGAGGTGGTCCAGCAGGTGGTCCAGGACCCGTCGTCGTGACTCGTCCTGCTCCTCGGCTCCGAGCTTCCCGGCCGCGGTGGCCGGTTCGATCATCCACCGGTAGCGCGGAGTCGGAGCGCCGGGCAACGTCGCGATGTCGTGTTCGCCGGTGCTCGATGCGGTGTCGAGTGCTAGTTGTCCGCCGGCGCGGAGTTCGCCGGTGGCCACCGTCGCGGCGGCGAGCGCGTCACGTCCGCCCAGTGCGGCGGCAGCTGTTCCCAGGCTGAAACTCGTGCCCGGGAACAGGTGGGCGCGAGCGAGTAGTGCCGTGGCGTCTCGGGAGTGGGTCGGGTTGTTCATGGCGCACCTTCGGGGATGTGGGCGCCGTGGTCCTACGGCGCGCTGGGTACGGCTGGGGTCATCGGCCTACAGCGGCGGGACGTGCCACTCAGCGGGTGTCGTCGAACCCCGCCTCCGATTCCGGCGATCCGTCGGTGCCGGTGTCGCGCGCGTCGGCGCCGTTGGGTGTGTCGGTGCCCGAGGCCATCAGCAGGTGCCGGATCCGGTCGGCCAGGTCGTGGTGGCCGGCCAGGTCGTGCAGGCGGATCGCGTCGTGGCGGTCGCGCTGTGCTTGCTCGTGATCGCCGTGCGCGGCGGCGGCGTCCGCGCGCTCCTGCTTGATCCGGGCGGCGTAGTCCAGGTCGACGTGCCAATCCAGCGCGTCGAGCGCGGTGTCGAGCACGTCGATCGCGTCGGCGGTCTGGCCGACGGCGGTCAGGACGCGACCGAGCACGATGCGCGCCCAGACCGTGTCGCGACGGCGGCCCGGATCCCGGGCGAGGTGCTCGACAGCCTGACGCGCCGGTGCCAGCGCGGCAGCCGCGTCACCGGCGGCCAGGTGGGTGAGAGCGATCTCGGCAGCCACCAGGCCGAACGAGGTGTGCGGGGTGGTGTCGTACCCGACGGGCGTGGCGGCCGATCCGCTCACGTCGATCTCCCACGCGGCGTAGAACTCCGCGAAGGCCTGGTCGTACTGGCGCAGGCCGCGGCGAGCGACGCCGAGGACCATGTGGACGGTGAAGCGGGACCACGCGTGGCCGTGCCGTTCGGCAAGGACTTGCGCCCGCCGGCCTGCCACGACGGCATCGCGGTAGCGGCCCAGGGCGTTCCACGACGAGCCGAGCCGGGCGTAGCAGACAGCGGCCGAAGCATGGTTGAACATGTCTGCCGCGGTCGCCCCGAGATCCTGGACCGCGAACTGGTCCTCGTGGCGCCGCAACAGCTCCAGAGCCGGATACGCGGCCTCGGCGAAACGCCAGGTCATCGGCAGATCGCGCAACGCATACGCCACCCGCTGGGCGACGAGCACCGACTCACGCTCCGCGGTGAACCACCCCACCGCCGCAGCACCGTCGGCGAATACCGGCAGTGGTCCCAGGTCGGCGAAGCGGAACTCGCCCGGTGCGATCGCTACCGCGACAGCGGTGCTGTGCAACAGCAAGCGGCGCAGTACCCGGTGAAGCGCGTCGGTCTCCCTGTCGTCGGCCGGCAGCACGAACGGGCGGGTCGGTGGTGCGGTCGACTTGTAGCGCAGCATGACCGCGGTCGCGGAGTCGCCGAGGGCGAGGTCGGACTGTGACATGCCGGACGGTTCCAGCGCACCGAGTTCGACTAGGGCGGTGATGGCGTCGATGGTGGTGGCGATGTCCTCGCCGAGCAGCTCTGCGGCACTGCCGACACTGAAGTCGGGGCCCGGCAACAAGCGGTACAGCACCTTCAAACGCTCGACGGTGCTGCACGGAAACTGGACGGCCACAACGGTTCCTTGTCGATCGGTGACGCGATGGTCAGCAGGGCTGCGACGCGTGAGAAGGTCGGTCGGTCGTCGGCGGGCTGCTCACCTCGTGTGGGTGCGTGTCGTCGGCTGTCGCGGCGAGCACAGCGTCCAGGCGCGTGCGGGTAAGCAGGTGGCGTGCGCAGACCTGACACGCGTCGTCGTGGTCATGGGCGCTGCCCGCCGTTCTCCCCGAGGCTTTTCTGGGCCTCGGTCTCGGTCGCGGGCCGGTCGGCGGCCAAGCGCTCACGGATCCGGTCGGCGTGCGGCGAGTCGACCGACTCGTACAAGGTGAGGGCGTCGGCGAGCCTGGGCAGGTAGGACAGGTCGGCGGTGGCGTGGGCGATGTCGGCGAGGACTTCCAGGGCGCGGGCCTGCTCGGCGGGGTTGCCGAGCCGCCGCAGCCCGTCGAGGGCCTCGACCGCGTGGTCACGGGCGGCCCGGAAGTGCTTGGCGGCGAGGTGGACGCGGGCCAGGTCGATGCGGACCCGCAAGGCGTTGTACTCGTCGGGTTCGGCCAACGCCGCGAACTCCCCGACCGTCCGGGACAACATGACCTGTGCCAGGCCGACCCGGCCGGCGTCGAGCTGGAGCACGCCGAGGTTGTGGTGGGTCAGTGCCGTCTCGCGGTACGCCCCCAGCTGTCGGTACGACTGTGCCGCGAGCCGGAACTGGACGCTGCCGGTCTCCACGTCGCCGACGGCCTGGTAGTGCAGGCCCAGAGCGCTGCGGCAGTCGGCCTCACCCCAGCGGTCACGCAGCTTCAGGCGCAACGCGAGGCCCGCCATGAGTGCCTCTTTCGCCTCGTCGTAGGCGCCCAGGGAGTTCTGCGCGAGGCCGATCCGCTTGAACATCTCCGCCTGTTTGGACTCATCGCCCAACGCCTGGGCGGCGCGCAGCGCGAGCGCGTCCAGCTCCAACCTCAGCGTGTAGTGCTTGCGGTGCAGCCACAGTGCCCACAGCGCGTCGACCAGGTGCCAGACTCGCTCGTATTCGGCGGCCGCGTACAGAGCGCGGACGTAGGCGGCGACGGTGTCGACGTGGCGTTCCAGCCAGGTCAACGCATCCCGGCGGTCGACGAACACCCCCAGCCCACCGGACCCGGCCGGGCCGTCCGGAGGCGTCGGGTAGGGCGTGCGGCGCCGGTAGGGCGTGACGACAGAGTCGGCGGCGTGCAATGCCGGCCACAGCACCACGTCGACCACGCGGACCAGCGCGGCGACCCGCACATCCGAAGGGTCGAGTGCTTCGGCGAGGTCGCGGGCGAGGCGCTGCTGGGCCGCGCCGATCGTCCATATCGGTCCGGTCACGCCGGTCGGATCCGTGACCTCGGCCGACGGCTCGTTGTCCGCAGGGTGGTGGACGAGCAGGTCGGCGGTGACGAGATCGTCGAGGACCCGACGTACACGGCCCGTGTGGCGGGACCGCGAACCACCAGCGGGGTCGACTCCCGTCTCGTCGCGTGCGGCCACGGCGTCGAGCGGGGTTGGACGGTTCTGTGGGGGTGCGATCAGCGCGGCCGGTATCGGGAAGGGGAACCGGTTGACCGGTTGGACTCCGAGCAGGCGGAACAATTCTTGGCCCAGTGGGTCCAGGCCGTCGTAGTCAGCCTGCAGTGCGCGTACCACGAAGTTGTCACCATCCCGATCGAAGATGTCCAGCGGTTGTTCGGTGAGATCCGCGACCAGCCCGGCCGGCGGCACGCCCGCACGGATCACCGCGGTCGCGGCCGGAGCCGCGATGGCCATGCGACGCCCGTCGCGGAGACGGACGAGCGCGGCGGCGTCAAGGTGGGCGTGTACGCGAGCGGGGTCGGTGATTGCCCTGTGCAGGGCGAGGCCGTTGTCGTGGTCCAGTGCCGCGACGTGGTGCGGCTGCGCACTCCGGCCGACAAGCTGCCCGAGCGGGCGTCGACTGGTTACAGCCGCCAGCGGCCGGATCCGCTGGGCAACGACGGCGCCACCTCCCCCGCGTCGCCGATGTCGTCGAGCAGCACCGCCAACACACGGTCGACGGTCGGGGGCCGGTACAGCGCCACCCCCTGATCGGGCTCGGCAGGCAGTGCGTACTGGGCGATGCCGAGAGCGAGCAGGAACCCGCTGACAACGGAATCCGGATCGGGAGCGTCCACCGGGCCGCCGGTGTCGAACCGGGCGTGCAGCTGCCCGTCCGGGAGCCGATCGTGCTGTTCGTGCAGCCACCGCACGGCCAGCGCAGACTTGCCGATACCGGTCGGGCCGTACAGGCCGATGACCACCGGGCCGGCGGCCATCCCGCCATCCGCGTCGTCCCCCCTGGTGCCGGTCAACACGTGGTTCAACCGCTCACGGTCGTCCTGTCGATCGGTGAACGCCCGCGGGGCCGGCGGAAGCTGCCACGGGATCGGCGCGGCAGAAGCGGTCGAGGCATGAATGTGCATGACGTCGATCTGGCCTGCCTGCGCGGCCGGGCCGTGCACAATCCCGTCGAGCCGGTTGCTCACCTCGACGCCGTCGGAGGTCATGCCGTCCTCTCAACACTCACGGTCGTGCAGGTAGTCGTGGTCGACCGTGTATCCGAAGCGGACAGCGAGACGGCGGCTGCGACGATCGGGAAGACGACGGACGGCATACGCGAAGTGCTCCAAGCGTGGGTTCACATGCATCAGGGCATCCGCCGTCGTCCAGGCCACGCGCGCGGCGGCGGACCCTTCTCGAAGCGAAAGGCCACCGTGATTACGAAACCGGGACGATGGCGGATACCGGCCACAAGCCAATCGCCCAATACCTGGCGGAGCCAGGTGCGCAACCGGCGATCTTGAGGAGATCTTGAGGAACCGCTCCTACATCGAACGGGTGATCTGCCAACCGGTGACCGGGCGCGACCTGCTGAATCCAGTGGATCTCGTCTAGCGTGTCCGGCCTGGATACGGGAGGTGTCACGTAGCGATGGCGAGGCGGGAGACGCTTCAGCAGCGGCGGATGATGTACGGGCTGAGTCAGGAACGCCTCGGCGAAAAAATCGGCGTCAACGCCAGGACCGTGCGCACCTGGGAAGCCGGCACCAGCACCCCACTGCCCGAACAGCGCCCTGCCCTGGCCGACGCACTCCACGTCACCATGGACGACCTCGACCGACTCCTCGACGGACTCCCGATCGGCGAACCGCACGGCGTTCGATCGACAGGCGAAACACAGGGGACCGCTCGTCAGGAGCAAGCACACCGCACACCGCCGCCGGACGACGCCGCGCTGCCTGGCGGCCGACCGGCGGCCGGGGAACCGGTCGATGTGCAGGCGCTGATGTCCGCCGCGGCGCGCCGCGCACTCGACTTCGGCTCCGTACTGGCGACCGCCACGGTCGACGACCCCGACCTGGACTGGCTGGCCGTGTCACTGGCGGAACTGGCCACCGAGTACGTCCACACCCCCGCGGTCGACCTGCTCCCCCGCATCGTCGGGGTCCGCGACGCCGCGTTCACGTTGATCCGTCGAGGTGTGCGGCCCCGTCAACTCCGCGACGCCTACCTCGTCGCCGGGACCGGGTGCCTGCTGCTGGCTTCCGCGTCGCAGAATCTGGGCGACCCCGCCGCCGCCCGTGCCCAGTTGCACACCGCCGAGCGCTGCGCCGAAGCCGCCGACAGCGACGCGCTGCGTGTGTGGGCACGCGGCAGCGCCGCCCTGGCCCTGGAGTGGAGCCCTACCCCGGCCGCAGCGCTGAGATTCCTCACCCCGGTCTCGGCAGGAGCGGTCGGGACGCAGACCATCCGGCGCACCGTGGCCCTGGAAGCGCGGGTGAGCGCACGGACAGGCGACGCCGCTCGGGCCCTCGACGCCCTGCGGCGCCTGCACGACCTGGAGACACTGCCCGACCGGCACGACGAAGTCAGCGCCTTCGGCGGGATCTTCACCTTCCCGCACACCAAGCAGGCCTACTACCGCGCCGGCACCCACGACCTGCTCGGCGACCCTGCCGCCGCGCGCCGCCACGCCCATGACGCGCTCACCGCCTACGCCGCCGCACCCGAACAGGAGCGGTCCTACGGCGATGTCGCACTCACCCGCATCGTGCTCGCGCACAGCCACCTGCGCGACCGGGACTTCGACGCCGCCGCGGCGGCCTTGGCGCCGCTGCGGCACCTGCCATTCGGTGAGCGCATCGCGCAACTACCACCCGCGGTCCGCCGCACCCGGCGGTTGATCAGCGACGTCGGCGGCGTCCAACGCGCCCGGGAGCTGTTGGGCGACCTGCTCGACGCGCCCACGGCGGCGCGGTCGCTAGATTCGTCCGGTGATCGCACTGCACCCTGACCAGGACCCCGCCGGACTCGTGGTGGACGGGGCCCACCGGATGGGGCTGGACACCAGCGGGCTGCGGCTGCTGCACCGCCACGCCACCACGGTCTACCTGCTGCCCGCTGTCGACGCCGTCGCCCGCGTGCACACCGGCGACCGGGCCGCCGCCGAGCGCGCGGTGGCGGTCGCCGGCTGGCTGACCGGCCAGGGCTTCCCCGCCACCGCCCCACTGCCCCATGGCGAACCGATCGTCGGCGACGGGCTCGTGGTCACCTTCTGGACCCACTACCCCCAACCCGACCCGCCCCCACGGCCCGATCCGGCCGAGCTGGGCCGCCTGCTGCGCGAACTGCACCGACTCCCGCCACCACCGGTCGACCTGCCCGTCTACCGGCCCCTCGCCTCCCTTCGCACCGCCATCGCCACGGCCGCCTGCCTATCCCCCGGCGACCGTGCCTGGCTCGCCGACACCGCAGACGCACTGCTGGCCGACTACGCCACACTCGACTTCCCACTGGGCAACGGCCACCTGCACGGCGACGCCTACCCCGGCAACATGCTGCTCGACACCCTCAGCGGCCAGTGGCTGCTCGGCGACTGGGACGAGACCGCCACCGGCCCGCGCGAACTGGACCTGGCCAACACCTACCAGGGCATCCGCATGGGCCGCACCACCACCGAACTGGACCGCTTCGCCCGAGCCTACGGCCACGACCTGCGCGACTGGCCCGGCCTGCCGACCCTGCGCGGCCTCCGCGACCTGCACACCCTCGGCTCCTTCATCCGCCGCGCCGACCATGGCGACACCGAAGCCGTCACCGTGTTACGCCACCGCCTGCACGTCCTACACCACCGCGAATCCACCGCGGCATGGCACAACCCATGACCGGCGTACCCGGCGGTCCGGACGACACGGTGCCTGCGGAGCAGGCATGGCTCCGACAAATGACCGCGACGACGCCCTGCGGTCGTATCAGTCGTCATCGCATTCTTTCGCCGGCGGTGTGCTGGAAGAACTCGCGCAACGGAGCCAGCTCCGATCTCCGGCAGTGCCGGAAGCCATGTGGGTGGGACGGCCGACGCGACGACGAGAAGGATCCGCGGCGCCATGATCGACTTTGCAGTGAGACCGGGACAAGGGAGTTGACCGCGTGAACGAGCCGGAACCGATGCGCGACCACTGGTGGTGGAGGCCGGGCTGGAAGGTCGGCAGGTCGTTCTACACCTGGCACATCACTTTCGGCGACCAGCCAGGCGCGCAACAGCTTGTTACCGACTATGCGCCCGTTCTGGCGGCGCTGCCCCAACTCGACCCGGTTCCCCCACGATGGCTGCACCTGACACTCCAGGGCATCGGCTTCACCGACGAAGTGCTCCGCGACGACGTGAACCGCATCGTGGAGGCGGCCCGCAAGCGCTGCGCCGAACTGGAGCCCTTCACCGTCACCATCGGCCCGGCCCACGTCGACCCCGAGACCATCCAGATGCCCGCCCGACCGCTGGAACCGCTGGCGCAACTGCGGCTGGCCCTCCGCGCCGCCATCGGCGACGTCTGGGGACCGGACAACGTGCCCGAACCCGAAACCGGGTTCCGGGCTCACGTCAGCCTCGCCTACTCCAACGCCGCCGGAGCCGCCGAACCTCTCGCCGAAGCCCTGCGCATCCATGGCGAGCACACGGGGAAGGTCACCGTGTCCTCTGTATCGCTGATCAACCTCAATCGCGACCGCAAGGCATACGAGTGGACCGACGTCGCATCGGTGCCCTTCGGAGCGGTCGCACCAAAGTCCTAGTGACTACAGAGCAAATCGAGCACATGCCAGCCGTGCGGTCGTTGGCGTCGTATCGGGCCCACCCAACAAAACGGGCTCGTTGCTCTTCGCCACCACGGCGGCCGTCACCGATGGCGTTCGTGCGATTCACCGCGAGCGATGATCTGCGTGGGATCGCGTTCCTCGTAACGATCCTATCGCAGCTGTGGTGTGGCCGCGGGCGTCAAGCGCGACGGCTTTACAGAGTCCCGCCCGAACCACACCTGACCAGTGCTTACAGCTCTTGGCATAGCCACTTCGGCACGGAGCAGCACCAATGGGTGGGACCGTTCGCCGATGTCGCGCCAGCCAGAGCAGCATGATCACGATGGCGATCACCAATGCGGCGAGGAAAAGAACGAGCTCTCTTCGCGTGAAGCCGGGGTGATCGTCGCGCGGTTCCGCCGTGAGGTGGACCGACCGGTAGACAGGGAAACGTGGTTCAACGAGCGCAGCCATCGGGTACCGGTCGGTGTAGTGGACTGCGGGAGAGTCGCGTTCGACACCGTCGACCTGATCCTGCACGCGGGCACTCCTTCTGGCCAGATCGGCTGCCCAGGTGCCCAGCGATTCGAACCGTTCATGCAGTTGGCGGTCGACCTCCGAACCCGCGTTCAGGATCAGGTCGTCGGCGCGGGCTGCGGTGTGCAAACAGTCGTTCTCCGCGCGGAGGGTGATCAACTCGGTCTGGAGCATCTCCAGGACGCGCCACATCTGCGCCGCGTCGTCCTGGAGGCGCTGCAACTCGATGGCGTAGTCCTTGAGTTTCGGGTGGTGCCGCGCGACCACGGCCTTCATATCCGAGTAGAAACTCTTCATTTCGAGGCGGCGGTCACCCGTGACGGCGCGCAGGCGCTCGCCGTACTCCTCCTCCTTGGCCAGCAACTGTTGATCGACTGTGCGGAGGAACTGCTTGTACTCGGTGACGGTGTCCGCGGCATCGACGGCGAACCGGTCGATACGGTTCCAGGCGTCGGCCAGGTCCGCCCTGAGGCGCTGTACTCCGTCGTGGACCGCGGCCTCGCGGCCGTCCGGGTCATCTGAAAGTCGCGCGCGGGCGGCTTCGACAGCGGCCTGGTGGAGTCGTCCGACCTTGCGCCGGACACCGGCGATGTCCTGGCCGGTGGCACGAGTCGCGAGGATGACGATCCGGTCGACCAGCAGTGTGTCCGGCGGGGTGCGCTTGTCGCGCGGGACCATCTGGTCGGACACGCGCCAGCGGTTGACACGCCAGCCACCCCGGCCCGTCAGGAACGTGATAGAGCGGGGTTTCGCCGCTGGTGGCGTCGTCGACGAAGCTGGCCATGATGCGTGCGCGGGTCAGCCGGGCCTCGATCATCAACAAGTGCAGATGCGCGATCAACGCCGCCAGTGGCGCGGTCAACCCACGCTCCCACTGCAACACGCTGGCGTCGGTCTCCAATGGCCGCCCTGACTGGCCCGCCTGGTACTACCCTGCCTGGTACTGCGTGGCGTAATCGTCGCGCTCGTACCCGCCGTACCCCGATTTGCCGACGAAACGACATCCCAGCTCCTTCCCCGCCCGCTCCGGACAGATGCGTCCGAGCTGCCGGCGATGGGCTGTTCCCGAACACCGTAGGCCCGGCCGCAGTGCCGGTCACGGGACGACAACCATCGACCACCCGTCCAGACCACAACCCAGGCTGACGATCCCGTCGTTGCCCTCGACGTCGCGATCGCGCTCGACACCCCGCTGGAGACCTGCCTGGCCATGCAGACCACCAGGCCCGACAACCTGCGGGTTCCCGGCGACGTCGTGCGCGCCCAGCACGCCCGGGAGGCGGCCACTGCAAGCCGGGGGCGATCCGCACGCCCGCTAGCGTGTGCGCGGGGTGCCACCCCGACGATCCGCAGTAACGCGGTGCGCGGGGCGCACGCCCCCCGTCAGGATGAGGACTTACCCCACCCTCGGAGGCCGCTCGTGTCGTCCGCTCTGCGCATGGCCCTCCTCCTCGTCGCCGCCGTTCTGCTGGCCGTCGTCGGCACGATCGGACTGGTCACGGACGTCTCGACCGAGCCGAACCCGACCCTCCCCTCGGTCAGCTGCGGCACCTCGGTTTCCCGGATCGACCACGGCACCGGCGGGTACGGCATGATGTGCGACAACGACATTATGGACCGCCGCTTCTGGGCGTACACCGCGCTGCTGCTCAGCGTGCTCGCCGCCGCGGTCTCACTCGCCACTCCGTTCCGCCCGACGGACACGACCAGCGACGCTACGCCGCCAGCCGCCTGACGACCTCGTGCATAGCAAGCGACCAGGCGTGCAGTGGTCCCCGAAGGCCCCGAACCGCGAGTGATCAGTGCCGAACGCGTACGGATCAGCGCCGACAAGGCCAACCGTTGTTTTTCGGCCTGCGCTACCGGGGGGCCGTGACGACCGGTCGGTAGCCGCGCACGGCGGGCCACTATGCGCGGCATGAACGACTCCCCACCCACCTCGCCGCTGCGTGCTGGCACGACCACCGGCCTGGCCGGTCTGGTGACCGGCGTGGCACACGCCGCCCGACGGGCCGCCGACCGGCCGGACGGCGAGATCACCGAGCGGATCATGGCCGCACGGGTCGCGCTGACGATCGCCGGAGTGGTCAGCGAACTCCTGCACGACTTCGCACCCGCCACCACGACGCGGATCGACGCGTTCACCGTCGCCGCCCAGGCCACGGTGGCCACCGACCGGCTCGACGAGCTGGTCGACGCCGACACGCTGGCCGAGTACGGCGAGGGCACGCCGGCGGCCGACCTGGACACGCTGCGCCAGACCGGGCAGACGGAGCTGCACACCCTCAGCGACACCGACGTGGAGCGCATCGCGTGGGCGATGATCGACCTCGGCACCGCAGTCCGTGACCTGATGGAACCGGTGGCCGGGAATCCGGTGCTGGCGGCGAAGACCTCCACGGCGGCCAGGATCACCGGCGACGCCGGCCAGATGGTCTGGGCGCACTACGGAGGCGACGGCGGCGGTTGGTAACCGGCAGCACCGGACGCCTGGACCGTTGTCACTCGAACGTGTATTCGAGGTCGGCGGTAGGTTGCCTGCCACTGTCGTCGACTGTTCGAGGTGGCTATGGGCAAGGGAAACGGCGAAGATGTCCCGGCGCTTGAGGTGCCGGTGGAACTGCTCCAGCACGCAGAAGGTGTAGGCGCGCCAGTCCACCGTGCCCGGCTCCAACTCCGGCCCGGACAGCACCAGCTTGCGCCACGACCCGATCAGCAGGTCCTGGTCGATCTCGTCCACCCCGACCTTGTTGCGGCCACCGCCCCACAACCCCGGCAGCGCCGTCAACGCCCGCAGCACCCGCTCCCCCTCCGGGGTGGCGCCGAACGCGATGACCTGGCACAGCAGCGGCAGGAACGGCCGCACCGTCGCATACCGCTTGACCAGCTCCGTCCGCCACGCCGCGTCGGCGTCCTCGTCCGCCTGCCCGGCCAGCGCCACGATGTCGGTCAGCGCCTGGGTGATCTGCTCGCGCGGCACCACCGCCTCGATCTGCTCCCACACCTGCGACAAGCTCACCGGCTCGAACACCACACCCTCCCGCTCGGTGTCCGCGGCGATGTCCTCACTGGCGCCGGTCACCTCCATCAGCACCCCGACCACCGCGGCGAGTCGGATCGACGCCTTCCCGAGCCTGGGCCAGGTCCTGACCTTCTGCTTGTTCGACTCCCGCTCCGCCCGTGCCAACAACTTGCTGGTGATCAGCACGTCCAGCAGGTCCAGGGCGTCGTCCACGGCGCGGGTCTGCAGCTGATGTTCGCGCACATCGGCAGTCCATCCGGGCGATCGATCGCGGCGTGCAGCCGCAGTTCAGGCAGTGGAGTCGCGGCGGCTCAGCGTTCGTCCTGCGGTTCCCGGGCCTTCTCGCACGGTTCAACGCGGGTAACCGTAATCGTCGTACAGGCGGACGAACCTGGCCGTCGTCAGCACGCTCCGCCGCTCCAGTCCGCCGGCCACCCGCATCGACTCCCTCCGCCGGACCCGATCGGTTGCACGAGTCGGCGCCGACACGCAACTGCTCGACCAACGACGCCGGCACCGCCGGGAATACGGTGGACACGACGACCGCGTCGTAGGGCGCATGCTTGGGCACACCACGAGTACCGGCCCCCGACGCGCAGTTCGACATTGCCGATCCCGAGTCGGGCGAGGTCCCGCCAGCCCGCCGCGTCGGTCGGCCCACAGTTCGACGCAGCCACGTCCCTCACCAGACGGGCGAGCAGTGCGGTCTGGAAGCCCGACCCCGTGCCGATTTCGAGCACCGCGACCGCGAATCCACGGCGGCATGGCACAGCCCGTGACGGGCATACCCCGTCCCGCTCCAGCCGACACGGTGCCTGCGAGCAGCACCAATCGGACGGATGATCGAGATGACGCCCTGCGGTCGATGAGTCGTCGTGGTCGACTTCCGCACCGGTTGTGCGCTGGAGGAACGTGCGCAGCGGAGCCGGCTCCGATCTCCGGCGGTGCGGCAGTTCGTCGCCCACGTGCAGCCACGACGACCACGACGACCGTCAGGGCGGTTGTCGTCCACCGCGCGAGCCGCACGGTGGCGATCAGCGAATAGACTGCCGTAACGCCTTCCCGCTCCACCGGCAAGGACCGCAGATCCGGTCCTTGCTTTGGCGTTGTCCGGGTTCACGACCGTCCTGGCCGAGTTGGGGCCTGGTCTGTCCGGTGAAGTCGCTTGGGTACTGCCTCGTTCAGGAGACGGGGTCCGACTTCGTGGGCTCCTCGACGTGGGCCGGACCGTTCTCGGCAGCCTCGCGTGCTGCGCCGATGGACGCCCCGCCGATGTCGTCGGGTCGGACAGTCCGCGAGGCGGCCTGAGCGGCGGTATCGGCATCAGCCACTGTGTTCTTCTCCGCTGCTTCGGTCCGTTCCCGCTCGATCTTCGTCGCCAGCTCGGCGAGGACCTGCTTACGCTCCCGCCCAGTGGGCACCCGCACCGGGAATGCCTGCAACCATGACACCCGGTCCGTCTGCTGCCGGTAGCCGTTGCGGTCGAGGAACGACCCGATGCCCTCCATGTGTCCGGCGCCGAACACCACCACCACCGGCGTGTCCTGTGCCAGCCGCATCACCCGTGTCATCAGTTGCAGCTCCCGCAGGTCGTACACCACGAGGTGATTGATCCGCTCCGCTGTCCTGGACTTACGGCGCCAGCCGCCCGTGAGCAGTCGCGTGACCGACTGCACGGCACGCATCAACAACGGCATTTCACCCGGACACGCCCATTTCAGCGCGCGTCGCGCGTTGTCCATCGCCCGCAACCGCCACACCGGATCGTGGCGTACGGCGCTGGCGAGTGTTGCCGCCGACATGGCCTTGAGTCCCTCGCCGGCCTGCGCGGCGCCGGTCGCGATGGCGTCGCCCAGTTCGGCGGCCTCCTTCCGCGCCCGCTCGAGGTCCGCTCCGCCGTCGACTTGGCGCGCCGCGTGCGCAGCGGCCTGCGCGTGCGGGTCGAACGCGGTGTTGCCGAACGCCGACCCTTGGATCGACCGCGCGCCCAAATTGCGGGTGCCGATCGCGCGCATGACGTCGAGCATGTGCATGTCGCCGTTGCGCCAGTTGGGCTTGGTGTACTCGGAGGCAAGCGACGACGAGCCCACCTTCAGACCCAGCAGCCATGCCATCTGCCGGTACCCGGCGGCCGGGCCGGATTCCTGCTCGACCGCGACCGCCTTGTACTCCTGCGTGGTGAGCTTCACCGGGCCGTCCTCGCCCACGCTGCCCGGCCGCAACCCTTCGTAGAGCACTACCGCGTCCGGATCGCTGTTCGCGACGGCCTTCACCCGCTCGTAGTACTGCTCGGTGCCCACGTGGTGCACGCCGATCACCGTCACCTGGTGCGAGCCGGGGGTCGGCGGCGCCCACCGCCGTACCGCTGTGACGATCCAGTCCTCCTGCACACGGAAGCCGACGTGGTCCTTGCGTGGTGCTCTGCGAGCCATTGCCATCGAGCCGACCTTCCTGGGGACTTCACGAAACAAGGGGACACGCGATTTGCGCCGCGCCGGGCTCACCAGACGCGGCCGACGCCACCGGGAGGCGCCCTCGCGGGCGGGTCCTCCGACCGGTCCCTGAGCGCACCGACCGATGGGATGGAGTGCGGGCGGCGCGTGCCGGACAGTTCGACGTCGTCGTACACGCAGGCGGCAGGCCGGTCACCTGCCCCGGCCCGGCGGTGGGCCTCGTCGGTGAGCGCTGCGGCCGGCTCGATCGCGGCCACGGATCCTTGCCAAGGAGACACACGGAGCGGGATGGGCACAGGACCGCCACAGCGGAACCGGGTCGGCAAAGCGGTTCGGCGCCAGTCCTGTGCATCACGCCGCAGGCCGCCGACGACGGGACACAGTCGCCGTGCCGGTCCGACCAACCGCACAGTTCGAGGGAACCTGGACCGGCGTCCCGTACGAACCGCTCGACGAATCACGACGACTCGGCATCGTCCGCGGGCTCGCCTGCCGTGCCGGACGCGCTCAGTGCCACGGCCACCAGCACCGCCAGGACAAAGGTGACCACCACCAACGCCACCCGGCAGACAGCCAACAACCGGACCGCCGACCGGCGGACAAACGTCATGATCAGTGCTCTCCGTGAGACTCGGTGCTTGAACAGAGGGAACAAAGAACGTCGGCGGCCTCGGAACCTCGTGACCGGCGTGATCGCGGTGCAAGCCAACCGTCCAGGTCAGGCGCGGACCAGGTGCGCAACCGGCGATCTTGAGGAAATCTTGCGGCCCGTTCCGCAGCACCGCCGTGGCGATCACGCCGGGCGCGGTCGCGGGCGGCGGGTCGGACAGATTGGGCACGCGGGCGCGGCTGATCGCCGAGGCGTCGCCGATGAGCACCGTTGCCCGTGCCCGCTGTTCCGGCGTCAGCTCGATGTCCGTGCGCGCCTGGACGTCATCGACGGTAACAAGACGATCGGTAAGAGCCAGGACACCTCCTTAACACCCATCCCTCCAGCGAAGGGCTGGCCTGCTCTGGCATTGTTTGCGTATGGATCTTGACGAGGCGGACAAGCTTGCGTCCGTCGCCTCGGGCGTGATGAACGCGGCGATGCTCTGGATCATGATCAGAGATCGCGTTCGGGCGACGACACCTCGGCGGAAGAGGGCTCGTCACGCCCTCGAAAAAGCCACGTTCGGGCGCAGATTCGTCCTGCGTTCCTTAGTGGTTGCGCTCCTCACAGCCGCCGCCACATTTAGCCAGACCAAGCTGTGCGGCGAAGACCCGACGAAGGGTGCGCCATGCAACTGGGCGTCGGTGGTGCACTCCTAATCGGAAGTTACCTTCGCCGCATCTGTTCGGGCGACTGGCGGCCTGCCACCGGCAGCGCGGACACCCAGCTCGGCGGGCAGCCCGCGCAGGGCGTCGACGGTGTCCTTGTCGGCCACCTCGGCCTAGCCGTCCACGAAGGTCACACCGAGGTCGTGGACGACGAGCTGCGGGTAGCGGGTGCTGGTGAACTTCACGCGCCACCCCCACCGGTCGGGCCGGTGGTCAGGCCGGTGATCTTGCCGTGCGCGATCTCCGGCCCGTACTCCAAGGAGATCTCGCCGTAGATCTGCGCCCGGTCCGACGAGCCGGTCTTGGCCAGCGGTTCGGAGAACAGGAACCCCTGACCGGGCTTCTCCAGCATCACGGGGCGCACTGGTCGAGGCTGACCACCTGGACCGTGTCGGTGGGCATGTACCGGTTGAGCATGACCGACAACCGGCCGAAGTCGGTCTCGATCGTGGTCACGGCGACCCCTGCGATGCTGCGGGTCTCCTCGCGGTAGTTCTTCTTGCGGCGGCACGCCCACCGCCGGGTCGAGCCGGACCGGTGCACGGCGCGCGGGCACGCGCTCGAACTCCAGGTCGTCGTCGGCCGGGTCGCGGGCCGCGGGCAGCGGCTTGGGGCCGAACTCGCCCGCCTGGTCGCCGATGGCCCGGCTGTACGCCTCGGCGTCCTCGGCTTCCATTTCCCGGATCTGGGCATCGGAGTAGCCCAGCGCGCGACGCGCGACGCGGCAGCAACCGGTCCGCGCTGAACAGCTTCACCACGCCATCGGCCTGGGCGGCGAAGGTCGGGGTGGCCGCGTCGACCCACTGCACTTCCATACGCAGCGCTTCGTCCGGCACCCGCCCGTCGCGCACCAGCAGGACCGTGCGCATGACCTCTTCCCGGCCGTCACCGAACGAGCGTTGACGGCGTTCGGCGCGCTTGATGTGCCGGGACTCCGAACTGCGGATGCCGTCCGCTGAGGCGGGGTTCTCGGTGGCGTAGCCGAGGAAGTGCGGCGGCAGGCCGGTGAGGCTGGCGACCAGCCGGGCCAGGGCGTTGAGGGTGGAGTGGAAGTTCGACAGGTCGGCTTCGGGGAACTGACCGACGCTGACCCCGTCCTCCTTCGGGCTCTTGGGCGAGGCCCACAGGACACCGGCCACTGCCTCCCACGGCGACAGCGGACGGCCCTGGGCGTCGACGAAGTCCTCCTTGTCGAAGCCCAGCGCGTAGCGGCGCGGCATCGCGTGATACTCCGCCGACACCGTCATGTCCGTGGCGATCTTCGACGCGGCGTCCGACAGCGGCAGCACGGCGGCCAGCTCCGAGCGCCCGAGCCGGGGCGGGGCGGTGCGGCGGCGGCGCGTGCGGGGCCGGTTGACGATCGGCACCACCGGGACGCGGCCCAGGCCGTGGTCGTCGCGCTGGTCCTCGACCCAGGTCCCGCCGCCGTTCTCGGAGGTGTACCAGATGGTCTCGTTGGGCAGGTACAGCGTCGCCCACGCCTCCGTGTTGCCGTCCTCGGCGTCGTCGCTGAACTGGCGTTTGAGCGCGGCCCGGACGCGGCGGGTCCGCGGGTCGAGGTCGACGTGGACGTCCAGCGGGGACTCCACCGTGACCAGCGGGGCGGCGGCGTCGTCCTCGTTGGTGCCGACGATGGCGAACGCGCGCCCGAGGGCCAGGGCGTCGACGTGGGCCTGTTCGGCGTGCAGGTCCAGCCGGTTGGCCTGCCAGATCTGCCACAGCTCGCGATCGGCGGCCCGCTGCCCGCCCAGCCGGAACCCGGTCAGGTCCAGGCGCTCGTCCAGCGCGTCGACCACGAGCTGAGGCCAGTTGATCACCACCTGGCGCACGCGGCCGTCCAGGCGGCGGATCAGCTCCGGGTGCATGTACGACAGCGGCTGTTCTCCCTCGTAGTAGGCGTCCAGCAACTCCAGCTCCGGGAGCTACGCGTTGTGCAGCCGCGCCAATCGCGCGATCCACTGGGTGGGGGTCAAGTCGAACTTCGTGGAGATCAAGTCAGTCCATCACCACCGACCACTCGGCCGACCGGGCATCAGCCATGAGACGCAAAGACCTGGTAGCGGTCGGTATGGCAGACTCTCGCACCTGGGAAGTACACGAAGTTAATTCCATCAGATGCTCAAGTGGAAGGCGTGCGATGACCGACAACCCCGCTGGCCCGCAGAGCGGTTCCAAGATCCTGAGTGTCATCGCCATCATTGCGGATATATCGGCGGTCGTCGTATGGGTCGAGAGTCCTAAGCCGTTCTTTGCGGCAGTCGCGGGTGCGTTTTTCGTTCTGACTGGTTTACTGCTGTTTTTACGGGTGGCGGGCAAACTGCCCAAGTTACGTACTTCGGCTGCGCTTGTGCTCATAGTCGTCGGCGTGGCTACACTCACGGTAGTCGTCGATCGGAGTCTTATCGCGGGGAGGACCGGCGGCGCATCATCAGATCTGATCGGACCGACGACCGGAGGGGCGAGCGTCGAGTCGAAGGCGTTGGACCAGGAGAAAGACTCTACGACTCCTCCGGTGCAGCCCACGGTCGTGTCGAGCACAGGCGGCCCCCTTGATCCGGTTTCCGTTTGGTCGGTTCCGATCGCCGGGGGCCAAAGGGACGTGTTCGAAAGCGGATCTATCAGGGTGAATGCAGCGGACTACGACAACGCCGTTGTGGTCAAACGACTGGGCTGTTCTCCGAAGTGGGTCGATTTGCAGGTCGATCGAAAGTATGCATCATTGAGGATGCAGGTCGGGGTGAGCGATGACTCCGCGCCGGAGGTCGAAGCGAACTTCCAGGTAACGGCGGACGGCGTCGCCAAGGGTGGGGCGACAGTCAAAGTCGGTCAGGTCAAATCCATTGATGCGAATATCGCCGGAGCCCTTCGCGTTAGGCTGGAAGTTGATGCGTCGAAGTGTGATATCCATCTGGGATTGATCGACGCGGTGGTCGTGCCGGCATCCTGATTTGCGGTACGAATCGCCGCATGTTCATCCGAGGACCGTCATCCGTGAGGACTTGGTTCTCCTTGCGCCACGCAGCTTCCAGCCGCCGACCGCCACCGCGGCTGTGGGTACGGCGTCGATGCGCTTGCCGGTCTTGCCGCGCTCGGGCTTGTCGGGGCGGATGAGGTCTGGTTCACCGGGTGGGTGGCGGACTTCGACGGAGTCGAAGCACCATTCGGCGACGGGGTTGCCGTGGTGGGACCAGCCGCGTGATTTGGCCAGGGCCATGAGTTCGGTCATGCCCGCCGTCATGCCCTTGTAGGTCTGGGCGACCGGGAACATCGGCACACCGGTCTTCTTCTCCAGGCGTTGGCGGACGGGTTCGCCGGACCACTCGTCGTAGGAGATGTCCGCGACGCGCAGCAGGCCGGTGTCGGCGATGATGTCGGCTTCCACCTTCTCGTAGTCGATGACTTCGCCGTCGGTGACGGTGATCCAGCCCGCCGCGGCCCACTGGGAGACGCGGCCCTCGGTGCGCTCGTCCAGGAAAATCACCCCGGCTTCGGGCAGCCAGAACCGCCACAGCACTGACGGGTGACCGTCGACGCCGTTCGGCACCACCAGGCACCAGGCGGTCAGGTCGAGCTTCGAGGCCAGGTCCAGTCCGCCCCACGCGGGGCGGCGGGCCAGCTCCCGGCGCAGAGCATCGGGCTCGTCGCGGGTGCTGCCGGTGCACGCCGCGTACAGATGCATCGGCATCCACCGCGACGCCTGGTTGACCCACTGGTTCAACCGGAACTGCCGGAACGCGTTCTCCTTGAGCGGGTCGTTGCGGGCTTCGAGGGCTTCTTCCCGTAGCGCGGCCAGCGACAGGAAGTCCCCGAGGGCGGGGTTGGCGTGGTACCAGTTCGCCTCGTCCCACGGGTCGGCGTCGGCGGGGTGTTGCGCAGGTAGACGAACCGGTGCGGCGCCCGCGCGGGGTTCTCGGCGATCTTGGCGAACTCGTCGTGCTCGCCCTTGGCGAAGGAGGCGGGGTCGTTGCCCGCGGTCGTGGCCGCGATCAGCAACGGCTCAAGCCGCGTGCCCATGCCGGTGCGCATGGCGTTCCAGAAGTCGCCGTTGGGCTGGGTCAGGACCTCGTCGAAGATGACGCAACTCGGGTTGCTACCTAGGCCGCCCAGCGCGTCGGCCGGGACGACGGCGTAGACGGAGTTGGTCTTCTCGTCCACGATGCGCGCCGAGTGCTCGATGACCCGCAGCCGCTTCGACAGCACCGGCGAGAGCCGGACCATGCGGGCGGCGACGTTGAACACCAGCTTGGCCTGGTCGGTGTCGCGGGCACAGCCGTAGACCTCGGCCGACTCCACGCCGTCCCCGACCAGGAGGTACAGGGCGACGAACGCCAGCAGTTCGGACTTGCCGTTCTTGCGGGCCAGTTCGATCCACGCGATGCGGAACCGGCGGACGTAGCACTCGGCCTCGTCGTCCCAGCGGACCTCGCCGAACAGCGGGCGGACGATGTCGTCGCGCTGCCAGTCGGCGAGGATGAACGGCCGCCGTGCCCACCGGTCCTTGGTGTGGACGCAGATCTCCTGGGCGAACGCCTGGGCGTGGTCGGCGCGGGGCTTGCAGAGGTGTTCGCCGCGCTTGCGGCAGGTGTGGCCGTCGAAGGTGCGCCCGCACACCGGCAACCGCGCCCCGCGATGGGGTGTCGTGGTGGTTGTTCGGGGCGTAGCGGTGCCGGTGCGCGAGCTGGTCGTGGTGCGCTTCGGGTTGGCGCGGGGCTTAGCTGAGGAGGCGGCCCGGTCCGCCCTTGTGGTCCTGGTCGCCGCCCACCTCCACCTTGATGGACTGGCGATCCGACGGCGTCAGCCCGAAGCGGGCGGCGTAGGTCAGAAACGTGCGCTCCGCCTCGGCCTGCACCTGCAACGCCGGGTTCTTCATCAGGCCCGATCCGCCCTGCACCAACAGCGCCGAGCCGTTCACCAGCGCGGTGGCGTTGCGGTAACGGTTCAACGCCTCACACAGCACGAGAAAAGCGTCCACATCCCACGCGGTCAACACCCTGCGCTGCTCCAGGCTTGGAGCCAGTCGACCCCAGATCTCCCGTGCACCGTCCGACGCCCAGTCCGGACAGATGATCTCCTGTTCAGGAGGAGCGGGCTCGCGGTCATTGATCCGGTCGGTGCGGTCGCCGTGCAGGATGCGGAGCTGAGTGGGCTTCGAAGCCGGGCCTCGCTTGCCCATCGTGACTACCTCCGTCCGTCGAGTCGAAGGCCATCAGGCGAGATCGACTCACGAACACAGAAACCACGGCCTGCGTAGCCAGTTGTAGCGGACTGCATGCCCCCGTGCCTGGTGGTCACCGAGGCACGTCACTGAGGGCTACCAGCGAAGGTAGGTGCCTCGGCAGCGCTCATCCCTGCTGCTGCCTGAAGATTCCGGGTCAACCCACTTCACGTAAATCGCACGACTGGTTAGGTTCTCAGGAGTGCGGCACCACATGCTGTGGGCCGACTGAAAGAAGATCTATAGGATCAACAGCGCCTTCGCGGGCTTACCGGCGTCACGTGAGCCGGGCAAGCTGGCTCACCTCATCATGAGGTGATCACATGGGAGGTGCGAGTTGGTAGGAAACGATCATGCGGAGGATGACGATCCCGAGCGTGACGAGGAAAGGCGGCCTGGCCAGAGTTACCGCTCTGACCAGGCCGTTCTCCTTCTCAGTGCCCTGGTGCAGGTCGTCGCGTTGATTGGTGAGATCAGCGACCTGATCAGGTGATCTGTTGGGTGGCGCACCGGGAGGTGCGTCACCCAACCTCGCGGCACGGTGTCTCATGAAAACGTCCCGCTGTGAGACATTATCAACCTTACAACCTCTGGTTGGAGAGAGCTTGGTTGGTGTCGATCACCAAACGGATCTGTACATTCCCGCCTGATCATCAGCTGCCAGAGCTGCGGCCTCGGGACGGGCTAGCTGCGCGACGGGACAGTGCACGGCGGGCGCCCGCGACGAGGCGACCGAGTCGGCCTCGCATGATCGTTTACTCCTCCTCTCCGGTGTCGGGTTCGGGCAGGTCGACGCCCAGCGCCGACGCGGCGGCGCGGCCGTCGAGGTACTTGTCCCCGAGGTGGAACAGCCGCGCGGCGCGCAGGAAGGCGTCCTTCTCCTCGCGGGACTTGAAGCACAGGACGAACCAGAACTCCGAGTCCGTGGCGAGGCGGAACCGCTCGTCCTCCCGCGCGGTGCGCTCGCGGAAGCCGCGGGCAAGGGCGTCGAGTTCCGCGGTCGAGTCGGTGGCCAGGTCGCCGGTGTACTCGACATCGGCCAGCGGGTCGGGTTCGGGGTCGGCGTTGAGCTGGGCCAGCAGGTCGGCGTCGGAGGTCGGCCCGCCGATGGCGGCGGTGGCCTGGAGTTGGGCCAGGAGGTCGGCGTTGGGGTCAGCGGGCGAGGTCACGGCGGAACACCTCCAGGTCGGCGAGCGGGAACCACTGCAAGATCCGGGCGTAGTCGTCCGGGGCGTGGCGCCGGATCGGGTCGAGGAACCGGAAGTCCAGCCCGTCGAAGCTGCGGCCGAACCACTCGTATTCCGGGGGCAGCGGGCCGTTGTGGCGGGCGAGGGCTTCGCGCACGTCGGCGATGCGCCAGTCCCACACGATCGACACTTTGCGCAGGTGCTCGCGTTTCGGCCCGTGGGTGACCATCGCCATCCTCCGGTTCGGCGAGTCGGCCGCGCGGACGCCGTCGGCGTTCCAGGCCGCGGGCAGGTCGACGTCCGCGCGGATCAGGTCGGCCAGCTCCTCATACGTGGGTTCGGGGAGCTGTGCGGCCTCGATGACCGCCGCGCGCTCCGGGGGCTGGAACATCAGCGTGTTGAGCCAGCGGAACAGTGTTGGGTGCGGCAGGTTCAGGATGGGCGTGCCGAAGAAGTCCTCGTAGAACTTCAACGAGTCCTCGATGAACCGCAGGCCCGGCACGAGGTACAGGTGGTAGGGCACCACCTCGATTCCGGCTTCCCGCATCGCCAGCCACGCGGCAAGGCTGTCCTTGCCCCGGCTGAAGCCGAGCAAAACCGGTTTCCCCTCGGCCGCGAGTTCGGCGCGGATCTTCTCGGACGGGGTGATCCCGTCGACAACGATGGGTACGGCGCACCTCCGGTGGTCGCGATGCTTGGTGCATGGGTGATGCGGGCTGCATCACCGGGCGGACGGGTTCAGGCCGTGGTGTCGCGGGCGAGCATCCGGCTCACCGTGGACTGCGCGACCTGCGCGTGCGGGGCGATCTCGTGTTGCGTCGCTCCCAGCTCGTAGGCATGGCGCACAAGGGAGTCGTGCTCGTCTACCCAGGCGTGGACCTGGTCGGCCGCGAGCGCCAGGCGGTCGAGGACGGCGGCCAGTTCGCGCCCGGTTTCGCTGTCCTCGGGCACCGGTCTGCGGACGTGGGTTCGGCGTTGCCGGAAACCTGGCGGGACGGAATCGGGCCTCAGTGGCTTGTGCCCTTCCGCGTGGCTCAAGGGTCACCCCCTGGGGTGGCGCGGCCGGAGCCGCAACCGGCCTTGCTCGGCGCGTGGGGCGGGCGGCTCACGCGCTGTTCCCGCCTCCTCGGGTGCGGTGGTCCCTCGCAGTGATCCGGGCATGGCACGGCAAACACAGCCCTCTGCCCCGGTCCGGGTGGTCAGGGTCAAGCCCAGCGGCTACCAGTTCGCGCCGTGTCTGCGGCCAGTGGTCGGCCACAGTGGACGGTGAGCTACAGCTGACACCCGGATGGTCGGGGCAGGCGGTGAGGTCGCAGCGGCACACCCGGTCACCGGGGCGGGAGAGCACTCCCGGACGGAAGCGGGACCGGTGACCAGCGGTGTAGCCGCGCTGGGCGCTCGTGCCGTGGGCACGGCGGGTACGGCTGCGGCAGTCGGGGCACATGCCCCCGGTGCCGGTGCGGTTCGGGCAACCGGGGCGGGTGCAGGGGCGGGAGGCACGGGAGGGCAACGGCCTCGACCTCCGTGCACGGGACTGCCCCCGGCATCGGGATGCCGGGGGCAGTCGGTAGGGGTGCGGTCAGGTCCGGTGCCACCAAGGGGCGGGCGGGAAGCCTCCCCGGACCAACCAGGTGTCCAGGTCTTCCCAGACCTGGGCCAACCGGTCCAGGTCCACCGGGTTGCCCTGGGAGTGCTGGTTGAAGATCTCCCGGATTTCCCTCAGCCAGTCATCCGGCCCCATGTCAGGCCCCTTCCAGCAGCAGGTTCAGGGCGGTCTGTGCGGTGTTCAGGCTTTCCCTGGCGGGGAACACGGCGGCTAGGGCACGGTCCTGCAAGCCCCGGTCACCGGCCACCTTGGCGGGCTTGAGGTTCTGCACCCAGGACACCACGGCCAGCAGTGCGGCCTACCGGGTGCCCTTGATCTTCTCGGTGAGGTCCACCTCACCACGGAACAGCTAGCCCCACCACCCCGGTACGGACGGCATACCGGTCATGCGGTGCCTTGCCTGCACTGGGCATCGGCTTGTCCCGCAAGACCGCATCGGCGAACGTCTCGAACTCCTTGGCGGTCACCTTCTTGCGGTGCAGTCGGCCCGCGGACGTCGTTCTCCGCAAAATTGCCGCTTCATCGCCGCCGGATGACCTGGTCCTTCCGGCCTGCGAAGAGTTGGCTGGGGATCAACGGCATCCGACACCGGGCCTGCCCACGCAGATCGCTTCCCGCCTCCCAGCTCGATCGGAAGCGATGGTCACGCCCCGACGCCCCCGGTGTCGGATGCCATCCCAGGCGGCCCCTCACTACCCGCCAAGCCCGGTCACGGAGGTGTCGTGCCCACCATCGCCCCCACCTCGTCGGCCCCGGTCGCGACCACCGCACCACGGCATCCGACGAACGTGACGACGCGCGACGACAGGTCCGCGCCGGATTGCCGCGCCGAACTGCTGGTGCGAGTGCTGTCGGTGCCGACCGAACCCGTGGCCGCGGTGCCGGTGGAAATGGTCGCCTGGATCATCCGAGGCTCGTTCGCCGACGCCCACGACGTGCTGGAGCGCCTGACGGCGGCGGGCCGCGCCACGCGCACCGACGGCGGAACCGACTACCGCATCCGCCGGACGCGACACCCCGGACCGACGGACGATCTGTTCGATCCGCTCCTGCGCCACATCCACTGGTTCCTGACACGGGCACTCGCAGCCGACCAGGCGATCCATCCGCACGACCGCCGCCCGGCCACGTGCCCGACATCCACCGCCACGCACATCTTCGACTCCACCATCGACGCCACCCGGTGGTACACCGACAACGCGCGCCACCTGCGTGCTCTCCTGCCCCTGGTGCTCAGGCTGGACCACGACCTGACCTGGTGGCTGGCCCAGGCCCTCTGGCGGCTGAGCCGCTGGACCGGCGACCACAGCGGCGCCGTCGAGGCCCAGATGATCGGGCTGACAGCAGCACAGCGATCCCCGACCCTGCCCCACCGCGCACGACTGCTGACCCGCGCCGACCACCTCGCCCGCGCGGCGATCTCCCTCACCGACACGGGCAGACACCAGGCAGCGCTGCCGTTGTGCGACGAAGCCGTCACGATCGCCACGACGGCGGCCGACCCGACGGTGCTCTCCACCGCCCTGTCGGCACGCGCCCACGCGAAGCGGGCAGCCGGCCACACCGAACAGGCACTGGCAGACCTGTTCCGCTCGCTGGAGCAGGCCGACGACGACCACAGCCGCGCGCTGCGGCACCACAGCCTGGCCACCGCGCTGACCGACCTGGACCGTCACGACGAAGCCCTGATCAACCTCGGCCACGCCGCCACGCTCATGCTCGCCGTCGGCGACGACCTCGGCCACGCCAGGGTGAACACGACCCGCGCGGACGTACTCATACGCGTCGGCCGCCCCACCGAGGCTGCACCGCTGCTGAACAACGCGCTGCCGGTCGCCACCCGATCCGGATCCCCGCTCCACGTGGCCGACGTGCAGGCGGCCCTCGGCCACTGCGCCCAAGCTACGGGTGATCCCGACCGGGCGGTCGAGTGGTTCACCGCCGCCCGGACGAACTATCTCGCCGCGCGCCACGGCGGCCGCGCCGACGCCATGAGCGCAGCGATCGCCTGCTGCGCAACCACAGCCGACCCCCGACCTGGATCACGAGACCGGCAAACGGCGGACTGTCGTCGCGTTGTCCGGCGGTGACCAGCAGCGACAGCGGCCGCCGGCCCTGCTCGCAGGCCAGGTGCAGCTTGCTGGTCCACCCGCCCCGCGACCGACCCCATCCGTGATCGTCCGGCTCTATTCCACCCGCCGGGGTGCCGGGCGGCTCGACCTGGGGATCCCCTTTTTACGGGCGCCGGCCGCGTGCTGGTGTGCCCGCGCGACCGTGGAGTCCACGCTCAGGTCCCACGACCAGCCCGTCGGCGTCGGCACGGGCCTGCAATGCGGTCAGGATCGCCTGCCACACCCGGCCTGCTGCCGGCGGCGGAACAACCCGTACACGGTCTGCCAGGGCCTGTGGTCCGGCGGGACGTCCCGCCACGGGGCGCCGACCCGGACCCGCCACCGGATGCCGTCGATCAACTGCCGTTTACTCCACTTGGGCCGGCGGCCCGGCTTGCGCCCGACGGGTAACAGTGGTCGCAGCAGCGCCCACTGCGCGTCGGCCCGCCCCGCTGCCGCCGCACCCGGCCACGAGGTCTCCGGTGTTCGGGTTTCCTGGTCGCCAACCCACTTACCGGAGACCCCGCCACGTCCGGGCCAACGACACGCCGACGGTCACCTCAGCCGGGCCGCGCTCGGAGACGGTGTCACCGGCCTCGATCCCGACTCAAGGGCAAGCACTTGTGCGCGTTCTTCGGCCTGGAGGGTTCGATCGGCGGGTTTGCGCTGAAGGTGCCGCCCAACCCGCAGTCGTGCGGATCGCTCCCCGCTCGATTGGCCGACGATGGCCGGGGCGGGGCGACTTCGGACGGCCTTGCCTGGCGAAAAAGGGGGCGCCATGGGGAAGCCCGACCAGGGTGCGGTGCACGACGCTGTGTCCAACGAGGTGTCGGCCGAGCGCGTCGAGACCGTCATACAGGTGGGCACGGTCCACGGTGGGGTCGTGGGGCGGCTCTACCGGTTCACCGTCACCCTTCCCCGGGCGGTGCGCAACGCGGTGGTCGCGCTCATCGTGGCCGTGCTGGTCGCCGGCGGCACATACGCCGTGCTGACCTGGGTGGTGCCGCAGTTCGCGCCGACGTACAAGACGGAGTTTCTCGTCGACCTGTCCGGGGCGGGTGCCTCGCCCGAGGACTTCGCGGCGAGCGTGGACTCGTTGGGCAAGGCGCTGGGCAACACCGGCGAGGATGACGCGATCGCGCTGCGCGGGTTCGGTGGCCAGTGCGGTGCGGAGGGCAACACGAGCCGGCTGGTCGGGTTCGGCAAGGGCAACCGGGACGAGATCGGGGAGGCGGTGCGCGTCGCCTCCCCGGCGGGTGAGGCGACGTTGCTGCGGGGCATCGTCGAGGCCACCGCGGACTTCTCCGAGCCGTTCTCCCAGGACGCGAAGCAGGTCAACCGGATCATCGTGGTGACGCGCAACGGCGTGGACGCCTGCGACGACGACCGGGCGTTCGTCGAGGAGGAGATCCGGGACCGGGTCGCCGCCGCCGGGTTGGACATCCAGTTCCGGTTCGTGGGCTACCAGCTCGGCGACGACCACCGCGACGGGTTGGAACGGCTCGCGGCCGGTGCGGACGCGCCGACGCCGCTGCTGCCCGACTCGCCCGACGAGCTGCGCGCCGCGTTGGAGTGGGTCACCAACGTCGAGCCGGTCCTGCGGTCCGCGGACCGCGTCATCGACATGTTCGACCCCGCCGTCGCCCGGCTCAACGAGGCCGTCCAGGCGATCGTGGACGGCCGCCTCGACATCGCCGGCCGGATCATCGACGACGTGGCCCCGATCACGGCCGACGACGAGTTCGCCGAACTGCGCGGCCGGGCACGAACATCGGTCGCGCGCGACCTGCACGCGAAGACACTGCAACTGCGGGAACGGCAGGGCCGCGTCGTGGATGCGGCGCGGCAACTGCTCGACGTGGCCAGGTCCGGAGCTCCCTTCACCGACCGGTTCGAATCGTTCCAGCGGGCGGCGGACGACTACAACGCCCAGGTCGACGCGATCAACGAGATTCTCGCCGCTCTGCGCGCATCGAGCCCGGGAGGGACGAGATGAGCACCGCCACCACGCGGCGCAGGCTGCTCGCCGCCCTGGCCGTGGCGCTCGTGCTCGCCGGGTGCGTGGTCGGCTACCTGGTCGTCCGCTCCGTCCCCGACCACCGGACCACCCTGCTGGTGGACACCTCCGCACCCGGCACGGACTTCCCCGCCGTCGCGGACGCCGTCGAGGCCACCGCGCACAACACCGGCGACGCCGACGCGCTGAGCCTGCGCCGCTTCGGCGGCGAATGCGGCGCGGCAGACAACACGAGCGAGGTGACCGACGAAGCCGACGAGGTACCCGGCGTCGTGCGCGCCCTGACCCCGACCGGCCGGGCGACGCTGCTCAGCGGCGTGCTCGCGGCGATCGACGACTTCTCCAGAATCTACCCGTTCCGCGGCTCGCAGCGCAACCGGATCGTGGTCGTCTCCACCACGGGCGTCGATGCGTGCACCCAGGAGCAGGCGGAGGTCTCCCGTGCCATCCGCGAGCGCGTCGACGCCGCCGGGCTGGCACTGGATATCCGGGTCATCGGCCACCGCGTGCCCGCCGAGCAGCGGGAATCGTTGGAGCGGCTGGCCAGTGAGCAGGCCGTGCAGGCGGTGGCCTTCACCGAAGACGCAGCCGAACTGACCGAGGTGCTGGACAAGCTCGTCGTGCCCGAGTCACCCGAGGCCGCGAGGATCAACGTCACCACCACCGCCCCGCCCCAACCGCTCGCGTACGCCTACGTGACGGCGGAGCGGTTCGCCGTCGTCAGGGACGAGCGGGCGATCAGCGAGGTCGCGGGCGACTTCGGGGACTTCGGGGTCATCCCGGATCCGCACTTCACCCTCGACGGCCGGTTCGCCTACGCCGTGTCGCCCGCGGGTATCGCGGTGGTCGACGTCGCCGACGGTGAGGACCGCACCGTGCCCTGTGGCGAGTGTTGGAATGCGGTGGTCGTGGGCGGGAGCCGCATCGCCTGGCTCGAACGGGACGCCAACCGCATCATCACCCTCGACCTGGGCACGCCCGGCGCGCAACCGACGCCCGCGCCAGTCGTGATACCCGCTCCCCGAGCCATCGAGCCGTATACCGGACCCTCCGAGGGGGCGATCATGCTGCTGGCGGGCGCCTCCGACGCCGTACTCGTCGGCGTTGTGCCACCCCCGGTCGCCTATGGCGGCTCCGTATCCCTGTACCTGCTCGACTTCGACGGCACGGTACGCGACTTCGGCATCGCCGATGGAGGCCATCGGATCGGACAGACGGGCACTATCTCGCCGGACGGCCGCACGGCCGTATACCTAACGATCCGACACATGAGCATCTGCCACAGGATCCTCTCGCTGGTCCCCGTGGACGTGGAGACCGGTGAACGCCGGCCCTCACTCACCCCCGGCGTGCTGGGCGACCCCACCGACGTCGACGGCTCGCTCGTCCAAGACGTCCGGTACGACCGCGAGGGCCGCCTCAACGCGACCTTCTCCACCTTGCGGTGCGGCCCCCGCTTCGAGAGGATTCCGGTTCAGCCGCCGACCCGAATGCGGTTGGAAGGCGACCGATGGGTGGCGCTGGAGGATGCCCCGGTGCAGACGCACCCGCTCGGGGACGACACGAGCCTGGTGTTCGTCGACCCCCCGCTGGGAGTCCGGGGCGGCACGCTCTTCCTGGAAACCGCCGGCCGCCGGATTCCGGTGGCCGACGGGGTGATCGCGATCGGGGTAGCGCCCGACCGCTAGCTGCACTGCCTGGAGAGGTTGCGAATCCGACGGAACAGGTCAGCGACACGCCCGGCGACAACCTCACCTTTGAAACACGGGCTGAGGGTCGCCTAAGGGTGCATCCCAAATGCGGAAAACGCGCCGATGCCGGAACTGTCAGGCTCGGCCGCAAGCCGCCCGCCAGGGTGCCCCTCGCCGCGGTGGCGTGTGCGGGGGTTGCGGTGCTCAACGCGGCCGGACTCGCCGGCGACAGCTCGCTGCGACCGGACAATCGGATCCGGCGACGCCGAGCTGATCGCGGCCTTCGACACGGACGTGCGCAGCTATCCGTGGTCACCGTGACCAGTTCGTCCACGCGGAGACCGCTCCATCGGCGCCGCGCCGCACGAGCATGTGCTGCGGAGGTTGTGCACGCCGTGCACGGACGTGGGGACCACCGCAGTGGCCACCACCCGGCAAACATCGGCAGTGCCTCAGAAAGTCGCCACGCACACCGGTGCCGCGGGTGGGATTCCGTCGATGTCGAACGGCCACAATGGACGCCAGTACGGCGCACGAACCACCGGTTCGCACGAGGTCCATCCCGCATCTCCGACCAGTACGGCCAGCTCCTCCCCCGGCCCGGCGCCGGGAACGACCGCGGTGTCGAACCGATGCGTCAGCACCAACCACGACCCTGCCGGCACCACGGCGCGCCACACCGCGAGCACGTCGCACAACTCCTCGCGTGACGCGACCAGATCCGCCAGCCCCACGGCCAGCAACGCGACCGGCTCGGCGGGCGTCAGGACACCGGCTGTCAACGCCACGTTCCATGCCGCGGCCGGAGCACCCACCGGCGCCTCCATCACGGCATGGGGTTCGGGCACGAGCATCCTGCCCAGTGCGAGCAACACCGGATCCGACTGCACATACACCGTGCGGGCGTGGAGCCTGTTGTCGTCGACGACCTGGTGCGGCGCGCCGCCCGCCGTGACAGCGGTGGACAGGTCCACCAGTCCCCGAACGCCAGCTGCCACGAGGTGCCGGACAGCGCGCGCGAGGAACGACCGACCGGCCCGCGCCGTGCGCTCCGCATCGGGATCGACCGTCGACCACCGACGCGCCAACTCGCGGTCCGCCGGGAAGTTGTACCCACCGCCGAGCAGGTAGTCCGTCGCCCGCGCCGGATGCGGCGCGGCGAGCAGTCCACGTTCGCCAGCACCGTGGTCGAACCCGGCACCGACGGATCCCACCGACATGCCCGGCCACACCGGGCTTCGCGGCTCGGGCGGCCACCTTGGCATGGACAGGGGCACGGCAGACATGGAGTACCTCGTCGAAGACGTAGCCGATTCGGGCGGGAACCTGCTCAGCGGCACGTCAGGCCGTCTGCTCCTGAGCAAGAGATGTCCTGGCAGCGTCTTTCGGCGCGACCTGGTCGTCACCAGCGGTAGACGGGAGGGAGGCCGGAACGCCAGCGGTGGGGACGAGAGCGCCAGCGGCGCGATTCAGTGCGGCGGTGGCATCGTCGCGGGCCAGTACGTGTCCGTGGGCGCACTCCCATCCGGCACTGCCGTGGTTCTCCCACGTGTTGCAGCAGTGCCCGCCGTTCGTCTCACGGAACCGGCCTCGTCCGACTTCCAGTGGAGCGGCAACGGTCAGTGACAGGGTCATCGGTAGCAGCCTCCGGACCAGCGATCAGCGTGTCGACCTGCGGTCGGCCCCGCGCAACATGGAGTCGCCCACCACGTGGAGATCGGAGGTCTCACCGACACCGGGGCCTGTCAACAGCCAACTGTCGATCCCGACAGGGAGCCAGGTGACGAAGCGGCAATTTTGCGGAGACCCTCCGGCGGGCCGATGGGTACGAACGGGTGAAAGCCGATCGGCGCACCGGCCGTGACCTGCTGTATGCGCGATCACTGGGCTAGCGTGTCCGGTCCAGGTACGGGGAGGGATCGCGTAGCGATGACGAGGCGGAAGACGCTTCAGCAACGGCGGCTGACGTGCGGGCTCACCCAGGAACGCCTCGCCGAGAAGGTCGGCGTCAACGCCAGAACCGTGCGCACCTGGGAAGCGGGCACGAGCACACCCTCTCCCGAACAGCGCCCACCCCTGGCCCAGGCACTCGCGATCGGCATCGACGACCTCGACCGACTCCTCACCGGGCTCCCCATCCGCGACCATCTCCCCACCACCTCCGGCCCGCACCAACCCGACGCCACCGATGCGACGATGTCATCGGCCCGGCACTCGCCGCCGGACATCGACCTGGAGTTCCACAAGGAGGCGACCTGGATGGCGCTGAATCGCAGGGGCTTCCTCGAAAGCATCACCGCGATCACTCTCGGGATGGAGATCGTTCCCGAGTTGGAGCGCTTGGAATACCTGCTGCCGACCAACGCGAACCCGGCCCTGACCCGCCGCCTGGGCGCCGCCGACGTCGAGGAAATCGAGAACCTGACCAAGGGCTTCCGGGACCACGACTACCGGTACGGCGGCGGGCTGGTCCGCGCTGCCGCAGTAACCCAACTCGAGCACGTGTTGAAGCTGCACGACCTTGAGTGCTCGGGGCCGGTGCGCACGTCGCTGCGTCTGGCCACCGCCGACCTGGCCCAGACCGCGGGCTGGATGGCCTACGACGTCGAGCTGCACGATGACGCTCTCCGACTGTGGACGATTGCCCTGAAGCTCGCAAAGGAGGCCGACGCTCCGCGCAGCGCGGACCTCACGGTGCACCTGCATCTCGACATGGCGCATCAGGCACTGCACCTGAACCGGCCCCAGGCAGCGCTGCGGCTGGTGAGGCTGGCGAACGCGACCGCGGCCGGACACGACCACCGGGTCAGCCGCAGCACCGACGGCTACATCGCGTCTAACCTGGCCTGGTGCCAGGCAACGCTCGGGAACGTCGACGCCTGCCACCGGGCTCTCGATGTCGCGCAACAGACCTACCTCGACATGGATGCGACACCCGTGCCGTCCCACGTCGTCCCGGCGGAACTCGACGCGCAACGCGGGCACGCGTTGTATCTGCTCGCCGCCACCGACACCCGCTTCGCGGGCGAAGCGGTGGAGCGTCTGAGCGCCGCCGTCGACAACTACGGCCCCGACTACGCCCGCTCGGCCGCGGTGAACCTGCCCGGCCTGGCCGCCAGTCAGTTCCGCGTGGGCGACATCGACGCCGCCGTCGCCACCGGGCACCGGGCAGTGACCGAAATCAGCGCCTTGTCCTCCACACGCGCACACGTACGCCTGCACACGATGGCGACGGTCGCCGCACCCCACACGCACCGACCGGACGTGGCGGACCTGCGCAGGCGCGTCGACGAGTTGCCTCCCCACAACGCCGCGTGAGCACCAGGGCGCGAGAGCGAGGCGACCTGCCAGGGATCGATGAACTGCGGCAGGTGTGTGAGGTTTTCCGCGTGAACGTCGACGGTGCGCGCCTGCTGCACCACCGGTCCAACGCCGTCTACCTGCTGCCGCACGACCAGGTCGTGGTGAGGCTCGCGCCGGCGACAACGCTGCGGTGGGAACGCGCCGTCACCGCCATCGAGGTCACCCGCTGGCTGGCCACCCAACCCGCCCCCATCGCACTGGCCCCGACACCCGGAGAACAGCCGGTCATCACAGCCGACGCGGTGGCAACCTTCTGGCCACTGCGACCCACGACACCCACCCCGAGCCCCACCGATCTCGCCACGCCACTGCGACACCTCCACACCCTGCCGCCACCACCGCTGACCTTGCCCCACTACAAGCCCCTGCACAGACTGCAGGAGGCGCTGACTCTCGACGCCCAACGGCGGGCACCCGTCCTGACCAAGGACGACCACGCATGGCTCACCGATCAAACGCAAGCTGTACGCGACGCCTTCGCCACCACCGAGTTCCCCCTGGGCCTGGGGCTCGTGCACGCCGACGTGCACAGCGAGAACCTCGTCCGCGACCCCACCGGCTGGCTACTCATCGACTGGGACCAAGCATGCTTCGGCCCCCGGGAACTCGACCTGATCGCCAGCCTGCCCGACCACTTCCACACCCCCGAAGCCGACCGCACCGCGTTCCGAAACGCCTACGGCTACAACCTCACCGAGTGGAACGGCTGGCGCCTTCTCCGCGATCTCGCCGAGCTGCACTCCCTGGCGTCCTACATCCGACTCTCGCCGAACAAGCCCGCCGCCGCCACGGAACTGGACATCCGGCTGCGGTCGCTGCGCAGCGGCAACCGTGACGTTCAATGGCGAGCCGTCTCCTAACGTACTCATCCGTCCGCAGATCCAGTGTGCGGTGGGATCGCTCGCGCACGACAGAATATCCGGGTGTGGAGTACACCTGGCTGGTCGAGACCAGCGACGACGGCATAACCTGGTGGCCCGTGACGCACCCGGTCCACTGCGACCGCGACAGCGGCGGCATCGAAACGCCGCCCGCGCCGAGGAACTCACGGGGCGAGTGCTGGCCCGCCTGTTCGCCGCCCTGCGCGACGAACACAACTGGGGCTGGGACAAGCTGTGGTTCCGCGTCACCGTGTGGGACCACGGGAACGCCTGCGACTCGGCCGGATGGCAGCAGGCCCCGTACCTGCCCGGACAGGCCGGATGCGACCTGCGGACCTACGGCCGCTACCTCCAGGCAAACCACGCCGAGCCGAACGCCCTCGAGGTCCGCGCCGACTGTCACGGGTTGTGTAGCGGGGTGGTCGGGCCGAGTTCGCGGTCGAGTTCGCGTTCGGTCGCCACGAGTGTCCGGTGTGCGCCCTCGCCGAAGGAGGGGAACTTGATCCGCTCCGCCAGGAAAGCCTTGCGGAACGCGAAAGTACTGTGCTCGGGAATCGTTCTCGCCGCGGCGAGCAGACTGCGGGCGGCGATGCTTCGGCCTGCACGTTGCGCCACGGCCGCGCGGACCACGAGCAGCAGTCGCCGGACAGGTGGCGGCAGGTCGTCGGGCACGTCCGCGAGCAGGGCGGCGGCGGCCTCGTGCTGGCCCACTGCGGAGAGCCTGTTCGCGGTGTGGACGAGTTCGGTGGCCGCGTGCGCCGGTGCGCGCACCGCGGTGTAGTGGTCGGCGGTCTGGCGGGAGGCCGCGATCGCGCCTTCGAAGTCGTCGAGGTATTGCGCTACAAGGGAACGACGCCCGGCCAGGTCGGCGCGGGCGGTCTGCTGGACCAGGTGTCCCAAGGTGCCCGGCGTGCGCATCTGGGCGGGATAGGCGTTGTCCACCGCGTCCAACGCCTGCTCCCCCACCCGCAAGAGCTTCTCGGCCATCGTGTGGTCCAGCCGCACGGAACCGCCCCACGGCAGCGTCGTGTGCACCGCCGTGGTGGCGTGTGCGGCCTCGGCCCCGAGGTGTGCCGCCACCCCCGCCAGCCGCGGCAGAGCGGTGTGAGCCCACGTGCGGACCCGCAATGTCCGACGCCGGTACAGGTGGTCGTTCAACCATCCGGCGAGCAGCAACGTCCGCTCCGGCGGAGCGGCTCTCGCCAGCATCAGCACGTCGGCGGCCTGGCGGTGGAAGCCGTCGCCGTTCCAGCCCGAGCCCGCCGCCTGGACCAACCCGGTCAGCAACGCGACGAAGGCCGACTCCAGCGGTCCCCACGCCGGGTGGAACACCCCCGCGACGAGGAACGGCAGGGTCGTGAGGGCTAACGCGATCTGCGGCAGTCCGAGGAGAACCGACCTGGCCCGCACGACCGCCCAGGACAGCCTCCACCTGTCGAACCGCGGGGTGATGGCGGAGTAGAGCAGCATCACGCCGGGGCCCGCCACCACCACGTACCACTGGGCCTCGGTCGCGTGCGCCGCCCACCACCGCGAGATCACCTCGCCGTTCGGGCCGGCGGCGACCGCCAGCAGCACCAGGAACAGGCCGACGTCCGTCGTCCGCGCCGCTCTGCGGTGGCGGATCAGCAGGGGCCGTCGCGCGCGGTCGCCGACCAGCAGCACCACCCACATCACCACGGCGCCGCCGATCCGCGCCCGCTGTTCGACATCACCGGCCGGTACGAGGAACACGCACACCAGCGGGACGACGCACACCACCCGCGCCGCGAAGCCCCAGAACACGTCGAGCGCGGTCGGCCGCATGTACCACCGCCCGGTGACCCCGGTGAGGTCGCCGCCGACGTCCGGGGGTGGCTCCGGCGGCATCCGGATGTTGCGCAGGGCCGCACCCACCAGCAAAGGCGTGACGAACCAGGCGATCACCGGCGTCCCGCCACCGCCGGTGGTGGCCGCGATCAACGCGACGAACCCCGTGGTGGCCATGCCCGCGAGTCCGGCGGCCAGTCCGACCGCCACCACGAGCACGACCCGGTCGTGGGCCAGTTCCGCCACGAGGTCGGCGAACCACCCCGCGGTGAACAGCACAGCGAGTGCGGCAACCAGGTCGAGCACGTAGAGGGCCCTGCCCCGCCGGCCGGGGCCGATCACGTCACGCAGCCTGGTCAACGCCAGCACGACGCTCGCGATGTGCAGCAGCACGGAGGCGAGCGTCGAAGGGTCCCCGATCCCGGCCACTCGGCCTCCCCTGCGTCGCGCAACCGGACACCTCATTGTGCTGCCGCCGACGAACCAAGATGATGGTTTCGTGCGAGACAGTGCGGCGGCGTGGTGACAGCCCCAGTCCACGACCTCGCGCAGCACGCGACCCCACCGCCGGTTGACTCGCGGGTGATCACGACGGCGGCGTGGTTCCTCCTCGTGGTGGCGCTCGGCACCGCCGCATTGCCGCGCGGTCGCCATGTGAAGGCGCCCGGCAGGCCGTTGGGTCTGCTCGACCACGTCGTGCGCGGCCTGTGGCGGGTGCAGTTGTGGGTTCCGCTGGCCGTCGCGGCCGGAGTCGTCAACGCCGGCGGCCCGGTCAACCCGGTGCTGACCATGGCGGTGGGCGGGCTCGCGACGGCCGTGTGCGCGGCGAGCGGGTCGCGGGCCCGGAAGGTGAGCCGCCACGACCGGCGCGGGCATCTCCTGCTGGAAACGTCGGCGAACCTCGTTCTGGCCATCCCACCGGTCCTCTTCGGCAAGCTCCCGAACGGCGCGGCGGAGGTCCTCCTCACCGCAGGAGCGTTGGTCAGCTTGCAGGTCATGTCCACCGCACTGCTGCGCTGGCCCATCCCGACGGTGTGGACGGTGGCCCACCCGGTCAGCCTCATCGCCAACGGCACAGTGCTGGCCTACTCGTTCCTGTTCCAGCCGTCGACGGCCACCGCGTGGGCGTCGATCGCGGTCTCCCTGACGGCCCTGGTGGCGGTGGCCGTGCACCTCGGCACGGACCGTTGGACGCTGTGGTGGTCCAGGGTCGAGTCGGCGCGGCGGTTCCGCGCTGCCGATCCCCGGCACTCCGAAGCGTGGCTGCACGACGAGGTGCGCGAGCCGACCGGGATGGCCCTGCCGCACACCATGGCGGCATTGGCCGTCTACGACCTGCGTGGGGACTTCCGGCAGACGCAGTGGCCGCCGACTGCCCACGCCGTCGACGCGGGCAAGCACTGGCTGGCCACCGCCGAGCACCTGATCGCCATCGCGCGGCCGTACGTCAACCCGGACGAGATCGCTCGGGCGCGGGCGCACTGCACGTTCGCCCGCGCGCAGGTCCTCGAAGCCACGGCGGACTGGGAAGCCGCCGCCGACTGCTACCGCACCGCCGCCACCGTGTACGACGACGCCGGGCTGCCCGCGATCGCTGCGCTGGTCCGGCTGTTCCGGGCCCGGCTGCTGGCCGAGCGGTTGGACCGCACCGCCGAGGCCGCGGCCGAACGTGCCGCGATCGCCGACGACACCGGACTGGTAGCACCTGTCCGCCGCTGGGCCGGCGCGACCGTCGACCACCCCGCCGACGACCGTGAGTACCCGGACTTCGCCACGCGGGCAGGGCTGCCCGACACCCGTCCCCAGGCCGACCCTCCGTGGTTGCCCCTGGTCACGGTCGCTCCACCGGGCGCACCCGCCGAGGAACACGAGATCACCCGCACCCGCCACCCCGGCGCCGGGCCGGCGCAGCGGATGATCGACCGCGGCACCACGTTGTTCCGGCGAGGACGGCACGCGGAAGGCTCGCGGGAGCTGCGGGCCGCCGCGGCGCTGCTGGAGAGCAACTCCCAGCAGCTCATCGCCATGGGCGTGCTGGCCCAGCTGGCCAGGCTCCAGACGCCGATCGACCCGCGCGCGGCGTTCGAGACGCTCGACGAGGCGCTGCGGCTCCAGAAGCGCTTCCGCGACGAGGTCGTGGACGAGCCGCTGCGCCTCCAGGTCAACGGCTGGTTCGAGACCCTGCACTCCCACCAGATCGGCCTGCTTGCCGCGGTGGCGGGTGAGACCGGCCGGTCGCGACCTGCCGTCGCCGCGTTCGACCTGGCGGAGCGGTCCCGATCGCGGCTGCTGCTGGAGCAGCTGGGCACCACGCACCTGCGGGCCGACCACGTGCCGGACCCCCTGGTGCGGCGTGAACGCGAGGCCATCGAGGAAATCGAGCGCCTTCGCCCGCAGATGCGAGCACCCGGTGGGCACGTCGCCGCACTGGCCGCCGTGCGGGCCGCCCGCGCCAGGCTGAGCGCCACCTGGCAGGACATCGCCGCCGTCGGGGTGCGCGGCGCCGAGTACGTCCAGCTCCGCCGCGGTGATCCGCTCGCGTTCGCCGACGTCGGCCCGCTGCTGGGGCGGGCCCTGCTCGCCGAGTACCACGTCACCGAAGACGCCGTCGTGCTGCTGCTGGTCGAGGCCGGCGACGCGGAACCGACCGTTGTGCGCGTGCCGCTGCGTCGCTCCGCGCTCGCCAGGATCGTGGCCGCCTCGTTCGACGACGTGCGTTCCGCCGATCCGGACGGCTGGCGTGAGTTGAGCCCGCTGGTCGCACCGCTGGTGCGGCACAGCACGCCGGGGCAGGTGATCTGGATCGTCCCGCACGACCACCTGCACGGCGTTCCGCTGCACGCGGTCGAGGTCGACGGAGTGCCGCTGGCCGAGCGGAATCCGACGTGCTACACCCCGTCCGCCGCAGTGATGCGCCACTGCCAGGCGAAACGGCGGCCGGCCGCGACCAGGTCGGTCGTGCTGGCCGATTCCCGCCCCGACCGGCCCTTGGGGCATTCGCGGGCGCAGAGCCGGCTGATCGCTTCGGTGCTCGGCGACGCCGAACGGCTCGTCGGCGACCGGGCGTCGCTGTCCGGCATGAGGTCCGCGGTGCGGGAGGCCGTCTCCGTGCTCCACATCGCCTGCCACGGCGAGTTCGACGCCGAGCGGCCCGCGCGGTCCCGTGTGCTGCTCGCAGGCGGGCACGCGGACGGTGCGCTGACCGCGGAGAAGATCCTCGGGTTGTCGCTGCCCGCCGACCTGGTCACACTGAGCGCGTGCCAGAGCGGTGTCGCGCACCGCAGGGCGGGCGACGAGCTGTTCGGCCTGCCCAGGGCGTTGATCTACGCGGGCGCGTCGGCCGTACTGGTCAGCCTGTGGCCGGTGGACGAGCTGTCCACCGGCCTGTTGATGAACTCGTTCTACCCGGCCCTGAAGGCGGGTGCGGGCAAGTCCGAGGCGCTACGCGCGGCACAACTCGCGGTACGCACCTCGACGTGCGCCGACGTGATCGAGTACTGCACGATGGTCGGTGGTGACGAGCGGACCGTCACGCGGACCGTGGCCGACATCAGGTTCCGCGCGGGTGACTTCGCCGCGGCGGCCGCAGCGTGTGAGAGGCTGCTCGACTCCGCGGGCGACGACGACCCGGGGCTGTCCGCCGCACACGCCAGGGCGACATTGGCATCGCGCGCCACCGCCGCGCGGCCCGACTACACCAGGAGGCCGTATGCGCATCCGTACCACTGGGCGGGGTTCGTGCTGATCGGGGACTGGCGGTGAAACCCACGGACCAGATCGCCGAACACCGCGACCACGACTTCACAGTCCTGGCCGGCGAGCTGACCCCGGCCGAGGCGCGCGCCGTGCTGAAGGGCACCGGGGTAGTGATCGACGACGATGGCACCGTGCTGGGCACCGTGACCGCGCCGGAACTGGCCGACGCCGACGCGGACACCCTGGCGACATGGCAGGCGCTGCCGCCGGCGGTCGAGGTCGACGCGGGCCTGACCTTCGCGCAGCTCGCCGACTCCCCCGCGATCTCCTTGCTGCTGCTCGGGATCACCCGTCTGGTGCTGACGCGGGACGGCACGCCCGCCGGAGTGCTGCCGGTCGCGCGGGTCTCGGACTACCTCGCCTCCGGCACCCATCCCGCGCTCGGCAATCAGATGGGCCCGGCCGGAGCCTCGGCCGACGGAGCGCTACCCGGCCGGGTGCGGCTCGCCGCCGCCCACGTCGCCTGCGCGCACTGCGGCCACCGCAACACACTGGAGCACTGGAACCCGCGCAGGCCACCGCGCTGCGCCAACCCCGACCGCGAACCGCACGACCTCGAACTGGGAGGGTGACCGGTGCTCACCGACGTCGTGCGGGAGACCACCGGCCTGTTCGACCGACGGTTCCTGGTCAACGCGCTGCTGCCGACCCTGATCACGCTCGGCCTGCTCGGGGCAGTGGTCGCGAGCACGCTGACCGACCCGGCCGGGGCCCTGCGCGCGTGGAACACGCTCGACGGCACGGTGAAAGTGTTGGCGGGCACCGCGACCGTCGTCGCCGCCGTGTTGATCGCCGCCATCGTCTCGGGGCGGACGCAGCCGCTCATCCGATGCTACGAAGGGCTTTGGCCGGGCCGGCTGGGGCGCGTCCTGCTGCTTCCCGGCACACACCGGCACCGCCGACGCGCCCGGCGGCTCGGTTTCGAACGCGGCGCGTCCGACTACCCCGCCGACCCGGCCGACGTCCTCCCGACCCGGCTCGGCAACGTCCTGCGCTCCGCGGAGAGCTACCCGTCCGAGCGTTACGGCGCGGACGCCGTGCTGACGTGGCCGCGCCTGTTCCCCCTACTGCCGGACAAGCTCACCGCGTCGCTGACCGCCGCCCGCGCGGAGATCGAGTTCCAGCTGACGATCTCGGCGCAGGCCGCGTTCTTCGCCGTGGCGGCGGGAGCGTGGCTCGCGGTCACCGGCGGGCCGGTCCGGCTGTTCCTCGCCTGCTACTGGGGCGGAGCCGCGGTCGCCTGGGCCACCTACCGCGGGGCGCTGGCGCCAGCCCGTCTCTACGGCGAACAGGTGCGCGTCGCGTTCGACCTCTACCGCGGGGAACTGCTCACCTGCCTCGGCCTGGAGGGCGACGACCAGTGGCCGCGGCTGAACCAGTTCTGGTACCGCAACATCCCGCTCGACACCCCGCTGCTCCCCGAACCCGACGACCGCGCCGAGGTGCGGGCGCTGCCGTCCGTGTCGTTGAGCGTGCTCGCATGGACCGTGCTCATCACGAGCGGACTGGGAGTGGTGTGGCTGAGGTGATAACGCCAGCGCGCGCCCCGTCGACAGATCACGGCGGCGGCTTCACGGTGATGATCAATCTTCGTGCAGCAGCACACCACACGTCGGCGCCGATCTGGTGCACGCGGTCGAATCGGCGAGCTACACCTGGTCACGGCCTGCGGCCTCGGCACGGTAGAGCACGCGGTCGACGACCTGTCCTACCTTCAGCCGGTGTCCTGCCCAGGCGATGGTGACTCAGACTGTCGGTCATGACGGAGATCAACGGCACGCCGGAACCGGCCGAGCCGTCGAGGGCACCGGACGCCGTGACCGGCGGGGTGCCTGGGTTCCAGAAGGCGCTGGCCGAGCGGGTCAAGGGCGAGTTGGGCTGGCGGAAGCTGGCCGCTGAAATCGACATCAGCAATTCGACGCTGCGCGGGTGGCTGCACGAGCAGCGGCTGATCAGCGAGAAGAACCTGCGGACTCTGCTTGAGGCGAAGGGCCTGGCGGAGGAGGAGATCCAGCGGTGGGCTCAGCTACGGGAGCTGGCCCAGCCGCAACTGGGCCTCGCCACCCCGGCCGACGCCGACGGCACGGTCCCCGGCGCGGAGAACGCCTCCCGGCACGACGCCGGCCGCAGGAAGGCAGCCATTCGTCTCACACTCCTGCAGGGCGCGGCTCTGGCTGCGGCACTGATCGCGGTGGGGCTGGGGACGGGCTGGTTGATCTGGTCCCCGTCCAAGTCCGGCACCGGCGCGACCTCGGGCACGACCACCTCCGGCACGCCCACCTCGGGCGCGGCCGCTGGGCAGCCGACATCGGGCGCGAACTGCAGGAAAGTGGAAGTGGACCTGCGACCGGGGTCGGTGCGCACGCGCATCGCCGACACCGGCGGGCGGGGCGCGCGGATCTGGGACCAACCCTCCCGCTCCTGCCAGGCGGGGGTGCTGTCGCAGGGCGACTTCGTGCAGGTGGTGTGCATGGTGCTCGACGGGGAGCCCGTCGACGAAGAGGTCGGCGGACGGCCCATCACCACCACGGCGTGGGCCAAGATGAGCTCTGGGGCCTACGTCCTCTCCATCTACACCGACCTGCCCTTCACCGACGGCAGCACGCCGGTGCCCGGCCTGTCCGCCTGCTGACCGTCCCCCGCGCCAGGGGTGCGGTGAGTGCGCCGCACGTGCGAGACCGCACCCCGCGCACTCCGCACACACCCCGTTCTGACTGTTCAGGCGCGGTACGGCAGAAACTAGGACGCGCACCCCCGTCGCACCGTTGCGACACCTCCCGTCGCGCTGGCTCGCTGGAGTGGACCGCAGCACCACAGCGACAAGGGAAGGACAACAGGACGATGACCGTCCACACCATCGCCGAGACCCGTGCGGGCCGCCGCCGGGCCGGCATCGCCGCCGCGAGCGGGTTGCTCACCGCGTTGATCGGCCTGGCGCCGCTGACCGCCGCGACGACCGCGATCGCCGATCCCGCGCCGATCGTCGTCGCCCAGAACCGGGCCACCGGGCAGACGACCGACCACAACCTCGCCCGCGACTACTACGGGCAGTGCACCTGGGGCGCCTACGAGAAGTTCCACGAGCACACCGGCCTGTGGCCGCTGATCGGCGGCAACGCCAAGGACATGAACGACAACGCCGCCGCCCGCGGCTGGACCGTCGTGCTCGACGCCGAACCCCGATCGCTTGTCGTGTTCGAACCCGGTGTACACGGCGCCGACCCCAACTACGGGCACGTCGGCTGGGTTGACGAGGTCTTCATCGAGAACGGCGTCAAGAAGATCCGCATCACCGAGACCAACGCCGGCGGCGCTCTCGGCGAGTTCACCACCCGCGTCCTGCCCGACGTCGTCGGTATGAGCTACATCCTCGCTCCCTGAGAACGAACGACCAGCACCGCGCGGCGTCTGCGGTGGCCGCCCCGGCACGGGGAGGCCACCGCAGACGCCTCGCCGCACGAAACCTGCCCTGAACAGGGCCTAGGGTGTCCGAATGGAGTTCGCCGACTTGAGCCCGGATCGGGTACACCAGGTGGCCGTCTATCTGGCGGCCGCCGAAGCGGCACGCCGCACCCGCCACCACGTCACGGTCGTGGAAGAGGACCGGCGGTTCCGCCTAGAGATCGGCGGCCCCCTCCCCCGCGTGTTCCCCCGCCGTACTGCGCAGGAACGCCCCATGCGGCGCGGCACCCGGCAAGACACCGAAGGCGCTCGAGCCCTGGTGTTCGTCGACCTCTCTGGCGACGTTCCCGCGTTCTACGTGACACCACCGGACGTGGCCGGCGGTGAGGTCGAGAAGGACATCGACCGCTGGGATCGGTTCGACACCTGATCACCCGGCCGCAGGCGCACCGATTCGCCTGCGGCCACGGAAACGCGCCCGACAGGTGTTGCACACCGCGACACTCTGGCGACGTGACAGAATGATCAATCCCAGTTTTCGTGGCACTAGTGCCATTCAGTGCCACGACCTTTGGGAAAGTGTCATCGAAATTGGGACCCTACAGCGCCTGTAGGTTCTCACCGCGTGTGACATGTCGATCTTGCGTGAGCTGGGTGTTCTCTGCCTGTCTCACGACGCCGTCACCATGACCAGTCTCAGGCGCGTGGCACTTCAACGATTGGTAGAGGCTCGCTAGCGGAGGTCCCGATTGGCGGACTGTCCGCCTTCTCCCGCAGTATCCGCAGGTCAGATGCGAATGCGGACAATGAGGTGTGCCGCCCCGTATCGGTGTGCGCCCCGGTGTGCACAGGTAAGTACGGATGACGTACAAAGCAGCGGCGACCAGGTGCAGGGGTGCAGACCGACGTCGAGCACGTTGAGCTACGATCCGGCTTACAGGCACGCCGACGGCCGTGGTGGCCAAACTGACGCGCAAATCGCGCCCTCTGCAGCATGGACAGCGCATTGGCTGAGCGAGTGGTGCGTTCCGTCCAAAGGGTTGACTGGGTAGTGCTCAGGTGGTGCAGGCAAGTTGGGCGGCGTCGACGCCCAACATGGTGGGGGACTTGGTCGTGGCTCTGAGTTGCAGTGTGATCGTCGTTATGCCAGCAGAGGGCACGATGAGTTGGTCTGTGAACTCCAGCCACTTTCCGCGGTAGGAGCTTTGGTTAATTTCGAAGGACCGGTCACCTTTGGTACGGGTCGGTTTGTCGAGGGAGCCGAGGTACAGGTCGTAGTGGGCCAGGCCGCGCGCATTGCTGGTGTTAGGAATGCGGAGGCGCAGGCGACACTGTGCCAGGCGGGTGAGGTTCGGAATCGGAAACCGCAAGAGTATGCCCGGAACGTCATCAGCGCTCCGCGCATCAGAGTAGAGCGCGGCGGAGTTGCCAGGGCAGTCCTCCTCGGCCCATCCCATTCCCCTGACTTCGGGGAGGTTTCCCGTCGGTGGGCATACGGGGATGGTGATCAGACTCGCATCGGGGCCGGATTTCCACGGCTGCCACGGGCCATCGACCGGAACGACCGCGCGCACCTGCTGCGTGCCCGTGGCGAGGGCTGTGCTCGCCATCCCCGTCGTGGTGTCAGTCGGCCGGTTGTGACCGGGCAGCCATGCGGTTGCACCCAAGATGATCACGATAGCGGCGACTGCGCTGGCCAGGTGGCTGCGGCGTCGTCGTGCGTGGTGGCGTTGGCGGGCGCGCTGGAGTAGGTCGTGCGGGGGTCGTACCGCGTCTGAAGCATCGCGTAGACGTCGGATGACGTAGGCGTCGTCCTCGCCCGAGTCAAAGCGGGTCATCGCCGCGTCCCCTCTTGGAAGGAGGGGTGGGTCAGGCGTTCGCGGAGTTTGCCCAGGGCGCGCATGCGGTTGCGCTGTGCGGTGCCCTTGTGCACGCCAAGCAGTGTCGCGACCTCGTCAAGGGTAAGGCCGTCGAGGTCCACCAGGACTATCGTGGCGGCCTCCTTGGCGGTCAGGGTCGCCAACAGCCAGGTCAGGTCGTACCGTGCTTCGGCTTCGGCCATGCCGCCGTCGTACGAGGCGGCCGGGAAGTCGTCGAGCAGGAGTTCGCGTCGTTGTGACCTCCAGTGGGCGCGGGCGAGGTTGACCGCTGTGGTCAACGCGTAGCCGTAGGGGGTGGGGTGCCCGATGAACCGCCGGGTACGGCGCCCGGTGGCCCGCAGTCGTAGGTAGACCTCTTGCACCACGTCGTCGGCCAGCGCACGGCTTCCTACCAACGCCGTGACGCGCGAGTAGAGCCTCGGCAGCATTCCGGTGAAGATCTCGTCGAACTCGGATGCGTCGTCCATGCCCCCTTGACCCTCCTTCGTCCCCGTGGCAGACCGTACTGGCCGGGCGGTGAGTGGTCAGCGTCCGAACAGGTGCGAAAAAGTTTGTCGATGACTCATACGCCGCGCTGCCTCCAGGCATGTAAGGGGTGAACCGTGGCGAGACGGAAGGACTGATCGCGGCGCTGGATCGACGTGGTGCAGCGTTTCCTGAATATTACGTGCGGCCGGCATGCGCGCACCCGTGGCGACGCCTTGTCCAGCCACAGTCCGTATTCCCATGTCCGGATAGGTCAACGGTTGTATACTGTGAGAATTTCACGCGATCAGATCCCCGCATCGTTCCCTTGGGCACCGAACCGCAGGGCGAGCGAAATCCGTGATCGTTACTCGGGTGAGAACAGCCTGCTGCCAACACCGGCTACGCTGACCTCAGCCGCATAACCCCCGTGTCCAACATCCGGGGTGAAGTCCCCCGGAATAGAGAAAGGCAGATCACACATGCGTATGTTGAAAGCTTTCTGCACCGCGCTGGGCATGGTCGCGCTGGTCACGACCGCATCGGCGACCACTGCACAGGCGAGCCCGGCGAGCGGCGACGGCGGTGTATCGATCATCGCGCAGGCGTCGGCGCAGGCATCGGATGCCATTGAGCTCGCGCCCTACCAACTGATCACAGTGCCCGCGAACGGCCGGGTGAGCTGTTTCAACTACGGCGGCACGTTCAAGGTCGGCACGTACGTCTACAAGGTCGACTGGGCAACCACCTCGGACGAGTGCTTCGGCATCGGCCCGGACCGCAAGATCTGGCACGCCTGGCCGAACTCGGGCGGTTGGAAGCAGATGCCCGGCGGCGGCTATGCCGACCACATCGCCACGCCCTTCCTCGAGAACACGGACCCGCGGTCCAAGTACCGGAGGCTGGCGGTCTACACGCAGTCCAGCAACACGTTCTGGTGCCAGGACTACATCCTGCCCGCCGGTTGGGACGGCATCTGGTACGCGTGTGGGTGACCGACACGCATGGGGGCATCAGCCGTGCTCAGAACGAGATTCCCTACGACTCAGGCATACATGGGGTCGCTGACCTTGTCTGCCTGAAGTGACCGCGGTTGTTGGTCGGTGGTGACCGCACCTGGGGCGGCCGTGGGGCCGGTGTCGGTGGCACTTGACTGCGGGGGCCCGCGGAGCCGTCCGAGACCGGCCCCTGGTTCGGCCCCGGTGCGCACGGCGCGCTGACATCCCCGGTTAACCAGCGTCATCAACGATCCGATGTGTCCGGTCGAGCGGGCGAACAGGTAGTCCGACAACTCGTCGGCGAGCATCCCCGGCCGTGCGCGGGCCAGCACCAGGCGCTGCTCGATGGCCAGCAGCACCGCGCGGCGGTGTCGACCAGGAACGGCTCCATCCCCAGCCGGGTGGTGCGCCGCCCGGACTGCGCCAACACCGGGTCGCCGGCCGCGTCGATCTCGTCGAGCAGACCTCGCCGCGCCAAACCCACGCCGACGAACACCAGCGTCACCGGGTACTCGTTGGCGATGTACTTGAAGTGGTTACTGATCTCCACACCCGAGGTGTTGCGCCACCGCAGGAAGTACAGGTCGTCCACGATGAGCAGCCGCACGTGGCAGCTGGTCATGCAGTCCAGCGCGCGGGCGGCGAACAACGCCGCGGTGCCCCGGTTTGTCCCAGGGTGCGCGAAGAACTCCAGCATCGCCCGGTTGAAGTCCTTCAACCCGGTGTTGCCGGTCAGCCCGACCCGGCACACCGGCCACCGTTGGTGCCCCTCCGGCGTGAGCGGCCCGTGCTCGGCGATCTCGCGCCGGTGGAACCGTCTGGCGAACGCCAGCACCGAAGTGGTCTTGCCCGGGCCGGGAAAGGCGTCGATCGCGACCGCGCCCTTGGCCTTGTCCCCGTCGTGGGCGTTGCTGTCCACGATGTCCCACAGATCCTCGTGCAGTGCGACCAGCTGCGGGGTCCGCAGCGGCCCCAGGTTCGCGTGCCACTCCCGACGCCGCCGGTCGTAGTCGTTGCGCGCCGCCTCGCCGAGCGCACGGATCTTCCTGGTCGACAACGGCTCCGGCCGGGTGCGGGCGGGTGCGTCGACGAACTGCTGCCAGCCCTCCTTGCGCGCGAGGGTGAGGTTGTCCAGCCCGCGGGTGCTCACACGTCCTCCAACGCGTCGGCGTAGAAGTCGTCCTCGGCCTCCAGAACGGCCACGTCGTCGACGTCGTCGTCGCCCATCACCGGCGGAGGCTCCGGTGCTCGCGTCGCGGCGTCGAGCACTCGCGCCACCGACGGCAGCGCGGAGACCGTCGATCCGGCCGCCGGCGGGTCGAGCGCCGTCTGCTCCCGCGCGAGCCGCAACGCGATCCGTCGTTCGGGCAGGCTGCCTCCCAGACCGGCGTTCCAACGCTCCAGCAAGTCGGCCACCGCGACCTTGTCGTCGGGATAGGTGTAGCGCGACGCCGCCAGCCTGCGGGCGAAGGCCAGCGCGTCCTGGCTGAACGGCATGTCCAGGGCCGGGGCGTGTTCCCACGTCAACGTATGCCACGTGCGCGCGTGCGGATCGCGGAAGTACACGCGGTTGACGTCGTCCGGGTCGACCTGGAACGGCCACCGCCCCCGGGCCCGACCGGTGTAGGGGCTCTTGCTGCCGCGGTACGGGTCCAGCGCGGGCCCGTTGTGGCGGCGGCCGTCGATCTCCACGCCGTAGTGCTGGATCGTGCGCCACGCGGTGCGCAGGACCTCCAGCGCCAGGTCCGGATCGCGGGGCGCCTCGATGTAGCCGGCGCGGGCGAGGCCGTGGTCGAACATCGTCGCCGGGACATCCGCATCGCGGGCAGGTGCGGGTCGAGCAGCCCGTCGTGCGGCCGGTGGTGATAGACCACCGCGACCCACTCGCGGATGATCGCCTCCAGTCCGTCGAGGAAGAAGAACGCCTCGCGCTCCGGGTTGATCCACGCGCGTGCACGTCGGGGCCCTTGTAGCCGGGCAGCGCCTGCAGCAGGTCTTCCGGGAGCGTGCGGAAGAACCGCTCCACCGGGCCCTTGTCCCGGCCCGTGCGCAACCGCGCTGGCTGGATCGAGATCCCCATCCGCGCGCACACGCTGGTCAGGTGCTCGGAGACGAACACCTTGCCGTGATCGACCACGATCGTCTCCGGCACCATAACCGGACCCGACACCCAGGCCGCCGAACCGCCGGGCGTTGGACGGCGTCGACGTCGAGCAGCACGGTGCGCGGGATACCGTGCGCGGGCCACACCGCGTGCTCCGGCCAGTCCGCCCCGGCCGGCCGAGGCCGGAAGACCTGGAACAGCACCGAGGCGACGTCGACGGCCTTCGTCGACACCGGCGTGAGCCTGATCCCGGTCACGCAGCGCGTGTACCAGTCCATCGCCACCGTGAGTTCGCAGTTGATCCAGCGCAACGTCACCGGGTCCAACGCGAAGACGTCCAGCCGCGTCGAGTCCATCAGCACGTACTCGCCCGGCCTCGTCGGTCGCAGCTTCCCGTACACCCCGGCCGGCCGCTCCGCGATGTCCCGGTTGCGCCTGGCGCTCAACCGGAACGTCGGATGCCGCCGCTCCAACTGCTCCAGCACCCGGAACGCCGTCGCCCGGCTCGGCACCTTTACCACGCCGTCACCGAACTGCGCGAGCACGCGCGCGTTGGTCCGGTCGATCACCATCGTCCTCGACGGCGTCGACTCGCCGGTGTGCTCCACCATCACTTCGAGCGCGATGTCGGTCCAGCGCCGGTCGACCTTGAGCCCGTGACCACGCTGTGCCGTCCGCCTGTGGGGTACAAGACCGGCTTCACCGCTGTCCTGGAAGTCGCGGACCCAGCGCTGGACCGTACGCGCGGTGACACCGAGTTCGGCGGCCTTGGCCGCGTACCGGCCGTACATCGCCACTCCCGGCGCGTACTCCGGCCGAGGCTCGCCCGCCCGCGACAGCTCGCGCGCTCCCGAGCGATACCCGGTCAGAACCTCGCGCACGTGCGCGGCGCGGTTGCGGACCCTGTCCCGCTCGGCCTCGGACAGCTGTGTGAGCAGCACATCGGCCGGTTCCACGGGATCGTCCCCAGCAGGCCCCGAGGTGTCGGGAATCGGCCTCATGCGGGCAGAGGTCAGCAGCTCGCGCAGGGATACCCGCAGGAGGTCCTGGTTCGAGGTGCTCCTGAGCACGACCTCGTTGCCCGCAGCCATGCGCAGCATCTCCACGATCTCCACGACGCCACCCTCGTGGACGAAGCGCGCACCGACTCCGATCCGCACGGCCGCGGTGCTCATCGTGCGATCCGCAGGATGTGGCCAGGCCCTGTCGGATGAGCCAGATCGACGACGAAGTGCCCGCACCACATCAGATGCAGCACCGCGGCCCGGACCACCTCGACCGGCCACGCAGTCCATGTCCGGCAGACCCCGAGCAGTCGAGCCCCGTCCAGATTCTCGCTCCGCAGCCGCACCAGCAGGTCGCCGTCGAACAACCACTCACGACGGTAAGCCGCCAGGAACCGGACGCACTCCAGCTCGACGAGCGGAGGCTCGCTCCAGACCTCGTACCGCCAACCACGGGGCTCGACCTCGTCCCTCGTCCACGCGAGAGCGCGAGCGACTTCCGGCCTGCTGAGGAGGGCCTGAGGCTTCACATCGACCACCACCGGGCCCGACCCGGTCAACAGCAGGAAGTCCGGCACGGACCTACGCCTTACACCCAGAACTTCCTTCTCCAGGAGAAAGGGTTGGGCGGCGATCACCCGCACCGAACTGTCGAAATCCGCGAACAGCAATCGCGCGAGTTCCAGTCGCGACTCGTACGGAACATGTCCCTTCATAGTGCTCGACCAGTACGTGCCCGAGTGGTGCTTCTGCCCCCGATACCAGCGAAAGGTCGGCATGCGCGTCGGCGACACCACACGAACAGCCCAACACCGACCCACCGCCCGCGAAGATCAATCTTACATAGATGTCGTATACGACATGCGCGCGACGTTACTCGTGAGATTGCGACATGAATTGTGAGACCCTACAGCGCTGTAGGGTCTCGCGCCTGGTGACATTTGGATCTTCCGTGACCTGGATGTTCTGAGGTGTCTCACGGCGATGTGTGGATGATCAGTCTCGGGCGGCGTGCCACAGGCACCGGGCGAGCACGTACGGGGTTCGGCGACCGTCCACTACCCGGTGGGCTACGCCCCAACCACGACCCGGGGGTAGCTGCCCAGGGACGGAGGGGTCGGGTGGGCGATCACGGACCGGCCACCGGGTCAGGCCACGTTCGCCCCACCATCCAGCAGCGGCTTGTCATCGGGCCCTTGACGTACGAGCGACCGGCGGCTCCACCGTTGTGCGGAGTGCTTCGGCGGTCGGGTGAATCGCTCGCCCGTTCCCTGCCGACGCGCACGGCGCGATGCGACGCTGAACGGCACCAGGTGGTGACAACGGGCCCGGGAGGTGGCCGAGCGTGGCGACGCCCAAGCGCGATCGGCTAGGCGCCGGTCTCGCGTCCGGTCGCGAGACCGAACACGACGGCCTGCCCATGGCACTCAACACGATGTCCGGTACCGCGAGCGCGGTGGTGCAGGCCGGAGTGATACACGGCGACGTGCACCTGCACCCCGCGCCCACACCTTCCGTGCCGTCGGTCCCGCGTCAGCTACCCGCCGCGCCCGCGGTGTTCACCGGACGCACCGCCGAGCTGGCGACGCTCGACCGTGCCCTCGCCGCTGCCCGGTCCGAACACCACGACGACCACCTCAGGCCGGGGTGGGCCGGTGCCGAGCCGCCAGCCGGAACGGCGGTCATGATCTCGGCCATCGGAGGCGCGGCCGGGATCGGCAAGACCACGCTCGCCCTGACCTGGGCCCACCGCAACCTGCACCGCTTCCCCGACGGACAACTCTTCGCCGACCTGCAGGGCTTCAGCCCCACCGGACGACCGACCCCACCGGCAGACGCCGCACGCGGCTTCCTGACCGCCCTCGGCATCGACCCCGCGGCCCTACCCTCGAACCTCGACGACCTGGCCACGCTGTACCGCAGCATGGTCGCCGGACGGCGGATACTGGTCGTGCTGGACAACGCCGCCACGATCGACCAAGTCGCACCGCTGCTGCCCGGAAGCCCGACCTGCACCGTGCTGGTCACCGGCCGCACCATCCTGCCCTCCCTTATCGACCGCCACGGCGCACACCACCTACCGCTGGACGTCCTCGGCCACGCCGAGGCCCGGGCACTGCTGGAACGACGCCTCGGCCACCGGCGCACCAACGCCGAACCCGAGGCGACCGACGCGCTGATCGAGCTGTGCGGCCACCACGCGCTGGCGTTGACGATCACCGCCCGTCAAGCCGCTGTCCACCCGGCCATCCCGCTGGCAGAGTTCGTGACCGAGCTGCGCGACCTCGGCCTGGACGCGCTGGACCACGACACCGACCCCGCCGCCAGCCTGCCCACCGTCCTGTCCTGGTCCCTGCACCGGCTCACCGACGAACAACGCACCACGTTCGCCCTGCTCGGCATCGCCCCCGGACCCGACACCACCCTGCACGCCGCCGCCCCCCTCACCGGCCTGCCCCTGCCACGGACACACCGGATTCTGCGCGCCCTGCGGGAACACTCCCTGCTCGACCGCCAGCCCCAGGGCCGCTACTCCATGCACGACCTCATCCGCGCCTACGCCACCATCACAGCCCACAACGACCTGACCGAACTCCAACGCCGGGCGGCGTTGGACCGGGTGATCGACTTCTACGACGACACCGCCCACACCGTGCACCACGTCCTGCACCCGCATAAGGGAAGCCGTACCGCCCCACCGATCACCGGCGTGTGCCCGGAGCCGATCGCCGACCAGCCCACCGCGCTGACCTGGTTGGATCTCCACCACCCGCATCTACTGGCCGCTCACCGCATCGCCGTCACACACCAGCGGCACATGACCGCTTTCAACCTGGCTGCGATCCTTGGCGAGGCTCACGAACGGCGTGGGCACCGCTACGGCGCATTGGACGTGTGGCAGGCCACCACGCGAGTCGCCGCATACCTTCCCTTCTACGCCGCTATCCGCGTCCACCGATACCTTGGCCGTACCTACGCCGAACACGGACAGCACCAGAAGGCCATCGAGCAGCTGAACCAAGCCCTCACATTGGCCGAACACCACCACGAGCCTGTTCGTCAAGCCCGTATCCAACTTGATCTCCAACGGGCTTGGGAGCTTCACGGGGACGACCGGCAGGCTTTGAAGCACGCCCGGCAAGCTCTGGACCTAGCCCGCAACCACGGTGATCCACTGTCCGTAGCCAGTGCACTCAACGCGGTCGGGTGGCACGCGGCCCACGTTGGCGACCTCGCCGCCGCCCGTGACCACTGCCAGCAGGCTCTGACCATGTTCCGCCAGCACAGCGCTCCGGAGGCTGAGGGCAACGTCCTGGACAGTCTGGGCTTCATCGCCCATCGCAATGGCGACCACACCCAAGCGCTCAACTACTACCATCAGGCCCTCGAATCGTTCCGCACCACCGGCGACGCCAGGTTGTCCGCCGACACACTCGACCGTCTCGGCCACGTGCACCACGATCTCGGTAAGCACGACCAAGCCCACACGGCGTGGCAGGAAGCCCTTCGCCTGTTCCGTCACCAGGACCGCACCGCCGACGCCGAACGCGTTCGACAACTACTCGACAACCTCGACTCCGCGTCGGCCACGAACGCACATCAGGCGCCCATCGGTGCCACGCCGCCCTAACGACACCCTCGACAGTGAGACTCGCGAAACAACAACAACTGCTCGTCGGACAGCATAAAGTAGGTTCGCGTTGCGTTCTAATCTTACAACCTGAGGAACGAATGTAGGTTCTCGCCCCTTGGGACATGTCGATCTTAGTCGACCTGTGGTTTCTCTGTTGTCTCACGACGGTGTCACCAAGATCAGTCTCAGTTCCCGTGGCACTTCCTCGGGCCGGTTGAAGGCGTCGGCGTACGGGAGCGGTCCGGCGCTCGCAGGCAGAGAACTCCACTTCCCCGCCCCCGCGGGAGCACCATCTGCCGGTGATGGGGGTGCGGTCCGCCATCGTGCGGTGTGCGCGAGTGTGCGGGACGCCAAGGTTGTTCTGGAGGGGTCGGAGATCCGGTCGAACTGGAGTGCGCGCACGTGACGACCGACGGTGCCACGGGTGGCGGTGACGGGCACAGGGTGGACCTGGACGCGACCGCGTCCGGATACGCCGTGGTCGTCCAAGCCGGTCGCGACGCGACGGTCGCGGTCCACCAGGGCGACCGCGCGCGGGTGGCATGGCCGGTACGGGTCGGCGTTCCGCCGTCCCCAGCCGACCACCACCAGGACCGCCGGGCGTACGCGCTGCTGGTCGACGCGTTGGCCTCGGGACGCGCGGCGATGGTGGTCGGCGCGCCGCAGCGCGCAGGCGTGGTCGTGTCGGGAATGGGTGGGGTGGGCAAGTCGCAGTTGGCCGCCCGTCACGCGTGGTCGGTCTGGGCCGACCCGGTGGTGGACGTGGCGGTGTGGGTGTCGGCGCTCTCTCGCGACGCGATCGTGACCACCTACGCCGACGCTGCCACGCGGGTGCTGGTCCAACAGGACCCGCAGATCGCCGACCGGCCACCCGAGCAGGCTGCGGCCCGGTTTCGGGAGTGGCTGGCCTCCACCTCGCGCCGCTGGCTGATCGTGTTGGACGACGTGCAGGACCCGGCGCACCTGCGCGGCCTGGACCCACCACCCAGTGCCGGTGGGCAGGTCGTGGTCACCAGCCGCCGGCGTGACGCGGCGGCGGGGCGCGGCGATCACCGGGTGATCGAGCTGGACGTGTTCACCCCCGACGAAGCCCTGTCCTACCTCGCCGAAACCATGGCCGGCACCGCGGACGGCGGTGTCCGGGACCGGCTGGCCGGGTTGGCGACGGAGCTGGGGTGTTTGCCGTTGGCGTTGAGCCAGGCTGCGGCCTACCTGGCCGACCAACCCCTGCTCACCGTCACGACCTACCGGAAGATGCTCGCGGACCGGCGCCGCACTCTGGCCGAACTGACCCCACCCGAACACGCCCTGCCCGAACACCAACTCACCATCGCTGCGACCTGGTCGGTGTCCATCGACCGCGCCGACCTCGTCGAGAACCCCACCCAGCCGCGTGGCGCGGGCCTGGCACGGCCGCTGCTGGAGATCGCCGCCCTGCTCGACCCCCACGGCATCCCACTCGACATGTTCAGCGCCCCACCGGTCCTGGACCACCTCACCACCCTTGCGCGCAGGCGGGTCGATCACGACGACGTCAACGACGGACTCACACGACTACACCGGTTCAACCTCATCACCCTCACCCCCGACCGCCCAGCCAAGGCGGTGGCGGTGCACGCCCTGGTCCAACGCGCCGTCCGTGACGCCCTGAGCCCCGACCACCTCCACACCCTCGCCCACACCACCGCCGACACCCTCCTGGGGATCTGGCCGGATGTCGACACCGTCCACCCCGACCTCGGCCAAGCCTTACGCTCCAACACCACCACACTCCACACCCACACAACCCCCGCACTGCTCACCCCCGCACTCCACGACGTACTCGAACGCGCGGGGAAATCTCTGGGCGGCAGCGGCCAAGTCCACGCCGCCATCACCTACTGGCACAACCTCTACGGCCACATCAACTCACAACTGGGGCCCGACCACCCCGACACCCTGAACACCCGTGGCAAGCTCGCCTACTGGCGGGGTGCAGCGGGTGACCCAGGCAGTGCGGTGGCCGGGTTCGAGGCACTGCTGACCGACCACCTCCGGGTGATGGGGCCCGACCACCCCGACACCTTGGACACCCGTAGCAAGCTCGCCTCTTGGCGGGGCTCAGCGGGTGACCAGGCTGGCGCGGTGGCCGGGTTCGAGGCACTGCTGGCCGACCGACTGCGCGTGTTGGGACCCGACCACCCCGACACCCTGAACACCCGCGGGAGCCTCGCCTACTGGCGGGGTGAGGAGGGTGACCCGGGCAGTGCGGTGGCCGGATTAGAAGCGCTGGTGACCGACCAACTGCGCGTGTTGGGACCCGACCACCCCGACACCCTGAACACCCGCGGGAGCCTCGCCTACAGGCGGGGCGAAGCGGATGACCCGGGCAGTGCGGTGGCCGAGTTGGAGGCGCTGCTGAGCGACCGACTCCGGGTCCTCGGGCCCGACCACCCCGACAGCCTTCACACCCGCATCGACCTTGCCTACTGGCGGGTTGAGGCGGGCGACCCAGGCAGCGCGGTGGCTGAGTCGGAGGCGCTGCTGGCCGACCGACTCCGGGTTCTCGGGCCCGACCACCCCGACACCCTGATCACCCGTGGCATCCTCGCCCACTCGCGGGGTGAAGCGGGTGACCCAGTTGGCGCTGTGGCCGGGTTCAAGGCGCTGCTGCCAGATCATCTCCGGGTGATGGGGCCCGACCACCCCGTCACCTTAAGCACCCGTGCCAACCTCGCCCGCTGGCGGGGTGAGGCGGGCGACCCGGGCAGTGCGGTGGCCGAGTTGGAGGCGCTGCTGGCCGACCACCTCCGGGTCCTCGGGCCCGACCACCCCAGTACTATGATCACCCGCAACAAGCTCACTCACTGGCAAGAAATGGTGAAGCGGCACTCTAACTGACGCGCTGACAATGAAGTGGAAATTAGGCCATTTCCATCAGCGGGCAAACTCACAGACACCGATCCAACTAACGGTTCGCCCATCAACGCGTCACCATCAGTAGGAGCGGGCGGTGTGTAAGCCACAACTCCACCATCGGCAACAGCAACACCGCGCATAACCCCACGATTGAAGTCCTACCCGAAGAGCCCAGTCTCAGTCCGCTGCCAAGTGGCAGCATGGTGGCAGACTCGAATGAAAACTGGCAGTCGATTTTGAGATCCTACAACCGACGACCCGGCAGTCAGCGGAAGTCGCGTGATCTGCCGGCTACTCGTGGGTCGAGTGGGCGGAGTTGGTCGGCGACGAGGTTGACGGCGCCGCTGGCGTTCTCGATGATGCCGCGCACGAGCAGGGCGTTGGCGTCTCGCGCGTAGCTCTTGCTGGTGCGCCAGAGGCCGACGCTGACGACGACGTTGATCATTCCGGTCTCGTCCTCGATGTTGATGAACGTGATTCCGCCTGCGGTGCCGGGGCGTTGGCGGTGGGTGACCGCGCCGCCGACCAGGACGCGTGTGCCGTGGGGGACGTCGGCGAGTTGGTCGGCGGGGATGGCACCGAGGTCGGTGAGGTGGGTGCGCAGTAGTCGGACGGGGTGGTCGTCGGGGGTGACGCCGGTGAAGCGCATGTCGGCGGCGATCAGGTCCCAGGTGGTCATGCCGGGTAGGGCGGGTGGTGTGGTGACGCCGCTGGTGCCGGCGAGGCGTTCGGGGTGTTCGCGGGCGGCGGCGCCGGCCTGCCACAGGGCGGCGCGGCGGTCGGGGTGCAGGCTGCCCAGCGCGCCCGCGGTGGCCAGGGCTTCGAGTTGGGTGGTGGTCAGGCCGGTCCGTCGTGCCAGGTCGCCCAGGTCGGTGTAGGGGCCGTGGGTGTGGCGTTCGGTGGTGATGTGTTCGGCGGCGTCGTCGCCGAGGTCGCGCACGGCGCCCAGGCCCAGCCGCACGGCGTGACCGCCGGTGCTGTCGGGGTCCGGTTCGAGGGTGGCGTGGGGAAGGCTGACGTCGACGTCGGCGCGCAGGACGCGGACGCCGTGGCGGCGGGCGTCGGCGATCAGCGACTGCGGGGAGTAGAAGCCCATCGGTTGGGCGCGCAGCAGGGCGGCGCAGAACGCGGCCGGGTGGTAGAGCTTGAACCAGGCGCTCTGGAACACGATGTGCGCGAAGCTCAGCGCATGGCTCAGTGGGAAGCCGTAGCCTGAGAAGGCTTGTGCCTGCAGGAAGATGCGATCGGCGAGTTCGCCGGTGATCCCGTTGCGGGCCGCGCCGGCATAGAACCGTTCCCGTAGACGCTCCATCTTGGACAGTGCACGCTTGGAGCCCATGGCCCGTCGCAGTTCGTCGGCCTCCCCCGGGCTGAACCCGGCGACGTCGATCGCAACCTGCATGACCTGCTCCTGGAACAACGGCACACCCAGGGTGCGGTCCAGGGCGTGGGCCAGCAGCGGGTGGTCGTGGTTCCAGGGTTCGCCGCGGCGGCGGCGCAGGTAGGGGTGCACTGAGCCGCCCTGGATCGGGCCTGGTCTGATGAGCGCGACCTGGACGGCGATGTCCCAGAAGCTGCGGGGGCGCAGTCGGGGCAGGGTGCCCATCTGCGCTCTGCTTTCCACCTGGAACACGCCGACGGTGTCGGCGTGTTCCAGCATGTCGTAGACGGCCGGGTCGGTCAGGTCGAGTCGGGCGAGGTCGACCTGTATGCCTTCGTGTTCGGCGACCAGGTCGCGGGTGTAGCGGATGGCGGAGAGCATGCCGAGGCCGAGCAGGTCGAACTTGACCAGCCCGGCGGTGGCGCAGTCGTCCTTGTCCCACTGCAACACCGTCCTGCCGGGCATCCGGGCCCGTTCCACGGGCACCACCTCTGCCACCGGCCGGTCACAGATGACCATGCCGCCGGAGTGGATGCCCAGATGTCGCGGCGCTCCCTCCAGTTCGGCGGCCAGCAGCAGCACCTCCCGCGGAATCGGCCCGACCCGACCACCGCTCTCCGGTGACCGGGCCGGTGCGTGGCCGATGCCGTCCGCCTGGCCGGGGGTGACTGGCCGGTCCCCCGCCGCGGGGTCGGTGGTGTGGCCGGCGGGGTTGTCGGGGGTGTTGTCGGCGGCGGCGTCGCGTACGGTGCCCCAGCCGTCGACCCGCTTGCTCCAGGCGTCCTGGCTGCCCGGCGGGTAGCCCAGGGCGTGCGCGGCGTCGCGGATCGCCGACCGTGCCCGGTAGGTGATCACGTTCGCGACCTGTGCGGCGTGCCGGCGCCCGTAGCGGCGGTACACGTACTGGATCACCATCTCGCGGCGGTCGGACTCGATGTCCAGGTCGATGTCGGGCGGCCCGTCGCGCTCCACCGACAGGAAGCGTTCGAACAGCAGGTCGTACTTCACCGCGTCGACGTTGGTGACGCCCAGCGCGTAGCAGACTGCGGAGTTCGCCGCCGAGCCGCGGCCCTGGCACAGGATGTCGTTGCGGCGGCAGAACTCCACGATGTCGTGCACGATCAGGAAGTAGCCGGGGAAGTCCAGCCGCTCGATGATGTCCAGCTCGTGCTCCAGCTGCGCCCACGCCCGCGGGTCGGCCTCCGGTGGGCCGTAGCGTTCGCGGGCGCACGCGGCGGTCAGCTCCCGCAGCCACGACGCCTCCGTGTGCCCCTCGGGCACGTCGAACGGCGGCAACCTGGGGGCGACGAGCCGCAAGTCGAAGGCGCACTCCAGCCCCAGCAGCGCCGCGTGGTGCACCGCGCCGGGAAACCGGGCGAACCGACGCGCCATCCGCTCCCCCGCCCGCAGCGCCGCCTGCCCGTGCGGCGGCAGCCATCCCGCCATCCGCTCCAGCGGCAGTCGGGCACGCACCGACGCCATCGCCGCCGCCACCCGACCGCCACGCGGGGTGGCGTAGTGCACCGCGTTGGTCGCCACCACCGGCAACCCCGCCTGCGTCGCGAGCGCGGCCAGCAGGTCGTTGCGTACCGAGTCCTCCGGCAGCGCATGGTCGACCAACTCCACCGCCACGTGCTGCCGCCCGAACCGGTCCACCAACACACCGAGCGCCTCGGCGGCCTCCGCGGCGCCGCCGCGCTTCAACGCCCGGCGCACGGCGCCCTTGCGGCAGCCGGTGAGCACCAGCACGTGCCCGGCGAGTTCCTCGACCACCTGGTCCAGGTCGTAGACCGGGCTGCCCTTCTCCTCGCCGCGCAGGTGGGCGTCGGAGATGACCGAGCACAACCGTCGGTAGCCCTCCGCGCCGCGCGCCAGCACCAGCAGGTGCTCGCCGATCGGGTCCGGCACGCCGGTACGCGGTCCGGCCGAGCGCACACTCAGCTCCGAGCCATACACGGTGTGCACGCCCAACTCCCGCGCGGCCTCGGCGAACCGCACCACCCCGTGCATCCCATCGTGGTCGGTCAACGCGACCGCGTCCAGCCCCAGCCGCGCCGCCTCCTCCACCAGCTCCTCGGGGTGGCTCGCGCCGTCGAGGAAGCTGAAGTTGGAGTGACAGTGCAGCTCCGCGTAGGGCACCCGCGCCGTGTTCTGGTCTTCCCTGGTCACCCGGCGGTCGAGCAGGTCCTCCGCGCGGACATAGCCGTCACGCCCGCGCGGTCCCGGCGAACAGTGCCCGGCGGCGTCGACCCGCCCGGACAGCGCCCGCTCCAGCTGCGCCCACGGCAGATCCGTCCCGCTGTCGAACCCCAACGCACAATCCTCCCCACCGGCGATACCACCGAGGGGAAGTCGGCAGAACCGACCGGACCGCCATCCGAAGAGGCCACCGGTCGGTCGAACATAGGTTCGACAGCTTTTTAGTCCATGCGACCCGGACACGCAAGCGGGAGGCGCCTTGCTGACCAGGTCCGTCCGTCGCTGCCGCGAGCCGCCCCCGCGTCCTCGCTTCACCGTTAGCCCACGCACCTGCCACTCGCGTGACCGGCAGCCCCAACTCCTGGGTGTACTGCCGCCGTACGGCGGGATACAGCGCGAGCACGCCGTGGTGCGCTCCGCGAACACCGCGTAGGCCCGGCCGGGCCGGGCGTCGCGATTGACTCCACGTGGGCCGGACTGGCGGAAACCCTGCATGATCCTGTCGCGAACCCGACGATTCCACCCGAGGATGACTGGACGGATACGACGGCGGCGGGGAGGTGGAGGGTGGCCGAACCCGCACGGCCGATCGACGCGCTGCCGCACATCGCGCCCATGCTCGCCGTCCTCGGCGAACCACTCGAACCCGCGCCCGGCCTCGCCGTGGAGTTCAAATGGGACCTCTGTGCACGGTTTCAGTCTGTTGGATCAGGCAGGACGATACGGTTGGGGCACGCTCACGCCGGCCGGAATCAACACCGCGCGATCCGGACGACGAGCCGACGAACCGGAGTTCAGGCGGATGCCCGCCTCATGCCGTCGCGGCCCGTCCCAGATGCCGGGGAACAGCACCGCCCAGCGCAGCAGGTCGGGGTCGACCGGGCCCGCTGCGACCAATAGGGAGTCCTCGACCAGCGCGATCGGTGCATCGGTGGTGGTCTCGCGTCACATCGTTGCGGCGATGAGGACCTACGGAGTTCGCCGGCTGCGACGCCAGGCTGCTGGGACGAGCGGTCGCCCTGAAGCTCGTCGAACTCCCCGCCGGAGGCTCCTGGAACGGTGCCGCGCCGCTACTGGACATCCCGCCCGGCCCGGCAGGGTTGGCGGTGCCGAAGTTATGGCGATGGGCGGCCCCCACGACATCCCCCTGACTCCTGTTCGACGCTGGCGCGGAGACCATCGCGCGACGCCTGGACGACCTGCCGTACAAGACCGACTACGTCCGACGCCGAGCGCGGCCGGCCACCTGGTCGCTGGCGCCCCGCCGACTGGCACGACCTCACCGACGACCTGCCCTTCCGACACCGGCCGGCGGGCCCGGCCCACTGGACCGAACGGAAACGCCTGATCGCCTCGGTGCTGGTCTGGGCACACGTCACCCGGGGCGACTACCTGTTCGCCCCGATCGTGCTGGATCACAAGCAGCACGACCCGGGAACACACCAGTTCGTCGAACAGATCAGCATATTCGTCACGCCCCGCAACCAGCGCGGAACGACACTGCTGCTCAACCAAAGACTCGAACGCTACGCCACTGCGCTCACCCGCCGACCCGGCATCCCTTCCCTCGATCGGGGTCAACCGATGCCCACATCGACGAGGAGTCGACCACCACGGTGACCGCGAAGGAATGGACTGTTATCCGGCTCCTTGCGTTCAGCAGCGAGCCCTCCGCCGCGCCGCGGCCTCCTCCTGTGAGGCATCAGTTCGCTGACCTGAGAACCCGTCACCAGGTGTCAGCGGGTAGGCGTCACTGCCTGTCAGCACCGGCGTGACCAGTGTCGTCGAGGTCGTCGAGTTGGCGTTGGACGCGCTCGGCGTCGGTGCCGCGGCCTTGTTCCCGGTACAGCTCCAGCGCCTCCCGCCATACCGTGCGGGCCTGCTCGTGTTGTCCGAGGGCGGCGTGGGGATGGCCCATGTTGTCGAGGGTGTTCGCGACCTCGTAGGCGTGGCCGAGGTTGCGGTACAGGGTGAGGGCCTGGTGGTAGTGGTCGAGGGCTTGGTGGTGGTCGCCGGTGTGGTGGGCGATGTAGCCCAGGCTGTCCTGGGTGTCCGCCTCGCCGTCGGGGTTGTGGTGGTATCGGTGCAGGGTGAGGGCGGCGTGGCAGTGCTCGCGGGCGGTGTCGAACTGGCCCAGGCGCGCGGCGAACCAGCCCACCGCGTTGAGCGCGTCGGCTTCCCCCACCGGCTGGTCGAGGGCACGGGAGAGGTCGAGGGCTTGGTGGGCGTGCTCCAGGGCCTGCCGGTCGTCCCCCCGTCGTCCCCGGGCGAACGCGAGTGCCCGGTGGGTGGTTGCCTGTTCGGCGGGGTCGTGGTGGCGCAGGGCCAGGTCGAGGGCCTGCTCCAGGTGGGTGGTGGCCTGTTCGTGCAGGCCCAGCAGGGAGCAGGCGCTGCCGAGAATCCGGTGGGCGCGGCCGCGGGTGGCGGGGTCGGGCAGGTGGTCGGCGGCGTCCAGTGCGGCCTGCCACGTGGTGATCGCGTCGTGCCGGTGTGCCCGTCGGAGGTGAAAGGTGTGCAGGTTCCAGGCGAGGTGCCAGACGGTGTGGTGGTGGCGGAGGGTGGCGGCGGTGCGTTGGGTGGCCAGCAGGGTGGCGTGCTCGGCGGCCAGCCAGGCCAGCGCCGCGGCGGTGTCGGGCAGCGGGTGCGGGTGCACGCCGGGCGCGGGCGGCTCGGGCGACAGGAGCGGGCGGTGGGGTTCCAGGAGGCGGGCGGCGGCGTGGGCGGTGTGCAGGTGGAAGTCCGCCACCCGGGTCAGGGCCGCTTCCCGCACGTGCTCGGGCAGGGT
>NZ_LGED01000211.1 GCF_001280085.1 Saccharothrix sp. NRRL B-16348 | reverse complement strand
CCCCGAACCAGTCCACTGGCGGCTCTTTTCCTCAGAGCGAGGGTTCCGTGTCATCCCGCCGACCTGGCGCAGCCCTACCGCGCGTGTCAAGGGGGGCGCGTGTCCACCAATGCCTGTCGGCATCGACTGTGGGCTGCGCCCCCCTTGATACGTGTGGTAGCCCTTGTGGAGGTCGGTGGGATGACACGAAACCCGGACCAACGACGGACCCGGACACACGACCAGGGCAGTCGGGGTCATCCTGCTGATCTGCCCGTCCGGCGAGGACATGCTTTTAAAAGCTCTAAACTTTCCCCCCACAAAAGAAGCGCCCCCACCGCAGAACACCGGCGTGAGGCGCTTCCCCGTAAGTCAACCGCCCTACCGGACCATGTCCTTGCGCAACTCGCGCGGCAGGGCGAAGGCGATCTTCTCGTTCGCCGTGGTGATCTCCTCGACGTTCCCGTACCCGTGCCCGGCCAGGAACTCCAGCAGCTCCATCACCAGGATGTCCGGCACCGACGCGCCCGACGTCACGCCGACCGTCGTCACGCCCTCCAACCACGCCACGTCGACCTCGTTCGCGTAGTCGATCAGGTACGACGCCCGCGCGCCCGCCTGCAGCGCCACCTCGACCAGCCGCACGGAGTTGGACGAGTTCTTCGACCCGACCACCAGCACCAGGTCGCACTCCGGCGCCATCGTCTTCACGGCGGTCTGCCGGTTGGACGTCGCGTAGCAGATGTCGTCCGACGGCGGCTCCTGCAGATCCGGGAACCGGTCCTGCAGCTGCCGCACCCGCACCATCGTCTCGTCGACGGACAGCGTGGTCTGCGAGAGCCAGACCACCTTGGACGGATCGCGCACGACGACCTTGTCGACGTCCTCGGCGGTGTCCACGAGCTGGATGTGGGAGGGCGCCTCGCCGTACGTGCCCTCGACCTCCTCGTGCCCTTCGTGGCCGATCAGCAGGATGTCGTAGTCCTCGCGGGCGAACCGCTTGGCCTCGTTGTGGACCTTCGTCACCAACGGGCAGGTGGCGTCGATCGTCCGCAGACCGCGATCCGCCGCCTCCTCGTGCACGGCGGGCGACACGCCGTGCGCTGAGAACACCACGAGAGCGCCCTCAGGAACCTCGTCGGTCTCGTCGACGAAGATCGCGCCGCGCCGGGACAGCGTCTCCACGACGTGCTTGTTGTGGACGATCTCCTTGCGCACGTAGACCGGCGCGCCGTACTGCTCCAGCGCCTTCTCCACGGTCACGACGGCACGGTCCACGCCGGCGCAGTAGCCACGCGGCTTGGCCAGGAGCACTCGCTTGTCCATGGCCACCAGGGTACGGCGTGCCGGATGTAGGCATCGGACGGCCGACTGCGGCAGGCTGTAGGGCATGAAGCCACTGCCCCTGACCGTCCGCCTGGCCGCGGGACTGGCGGTCACCGCCGTCGAGCAGGCCCGGAAGCTCCCGCAGCAACTCGCGGGCCTCCCGGTCACCGTGGTCAGTGAGGCCCTGCGGGTGTCCATGCGCGTGCAGCAGCAGGTGACGGAACTCGCAATCAAGGGTGACGAGGTGCTGTCCGTGCTGCGCCCCGTGGAGCAGGAGCCCGAGTGGGCGACGTTCGACGAGGACGAGCCGGAGACGCCGCCGGTCCAGGCCGAGGACCCGTGGGCGGAGGAGGAGCAGGCGTTGGCCGCCGAGCCGCCCGCCGTGCTGCCGAACTACGACGAGCTGTCGTTGGCGCAGCTCAGGGCACGTCTGCGCACCCTGTCCGCGGAGGATCTGGAGCAGCTGCTCGCGCACGAGCGCACGCACGCCGCCCGGCCCGAGTTCACCGGCATGCTCACCCGCCGCATCGCGAACCTCAAGAGCTCGTGACCGACGAGAAGTCCAGCCCCGAGAACCCGTGGCCGGTGCGCACGGTCGCGCGCAAGATCTTCGACTGGATCAACCGGCTCGGCGACGTGTGGGTGGAGGGCCAGGTCACCCAGCTGAGCGCGCGTCCGGGCACGGCGACGGCGTTCCTCACCCTGCGTGACCCCTCCGTGGACATGTCGATGCAGCTGACCGCGCCCGTGGGCATGGTGCGCGAGCTGCAGCTGTCCGAGGGCAGCCGGGTCGTGGTGCACGGCAAGCCCAACTTCTTCCCCAACCGCGGCACGCTGAGCCTGCGCGTCGACGAGATCCGGCAGGTCGGCATCGGCGAACTGCTGGCCCGCATCGAACGGCTGCGCAAGCTCCTCAACGCGGAGGGCCTGTTCGACCCGCGGCGCAAGCGCAAGCCGCCGTTCCTGCCGAACAAAATCGGACTCGTCACGGGGCGCGCGTCGGCCGCCGAGCGGGACGTGCTGACCAACGCGCACGCGCGCTGGCCGGGCGCCCGGTTCCGGGTGGTCAACGTCGCGGTGCAAGGGGCGTTGGCCGTGCCGCAGATCCTCACCGCACTGTCGACTCTGGACCGCGACCCCGAGGTGGACGTCATCGTGCTGGCCCGCGGCGGCGGCAGCGTCGAGGACCTGCTGCCGTTCTCGGACGAGGCGCTGTGCCGGGCGGTGGCGCAGTGCCGCACGCCGGTGCTGTCCGCGATCGGGCACGAGCCGGACACCCCGCTGGTGGACCACGTGGCGGACCTGCGGTGCTCCACGCCGACCGACGCGGGCAAGCGGGTGGTGCCGGACGTCGCGGAGGAGGGCGAGCGGATCCGCCAGCTGCGCGACCGCAGCAGGCGCGCCCTGCACGGCTGGGTGGACCGGGAGCGCAAGCTGCTCGCGTCCCTCCGCACGCGACCCGCGCTCGCCGACCCGCACGGCCCGCTGGACCGGCGCGCCGAGGACGTGGACCGGCTGCGGGAACGCGCCCGGCGGGCGGTGCGGAACCGGCTCGACTCGGAGACGTCCGGCTTGGTCGCCACCACGGCGCGCTTGACGACCCTCGGGCCTGCCGCCACGCTGGCGCGGGGGTACGCGGTGATCCAGCTCGTCACCCCCGACGGGGTCGACGGTGTGCTCCGCTCGACCTCCCAAGCTCCCGCGGGCACCCGGCTGAGGGTGCGTGTGGCCGACGGCGCCGTGCACGCGGTCGTCACCTCCGACGGGGACGGCGCCGACGCACACGAAGGAGGCGGTGGTGCCGAACCCGGCACGTGAGCCGACGTTCCTGCCCTTGACGGTGGCCGCCGCGGGTGAGGCCGACGACGACGGCGCCGACGCCGTGCGCAGCCGCGCCGTGTCGGCCGACCAGGCCGCCGCCGACTGCTGGCTGTCCTTGGTGGCCGGCTGCACGTCGGGCAGGCAGGCGTTGATCAACCGGTTGCACGACCTGTCCGAGGCGACGTCCGGCTACGCCGGGATGCGCTGGTGGCTGGGCCACGGCTCGGTGCACCGCAGGCGGGTCGCGGCCGCCGAGCACCGCATCGACGACGCCGTGCGCGAAGGTGACGGCGCGGAGTTCGCCGAGGCGTTCATCGGGTACGACCAGGCGGTCGCGACCGTCGTGGTGCACGTCCAGAACCGATTGGGGAAGTTGTCCACGTGAGCGAGCCGGGCTACGAGCAGGCCAGGGACGAGTTGGTGGAGGTGGTCCGCAGGTTGGAGGCGGGCGGCCTGTCGCTGGAGGAGTCGCTGGCGCTGTGGGAACGCGGCGAGGCCCTGGCGAAGACGTGCGAGCGGCAGCTCGCGGGCGCCCGGGAACGGATCGATCAAGCACTCAGTGTGACCGAGGAGGACGTGGCCGAGGCGTGATGACGTGCGAGGATTGGTCTACCGGCCGGTAATCGCAGTCGCAGGAGGAACGTCATGGTCACAGGCAGCAGCCCGTCCGAGCGTCGGCGCGAGGCACCCGACCGGAACCTCGCGCTGGAGCTCGTCCGGGTGACCGAGGCGGCCGCGATGGCCGCCGGGCGCTGGGTGGGCCGCGGCGACAAGAACGGCGGCGACGGCGCGGCGGTGGACGCCATGCGCAAGCTGATCGGCACCGTGTCGATGCGCGGCGTGGTGGTGATCGGCGAGGGCGAGAAGGACGAGGCGCCCATGCTGTTCAACGGCGAGGAGGTCGGCGACGGCAACGGCCCCGAGTGCGACGTGGCGGTCGACCCGATCGACGGCACCACGTTGATGGCCAAGGGCATGCCGAACGCGTTGGCGGTGCTCGCGGTGGCCGAGCGGGGCGCGATGTTCGACCCGTCGGCCGTGTTCTACATGGAGAAGCTCGCCACCGGGCCGGAGGCGGCGGACGTCATCGACATCACCGCGCCGATCGCGGAGAACATCCGCCGGATCGCGAAGGCGAAGCACAGCGACGTCTCCGACGTGACGGTGTGCATCCTGGACCGGCCGCGGCACGAGTCGCTGGTCGGCGAGGTGCGCGCGGCGGGCGCGCGGATCCACTTCATCTCCGACGGCGACGTGGCGGGCGCGATCTCGGCGGCCCGGCCGAACACCGGCATCGACCTGCTGGTCGGCATCGGCGGCACGCCGGAGGGGATCATCGCGGCGGCGGCGCTGAAGTGCATGGGTGGCGCGATCCAGGCGAAGCTGTGGCCCAAGGACGACGACGAGCGGCGGAAGGCGCTGGACGCGGGCCACGACCTGGACCGCGTGCTGCTGACCGACGACCTGGTGCGCGGCGACAACGTGTTCTTCTGCGCGACCGGCGTGACGGACGGCGACCTGGTGCGCGGCGTGCACTACCGGGCGGGCGGCTGCACGACCCAGTCGATCGTGATGCGCTCGAAGTCGGGCACGGTGCGGATGATCGACGGCTTCCACCGGCTCACCAAGCTGCGCGAGTACTCGTCGGTCGACTTCGACATCCCGTCCACGGGTGAGGACGCGCTCCCGCCGCTCCCGTAGCCGCTCCGGCCGTTGGGCCGACTGCCACCGAGCGCTGTCAACTGTGAACCGAGCGTTACCGGCCGATCGGCTGTGGCGATCACGCCGCGTTCATCCCTAGTTTCCGTTCCGTCCCCGAGCACCCTGCGCCGGGGACGGAGAGGAAGTGATGAAGGTTCGTACCCTGTTCACCGCCTTCGCGGTGGCGGTCGGAGCGGCTTTCGCCACGGCGGCCGGGGCGGCGGCGGCCCCGGCGACCGACGGCGGCGTCACCCCGTTCATCGTGGGCGGCGGCAACGCCACGCAGACCTACTCGTGGATGGTGTCCCTGCAGAGCACCACGGGCAGCCACTTCTGCGGCGGCTCGCTGATCAAGGCCAACTGGGTCGTCACGGCCAAGCACTGCGTGCAAGGCCGGTCGGCGTCCTCCATCCGGGCCCGCATCGGCACGACCAACCGCACCAGCGGCGGCACGGTCGCGTCCGGGGCCCAGGTCGTGACCCACTCGTCGTACGACATCGCGCTCGTGCGCCTGGCCACCTCGGTGAGCCAGACGCCCATCGCGGTGGCGTCGACGTCCGGCGCGACCGGCACGGCCACCCGCATCATCGGGTGGGGCCAGACGTGCGCACCGCGCGGTGGCTGCGGCGCGCCGGTGACCTTGCAGGAGCTGAACACGTCGATCGTGGCGGACAGCCGCTGCCTGGGCATCTACGGCTCGTACGAGATCTGCACGAACAACCCGAACGGCAACTCGGGCGCCTGCTACGGCGACTCGGGCGGCCCGCAGGTCAAGTCCGTGAACGGCGTGTGGCAGCTGGTCGGCGCCACCAGCCGCGCGGGCAACAACAGCTCCACCTGCGCCACCGGCCCGTCGATCTACATGGACGTGCCGGCGTTCCGCTCGTGGATCGGGCAGTACGCGGGCGCGGTCTAGCCCGCTCGACCTCGCGTTCGAAGGGCCGTCCCTCCTCCGGGTGGGGCGGCCCTTCCCAATTCGTTACCGATGGGCCTGCAACCAGGGCGTTCGGGACGGCGTCTCCAGGGTCAGTACACAGCACGATCTTGGGGGGTTTGCGCGATGCGCAGAGCAGCTCTGGTGGCGATCGCTTTCCTGGCAACGGCTTGCGGGACGTCCGAGGCGTCGGGCCCGGTCACGTCTCCTTCTTCTTCGGTCTCTTCTTCGCCGTCTTCTTCGCCTGCCTCTTCGGCCGCGCCGACGTCGTCTTCGGCCGCGCCGACGTCGGAGTCACCGGCTCCGACGACCGAGACGACGAAGACCCCGGACCCGCAGCCCGCGCCGCCGCCTCCGCCGGTGACGGTGGCCGGCACGCCGTGCGACATCACCGAGGGCGCGTGCGTGAAGCTGTCGACCAACGAGTCCTGGCTGATCAGCGGGGGCAAGATCAGCTACGGGCCGGTGCCGACGACGTCCGGCCAGCCCGGCTGGGAGACCCCCGTCGGCTACTTCTCCGTGCTGTGGAAGGTCGAGCTCGACTACAGCCGCGACTTCGGCATGGCCGAGATGCCGTACTCCACGTACTTCGTGAGCAACGGCATCGCGTTCCACGAGGGCAGCCTCACCCAGGAGTCGCACGGCTGCATCCACCTGTCACGCGAAGCGGCGGCGAAGTACTTCCACACCCTCAAGGTGGGTGACCAGGTCCAGGTCGCCGCGTAACGCCACGTGTCGGTTCACTCTTCTGTGGGTAATCCTGACACCGAGGAGTGATAGCGATGAGGAAGACGCTCGGCACGACGGCGTTAGCCGCGGCGGCCCTGACCTTCGGCCTCGCGACTCCCGGCTCCGCTTCCGCTTCGACCGGCACACCGTGTTCCGTGCAGAACGGCGCGTGCGTGCAGCTGTCCACCAACCAGGCGTGGCTCATCTACAACGGGAATGCCAGCTACGGGCCCGTCCGGGTGTCCCACGGGATGCCCGGCTACGAGACCCCGGTCGGCACCTATCCCGTGCTGCGCAAGGTGAAGGACGACTGGAGCGTGCCTTACAACGGACCGATGCCGAACGCGGTGTACTTCACCGCGAACGGCATCGCGTTCCACCAGGGTGACACGAACGTCCAGTCGCACGGCTGCGTGCGACTGGGCCCGCAGGAGTCATTGGTGTTCTACGACAACCTGTTCGCGGGCGAGCAGGTCCAGGTCGTGCCCTAACCGTGTTGGATTGCCGCTGCTCCGCAGACGGCGGTGAAGTCGCCCGGAAGTCGCAACTTCACCCGGCGTTGCTGGAGTGCCCCGGGAACAGGTGGGCCTCGGGGTTGAGCAGCACGGCGATGTTGTTGACCGCGGTGGCGGCCTCGCCGAACCCGGTGGCGATCAGCTTGACCTTGCCGGGGTACTGGGCGACGTCGCCCGCCGCGTAGACGCGGTCCCGGGCGGTGCGCATGGTGGTGTCCACCAGCACCGCCCGGTGGTCCAGCTCCAGGCCCCACGACTCGATCGGGCCGAGGTCGGCGGTGAAGCCGAGGGCCGCGACCACCGCTTGGGCGGGCAGCACCTTGCGGTCGCCGCCCTTGAGCCCCAGCTCCACCTCGGTCAGGTCCGGGTCGCCGCGCAGCGCGAGCACCTCGGCGTCGGTGATGATCTCCACGCCCAGCTCGCGGACCTGCCGCACGGTCGGCGGGTGCGCCCGGAACGTCGCGCGGCGGTGCACGATCGTGACGCTGGCCGCGATCGGGTGCAGCGCGAGCGCCCAGTCGAACGCCGAGTCGCCGCCGCCCACGACCACCACGTCCTGGCCGGTGTGCACGTTGAGCTTGGGCACGAAGTGCACCATGCCCCGGTCCAGCCAGCCGTCGCCGGCGGGCAGCGGACGCGGCCGGAACTCGCCGATGCCCGCCGTGATCAGCACCGCGCCGGCGCGCACCACGCCGCCGTCGGCCAACCCCACCTCCAGCCGACCGTCCACTTCGGACAAGGTACGGGCCTGCCTGCCGAGCAGGTAGGTGGGCTTCCACTGGTCCGCCTGCTGCACGAGCGCGCTCACCAGCTCGCGGCCGCGCACCGCCGGGAACCCGGCCACGTCGAAGATCATCTTCTCCGGGTACATCGCGGTGATCTGGCCGCCGGCCTCGGGCAGCGCGTCGACCAGCGCGACGGACAGGTCCCGGAACCCCGCGTAGTACGCCGCGAACAGCCCAGTGGGGCCCGCACCGACGATCAGCAGGTCGACCTCAAGCTCCATCCTTCGACCATAGGTGTTCCAGCCCACTCTTCCCAGCCCTCTCGGGCCGAGCCGCGGCGGGCGGTCCAAACTCGGTGGTATGGCTGAACAGGAGTACCGCGTCGAGCACGACACCATGGGCGAGGTCAAGGTGCCGGTCGACGCGCTGTGGCGTGCGCAGACGCAGCGCGCGGTGGAGAACTTCCCGATCTCCGGACGTGGCCTGGAGCGCGCCCAGATCCGCGCGCTGGGGCTGCTCAAGGCCGCCGCGGCACGGGTGAACGAGCGGCTGGGGGTACTGGAACCCGAAGTCGCCGGTGCCATCGCCGCGGCCGCCGACGCCGTCGCGGCGGGCGGGCACGACGCGCACTTCCCGGTCGACGTGTTCCAGACGGGGTCCGGCACGTCGTCGAACATGAACGCCAACGAGGTCATCGCCACCCTCGCGAGCCGCGCGCTCGGCCGCGAGGTGCACCCGAACGACCACGTCAACGCGTCGCAGTCGTCCAACGACACGTTCCCGACGACGCTGCGGGTCGCGGCGACGGAGGCGGTGGCGCGGGACGTCATCCCGGCCCTGGAGCACCTGGTCTCGGTGCTGGACGCCCGTGCCGCCGACTGGACGTCCCTGGTCAAGTCCGGTCGGACGCACCTGATGGACGCCGTGCCGATCACCCTGGGCCAGGAGGTGGGCGCGTGGGCCACCCAGGTCCGGTACGGCATCGAGCGCCTCACCTCGTCCCTGCCCCGGTTGGCCGAGCTGCCGATCGGCGGCACGGCCGTGGGCAGCGGCCTGAACGCCCCGGCCGGCTTCGGCGCGGCCGTGTCCGCCGAGCTGGCCTCCGTCACGGGCCTGCCGCTGACCGAGGCGCGCGACCACTTCGAGGCGCAGGCCACGCAGGACGGCGTGGTGGAGATCTCCGGGCAGCTGCGCGCCACCGCCGTGGGCCTCTACAAGATCGCGAACGACCTGCGGTGGCTGGGTTCCGGCCCGCGCACCGGCCTCGGCGAACTCGCCCTGCCCGACCTCCAGCCGGGCTCGTCGATCATGCCCGGCAAGGTGAACCCGGTGATCTCCGAGGCCACGATGATGGTGGTCGCGCAGGTCATCGGCAACGACGCCGCGGTCGCGTTCGCCGGCTCCCAGGGCAACTTCCAGCTGAACGTGATGCTGCCCGTGATCGCCCGCAACGTCCTGGAATCGTCCCGTCTGCTGGCCGCCGTGGCCCGCCTGCTGGCCGACAAGGTCCTGACCGGCGCCGAGCCGCAGATCGACCAAATGCGCGAGTACGCCGAGTCGTCGCCGTCCATCGTGACCCCCCTGAACCGCTACCTGGGCTACGAGGAAGCCGCCTCGATCGCCAAGCAGTCCCTGCGCGAGCGCAAGACCATCCGCGAGGTCGTCCTGGAACGGGGCCACGTCCCCTCGAAGCTCTCCGAAGCCGACCTGGACCGCGCCCTGGACGTCCTCCGCATGGCCAACCCCCACTAACCCGCGCGAGTCCTACGTTCAGAACGCGCGTGTCGTCCCTTCACGTCGCGCGTGTCCTACGTTCGCGTCGCGCGTGTCCTACGTTCGCGTCGCGCGTGTCCTACGTTCAGGACCCCTGAATTCAACGCTCAGAACGCGCGACCTGGGCTTTCACCTCGACCAGGGGCGGGTGGTCCACGTCGGCCGCCCGCCCCCGCAGCCCGATCACGCACCCCGCCGCCACCGCGACGGCACCGGCCAACGCCACCGCGGTCAACGCCTGCGCCCCCAACGCCACCGACGCCACCAGCCCGGCCACCGGCATCAGCCCGATCAGCACCCCCGCCCGGTCCGCGCCCAACTGCGCCACCGCGAAGTACCAGAGCCCGAACGCCACCGCCGTCAGCACGACGCCCAGCACCGCCAGCGCCACGCCCTCGCGCACCGTCGGCACCTGCCACCCGCCGACCACCGTCCCCAACGCCGCACCGGTCACGGCCGCGATCAGGCAGCACCACGTCGCCACCGCCAACCCGCCCATCCGCCGCACCACCCCCACCGCGAACAACGTGAACGACGCCTCCCCCGCCATCGTCAACAACGCCAGCAGCAGCCCCGGCCCGTGCCACGACCCACCGCCGGACAGCACCACCACCCCGCCGACCACGGCCACCGCGCCCGCCACCGCCGCCACGGCCGGCTTCCGCCCCGCCAGCAACGGCGCCACCAGCGCCAACACCAGCGGACTCGCCCCGAGCACCGCCGCCACGAACCCCGGCTCGGCGTACCGCTGCGCGTACAGCACGCACGCGTTGAACCCGAGCATCCCCGTCGCCACCAGCGCGACCAGCGCCGGCCAGTCCCGCCGCCCCGGCACGGCCAGCCGCCCGCCCCGCAGCCAGATCCACCCCAGCAACGCCACCCCGCCCAGCGCGTACCGCATCGCCTGCCCCGTGAGCAGCGGATACGCCTGGAGCATGCCCGTGACCGGCACGGACGCGCCCACGATCACCGACGACATCGCACCCGCCGCGATCGCGGTTCTGCCGTTTCTCATGCCCAGAACTCTCGACGACCAGTGGTCCAGGTTTAAGCTCCACTTCGATGCCCGCCAACTGGACCACTTACCGTGAACTCCTCCTCCCCGCCTCGAACGGCAGGCGCGCGGTGGAGTTCGAGCTGCGCCGCGCGGTCCGGGACGGGCGGCTCGCACCGGGCACCCGCCTGCCGTCCAGCCGCGACCTGGCCGCTCAGCTCGGCGTCGCCCGCGGCACGGTCACGTCCGCGTACGCGCAGCTCATCGGCGAGGGCTACCTGACCGCGCGGCGCGGCTCGGGCACCACCGTGACGGCCGGCGTCACGTGGCCGGGCGCCGCCGCGCCGGAAGCCGAGCCCGCGCCGAAGTTCCGGTACGACCTGAAGCCCGGCGTGCCCGCGTTGAGCGCGTTCCCGCGCGACGAGTGGTCGCACGCGCAGAAGACGGCGTTGGCCGACCTGTCCAACGACGACCTCGGCTATCCCGACCCGGCCGGTTTCGGCCCGTTGCGGCGTGAGCTGGCCGACTACCTCGGCCGGGTGCGGGCGGTGGCGGCGCGACCGTCCGAAGTGGTCGTGACGAACGGCGCGGCGGAGGGGATCTCGTTGCTGGGCCGGGTTCTGCACGCGACCGGGCACCGCAGCGTGGCGGTCGAGGAGCCCAGCCACTTCGGCGCCGCGGAGATGCTGGCGTCGCACGGTCTGGCGATCCGGCCGATCCCCGTCGACCCGGACGGGCTCCGCGTCGACGTTCTGTCCACAACGGACTGCCGCGCGGTGTTCGTCACGGCGGCGCACCAGTTCCCGTTGGGAGTCGTGCTGCACCCGTCGCGTCGGCGCGCGCTGTTGGAGTGGGCGCGCGCGTGCGACGGGCTGGTGGTGGAGGACGACTACGACGCCGAGCACCGCTACGACCGGCCCGCCCTGGGCGCGATGCAGGCGCTCGACCCGTCGCGGGTGGTGTACCAGGGCAGTGCGAGCAAGGTGCTCGCGCCCGCGTTGCGGCTGGGGTGGCTGGTGCCGCCGCCCGCGTTGCGCGACGCCGTGGTGGAGCGCAAGCGGTTGGACGACCTGGGCACGGGGACGTTGCACCAGGCGGCGTTCGCCCGGCTGCTGAGCACCGGCGGGTACGACCGGCACCTGCGCCGCACGCGTCAGCTGTACCGGGCGCGGCGGGACGCGTTGCTGGAGTCGTTGCGGGACGTGTTGCCGGAGTGGGAGCCGATCGGGGTGGCGGCGGGGTTGCACGTGGTCGTGCGGCTGCCCGCCGGGACGGACGACATGGCGTTGCAGGAGCGGCTGGCGCGGCGCGGGCTGAACGCTCCGGCGCTGGCCCAGTACGCGCGCACGCCGACGTTCCCGGGGTTGGTGCTCGGGTACGCGGCGTTGACGCCGGACCGGCTGCGCGAGGCCGTGCGGGAGCTGCGCGCGGCGGTCTGACCGGTTTTTGTCGGTGCCCGGGTGCACCATGGTCGACGTGTTGTTCACCGAAGTCGTCGAGACGTCCGCTGCGGTGGCGGCGACGCGCTCCCGCTTGGCCAAGGTCGCCGCCCTGGCCGGGCTGGTGCGCCGGATGAGCACGCCCGCGGTGGTGTCGTTCCTGGTGGGCGTGCCCAGCCAGGGTCGGATCGGCGCGGGGTGGCGCACCGTGTTCGACTTGGCCGTTCCGCCTGCCCCGTCGCCTGCGCTGACGGTGTCCGATGTGGACGCGGCGCTGGGCGCGTTCGCGTCGATCGGGGGCAAGGGTGCCGCGGCGCGGCGGGCGGAGCTGCTGACCTCGTTGTTCAGCCGGGCCACGGCGGCCGAGCAGGACTTCTTACGTCGGCTGCTGACGGGTGAACTGCGTCAAGGTGCACTCGAAGGGGTGATGTTGGACGCGATCGCGCGGGCGGCCGACGTGCCCGGCGAGGTGGTGCGGCGGGCGTTCATGCTGTCGGGTTCGCTGCCGGGGACGGCGGTGGCGGCGATGAGCGGTGAGGAGGCGTTGGCGGCGTTCCGGCTGGAGGTGGGGCGGCCGGTGCGGCCGATGCTGGCGTCGCCGGCGGAGTCGCTGTCCTCGGCGTTGGCGGAGCTGGGGGCGTGCGTGGTGGAGCACAAGCTCGACGGCGCGCGGATCCAGGTGCACCGGTCGGGGGACGAGGTGCGGATCTTCACGCGGACGTTGCGCGAGATCACCGGCACCGTGCCGGAGTTGGTGGAGCTGGTGCGGGCGCTGCCGTGCACGTCGGTGGTGCTCGACGGCGAGACGCTGGCGTTGAACGACGACGGCAAACCCCGGCCGTTCCAGGAGACGATGAGCCGGTTCGGGGCGCAGGACGTGCGGGAGTTGTTGCTGAGCCCGTTTTTCTTCGACTGCCTGCACTTGGACGGCGTGGACCTGCTGGACGAGCCGCTGGGTGCGCGGCTCGAGGCGTTGCGCCGGGTGGCGGGGCCGCACGTGATCCCGGGGGTGGTGTCGCCTTCGTCGGAGGAGGAGGCGGCGCGGGTGCTGGCCGAGGCGTTGGCCGGTGGGCACGAGGGGGTGATGGTGAAGTCGCTCGCGTCGGTGTACGCGGCCGGCAGGCGGGGGCGGGCGTGGCAGAAGGTGAAGCCGGTGCACACGCTCGACCTGGTGGTGCTCGGGGTGGAGTGGGGCAGCGGGCGGCGGAAGGGGCTGTTGTCGAACCTGCACCTGGGCGCGCGTGATCCCGATGGGGGTGCGCCGATCATGGTCGGCAAGACGTTCAAGGGGCTGACGGACGAGTTGCTGGCGTGGCAGACGCGTGAGTTGATGGCGATCGCGACGGAGAAGGGCGACTGGGTGGTCAAGGTCAGACCGGAGCTCGTGATCGAGATCGAGCTGGACGGGGTGCAGGTCAGCTCCCGGTACCCGGGCGGCGTGGCCCTGCGCTTCGCCCGCGTGCTCCGGTACCGACCGGACAAGGACGCGGGCGAAGCGGACACGATCGACGCCGTCCGCGCCCTGCTCCCCCAGCGTGCGACGACCCCTTCGGACACGATCGGGTGATCATGGCCGGAAAATGTACGGAAACACTGTTACCAGTCCTCGGTTGAAACGAGGAGGAAACCAACCAACCCGGCACGCGCCGCAACCACCCAGCCGACCCACCGCCCGGCCGACCAACTAACGACTCCGCCCACCAACCCGGCCGACCCACCACACCCACCAGCTCCAGCCGACCCGCCAACCCACCCAGCCGACCGCCCCACCCCCGCGACAGGAAGCGGACAAGAAGGGAAGCCCTCCCGACGCCGAGCGCTACAAACGGACCATGCGCCGACACGCCGCCGCCGTCCTCGCGACCGTCCCCCTCCTCCTGACCGGCTGCGGCGGTGAAGCCCTCGTCGCCTCACCGTCATCGACCTCCCCCGCGGCGACGACCGATGCGACACCCGATGCCCAGTCGAGCTCCTCGACCCCGCCCACGACCACGTCGGCCACCCCCAGCTCCGCGAGCCATCCCCCGCCCGCCCCGCCGAGCGCGAACGTGCAGGACTGCTTCGACGGCGACTGCACCCTGCTGACGGGACCGGCGACGATCCCGTTGGACGCCGCGACGTTCTACTACCCGTCCGTGCAGGTCACGGCCATCAGCGCGGCGAGCCTCACCTACCGGGTCGTCTACCCCCACGGCGGTGAGATCCAGTCGACCGTCGGGTTGGGCCTCGGCGGCGCGGGCTTTGGTTTCCGGGAGTTCCCGGCGATCAGGGTCGGCCTGGCGCTGGTCGACGGCGTGCCCGCGCTGGTCCTCCAGCCCGGTGCGCTCTCGTGAGGCCCAGCACCGAGTGAGGCCACCCGGCACCGCCCTCGGTGAGCTGCCCGGCACGGTGAGGCTGCCCGGCACGAAGTGGGGCGAGCCGGCACCGGGTGAAGTTGGCACCGGCCCAGGGGCTGTGTGACGCAGCGTCGAACGCATCGCCACCCGTCCGGGGCTCGTAACGCCGCGATCAGGTGACGGCGATCCGCAGGAGTGCGGGTTGGAGGAAGCTACAACCGCAGACCCCGTACCGACCCCACCGATAGTGCGCACAACCAGGGCGAATTCGCCCCGACGCGAGTATCGTCAAGTTCTCGTGCGGTTCATCGAAGGGCATCGGCCCAGCTACGACCTGACCTACGACGACGTCTTCCTCGTGCCCGGCCGATCGGCCGTCGACTCGAGGTTCGGTGTCGACTTGTCGACCTCCGACGGAACGGGGGCGACGATCCCGATCGTGGTCGCGAACATGACCGCGGTGGCGGGACGGCGGATGGCGGAAACCGTGGCGCGACGCGGCGGGCTGGTGGTGCTCCCGCAGGACGTGGCGCCGGAAGCGGTCGCGGAGATCGTCCAGTGGGTCAAGGCACGGCACACCGTGTGGGACACCCCGCTGACGCTGCACTCCGGCGACTCGGTCGCCGACGCGGTCAACCTCCTGCACAAACGGGCGCACGGCGCGGTGGTCGTGATCGACGACGAAGGCCGGCCCACGGGGGTCGTAGACGAGGCGGCGTGCGCGGGCGTCGACCGGTTCACCCGGTTGCACGACGTCGCCGACGAACGCATCGTCACCCTTCCGTTGGACACCCCTCCGCGTGAAGTTTTCGACCGGCTCCACGGCGGCACCCAGCGGGTCGCGCTCGGCGTCGACGCCGACGGACGCCTCTGCGGCGTGATGACCAGCCTGGGCGCCCTGCGCGCCGACGTCTACCAACCCGCCCTCGACAACGCGAACAAGCTCCGCGTCGCCGCCGCCATCGGCGTGAACGGCGACGTCACCGCCAAGGCCGAGCACCTCCTCCAAGCCGGCGTCGACACCCTCGTCGTGGACACCGCCCACGGCCACCAGGAGAAGATGCTCGCCGCGCTCAAGGCCGTCCGCGAGGCACGCCCCACCGTCCCGGTCGTCGCCGGCAACGTCGTCACCGCCGAAGGCGTCCGCGACCTGCTCGAAGCGGGCGCGGACATCGTCAAGGTCGGCGTCGGCCCCGGCGCGATGTGCACCACCCGGATGATGACCGGTGTCGGCCGCCCGCAGTTCTCCGCCGTCGCCGAGTGCGCCGCGGAGGCGCGCAGGCTCGGCAGGCACGTCTGGGCCGACGGCGGCGTCCGCCACCCGCGCGACGTCGCCCTCGCCCTGGCCGCCGGCGCGTCCAGCGTCATGATCGGCTCCTGGTTCGCCGGCACCTACGAGTCGCCCGGCGACCTCCAGCGCGACGAGCAGGGCCGCCTCTACAAGGAGTCGTTCGGCATGGCGTCCAAGCGCGCCGTGTCCGCCCGCACCCGCACCGACAACGCGTTCGACCGCGCCAAGAAGGGCCTGTTCGAGGAGGGCATCTCCACCTCGCGCATGCGCTTGGACCCGATCAGCCCCGGCGTCGAGGACCTGCTCGACGCCATCACGGCCGGTGTCCGCAGCTCCTGCACCTACGCGGGCGCCCAGACCCTGGAGGAGTTCCACGCCAAGGCGACGGTCGGCGTGCAGAGCGCGGCCGGTTTCGCCGAAGGCCGCCCGCTCCCGTCGGGGTGGTGACCGGCTCACCCGAGGTCGGCTTGCCCGGTCCGAACGGGGCCGGGCAAGGCCGCCGTCGACGCGCGGGAATGCCGACCTGACCCGATGATCGGGCGATGAGCACCGCACTGCGCCCCACCGCCTGGCACACCGGCTCACGGGTGTGGCACGGCGTGCTGGCGGCCGTGATCGCCGCGTCCCTGATCACCCAACTGGTGTTGATGTTCACCGGTGGGCCTGACGTCAACTCCGGCCACGCCGAGGTCCAGGTCACGCTCGGTGTCCGCCTGCTCCGCCTGTTCAGCTACTTCACCATCCAGAGCAACCTGTTCGTGCTCGTCGTGGCCCTCACGCTGGCGTGGGACCCGGCCCGGGACGGCCGCGGCTGGCGGGTGGCCCGCCTGGACGCGCTGCTCGGCATCACGATCACCGGCATCGTGTTCGCCCTCGTGCTCGCGCCGCTGGTTCACCCGGTCGGGGTGGCCTGGTGGGTGAACCTGGGCTTCCACTACCTCGCACCGTGGCTGACCGTGCTCGGCTGGCTGCTGTTCGGCCCCCGACCGAGGGTCGACGGCGCCACGGTCGCCAGGGCGTTGCTGATCTGGCCGGTCCTGTGGATCGCGTACACGTTCGTCCACGGCGCGATCACCGGCTGGTACCCGTACCCGTTCCTCGACGCGACCGACATCGGCTTCGGCGCCGCCCTCCGCAACGCCCTGGCCGTGCTGGTCGCCGCCGCGGTCGTGGCCTGGGTGGCGAAGGTCGTCGACCGGAAGCTCAAGGCCGCCCCGGTCACGGCGACCGGGGCGGCCTCGGAGTCGAGCCGTCAGGAGGCGTAGTCCTCCAGCATCTCGGTGACCAGCGCGGCGATCGGCGAGCGCTCCGACCGCGTCAGCGTGACGTGCGCGAACAGCGGGTGGCCCTTCAGCTTCTCGATGACCGCCGCCACGCCGTCGTGCCGCCCGACGCGCAGGTTGTCGCGCTGCGCCACGTCGTGCGTGAGCACCACCCGCGAGTTGGCGCCCAACCGCGACAGCACGGTCAGCAGCACGTTGCGCTCCAACGACTGCGCCTCGTCCACGATCACGAACGAGTCGTGCAACGACCGGCCGCGGATGTGGGTCAGCGGCATGACCTCCAGCATGCCGCGGTCCATGATCTCCTCGACCACGTCCTGGCTGACCAGCGCGCCGAGGGTGTCGAACACCGCCTGCGCCCAGGGCTGCATCTTCTCGCTCTCGGAACCGGGCAGGTAGCCCAGCTCCTGGCCGCCGACCGCGTACAGGGGGCGGAAGACCACGACCTTGCGGTGCTGGCGGCGTTCCATGACCGCTTCCAGGCCCGCGCACAGCGCGAGCGCCGACTTCCCGGTGCCGGCTCGTCCGCCCAGCGAGACGATGCCGACCTCGGTGTCCAGCAGCAGGTCCAGCGCCACGCGCTGCTCGGCCGACCGACCGTGCAGCCCGAACGCCTCGCGGTCGCCGCGCACCAGCCGCAGCTGCTTGTCCGGCGTGACCCGGCCCAACGCGCTCGACGTGCCCGCGAGCAGCCGCAACCCGCTGTGGCACGGCAGCTCGGCCACGTGCGCCAGGTCGAACAGCGCCGGGTCGATCACGGTGTCGCGGTAGAGCGCGTCCACCACGGACTGGTCCACGTCCACGTCGGACATTCCGGAGTAACCGGACAACGTGACGTCGTGGGCCCGGTACTCCTCGGCGGCCAGGCCCACCGCGCCCGCCTTGACCCGCAGCGGCATGTCCTTGGTGACCAGGGTGACGGCGTTGCCCTCGGCCGCGAGGTTGAGCGCGCAGGCCAGGATGCGGGCGTCGTTGGAGTCCGTGCGGAAACCCGCGGGCAGCACCTCCGGGTCGGAGTGGTTGAGCTCGACGCGGAGCGTGCCGCCGTCCTCGCCGATCGGGACCGGGTGGTCCAGCCGGCCGTGCCGCAGTCGCAGGTCGTCGAGCAGGCGCAACGCCTCCCGGGCGAACCAACCCAGCTCCGGGTGGTGCCGCTTGCCCTCCAGCTCGCTGATCACCACGAGCGGCAGCACGACCTCGTGCTCGGCGAACCGCGTGGTGGCCAGGGGATCGGAGAGCAGCACGGACGTGTCCACCACGTACGTGTTGGTCGTCGGCGCGCCACGGCGCCGGGAAGTGCTGCGCGATGAGCCTGAGGAACGGCTCGCGGGTCGTCGTGCGTTCACGGCAACTCCCTCACGAACGCGGCACCCGCGTCCGCTCCTCGCTGGGCCAGGCACCACCCCGATCGACCGGACCGCCTCCGCTAGCTGGAGGCGCGCCGGTCACGAGGGCCGGGTGCCGGCCCCCTCGCGCTCATCACCGCCGGCGGCACCGGCGATACGACGACAGCCACGATCAGGGCCTCCCTGCGCGGTCCGCAGTGGACGCGGCCCGCCAACCGGAAGTTACCTCCGCAGGTCCCTCTTATGCAGGCAGCCACACAGGTGATTCGTCAATTCGTCACTTCACCGCAAACTGGCGAAAGACGGCCACCGGACGTGCACGCGGGCGACCCCGGGCCGTCACATCGGCGCAATACGACGTCGTCCACGCAGCTCAGAGCACGTGCGGCCGGACGTGGCACGGTCCGTTACCCAGGGTCGCCGGACAACCAGGGCACGCCCGCCGCGACTTCGTCCGCCAACGCCGCCGGCACCAGTGGTTCGTCAAGAAGTCTCAGATACCGGTCGCTCAAGGTGTCGGTCCGGGCCCGGAGGTCCAGCCACGCGCGGATCAGGCGCACACCCTCCACGTACGTCGTCGTGTACGCCCGCCACAGAGGGTCACCGAGGAACCGCAGCATGTGGCGGGCACGGCGCTCGGGGACCAGCAGCCACCGGCACAGGAAGTCCACCACGTCATCCGGGTGGGCACGCCGGTCGTGCAGCATCAGGGCGGCGTCCTGACGCACGGTGAGCAGCCCGGACAGCGCGTTCTCGACCCGTTCGGACAGCTCGCCGTCCATCCGCAGGCCGAGGTCGGCCATGATCTCCTCCGCCCAGCGGCCCCAGCCGGCGCCGACCACGGCGTGCAGGCCCAGTTCGGCCATGCCCTCGGCCATCAGGCACTGCGGCGTGTTGATCAGGAACAACGCCTGCTCGGCGTGCCCGCGCTTGCCGACCAGGCCGACCTCCTTGCGGCAGTGCTCGGTGTGGTGGCCGGGGTAGGACTCGTGCGCGACCAGGTGCGGCAGGTTCGACATCCGGTGGCCGAGGTCGGCGTTGACCGCCACGCGCGACCGGAAGCCGCCCAGGTAGTAGTTGAAGCCGCTCCACGGCTTGTCGGTGACGACCTCGTACTCCACCACCTCGTTCGCGGGCAGCTCGAACCGTTGCCGCACGCGGTCGCGCAGCGCGCTGGACAGCGCGTGCACCGTGTCCTTGAGCCGGCGGGGCGGCACCTCGTCCAGCGCGCGGTGGTCGGCGAGCCGTTCGGCCAGCGAGCCCGAGCCGGGCAGCAGCTCGTCCAGGTTCGCGTGCGCGCGCCGGTACGTGTCGGGGTGACCTGGGCGGATGTCGACCTGGAAGTACGCGCGCACCTCCTCCACGAAGCCGACGCGCACGCCCGCGAGCTTGCGCGCGATCGTCTCGGCGGCCACCAGGTGGGCGTCCAGGAAGCGCTTCCGGTCCGGCTCCAGGTCGGCGCCGGGCAGCTCGCGGCGCAGCAGCGCGGCCTGCTCGGTCAGCGCCACGGGGTGCGGCCTCGGCTCGACGTCCACGGCCCGGCGCAGCGCCCGGTCGCCGGTGAACGAGTCGACCAGCCCCGGCGACAGCCGGTCCAGCCGCAGCCCGAGCAGCAGGTACTCACGCACGATCCGGTCGCCGTCCACGGACTGAAGACCATACGAGATGACCGGCCGGTTTACCACAGGCCGACCCCGCTCACGAATTATGACCCGAAAAGGCACCGCATTGGGGGACGCCCACGTTCGGCGGATCACACAATGGTGTCATAGAGATCCATCCGGGGCGTCCGGTTCGGTAGTTTGCCGGACAGACGAACCCACCATCCGGGCTTCCGAGCAGCGCTGGATCGACCGGGATACCACAAAGAGGAGTGTTGATAGTGCTGAAGAAGGCAAGCACCGTCGCCGCGGTCGTGGCCGGACTGATGATGGTCGGCGGCCCGGCATTCGCGGTGGCGGGCGACCCCCACGACCACGACCACGGGCACTGGCACGTGCACACGGTGGAAGGAGAAGAGGGCGGGGACGAGCTCGACCAGTTCGGTCTGCTCAACTTCGGCCAGGACTCGGATGTCGCGAGCAACCTGAACGTGTGCGAGATCGAGGTCAACGTCCTCACGATCCCGATCCTCTCGAACAACGACGAGAGCACCTGCATCAACACCGACAACGACGACAACGACGACAACGGCGACGACGACAACGGCGACGGTCACCACCACGACCACGACGACTGATCGGCCGGTGGCCTCGGCGGGACCGAGCGGACCCGCCGAGGCCGCCGAGCGCAATACCGCAAAAAGGCCGTCACCGCAGTTGACGCAATGTCCGGATTCACGCCCGAGAACAAAAGCCGGAAAACGTCGCGTTCACACGATGGTGTCGACCTGGTGCAATCCATAGCGCAAGCCAGTAAGTTATCGAAGCGAGGGCATACCGCCTGAGCCGCCAGACTCCCCGAATGCTCGGAATGTTCGAGCGAGGTTCTGGGCGTCACATCAATTCCCCACTAGAGGAGTGTGTTTTACATGTTCAAGAAGGCAGGCGCCGTCGCCATCGCCGCGGCTGGACTCATGATGCTGGGCTCTCCCGCGTTCGCCACGCCCCACTACGACGACGACGGTGGCCACTACACCGCCATCGGCGAGCTGAACTCCTACGTCGACTACGAAGAGGGCGAGGGCGGCGACTACGCGGACCAGTTCGGTCTGATCAACTTCGCCCAGGACTCCGACCTGCTGAGCAACATCAACCTCTGCGAGCTCGAGGTCAACGTCCTGGCGATCCCGATCCTCTCCAACAACGACGAGAGCGTCTGCATCAACACGGACAACGACGACAACGACGACAACGGCTGAGTCCCGCTGAAGTCCCGCTGAAGTCCGCCAAGGGCGGCGCACCCCGTCTGGGGCGCGCCGCCCTTGGGCGTGTCCACGCGGCTCGGACGCGGGGGTGCTACGAGCCGAAGCGGCGGTGCCGGATGGCGTAGTCGCGCAGGGCGCGCAGGAAGTCGGTGCGGCGGAACTCGGGCCAGTAGGCCTCGCAGAACCAGAACTCGGAGTGCGCGGACTGCCACAGCATGAAGCCGGACAGGCGCTGCTCGCCCGAGGTGCGGATGAGCAGGTCCGGGTCGGGCTGACCGGACGTGTAGAGGTGTTCGGCGATGTGGTCGACGTCCAGGACCTCGGCGAGCTCCTCGATCGTGCCGCCGGACTCGGCGTGCTTCTGCAGCAGCTTACGGACGGCGTCGGCGATCTCCTGCCGGCCGCCGTAGCCGACCGCGACGTTGACCTCCAGGCCGGTGCGGCCCTTGGTGCGCAGCGCCGCCGCGGACAGGCGGGCGGCGGTCTCGGTCGGCAGCATGTCCAGCGCGCCGACGTGCCGGATGCGCCACGGGTTACCGGGCTCGGCGAGTTCGTCGACGATGTCGGCGATGATGTCGAGCAGCGGACCCAGTTCCTCGGTGGGCCGGTTGAGGTTGTCGGTGGACAGCATCCACAGCGTGACGACCTCGACCTCGGCCTCGCGGCACCAGCTCAGCAGTTCCAGGATCTTGCGGGCGCCAGCCCGGTGGCCGTGCGCGACGTCGGTGAAACCCGCCTCCTTGGCCCACCGACGGTTGCCGTCGAGCACCACGCCGACGTGACGTGGTCGTTGCTTGCCGTCGAGCCATCGGTTGAGGCGGAACTCGTAACCCTTGAGCAGGACGCTCTTGACCTGTTCGCGAAGACCCACGCTGGAAGAGCGTACGCCGGGTGGGCGCGGTCACGCCGTCGTGTGCTGACCGGGTCACCTACGCTCCCGTAACCTCGGGGCGTGACCACGTCGACTCATACCCCGCAGCCCGCGCTGCGGCCTCGCCTGCGGGGTTGGCTGCACCTCTGGTCGTTCGTGGTGTCCGTGGCGACAGGCGCGACGCTGATCGCCCTGGCCGCGGCCACCGTGTCGGCGAAGGCCGCGCTGGCGACGTCCGTGTACGGGGCGACCGTGCTCGGCCTGTTCGGCGTGAGCGCCCTGTACCACCGGGTGAACTGGGTCAGCGTGCGGGCGCGCACGTGGATGAAGCGCCTCGACCACTCGATGATCTTCGTCTTCATCGCCGGCACCTACACCCCGTTCGCGCTGCTGGCGATGCCCCCGGACACGGGGAACGTCGTGCTGCTCGTGGTCTGGCTCGGCGCGTTGGGCGGCGTGACGCTGAAACTGGCCTGGCCGCACGCCCCGCGCTGGCTCGGCGTGCCGATCTACATCGCCCTGGGCTGGGTGGCGGTCTTCGTCCTGCCCGACCTGCTGCACCACGTCGGCGTGGCGGCCCTGGTCCTGCTCCTGGTGGGCGGCCTGCTCTACACGGTGGGCGCCGTCTTCTACGCCTCCCGCTGGCCGAATCCCTGGCCGGAGGTCTTCGGCTACCACGAGTTCTTCCACGCGGCCACCGTGCTGGCGGCGCTGTGCCACTACATCGCCATCTGGTTCGCGATCTACTCCTGACGCGATTAAGAGGACGTTCACGCCGGTCAGGTCGGGGTGGGTGGCCCGTTTCCCGAACCGGTCGGGAAACGGGGCCGTGGTCACGCCAGGTCGGGGCCTTGGGCGCGCAGGTCGTCGACACGGGTCATCGCCTCGCGCAGGTCGGTCAGCCACGTGTCCGCGTGCTCGCCCACCAGCCGCACGGCCCACGCCAGCGCCTCTGAACGCGACCGCGCCACACCGGCCGCGACCAGCGTGTCCAGCACCATCCGCTCGGGCTGCCGCAGCCGTGTCATCACCGGCACGGACAGGGTGGTGAACAGCTCCTCCGTCCCACCGAGCCGGGCGCCCCACGCGACCTTGCGCCGGTAGCGGTGTTCGGCTTGGCGGGCGATCTCGATCCGCTCGTCCCTCGTCTGCTCGCGGAACCGGCTGATGCGGCCCGACTCGGCCGCGGCGCGTTCGGCGTCGTCCGCGAACGTGCTCTCCAACGCGGGCAGTGTGCCCACGACCAGGATCTCCTCCCGGTCCACCGTCACGACCGGCGCCTCGGTGAACCAGCCGTCGGGCAGCCTGCCGCCGAACCAGCCCGCCGCGTCGTCCGCCGGCGGCTGCTCGGCCTGCTGCCAGCCGCCCCGACCTCCCCAGCCTCGTCGCATCGCGCACCACCTTCGATTACATGATTACGGTGATGCTGACGCTACGCGCGTAACGCCGGTGCAGCCGAGGGGTTCGCTAACGGTGGACAGCCAGGGCCGCGGTCAGTTCCGCCACCGACGTCACGGGCCGGTCGCACACGTACCCGCGGCACACGTAGGCCGCCGCACCGCCGTCCACCAACGGCCGGTCGGCCAGCAGCGGCGCGGAGTCCGGCGCGCCCGCCACCACCACGCCGCCGCCGTGCACGCCGGTCCACGCGGCGCTGACCAGGTCGGACGCGTCACCGACCACCGCGACCTGCACGGGCCCGAGGGCCAACGCCTCGGCCACGCTCAGCCAGTGCCCGGCGAACCGGGGTTCCCGGGCGGCCAGCAGGCCGGCGCGGCCGAGAGCGGCCTCGGCGGCGTCGCGGTAGGTCGACGGCCCGCCCAGCACGGACGCCGTCACGAGCGCCGAGGCCAGCGCCGACGCGCCGGACGGGCTCGCGTTGTCCGACGGGTCCGACGGCCGCTGCACCAACGCCTCGGCGTCGTCCGCCGTGTCGTAGTAGACGCCGGGTTCCTCGCCCGCGAACCGCGCCAACGCCGTGTCCAGCAGTCCACAGGCGACGGTGAACCACCGGACGTCACCGGTCGCCTGGTGCAGCGCGAGCAGTCCGTCGGCGAAGCAGCCGTAGTCCTCCAGCACGCCCGCCGCCGTGCCCGCCGCACCGTTGCGGGACGTCCGCAGGAGCCGCCCGTCGACCAGGTGCACGTCCAGGACCAGGGACGCCGCCCGCACCGCCGCCTCCACCCACCGGGGCTCGCCGAACACCGCGCCCGCCTCGGCCAGCGCCGCGATCGCCAGGCCGTTCCACGCCGTCACGACCTTGTCGTCACGCCCCGGCTGCGGTCGGCGGTCGCGTGCCTGCAGCAGTTTGGCGGCGATCTCCGGGTCCGGCGAGCCGAGCATCCGCAACGTCGACGCGCCGTGCTCGAACGTGCCCTCGTCCGTGACGCCGTACAGCGCCGCAGCGCGCGCTCCGGTCGCCAACCCCAGCACCTGGACCAGCTGCGCGGGCGTCCACACGTACGTCAACCCCTCGACGCCGTCGGTGTCCGCGTCCAACGACGCCGCGAACCCACCCTCCGCAGTGCCGAGGTCGCGGATCAGGAACTCCGCCGTGTCACGGACCACCTGGCGGTACCGCGGGTTGTCGTCGCGCCGGCTCAGGTGCGTGTACGCGCGCAGCAGCAAAGCGTTGTCGTACAACATCTTCTCGAAGTGCGGCACCACCCACGCCGCGTCCACGCTGTACCGCGCGAACCCGCCCGCCAGCTGGTCGTACAGCCCGCCGTTGGCCATCGCGTCGCACGTCGTTCGCGCCATCGACAGCGCCTCCACGGACCCGGTCCGCTCGTGGTGGCGCAGCAGGAACTCCAGCACCATCGACGGCGGGAACTTGGGCGCGCCGCCGAAACCGGCGTTGACCCGGTCGAAGTGCCCGAGGAGCGACACCACCGCGCCGGCCAGCACCTCGTCGTCCACAGTGGACTGCGGCAGTGGCTTGAACGCGAGCTGCGCCACGATCCCGGCCGCCGACTCGCGCACCTCGTCGCCCTGCTCCCGCCACGCGTGGTCGATGGCCTCCAGCACCTGGCGGAACGACGGCAGGCCCGGCCGGGGCGACGGCGGGTAGTACGTGCCCGCGTAGAACGGCTCGCCGTCGGGCGTGAGGAAGCACGTCATGGGCCAGCCGCCGTGCCCGCTGAGCGCCTGCGTGACCGCCATGTAGACGGCGTCCACGTCCGGCCGCTCCTCGCGGTCCACCTTCACGTTGACGAAGTGCTCGTTCATGTACGCCGCGGTGGCCTCGTCCTCGAACGACTCGTGCGCCATCACGTGGCACCAGTGGCACGCCGCGTACCCGACCGAGAGCAGCACCGGCACGCCCCGTTCGCGCGCCTCCTCGAACGCCTCCGGCGACCACGGGCGCCAGTGCACCGGGTTGTCCGCGTGCTGGAGGAGGTAGGGGCTGGTCGAGGACGCGAGCCGGTTCGTCATGGCTCCACAGTAAATCCCGGACAACCGGCGGACGCGTCGATCAGACTGGGGTCATGGAGCCCTCCGGTGACCCGCCGCCGCACGACCTGCGCCACGAGACCGGGCCGTTCGACGTCGTCGGCGACGTGCACGGGTGCCGGGTCGAGCTCGACCACCTGCTGCGCGAACTGGGCTATTCCGCCGAAGGAGCGCACCCGGAGGGCCGCAAGGTGGCGTTCCTGGGCGACCTCGTGGACCGCGGTCCGGACACGCCGGGCGTGCTGCGGCTCGTGATGGGCATGGTGGCGGCGGGCAACGCCGTCTCCGTGCGCGGCAACCACGAGGAGAAGCTGGTGCGCGCGTTGAAGGGCCACCAGGTCCAGGTCAACCACGGTCTGGAGCACTCGTTGGAGCAACTGGCCCGCGAGACGCCGGAGTTCCGGGCGGAGGTGCTGGCGTTCTGCGACTCGCTGGTGCCGCACTACGTGCTGGACGGCGGCAAGCTCGTGATCGCGCACGCCGGGCTGCCGGAGCGCTTCCACGGCAGCGAGTCGCCGCGGATGCGGTCGCTGGCGCTGTGGGGCGTCCGCACGGGCGAGTTCGACTCGCGCGGCTTCCCCGTCCGCTACCCGTGGGCCCGCGACTACCGCGGCGCCGCGATGGTCCTCTATGGACACACACCGGTCGAGGAGCCGGAGTGGGTGAACGGCACCCTGTGCCTGGACACGGGTTGCGTGTTCGGCGGCAGGCTCACCGCGCTGCGCTACCCGGAGCGGGAACTGGTCTCCGTCCCCGCCCTCCGCACCTGGTACGAGCAGTAGGCGGACGAGCCGCTGCTAGTCGCTGTTCCCGCCGTTGCCGTTGCCCGCCTTGGCCTCGGGCTTCGCCTTCGGCTCGGCCTCCGGCTCGTCGAACGACGCGGGCAGCTTCTTCAGGTGCTTGGTCATCGACTTGACCAGGAACACCACGGCGATGAAGAACAGCACCAGGATCAGCAGCCCCAGCGGGGAGGACTTGCCGAAGTCCTCCTGCTGGCCGCCCGGGTCCTTCTCCGTGGACGGCGGCTGGGCCAGGACGATCGCCGTGGTCTGCTCCCACGGGATCGGGTCGAACGAGGTCACGCGGTCACCCTCTCCCGGACGCCCGCGAACAGGTCGTCCTCGGGCACGGTGCTGTCGACCAGCGACCGCGCCAACTCGTACTCCTCCGTCGGCCACACCGAGCGCTGCATCTCCAGCGGCACGGCGAACCAGCGGCTCTCAGGGTCGATCTGGGTCGCGTGGGCCTTGAGGGCCTCATCGCGCACCGGGAAGAAGTCGGCGCACTCGACGCGGGTCGTGACCCGCTCGATCACGTCCGGCTTGTCGGTGTCCCAGCCCGCCAGCCACTCGGCGTACGGGGACTCCTGGCCCTCGGCGATCAGGGCCTCGTGGAACGCCATCAGCTTCGCGCGGGAGAAGCCGTGCGAGTAGTACAGCTTCAGCGGCTGCCACGGCTCGCCCAGCTCGGGGTACCGCTCGGGGTCGCCGGCCGCGTCGAACGCGGCGATCGACACCTCGTGGCAGCGGATGTGGTCGGGGTGCGGGTAGCCGCCGTTCTCGTCGTAGGTGACGATCACGTGCGGGCGGAACTCGCGGATCGCCTGGACCAGCGGCGGCGTCGACTCCTCCAGCGGGACCAGCGCGAAGCAGCCCTCGGGCAGCGGCGGCAGCGGGTCGCCCTCGGGCAGGCCCGAGTCGACGAAACCGAGCCAGCGGTGCTGCACGCCGAGGATCTCGGCGGCGCGCGCCATCTCCTGCCGGCGGATCTCGGCGATGTTCTCCAGCACGTCGGGGCGGTCCATGGCGGGGTTCAGGATGCTGCCCGCCTCACCGCCCGTGCAGGTCACGACCATGACCTCGTGGCCCTCGGCCACGTAGCGGGCCATCGTGGCGGCGCCCTTGCTGGACTCGTCGTCGGGGTGCGCGTGCACCGCCATCAGGCGCAGCTTCTCAACCATGACGGTGGTGCTCCTCCTCGCCCCTGCCGGACCTGTCTGGTCCAGCCCCTGCGACACTCAACGCGGTGGTCGAGGGACATTGTTCCCCACAGGCGGGAAGGCTTTGGACAGTGGCACTGCCGGAGGGTCGGTACGGGACACCCCGCAGGTCCCTGCCCAGGTGGGCGCGGTGGTCACTCCCCGTGATCGCGGTGCTGGTGGGCGGGGTCGTCGCGTGGGTCGGCTACCGCAACCTGGGCACGATGCCCGTCGAGGCCAAGCAGACGGCGTTCGAGGTGCGGGGCGACAGCTCGGTCGAGATCACGTTCGAGGTGGTCAGGCAGACACCGGACCAGCCCGTGGTGTGCATCGTGCGCGCGCGTTCCCAGGACGGCGACGAGGCGGGCCGGCGGGAGGTCCTGGTCGAGCCGGGAGCCGGCACGGTGCGCGCGACGACCGTGCTGCGGACGTCCAAACCACCCGTCACCGGCGAGGTCTTCGGCTGCTCCTACCAGGTTCCGGCGTACCTGTCCACGAGGTAGCGGCCAAGCGGGTGATCTGCGGGTTTAGTGGCGGATCCGGGAACAAAACGCCGTCGCCGATCGTTCTGTGTCTGTTACTCTGGCCTTTCAGCACGGCCCCGACGCGGGCCGTGTTTTTCCGTTCCGGGCTGGTGCGCCCGGGAACTGCCAGCCCACGCCGTGGGCCGGAGCAAGACGAGGAGTTGGTGACCGTGAGCGACACTGAGGTGACCTGGCTGACCCAGGAGGCCTACGACCGGCTCAAGGGGGAGCTGGACGAGATGATCGAGAATCGCCCGGTCATTGCTGCGGAGATCAACGCGCGTCGCGAAGAGGGTGACCTCCGCGAGAACGGCGGGTACCACGCGGCCCGTGAGGAGCAGGGCAAGCAGGAGGCCCGCATCCGCCAGCTGCAGGAGCTGCTGAGGGTCGCCAAGGTCGGCGAGGCGCCCACGGTGACGGGCGTCGCGGCGCCCGGCATGGTGCTCACTGTGCGTTACGACGGTGATGACGAGACGGAGGAGTTCCTGCTCGCCACCCGTGAGGAGGGCGCGCACGGCGCCCTCGAGGTCTACTCCCCGTCGTCGCCGCTGGGCAAGGCGTTGCTCGGCGCGAAGGAGGGCGAGGCACGGCAGTACGAGCTGCCCAACGGCAGCACGATGAAAGTGACGCTGATCAAGGCCGTGCCGTACGCCGGCTGACCCCCCAGACACCGGAAGGGCGGCCACCACGCGGGGTGGCCGCCCTTCTGCTGTCGCGTCACCTGATCCGGTCACCTGATCCACACGTTCACGTGACGCGTTCCAGCAGGGGCCGCACGCGGGGCGGTACCGGGGTGGAGAGGGCGATCGAGGTGGACAGCCGCTGCACGCCCGGCACGTCCACGATCGAGTCGATCACGCGCTGCAGGTCGGCGTTGGACCGGGCGACGACCCGCGCGAACAGGTCACCGGGTCCGGTCGTCGCGTGCACCTCGCACACCTCGTTGATCGCGGCCAGCCCCTGCGACACCTCGTGCCGCCGCCCCTGGGCGATCTCCAGCACGGCGAACGCGGTCAGCCCGTAGCCCATCGCGGCCAGGTCGAGCGCCGGCGGGAAGCCCGTCAGCACGCCGCGCGCCACCAGCCGGTCCAGCCGGGCCTGCACCGTGCCGCGGGCCACGCCGAGGCGCCGTGAGCACTCCAGCACGCCCAGCCTCGGCTCGTCGGTGAGCAGCAGCAACAGCCGTGCGTCCAGAGCGTCGACGGCCTGGTCAGAGTGTTCAGCTTGCGGGTCCGAAGGCATGTTTCACTGTACAAGATGAACAGTGAAACATCGTACTGTTGCTCACCCTGACCAGCGCGCACATCCTGTGAGGCATGACGCAGCAGCTTGACGACGTGAGCTACGACCAGCTCCGCCAACTCGTGGGCCTGGTCGACTACGACGGGACGCGCGACCCGTTCCCCGTCCGCTCGATGGACGCCGTGGTCTTCGTGGTCGGCAACGCGACCCAGACCGCTTGGTTCTACCAGGTCGCCTTCGGGATGCAGCTCGTCGCGTACTCCGGGCCGGAGACGGGGCAGCGGGACCACAAGTCCTTCGTGCTCAAGTCCGGCTCGGCGCGGTTCGTGATCAACGGCGGCGTGCGGCCGGACAGCCCGCTGCTCGACCACCACCGCAAGCACGGTGACGGCGTGGTGGACCTCGCGCTGGAGGTCGCCGACGTCGACCGGTGCATCGAGCACGCACGTGCCCAGGGCGCGACCGTCCTCGAAGAGCCGCACGACCTCACGGACGAGCACGGCACCGTTCGGATCGCGGCCATCGCGACCTACGGCGAGACCCGCCACACCCTGGTCGACCGGTCGCGGTACCGCGGGCCGTACCTGCCGGGGTACGAGGCGCGGGAGAGCACGGTCGTGCGGCCCGCGGGCGCGCCGAAGCGGTTGTTCCAGGCGGTCGACCACTGCGTGGGCAACGTCGAGCTCGGCCGGATGGACCACTGGGTCGAGTTCTACAACCGGGTGATGGGCTTCGTGAACATGGCGGAGTTCATCGGCGACGACATCGCCACGGACTACTCGGCGTTGATGAGCAAGGTCGTCTCCAACGGCAACCACCGGGTGAAGTTCCCGCTCAACGAGCCCGCCGTGGCAAAGCGGAAGTCGCAGATCGACGAGTACCTGGAGTTCTACGAGGGCGCCGGCGTGCAGCACATCGCGCTGGCGACCAACGACATCGTGGCCACGTTGACCGCGATGCGAGCGGCGGGCGTGGAGTTCCTGGAGACGCCCGACTCGTACTACGACGACCCGGAGCTGCGGGCGCGCATCGGTGAGGTGCGCGTGCCGATCGAGGTGCTCAAGGAGCACCGGATCCTGGTCGACCGGGACGAGGACGGCTACCTGCTCCAGATCTTCACCAAGCCGATCGGCGACCGGCCGACCGTGTTCTACGAGCTGATCGAGCGGCACGGGTCGCTCGGCTTCGGCAAGGGCAACTTCAAGGCGCTGTTCGAGGCGATCGAGCGTGAGCAGGAACGGCGGGGCAACCTCTAGTTCCTCGGCTTCGCCCCGGCGGGAACCGTCGGGCGGCGTCTCGCGTTGTGCGGGGGCCGGTCCGGATACCCGGACCGGCCCTTTCGCGTCGGAAGTTGTGGGATTCTGTCGGAACGCTGACGATGCCCGTACCGCACGCGCCGGGACCGGTACTCTCGGTGCGGGGTCAGCTCACACAGCATTCACCTGGAGGGTGGCATGGCGCTCGCGGCACGGGTCACCGCGGTGCTCCCGCTCGTCGGCGCGGTGGTCACGGCCATGGCGTTGACCGGCGCGGCGTTCTTCACCGTGGCCCACGCGGGGTGCGCGGACTCCGGCCGGTTCGTGGAGCGCGACGGTGTGGTGGAGTTCGTCGGCGGGTGCGTGGACGGGCACGACCTGCCCGCCGTGCCGCGGGTGGAGAACGCCCGGTACGACGTGAAGCCCTGACGTTCGCGGGCGTTTGGGCGATAGTGGACCCATGTGTCGCAACATCAGGGTGCTCCACAACTTCGAACCGCCCGCCACCGAGGACGAGGTCCATGCGGCGGCCGTTCAGTACGTGCGCAAGGTGAGCGGGTCGACGCGGCCGTCGGCGGCGAACCAGGCGGCGTTCGACGCGGCCGTCGAGGCGGTGGCCGAGGCCACCCGCGTCCTGCTCGAATCGCTGGTCACGCAGGCTCCGCCCCGTGACCGCGAGGTCGAGGCCGCCAAGGCGAAGGAACGCTCCGCCTTGCGCTTCGGCCCCCGCTGACCGGCGAGTCGAACCTTCACGTCCCGCGTGTCGAACGCTCGCGTCCCGCGTGTCGAACCTTCAAGTCCCGCGTGTCCTACGTTCGGAACAGGCGTGTCCTACGTTCGGAACACCCGAGTTGAACGTTCAGAACAGCGCGAACCCCGCGCCCGTGGTGGCTGAGCGCGGGGTTCGGGTGTTCTGAGCGTTGAACTCACGTGTCCTGAACGTAGGACACGCGCGTTCTGAACGTAGGACACGCGGGACGCGAAGGTTCGACACGCGCGACCTGGAGGTTCGACACGCGGGGTTAGTCGAGGGCGGTCAGGAGGTCGGTGATCAGGTCGTCGGCCGATTCGATGCCCACGGAGAGGCGGATCAGGTCGGCCGGGACCTCGAGGAGCGAGCCGGCGGTGCTGGCGTGGGTCATGCGGCCCGGGTGCTCGATCAGGGACTCGACGCCGCCGAGCGACTCGGCCAGGGTGAAGAGCTTGGTGCGGGCGCACACGCGCAGCGCCGCCTCCTCACCGCCCGTCACGGTGAACGAGATCATCCCGCCGAACCGGCGCATCTGCTTCGCCGCGATCTCGTGGCCGGGGTGCTCGGGCAGGCCCGGGTAGTAGACGTGCGTCACCTTCGGGTGCCGGACCAGCGCCTCGACGACCTTCTCGGCGTTGTCCGAGTGCTTCTCCATGCGCACTTCGAGCGTCTTGATGCCGCGCAACGTCAACCACGCGTCGAACGGGCCCGGCACCGCGCCCGCGCCGTTCTGCAGGAACCCGAACTGCGCGTCGAGCTCGTCGTCCGACGTGATCAACGCCCCGCCGATGACGTCCGAGTGCCCGCCGACGTACTTGGTGGTCGAGTGCAGCACGACGTCCGCGCCCAGCTCCAGCGGGCTCTGCAGGTACGGCGAGGCGAACGTGTTGTCCACCACGAGCAGCGCGCCCGCCGAGTGCGCCACCTGCGCGAGCAGCGCGATGTCGGCGATGTTGAGCAACGGGTTGGTCGGCGTCTCGATCCAGACGACCTTGGTGTTCGGCCGGATCGCGGCACGCACCGCGTCGACGTCGGACAGCGGCGCGGGCGTGTGCTCGACGCCCCAGTGCGACAGCACCTTGTCGATCAGCCGGAACGTGCCGCCGTACGCGTCGTTCGGGATGACGACGTGGTCGCCGGGACGGCACATGGCGCGCAGGGCCGTGTCGGTCGCGCCCATGCCGGAGGCGAACGCGCGCGCGTGCCGCCCGCCTTCGAGCGCCGCCAGGCACTCCTCCAGCGCGGCACGGGTCGGGTTGCCGGTGCGGGAGTACTCGAACCCGCCGCGCAGACCTCCCACGCCGTCCTGCGCGTAGGTGGAGGTGGCGTGGATCGGCACGATGACCGAGCCCGTGGTCGGGTCGGGGTCCTGCCCGGCGTGGATAGCCCTGGTCGCGAAACCGTAGTGGCCGGTGTCCGTCATGCCTCTAGGGTACGGCGGCCGAAAAAGCAACCGCCCGTCGACCGGAAGGCCGACGGGCGGTTGGGTGAATCGGTGTCCGACCTAAGTCACCACTGCTGCGGCGGCTGCTGGCCGTACGGGTTCTGCTGCTGCTGGCCGTACGGGTTCGACGCGGGCGCCTGGCCGTACGGGTTGGCCTGCTGCTGGCCGTAGCCGGCCGGGTAGCCGGCGGCGGCACCGCCATCGGCGACGTTGACCACGACGGTGCCCATGATCTTGTCGGCCCACGTCTGGTTCTTGGCCTCCCACAGCGGCGCGAACCAGCCCGCGTAGCAGGGCAGGGAGTCGACGAAGTGGCACAGGTGCCGCACGAAGGCGTTGCCGAAGCCGATCGGCTGCCCCGTCTCCTCCTTGATGAGCTTGATCTTCGCGATCTTCTTGCCCATCGACTGGCCGGTGGTGCCCGCCAGGTACCAGGAGTTGTAGATCATGAAGCCCAGCAGCGCCAGGTAGCCAACGCCGCTGAGGATCAAGGAGATCGTCGGGTCACCGGTGGCCGCGCCGATGCCGGCCAGGATGCCGACGACGAGGCCGGGCGCGAAGTAGTCGATCAGGAAGCCGACCGCGCGGCTGCCCCACTCGGCGTAACCGCCTGTGGGCGCACCGTAAGCGGCCTGCGCGGCGTACGCGGGCTGCGCACCCCATGCCTGCTGCTGTTGCTGCTGCGGCTGGCCGTACGGGTTCGACGCGGGCGCCTGGCCGTACGGATTCGGCTGCTGCGGCTGCTGGCCGTAGGCGGGCTGCTGCGGCTGCTGCTGGCCATACGGGTTGGCCTGCGGCTGCTGCCCGTACGGCTGCTGGCCGTACTGGGCGGGCGGCTGCTGGCCGTACCCGGGCGGCGGCTGCTGGGCCGGGAACGCGCCGGAGCCGGGGTACTGCTGCTGGGCCGGCTGGCCGTACGGGTTCGAGCCGGGCTGCTGCGGCGCCCCCGGCGGCACGACCTGGGTCGCGTCCGGGTTCGGCTGGGACTGCTGCGGTCCGGAGGGCACGACCTGGGTCGCCTCCGGCGGCGGGAAAGCAGGGGGCTGGCCGCCGCTCGGCACGACCTGCGTCGCGTCGGCGTTCGGGGGCTGGGCACCCTGCCCCTGCTCCTGCTGGTTTTGACCGCCGAACTGCTGGTTTCCTGGCGGCTGCGGAGCGTTCATCGGAGTTTCCAACCCCCTTGGCACGGGCCGTAGGTGTATGAGTCGGTGGCCAACGCTAGCGGATGACGTCGCCGCAACCACGCGCAACCGGTCAACCTGTCCCGATCCGCGATGAGGATCGGGACACGTCGACAGCGGATCGACAGCGGATCGACGGCCGGTCGGCGACCGTTCAGCGACCGGCGAGGAAACCCAGGATGTCCTGCCGGGTGACGACTCCGGCCGGCTTGCCGTCCTCCAGCACCAGCGCACCGTCCGCTGAGGACAGTGCCGCCATGGCGGAGCTGATCGACTCGCCCGCGCCGATCGTGGGCAGCTTCAACGACATGTGCCGGTCGAGCCGGTCGGTCAGCTGCGCCTTGCCGGTGAACAGCGCGTCGAGCAGGTCGCGCTCGTTGACGGCGCCCGCCACCTCGGCGGCCATCACCGGCGGCTCGGCGTTGACGACCGGCATCTGCGAGACGCCGTACTCGCGCATGATCGCGACCGCCTCGGCGACCGTCTCATTCGGATGGCCGTGCACGAGGTCGGGCACCGTGCCGTCCTTGCGCCGCAGCACGTCGCCGACCGTCGCGCCGGACGTGTCGGGCGACAGGAAGCCGTACTGCGCCATCCACTTGTCGTTGAACACGCTCGACAGGTAGCCGCGCCCGCCGTCGGGCAGCAGCACCACGATCACGTCGTCCGGGCCCGCGGTGTCGGCGACCCGCAACGCCGCCGCGACGGCCATGCCGCACGAGCCGCCGACGAGCAGCCCCTCCTCGCGGGCCAGCCGCCGGGTGATCTCGAACGAGTCGCTGTCGCTCACGGCCACGATCTGGTCGCACACGTCGCGGTCGTAGGCGTCCGGCCAGAAGTCCTCGCCGACGCCCTCGACCAGGTACGGCCGGCCGGTGCCGCCGGAGTAGACCGAGCCCTCGGGGTCCGCGCCGATGACCTTGACCCGGCCCCCGGAGACCTCCTTGAGGTACTTGCCCGTGCCCGAGATCGTGCCGCCGGTGCCGACGCCCGCGACGAAGTGCGTGACCCTGCCCTCGGTCTGCCGCCACACCTCCGGACCGGTGCCGTGGTAGTGGCTGGCCGGGTTCTCCGGGTTGGCGTACTGGTTGGGCTTCCAGGCGCCGGGGATCTCGGCGACCAGGCGGTCGGAGACGTTGTAGTAGGAGTCGGGGTGCTCCGGCGCGACCGCGGTCGGGCACACCACGACCTCGGCGCCGTAGGCCTTGAGCACGTTGCGCTTGTCGACGCTGACCTTGTCCGGGCAGACGAAGACGCACTTGTAGCCCTTGCGCTGGGCGACGAGCGCCAGGCCGACGCCGGTGTTGCCGGAGGTGGGCTCGACGATCGTGCCGCCGGGCCTGAGCTCGCCGCTGCGCTCGGCCGCCTCGACCATGCGCAGCGCGATGCGGTCCTTCACGCTGCCGCCGGGGTTGAGGTACTCGACCTTGGCGAGGATGAGCGGTCGGCGGCCCTCGGCCACCGCGTTCAGCTTCACCAGCGGTGTGTTGCCGACCAGGTCTACGACGCTCTCGACGTACTCCACGACGGACCTTCCACTTCTTGAGATGACTCGCTGAGCGTATATCGGTGGCACGGCGCTCGGCCGGGTGGACGATTGGCGTCGGGAGAGGGGAGGGTCCGATGCGGGGGTTTCGGCTCCTCGCGCTGGTCGCGGGGGCGTTGGGCGGGTTGACCGGGGTGGCGTACGGGCTGGTCAGCGAGCAGTCGCGGCGGGCGCGGGTGGTGATCGGGGTGCCCGACGCGCCGCCGTTGCGCGCCGACGGCGTGTACGGGGACGGTGACGGGACGCCGGTGCGGTTCGCCGTGCTGGGTGACTCGATGGCGGCCGGGCTCGGGGTGGACGACCCGGCCGAGCTGCCGGGCGTCGTGCTGGCGACCGGGTTGGCCGACGAGGTGGGCGTGCCCGTGCGGCTGGAGACGTACGCGATCTCCGGCTCCACGTCCCGTGACCTGGCGGCGCAGGTGGACCGGGTGGTGGCCGACCCGCCGGACGTGGCGCTGGTGATCATCGGCGGGAACGACGTGACGACGCGGTTGTCGATCGCGGGGTCGGCGGTGCTGCTGGGCGCGCAGGTGCGGCGGCTGCGTGCGGCGGGGGTCGGCGTGGTCGTGGGCACGTGCCCTGACCTGGGCACGGTGCGGCCGATCCCGGAGCCGGCGCGGTCGGTGGCGCGGGAGTGGTCGCGGCGGTTGGCGCGGGCGCAGCGGGTCGAGGTGGAACGGGCGGGCGGCGTGCCGGTGGCGTTGGGCGACCTGCTCGCGGCGGAGTTCCGGGCGCGGCACGTGGACTACTTCAGCCGGGACCGGTTCCACCCGAGCGCGGCCGGGTACGAGGCGGCGACGTCGATCCTGCTGGCGCCGCTGTGCGGCGTCCTTCGTCACGAGTGGTGGCCGCGCTGAACGGGCGTTAACTAGGCTGCACGTCACACGTTGCGGCGAAACAAAGGAGTTCCGTAATGCCTGAGGCCGTGATCGTCTCCACCGCCCGGTCGCCCATCGGGCGCGCGGGCAAGGGCTCGCTCAAGGACGTGCGTGGCGACGACCTGACCGTGCAGGTCCTCAAGGCCGCGCTGGCGAAGGTGCCGCAGCTCGACCCGAACGACATCGACGACCTCATGCTCGGCTGCGGCCTGCCCGGCGGCGAGCAGGGCTTCAACATGGGCCGGGTGGTGTCCGTGCTGGCGGGGTACGACAACGTGCCCGGCACGACGGTGACCCGTTACTGCGCGTCGAGCGTGCAGACGACCCGGATGGCGCTGCACGCGATCAAGGCCGGCGAGGGCGACGTGTTCATCAGCGCCGGCGTGGAGACCGTGTCGAGCTTCGCGCGCGGGTCGTCCGACTCGTGGCCGGGCACGCACAACCCGGCGTTCGCCGACGCGGAGGCGCGCACGGCGGCCGTGGCGGGGTCCGGCGCGTCGGAGTGGGTCGACCCGCGGGTGACCGGGCAGGTGCCCGACGTCTACATCGCCATGGGGCAGACGGCGGAGAACCTGGCGCTGGCCAAGGGCGTGACGCGGCAGGAGATGGACGAGTTCGGCGTGCGGTCGCAGAACCTCGCCGAGAAGGCCATCGCCAACGGCTTCTGGGCGCGGGAGATCACGCCCGTGACGCTGCCGGACGGCACGGTCGTGTCGACCGACGACGGCCCGCGGCCCGGCGTGACGATCGAGGGCGTGTCGGGGCTCAAGCCGGTGTTCCGGCCGGACGGCCGGGTGACGGCGGGCAACTGCTGCCCGTTGAACGACGGCGCGGCGGCGCTCGTGATCATGAGCGACGTGAAGGCGAAGGAGCTGGGCATCACGCCGCTGGCGCGGATCGTGTCGACCGGCGTGTCCGGGTTGTCGCCGGAGATCATGGGCCTCGGGCCGGTCGAGGCGTCGAAGCGGGCGCTCGCGCTGGCCGGGATGTCGATCTCGGACATCGACCTGGTGGAGATCAACGAGGCGTTCGCGGCGCAGGTCATCCCGTCCTACCGGGACCTGGGCATCGACCTGGACCGGCTCAACGTCAACGGCGGCGCGATCGCCGTTGGTCACCCGTTCGGGATGACCGGGGCGCGGATCACCACGACGTTGATCAACTCGCTGCAGTTCCACGACAAGCAGTTCGGCCTGGAGACCATGTGCGTCGGCGGCGGCCAGGGCATGGCGATGGTGATCGAACGGTTGAGCTGAACCGCGTCACGGTTACTGTTACCCGGCGTCCTACCTATGAGTAGGGGAGGTCGGGGTGACGATGCCTTACGTGTGGTGGCACAGCGGGTACGACCGGCTGTGCCACGCGTTCGCCGTGGAACAGGCCTCGGAGGCGTACTTCGAGGCGGCCTGCGCCCACTCGGTGCCGCCGGAGCTGGTGCGGCGGTCGCCGGGTGGGGCGTTGTGCGTGCCGTGCCTGGTCAAGGTCGGTTCGGCGATGGAGGACGACCACACCTGGCGCGGCTGACGACCGGCCGGCGCGCGTTCTGAGCGTTGAATTCAGGTGTTCTGAACGTAGGACACGCGCGTTCTGAACGTAGGACTCACGCGACGCGAACGTAGGACTCTCGCGGTCTGGGGGTTCGACACGCGCGAAGGGCGCCCCGGCCGAGGCTGGGGCGCCCTTCGAGTCGTGCGGGTGGCGCTAGTCGTTCTGGAAGTAGGACAGCAGGCGCAGGATCTCCAGGTACAGCCAGACGAGCGTCGTCATCAGGCCGAACGCGGCGAGCCAGGCGTACTTGGCCGGCATCGCGGCGCGGATCATCTCGTTGGCCGCCTCGAAGTCCAGCAGGAAGCTGAACGCCGCGATGCCGATGACCACCAGGCTGAAGATGATCGCCAGGGTGCCGCCGTCACGCAGGCCCATGTTCACGCCGAACATGCCCATGACCAGGTTGCCGAGCATGAGCACGACCGCGCCGACGGTGGCGCCGATGATCCACTTGGTCAGGCGCGGCGTGACGCGGATCGCGCCCGTCTTGTAGACCACGAGCATCGCGCCGAACACGCCGAACGTGCCCAGGATCGCCTGCCAGGCGATGCCCGGGAAGATCGATTCGAACACGCCCGTGATGGCGCCGAGGAACACGCCCTCCGCCGCCGAGTAGGCGAGCACCATCGGACCGCTGGGCTTGTTCTTGAAGATGATGATCAGGGCCAGGACCAGGCCGACGATCATGCCGGGCAGCATCAGCGCGAACGGCTGAACCGCCTGGGAGAGCACCAGCCACGCCGACACGAACCCGGTGAGGATCGCCACACCGAGGGTCGTCGCGGTCTTGGTCACCACGTCGTCGATCGTGATCGGGCGCTCGCCGGTGGTCGGCGGCGCCGGCTGGTAGCCGCCGTACTGCTGCGCCTCGTAGGGCTGGCCGAAGCCTGCGTAGTTACCGCCACCGCCGCTGGTCGGCAGGTTGCGGAACGCGGGGTTGCTGGTGGTACGCACCTCGTCCTCCTGTGGCGTGCTGACGCCGTCACGGGGTTCAACGACCACACGAGTCGATCGGTTCCCGTCGGGTAAAAGCGACTTTACTCGGGCTGTCGATCTCGAATCCACACCCCGCGCTGCGGAGCGTAGTCGGCGTTCCACCCCGCTGGTGGCTTGTCGACGTGATCTCGGACCCGTAAGGCTCAGTCCCGGCAGCTCTCACCGACCGGCGACGCCCACCGGCGCGCCCGAGGGGTTCAGGACATCATGGCGTGGAGACGACTCGCCGGCGCGGTGCTCGCGGCCGGTCTGACCCTGCTCGCGGTGCCCGTCACAGCCGGGGCACAGGCACAGGAGGGCATCGGCTACGAGACGGATCCGCAGGGGTACCGCGGCAAGCCGGCGGGCGGCGACTGGCTCGGCTCGTACCTGTGGCGGGGTCAGCAGGTGTGGTGCGTGCAGTACTCGCTGCTCGCCCCGGACAGCTCGGTGGAGTACAAGGAAGGTGACGAGCTGCTCTCCAAGGGCGGCGCACGGCTCCCCGACGACGTGGCGGGCAGCATCTCCTACCTCCTGTTGAGGTACGCGAACACCCAATCGGCTGACGAGGCCGCGGCGCTGGCCCACCTGCTGCACACGTGGACCGCGTTCGAGGACCCGGCCAAGGGGATCTCGCTCGACCCGAACAGCGACTTCCGGCACATCGCCTACAACGCCGACTTCCACTTCCAGCAGCTCGGGCGCTTCGGCCAGGCCCAGCAGGCGGTGGGCAGGCTGCAGGCCGAGGCGGCGGCCAACCGCGGCCCGTGGGCGGCCAGGGTGAGCGCTCCGGAGAAGGAGCAGGTCATCGGCACGCCCGACACGTGGGTGGTGGACATCACCAAGACCGACGGCGGGCAGGTGGCCGGCGCGCCGCTGAGCGTGGAGCTGACCGACGCGACGCTGGAGTCCGGCGCCGCGACCGGCGAGCTGATCACGTCCACCGACGGCAAGTCTCTCCCGGTGAAGGTCGTGCCGACCGGCCCGAACCCGTCGGTCACGGTGCGGCTGGACAGCCCGGCCGACCGGCCGAAGGTGCACATCCCGGCCGACGACAACATGCAGCGGATCGTCACCACGGGCGGCGAGAAGAAGCTGACCGCGAACGCGTCGACGACCGCGAAGACACCGCCGGGCGTGGTGAAGGTCGGCAAGACCGACGCCGAGACCGGCAAGGCGATCGCGGGCGTGACGCTGAAGGTGACCGCGGCCAACGGCACCGACCCCGCGAAGCGGCAGGACGACAGCGCGCTGACCGGGCCCGAGGGCACGCCGGTCGTGCTGCAGACCGCGTCCGACGGCACCGCGACCGTGCCGGACCTGCGCACGCCGCAGGAGGTCTGCCTGGTCGAGGTCGCACCGGCCAAGGGCTACGAGGAGTTCTTCGACCCCAACGCGCCGCCCAAGGTGTGCGGGACCGTCGAACCGGGCCAGACCCTGGCGCTCGCGCTGGCCAACAAACCGGACAAACCGGTCGTCCCGATCACGATCCCGGCGGGGTCCCAGGGCGCCGGCGTGGTCGCGAAGGCCGCGTACACCACCGAGGTGTCGACCGGCGCGTTGGCCGGGTTCGCCGGCGTGGTGCTGATCGGCGCGACGCTGGTCGGCTTCCTGGTGCGGCGACGGGCGACCTCGCGGTCGTGAAAGCTCTGCTGACGGGCGCGGCGGTGGCGGCTCTGCTCGCCTCCGCCGCGCTCGTCTCCACCCAGGCGCCGGACGTGGTGCTGACGGGCCGGCCGATCCCCGGTGACGCCGTCGTGCCGCACCCGTTGGGCGACAGCGCGCGCTCCGGGCGCGGCGTGGACCTGGCGGGCATGCCGGCCGGCGCGAACCCGCCCGCGTCACCTCCGGCGGCGACGACCACCACGACTCCCCCGCCGCCGGCCGCCGAACCGCCCAAGCAGCAGCCGGGCACGGTGCGGCTGCCCGCGGGCGGGTTGGCGACGCTGGTGCGCGCGGAGGTCACCGCGGACGGCGCGCTGCCGATCCCGGAAGGCGTCGGCGAGGCGACGTGGTGGGGCGTGGACCTCGGTGCGGCCGAGGGCGCGACCGTGCTGGCCGGGCACGTCGACTGGAAGGGCGTGACCGGGCCGTTCGACGAGCTGTGGCGCATGGCGGTCGGGCAGGAGGTGACCGTGGTCGACACGGCGGGCCGGACGTTCCGGTTCAAGGTCAGCGGGGTCGAGGCGGTCCGCAAGGAGGCCCTGCCGTCCCGGGCGGTCGAGCTGTTCGGTCCGCGCGGCGGGCACCGGCTGGTGCTCGTGACGTGCGGTGGTCGGTGGGTCGGCGGCGACACCGGCTACGAGGAGAACCAGGTCGTGACCGCCACGCCCGTGCCGTGACGCGGCCACGGTTGGTAGTCGCGTCACAAAGAGGCAACCTCCGGCTACTTCCCGTCGTCTTCTGGGTGTGAAGCGATGGGGCTGGCTGAGCACGGGCGTCGCGCTGGCACTCACCCTGGTGGTGCTGGCCGTCCTGGGAGCCCGTGAACCCAGACCGGGGCACGACGTCGGCGACCTGGCCGCGCCGCTGCCGATGGCGCCGCGCACGAGCAGCAGCACCAGCGCCGCCGCCGCGCCGACCGTGCCCGCCTCGGCCTCGCCGCCGTCGTGGATGCGGCGCATGCAGCCGGGCGAGAAGCCGCCGCAGTTCGTGCTGTTCTCGTTCGACGGCGCCGCGTCCAAACCGCACTGGGACCGGATCATGCCGATCGCCAAGCAGGCGAACGCGCACGTCACCGGCCTGCTGTCGGGCGTGTACCTGGTGCCGGACGACGACGCCGACGGCTACACCGGCCCCGGCCACCAGCCGGGCTACTCCTCCATCGGGTTCGGCGGCAGCCGCGCCGACGTCGAGCTGCGGATCAACTACCTCAACGCGGCCATCGACGCGGGCCACGAGATCGGCACGCACTACAACGGCCACTTCTGCGTCGGCGACGAGCCGAACGTCGGCACCTGGAGCACCGACCAGTGGAACCGGGAGCTGGACCAGTTCTTCGCGATCGTGGAGAAGGCCAGGCAGCAGGGGTTCAAGCTGGACCCGGCGGCCGTGCGCGGCGGGCGGACGCCGTGCCTGGAGGGCCAGTGGGGGCAGGCGTTCCCGGCGATGCGCGGGCACGGCCTGGCCTACGACACCAGCCACGTGAGCCTCGGCGTGGTGTGGCCCTTCGCGCACGAGGGCCTGTGGGAGTTCCCGATGCCGGAGGTCCGCGTGCCCGCGCTCGGCAAGCAGGTCGTGATGATGGACTTCAACCTCTGGTTCGCGCTCAACGGCGCCAAGGACGAGCCCGACCGGGCCGGTGACTACACCCGGATCGTGCTGGACACGTACCGGTCGGTGCACCAGGCGGCGATCAACGGCAACCGCGCGCCGATCGTGATCGGCAACCACTTCAACGAGTGGGCGGGCGGCGCGTTCACGAACGCGGTGGAGGGATTCCTCGGCGAGGTCTGCGTCAAGCCCGAAACGGTGTGCGCCACGTACACCGAGGTGATCCAGTGGATGCAGCTGCAGGATCCGATCGTGCTGGAGCAGTTGAGGCGCATGCCCGCCGCGCGGAACTGGAACTAGCGCGTCCACCGCCGCAAGCTCTACGGTGGGTTACCGCCGCCCCACGGAGAATAACCACGCGTCCGAGGAGTAGAGCGCATGACCACCGAGCCCACCGAGCCAGTGAAGCGTCCCTGGGTCAAGCCCGATTTCCGGGACGTCGACACCCCGATGGAAGTCACGGCTTACGCCGCTCGCAGTTGAGCCCGCCGTCGCGCCACGCCGGCCGCGCGTCGGCGTGGCGTGGCGCCCGCGTACCGAGAGGTGCCCGCCGCCGTGCCCACCCCCGAGTCGTCCGGCTCGCCGACGTTGACGCCGGACGAGTTCACCGCGCGCCTGCGCGCCCTGTCTCCCCGCTACTGGGACCGCCACCCGTTCCACCTCCGGCTGCACGAGGGCCGGTTGAGCAAGGACGAGCTGCAGCTGTGGGCGGCCAACCGCTGGTACTACCAGCAGGCCATCCCCCGCAAGGACGCCGCGATCCTGGCCAACTGCCCGGACGTCGAGGTCCGGCGGGTGTGGCGGGAGCGGATCGTCTGGCACGACGGCGGCGGACCCGGCGAGGGCGGTGCGGAGAACTGGCTGCGCCTGGCCGAGGCCGTCGGGCTGACCCGCGAGGAGGTGCTGGACGAGCGGCACGTGCTGCCGGGCGTGCGGTTCGCCGTGGACGCCTACGTGACGTTCGCCCGCACCCGCCCGTGGGTGGAGGCGGTGGCGTCCGGGCTGACCGAGATGTTCTCCCGCGGTCTGATGGCGCGCCGGCTGGTGGACATGCGCGAGCACTACCCGTGGATCGCCGAGGAGGGCTTCACCTACTTCACCACCCGGCTCAAGGTGATCGCCGACGAAGGGAAGTCCACTGTGGACATCGTGGTGCGCAACTGCCGCACGCGCGAGCAGCAGGAGGCGGCGGTGGCGGCGCTGGCGTTCAAGTGCGACGTGCTGCGGGCGGTGCTGGACGCCGTGGACTACTACTCATGACGGGCTTGGACGCGGTGCCGCGCCTGCGGCGGGGCGTGAAGACGGCGTACGACGAGACCCGGGCCAGCCACGTGGTGCTGTTCCCGGAAGGCGTGCTGGTGCTCAACGACACGGCGGCGGCGGTGGTCGGGCTGTGCGACGGGCGCACATCCGTCGAGGGCATCGCGCGCAGGCTGGCCGAGGAGTTCGACGGGGTGGAGGCGGACGACGTGGCGGAACTCGTCGCACGGCTGGTGGCGCGCCGGGTGGTGGACGTCGATGGGTGACGCGCCGGTGGCGGACGCGCCGTTCGGGCTGCTCGCCGAGCTGACCCACCGGTGCCCGCTGCGCTGCGGGTACTGCTCCAACCCGGTCGACCTGGTCGGGCGCGGCGACGAGCTGGACACCGCGGCGTGGCGCTCGGTGTTCGACCAGGCGCGTGCGCTGGGCGTGCTGCAGATCCACCTGTCCGGCGGCGAACCGTTGGCGCGCAAGGACTTGCCGGAGCTGGTCGAGCACGCGGCCGGGCTCGGCTGCTACGTGAACCTGGTGACGAGCGGGCTCGGGCTGACCCGCGAGCGGCTCGCGGGGCTGCGCGGCGTCGACCACGTGCAGCTGTCCGTGCAGGACGCGAACGAGGCGGGCGCGAACCGGATCGCCGGGGTGAAGGCGTTCGAGCCGAAGCTGCGCGCCGCCGAGGCGATCCGGGACGCCGGGCTGCCGCTGACCGTGAACGTGGTGCTGCACCGGCTCAACCTCGACCACGTCGGCGAGATCGTGGCGCTCGCCGAGCGGATGGGCGCGGACCGGTTGGAGCTGGCCAACACCCAGTACTACGGCTGGGCGCTGCGCAACCGGGCCGCGCTGCTGCCGACGAAGGAGCAGTTGGCGCGGGCCGGCGAGGTGGTGGCCGCCGCGCAGGCGACGTCGGCGATGGAGATCGTGTACGTGATCGCCGACTACCACGAGGCGCACCCGAAGCCGTGCATGCACGGGTGGGGCGCGCGGCAGCTGACCGTGGCGCCGGACGGGGCCGTGCTGCCGTGCCCGGCGGCGGGCGTGATCGACGGGCTGGGCGTGGAGAACGTGCGCGACCGGTCGTTGGCCGACATCTGGCACACGTCGCCCGCGTTCACCGCTTTCCGGGGCTTCGACTGGATGCGCGACCCGTGCCGTTCGTGCGCGCGCCGCGAGCTGGACTTCGGTGGGTGCCGCTGCCAGGCGTTCCAGCTGACCGGGGACGCGGCGGCGACCGACCCGGTGTGCACGCTGTCGCCGCACCGGGGCGTGGTCGACCTGATCCTGGCGGGCGCCGCGGCCGAGGTGGAACCCGCGCCGGTCGAGCACCGGACGGTCGTGCGGTGAAGGCCGTTGTGCTCGGCACGGCCGCCGGTGGCGGTGTGCCGCAGTGGAACTGCGCGTGCGGGCCGTGCGAGGCGGTGCGGGCCGGTGAGTTGCCGGCGCGCACGCAGGACGCGTTGGCGGTGAGCGCGGACGGCGCGAACTGGTGGCTCGTCAACGCCTCCCCCGACATCGGCGCGCAGCTCGCCGCCACACCCGAGCTGGCACCTGGCCCGGGACCGCGGGACACGCCGGTCCGCGGCGTGCTGCTCACCGACGCCGAGCTGGACCACACGCTGGGCTTGACGGTGCTGCGCGGCGCGCCGGGGCTGCGGGTCCACGCGCCCGCGACCGTGCTGAACGCCCTCGAGCCGACGCGCGCCGTGCTGGCCACGTACGGCGAGTGGTCGTGGCGGCAGGTGGAGCCCGAGCGGACCGTCGTGCTCGCGGGCGGGCTGGAGGTGACCGCGTTCCCGGTCAGCGGCAAGCGGCCCCGCTACGCCGCCGAGTCGCCGGTGGCGGGCCACTGGGTGGTGGCCTACCGGTTCCGCGACCCGGCCACCGGCGGGGTGCTGCTGTACGCGCCGTGCCTGGCGTCCTGGCCGGCCGGGTTCGACGCGCTGGTGGCGGAGGCCGACGTGGTGCTGCTGGACGGCACGTTCTACGCGCCGTCGGAGATGGGCGCGGCCACCGGCAGGCCGAGCGGGCAGGCCGCGATGGGGCACCTGCCGATCGCGCACAGCCTGCCGGAGCTGCGCGGGCACCCGGCGACCAGGCGGATCTACACCCACCTCAACAACACCAACCCGGTGCTGGACCCGGCGTCGCCGGAGCGCGCGAAGATCACCGAGGCGGGGGTGGAGGTCGTCGCGGACGGCACCGTGATCGACCTCTGATCGCATTGGGGGGTTAAACCCACCGATTTGCCTGTGGTCAGCCGGAAGAATCACCGCCATGACGGACCACGACCTGGTGCGCGCCGCCCGGAGCCGGCTGACGCAGGCCGGCCTGGGCCTGGCCCGGACGCCGCTGTGCGTGGCGGGGATCCTGCTCATCCCGCTCCAGCTGTACGCCTACCCGCTCATCCTGGTGACCATCGGCGTGCCGCTGCTGCTGGTGTTCACGGCGCTGGCCCGCCGCTACACCGCCTTCTTCCGCTGGTGGGCCGCGCGGGTGCTGGAGGTCGAGATCCCGCCGCCGTACCGGGTGCCGGCGAACCGGGGCCCGATGACCAGGGTCCGGACCATCGCCACCGACCCGGCGACGTGGCGGGACCTGGCGTTCCTGCCGGTCAACGCGATCGTCGGCATCTTCAGCGGCTTGCTGCCGGTCGCGTTCTGGATCAACGGCCTGCTCGGGTTCGTGATGCCGCTGATCTGGCTGGACCGCGGGAAGGCCGAGTACGTCGTGCTCGACCGCGACACCCCGGGCAACTTCGTGCTCGCGCCGCTGATGGGGATCGCCTTCCTGGCGCTGGCCTGGTGGGCCACGCCCCGCGCCGCCCGGCTGCACGCGACCGTCGTCAAGTGGCTGCTCGCGCCCAGCGCCACCGCCGCCCTCACCGACCGGGTGCGGGTGCTGGCCGACTCACGGGCCGACACGGTGGACGCCCAGGCCGCCGAGCTGCGCCGGATCGAACGGGACCTGCACGACGGCGCGCAGGCCAGGCTGGTCGCGCTCGGGCTGAGCCTGGGCATGGCCGAGGAGCTGCTGGCCCGTGACCCGCGGGCGGCGCAGGAGCTGCTGGCCGAGGCGCGCCAGTCGTCCACCCAGGCGTTGGCCGAGCTGCGGGACCTGGTGCGCGGCATCCACCCGCCGGTGCTGGCCGACCGGGGGCTGGACGGGGCGCTGCGCGCGTTGGCGCTGGCCCACCCGCTGCCGGTGGAGGTGGACCTGGAGCTGGCCGGGCGGCCGGAGGCGCCGGTCGAGTCGGCCGCGTACTTCGCGGTGGCCGAGACGTTGACGAACGTGGCCAAGCACAGCGGCGCGACGGACGCGTGGGTGCGGGTGCGGCACGAGGACGGCCGGTTGTCGTTGATGATCGGCGACAACGGGCGCGGCGGCGCGGAGCCCGCCGAGAACGGTGGGTTGCGCGGGATCGAGCGCCGGCTGGCCGCGTTCGACGGCACACTCGGGATCGCGAGCCCGGTGGGCGGGCCGACCATCGTGACCATGGAGCTGCCGTGCGAGTTGTCCTCGGTGAAGACCTCGTCCTCCTCAGGGACGGGCTGATCCGGCTCCTGGAGGCCTACGACTTCGACGTGGTGGAGGCGGTCGACTCCGGTCCCGCCCTGCTCAAGGCCCTCGTCGACCACCGCCCGGACGTGGCGGTGGTCGACGTGCGCCTGCCGCCGACGTTCACCGACGAGGGTTTGCGGGCCGCGATCGAGGCCCGCAAGCGGGTGCCGGGACTGCCGGTCCTGGTGCTCTCGCAGTACGTGGAGCAGTTGTACGCGCGGGAACTGCTGTCCGACCGCGGCGGCGCGGTCGGCTACCTGCTCAAGGACCGGGTGTCGGACGTGAAGCAGTTCGTGGACGCCATTCGCCGGGTCGCCGGCGGCGGAACCGCGATGGACCCCGAGGTCATCGACCAACTGCTCGCGCGGGGCGCGCGCGACCAGCCGCTGACGACGTTGACGCCGCGTGAGCGGGAAGTGCTGTCGTTGATGGCGGAGGGCCGTTCGAACGGCGCGATCGCCGGTCGGCTGTTCGTCACCGAGAAAGCGGTCGGCAAACACATCGCGAACATCTTCGGCAAGTTGGACCTGCCGATGTCGGAGGACGACAACCGACGGGTGCTCGCGGTGCTGGCCTATTTGGACCGGGTGTAAATCGTTTCTTAGGCTAAGTACCATCTTGGTTTCACGACGACCAGGGGGTGCGCATGGGCACGACGGCGGAGTTGGCCGGCGAACTGCTCGACCTGATGTTCTCGCAGGGCCCGTTGGGCGCGACCGCCTGGGGCGTGCCGGGATACGACCACCTGCTCGCCGACCACCGGGTGGAGACCGAGGAATCCGCGCGGGCACGGGCGCTGGACATCGCGGCGCGGGCGCGTGCCCTGCCCGCGGACGACGACCCGGTGACGCGTGCGGTGGTCGTCCAGCAGGCCGAGGCGGTCGTGGACCAGCTCGACGCGCTCGGCGTCGAGTACACGATCACCGACTCGTTCTTCGCCCCCACGGGCGAGTTGCTGTCGGTCATGCCGACGACCGTGCTGTCCGGGCCGGAGTCCGAGCGCGCCTACCTGGAGCGGCTCGCCGCGGTGCCCGACTTCCTGCGCCGGATCGCCGACCGGCAGCTCGCGGGCGCGGCGGCGGGCCGCACGCCCGTCCGGCACCTCGTGGACGCGGCCGTGGCGCACCTGGACCGCTACCTGGCCGCCGACGCCGACCCGTTGGCCCGGCCGGCCGGCGGTGAGGCGTTCGAGGCCGAGCGGGCACGCCTGCTGGCCGACGTGGTGCGGCCCGCGTTCGCCGCCTACCGGGACGTGATCGCGGGCATCGAGGGCCGCCCGGACGACCAGGCGGGCCTGCGCTGGCTGCCCGGCGGCGAGGCGATGTACGCGGCGCTGGCGCGGGTCCAGACGACGACCGACCGCACGCCCGAGGAGCTGCACCGGACCGGCCTGGACGTGATGGCGAGCCTCGCCGACGAGTACGCCGAGCTGGGCGAACGGGTCTTCGGCACGTCCGACGTGGCCGAGGTGCTGACGCGGATGCGCACCGACCCGGCCCTGCGCTGGACCACCGAGGACGAGCTGATCACCGCCGCGCGCGAGGCCGTGACCAGGGCGGAGCAGGCCGCGCCGCGCTGGTTCGGGCGGGTGCCCGAGCAGCGCTGCCAGGTCGAGCCGGTGCCCGCGGCCGACGCGCCGGGCGCGCCGATCGCCTACTACTCGGCGCCCACGCCGGACGGGCTGCGGCCCGGCACGTACTACGCGAACACCCACCGGGTCGAGGAGCGGTTCCGCTACCAGGCCGAGGCGATCGCGTTCCACGAGGCCGTGCCGGGGCACCACTTCCAGATCACGCTGGCGCAGCAGCTCACCGACCTGCCGGTGCTGCGCCGGGTCGCGCCCGTCACCGCGTACCTGGAGGGCTGGGGCCTCTACACCGAGCGCCTGGCCGACGAGATGGGCCTGTACTCCGGCGACGTGGCCCGGCTCGGGATGCTGGCGATGGACTCGATGCGCGCCGGCCGGCTCGTGGTGGACACCGGTCTGCACGCGCACGGGTGGAGCCGCGCGCGTGCCGTCGAGTACCTGCGGGAGAACACGCCGCTGGCGCTGGTCGAGATCGAGAACGAGGTCGACCGCTACATCGCCGCGCCCGGTCAGGCGCTGGCGTACATGGTCGGCCGGCTGGAGATCCTGCGGATCCGGGCGGCGGCCGAGGAAGCGCTCGGCGAGCGCTTCGACATCCGCGCGTTCCACGACGTGCTGCTCGGCGGCGGACCGCTGCCACTGGCGGTGTTGGCCGAGGTCGTCGCGGAATGGGCCCGCGACTACTGAACTTCGGCGGGTCATCCGATCGGACACCGCGACTAGTCCGATGCGGTATGCCTGTTCACGGGCGACCGCACGGCGTTCGCGGGTCCGATCGGGTGACTCGTTGCTGACCGGCACGACGCACCGTTGTGGGTTCACCCGACAGATGGGTGAAGTCTCTGTGGCGCCGAACGTGCCCCCGACGGGATTCGAACCCGTACTGTGACTCTTTTAAGGAGCCTGCCTCTACCGGTTGGGCTACGGGGGCAGCGGGGAGCCTAAGCGGTTACCGAGCGTTCGTGGGGCTACTTCAGAAGAAGTCGCCCGCACGGCTCAATGCGAACCGCTATTGCGCTCATTCGGGTAATGGGCCCAACGCGCTCAGGCCGAGTACGACTTCGTGATAAGCGTCACAGCCAAGTGCTTGTTCGACCAGCTCATCCCGCAATGCTGCGGTGAAGCCGATACCAAAACCCATTGCCGTAGCAACCAGATAAGCCGTTTGGGACAGGTGTCCTACGTCCATTTGCACAACACGGTAAGCACGTGACGTGTCGTAACGCCACCTAGTCCGTTCGAGCACCCCGGTGTACGCGAGGACCAACGGCGCCTGCCCGACCCAGTCCTGGTCGCCCGCCGCCGCGGCCATCTCCGCCGGACCCCACGTCACCCCGATCGGCTCCAGCGCGTGCGCGAGCCCGTCGTAGTGGTACCAGCCCGGCTCCAGCGCCTCGACGCCCCGCACGTGCGCGTACAGCTCGACCGGGTGCCGTCCGCCGCCCGACGGGCTGGTCTTGAACACCGTGCCGGACCGCCCGATCCGCGGCCGCACGGGCGACGGACCGGCCAGCACCGCCAGCAGCTCCGCGACCCGCGTCAACGACAGGGGCCCCGGTCCGAACTCGCGGGTCGTGCGACGGGCCAGCAGCACGTCCAGCAGGCCGGCCGACGCCCACTTCGACGTGCCGTCCAGGCGTGGCAGCAGCACGGCGGTGCGGCCGAGGCTGCGGAACGGCGCGGGCGCCGGTTCGGCGGTGAGCTTGGCGTCCAGCACGGCGTCGTGCTCCTCCGTGCCCTGGTACGGCGCGTCGGCGAGCGTGCGGCTGGCGAAGTGGAAGTGCCGGGCCGACGCGCCCCAGTCGCGCCACGCGGCGAGCAGCCGGCGTTCCTCCTCGTGCTCGGGCGAGCCCTCCACGATCAGCACGCCGGCTTCGACCAGCTCCTCCAGCACCTTGCGCAACGCCACCCGGTCGCCCTCGGCCAACGGCGCGAGCAGCTCGTCCACGTCGGTGAACTCGGTGAACTTGCGGCACAGCAGCTCGGCGGTCTCGCTGATGGCGAATTGGCGGTGGTGGAGGTAGTCGTCCCACACCACGGCGCCGTCGGAGTAGAACAGCGTCGCGTGCTCAGCGACCTTTGCCCGCACCCAGTAGCTCCTTGAAGCGCGCCGCCACCCACTCGTGCACGGCGTCGGACACCCGAGAGTCCTGCGCCCGGTGCTCGAACCACCGCCAGTCGCAGTTGACGTTGACCTCCAGGAACACGTGGTCCCCGCCCGAGACCAGCAGGTCGAACGCGGCCACCTGGAGCCGCCAGTGCCTGGCCAGCGCGAGCAGCCGGTCCGTCAGCCCGCTCGGCACGTCGACCGGCGTGACGCGGACCGCCTCGGGGTCGACCCACAGCTGCGCCGGGTCGAGCTTGTCGACCTGGAACGCCAGGCACCGCTCGCCGACCACGAACACGCGCAGCTCGGTGTCGGACGGCACGTACTCCTGCACGATCACCGGCGCGGACTCGGGCACGTCACCGGACCGGCTGGTCTCCAGCGGGCGCGGGAACAGGCCGTGCTGCATGCCGGGGCGCGGTTCCAGCAGGTGCCGGCCGGACGTCTTGACGATGCACCGCCCGCCGCCCGGCCTCGTGCGGCCGGGTCGGGTGGTGACCGTGGTGCGCGGCACCTTCAGGCCGAACGTCGCGGCGTCCGCGAGCTGCGTGAGCCGGTTGAGGTGCGAGGTGTTGCGGCTGGGGTTGACGTGCGCCCAGTCGCCGCGGCTGGACAGCCAGTCGGCGACCGCGCCCCACTGGTCGACGGCGTAGGCGCCGGCCAGCGTGCCGGGTTCGAGGGGCAGCGCGGTCAGCTCGAAGTGCCTGCGCCACACCAGCAGCGGGCGCAGCAGCCAGCGGTCGAGCTCCAGCAGCGGCTGGTCGGTGTAGACGGTCAGCGGCAGGTCGACGGAGCGGTCGGCGTCGATGCGGGCCATCCGGATGCCGCGTTCGGCGAGCGCGATGGAGAGCTCGTTCATCTCCATGTCGGCGGCCCGGGCGAGGACCAGCACGCAGGGCACGGGGCTGCCGTCGCCCTCGTCCACCATGCCGAGGCGGTGCACCTGCTCCTGGAAGTCCAGGCACTTGGGTTGCGACCGGAAGAGGTAGTCCTGGCCTTGGAGCAACAGCGGGGTGGGTTTCAGCGGTCTGGCGGCCTCGGGTGGGGGAACAGTCTCGTTCCCCCACCCGGAGACGGTCATGACTCAGTCGTCTTTCTTGCTGCAAAAACGCTTTTCGGCGGTGGCGTACTCCGCGGAGTACTCCGCCAGCGCACGATCCTCGATCTCACCGCGGCGAAGCTGTGCGGCCAGCTCCTCGAGAGACATCGCGGTCACCTCTCTCCCCACTGATGCATCACACATTCAGGCGATACACCAGCTGTATTCTCGGGTTCACGTTACGCAATGTCAAGGCGACGCGCAGCGCGTTAGCCCGTCTGGGGGCTCAAGTGAGAAGGCTGGGCCAGACGGCCCCACGCCTGCCGCCGCCGATCGGCGCAGCGTGCGCGGGGCCGTTCGCGCTCAGCTCTTGGTGGCCCGGTCGAACTCGGCCTTCGGCTCGTGGATCTGGCCGAGGGCGACGACCTCGCGGCCCGAGAACAGCGCCTGCGTCCAGTCCACGAACACCCGGAACTTGCGGTTGACCGTCGGCATGAACATCACGTGGTAGCTGCGGTGCATGAACCAGGCGACGACGCCCTTGAACCGCAGGCCGAACACGTCGGCCACGCCCTTGTAGAGGCCGAGGCCCGCGACCGAGCCCAGGTACTTGTGCTCGTACTCCTTGGGCTGCTTGCCGCGGAGGCTGGCCACGATGTTCTTGGCCAGGAGCTTGGACTGGCGGATGGCGTGCTGCGCGTTGGGCACGCACGTCGCCGTCGGGTCCTCCTCGGTGCGCGACAGGTCCGGCACGGCCGAGCAGTCGCCCGCGGCCCAGACGCCCGGCAGGCCCACGACCTGCATCGCCGCCGTGCACCGGACGCGGCCGCGCTCGTCGAGCGGCAGGTCGGTGTTGCGCAGCATCGGGTTGGCCTTCATGCCCGCGGTCCAGATGATGGTGTCCGAGTCGAACTCGGTGCCGTCGTCCAGGACGACGTGGCCGCCCTCCATGCTCTTGACGCGCGTGTCGAGGTAGCACTTGATGCCGCGCTTCTCGAGCTGCTCGACGGTGTAGACGCCGAGCCGCGCGCTCACCTCGGGCATGATCCGGCCGGTGGCCTCGACCAGCACCCAGTGCATGTCTTCCTGCTTGAGGCCCTCGTAGTACCGCAGCGCGTAGCGGGCCATGTCCTCCAGCTCCGCCAGCGTCTCGATGCCCGCGAAGCCGCCGCCGATGACGACGAAGCTCAGCAAGCGCTTGCGGAGGTCCGGGTCGTTCGTGCTGGCGGCCTGGTCGAGCCGCGACAGCACGTGGTTGCGCAGGTAGATGGCCTCGCCGATGGTCTTCATGCCGATGCCGACCTCGGGCAGGCCCGGGATGGGCAGCGTGCGCGAGATCGCGCCCAGCGCCGAGACCAGCACGTCGTACTCGAACTCCTCGACGTGGCCGTCGGCGAGCTCGACCGTGACGGCCTTGCGCTCGTGCTCGATGCGGGTCGCGCGGCCGGTGACGACGTGGCAGCGCTTGAGGACCTTGCGCAGCGGCACGACGACGTGGCGCGGCTCGATGGAACCGGCCGCCGCCTCGGGGAGGAACGGCTGGTAGGTCATGTGCGGCTGGGGGTCGATCACCGTGACGGACGCCTCGCCGGAACGCAGCTTCTTCTGCAATCCCAGCGCGGTGTACATGCCGACGTACCCACCGCCGACAATCACGATCCGTGTGGGTTGCGACTTCACAGCAGCCATACACACATGGTCGCACCGGGCGGGGCTTTCCGGCGCATCGAGCGGGCCCGTTGTGACCACAGTCGCCGGGTGATTGCCGACACGCAGCCGCTGACCTGCGCGGCTCGGTGAACGTGCTGAGAGGAACGATCCAGACGGTCAGCTTGCGCTGAGTCCGTCACGCGTGTTCCTCAGCCTTTCCGGCGCATCAGGAGCACCGCGCCGACGACCAGTCCGACGGCGCAGACGAGGCCGACCACCTCGACCACCGCGTCCGTTCGGCCGACCGGCAGGAGGAGGACCACGACCGCGAAGGCGAGCACGGAGAGTTGCACGACGGCGAACCTCTTCGCCGGCGCCTTTAGTGCATCCAGGTGAACGCGCGACCCGCCGGGGAGGACCGCCGCGTAGGCGGACAGCACGTGCAGCAGGTGCAGGAGCACGACCAGCGCGAACACGCCGGGCCAGGACGGCTCGTCGGTCGTGACCACCATCGCCGCCGCCGGGAACCCGATGATCAGCGCAACCGCGGCGGACGCCGGTATCGCCGCCGCCGCGACGACCAGCGCCCCGTACAGGGCGAGCGCGGGCCACTCGACCCCGTTGACCGCGAGCACCCACGCCACTCCGGCCGCGACCACCCCGATGGCCGCCCGCAACACCCACGCCGGCAGCCCGGCGCCCAGCTCAGCCCGCACCGCTCCCCCGTCCTGAACGTTGAACTCGGGGTACGCGAACGTAGGACACGGTCGTTCCGAACGTAGGACACGCGCGGCGTGAACGTAGGACTCTCGCGCGTGTCCTACGTTCGGAACGCGCGTGTCCTACGTTCAGAACACCCGAGTTGAACGTTCGCGTCATCGGGACACCCGCCGGGCCGTGCGGGCGGCACGCAGCACGCCCGCGATCGGCGCGCCCCACGGCAGCACCGCCACGCCGTGCTGCCGCATCGCCTCCAGCCGCACGTCGTGCTCCAGCCGGATCACCTTCAACGCGGTCTCGCCCCACGGCGTCTCCGGGTCGGCCCGCAACGGCGACGGCAGCACGTCCACCGCAAGCACGAGGTTGCCCCGCCGCGCGGCGTGCACGGCCAGCTCCACCACCTCGGCGTCCAGGAACGGCGACAGCACCACCACCAGCGCGCCGTGCGGCACCTGCTCCGGCCGCAGCACGGGCCGCTGCGCCCACCCGGCCGACCGCGCGCACACCACGAGCTGGTTGCGCAGCCGCAGCAGCTGCCGCCGTCCCGCGCCCGCCCGTGCCCCGAGTTGCGGCCGGCCGAGGTCGACCAGGCCCACCCGGTCGCCCTGCCGCAGGTACCCCGCCGCCAACGACGCCGCCGCCCGCACGGCCAGGTCCAGGCTGCCGCCGGGCCGGACCGTCGTGCCGCGCGCCGTCAACGACCACTCGCCGAGCGACCGCCCGAAGACCAGGCCCGACGTGGCCCGCACCGGCGACGACCAGTCACCCAGCTCCGCGCCGACGTCGTGCCGCGTGTCCAACGCCAACACCACGTCCGCGTCCGCCTCCGCGTGGTGCTCGCGGACGTGCAGGTTCGTGCCCTCGGCCGACCCGGCCATGCCGCTGGCGCGCAACGACACCCGCCAGTCGATCCGCCGCAGCCGGTCGCCCGGCTGGAACGCCCGGATGTCGCGCAGCTCCACCGAGTCGCCCGGCCGCCGCGCCCGGTGCGCACCGACCAGGCCCACGGCCCGCGCGGGCAGCAGACCGGCGGGCAGCGCCTCGACGGGCGGCAGGATCACCCGGCCGCGCTCGGCCGCCGTGACCGGACCGTGCACGAACAACGCGTCCGGCCCCGCCACCAGGTGGTCCGGCCGCAGGTCGACGCCCTCGCCCCACGCGTCACGCCGCAGCACGACCTCGATCTCCCGCACCGACGCGGACACCAGGTGCACCGGGCCGATGCCCTCGCCGACGCCGGGCAGCCGGATCGCCATCACCTCGGCGCCCAGGCCCGGGTCGACCTCCACCACCGACTTGGCCGCGCCGATCTCGCCCGTGCGCGGCAGCCCGCGCACCCGCACCTGCGGCGTGCCCACGACGGGCGTGACCAGCGCCAACAGCGTCGAGAGCAGCAACGGCGCGCCGAACAGGACCAGCTCGACCTCGTGCAGCAGGCCGCCGAGCACCACCATCCCGATGCCCAGCGCGAGACCCCGCACCAACGCGTCGGTGGGGTGCCAGTGCGCGCCGCGCCCGCTGGTGAACGCCTCGCGCAGCCGTTCCGCGCGGTTCACGAGCGGGTGCTCGCGGGGCCCGGCACCCGGCCCAGCAGCTCGGTCACGACCTCCACCCCGGTGACGCCGGACGTCCACGTCTCCGGGCGCAGCGTGAGCCGGTGCGCGAGGGCGGGCACGGCGCACTCCTTGACGTCCTCCGGCAGCACGAAATCCCGCCCGTCCAGCACCGCTAGCGCGCGTCCGACCAGCACCAACGCCTGCGCGCCACGCGGTGACGCGCCGACCTCGACCGCGCCGTGCGCCCGGGTCGCGGCCGCCAGGTCCACGCAGTACCGCAGCACGTCGTCGTCCACGGACACCTGCTCGACGCCGTGCTGGAGCCGGCGCAGCCGTTCCGCGTTCAGCACGGGCTCGACCTCGGTCTCCTCGCGCTGCCGGGTCAGCCTGCGGCGCAGCACCTCGACCTCCTCGGCGGGCGGCGGGTAACCGATGTCCAGCCTCAGCAGGAACCGGTCCAGCTGCGCCTCCGGCAGCGGGTAGGTGCCCTCGTACTCGACCGGGTTCGCGGTCGCCAGCACGTGGAACGGGCGGGGCAGGCCGAACGTGCGGCCCTCGACCGTGACCTGCCGCTCCTGCATGGCCTCCAGCAGCGCGGACTGCGTCTTCGGCGGCGTGCGGTTGATCTCGTCGGCCAGCAGCAGGCCGGTGAACAGCGGGCCTTCGCGGAACGTGAACTCGCGGTCGCCCGGGTTGTAGAGGAACGAGCCGGTGACGTCGGCGGGCAGCAGGTCGGGCGTGCACTGGAGGCGCTTGAAGTCCAGCTTCAACGCCTGCGCCAGCGACCGCGCCATCAGCGTCTTGCCCAGGCCGGGCACGTCCTCCAGCAGCACGTGCCCGCCCGCGAGGATCGCCGCCAGCGCCAGCCGCAGCGACCGCTCCCGGCCGACCACGACGGTGCCGACGGCGGCCAGCACCGCCTTCGCCTCGGCCGCGATCGTCTCGACGCCCACTTCGTCGGTGGTCACAGGTTCTCCAGGAGGTCGGCGAGCTTCGACGGCTCGGGCAGCGGCGCTTTCGGGTCGGTGAGCAGGCGGTGCAGGTCGGCGCCGAGCACCTCGCGGGCCTTCGGGTCGTGGAGGTCGTGCACGCCGTGCTCCTGCCGCAGCCGTGCTTCCGCGAGCCTGCGCAGCCGGGGCTGGACGCGGTTGACGAACCGGTCCTGGTCGACGGCGGCCTCGGCGAGCCGGCTCGCGAGCGTGCTGGCCTGCACGGACGTGGCGGTGGACAGGGTCGCGGGCTGCTGCGACCAGACGATGTCCGTCGCGCGCGGCAGGCGTGCGACGAGGAGCGCCAGCCCGCCGACGGGCAGCGCGAGCACCACCGCCCACAGCCACGGCGCACCCACCCGGACCAGCACGAACGCGGTGCCGGCCGCGACCGCGACGGCCAGCGCGACCGCGCGTCCCAGGCCGTCAACGAGGGCGTTCACCGCAGGTCCCGCACGATGTGCGCCAACGCGTCGGCGGCGGTGCGGGCGTCGGCCGCGGTGACCTCGGCCGTGCCGAACCTGGCCCGCTGGTAGACGCGGCGCAGCGTGCCGGTCGCCTGCTCGTCCACGCGGTAGCGGCGCAGCAGGTCGCCGGTGAACTCGGTGGCCGTCTGGTGGTCCTGGCGCGGCACGCCGCTGTCCTGCGCGGCCCGTTCGAGGGTGAGCCAGGCGGCGATCACCGCGTCGCCGGGCGGTCCGGTCGCGTGGTCGCGCAGCTCTTCGAGGGCTTCGGCGGCCCGTCGGACGAGGATCGGCGGCGGGGTCGCGTGCTCGTCGGGCAGGTCGGGCGCGTCGACGGCGGCACCGGCGCCACGACGCTTCCGGCCGCGCCGGAACACGCCGAGCGAGATCAGCAGCCAGACGACGCCGACGACCGCCACCACGATGAGGACGATCAGGAAGACGAGCAGCGACCCGGCGGCCGTGGAGCCCTCCATGTCGGCGTCCAGCGGCGGCTGCGACTCCGATGGCGGCGTGGGTGCCTCTTCGTCGCCCACGGGGCGGTCCTGGTAGCGCACCGGTGACGTGCCGCGTGCCGCGAGGGCGATGAGGACGAGCGCCGACCCGATCGCGAGGACGAGCGCGAGCCGCGGCTTCATGGACCAAGGATGCCTGTCGCCCTGGTGCGGTGTGGCTCGTTTGCCCGGAACGCGGCCAACCGGGCCAACCGCGTGGCTAGGGTGCGGCGGTGACCTTGACCACGGATGCCGACCTGCGCCAGGCGACGCGGTACGAGTGCGGGTGCTGCCGCGAGCCGATCGAGCGGTCGTGGAACTTCGTGGACCGCGCCGGCGACCGCCACGCGGCCTACTTCGCGAACTGCTACCACCACCGGGACCAGCCGCACGACGTGTGGATCGACGTCATCCTGGGCACCTGGGACACCGCGTCGGCCGAGGACCACGTGACGTTCGGCTGCCGCGTCGGCCCGGTCGAGGGCAGCGACCAGCCGGCGGCGACGCTGGTGCGGGCGTGCATGGACGGGTCGGGCGGCGAGGTGCACGGCCTGCTGCTGTCCCGCGAGGCCGGCCTGGCCCACCCGCGGCTGCCGGAGTTCTGGCAGGTGGTCGACTTCGTGCTGGTCAACGACCCGGGCGTGCACGCCCACCTGTACGGCTAGCAGCCCTGGGCTACAGGACGCCCGCCGCGGTGCCGGCCGCACGCAGCACGTCCTGCAGCATGGGCTGGGTCAGCTTGCCCGTGAACGTGTTCTGCTGGCTGATCACCCAGTGTTCACACCGTCGAGTTCGCGCAGCAGGTCGTCGACCAGGGCCACCATCGACATCTTGATCTCATCGAGATCGGCGAAGCCCATCTCGGCAGCGGCGGCGAGAACGGGAAGCAAGTCCTCCGGTCCGGCCGCGAGTTCGCGGAGGTTTTCGACTGCCTGCTTCACCACCGTGCTTGAGAGAGCATCCGACATGACACCTCGGAGGCTGCGGGCGAGCGGCGCGGTGTCGACGGCGCGAAGCAACCGAAGCACGTCGAGTCCATCCTTCGGCTTGAGTCGGTGAGGCTGCTCCCGCCGTTCCGCGATCTTGATGACCTTCGACACGACGAGCGCGGCCGGCCCTGCCACCTTGATCTCGAACGATCGGGAATCCCCGCCGTCCAGAGCACTGATCACGTGAAGCTGGTTGTCAACCACCGCCGCCTCAAGTCCCAATGTCCGGCGTGCAGTGATCTTGTCGTCGTGCGGGGGCTGTAGGTGGGCGGATCGCCGGCCGCCCGGGCCGCACAGTGCCTCGGGGGCCATGAGGTCGACCATGATCTGACCGGAGCCCAACCAACTCCCCGGCTGGCTGCCCGGAACGAATCCGGCAGCACGCATCGCGTCCACGATCGAAGGCTCGTCCGCCAGCCGATCAGGTACCAATGCCAGGTCCGCATCCGTTGTGGTCGGCGCGGTCGCGAAGTCGGCATCGCCTGTATGCAGGTAGACCGCTTGCGCACCGACGAGCACAACCGCGTCGCGGTGCGGGCCCAATCCATCGAGGGCGTCCAGCAGCACAGCACGCGCCCTGACGTACTCCTGCGGAGTCATCGTTCCCAACCTTGTCCACTCGCTTCGAGCACCGCCATCAACTGCTCGGCCTCTTCACCCGACCGACCAGACCCGGTCAACAGATCCGCCACGACCTGCGAGGGTGCGGCATAGTCGATTCCTCCGACACGTTGTGCCTTGGTGTGGACGACACCGTCGTACGGTCGCATGACCAGCACGTTCGCCCCGCGCTCAACGGCTCTCAACCCCAGTTGGCCCATCAGACCGGTGGGGTCCTCGGCGTACAGGCTCAACGAGACCAGTGGCGACACAGGTGTCATGTCGTCCGGCAGGTACGCACGCACCGCTGCCGAGCCGGTCACGGCAAAGCGGGTTTCCACAGAGGACAGCGCTTTCAACGCGTGGTTCAACCCGCGTGGGTCCAGCGTCGCCACGACCTCGTTCGACGTCATGACCTTGTAGTCCTGAGCCCAGCGACCGATCAGCGACCGCTTGCGAACAGCGTTGACGACCCCGTCTCCACCCCTGGTGACGACCGCTTCCCGATCGAGCAAGTCCAGGACCCTCGCGCTCGTCGCCGCGCTGACTTGCGCTCGTGCGGCGAGGTCCCGGACACCGACCGGCAAGGAGGTCTCGCACAGTGCGAGCACGATCTTCGCGGCAGCACGTCCACGGAGGGACTTGAGCGGACGGTCGGCCGAGTCGCGTGACCCACCTCGATCAGCCCCCACGCGGTCGATGAACACCGCCGGCTTGTCCAGCCTCAACCGCATGTTCCCAGTGGGGTCGAACCACCCCAGCCCGAGTTCGCTGAGGTGGGCACGAGTCATCGGGGATACAAATTCCGACACGAGCATCGCCCCCTCCGCCGGATAGGCGTAACGGCTGATCTGGGCGGCCACCTTGGCGACGTCTCTTGGTTCCACCTTCCGTTTGACCTCGATCACCACCTCGGCCCTGGCACCGTCGGGCGCGGTGATGGTGACAACAAGGTCGAGTTCGACGACGCCGCTCGGCGTTTCGACTCGCGTCGCCCGCCTGGCGTCGACCTGCCAATCCGAAGGCAAAGCCGACCGGAGGGCATGCTCAGTCAACTCCACCAGCTCTGAACTGGTCGTTCCATGTTGTGAGCTGTTCCGCGACACGTGGAACAGTATGATTTGCGGAACAGCTGGTGTCGACTACCGCTGCGTCACTCGATGGTGGTCAGTCCGGCCGCGGTGCCTGCCGCCCGCAGCACGTCCTGCAGCATGGGTTGGGTCAGCTTGCCCGTGAACGTGTTCTGCTGGCTCACGTGGTAGCAGCCGAACAGGTGCAGCGGCTCGCCGCCGTCCTGGGCAGGCAGGGTGGTGTGGGCGCCGTGGCCGAAGGCGGGACGCGGGCGCGGGACCTGCCAGACCGCGGCCAGCACCGGGAGGACGGCCTGCCAGCCGAACGCGCCCAGCACGAGCACCGCGCGCAACGTCGGCCGCAGCAGCTCCAGCTCCCGGATCAGCCACGGGCGGCAGTTGTCGCGTTCCTCCGGGGTCGGTTTGTTCTCCGGCGGCGCGCACTTCACCGGCGCGGTGATCCGGGTGCCGATCAGCTCCAGGCCGTCGCCGACGTGGGTGGCCGTCGGCTGGGTCGCCAGGCCGACCGCGTGCATCGCCGCGTACAGGAAGTCGCCCGAGCGGTCGCCGGTGAACATGCGGCCGGTGCGGTTGGCGCCGTGGGCGGCCGGGGCCAGGCCGATGATGGCCAGCGACGCGTCCGCGGGCCCGAACCCCGGCACCGGGCGGCCCCAGTACTCCTGGTCGCGGAACGCCGCCCGCTTGACCCGCGCCACCTCCTCGCGCCACGCCACCAGCCGGGGGCACGCGCGGCAGCGGGTGACCCGTTCGTCAAGAGCGGAAAGCGGGAGCACGGGCGGCGACTCCGATCGTAGAGTTCGACCATGACCGACAAGGACAACGGCGACGAGCAGGCCGCCAAGGACAACGGCGACGAGAAGGACCTCCCCGCCGACGACCTCGTCACCACCCAGCACAGCATCACCGTCAAGCGGCGCAAGCTGAACTACACCACGACCACCGGTCGGGTGGTGCTGCGCCAGGAGGTGCTGACCGAGGGCAAGTTCGACGGGCACCAGCCGAAGGCCGAGGTCTTCGTCACCGCGTACACGGTGGACGGCGCGGACCCGGCCAAGCGGCCGGTGACGTTCGCGTTCAACGGCGGCCCCGGCTCGTCCAGCGTGTGGCTGCACCTGGGCCTGCTCGGACCGCGCCGCGTCGTCTCCGGCGACGTCGGCGCCCTCACGCCGCCGCCGTACGACCTGGTCGACAACGCCGAGACGCTGCTCGCGCACAGCGACCTGGTGTTCATCGACCCGGTGTCGACCGGCTACTCGCGGGCGGTGAAGGGCGAGAAGCCCGGCGAGTACCACGGTTTCCAGGGCGACCTGGAGTCGGTCGGCGAGGTGATCCGGCTGTGGACCTCGCGCAACGGGCGGTGGATGTCGCCGAAGTTCCTGGCCGGCGAGTCGTACGGGACGACGCGCGCGGCGGGCCTGGCCGACTACCTCCAGTCGCGGTACGGCATGTACCTCAACGGGCTGATGCTGATCTCGTCCGTGCTGGACTTCACCACGCTGGACTTCAGCGAGGGCAACGACCTGCCGCACACGCTGTTCCTGCCGACGTACGCGGCGATCGCGCACTACCACGGGCTGCACGGCGACCGTTCGCTGGAGGACGTGCTGGCCGACGCGGAGGACTTCGCGTCCCGCGACTACCCGTGGGCGCTGGCGCGCGGCCACCGGCTGTCCACTGAGGAGCGCGCGGCGGCGGTAGCGCGGTTGGCCGGGTTGACCGGGCTCAGCGAGGACTACGTGGACCGGGTGGACCTGCGGGTCGAGCACGTGCGGTTCTTCACCGAGCTGCTCCGCTCCGAGCGCAAGGTCGTCGGCCGGTTGGACTCGCGGTTCACCGGCGCGGACGCCGACTACGGGCGCGAGCACTTCAGCGAGGACCCGTCGTACTCGGCGATCCTCGGCCCGTACACGGCGGCGCTGAACCACTACGTGCGGGCGGAGTTGGCGTACGAGAACGACCTGCCGTACGAGATCCTGACGATGAACGTGCGGCCCTGGTCGTTCAAGGAGTTCGAGGGCACGCACGTGACGGTGGCGAACAAGCTGTCGTCGGCGATGCGCGCCAACCCGCACTTGAAGGTGCACGTCGCGTACGGCTACCTGGACGGCGCCACGCCGTACTACGCGGCCGAGCACGTGGTGGCGCACCTGCAGATCCCCCGGGAACTGCACGACAACATCGAAGCCGCGTACTACCCCGCGGGCCACATGATGTACGTGCACGAGCCGTCGAGGGTGCAGCAGTCGAAGGACCTGGCCGACTTCGTCCAGTCCGCCTCGAACCGCTGATCCACCCGGGACGCGAGGGCCCTGGCGCGTGACGGCCGGGGCCCTCGCGGCGGATCAGGGCACCACGTGCCGTTCCTCGGCGAAGTGGCACGCGCTGGGGTGGGCGCCGACGCGCGTGATGAGCGCCGGCTCCTCCACCGCGCACACGTCCCGCGCCTTCCAGCACCTGGTGCGGAACCGGCAGCCGGACGGCGGGTCCACCGGTGACGGCACGTCGCCGGTCAGGCGGATCACGTCACGGCGGCCCCGCAGCGCCGGGTCCGCCACCGGCACGGCCGACAGCAGCGCCTGCGTGTACGGGTGCGTGGGGTGTTGGTAGATCTGCTCCTCCGTGCCGATCTCGACGATCTTCCCGAGGTACATCACGGCCACCCGGTCGGACAGGTGCCGCACCACCGACAGGTCGTGCGCGATGAAGACGTAGGCCAGCCCGAACTCGGCCTGCAGCTCGGCCAGCAGGTTCATCACCTGAGCCTGGATCGACACGTCCAACGCGGACACCGGCTCGTCGCACACGATCAGCTTGGGCCGCAGCGCCAACGCCCGCGCGATCCCGATCCGCTGCCGCTGCCCGCCGGAGAACTGGTGCGGGTACCGGTTGAGGTGCTCCGGGTTCAACCCGACGACGTCCAGCAGCTCGCGCACCCGCCCGGCCCGCGACCCGCGCGGCGCGACCTCCGGGTGGATCTCGAACGGCTCGCCGACGATGTCGCCCACGGTCATCCGCGGGTTCAGCGAGGTGTACGGGTCCTGCAGCACGATCTGCATGTCCCGCCGCCACCGCCGCAACGCCGAGCCCCGCAACGAGAACATCGGCTCGCCCTCGAACAGCGCCGTGCCCGACGTCGGCGGCTCCAGCCGCATCAGCACCTGCGCCAACGTCGACTTGCCGCACCCCGACTCGCCGACCACGCCGAGCGTCTCCCCCGCGCGCAACGAGAACGACACGCCGTCCACCGCGCGCACCCGGCCCACGGTCCGCCGGAACACCACCCCGCGCGTCACCGGGAAGTGCTTCACCAGGTCGTGCACCGCCAACAGCTCAGCCACCGAGGACCCCTTCCGCGAAGTGGCACGCACTGGTCCGCCCGGGCCCCAGCGGCACGTCCGGCGGCACGCGCGTCACGCACACGTTCTGCGCCCGCGGGCACCGGGGGTGGAACGGGCAGCCGGACGGGATCCGCAGCAGGCTGGGCGGCAGCCCGCGGATCGTCTCCAGCGCGGCGCCCTTCTGGTCCAGCCGCGGCAGCGACCGCATCAACGCCGCCGTGTACGGGTGGCCGGGCGCGCGGAACAGCGACACCGCGTCCGCCTGCTCCACGATCCGGCCCGCGTACATCACCACGATCCGGTCGGCCACCTCGGCGACCACGCCCAGGTCGTGCGTGATCAGGACCAGCCCCATCCGCCGTTCGCGCTGGATCTCCGCGAGCAGGTCCATGATCTGCGCCTGCACGGTCACGTCCAGCGCCGTCGTCGGCTCGTCCGCGATCAGCACCTCGGGGTCGAGCGCCAGCGCCATCGCGATCATCGCCCGCTGCCGCATCCCGCCGGAGAACTGGTGCGGGTACTCGCGGACCCGTTGCCGCGCCGCCGGTATCCGCACCAGGTCCAGCAGCTCGACCGCCCGCGCCCTGGCCTGCGCCCGGCTCAGCCCGCGCCGCAGCCGGAGCTGCTCCTCGATCTGGAACCCCACCGTGAACACGGGGTTCAGCGCCGACAACGCGTCCTGGAAGATCATCGCCACGCCCTCGGCGCGGACGGCGCGCCGTCGTTCGGCCGAGGCGGTCAGCAGCTCCTCGCCGTGGAACCGCACCGATCCCCGCGTCACGAACGCGGGCGGCGTGTCCAGGATGCCCATCACGGTCTGCGCGGTCACGCTCTTGCCCGACCCGGACTCGCCGAGCACGGCCAGCGTCTCGCCCGCCGACACGTGGTAGCTCACGCCGTTGAGCACGCGCGCCACCCCGTCCCGGGTGCGGAACTCCACGTGCAGGTCCTCGACCTCCAGCAGCATGATCGCCTCCTACCGCAGCTTCGGGTCGAGGGCTTCGCGCACCGCGTCGCCCAGCATCACGAACGCCAGCACGGTCGCGGTCAGGAAACCCGCCGGGAACAGCAGCGCGTGCGGCGCGACGCGCAGGTAGTCCTTCGCGCTGTTGATCATCACGCCCCACGAGACGACCGGCTGCCGCAGCCCGATCCCGAGGTAGGACAGGGTCGCCTCGGCGCCGATGAACGCGCCGAGCGCGATCGTCGAGTAGACGAGCACGGGCGCGACGGTGTTGGGCAGCAGGTGCTTGCCGATGATCCGCGCCGGCGACGCGCCGAGCGCCCGTGCCGCCTTCACGTAGTCCTGCTGCTTGGCCGCGATCGCGGTGGACCGCATGATCCGCATCGCCACCGGCCACGACAGCACCGAGATCGACAGCACCACCTGCGCCACGATCCGCACCGGCCCCGCGTCACCGCCCGCGTTCAACGTGGTCAGGATGACGATCGCGCCCAGCACGAACGGCACGCCGACGAACACGTCCGCGATCCGCGACACGATGGCGTCCAGCCACCCGCCGTAGAACCCGGCCAGCATCCCGATCGTGGCCCCGACGAGCACCACGCCCGCCGTGGCCAACAGGCCAACCACGATCGACGCCCGCGCGCCGTGCACGACGCGGGTGTAGATGTCGTAGCCCTGGTTGTCGTACCCGAACCAGGCGGCGGCCGAGGGCGCGCCGCGCGACCGGGACAGGTCCGCCGCGTTCGGGTCGCCGGACGCGAACAGACCGGGGAACGCCGCCATCAGCAGCACGAGCAGGATCAACGACACGGACACCCAGAACAGCGGGCGCCGCCGCAACGCGTGCCAGGCGTCGCCGAACAGGCCGCGCGGCCGTTCGGGCGCGGTGACGAGGGAAGCGACTTGGTCAGTCATAGCGGATCCTCGGGTCCAAGACCGCGTACAGCAGGTCCACCAGCAACGTCATCAGCAGGTACACCAGGACCAGCACGGTCACCACGCCGGTCACCATCGCGCCGTCCTTGGTCAGGATCGACCGGAACACCAGGCCGCCGACGCCGGGCACGTTGAAGATCCCCTCGGTGACGATCGCGCCGCCCAGGAACGCGCCGAGGTCCGTGCCGAGGAACGTGATCACCGGGATCAGCGAGTTCCGCAGCAGGTGCACGCCGACGATCCGGCGCGTCGGCAACCCCTTCGCCAACGCCGTGCGCACGTAGTCCGCGCGCCGGTTCTCGGCGATGCTCGCGCGGGACAGCCGGGCGACGTAGGCCATGGAGAGGCTGGCCAGCACGAAGCCGGGGACGATCAGGTTCCCGAACGTCGGCGTGGTGACCGTGGGCGCGATCCAGCCGAGCTGCAGCCCGAACACCAGCTGCACGACGTACCCGGTGACGAACACCGGGATGGAGATCAGGAACAGCGTCGACACCAGCACCAGGCTGTCCAGGAACCCTTGGCCGCGCAGCCCCGACACGACACCGGCGGTGATGCCGATGACGGCCTCGACCAGCAGCGCGACCAGGGCCAGCCGCAGCGTCACCGGGAACGTCGCCGCGATCCGGTCGATCACCTGCACGCCGGACGACGTGACGCCGAAGTCGCCCTGGACCAGGTTGACCAGGTACTTCCAGTACTGGAGCAGCAGCGGGTCGTCCAGGTTGAACCGCTCCCGCATCATCGACACGTACGAGGCCGGGCAGTCCCGCTCGCCGCACTTGCCCTCGAACGGGTCGCCCGGCACCGCCCACACCAGCGCGTAGATCAGGAACGTGGTGCCGACGAACACCGGCACCATCTGGAGCAGCCTGCGCAGCACGTACCGACCCAATTCCGCACTCCCCTCGACTGGATGGCGGGTGTGTTCAGGCCACTTCCACCGAGTAGAGGTCGAGCGTGCGGAACGGGTCGAGGTTGGCCACCTTGAGCCGGTCGGACCGGCCCGCGATGGTGTTCTGCGTCCACAGCGGGATGGACGGCAGGTCGTTGGCCAGCATCTTCTCGGCTTCGAGGTACAGCTCGATCGCCGCTTCCTCGCTGGACGCCCGGTCCGCCTCGGCGAGCTTCGCGTCGAACGCCGGGTTGGAGTACAGCCCGTCGTTGGACGACGCGCCCGTGCGGAACAGCGGCGTGAGCCAGTTCTCGATCGACGGGTAGTCGGCGATCCAGCCCGCCCGGTACATGCCGGTCATCTTGTGCGCGTTCACGTTCTGCCGGAACTCGCCGAAGCTCGTCGACGGCACGAACCGCGCTTCGACGCCGAGGGTGTTCTTGATGCTGTTGACCACCGCCTCGGCCCACTCCTGGTGGCCGCCGTCGGTGTTGGACAGCAGCACGATCTCCCCGGTGTGGCCGGATTTGGCGAGCGCTTCCTTGGCCTTGGCCGGGTTGAACGTGCAGTACTCGCCGCACTGGCCGGGCCGGTAGCCCTTCATCAGCGGGTGCACCCAGCCGTCCGCGGGCTTGCGGGTGCCCTCGAAGATCCGCTCGGTGATCTCCTCGCGGTTGATCGCCATGGAGATGGCGCGGCGCAGGTCCGCGTTGTCGTAGGGCTTGACGTAGAACGGGAACGCGATGGTCTGGTTGTTCAGCGTCTCCCGCTGCACCACCCGTTCGCCGAGGTCGGTCTCGTACTGCTTGCCCGCCAACGCGTTCGGCGGCAGCTCCTCCATGAAGTCCAGGTTGTTCGACACGAGGTCCGCGTAGGCCGACTCGCGGCTCTGGTAGACCTTCAGCGTCAGGTCCTTGAACTTCGGCTTGTCGTCGCCCTTGTAGTCGTCGTAGCGGGTCAGCTTGATGTCGGTGCCGACCGCGCGCGAGACGTACTTGAACGGGCCGTTGCCGATCGGGTTGGCCTCGAAGGCCTCGCGGTCCTTGAAGAACGCCTCGGGCAGCGGCGCGAACACCTCGTAGCCGATGGTCACCGGGAACACGGCGAACGGCTCGGACAGCGTGATGGTGAACGTGTGCTCGTCCACGACGTCGAGGCCGGACATCGTCTCGGACGTCGGCGCGGCGGGCTCCTGCGGGCCGTCCGCGCCGTCGGGGTCGGCCGGGTGGACGGCGTCGAAGCCCTCGATCTGGGAGAAGAAGCTGGCGCCCTGGGTGGCGTTGGGCCCGTAGGCGGTCCAGTTCCAGGCGTCCACGAAGCTCTTGGCGGTGACCGGGCTGCCGTCGTGGAACAGCCAGCCCTGCTTGAGCTTGACGGTGAAGACCTTCGAGTCGGTGGTGTCGATCGACTCGGCCATCGCGTTGACCGGCTGCGCGTCCTGCGCGCGGTACTCGACGAGGCCGGTGAACAGCGGGTCGAGGACGCGGCTGCCGCCGGTCTCGGTGGTGTTGCCCGGGACGAGCGGGTTCTCCGGCTCGGTGTTGAAGATCGTGATGCCGGCTTCGGTGTTCGAACCGACCGGGGTCTCCGCGGAACCGCAGGCCGTGGCCACCAAGGCGACCGATACGGCGGCGATCGCTGTTGAGGGGGTTAATCGTGCACGTGACATGGGTCCTCCCACCTGATCGGGGGTAACCGAGCAGAGTCGACCGCTTTCACAGCGTGAGAGTGAACCTAGGGCCCGCGTGACCAGGGCCACACGGGTGAGGGCGTCACGACCTGGTCACGATCAATCCCAGTTGACGGACAGGCGTGCTGACTGCCCGTTCAGGTGTCGCGGGGTGCGTTTCAGGCCAGGGCGAACGCGATGCCGTCGAGGATGTCGTGCTCGCTGGCGACGAGTTCGGTCACGCCCTGCGACTCCAGGTGGTCGGCGAGCGTGCGGACGACCAGCGCGCCGCCGCAGATCACGTCCACCCGGCCGGGGTGCATCGGGCCGAGGGCGGCGCGCTCGTCGTGACCCATCGTGAGCAGCTTGGCCGTGATCTCGCGGATCCGGTCGAGGCCGAGGCGGGCCAGGTGGATCTCCTGCGGGTCGTAGCGCGGCAGCTCCTTGGCCAGCGCGACGAGGGTCGTGACGGTGCCGGCCACACCGATCCAGGTCTTGGCCTTGGCCGTCGGCACGGCGGCGAACGCCTCGGCCAGGACGTCCCGCGTCACCCGGACCGCTTCCTCGACCTGCGCCTCGGTCGGCGGGTCGGCGCGCAGGCAGCGCTCGGTGAGGCGGACGCAGCCGATGTCGACCGACCGGGCGGCCTCGACGTCGCCGCGCACGCCGTCCCACGTGCCGAGGACCAGTTCGGTCGACCCTCCGCCGATGTCGGAGACGAGGAAGGGGCCTTCGTCCGCGTCCAGGTCGGACACCGCGCCGGTGAACGAGAGGCGGGCCTCCTCGTCCCCGGTGATGACCTCGGCCTCCACGCCGAGCACCTCTCGGGTCATGTCGAAGAAGGCCGCTTTGTTGGCGGCGTCACGGGTGGCGGACGTCGCGACCATGCGCACGCGCTCGGTTCCCTTGCGGCGCAGGGTGTTCGTGTAGTCGATCAGCGCGGCACGGGTGCGCGCGATGGCGTCGGGGTGCAGCTCGCCGGTCGCGTCGACGCCTTGGCCGAGCCGGACGACCCGCATCTCCCGGTGCACGTCCCGCAACCACCGTTCGCCAGTGTCCGATGTGGTCACATCGGCGACCAGGAGGCGGATCGAGTTGGTCCCGCAGTCGATCGCGGCCACGCGTGCCATACCCGAGATCCCTTCCTGGTGGTGTGTGCTGGTGAGTGGTGCTGCTCAGCAGCGTAACCACAAAAGATTAAAAGCTTAAAAGCATGTCCTCGCCGGACGGGCAGATCAGCAGGATGACCCCCACTGCCTGGTTCTGTGCCGGTCTCGTCGTTGGTCCGGGCTCCGTGCCATCCCACCGACCTCCACAAGGGCTACCACACGTATCAAGGGGGGCGCAGCCCACAGTCAACGCCGACAGGCATCGGTGAACAGGCGCCCCCCTTGACACGCGCGGTAGGGCTGCGCCAGGTCGGCGGGATGACACGGAACCCTCGCTCTGAGGAAAGACCCGTCAGTGGAGTGGTTCGGGGGTCGCGCGTCGGGCGCGGTGCCGGGCCCGACACGCGCGGTGCGGCCGCCGATGCCCTTCCCCACCAGAGGGAGGGCTTCGTGTCATCCCGCCGACCTGGCTTTGCCCTACCGCGCGTGTCAAGGGGGCTGATGGCTGCCCCCTTGATACGTGTGGTAGCCCGGAGGGAGGTCGGTGGGATGACACGAAACCCGCACCAACGACGGACCCGCCACAGAACCAGGGCAGTCGGGGGTCATCCTGCTGATCTGCCCGTCCGGCGAGGACATGCTTTTAACGCTTTTAAAGCTTTTGATCTGGACCGGGCGAGCGCCCGCAAGCACCCGCCCGGCCCCCTCGATCAGTTGGGCGCGTGGATCTGATCGGCGGAGTTCGCCGCGTAGTCCCTGGTCGCCCCACGCACGAACATGTTCTGCTCAGCGTGGTTGCCGGAGAAGTACTGCTTGATCGAGCCGTTGAACGGACTGGTGGACGCGTTGCGGCCGTACACATCCGTGTAAACCGAGGTCGGACCGGAGTTGCGCAGCTTGAAGCCGCCCGCCCGGAACTCCCGCAGCGTGCCCTTGAACGGCGAGCGCGGGTCGTCCCACGCCACCCGTTGGCCGGTCTGCTCGGTGATCCGACGGACCGTGTTGCAGTAGTCGCCGCGAATGCCCTCGTAGCAGAGGTCGACCTGGCGGGCCAGCTTGTTCGGCTTCGACGCGTCGTAGTAGCGCGCCGGGTTCAGCACGTAGAACAGCGGCTGGATGGTGAACGACAGCTGCGAAGTGCTGATCGTGACGTCCGAGAACCAGAACTCGTGCAGGTCGTTCGTGTCGAACGGCACCTCGGTTCCGGTGATGACCTCGAAGTGCGTCTTGCCCTCCCGGATCGCCTGGACGCAAGCGGCATCGGTGATGAGCCGGCCGAGCGAGCGGGTGTCGGACGGCGAGTCCGCCGGGATGGCCGGACCGACGTTGGTGAACTTGTTGTTGAACGGGCCGGGGCAGTCGGTCGCGCCGAAGCCGCCCGGACGGCCGTTCGGGATCAGCGCGGTGAACTTGGCCTCGGTCACCTGGTTGTTGTCCCGGTGCGTGCACTTGTTGTTGTAGATCAGCTCGTGCACGTTGTTGGTGAACGCGTCCGGCGAGTGCGTGCCCTGGTGGAACTTCAACAGGATGTCGCACGTGGCGATGGTGGTGCCCTGCGGCGGGAAGAAGCTCGTCCCGTTGTCGCCCTGGATGACGTTCGAGTTGTTGACCGCGAGGACCTTGTGGCCGACGTGGTCCTCGTGCCGGTGCGCGCCGCCGGGGTTCGACGCCATCATCACCTCGCTGGTGTAGCCGAAGTACGGCCACTTCGCGTCGGCGAACAGGTCCGAGGTGCGCGGGTCGTCACCGTGCTCGTGGCCGAACGCGCAGCCGCTCGCGTCGCGCGGCGGGTGCCACGTCGGGTAGACCTTGCCGTCCGGACCGTAAGTCCAGTACCGGGCGTGGATTTCGCGCGAGCACTCACCGGCCTTCGGTGTGTAGCCGCTGCCGCTCTCCGACACGACGATGTCGTAAGCCATGCTCGTCTGCGCGTCCGCCGGCGGCAGGGACCTACCCCACGCCGGGTTGTCGGTCGGCGGCACAGACGTGGGCGACGTGGGCGACGTGCTGGAGGACGACGTGGTCGACGTCGGCGAGGACGTCGTGGTGGTCACCGGCGCGCCGGTGCACGCGGTGCCGTTGAGGGTGAACGAGGTCGGCGCCGGGTTGCTGCCGCTCCACGAGCCGTTGAAGCCGAACGTCGCGGTGGCGCCGGTCGCCAGGTTGGCGTTGTGGCTGACGCCGCGCGCGGTCACCTGGGCGCCGCTCTGCGTCGCGGTGGCGTTCCACGCCTGGGTGACCTGCTGGCCGGAGGCGAAGCTCCAGGTCAGCGTCCAGGAGCTGATCGGGTCGCCGAGGTTCGTCACGGCTACGTTCGCGGTGAAGCCGTTGTTCCACTGCGACGGGACGGAATAGGTGACACCGCAGCCCGTGGCGGCGGCCTGTGCCACGAACACCGTGCTGCCCACGCCGACCGCGGCGACGGCCACGGCTGATAAGAATCGGAACCTGTTCCTGCGCATGGTTGTTGTGCCCTCCGTCAGGTGTGGCCGGTAATGCGGCGGCGGGTCAGGGCATCGCGGGTGAGGCGGCATCGAACTGCCCGAGGACAGCACTCGGCGAGCCTTGCGTGCTTCCGGTGGCGGGGATGGCGGCCTCCGCGCACCGGTGCCGTGCGCCGCGGGCGGGCTCGGTCGGTCGTCGTTCGGCCCGACGACCGGATCACCGAATCGCGGCGGGTGACCGGACCGGCGGCGGGAATCCGCCGGTGCGCGTAGTGTTCGACCGACTCCGCACCGCTGTCAACGATTAGCGCAATGTTGCGAAAACAGTCGTCTTAATCCGTTAAGCGAACTGCCGGAACGCCGTCGGGCGATTCAGGGCCGTTCGGCTCAGGTGGCCTTCATGGACGACGTGGTCGACAGCGACGACGACGAACCTGAACCGGTTGAGGAAGAGCTGCCCGACGTGCCCTGCGACGTGCTGCCGGACGTGCCACCGGGCGCCGTGTCGGCCGAGGTCGTCGCGACGGACGTCGTCGCGGGCTCCTCGGTCGTCGTGGACGTCGTCGTGGTGGTCGGCGTGGGGCAGCCGGGCGGGATCGACGGCGTCGTGGTGGGCGTCGTCGTGGGCGTGCTGGTCGTCGTCTCCGTCGGCGGCGTGGGGCACGTCGGCGTGGTCGTCGTCGGCGTCGTCGAAGTCGTCGGCACGGTCGGGGTGAACGTGATCGTCACGCCGGGCCGGGTCGTCGTGGTGGTCGACGTCGTCGTCGGGTTCGGCGTGCCGGAGGACGGCGGCGTCGTGCTGCCGGGCGGCGAGGCGTTGTTGTTGTCCGACGGGGTGTTCCCGTTGCCCGGCTGGGGCCCGAAGTCGTCGTCGGAGCCGATGATGTCCGGCAGCACCGGCACGCCGCTGGCGTACACGTCCGCCCAGTACAGCACCGTGGCCACGTACTCGTTGGACTGGTTGTAGCGGAACACCGATCGCGCGCGCTGCACCGGGTCGCTCACGTCCGCGTTGTTCGCGCACAGGTAGTTGCCCGCGCCGATGGTCGCGTCGTAGATGTTGTTCGGGTTCCGATCGCCGTCCTCGTTGCCGTCGGCCGCGTAACCGGCCCACGTGGACGGGATGAACTGCATCGGGCCCACGGCCCGGTCCCAGGTGCGGTCGCCGTCGAACCGGCCGCCGTCGGTGTCGCGGATCGCCGCCACGCCGGGCGAGCCGTCGAGCACCGGGCCCACGATCTTCTCGACCGTGGTGCCGCTCTCGGTGACCCGGCCGCCGCGCGCGTGCCCGGACTCGATGCGGCCGATGCTGGCCAGCAGCGGCCAGTCCAGGTGGCAGCCGGGCGTGGTGCGCCCCAGCCGGTCCGCCGCGCGCATGTACGCGTCGAGCATGACGCCGGGGATGCCGTGCTGGCCCTCGCGCAGGAAACCGCCCTCCAACGGGGGCAGGTCGTCCTCGAACTCGGACGGGTCGTCGGCGTCGGCCAGCAGCGCCGCGCTCAGCTCGTCGGTCTCGGGCAGCCGTCCGGTGGCGCCCAGCTTGCCCTGGGCGTCCAGCGCGAGCGTGCCCAGCACGTCGCCCGGACCGGGCGGCACGACTTCGACGTCGGAGCGGTCGGCGAGGCTGAACCAGTCCATCGGCGCGGCCGTGTGCAGCAGCGCCGGCACGAGCATCGCGGCGGTCGCCGTGGCGGCGAAGCCCCATTGCCGAGGCGTCATCGTGCCCGGATGGACCTTGGTCCGCTTCCGCCCCCGACGCTTCGACTTCGGCACAGCCACGAACTCCCCATCGACTCGTCACCCGGCCTGCCGACCAGCCTGCCTGATCCGAACGGCGGTGTCACGGGCACGCCTGAGCTTTGTGCCCGAAGAACTGCCCGGACGGTCAGTTTTTCACCGTTGACGCGCACTCGCCGCTCGGCCACCACTGCGCGAGCAGGTCAAGCGCCTCGTCGCCGAACGGGTTCACGCCCCGGCCGACGGCCAGCGAGTGCGCCACGTGGACGTGCAGGCACTTGACGCGGGTCGGCATGCCACCGGCGGTGACGGTCGTGCCGAGCGGTTCGATCGCGTCCCGCTCAGCCAAGTACATCTCGTGCGCCCGGAGGTAGCGTTCGGCCAACTGTTCATCCGTGGCCAACCGGTCGGTCATCTCCTTCATCAGCCCGGCCCCTTCGAGCCTGCTGACGTAGGAGTTCAACCGCGAGCAGGTCAGGTAGTACAGGGTCGGGAACGGCGTGCCGTCCTCCAACCGGGGACTGGTCTGCACGACCGCCGGGTGCCCGCTGGGGCAGCGCGCGGCCACCTCGCGCATCCCCCGCGGCGCGCGGCCCAGCTGCGCCTCGACCGCCGCCCGGTCCTCGTCGCTCACCGTCATCGTGCCGCCGCCGAATCCCACAACTGCTCGTACCACGCCTTGTCCTCGGCCGGTTTGGTCTCCGGTCGCTGTTGGTCCAGTTCACGTTCCGCGTCACCGGGGAGCTGCACGATGTAGGGCGTCTCGCCGGGCCGCACGTAGTGCAGCCTGCGCCGCGCCTCGGCCTCGACGTGCGCCGGGTCGGCCAGTTCGCGCTTGCGCTGCTCCAGCTGCCCCACCTCGGCGCGCAGCGTCTCCTGCGAGGCGTTGACCTCGCGCAGCTCCTCGCGTTGCGCCAGGTACGTGCGCAGCGGCACGGCGATGCTCAGCGCCAGCGCGCACACCACCATCGCCAGCAGCGCGGCCCGCCGCGTGCCGGTCATGCCGAACGCGCCGCCCGTGCCCGCGCCCGCCCTGGTCCGCGCCTTCGACTGGGGCTTGCGCGCCGCGGGCCTCGTGGTGCGCCCGTCGGCCCGGCCCGTGCGCGGCTCGCCCTTGCGCGGTTCCGGCTTGCGCGGCTCACCCTTGCGGGGCTCGCTCTTGCGGGTCTGACCGTCGCGGGCCTGTGCCCGCGCAGGGCGGGACCTCGGCGTGGCCTCGCGACCACGCCGTGGTTCCCGCTCCCGTCGTGCCATCAGCTCTCCGGCGTGTACCGCGGGAAGGCCAGGTCGCCGGCGTAACGCGCGGCGTCGCCCAGGGCCTCCTCGATGCGCAGGAGCTGGTTGTACTTCGCGGTGCGCTCACCGCGGGCCGGCGCGCCGGTCTTGATCTGGCCGGCGCCCACGGCCACCGCCAGGTCGGCGATCGTGGTGTCCTCGGTCTCGCCGGACCGGTGGGACATCATCGACTTGTAGCCGTAGGACGTGGCCAGCGCGACCGCGTCCAGCGTCTCGGACAGCGTGCCGATCTGGTTGACCTTCACCAGCAGCGCGTTGGCCGCGCGGCGGGAGATGCCCTCCTCCAGCCGCTCCGGGTTCGTCACGAACAGGTCGTCGCCGACGATCTGCACGCGCTCGCCCAGCTCGGCCGTCATCTGCACCCAGCCGTCCCAGTCGTCCTCGGACAGCGGGTCCTCGATCGACACCATCGGGTAGGCGTTGACCAGCTCGGTGTAGTAGCCGGTCATCTGCTCGGCGCTGCGCTTGGTCTTCTCGAACGTGTAAGCGCCGTCGGAGTAGAACTCCGTGGCGGCCACGTCGAGGGCCAGCGCGATGTCGCGGCCGGGCGTGAAGCCCGCCTTCTCGATCGCGACCAGGATCAGGTCCAGCGCGTCGCGGTTGCTCGACAGGGACGGCGCGAAACCGCCCTCGTCGCCCAGGCCGGTGGCCAGGCCCTTCGACTTCAGCACGGACTTCAGCGCGTGGTAGGTCTCCGCGCCCCAGCGCAGCGCCTCGCGGAAGCTCTCCGCGCCGATCGGCGCGATCATGAACTCCTGGATGTCCACGTCGGTGTCGGCGTGCGCGCCACCGTTGAGGATGTTCAGCATCGGCACCGGCAGCACGTGCGCGTTCGGGCCGCCGACGTACCGGAACAGCTCCAGGCCGCTGGACGCCGCCGCCGCCTTCGCCACCGCGAGCGACACGCCCAGGATGGCGTTCGCGCCCAGGCGGGACTTGTCGGGCGTGCCGTCCAGGTCGACCAGCTTCTGGTCGACCACCCGCTGCTCGACGGCCTCGATGCCGACCAGCTCGGGGCCGATCTCGTCGAGCACCGCCGTGACCGCGCGCTCGACGCCCTTGCCCAGGTAGCGCTTGGCGTCGCCGTCCCTCAGCTCGACCGCCTCGTGCTCACCGGTCGACGCGCCGGACGGAACCGCGGCACGCTCCAGCGTGCCGTCGTCCAACGCCACCTCTACCTCGACGGTCGGGTTGCCTCGCGAGTCCAGGATCTCGCGGGCGCCGACCTGCTCGATGACCGCCACGTGCGCTCCCTCGTCAGACCATCTGTGTATCGATGCCGAGCCTAGTTGGTGCAAGGTGTGGGACGGCCCCGGCTCGCCTGTTGGGGCACCGGTCGGAAGGGGTTCACGCGTGGTTCACGTGGCGCGGGGTGGGGACGGGCCGGCGCTGGTGCTGCTGCACGGGCTGGGCGCGACCGGGTCGGTGTGGCGCGGAGCAGCGGAAACGTGGCCCGGGGCGTGGCTGGCGGTCGACCTGCCCGGTCACGGTCGGTCGGCGCCGCTGACGAAGTACTCGTTCGGGTCGTTGGCCGCTTCGGTGGCCGCCGCGATCGGTTCGGGGCCGGTGGCGGTGCTGGGGCACTCGTTGGGCGGCGTGGTGGCGTTGACGCTGGCCAGCTCGTGGTTCGGGGTGGACGTGCGGGCGGTCGGCGCGATCGGGATCAAGCTGCGGTGGACGGCGGAGGAGCTGGCCAGGGCGGCCTCGCTGGCCGCGAAGCCCGCGCGGGTGTTCCCGACGCGCGAGGAGGCGTCGGCGTGGGCGTCGAAACTGGCCGGTGTGCCGTTGGACGACGGCGTGGTCGAGGTGGACGGCGGGTGGCGGGCGGCGCTGGACCCGGCGGCGTTCGGGGTGGGCGAGCCGGACGTGGCGGGGCTGCTGGCGGTGGCGAAGGCGCCGGTCGTGCTGGCGGCGGGCGAGGCCGACCCCATGTGCCCGCCGGAGCACCTGCTCGCGGCACGGGCGGACGGGATCGTGCTGCCCGGGGTGGGGCACAACGCCCACGTCGAGGCGCCGCCGTCGATCAAGCCGGTGCTCGACCGGCTGCACGGCGCTCTCGTCGCGTGACACACCGATCCCGTCATCCGGTCGGCTGTCGTGTGGCGGCCGGATGGCCGGGTAGCGTTGATCGAACGATGACGGACAGCACCTTCGAGGCGTTCCGCCGGGCCGAGGCGCTGCTCGCGGAACGCCGACCGCTGGAGGCGCTGCGCGAGCTGCGAGTCGTGCTCGAAGCGGCGCCGGAGCGGGCGAGCGTGCAACTGCTCGCGGGCCGGGCCTACCTGGGTTCGGCCCAGCTCCAGCGCGCCGAGGCGGCGTTCCGGAAGGTGCTGGACATCGACCCCAGTGATCACTACGCCCGGTTCGCGCTCGGTCGGACGTTGCAGCGGCAGAGCCGGTTGACCGAGGCGTTGACGCAGCTGCGGATGGCGGCGGCGATGAACCCGTCACCGGAGTACCAGGAGGCGTTGGGCGAGGTCAGCGCCCGTCTCGCGGTGGAACGCGACCGATGACGACCGACGTGCTCGGGCCGGTGGTGGCCGAACGGCGGGTGGAGTGCGTGGCCGGTGACGGCAGCCGCACCGACGTCGTGATCCGGATCGGGACGCCCCACCCGGACCCGCTGAGCGCGAACGGCGACTGGCGCTGCCCCCACCAGATCACCGGTCTGGGTGACGAGGCCGTCGGCGCGTCGTTCGGTGTCGACTCCTTGCAGGCGCTGCTGCTCAGCGTGTACCGGGTGCGCCTGGACCTGGCCGCGCGGGCGGCCGAGGCGTCGGTCGAGCTCGACTGGCTCGGCCAACCGGACCTGGGCCTGGCCGTCGACCCGGTCCTGACCCGGCCCGACGGCCGCTGACCGTCCGCTGGCCGGGGTTCAGCCGATGCTGGCGCGGGCGTAGGCGTCGGCGCCGCTGTAGACGTTCTGGCCGTACTCGGTCGAGTTGTTGTAGTCCAGCACGGCCGCCCACCAGCCCGCGCCCGTGCCCAGGTCACGTCCGCCCGAGCAGAGGTAGCGGGCGGCGGCCAGGGCGGCGTCGTCGATGTTCTGCGGGTCGGGGCTCAGGCCGTCGCCGTTCGCGCGCACCGCGTAGCGGGCCCACGTGGTCGGGATGAACTGCATCGGGCCGACCGCCCGGTCCCAGCGGGTGTCGCCGTCGAGCGTGCCGCCGTCGCTGTCCGCGATCGCCTTCACGCCCGGTGAGCCGTCCAGCGGGATGCCGATGATCGGGCGTGACGGCCGACCGTCCTCGCCGAGGCGCAGGCCGCCGATCGTGCCGTGGTGCGACTCGATGCGGCCGATGCCGGCCAGCGTCGCCCACGACACCCGGCACGCAGGGTTCTGCGTCCGCATCACCAGGTCGGCGACCGCGTACGCGCGCAGGGCACGGGCCGGGATGTCGGTCTTCTCCGACAACGCCGCCGCCCACGCGTTCAGCGGTTCGGCGTCGTCCGTGGCGGCCGACGCCCGCGGTTCGCCCGCGGGCACGTCACCGGCAGCGCCCGGCGCGGCGGCGCCCGGCTGGACCTCCAGGAACGGCACCGGGAACGGCGGGTCGGCGGCGGGCCGGGGCGCGGACCGGTTGAACGTGCTCAGGGCCCAGGCTCCCCCGGCCACGAACGCCAGCAGCAGCAACACCAGCGCCAGGCGTCCGGCGAGGTTGCCGGCACGGCCGCGCGACGGCGGGCGCGGCTCGGTCTTGGACGGCGGCGGGACGACCACCGCCCCAGGCTACGTGCTGAACGCGAGTGCTCGGGCGTGCTCGGGGCCATCCCGTCCCGAAACCGGTGGTCAGGGACCCGAACACGGGCAGGATTCCAGCCGGCGGGGCCGGTTCGCCGCGTTCTGAGCGTTGAATTCAGGCGTCCTGAACGTAGGACACGCGCGTTCCGAACGTAGGACTCTCGCGTTCTGGAGGTACGACACGCGCGTTCTGGAGGTAGGACACGCGGGGTGGCGGTGCTGGGAGCAGCGCCGCCACCCCGGCCGAGGCAGCAAACACGAGCGGACGTCAGGCGTCCGTGCGCGTGGCGGGTGAGCCCGGTCAGGTGAGGGGCGGCAGCTCCGGCGGAACGGCCGCCGGTCGCGTCTCCAACGCCTCCAGGGCCAGCCGCACCGCCGTGTCCAACTGCGGGTCGCGCCCGGCCACCCGGTCCTGCGGCGTCACCACCACCTCGACGTCCGGGTCGACGCCGTGGTTCTCCACGCCCCACCCCGGCCCGGCGAACCACGTCGCGTACCGCGGCTGCGTCACCAGCGTCCCGTCGACCAGGTGGTACTGCATGTCGATGCCGATCACCCCACCCCACGTGCGGGTGCCGACGACCGGCCCGATCCCCATCTCCTTGATCGCCACGTTCACGATGTCGCCGTCGGACCCGGCGAACTCGTCCGCGATCGCGATCACCGGCCCGCGCGGCGCGTCGCCCGGGTAGCTGTCCGCCGTGGTGTAGCCGCGCGCCACCGACCAGCCGATGATCTTGCGCCCCAGCTTCTCCACCACCAGCTCGGACGTGTGCCCGCCGCCGTTCTCCCGCACGTCCAGCACCACGGCCTCACGCGCCAGCTCCACCCGCAGGTCGCGGTGCAGCTGCGCCCAGCCCGCGCCCATCATGTCCGGCACGTGCAGGTACCCCACCCGGCCGTCGGTCAGCGAGTGCACGCGCGCCCGCCGGTCGGCCACCCACGCGTGGTAGCGCAACGGCTCGTCGTCCTCCAGCGGCACGATCACGACCCGTCGCGGCTCGCCACCGCCGCCGGGCCGCACGGTCAGCTCCACCGGCTTGCCCGCCGTGCCCACGAGCAGCGGCGCGGGCCCGGTCAACGGGTCCACCTGCCGCCCGTCGACGGCCACGATCGCGTCACCGGCCCGCACCGCGACACCGGGAGCCGCCAACGGCGACCGCGCCGCCGGGTCCGACGTCTCGCCCGGGATCACCCGCACGACCCGCCACGCGCCCGCCTCGTCCCGCTCCAGGTCGGCGCCGAGCAACCCCACGGCACGCCCGCGCGACCCGTGCGCCGGGATGACGTAGGCGTGCGACGTGCCCAGCTCGCCCTGCACCTCCCACAGCAGGTCCACCAGGTCGCTGTAGCTGCCGAGCCGGTCCACCAGCGGCCGGTAGCGCTCCAGCACGCCCGCCCAGTCCACGCCGCCCATGTCGGTGCGCCAGAAGTGGTCCCGCATCAGCCGCCCGGCCTCCGCGTACGCCTGCCGCCACTCGGCCGCCCGGTCCACCACCACCCGCACCCGCGACAGGTCGACGTCCACCGCGTCGTTGTCGTCGGAGTCGACCTTCCGGTCCGTCGGCACGACGTGCAGGTCACCGCCGTCCTGCACGACCATCCGCTGCCCGTCGCCGGTCACGTCGAACGTGTCCACGCCGTCCACCAGCGTCTCGGTGCGCGACTTCGCCAGGTCGAACCGCTCCAGCACGGCCCGCGGCGGCCGGGACGACGGGCTGGCCAGGTTGTCGCCCAGCACCCCGCGCAACGGCGACCGCAGCCACAGCAGCCCGCCCTTGGCGGCGGTCAGGCCGGAGTAGCGGGCGGCGGCGACCGGCACCGTCACCACCCGGTCGGCCAGCCCGTCCAGGTCGACGACCGTGATCGGGTTCTCGTCGTCCTTCTCCTTGTCCTTCTCCGCCGAGTCGTCGCCGACCGGCCGGCCGAGCCGCAGCGGGTCGAACGGCGACGGCGTGGTCGCGGCCAGCGGCAGCAGGTAGGGCCGGCAGCCGGTCGGGAACGACAGGTCGAACACGTGCGCGTCGTACACCGGGTCGAAGCTGCGCACCGACAGGAACGCCAGGTAGCGGCCGTCCTCGGTGAACGTCGGCGAGAAGTCGGAGAACCGCAGCGGCGTCACGTCCACCACGGACAGGTCGGTGGTGTTGGTCATCCGGATGTGCTGCAGCGGGCGCGGGCCGGGGTGCGACCAGGCGAGCCAGTTGGAGTCCGGGGAGAACGCCAGGTCGCTGACGTGCGGGTTCGCGCCTTTCAGCACTTCGCGCACCTCGCCGGACTCGACGTCGACCAGCAGCAGCCGCCCGTCGTGCGTGGCCACGGCGAGCCTGCGCCCGTCCGGGGAGACCGCCAGCTCCAGCACCCGCCCGAGCTTGCCGACCGCGACCCGGCGCGGCTCGTTGCCGGGCTCGACGCCGCCGACCGGCGCGAACTCCAGGCCCTCCTCGCCGTCCGCGTCGGTCACCCACACGACGTTGTCGCCGACGACGCGCGGCAGCCTGGCCCGGACGCCGGGCTCCTCGGCCAACGCGCGCACCGGCCCGTCCCGGTGCGTCACCCAGTGCACGGTGCCGCGCACCTCGACGACGCTCCCGCGACCGGTCTTGTCGGGGTGGAAGTCGTCCGGCCGTGACGACACCGGTCGCGGCCTGCGCGCCGTGCGCGGTCCCCCGAGCGCGATCTCCAACCGCCGCGGCTCGGCGTCCAGGCCGTCCAGGAGCCACAACTCGCCCGCGTGCTGCCAGACGATCCGCTCGCCGTCGCTCGACGCGACCCGGGCGTAGAACTCCTGCTCGGTGTGCCGCCGCAGGTCCGACCCGTCCGGGGTGACCGAGTACAGGCTGCCGACGCCGTCGTGGTCGGACAGGAACGCGATCCGGTCCCCGATCCACATCGGCGAGGTCAGCGGGGACGTCAGCTCGGGCAGGATGCGGACGAACTCCCCGTCACCGTTCGCGTCGACCCACAACTTCGCCGCCGCACCGCCCCGGTAGCGCTTCCACCAGGCCGGGTCGCGGCCGTACACGGAGGTGACCACCACCTGCCCGGACGGCCCGAACGCCACGTCGTCCACCCAGCCGTACGGCAGCCTGCGCGGCGGGCCGCCGTCGGTCGGGACGGCGTGCGCCCACTGCCGGTTCGTGGTCGCCTGGCCGGTGGACGTGACGGCGACGACCTCGCCGTCGGACGTCCAGCCGCGCACACCGGTGGAGTAGTCACCCCAGTAGGTGAGCCGCGTGGCCTCGCCACCGTCCACCGGGGCCAGGTGGACCTCGGGCGCGCCGTCACGGCGACTGGTCCACGCCAACCGGCTTCCGGTCGGGTCGAAGCGCGGGAAGGAGACGGGCACCTGGTCGGCGGTCACCCGCCAAGCCCGGCCGCCGTCGAGGGGTGCGAGCCACACGTCGTCCTCGGCCACGAAGGTCACGAGGTTGCCGTGCAAGTGCGGGAAGCGGAGGTAGGCCTCGGTCACCTCTTCGACGTTAGCGCGCCGATCATCCTCATCAGACCCGCCCCGGCGAGGTCGCTGCGGCATCGAGATCAACGCTCCGCACCGGGCCGACCCGGATCACTCGGACGGGCGAATCGTGCAACCCAGGACAACCCCAATCGCATTTCTCACGTTAGCCGGGAAAAACGGCGGCCACGGCGGCGGGGAGGCTCAGGCAACGCGGCAGGCGGGTCGGGCAAGGCGGTTGTGGAGGCTCAGGCAAGCCAAGCGTCAGGCAGGCTCAGGGCAAGCCAGCGGGAGGGCAGGCGAGCAGGCGGTAGGCCGAGTCGGGTCGGCCAGCGGGGCTGGCTCGGGCAAGCGAGCGGGCGGCTCGGGCAAGCGAGCGGGGAGCTCAGTCAGGCCGGCAGGCGGAGGCGGGCCAGCGGGAGGGCGGGTCGGCAGGCGGAGGGCTCAGGTGGGCCAGTGGGCGCGCCAGTCGTCCGCGCTCAACGCCGTCACCCCAGCCGCACGAGCCGACCGCTCAGCCGCGCGCACGTTCGCCTCGAACGTCCGCGCCACCGCCCGCAGCTCCGTCTCCGGGTCCTCACCGGCCAGCTTCGCCAACGCCGCCACCGCGAACAACCGCGTGCCCGCGTCATCCCCAGCGCTAGGGCCAGGGCCGTCACCCGCGCCCGGCAGCAGGTCCGCCGGGAACCCGGCCCGCGCCACCCGCTGCGCCAGCTTCCCCGCCAACGCCACCGCGGGCTGCCCGGTCGCCACGCCGTCCACACTCGACTCGCGCTGCTTCTCGACCTGCTTGAGCTCTTCCCACCGGTGCTGCTGGGACGTCGCGTCGTGCACCGCCGGGTCGTGGCCCTCGAACACGTGCGGGTGCCGTCCGACCAGTTTGGCCACCAGGTCGCCCGCGACCTCGTCGATCCCGAACGGCTCCTCGGCGTCCTCCGCCGCGATCCGCGCGTGGAACAGCACCTGCAGCAGCACGTCGCCCAGTTCCTCGCGCAACGCCGCCCGGTCGCCGTCCTCGATGGCCTCCAGCAGCTCGTAGGTCTCCTCGACGAGGTACTGGCGGAGCGACTTGTGGTCCTGCTCGGCGTCCCACGGGCAGCCGCCGGGTGAGCGCAGGCGGTCCATCACGGCGGCGGCGTCCAGCAGCGCCAGGCCCGGCGTCCGGATGACCTCGGCGCCCAGCCCCACCATCGCCACGGCCGTGGGCTCGGCCGGGTTGGTGGTCACCAGCACCACCGGTTCACCGGTGTGCGCCCACTCGGCGACGGGTCGGGCGCCGAGCAGCTCGGCGTCCACGCCCTCCCCCGCGTACACCGCCGCCGCGCCCCGGAGTGCGGGTAGCGCGGCGGCGGGCAGGACGGGGGTGGCGCCTACGACGACAACGGTCACGGCGACTTCTGCCGGACCGTCGCCTGGAAGCCGCTCATCTCACCTTCGCTCGGCGCGAGCGAGATGGCGGTGCCGTCCCACAGGCCGTAGCGCGGGTTGACCTCGATCTCCGGGTCGCCGGCCAGCGTCTGCACGAGCCGCAGGCCGATCTGCTCCAGCACCTGGGGCGTCAACTGCTCGGTGGACGACTCGCCGGACGACGCGCGCACGTCGGTCTTGCGGTCGGTCACGTAGGCCACGATCCACTGCGCGCTGCTCGGGTCGGGCGCGAACGCCACCACGGTGCCCGCCGGCACGCCGAACAACGGCGACTGGGCGGCCTGCGGCGACTCGGCCGACCGCACCCGCTGGCCTTCCTTGGACAGTGCCTGGCCCTGGGTGCCCTCGGGCGCGTCGGCCACGAACTCGGCCATCTTCGCCGGGTCGGCCGCGACCTGCTTGGCCTTCTCGATCGCGTCGGCGTTGTCCTTGGTGAAGAAGTAGTCGAACGTGACTTCCATCCGGTCCACGTACTTGCGCGCCAGCTCGACCAGCAGCAGCTGGTCCTTGGCCCGCTCGCGGAACGTCGCCGCGTCGTACACGGTGTTCTGGGAGGCCAGTTCCGCGCCGCCGGCCTGCTCGACCGACTCGGTCACGTCCTCCTCGGACACGGACACGCCCTCGCGCCGGGCCGCCTGCTCGATCAGCTCGTGCTGCACGCCCAGGGTCACCAGCTGCCGGGCGACCTGGTCGAGTTTGCGCTGGTCGTGCAGCTTCTGGGCCTCGGGCTCCTTCTTGAGCACGATGTCCAGCCGCTGCTGCACCTGCTCCAGCGGCAGCACGGTGTCGCCGACGATCGCGGCCGAGCCGACGTGGCCGGGCCCCGTGCCGCAGCCCGCGACCAGGAGTGCCACCGCCGCGCCGATCAGGGTGAAGCGCCTCTGCACAGTCCTCACGACCAGTACCTTCTCACGTCCTCGTGACGCCGCTCACGGGAGTCCCCGCCAAAGACTCCAGGAACTGCGCGCACCAATCCAGCAAGTCCTGATCACGCAACTGGGGTGCGCCCATCCGGCCGCCGGCCGCGCCCTCCGTCGGCCGCGGCACGCTGACGGTGTGCGCGGTCTGCTTGTAGACCGCCTTCGGGAACAGCCGGCGCAGCCGCACGAGCTGGCTGTCCATCAGCTCCAGCGGCGCGAAGCGGATCGTGGCGCCCTGGGTGGCGACCTCGGTGACGCCGTGCGCGCGGCACGTCTGCCGGAACCGGGCGACCGCGAGCAGCCGTTCGACGGGCAGCGGCGGCGTGCCGTAGCGGTCCTTCAGCTCGTCCCAGACCGACTGCAGCGACTCGGCGTCGCTCGCGGCGGCGATCTTGCGGTAGGCCTCCAGCCGGAGCCGCTCGCCGGGCACGTAGTCGTGCGGGATGTGCGCGTCGACGGGCAGGTCGACGCGGACCTCGGCCAGTTCCTCCTCGACCTCGCCGTCGGCGCCCGCGTGCTTTCGGAACGCCTCGACGGCCTCGCCGACGAGCCGCACGTACAGGTCGAAGCCGACGCCCGCGATGTGCCCGGACTGCTCGGCGCCGAGGATGTTGCCCGCGCCGCGGATCTCCAGGTCCTTCATGGCGACGGCCATGCCCGCGCCCAGCTCGGTGTTCTGCGCGATCGTGGCGAGCCGGTCGTGCGCGGTCTCGGTGAGCGGCGCCTCGGGCGGGTAGAGGAAGTAGGCGTAGCCGCGTTCCCGGCCGCGGCCGACGCGCCCGCGCAGCTGGTGCAGCTGGGCGAGGCCGAGGAGGTCGCCGCGTTCCACGATGAGGGTGTTGGCGTTGGAGATGTCCAGGCCGGTCTCGACGATCGTGGTGCAGACGAGCACGTCGTACTCGTTCTCCCAGAAGCCCTGGATGATCTTCTCCAGCTTGTCCTCGTTCATCTGGCCGTGCGCGGTGATCACGCGGGCCTCGGGGACCAGTTCGCGGATGTGCCGGGCGGCGCGCTCGATCGAGGAAACGCGGTTGTGCACGAAGAAGACCTGGCCGTCGCGCAGCAGCTCGCGGCGGATGGCGGCGGCGACCTGCTTGTCGTCGTAGGAGCCGACGTAGGTCAGGATGGGGTGCCGTTCCTCGGGCGGGGTGAGGATGGTGGACATCTCGCGGATGCCGGCCAGCGACATCTCCAGGGTGCGCGGGATCGGCGTGGCGGACATCGTGAGCACGTCGACGTGCGTGCGCAGCGCTTTGATGTGCTCCTTGTGCTCGACGCCGAACCGCTGCTCCTCGTCCACGATCACGAGGCCGAGGTCCTTGTAGCGCAGGCTCTTCTGCAGCAGCCGGTGCGTGCCGATGACGATGTCCACGTCGCCCTCGGCGAGTCCGGTGATCGTCTGCTCGGCCTCTTGGGCGTCGGTGAACCGGGACAGGCCCTTGATGTTCACCGGGAACGCGCGCATCCGCTCGGTGAACGTGTTCAGGTGCTGCTGGGCGAGCAGCGTGGTGGGCACGAGCACCACGACCTGCTTGCCGTCCTGCACCGCCTTGAACGCCGCGCGCACCGCGATCTCGGTCTTGCCGTAGCCGACGTCGCCGCAGATCACCCGGTCCATCGGGACGGTGCGCTGCATGTCGGCCTTGACCTCGTCGATCGCGGCCATCTGGTCGAGGGTCTCGGTGAACGGGAAGGCGTCCTCCAGCTCGCGCTGCCACGGCGTGTCGGGCGCGAACGCGTGGCCGGGCGCGGCCTGGCGGGCGGCGTAGAGCTGGACCAGCTCGGCGGCGATCTGCTTGACCGCCTTCTTCGCCTTGGCCTTGGTGTTCTTCCAGTCGCTGCCGCCGAGCTTGTTCAGGGTGGGCAGCTCGCCGCCGACGTAGCGGGAGATCTCGTCGAGCTGGTCGGTCGGCACGAACAGCCGGTCGCCGGGCTGGCCGCGCTTGCTGGAGCCGTACTCCAGGACCAGGTACTCGCGGGTCGCGGTGTTGCCGGCGGTGTCCTTGGTGGTGCGCTGCACCATCTCGACGTACTTGCCGATGCCGTGCTGCTCGTGCACCACGTAGTCGCCGGGCCGCAGTGCCAGCGGGTCGACCGCGTTGCGGCGGCGGCTGGGCATGCGGCGCATGTCCTTGGTGGACGTGCCGTGCCGCCCGCCGGTGAGGTCGGTCTCGGTGAGCACGACCAGGGCCAGCTCGGGCAGCGAGAAGCCGTCCTCCAGCGCGCCGCGCACGACGGTGACCGCGCCCTTCTTCGGCGCGGTGTCGAGGACGTCGCGGAGGACGACGTTGACGTCGGCCTCGCGCAGCTGCTCGGTGGCGCGCTGGGCCGTGCCCGCGCCGGGGACGACGAGGACCGCCGTGCCGCCGGAGACGGTGTGCGCGCGGAGGTCGGCGAACGCCCGGTCGATGTCGCCCTGGTAGGCCTCGACCTGCTTGAGCTCCAGCCGGACGACGTCCTCGCCCTCGGTGGTGAGCCGGCTGAGCGTCCACCACGGCCGGTTGCGGGCCCGCGCGGACTGCGCCACGTCGGCGAGGCTGTGGTAGGCGCTGGAGTCCAGGTCGATGGGGCTCTGCCCGCCGCCCGCCGCGGCCATCCAGGAGGCCTCCAGGAACTCCTGGCCGGTGCGCACGAGGTCGGCGGCGCGGGCCCGGATCTTCTCCGGGTCGTTGAGCACGACGTGGGTGCCCTCGGGCACGACGTCGGTGAGCAGTTGCAGCTCGCCTTCGCACAGGGCCGGGATGAGGGCTTCCATGCCTTCCGACGGGATGCCCTCGGCGATCTTGGCCAGCAGCTCGTGCAGGTGCGCGTCGGCCGTGTGCTCCTCGGCGAGCGCGGCGGCCTTGGCCCTGACCTGCGGCGTCAGCAGCAGCTCGCGGCACGGCGGCGCGATGAACTCGTCGACCTCCTCCGGCAGCGACCGCTGGTCGGCGACCGAGAAGGGGCGGATCTCGCTGACCTCGTCGCCCCAGAACTCGACCCGCAGCGGGTGCACGGCGGTCGGCGGGAAGATGTCGAGGATGCCGCCGCGGACCGCGAACTCGCCGCGCTTCTCGACCATGTCGACGCGGGTGTAGGCGATCTCGGCGAGGTTGACCAGCAGTGATTCGAAGTCGTGCTCGGAGCCGACGGCCAGGCGCACCGGCACCAGGTCGCCGAGGCCGGGCGCCATCGGCTGGATCAGGCTGCGGACCGTGGTGATGACGACCTTGAGCGGGTGGTCGCCGGGGTGGGCGAGGCGGCGCAGCACCTCCAGCCGGGCGCCGACCGTGTCGGCCCGCGGCGACAGCCGTTCGTGCGGCAGGGTCTCCCAGGACGGGAACAGCGCGACCTGCTCGGGCCCGATGAGGTCGCACAGCACGGCCTTGAGGTCGTCCGCCTCACGGCCGGTGGCGGTGACCGCGAGCACGGGCGCGCTGTTGGCCAGGGCCGCCGCGACCAGCGGGCGGGCCGCCGGCGGGCCTTCCAGTTCGAGGTCGGGCACGCCGACCGAGTCGGCGAGGGCGCGCAGCGCCTTGTCGGGCAGGACAGCGGTCAGCAGGCCGGACAGCGGGCCGGGCTGGGGCATTGCGGTGGCTCCCCGGGGGATCAAACGCGGACAGACCCCTGCCCGGGACTGAGGGTCCACACGTCCACCGGAGGGGTTCTCGAACGCCAGCCTACGGCCCTCCCGGGCGGGGTGCGCCGTGATTTCGGTTGACCGCGGGGTGACGCTGGGTACGTGGAGCAGCGAGAGATCAGGGCCGACTACGACGATCGGCACATCACCGTGTACCAGGCGTACTCGCCCGCGATCGCCCTTCCGGCACTGGCGGCGGGCCGGTTCGTGCCGCCGTTCAAGGCCGGGCGGATGACGTGGGTCAAGCCGTCGTTCCTCTGGATGATGTACCGCTCCGGGTGGGGGACGAAGCCGGACCAGGAGCACGTGCTGGCCGTGCGAATCACCCGATCGGGGTTCGATGGGGCGGTGCGGGAGGCCGTGCCGAGCAGTGCGACCGGGGTGCTCAAGCCGGACGTGCGGGTGCAGTGGGACCCGGAACGGGACCTGCACCTGCGCCCGCTGCCGCACCGGTCGTTGCAGCTGGGGCTGGCCGGTGAGGCGTCGCGGCGGTACGTGGAGGAGTGGGTCGTGGGGCTGACCGACGTGACGCCGCTGGCCCACGAGGCGCACGCGCTGGTGCGTGCCGGCGACCTGGACGGCGCGCGTGCCCTGCTGCCGGTGGAACGGCCCTATCCGCTGCCGTCCGGGTGAACGTCGAGCACACATGGGGGTCGTCATGCTGGGTGCCATGCGCCGTTTCGCCGGGTTCGCCGCTGTCGGGTTGCTGGCCGCCGTGTCCGCGTGCTCGGCGGAGGGTTCCGGGGGCACCGCGCCCTCCACGACCACGCCCGAGGGGCTGAAGGTCGAGGTGGTGGTCGCCGGGCTGAGCCACCCGTGGGACGTGGGGTTCCTGCCCGACGGGCGGCTGCTCGTGCCGCAGCGGCCGGGGCGGATCGCGCTGGTCGCGGACGGTCGGGCGACCGACGTCGAGGCCGATCTCGGTGACGTGGAGGCGCGGGGCGAGGGCGGGCTGATGAGCCTGGTCGTGCACCCGGACTTCGCGACCAGCCGCCGGTTCACCACGTGCTTCAACACGTCGTCGGACGTGCGGCTGGTGACGTGGGAGCTGGACGGCACGAAGGCGACGAGGGTGAAGGACCCGTTGCTGGCGGGCCTGCCGACGGCGTCGAGCGGACGTCACTCGGGGTGCCGGATGGCGCTGGACCGGGACGGCAACCTGCTCGTCGGCACCGGTGACACCGCTCGGGGCACCGTCGCGCAGGACAGGTCCAGCCTCGGCGGCAAGGTGCTGCGGATCGACCTGGCGACGGGCGAGGGCGTGGCCGGCAACCCGTTCGGCGACCGGATCTACACGTACGGGCACCGGAACGTGCAGGGCGTCGCCGTGCGGCAGGACGGGATGGTGTTCACCGCCGAGCACGGGCCCGCGGTGGACGACGAGGTGAACGTGCTCAAGGCGGGCGGGAACTACGGCTGGGACCCGTCGCAGGGCGGCACGGTCGGCGGGTACGACGAGGACGTGCCGATGACGGACCTCACCCGCTTCCCCGACGCCGTGTCGGCCGTGTGGTCGTCCGGGCGTCCGACGGAGGCGATCTGCGACGCCGCGTTCCTGGTGGGCGAGCAGTGGGGTTCCCTCAACGGCGTCCTGGCCGTCACCGCCCTCAAAGGCGCCAAGGTCCTCTTCTTCACCGTGACCCAAGAAGGCGGCGTGCACTCGGTCGCGATCCCCGCCGAACTGGACGGCACCCACGGCCGCCTCCGCGGCGCCGAGTCCGCCCCCGACGGCTCCCTCTACGTCACCACCTCGAACGGCACCGACGACAAAATCCTCCGCATCACCAACCCCACCCCCTAAACCCCCGCGCGTGTCCTACGTTCAGAACGCGCGTGTCCTACGTTCAGAACAGCCGTGTCCTACGTTCCGGTACCCCGAGTTCAACACTCAGGTGCGCCTGGCCTGTTCTGAACGTTCAACTCGGGTGTTCTGAACGTAGGACACGCGCGACGCGAAGGTAGGACACGCGCGTTCTAGACGTAGGACACGCGGGGGGGTCAGCGGGTGCGGAGGCGGGGTTTGTGGTCCATGTGGGACAGGCCCTTCCAGGCCAGGTTGACCAGGTGGGCGGCCACTTCGTCCTTCTTCGGCTTGCGGACTTCCAGCCACCACTGGCCGGTCAGCGCGACCATGCCCACCAACGCCTGCGAGTACAGCGCGGCCAGTTTGCGGTCGTAGCCCTGGCGCGAGAAGTGCAGGCCCAGGATCGACTCCACCTGGGACGCGATGTCGTTCAGCAACGACGAGAACGTGCCGGTGGACGACGCCACGGGCGAGTCGCGCACGAGGATCCGGAAGCCGTCCGTCGAGCCCTCGATGTAGTCCAGCAGCGCGCACGCCGCCTGTTCCAGCAGCTCACGCGGGTGCCCGCCGGACAGCGCGTTGACGATGTGGTCCATCAGGTACTGCATCTCGCGGTCCACCACGACCGCGTAGATGCCTTCCTTGCCACCGAAGTGCTCGTACACCACGGGCTTGGACACGCCCGCCCGGTGCGCGATCTCCTCGATGGAGGTGACCTCGAAGCCCTTCTCGGCGAACAACGCGCGGGCCACGTCGAGCAGTTGCTCGCGCCGCTCCTTGCCCGTCATCCGCACGCGCGGCACCGGTGTCTCGTCGCCGCGCCGTCTCCCCGCCACCCGAACCACCCTAAACACCTGCCCCCCGCGTGAGCCGCGAGGGGCAGGTGGGTCGACCGTGACTACCCGGAACTACTTCTTGGCGCTGATGCGGGCCAAGCGCTGCTGGTTCGGCCAGCGCACGTTGGTCGCCCAGCCGAACTTCTCGAACAGCCAGATCATCCGCGCGGACGTGTCGATCTGACCGCGCTTGACGCCGTGCCGCGCGCACGTCGGGTCGGCGTGGTGCAGGTTGTGCCACGACTCGCCGAAGCTCAGGATCGCCAGCGCCCACACGTTCGCGGAACGGTCACGCGCGGCGAACGGGCGGTCGCCCACCATGTGGCAGATCGAGTTGACCGACCACGTCACGTGGTGCAGGAACGCCACCCGGACGAGACCGGCCCAGAAGAACGCCGACAGCGCGCCGGCCCACGACATGGTCACCAGGCCGCCGATCACGGCGGGCGCGAGCAGGCTGATCGCGGTCCACAGCGGGAACAGCCGGTCGATCCGGACGAGGTCCTCGTCGGCCAGCAGGTCGGGCGCGAAGCGCTCCGCGTTGGTCTTGTCGCGGTCGAACAGCCAGCCCATGTGGGCGTGCCAGAAGCCCTTGGCCAGCGCGACCGGGCCGCGGCCGAACAGCCACGGCGAGTGCGGGTCGCCCTCGCGGTCGGAGAACGCGTGGTGGCGGCGGTGGTCGGCGACCCAGACGATCACCGGGCCCTGCAGCGCCATCATGCCCGCGATCGCCAGGCCGATCTTGAGCGCGCGGTTGGCCTTGAACGAGCCGTGCGTGAAGTACCGGTGGAAACCGATCGTCACGCCGAGGCCGGCCAGGTAGTAGAACGCGACGAACAGCGCGACGTCGACCCAGCCCAGCCCCCAGCCCCAGGCGAGCGGAACGGCCGCGAGCAGAGCCAGGAACGGCACGATGACGAACACGTACACGCCGAACTGCTCGACGTGCCCGCGCCGCCCTTCGATCATCGGCTTGGGTCCGCGATCCTCAGGACCCTGCGGCGTGGACCTGCTCTCAAGGGTGCTGGTCATACATGTACCTCGTTGTGTGTTCGGGGCTACCTACGGGGCCGTAACTTACGGAAGCGTAAGTTAGGTCAGCCTTGTCCCGCCATAGGCGGGGCCAAAGTCATGGCGTGTTCTCAGGAAGTCGGGCGTGTCGATCAACGCCGGGGCATCATGCGGTGATGAGGTCGCCGAACGTCCGCGGTCATCGCCGCCTGCGCATCGCGCTGATCACCTTCGCCGTGGTGTTCCTGCTGGTCACCGGCGGCCTGCTGGGGTTCGGCTGGTACTACAGCGGCCAGCTGCTCGAACCGGAGAACGCCCGTCCCGGCTACCGCGACACGGTCACCTCGTCGGCTTCGGGGACCGTCGCGCTGGCGGAGTCCAGGGTCACAGTGCTCCCGGGCACGTGGGGTCTCGTTTGGCCCGGCGGGGGCGCGAAGGTGGGCCCGGTGACCCAGCGGTCCGAGGGCACGGTGGTGCGCGAGTTGCAGGGCGTCGCCCCCGCGGACGGCACGCGCGTGCGGCTGGAGACGTCGGTCTGGAGCACGGACCCGGCCACCGCGCACGACCTGGAGTACACGGAAGTGCGGATTCCCACCGAGTTGGGTGACGCGCCGGCATGGCTGGTCCCCGCGACGTCGGCCACGTGGGTCGTCGCGGTGCACGGTCGGGGTGGCACGAGGGCCGAGGCGCTGCGGGTGATGCCTGCCTTGCACCACCTCGGGCTACCCGTTCTCGCCGTGACCTACCGCAACGACGACGGCGCGCCGCGCTCGCCGGACGGCCTGTACCACCTCGGCGACACGGAGTGGCGCGACGTGGAGGCCGCCGTCCGGTACGCCCGCGAGCACGGCGCGCGCAACGTCGTGCTGTACGGGTGGTCGATGGGCGGCGCGATCGTCGGCCAGTTCCTCGGCCGCTCGGCGGAGGCGGGCGACGTGGCCGCCGTCGTGCTCGACGCGCCCGTGGTGAGCTGGACGAAGACGCTGGAGCTGCAGTCGCGCAACCGGGGCGTGCCCGAGCAGCTGGCGCCGATCGCGGAGCTGGTCTCGGACTGGCGGGTCGACCTGGAGTTCAGCCGGTTCGACCTGCTCGACCACCCGCCCGCGCGCCGGCCGCCGACGCTGCTGTTCCACGGCGGCGCGGACGGCACCGTGCCGGTGCAGGCGTCACGCGACCTGGCCGCGGCGGCGGACCGGCTCGACTGGCCGCTGCGGTACGTCGAGGTGCCCGCGGCCGAGCACACGGCGGCGTGGAACGTCGACCCGGAGGCCTACGACCGGGCGCTGACCGAGTTCCTCGACTCGGTGGACGGCATCCGGTGAACACGCCATCAGCGAGCACGACCGGTAGCACGATGGGGCAGCCTCGCGTGCCCGATTGACTACGCCAAGTAGTTAAGCGGGTGATTGTTTCGCACGAAATCGTGCCGAACAGAAGCCGCGAGACCCCGCCGGAGGGACCCTGAGCGTCGACCCGCGGCGGCGAGGAGTTCACCCAGCCGTGATGTAGGCCACGTCAAGCACGACCCTGACCTGCGCAAACACGCACTGTCATGATCGGGTTACGGTGGGGTTGCCGCCACTTGAGTGGTGGTGCTGACCTTCGAGGGGGACTCGTGACAACATGTGTTCGCGCGGTCGGGGCGAGCCTCGACCGTTCCGCCATGGTGTAAAGGCAGCACCTCGGATTTTGGTTCCGATGGTCCAGGTTCGAATCCTGGTGGCGGAGCGAGGGGCCGGGCCACGAAGGCCCCGGCCGCCCTGCGTCTGCATGGGGGTGTGAGTCGCTGCACGAGGAAGCGGTCGACGAGCAGGACAACGTGGCGCCGGCGCTCCACGAGATGTCCGACGCGTGGCTGGTCGGCCGCGCGAGTGAGCTCGTGGCCGTGGCCCAGAGCAGCCACCTGTCCGACCAGCTCGACGCGGCGCACGAGGTCGACGAGATCCTGGCCGAGGCGCAGGGCCGCGGCGAGCCGCGGATCGTCGGCCAGCTGCTGCGCGCGGCCGCGGTGGTCCGGATCGTCACCCCCGGCCTGGTCGACCTCTCCGACTCGGTGCTGGACGAGCTGGTGGCGCACTGCCGCCGGCACGGCCTGCTGGTGCTGGAGGCCGAGGCGCACGCCCTGCGCGGGCGCCGCTACCTGCTCGGCGGGTTCGAGGACAAGGCGTTGACCGAGGTCGCCGGCGGCCTGGCGATGCTGGAGGAGGACCTCGCGCCCGACCCGATGATCGACAAGCGCACGTGGGACCGGCTGCTGGCCTCCGCGTTGCAGTCGACCGGGCTCGTGCTGATCCAGCTCGGCGTGTACGAGATGGCGGACAACGTGCTGGCGCGGGCGCACAACGCGATCCGGGACAGCGCCAACCCGCACCAGATCTACGTGCACCTGCTCAACCGGGCCCGGCTGCTGATCGGCTGGGGCCTGCGGCTGGAGCGGGTGGGCAGCCTCGAGGAGGCCACCGAGCGGTTCAGCACCGCGTCGGCCATCGCGACCGCCGTCGAGGGCCCGTTCCGCGAGTCGCTGCACCCCGGCAGGCGCGACCGCACCGCCGCCGAGCAGGTGCCGGTGATCGGCGCGGCGCACGCGCTGTGCAAGCCGGGCGCGGAGCACATCGCGCGGCTGTGGAGCCTGCGCGAGCTGGCCATGTACGCCCGCGAGCTGATCATCGTGTCGATCGCGCTGGCCCGCTGCCTGGAGATGGAGGAACTGCCGCAGCAGGCGTTGCAGGTGCTGCACGACGCGCAGGACCGGCTGGAGCACGACACCTCCGAGCCGACCCTGATGCTGTGCCTGACCCGGGAGTACGCCCGGATGTCCGGCCCGCACGGCGAGCGCACCATCTCCGCGTTGCAGACCTACGCCAACGCGCTGGAGGTGGAGCTGTGGCAGATGCAGGAGGCGCGCACCGCCACCCTGCTCACCCGGCGCGACCACGAACGGCTCACCCGCGCGCACGGCGCGATCGCGCAGCAGGCGCTGCAGGACCCGCTGACCGGGCTGCCGAACCGCCGCGCGCTCGACGACCGGCTGGCGGCGCTGATCAACGCCCAGACCCACCCGATGGCCATCGCGCTGGTCGACCTCGACGGGTTCAAGGTCGTCAACGACAAGCACTCGCACGCCGAGGGTGACGATGTCCTCCGCGTGATTGCGAGCACACTGCGGCAGGCGTTGCGCGGTGACGACCTGGTGGCCCGCTACGGCGGCGACGAGTTCGTCGTGCTGCTGCCCGGCGCGCCCCTGCACGCCGCCGAAGCGGCCCTCAGCCGGGCCGTGGATGCGGTCGCCGGCCTGCCTTCCGACCTGTCCAGGGGTGTCACGCTGTCCGTCGGCGTGATCTCGGTGCGACCGCGTGAGGCGGCCCACGCGGCGCTGGCCCGTGCCGACTCGGCGATGTACGCGGCGAAGCGGCGAGGTGGCTGCCAGGTTGCGGCCGTGGAAGGCGAGCCCTCCTCGGAGGCTTAGTATCGGCACCTGGCGGGAAGCCAGGCCCCTCCCGCTGAAGGCACGCACTCAGCTAGGGAGAGCGCTGATGCTCGAGGGTGTCCCCACCCCAGTCAGCACGATCGTCCTCGCAGCGGGTGAAGGCACCCGCATGCGCTCAGCCACACCGAAGGTCTTGCACCGCATCGCCGGTCGTTCCCTGGTGGAGCACGCCGTGCGCGCCGCCGCCGGCACCGACCCCGACCACCTCGCCGTCGTGGTCGGCCACGGCCGCGCCGCGGTCGCCGACCACCTCGACAGCCTGTCCACCGCGCTGGACCGCAAGGTCACCGTGGCGGTGCAGGAGGAGCAGAAGGGCACCGGGCACGCCGTCGGCTGCGGGCTGGCCGAGCTGCCCGACGACCTCGGCGGCACGGTCGTGGTGACCTACGGCGACGTGCCCCTGCTGGACGCCGACACGTTGCGCGGGCTGCTCGCCGAGCACGGCGCGCGCGGCAACGCCGTCACCGTGCTGACCGCCGTGGTCGCCGACCCCACCGGGTACGGGCGGATCGTGCGGTCCGCGGACGGCTCGGTCGAGGGCATCGTGGAGCAGAAGGACGCCACACCCGAGCAGCGGGCGATCACCGAGATCAACTCCGGCGTGTACGCGTTCGACGCGGCCGTGCTGCGCGACGGGCTCTCCCGGCTGTCCACCGACAACGCGCAGGGCGAGCTGTACCTGACCGACGTGCTGACCATCGCGCGCGGCGACGGCAGGCGCGTGGGCGCGCTGGTGACGTCGGACGCCTGGCTCGTCGAGGGCGTGAACGACCGCGTGCAGCTGGCCAGGCTGGGCGCCGAGCTGAACCGCAGGCTCGTGGAGGCCGCGATGCGCTCGGGCGTGACCGTGGTCGACCCGGCCACCACGTGGCTGGACGCCGACGTGCGGCTGGAGCGGGACGTGCTGGTCGAGCCGAACGTGCAGCTGCGGGCGGGCACCACCGTCGGCGAGGGCGCGGTCGTCGGTCCGGACACCACGCTCTCGGCGTGCGTGATCGGGGCGGGCGCGACCGTGGTGCGCACGCACGGCTCCGGCGCGGAGATCGGCGCGGGCGCGTCCGTCGGCCCGTTCGCCTACCTGCGGCCGGGCACCCGGCTCGGCGAGCGCGGCAAGATCGGCACCTTCGTGGAGACGAAGAACTCCGACATCGGCGCCGGCAGCAAGGTGCCGCACCTGAGCTACATCGGCGACGCCACCATCGGCGAGCACTCCAACATCGGCGCGGCCAGCGTCACGGTGAACTACGACGGCGTGAACAAGCACCGGACCACGATCGGGTCCTACTGCCGCACCGGTTCGGACAACATGTTCGTCGCGCCGGTCACCGTCGGCGACGGCGCGTACACCGGCGCGGGGACCGTCGTGCGGCGGAACGTGCCGCCCGGCGCGCTGGCCGTGTCCGGCGGTCCCCAGCGCAACCTGGACGGATGGGTGGTGTCCCGCCGTGCGGGCACGCCTTCGGCCGAAGCGGCGGAGCGCGCTCTGACGCCCGAGAATGCAGGCACAACCGATGAAGGGCGCTGACGTGAACCCCACGATGGCCGGGACACCCAAAAAGAACCTGATGCTCTTCGGCGGGCGGGCCTACCCGGAGCTGACCGAGCAGGTGGCCAAGCACCTGAACGTGTCGGTGACCCCGCAGTCGGCGTACGACTTCGCCAACGGCGAGATCTTCGTGCGGTTCGAGGAGAGCGTGCGCGGCTGCGACGCGTTCGTCATCCAGTCGCACTGCGCGCCCATCAACCAGTGGCTGATGGAACAGCTGATCATGGTGGACGCGCTCAAGCGGGCGTCCGCGAAGCGCATCACCGTGATCATGCCGTTCTACCCGTACGCGCGGCAGGACAAGAAGCACCGCGGCCGTGAGCCGATCTCGGCGCGCCTGGTGGCGGACATGTTCAAGACCGCGGGCGCGGACCGGCTGGTGTCGGTGGACCTGCACACCTCGCAGATCCAGGGCTTCTTCGACGGCCCGGTGGACCACCTGTGGGCCATGCCGCTGCTGGCCGAGCACATCCGGGGCAAGTACGCGGGCCGCGAGATCACCGTCGTGTCGCCCGACGCCGGCCGCACCAAGCTGGCCGAGAAGTGGGCGGACACTCTGGGCGGCACGCCGATCGCGTTCATCCACAAGACCCGCGACCCGCTGCGGCCGAACGAGGTCGTGGCCAACCGGGTGGTCGGCCAGGTCGAGGGCAGGCTGTGCGTCGTCATCGACGACATGATCGACACCGGCGGCACGATCACCAAGGCGGTGGACCAGCTCCTCTCCGAGGGCGCGTCGGACGTCGTCATCGCCGCCACCCACCCGGTGCTCTCGGGCCCGGCCGTCGACCGCCTGCGCGACTGCGGCGCCCGCGAGGTCGTCTTCACCGACACCCTCCCGATCCCGGCCGAGAAGCGCTTCGACGCGATGACCGTCCTGCCGATCGCCCCCCTCCTGGCCCGCGTGATCCAGGAGGTCTTCGAGGACGGCTCGGTGACCTCCCTGTTCGACGGCAACGCCTGACACCTCGCGCGCTCTGCGGGATGATCCCCGGATGGCGCTCGACTCCGAAGGGCCCGGCACGCGTGACGTGCCGGGCCCTTCGACGTCCAACTCGGTGTCAGGCACCGTGCACGGCCCGGTCGCGCAGATCGGCGTCGTGCACGGCGACGTGAACCTCGTGACCGGCGCACCGGTGAAGACCCGGTACCGCGAGCAGGTGCGCCGGATCGCGCCACCGAGGTTGATCGGCCGCGAGACGGAGCTGGCCGACCTGGCGGACTTCTGCACGTCGTCGCCCAGTCCTTACCGCTGGTGGAGGGCACCGGCGTGGTCGGGCAAGTCAGCCCTCATGTCGACGTTCGTGCTGTCCCCACCGACGGGTGTCCGCGTGGTGTCGTTCTTCATCACCGCCCGGCTGGCCGCCCAGAACGACCGCAACGCGTTCATCGAGAACGTGCTGGAGCAACTGGTCACGATCCTCGGGCAGGACCTGCCCCCGTTGCTGACCGAGTCGACCCGCGAGGCCCACCTGCTCGGCCTGCTGACCGAGGCCGCCGAGGCGTGCCGCGACCGCGGCGAGCACTTCGTGCTGCTGGTGGACGGCCTCGACGAGGACCGCGGCGTGACGACCGGCCCGGACGCCCACAGCATCGCGGCACTGCTGCCGGTCGACCCGCCGGCGGGTCTGCGGGTGGTCGTCGCCGGACGCCCGAACCCGCCGATCCCGACCGACGTCCCCGACCACCACCCGCTGCGCGACCCGGATGTCGTCCGGCCGCTGACCACATCACCGGCGGCGCAGGCGGAACGCGCCGACATGGAACGCGAACTCAAGCGCCTCGTGCACGGCACACCAACCGAACAGGACCTGCTCGGCCTGCTCACCGCGGCGGGCGGCGGCCTCACCGCGCCTGACCTGGCCGAGCTGACGGGCTGGTCGGCGTGGGACGTGGACGACCACCTGCGCACCGTGACGGGCCGCAGCTTCAGCAGGCGCAACGCCCACTACGCGCCGGACCGGTCACCGGACGTATACCTCCTCGGCCACGAGGACCTGCACGTGAAGGCCATCGACATGCTCGGCCCCGGCCGCATGCGCGAGTACCGCGACCGCATCCACGACTGGGCCGGGCGCTATCACGACCGGCAGTGGCCCGCCGATACCCCGGAGTACCTGCTCCGCGGCTACTTCGCGATGCTGAGCGCCACCGGTGACCTGGACTCGATGATCCGGTGCTGCACTGACCCCCACCGGCACGACCGCATGCTGGAAGTGTCCGGTGGCGACAGCGCGGCGCTGGCCGAGATCGCCGCCACGCAGCAGGTCGTGCTGGCCGCCGAGGAGCCGGATCTGGTCACGATGAGCAGGCTGGCCGTGCACCGCGACCACCTCACCGGCCGCAACAAGTGGCTGCCCCTCGACCTGCCCTCGCTCTGGGCCGGCGTCGGTCACGTCGACCGGGCCGAGGCGCTGGCGACCTCGTTCAGCGACGGCAACCAACGTGACCGCGCGTTGCGGACCACCGTCGAAGCGGTGATCCGACTCGGTGACCTGGACCGCGCCGTCGACCTGGCCTCGGCCATCAGTGGGATCGACTACTACGGTGACGCTTTGGAGTCGATCACCAAGGCGGCCGTAGAAGGTGGCGACCTCGATCAGGCCCGAACGCTGGTCGCACGGGCCGAAGGGACCTTCCGGCTGGTGAAGGACGCCCGTCGGCAAGGCAGGGCGATGGCGGCTCTGGCCCGGTCGATGATCCGTCTGGGAGATCACCTCGGCGCCGAACGGCTGGCCGCGTCGATCGCGGACCGCCGGTTCCGAGGCGAAGCGCTCCGTGCCGTGGTCGAGGCCGAGCGGGGTGACCTGGCGCGGGCAACCGACGTGGCCCGCTCGATCGAGGACACCCGCAGCCGTGGACGAGCTCTGCAAGCCGTGGCCGAGGCCGACGACCTCGACCGTGCGCGGGCCCTGGCGTTGTCGATCGCCGACTCCGCGGCTCAGGGGCGGGCGCTGGACACGGTGGTCCGCCGCCTTGTCGAGCGTGGCGAACTACAGAGGGCTTTGGCCGCGGCGCAGCAGATCGTGGACACCGCGCGGCGCGGCTACGCCCTGGTCCGCGTGGCCGGGGCGGCGTCCGGGCACGTCTTGGCCGCTCGGGTGTTCGACCTGGTCCTGACGACCGCGCGGTCGACCACCGACGCCACCGCCCCGGGTCAGTCGCTCACCACCGCAGTGCGCGAGGTGATCCGCAACGACGACCCGGAAGAAGAGGCCGACTTCCTCACCCACACCGGCAGCCTGGGCACCGAGGTGGCCGCTATGCACCAGGGCCGCGTGCTGCTCGCAGCGGTCTACGCGGCGATCACAGCCAGCGACCTCGACCGCGCCGACGCGCTGGCCGACAGCATCACCGAGGTGCGGCACCGCAGCCGGGCGTTGCACGCCCTGACGGAGGCGGCGCTCCGCCTCGGGGCCGCCGACCGGGCCGCCGGCTACCTCGACCGGGCCGAGGCGCTCGTCGAGTTCACCGGTAACCCGATCCGCCACGGCCAGGCGTTGGCGTGGGCGCTGCGCGCGGCGATCACCGCCGACGACCGGGATCGGGTCGAACGGCTCTTCGCGCGGGCCGAGAGCTCCGCCCGCGCCCTGCCGGACGCGAGTGCGCAGAGCCAGGCGCTCCACGCCGTGGTCCAGGCCGCAATCGCGGTGGGAGAGGCCGACCGCGCCCGACGCCTGGCCGGTTCGATCATCGACGCCGACTCCCGGGACCAGGCATTCGTCCTGGTGACGCGTGCCTTGGTCGACGGCGCCCCCGACCTGGCCGAATCGCTCGCCGAGTCGATCCTGACGCCCGCCTACCGGAATCGGGCCCTCGTCGCCGTCATCAGGGCGGCGACCGGGCGCGGCGACGTGAAGACAGCGCGACGGGCGCTGCGCCAGGCCATCGCCGTCGCGCGACACGCCGCCGACGCCACCCGTCAGAGCCGGGTGCTGGCCGCGCTGATCGACGAAGTGGTCCGGACCGGCGACATCGGGCAGGCCGAGGCCATGGCGGACTCCATCGCTGAGCCGGACAGGCGCAGCGAAGTGCTGGCCAACCTGTCCGCCGCCACGCGTCAGAACGATCCCGAACGTGCCGACGTACTGCTCGACAAGGCCAAGGCCGCCGCGTTGGGCATCACCAACCTATTCGGACGCGACGCCGCGATCTCCGCTCTCATCCGGCACCTCGGCGCGGCGGGCAGGGGCGCCGAAGCGGAAGCGCTCGCCTACTCAGTGATCCAACCCATCTTCCGCAGCGGGGCACTCGCGCGAACGTCGGACACATCCCGCCTGCGGGCTCGACGGCGCGGTTCGGCAGAACCGGAGCCGGACAACCGGGCGGCCGCGTCACAGGTCCATGCCGCGGCGGCCGAAGGCGACTTCGAACACGCCGAGGAACTGGCCCTCTCCATCCCGGACCCGGACTACCGCAGCCACCTGCTGGAGTCGCTCGTGCGGGACGTGATCCGCGACGGTGACCTGGAGCGGGCGGTGAGCCTGATCGCCCGGATCCCCCAGCCAGCCCGTCAGCGGTTCGCGGTCGCCAACGTGGTCCGCGCGGTGGTCGCCACCGGCGACCTGGCCCGGGCGGCGGAACTCGTCACCGGTTGGGAGGCCGACCACCGGGAGACAGCGGCCGAGCTGACCGTCGAGATCGCGATCGCGTCCGGCGACCTCGATCGGGCCGAGGCGCTGGTCGGCTCCATCGCCACGCGCTACTCCCGCGACGACATGACCGGCCGGGTGGCGGATGCCGCCATCAGAGCCGGTGACCTCGACCGTGCCGAGGCGATCGTCCTCTCGCTGATCGGGTCCGGGCGCTCCAGCTGGCAGATCAAAAGGGTGATCACCGCGATGGTGGCCGCGGGCAACCCCGACCGGGCAGGACGGTTGCTGGACCGTTCCGAACTCGCAGCCCGTTCAGCGGGCGAGGCGCATGCCGAAGCGATAGCGCTCATGGCGGTGACCGAAGCCGTCATAGCGTTCGGCGACCACGACCGGGCGCTCGAACTCGCCCGGTCGATCGTGTATCCGTGGTGGCGCGGCAACGCACTCGCCGCCGTCGCCTCGGCGTTGCTCAAGTCTGGCGACCCGGACCGCGCGGGTGCCCTCGTCGACTCGATCACCACAGCCGACGAGCCGGCCAGGGCGTTGCACCTGGTTGACGCCGTCGAACCAGGGCCGGGTCGACGCCTGCTGGCCCGCGTCCTCGCGTCCGAGGGACGGGTGTCGGACTGGACGTCAAGCATCCGCGTCCTCTGCCGGGTGGCTCCGGAAGCGCTCCCGGCCATGCTCGGGGAACTCACCGCCATCGAGCGGGCAAGTGGCCCGGCCTAGTGCCGGATCGGCGCGTTGGCAACCCCGATTAGGCCTCGTCCCCGAGGTCGGCCTACACTGGCCAGGTTGCCTCGGCGAGGGCGAGCATCACGCTCGGCGTGATCGACGCGGCGGTTGTGATGCCGCGCGTGTTCACCCTCCGCGCCGCCCGCCGCCGCAGGCCAACCCCCGCTTCGCCCCGCCCGACGTACCCGCCGACGTTTACCAGGCCAGACCGTTAGGAGAGCCCCACCGTGTCCGAGGTCCGTCTCGCCGCAGAGCAGCGCACCGAGTTCGGCAAGGGCGCCGCCCGCCGCACCCGCCGCGCCGGCAAGATCCCCGCGGTGCTCTACGGCCACGGTTCCGACCCGAAGCACCTGGCCCTGCCGGCGCTCGAGTTCGCCCGTGTTGTCCGCGAGCACGGTCAGAACGCAGTTCTCACGCTGGACATCGAGTCCTCCACCGAGCTGGCGCTGACCAAGACCGTCACCACGCACCCCATCAAGAACTACATCGAGCACGTCGACCTGCTGCTCGTGCAGCGGGGCGAGAAGGTCACCGTCGAGGTGCCGATCGTCCTCACGGGCGACGCCGCCGCGGCGACCCTGCTCACGCAGGACCTCACCACCGTCCAGGTGGAGGCCGACGCGCTCAACATCCCCGAGCAGGTCGAGTACTCCATCGCGGGTCTGGGTGCCGGCACCCAGGTGCACGCGTCCGACCTGGTCCTGCCCGCCGGCACCACCCTGGTGACCGACGGTGAGGCGATGGTCCTCGCGATCAACGCCGCGCCGACCGCCGCCGAGGTGGCCGGAGACACCGGTGAGGCCGTCGAGGCCGAGGCCACCGAAGAAGGCTGAGCCCATCACGTCGGGCAACTCGGACGGCACGCCTCCCCCGCCGCACGGCTGGGGCGGCGTGCCGTTCCCGTTTCTGAGCCCGGCGCAGGTGCGCGCCACCCGCTTCCCCCGCAAGAAGGGCAAGGGCTACGACCCCGCGCAGGTCGACGCGTTCGTGGTGCGCATCGCCGACGCGCTCGCCGGACGCGCGCCGCTGCCACCCGACCGGGTGCGCACGATCGTGTTCACGGAGATCGCCGGCGGGTACGACCAGCGGACCGTGGACGACTTCCTGGCCGCGTGCGAGCACCAGCTGCGGTCCGGGCACGTGCCGCCGACGACGTTGCAGACCGGCGAGGCGGTGCTGGCGGTGAAGCTGCCGCGCTCCCCGAACGGCTACGATCGCGGCGAAGTCGACGCGTTCCTCGGCCGGGCCGCCGCGGCGCTGGACGGCCGGGGGCGGATGACCTCCAGCGAGGTGCGCCACACCAGGTTCACCACCACGTCCGGACTGCGGCGGGGCTACCAGGTGCGCGCGGTGGACGCCTTGTTGGACGAGCTTGAGCAGGAGTTGCGGTTCCGTGGTCGATGACGTCGCCCTGGTCGTCGGGCTGGGCAACTCCGGCCCCAAGTACGAGGGCAACCGGCACAACGTCGGCTTCCTCGTGCTGGACGAGCTGGCCGCGCGCGTGGGCGGGAAGTTCAAGGCGCACAAGGGCGGCGCCGAGGTGGTGGAGGGCCGGTTGGCCGGACGCCGGGTCGTGCTGGCGAAGCCGCGCGGCTACATGAACACCTCCGGTGGCCCGGTGGCGGGCACGGCGAACTTCTACAAGGTGCCGCCGGCGTCGATCATCGTCGTGCACGACGAGCTGGACCTGCCGTTCGGCACGGTGCGGCTCAAGATCGGCGGCGGCGAGAACGGGCACAACGGGCTGCGGTCGATCACGAAGTCGTTGGGCACGAAGGACTACCACCGGGTGCGGTTCGGGGTGGACCGGCCGCCGGGCCGGATGGACCCCGCCGACTACGTGCTGCGCGACTTCTCGCTGGTGGAGCGCAAGCAGCTGGCGCTGGAACTGGACCGGACGGCGGACGCCGTGGAGGCGTTGCTGGAACTCGGGCTGGAAGCGGCCCAGAACAAGTTCCACTGAGCCTCACGGAGCCCTTCAAGCACGGCCGAAGCGGGCGAGCAGGTGCCAGACCTTCTTCAGGTCCTGCTGGTCGTGGTGGTCGTGGGCGTCGCCGATGACCTTCGGCGTGAGCACGCCGTCCACCGCGACCTCCACGCCGAGGTCGACGTACTCGGGGCCCCGGAAGTCCGGGTGACGGCGCAGCTCGTCCACGTGCAGCCGGAACCCGGCGTGCCACTCGACGGCGCACGGCAGGCGGTAGGCCGCCTCCTCCACGTCCGTGCCCCGGTAGCCGGGGTCGAGCACGAGCGCCTCCACGTCGGCCTCCACCGACACGGGACCGTGCACGTGCGCCTCGATGTAGTCGTCCAACAGGTCGCGGTGGTCCGCGCGGGCGATCTCGATCAACGCCATCCGGTCGGCCGTGCCGAACGTTTCCGGCTCCAGCACGCTGTCCGGATAGCAGAACGTGGTCCGGTCCAGGACGTCCTCGGTCAGCCGCAGGTGCGACGACCCGAACCGCGGTGACGCGCCGTAAGGGCTGAGGCGGAAGTTCAGCCCGCCGTACACCGGCCTGTCGTGCGGCGACGCGTCGTCGTACACGCCGCCGAACATCCGGTTCTCCCACCGCCACCGGTCACCACCGGCGAACGCGGTCAAGCCGCCGTTGCCCGTCCCGGTGACGAACTGCGAGACGTAACGGCCGGAGTCCGCGAGGGCGGCGACCACTCGTTCGGGGTGGAAGTTCAGGGTGACGCGCAGGGCGCGGTCGAGCGGCACACCGGTCGACCGCGCCCTCACGTGCTCCAGCGCGCGCTCTGCCGGTGACATCACACGGTGGGCACCAGGCCCGCGGCGGCGGAGCGGCGGAGCTTGCCGGACGGCGTCTTCGGCAGGCTGCCCGGCTTGAGCACGACCACGGAGAACGGCCGCAGCCCGACCGCGTCCACGACCCGCGCGCTGATCTCCTTGCTCAACGCGCGCACCGCGTCCTCCTCCCCCGCCAGCTTCGACTCGACCACCACGGCGAACCGCTCACGGCGCGTCCCCGCGTCCAGCCGCACGGCCACCGCGTTGCCCGCGCGCACGCCCTCGACGGCGGTCGCGGCGCGCTCGATGTCCGTGGGGTAGATGTTGCGCCCACCCATGATGATCACGTCCTTGCGCCGCCCGCAGACGACGACCTGGCCGTCCACCACGTACCCCTCGTCGCCGGTGTCCAGCCAGCCCTCGGCGTCCTGGGTGTCCCGCGGCCCGGTCACGGTGAGGTAGCCGGGCGTCACGGCCTCGCCGCGCACCCGCAGCTGACCGACCTCGCGTTCACCGAGCACCTTGCCCGACTCGTCCACCACCTGCACCTCAAGTCCCGGCAACGGCGGCCCGAGCAGCGGGAACGCCCGCGCGTTGGGGCTGTCCGCCGCCACGGGCACGGCGCGGTGGCCCGCCTCCAGCTGCTCCGGGTCGACCACGTCGACCGAGAGGCCGGTGAACACCGGCGCGAACGCCACGCCCAACGTCGTCTCGGCCATGCCGTACGCGCACAGCACGCACTCCGGGCGCAGCCCGAACCGCGCGCCCGCGTCGGTGAACGTCTTCACCGCGGCCGGGTCGATGGGCTCGGCGCCGTTCAGCGCGATCCGCAGCGTGGACAGGTCGAACGCGCCGTCGTCCACGCCCTGCATCCGGCGGGCGGCGATGGCGTAGGCGAAGTTCGGGGCGGCCGTGATGGTGCCCTGGTAGCGGCTGATCAGGTCCGGCCACAGGGTGGGCCGGCCGAGGAAGTCGGGCGGCGTGACCTTGACCAGGTCGATGCCGAACAGCATGGGCACGGTCAGGAACCCGACCATCCCCATGTCGTGGAACAGCGGCAGCCAGGAGACCATCCGGTCGGTCTCCGGGTCGAGCTCGGCGGCGATCTCCATCGCCTTCGCGTTGGACCACAGGTTGCCGTGCGTGATGCGGACGGCCTTCGGGTCGGCCGTGGAACCGCTGGTGAGCTGCAGCAGCGCGGGCAGGTCCTCGTCCACGTCGACGGGCGCCGCCAGCGGCTCGCCGTCCAGCTCGGCCAGCCTCCGGTAGGAGACGCCGTGCTCGTCCAGCACGCCCGACAGCGCGTCGAACGGCGCGCCGAGCAGCACCAGCTTCGCGCCGATCATGGTGAGCACGCGCAACGTGTCACCGGCCCACTCGGCCAGGTCGGTGCGCGCCGTCGGCTGGTGCAGCATGGTCGTGCTGCCGCCGGCCAGCCACACCGCCTGCACGGCGGGCGCGATCTCGGCCGGGTCGCCCGCGAGGACCGCGATCGACTCGCCGCGCGCCACCCCGTCCGCCACGAGCGCGCCGGCCATGCGGGTGGCCTGCTGGTGTACCTCCGCCCACGACCTGCGGACCGGGGCGTTCGGCTCCCCCGTGGTCATGCCTCGCGTCTGTCCCCCGGCGCCCGAAGCGGTTGCCACCATCGTGTCCACGAACCGGCTCATGTCCGCCAGGGTAGAGCGATCTTCCGGCGCATTGAGCCGATAGGGCGAAACATCGGGCGCATCATCCGGCGATACTCCCCGGTACACCACACGAAGGAGGTAATTGGGTGGCCGGGTTCGAGGCTCGCCAGCACATGCCGGCACATCCGGCGCCGCTGTTGGGCGCGCAGGATCTGCGGCAGGTCGCCTTCCACCGCCCCCCGCCCGGCCAGCCCGGGTACGACGAGGGTCAGGTGGACGCCTTCCTGGACCGCATCGAGGCAACGCTGCTCGGCCGGGACGACGTGAGCGAGCAGGACGTGCGAGAGGTGCGGTTCAGACCCTCGCGGCCGGGCTACTACGCGGCCGAGGTCGACGCGTTCATGGACCTGGTGGCCGAGACGCTCGGCTCGACGCCCCAGCGGCGCCAGGCCACCGCTCCCGCGCAGGGCGCGCACGCCACGTCGACCGGGATGCGCCCGGCGGCCAGGCTGACGCCGCAGGACGTGCGCGGTGTGCGGTTCCACAAGCCCAGACCGGGGAACCGGGGCTACCACGAGGGCGAGATCGACGCGTTCCTCGACCGGATCGAGAACACCCTGGCGGGCCGTGACGACCTGACCGCCCGGGAAGTGCAGGACTACGAGTTCAGCTTCGCCCCGCCGGGTCGGGCCGGGTACGACGAGGACGACGTGGACACGTTCCTCGACCTCGTCGTGGTGACGTTGGAGCGGATGCCGGCCCGGCCCGTGGCCACGCCGCCCGTCTCCCTCGTTCCCCCCGCTCCTCCCGCCTCTCCCGCTTCTCCCGCGCCGCCTCCCCTGCGCCCCCGCCCGGGCCCCGGCACGCGCCCGTTGACCGCCCGTGACGTCCGCACCGCAGCGTTCGGCAAGCCGCCGCGCGGCCGGCGCGGCTACCAGGAGTCGCAGGTCGACAAGTTCCTCGACCGGATCGAGAACACCCTGCTCGGCCAGGACGACCTGACCGCCCGCGAGGTCCGCGAGGTCCGCTTCAGCCGCCCCATGTTCGGCAGGCGCGGGTACGACGAGACCGAGGTGGACGCGTTCCTGGCACGGGTGGAGAAGCAGCTGGGCGACGGGCCGCCGCGGCCGAGCGCGATCCCGCCGATCACGTCGTGGAAGCAGCTGCGGTTGATCAAGATCCCGGTGGCGGGGCCGGCGCAGCGCGGGTACCGGACGTCCCAGGTGGACCGGGTGCTGGAGGAGGTCGGCATCGCGCTCGACGGCATGGTCGGCGCGTCGTCGGCGGAGGTGGCGAAGACGAAGTTCGCCTCGTCGTTGATGGCGGGGCAGGGCTACGACTGCGCGTTCGTGGACGAGCTGATGCCGTTGCTGGTGGCCGAGCTGCGGCGGCGCGGCCGTTAGGGTGATCGTGCGATTGGAGGAGAGATGGCCGGTGTCCTGCTGTTCCACCACGTGCAAGGGCTGACGCCCGGTGTGCGCGAGTTCGCCGAGCAGCTGAGGGCGGCCGGCCACACCGTGCACACACCCGATCTGTTCGACGGACGGGTCTTCGACAAGTTCGAGGACGGTGTGGCGCACGCCGAGGAGATCGGTTTCGGCACGATCCTCGACCGCGGCCGGGCCGCCGCCGACAACCTCCCGCCCGACCTCTTCTACGCCGGTTTCTCGCTGGGCGTGCTGCCGGCGCAGATGCTGGCCCAGACCCGGCCCGGCGCCAAGGGCGCGCTCCTGTGCGGCGCGTGCATCCCGGTGTCGGAGTTCGGCTCGGGGTGGCCCGCGGACGTTCCGGTGCAGGTGCACGCCATGGAGGACGACGCGGTCTTCGTCGGCGACGGCGACTTGGAAGCGGCCCGCGCCCTCGTCACGGCCACCCCGGCCGCCGAGCTGTTCCTCTACCCCGGCGACCAGCACCTCTTCGCCGACCCCGGCCTCCCCGGCTACACGCCTGCCGCCGCCGACCTCCTCCTGACCCGCACCCGGACTTTCCTGTCCTGACGGGTCAGGCTTCGGCGGACTCGGCGGCGGCCAGCCACTGCGCCTCGACGTCCTCGGCCTCGGCCAGCACGGCCTTCAGCTCGGCGTCCAGCGCCAGCAGGCGTTCCGGGTCGGTGGCGGCCTCGGCCAGCGCCGCGTGCAGCTGCGCTTCCTTCTTCTGCAACGTCTCCAGGCGGCGTTCCAGGCGGGACAGCTCCTTGCGCGCGGCGCGCTGGTCCGCGGCGGACGACGGGGCGGACGTGGCCTTCGCGGTCGGCACGGCGTCGGCTTCCTTCTGCCGGTCGCGCCGCCGCAGGTACTCCTCGATCCCGCCGGGCAGGTCGGTCAGCCCGCCGTCGCCGAACAGCGCCACCACCTGGTCGCACACCCGTTCCACCAGGTAGCGGTCGTGCGAGATCACCACCAGCGTGCCCGGCCACGAGTCGAGCAGGTCCTCCAGCTGCTGGAGCGTGTCGATGTCCAGGTCGTTCGTCGGCTCGTCCAGCAGCAGCACGTTCGGCTCGGCCATCAGCAGCCGGCACAGCTGCAACCGCCGCCGCTCACCGCCGGACAGGTCGCCCACCGGCGTCCACTGCTTCTGCGACGAGAACCCGAACCGCTCGGCCAGCTGCGACGCCGACATCTCCTGCTTGCCCAGCACCACCCGCCGCGCGATCTCCTCCACGGCCTCCAGCACCCGCATCGACCCGTCCAGGTCGTGCAGCTCCTGGCTGAGGTGCGCGAGCTTCACCGTCTGCCCCTGCACGCGCTTGCCGCTCTCCAGCTCGCGCTCACCGGCCAACGCCCGCAGCAACGTCGTCTTGCCCGACCCGTTCACGCCCACGATGCCGACCCGGTCGCCCGGCCCGATCCGCCACGTCAGGTCGCGCACCAGCACCCGGTCGGGCACGGTCAGCGTCGCGTCCTCCAGCTCCAGCACCGTGCGCCCGAGCCGGCGCTTCGCGAACGCCAGCAGCTCCACCGAGTCGCGCGGCGGCGGCACGTCGGAGATCAACGCCTCGGCGGCGTCGATGCGGTAGCGGGGCTTGGACGTGCGGGCGGGCGCGCCGCGGCGCAGCCACGCCAGCTCCTTGCGGGCCAGGTTGCGGCGCTTCTCCTCGATCGTGTCGGCCAGTCGGGCGCGCTCGGCGCGGGCGAAGATCCAGTCCGCGTAACCGCCCTCGTACTGCTCGACCTTGCCGTTCACGACCTCCCACGTGCGGCTGCACACCGTGTCCAGGAACCACCGGTCGTGTGTCACCACGACGAGTGCCGTGCGACGGGCCAGCAGGTGCTCGGCCAGCCACCGCACGCCCTCCACGTCGAGGTGGTTGGTCGGCTCGTCCAGCACGACCAGGTCCAGGTCCTGCACGAGCGCCGCCGCCAACGCCACCCGCCGCCGCTCGCCACCGGACATCGTGCCGACCGGCGAGTCCAGCCCGAACCCGGTGATGCCGAGGCCGTCCAGGATCGACCGCACCCGTGCGTCGGCGGCCCACTCGTGCTCGGCGTCGAACCCGAGCGGGTCGATCACGGCGTTGCGCACCGTCGACCCCTCGGCCAACTCGGTGCGCTGCGTGACCACGGCCATGCGCAGCCCTCGGTTCTGGCTGACGCGCCCCTCGTCCGGCTCGGCGAGCCCGGCCAGCACTTCCAGCAACGTCGTCTTGCCGCCGCCGTTGAGGCCGACGACCCCGATGCGGTCGCCTTCGCCGACGCCGAGGGACACGCCGTCGAGCAGCGGACGCACGCCGAACGACTTGGAAACGCTCTCCAAGTTGACCAAGTTGGCCATGTACCAGCACCTTCATCGAGAACGGGGTGACAACGCAGTACGCCAGCCTAGCTATCGCGCCGACGACAACCGCCCGCCCGTGCTCGACGCACCAGCCCTCACCACCCCAGCGAGTCCGACGTCACAGCTCAAACAGACCCTCACCGCGCCGAAGCCACCACGGAACGTGACCGGGTCAGGCGTGCACTTCGGGCGGAATGGGCCGGGGCGCTTCCTCGGTGCCGATGACGCGTGCCCCGTGCACCGGCCCCTGCGCCACGCGCACCGTCCGGCAGACGCCCGCACCCGCCAACTCGGCCGCCACCCGCACCGCCGAGTCACCGTCCGTGCAGAGGAACGCGCAGGTCGGCCCCGAACCGGACACCATCCCGGCCAACGCACCCGCGTTCACGCCCGCGCGCAACGTGCGGCGCAGGTTCGGCCTCAGCGACACGGCCGCCGCCTGCAGGTCGTTGCCCAGCAGCAGCGCGAGCTGACGCGGATCACCGGACGACAGGCCCTCCAGCACGGCCTCCGCCTCGCCGACCCGGGGCGGGTCACCGTCGGCGCGCAGCCGGTCCAACTCGTCGAACACCTCGGGCGTGGACAGCCCGCGCCGGTCGAACGCCAGCACCCAGTGGAACGTGTGGCGGGACAGCACGGGCACGATCCGGTCACCCCGGTCCGTGCCCAGGGCCGTGCCGCCGTAGATGGCGAACGGCACGTCCGCCCCGATCTTGCCCGCGATGCCGGCCAACTCGTCCCGGCTGATCTCCAACCGCCACAGCGAGGCCAACCCGACGAGCGTCGCCGCCGCGTCCGCGCTGCCACCCGCCATGCCACCGGCCACCGGGATCGACTTTCGGATGACTACCCGGACCTTCGGGTCGTCCGGATCGCGGCCGACGTGCTCGGCCAACACCCGCACCGCCCGCCACGCCAGGTTGGACGGCCCGGTGGGCACCGCGTCGGCACCCTCGCCGTGCACCTCGACTCCGGGATCCTCGGCGATGGCGACCGTCACCTCGTCGGTCAACGACAAGGCCTGGAAGATCGTCACCAGGTCGTGGTAGCCGTCCGCGCGGGAGTCGCCTACGGCCAGGTGGAGGTTGACCTTGGCCGGGACGCGGACGGTGACCGGGGGTGGGACGACAGCGAGCACGCCATGAAGCGTACGGGCGATCCCGGGTTGCTCGCTCCTACCAACCCCTGACCTGCGACGGAACCCACTTCACCCCCGCACCTTCCCCCAAATAAAGGAGGGCTTCGTGTCATCCCGCCGACCTGGCGCAGCCCTACCGCAATCCCGCCGACCTGGCGCAGCCCTACCGCACGTGTCAAGGGGGCGGCGTTCACCAATGCCTGCCACATCCACTGTTGTCGCCCCCTTGACACGTGTGGTCGCCCTTGTGGAGGTCGGCGGGATGACACGAAACCCGGACCGACAACGGACCCGGCGCTGAACCACCAAACCAGGCGTCATCCTGCTGATCTGCCCGTCCGGCGAGGACTCTTTGCTCTTTCTCGGGCTTTGCTCTTTCTTGGGCTTTTCTCGTCCTCGACGTCCCGAACGTTGAACTCACCCGTCCTGAACGTAGGACACGCGCGTTCCGAACGTAGGACACGCGCGACCTGAAGGTAGGACTCTCGCGACTTGAACGTAGGACTCTCGGTGGTTCAGACGGACAGGACCGAGCCCGCGAAGGTCTCCTTGATGTAGTCTTTGACCTCCTGCGACTGGAGCAGTGCCAGCAGGTCGCGCACCCGCGGGTCGTCCTTCAGCTCCGCCCGCGTGACCAGGCCGTTCGCGTTCGGGTTGCCCTCGGCCTTCTCCAGCGCCAACGCGTCGGACGCGGGCTTCAGCCCGGCGTCGATGGCGTAGTTGCCGTTCACCACGGACGCGTCCGTGTCGTCCAGCGAGCGCGGCAGCTGCGCCGCCTCCAGCTCGACGAACTCCAGCCCGCGCGGGTTCTCCGCGATGTCCCGGATGGTCGCCGTCTTCTCCGCGCCCGGCGTGAGCTTGATCAGCCCGTTGTCCTGCAGCAGCTTCAGCCCGCGCGCCTCGTTCGTCGCGTCGTTCGCCACGGCCACCTTCGCGCCGGACGGCAGGTCGGCCAGCGACTTGTGCTTCTTCGAGTACACGCCGAGCGGTTCGAGGTGCACCGGCCCGATCCACTCCAGCGACGCGCCGCTCTCCGCCTTGAACGTGTCCAGGTACGGCACGGTCTGGAAGTAGTTGGCGTCCAGCGACCCGTCCACCAGCGCCGTGTTCGGCTGCACGTAGTCAGTGAACTCGACGACCTCGATCTTGAGGCCCTTCGCCGCGGCCAGATTGTCGGCCACGTACCGCAGCACCTGGGCGTGCGGGACCGGGCTCACCCCGACCTTCAACGGCGCGTTCGGGTCGGACGCGGCGCCGTTGTCGCCACTACCGCAGCCCACTGCGGTCAGCAGCACGGCCAGCAGGGCAGCACGAATACGCATTTCATTCCTTAGCTGAGGTGCGAACGATCAGACAGAAACAATCAAACAGAAACCAAGAACGATCACACAGACGCAGTACGGCGCCGGTCGACACCACGGGCCACCCGGTTGGTGGTGAACTGGATCGCGGTGGCGATGATCGCCAGCACGACGACCGTGCTCCACAGGTACCGGTCGTTGAACCGCTGGTAGCCCATGCGCACGGCCAGGTCGCCGAGCCCACCACCACCGACCACCCCGGCCATCGCCGAGTACCCGAGCAGCGCGATCGCGGTCACGCCCACGGCGTTGACCAGCGCGGGCGACGACTCGCGCAGCAGCACGCTGCGCACGATCCGCACCGTGGACGACCCGGTGGTGACGGCGGCCTCGACCACCGACACGTGCACCTCGGCCAGCACGTTCTGGACCAGCCTGCCGACGAACGGGATGGCTCCGACGGCGAGCGGCACGATGGCCGCCGTGGGTCCGATGGTGCTGCCCAACAACAGCCTGGTCAGCGAGGTGAGCACCACCAGCAGGACCAGGAACGGCATGGAACGGCCCAGGTCCACGACGAACCCGAGCACCTTGTGCAGCACCGGCCGGGGCTTCAGCCCACCGGGGGCGGTGAGCTGAAGCCAGATGCCGACGGGCGCGCCGAGCAGCACAGCGATCAGGGTCGAGACGACCACCATGTACAACGTCTCGCCGGTCGCGACCAGCACGTCGTCGAACACGATGGACCAGGGTGTGGCAGACCTCACGCAGCTACTCCCTGCGGACCCGAGAGGGTCCGGCGCACCGAGCCGCCCGCCTCCGAGATCCACTCCAGCGCCGAGTCGGCGCGCTCGCCCTTCAGGCCGACGCGGAAGCGCGCCACCGGGGTCTCGCCGAGCCTGGTCAGGCCGCCGCCGAGCAGGTTCAGCTCCACGCCGAACCGGCTGGTGGCCTCGGGCAGCAGCGCGCCGACGGCGGCGAAGCCGATCAGCACGACGTCCGCGACCCGGTCGAACGAGCCCTCCAGGGCCGGGTTCTGGTCCACGCCGGGCAGCAGCGACGCGGCCGTGCGGCTCGCGGCGTCCGACACCAGGTCGAGCACCTTGCCGTGCTCCACCACGCGGCCGTCCTCCAGCACCGCGACGTCGTCGCAGATCTTCCGGACCACGCCCATGTCGTGCGTGACCACGAGCACCGTCACGCCGAGTTCGGCGCGCGCCCGGTCGAGCACGGCGAGCACCGAGCCGGTGGTGTCGGGGTCGAGCGCGGACGTCGGCTCGTCGGCCAGCAGCACGGACGGTGACGCGGCGAGCGCCCGCGCGACCGCGATCCGCTGGCGCTGGCCGCCGGAGAGCTGGTCGGGGTACGAGCCCGCCTTGTCGGTCAGGCCGACGAGGTCGAGGAGTTCGGCGACGCGGGTGCGGCGCTGCGGCCCGGCCACGCCCGCGGCCTCCAGCGGCAGCGCGACGTTGCCCGCGGCGGTGCGCTGGCGCAGCAGGGAATCCCCTTGCGGCACGACGCCGATCTGCCGGCGGGCGGCACGCAGCGCGGTGCCGTCGAGGGAGACGAGGTCGGTGCCGTCGACGCGGATCGCGCCGCTGTCGGGGCGCTCCAGGAGCGCGACGCACCGGGCCAGGGTGGACTTGCCCGCCCCGCTGGGGCCGACGACGCCGAGCACGGTGCCCGCGGCGACGTCCAGGTTCACGCCGTCCAGCGCGCGAACCTGCCCGGTACTCCCGGGGAAGGTCTTGGTGAGGTTCTCGACAGTGATCACGTTTCGCTCCACGACGGCATGCGGCGGCACACGCTCAGGGCGTGCGCGACCGACGGCTCAGCTCGGAAAGGTGTCCTCGACGGAGGACGCGGGGACTCGGCGGCGCCTGGGGCTGCTCAGCAGCTGCGACAGGCTGACGACGTGCGACGGCCGTGGTCGACGACCCGCCGGCGGGTGAGCGTTCGCATCCTGGGCACGTGATCCTCCATCGTTCCTGGCGGAAGCACCTGCCCCCGTGGAGGGGTGGTTGCTGCGGCGTCGTGGAGCCAGGTCTCTCGGCCGCTCGGGATGGCACCACGAGTAGACCTGACCAGGACCGGCTGACGCAAGCCCGAAACAGGATCGTCCGGCAAATCACACTTTCGGCCGAAAGATCAACGACTATCGAGTGGACGCGGCCTCGGCTATCCGGATGAAGTCCCCGACGGCCAGTTGTTCGCCGCGCACCGCCGGGTCGACGCCCGCGGCGACGAGCAGCCGCTGCGCCTCGGCGGCCGAACCCGCCCAGCCGGACAGCGCCCCGCGCAGCATCTTGCGGCGTTGCGCGAAAGCCGCGTCCACCAAGGCGAACAGCCGCTTCGGGTCCACAGTGGACAGCGGTTCGTGCCGGTCGAACGCGACCAGCGCCGAGTCCACGTTGGGCACGGGCCAGAACACCGAGCGCGGCACGGGACCGGCGCGGCGGGCGTCGGCGTACCAGGCGAGCTTCACGCTGGGCACGCCGTAGACCTTGCTGCCGGGGCCCGCGGCCATCCGGTCGGCCACCTCGGACTGCACCATCACCAACCCGGTGCGCAACGACGGCAGCACGGCCAACAGGTGCAGCACCACGGGCACGGCCACGTTGTACGGCAGGTTCGCCACCAGGGCGGTCGGCTCGACCGGGAGCTGGTCCGGGGTGACGCGCATCGCGTCCGCGTGCACGACGCTCAGCCGGTCGGCCAGCCGAGGCGCCCGCTCGGCCACCGTGACGGGCAGGCGGTCCGCGAGCACCCCGTCGATCTCCACGGCCACCAGCGCGCGACAGGAGGGCAGCAACGCCAACGTCAGCGAGCCGAGGCCGGGCCCCACTTCGAGCACGACGTCGTCGGGGCGCAGGTCGGCCGCCGACACGATGCGCCGCACCGTGTTCGGGTCGTGCACGAAGTTCTGCCCCAGCTTCTTCGTGGGGCGGATGTCCAGCTCGGCGGCCAGCCGACGGACGTCGGCCGGACCGAGGAGCTGGCTCCCCGACCCGGCCGACGTCGAATCCTCAGTCACCCGTGCATTCTTACGGCAGGCCCAGCTTCTGCTGGCAGTGGGGCCACGCCGAGTAGCCGCCGCGCGCGTCGCGGAGCTTGGTGGCGATGGCGATCTGCTGCTCGCGGGTCGCCTGGTGCGGGTACGCGGCGTACTGGCTGCCTCCGTAGGAGTCCCAGGTGCCCTTGGCGAACTGGAGGCCGCCGTAGTAGCCGTTGCCGGTGTTGATGGCCCAGTTGCCGGTCGCCTCGCACTGCGCCAGCGCGTCCCAGACCGCGCCGTCGGGCGGGAGCTTCGTGCCGACCTTGACCTTCTTCGGCTTCGGCTCCTTGGTGACCTTCGCGCCCAGCTTCTCGCGGCCGATCTCGGCGCCGTTCTTCACCGTGACGCGGTAGGTGACGATCTGCTCGCCGGCCTCGCCCGGGTCCAGGACCTCCTTCTGGCCCTTCATCATCGTGTCGTCCTTGACCTCTTCGACGGGCGGCTGGATGGCCTCCGTCGCGTTGATCACCGACACGCCGGTGCGCGTGATGTGGACCTCGGCGCCGTTCGTGACGCGCAGGTCGATCGCCGTCTCGAGCTTGTCGTCGGCGCCGAGCGTGAGGTTCTCGGTCTTCAGCAGCTCTTCGACGGTCACGGCCGTCGTCTGGATCTGCCGGGGCGCGTTGCCGCCGTCGTAGAGCGTGATGGTCTTGAGGCTCTTGACCTCGAGCGAGAGGCCGTTGAGGGGGACGTCCATGCCGCGGTCGTGGGAGAGCCACGCGCCCTCGTCGTTCACCTGCAGCTGGTCCAGCGCCTCGTCCACGGTGACCGAGCGGACCCAGCCCTCGCGCTGCTCGCCGTCGACCGTCATCTTCACCAGCCGGCCGCGGTCCAGCGAGATCTTCCCGCCGTCGCTCACCTTCGCCTGGGGTGACGGGCTCAGCGCGTCGTGCTCGCCGATCGCGATGCCCTCGTCGGCGAGGATCTCGCCGACGGTCGACTCGTACGTGCGGACGGTCGTGGCCTCGCCGTCGACGTCGACCGTGACGGACTTGTCCATCGCGATCGCGGTGGCGCCGCCGCCGGAGATGGTCACCAGCACGGTGAGCACCGCGGCCTTGAGGAAACGCCGCTTCCACTTCCCCGCGGCTTCGACCAGCGCGGCGGGCGGGGCGCTCGGCCGCTCGGCGGCCAGGCTGCCCGCGACCCGGTCCTGGGAGACCTCGTCGGGGATGATGATCGGGGGTAGGAGCGTGGTCTCGGCGTTGATGAGCCGGATCAGCTCGTCGACGTCGACGTTCGCCCCTGCGAGCAGTTCGTCGGCGTCCGGGCCCAGCACTTCCAGCACGTCGTCCGGGGTGATGGTGAACACCGCGGTGTCCCATTCGGACGGCGGCAGCCCGGGTCTGTCCAGGACGTCGACACCCGCCGCGGGTGTCGACTGCACGGGCGTAAACCAGTCGGTGTCCTCGTTGAACGAGTTCACGGGGTGCCATACCTCCTGAAGGCGCGAAGTCCGGCGACGCGCACGATCGGTGTCGGTGGTCAGCTGGTGATCTCCGGCAACTCCTGTGCGTGTTCGGCTTCTCGCTTCTGGTGTCAACGTGACCCGCCCCGACTGCGGGTGCGCCCCGAATCACGACTCGGGGCACGGTCACGGGACCGTAACGGGTTCACGGGGGTTGTGCCAACACCCCGACAACCCTTGTGAGTTCAGTCACTCCGTCAGGGGAGCAAGTCTGTCCGCCATTCGTCGTAAGTGGTATTACGACTTCACCGCGTCACGAAGGCCGAAGACACGTTCGGCGTTTCGGGTGATCTCCGTGGCCAACTCACCCAGGTCGATCTCACGCAGCGTCGCTATGTCGCGGAGGGTGTAGTTCGCGCAATACGGCTCGTTCGGGCGACCTCGGTACGGGTGGGGCGTGAGGAACGGCGCGTCCGTCTCGACGAGCATGTGGTCCTCCGGCACCCACAGTGCGGCTTCCCGCAGGGCGTGGGCGTTGCGGAACGTCGCCGTGCCCGCGAACGAGAGCACGAACCCGCGTTCCACGCACGCGCGCGCGAAGGAGAGATCGCCGGAGAAGCAGTGGAAGACCACAGTGGACGGCGCGCCCTCGGCGTCGAGCACCGCGAGGATGTCGTCGTGCGCGTCCCGGTCGTGGATCATCAACGGCTTGCCGACCCGTTTGGCCAGGTCGATGTGCCAGCGGAAGGCCTCGTGCTGGGCCGGTTTCGGCGCGTAGTCCCAGTAGTAGTCCAGGCCGGTCTCGCCGATCGCGACGACCCTGGGCTGCTCGGCGAGCCGGGCCAGCTCGGTCTGCTCGACCTCGCCGAACGTCGACGTGCGCGTGGGGTGCAGGGCGACGGCCGCGAACACCCGGTCGTCCCACGTGGCGGCTTCGGCGGCCCACCGCGCGGCGTCGAGGTCGTCGGCGACCGTGATCACGCGGTCCACGCCCGCCTGCGCGGCCCGGTCGACGATCGCGCGGACCTCGTCGGGCGTCCGCGCGCCGCACGCGTCGAGGTGGGTGTGGGCGTCGACCACCGGCGCCGGAAGGGTTTCCGGGACCGGTGGCCGCTCGCCGCGACGCTTGGTCACTTGACGATCGGGGCCCACTCGGGGCCGGTCTCACCCAGTTCGGGGTCGAGCTTCGCGAACAGCGGCGCCGGCTTGGCCAGCGGCCTGCCGACCTCGATCGGGGTCGACGCCCACGTCGCCTGCTCGGCCGCGTAGTCGCCGGTCAGCACCGGGTACTCGCGGTCGGGCACGTCCAGGTCGGCGACGTCGGTCAGCTGCGGCTGCGCCGCCCACACGCCCGTGCCGCCGAGCGCCTCGTGCACCTTCTGCGCCGAGTGCGGCAGGAACGGCGTCAGCAGGGCGTTGGCGTCCTGCACGACCTGCAACGCGGTGTGCAGCACGGTGTCGCGGCGCTCCGGGTCGTCCTTGAGCTTCCACGGCTCCTGGTCGGACAGGTAGCGGTTGGCCGCGCCGACCACCTTCATGGCCTCGGACGACGCCTGCTTGAACCGGGAGCGGCGCAGGTTCGCGCCCACCACGTCGAACGCCTTGCGGGACAGCTCCAGCAGCTCGTGGTCGGCCTGCGTGGGGCTCGTCGGCCGCGGCACCGCGCCCACGTTCTTGTGCGCCATCGAGATGGACCGGTTGACCAGGTTGCCCCACTCGTTGGCCAGCTCGAAGTTCGTCCGGCGGACGAACTCCTCCCAGGTGAAGTCGGTGTCCTGGTTCTCGGGGCCGGCGACGGAGATGAAGTAGCGCAGCGCGTCCGGCCCGAACTCCTTGAGGAAGTCCGTGACGTAGATGACGGTGCCGCGCGAGGTGGAGAACTTCGAGCCGCTCATGGTCAGGAACTCGCTGGAGACCACTTCGGTGGGCAGGTTCAGCGTGCCGAACGAGCCGGGCTCGCCGCCCTTCGCGCCCTGGCCGTTCTGCCCGAGGAGCAGGGAGGGCCAGATCAGCGAGTGGAAGACGATGTTGTCCTTGCCCATGAAGTAGTAGCCCTGGGCGTCGCCGGTCCAGAACTCCTTCCAGGCGTCGGCGTCGCCCGTGCGGCGGGCCCACTCGACCGACGCGCTCAGGTAGCCGATGACCGCGTCGAACCACACGTAGAAGCGCTTCATCGGCTGCTCGCTCCAGCCGTCGAGCGGGATGGGGATGCCCCAGTCCAGGTCGCGGGTGATGGCGCGCGGGCGCAGGTCGCTGATGAGGTTCTGGCTGAACTTGAGCACGTTCGGCCGCCACTCGGTGCGGGTCTGGAGCCAGCCGCCGAGCGCGTCGATGAACTGCGGCAGGTCCAGGAACAGGTGCTCGGTCTCGACGAACTTCGGCGTCTCGCCGTTGATCCGGCTGCGCGGGTTCTTCAGGTCGACGGGGTCCAGCTGGTTGCCGCAGTTGTCGCACTGGTCGCCGCGGGCGCCGTCGTAGCCGCAGATCGGGCAGGTGCCCTCGATGTAGCGGTCGGGCAGCGTGCGGCCGGTGGAGGGGCTGATCGCGCCCATCTCGGTCTTCGGGATGACGTAGCCGTTGCGCCAGAGGGCGAGGAACAGCTCCTGGACCACCTTGTAGTGGTTGCCGGTGGTGGTCCGGGTGAACAGGTCGTAGGACAGGCCGAGGCCGTGCAGGTCGTTCGCGATCACGCGGTGGTACTTGTCCACGAGCTCGCGGGTGGACATGCCCTCCTTCTCGGCCTGCACCGAGATGGGTGTGCCGTGCTCGTCCGAGCCGGAGACCATCAGCACCCGGTTGCCCGACATGCGCATGTAGCGGGAGAACACGTCGGAGGGGACACCGAAACCGGAGACGTGACCGATGTGGCGGGGGCCGTTGGCGTAGGGCCACGCCACCGCGGTCAGCACGGAGGCACTCATGGGCCAAGCCTACGGAGCCGCTCCCAGCGGGTTTCCGCGGGTTGGGCAGTGCCGGGGCAGGCTGCGGATCTCCGTTCGGAGTCGGCGGTTAACGATCTACGGCGGCGGCTCGATGCACAGCGGTACCCACCGCCCAGCCTTCCCGGAGCGCCCCGTGTCGAACCCCCACCAGCCGCCGTTCCCCGCCGACGACCAGGCCGCTCAGGGGTGGCACGACCCGGCCGGCCCGCAGTCCGGTCCCTACCCGGTGCAGCCGTACCAGCAGCCGACCCAGCCGTACGCCCCGCCGCCGTACGCCCAGCCCTACCCCCCGCAGCAGCCCTACGCCCAGCCCTACCCGCCACCGCCCTACGTCCAGCACGTGATGCCGCAGCAGAACGTGCAGGTCAACGTCATCGCCGGCCGACGCGGCGTCAACCACGGGCTGCACCTGATCCTGACGATCCTGACGTGCGGCCTGTGGGCGATCGTCTGGATCATCGTGGCGATCTCGAACAGCTGACCGCCGGGCGTGCGGCTCGTGCGGGTCAAGAACCGCTGATCACGGCGTCGTACAGGGCCTTCTTGCTCACCCCCGCCGCCTCGGCGACCTCGGCCGCCGCCGTCTTCGTCCGCTCGCCGGCGGCCACGCGCTGCCTCACCTCGGCCACCAGCGCCTCGATCGGCGGGGCCTCGCGGGCCTCGGCGGGCGCCAGCACGACGGTGACCTCGCCGCGCACGCCCTCCGCCGCCCACTCGGCCAGCTCGCCGAGCCCACCCCGCTTGACCTCCTCGTACGTCTTCGTCAGCTCCCGGCACACGGCGGCACGGCGGTCCGCACCGAGCTCGTGGGCGGCGTCGGCGAGGGTGTCCGCGAGCCGATGGGGTGATTCGAAGAAGACGCACGTGCGGGGCTCGTTCGCCAGCGCCGCGAACCACCGCCGCCGTTCGCCCTGCTTGCGCGGCGGGAAGCCGTCGAAGCAGAAGCGGTCCGACGGCAGGCCCGACACGGCCAGCGCGGTCGTCACCGCGGACGGCCCGGGCAGGCACGTGACCTGGATCCCCTCCTCGACGCACGCCGCCACGAGGCGGTAGCCGGGGTCGGACACGCTCGGCATGCCGGCGTCGGTCACCAGCACCACCGTCCGACCGTCCCGCAGCGCCTCCAGCAGGCCGGGCAGCCTGGCCGTCTCGACCTGGTCGTAGAAGCTGACCACCCGGCCCTTCGGGGTCACGTCCAGGGCCGAAGCGAGCGACCGCAGCCGTCTGGTGTCCTCGGCCGCGATCACCTCGGCCGTGCCCAGGGCCTCGACCAGGCGCGGTGAAGCGTCCCGGACGTCGCCGAGCGGAGTAGCCGCCAGCACCAAACGGCCTGATCCAGATACAGGTCTCACGTGTCTCACCCTACGATCGTGCGCGTGAGCCTGATCGCACCGCAGTCCGCAGACGACGTGGTCGACGCCGGCGAGGTCCCGCCGACGAGCCCGCCACCGGGCAACGACCGCGAACAGCGGGCCCGCCAGCTCGAACCCGGCACGATGAGCGACGCCCTGAGGGGCTGGCTCATCACGTTGACCGTGGCGTTGATCGGCGGTGTGGTCCGGTTCTGGAACCTGGGGTTCCCGACCGACAAGGGCACGCCGGTCTTCGACGAGAAGCACTACGTGCCGCAGGGCGCGCAGGTGCTGCGCAACGGCGGGTACGAGGACAACCCCGGCTACGAGCTGATCGTCCACCCGCCGCTGGGCAAGCAGCTCATCGCGGTCGGCGAGTGGCTGTTCGGCTACGACGGCGTGGGCTGGCGGTTCGCGTCGGCGCTCGCGGGCACGCTGACGATCCTGCTGGTGATCCGGATCGCGCGGCGGATGACGCGGTCGGACCTGATCGGCGCCATCGCGGGCGTGTTGCTGATCGCGGACGGCATGAGCCACGTGCAGTCGCGGATGGGGATGCTGGACGCGTTCCTGACGTTCTTCGTGGTGGTGGCGTTCGCGTGCCTGGTGGTGGACCGGGACCAGGTGCGGTCGCGGCTGGCCGTCGCGGTGCGCGAGGGCTGGGTGACGAACTCGCCGTTCGGCCCGTGGCTGGGTTTCCGCTGGTGGCGGTTCGCGGGCGGGGTCGCGTTGGGCCTCGCGTGCGGCGTGAAGTGGTCCGGCCTGTGGTACATCGCGTTCTTCGGCGTGCTGTCGGTGTTCTGGAGCGCGCTGGCCCGTCGTTCGGCGGGCGTGGAGCGGCCGTGGGCGGGGGCGTTCGCGAAGGACCTGCTGCCGTCGCTGTTCGCGCTGCTGGTGATCCCGCTGCTGGCGTACCTGGCGACGTGGTGGGCGTGGTTCGCGTCCGAGACGGCCATCGACCGGCACATCGCGGGCACCAAGATCCCCGAGGACGGCTGGATCCCGGCGCCGCTGCGGGCGCTCTGGTACTACAGCGGCAACGTGCTGGAGTTCCACACCAAGCTGGTGACGCCGGAGTCCAACCCGCACCCGTGGGAGTCGAAGCCGTGGACGTGGCCGATGGGCCTGCGGCCGATGCTCTACTACTTCGAGGGCGCCGTGCAGGGCTGCGGCGGGCCGAGCTGCGTGGGCGCGATCATGCTGATCGGGACGCCCGCCCTGTGGTGGCTGGCGTTCCCGGTGCTGGCGTGGGCGATGTGGCAGTCGATCGCCAAGCTGGACTGGCGGTACGCGGCGGTGCTGGTCGGCTACGGCGCGGGCTTCCTGCCGTGGTTCATCAACGTCGACCGGCAGATGTACTACTTCTACGCCATGCCGATGGCGCCGTTCCTGGTGCTGGGCATCGCGCTGGCGCTGGGCGAGATGCTGGGCAGGCGGACCGACGGCAAGGAACGCCGGGGCACCGGCCTGCTCGCGGTGTCGCTGTACGTGGGCCTGGTCGTGGCCAACTTCGTGTGGCTGTGGCCGATCCTCAACGGCATCCCGATCACCCCGGAAGTGTGGGACGCCCAGAAGTGGCTGCCGTCCTGGAACTGATGTCCGGGCCGTCCCGGAACTGACCCGCGGTAACGGACAGCACCACGACGGGGATGACAGGTGAACGGCGGAGAACACCTCTCCGACCCGGTTCGCCTGGATAGCCGTGGGGGTTCGATGGGACTGTTCAACAAGACGCCCGAGGAATTGGCCGCGAAATCGGCAGCCGCCGCCGTGGCGAAAGCCCGGCAGGACGCGGCCCGCTTCGCGGCCTCACCGGCGGGGCAGGCGCGGACGGCGAAGGAGGAAGGAGCGCAGCTCTTCCAGATCTCGATCGACCTGGAGAGCACGTCGGCGCGTTCGAGCCTCGGCGCCGCCACGGTCCAGCGGCGCAGCAACGACCACACGCAGATCTTGAACGAGGTCGTGGCCGAGGGCTGGAAGTTCGAGGCGATCTCGACGACGTTCATCCCGACCACCACGACCACCACCGAACGCTGGTACACGAACGGCACCCGGGAAGCCACGGCCGGGGTCGTCCTAGCCACCTACGTGTTCAGTGCGGCAGTTCGGTGAGCACCGGGTTGCGGATGCTCTCGTAGATCACCGAGCTGCGGAAGCTGATGACTTCGCGGCGTTCGCTCAGGCGGTCGATGAGGAACGCGTGCAGGTGTTCCAGGTCGGGCACGGCGAGGTGGATGAGGAAGTCGTCGTCGCCCGCCACGACGTACATCGCGGTCACCTCGGGCAGGGCGCCGATCGCCGCTTTGAAGTTGGCGATCACGGCACGGCTCATCGGGCGCAGGCGGGCGGCGACGAAGGCTTGGACGGGGCGGTTGAGGGCGCTCAGGTCGACGTCCGCGTGGTAGCCCCGGATCACGCCGCGTTCGCGTAGCGCGCGCACGCGTTCCAGGCACGTCGACGGCGCGACGCCGAGGCGCCGGGCCAGTTCGCGGTTGGTCAGCCGCGCATCCAGTTGCAGATTCCTGATGATCGCCGAATCAAGTTCGTCCACGTCCCGATCATGCCAAACCCTGCCGAACGAAGTTCGGCGACGCTGGATCAGGCCGTTCAGGTGGGTAATTCTGAGTCCAATCCACCGAACGAACGGACCGGAACGTGCTGCCCACCAAACTCGCGTTGATCCTGCGTGACGACCTGCCGCCCAACCTCGCCGCCAACGCCGCCGTCGTCCTCGGCCTCACCCTCGGCGCCCGCCTGCCCGACCTGCTCGGCGAGGACGCCAAGGACGCCGACGGCACCCTCCACCTCGGCCTGAACACCCACCCGGTGCCGGTGCTGACCACGTCCGCGGACCACCTCAAGGCCCTGCACCGCGCCGACGGCGTGCTGAAGATCGGCTTCACCGAGGTCGCCCGCCGCTCCCGCGCCTACCCCGAGTACCTGGAAGCCCTCGCCCTCGCCGAGGACCCGGAGTTCGTCGCCGTCGCCCTCTACGGCCCGCGCGCGGAGGTCACCCGGTTGACCCGCAAGCTCCCGTTGATGTCGTGAGGCTCGACGGCATGAGGCTCACCGCGATGTACGTCGGCGCGGTGCTCGGTCCCGGCGTGCTGGTGCTGCCCGCCCTGGCCAACGACGCCGCCGGGCCCGCGTCCGTGCTGGCGTGGGCCGCGTTGCTGGTGTTGAGCGTCCCGATCGCGGTGTCGTTCGCCCGGCTCGGTGAACGGCACCGCGGCGGGGTGGTCGGGTTCGTGCGCACCGCGTTCGGCAGCCGCGCGGCACGGCCGGTCGCGTGGTGGTTCTACCTGGTCGGGGTGCCGTTCGGGGTGCTCGGCGGTGCGCTGGTCGGCGGTCGGTACATCGCCTACGCGCTCGGTGGCGGGGACCCCGTGGTGATCGGGGTCGTGCTGCTGGCCGCCGCGTTCGCCGCCAACTACGCGGGGCTGCGGGTGTCCGCGGTCGCCCAGGTGCTGCTGGTCGGGCTGCTGGCGGTGCTCCTGGCCGTGGCGATCGCGGGCAACGCGCCGAACGTGGCGCGAGACGACTTCGAGCCGTTCGCGCCGCACGGGTGGCTCGCCGTCGGGCACGCCGCCGTGGTGCTGTTCTTCGCGTTCTCCGGCTGGGAGGCGGCGAGCAACCTCGCCGACGAGTTCGGCGACGTCCGCCGGGCGACGTGGCGGACGCTGGCCGTCGTCGCGGTGCTGTACCTCGGTCTGGCGGTCACGACGGCGGGCACGACGAGCGACGTCCCGCTCGCCGACCTGCTGGAGCGCGTGTTCGGCCCGTCCGCCCGGCTGGTCACGGCGGTGGCCGCGACGCTGCTGACGTTCGGCGCGATCAACACCTACCTGGCGGGCGGCGCACGCCTGGGCGGACGGCACGGCCTGACCGGCTTGCTGGTGCTGTGCGCGCTGGTCACGGCCGTCACGCTGCGCCTGCACGTCGAGCTGGACACCTTGATGCGCGTCGCGTCGACCACGTTGGCGGCGGTGACGGCGGCGGGACTGGCCGCCGCCGTCAAGCTCCTCCGCAGCCGCACGGCCGCGTTCGCCCTCGGCTGCACGTCGCTGGTGCTGGCGTTCTCGGGCGTGCTGCTGGCCGTGCCACTGGTGATCGGGGTCGCGGCGCTGGTCAGCGCACGGGTCGGGTCGGCGGTTCCGGCCGGTCGATCATCCTCGTGACCGGGCCTTCCTTGCTCAACCCCGCCTGCGAGAGCCACGTGCTCAGCTCGGTGCGGATCGCGGCCAGCGCGGGCCGCTTGGCCGGGTCGGCGTCCAACGCGCTGGTGAGCAGCCGGGCGTGGGCGCTGTGCTGGGGCAGCTTCACGCACGGTTCGCCCTGCGCGGCGGCCATCAGCGACGAGATCGGGTTCTCCCGCGAGCCGCGCGGCGGGTGGCCGGTGAGCGCGTAGCTGACCGTCGCGGCCAGCTGCCAGGCGTCCGACGCGGGGCTCGCGGCCTCGCCGCGGGCGGTCTCCGGCGCCAGGAAGTCGGGCGTGCCGACCATCATCCCGGTGGCGGTGAGCGTGCTGTCGCCCTTCGACCGGGCGATGCCGAAGTCGATCAGGTGCGCGGTGCCCTGGGTGTCCACGATGACGTTGGACGGCTTCACGTCCCGGTGCAGCACGCCCTGCTCGTGCGCGGCGGCCAGCGCGTCCGCCATGTTCACCCAGAGCCGGGCGGCGAGCGTGTCGGCGAGCAGACCGCTGGTGAGCACGACGTCGGACAGCGGTTGGCCGTCGATGTACTCCATGACGATGGCCAGGCCGTCCGGGTCCTGCACGATGTCGAACACGCGCACGCAGTTCGGGTGGCGCACGGCCGCCAGAGCGCGCGCTTCACGCAGCATGCGCTGCTCGGTGTCGTTGTCGGGCGCGTGCGCGAGCTTCACCGCGACCGTGCGCGCCAACTGCTCGTCCACGGCCAGCCACACCGTGCCGAACCCGCCGCGGCCGAGCTGGCGGATCCGCCGGAACCGACCGCCCGCCGGGTTCCAGACCTTGCCGGAGTCGGGCGCGGGCGTCGGCGCGCTGGAGCCGCCGCTGCCCGGGCCGAACGGCAGCGGGCCGGGCGTGTCGGCCAACGGCGCCGGCTGCTCGGGCCTGGTCGGCCTCGGCGACTCGACGGGCACGTCGGCGACCCGCGTCGGCGGGTAGTGCCGGGCGGGCGGCGTCGGCCGGTAGGGCGGCACCGGCTGGTACGGCGGGATCTGCGCGGGCTGGTAGGGCGGCGGCTTCTCCACCTTGTAGGGCGGCGGCTTGTGCGGCTGGTGCGGTGGCGGCTGCTGCTGGGACGACTGCGGCAGCGACTGGTGCGGCTGCTGCGACGGCGAGGGCGGTGGCGTTCTCGACACCGCGGGTTGCGGGCTCGGGTTCCCGCGATCGCGACCGGGGCGGTTCAGCATGGCGGTAGTCAACCCGAAAACCCGCACGACGAGGGAGCCCAACACCGCGATCGGGAAGAACCCGAGCAGCAGGTGGCCCACGAACGCGACCGGCAGCGCGGACGTCGCCAGCAGCAGGACCAGGAACGGCGGCCAGAACACCCGGCGCGGCCAGCTCGGGCCGAGCCGGAACGCCGAGCCCGCCTGGAGCATCACGAACAGCAGGCACAGCAGCGCGAGCAGCGCCGCGGCGCCGGCCGCGATCACCTCCGCCACCCCGGCGCTGCCGGAGATCGCGGTGACGAACGAGCCCGAGGTGACCAGGTAGTCGTACTGGCTCAACGCCAGGCACGGCGACTCGTCCAGCGTCTCCATGCCCGGCAGCGCGCGGGTGCGCAGCAGCTTGTAGGCGGCCGAGAACGCCACCCACGGCAGCACCAGCGTGCTGACCACGCCGAGCACCGCGAAGATCGCGCCGGTGAACGGGCCGTAGGAGTTGCCGACGACGCGGCGGACGGTGATCGACAGCAGCGCGGCGATCGTCGGCAGCACGCCGATCAGGGCGCCGAACGCGGTGACGGTCCAGGCCCAGTCGCCGGGGCAGAGGGGCACACCGGACCAGCCGTGCAGCCACGCCAGCAGCGACTCGGCCAGCTCCACGACCCGCACCACCCCTTCTCGTCGCCTCTCAGGGTACGGGTGCGGGCCACACCGACAGCGCCGTCCGGGCAACATCGTGCAGTTCAGCCCGCGTGGCGCCGTCCCGGGCCAGCGACGACATGCCCCGGACGGTGGCGGCGACGAACACGGCGAGGCGGTGCGCGTCCGTGCCCGCGGGGAGCGCGCCGGTCGCGACGTCGTGCCGGATCTTGTTCTCGACGGCCTGTCTGGCCTGGTCACGCAGGCCGTCCAGCTCGGGGGCGCTGAGCACCAGGCAGCCCTTGGGCCGGTCGGGGGTCGTGTACTCGACGGCGGCTTCGGTGAGGATCCGCTCGACGGCCTGGCGCGCGGTGGGTTCCTCGTCGAGGGCTCGCGCGGTGAACGCGCCGTAGGTCTGCTGGTAGCGGGCGACGGCTTCGGTGAAGAGGGCCCGCTTGTCGCCGAACGCGGCGTAGAGGCTCGGCGGGTTGACCCCGGTGGTCGCGGTCAGGTCGGCGACGGAGGTCGCTTGGTAGCCGTCGCGCCAGAAGGCGCGCGTGACCTGGTCCAGCACGTCGTCCCGGTCGAACCCGCGTTTGCGCCCCACCATGGCGCTCATTTTATAACGTCCGCTACAGTTCGCGCTTGTGTAGTGGTCGTTACAGATTGGAGCGCTGGTGAAGACGGCATTGGTGACCGGGGCGAGTCGTGGGATCGGGCGGGCGATCGCACTGCGGCTGGCGGCAGACGGGATGCGGGTGGTCGTGCACTACGCGCGGGACGCCGACGCGGCGGAGGCCGTGGTGGAGGAGGCCGGCGGTGGGGCTTTCGCGGTGCGGGCGTCGTTGCCCGCCGAGCTGGACGAGTTGGTGGCCGCCCTGCCGCCGTTGGACGTGCTGGTGAACAACGCCGGGATCGGGCTGCCGGCACCGATCGAGGAGGTGACGCCCGCGGCGTTCGACGAGGTGTTCGCGGTGAACGTGCGGGCGCCGTTCTTCCTGGTGCAGCGCGCGCTTCCGTTGCTGCGGGACGGCGGGCGGATCGTGAACATCTCGTCCGGGGCGACGCGCATCGCCATGCCGGTGGGCATCGCGTACTCGATGACGAAGGGCGCGCTGGACACGTTCACGCGCACCCTGGCCCAACACCTGGGGCCGCGCGGGATCACGGTGAACACCGTCGCGCCGGGCGTGGTCGACACCGATCAGAACGCGTCCTGGCTGCGCGGGAACCCGGCGGCGGAGGCGGCGATGGCGGCGCGTTCGGCATTGGGCCGGATCGGTTATGCCGGCGATATAGCCGATGTGGTCTCGTTCGTGGCATCGGACAAGGCGCGGTGGATGACGGGGGCGTGGCTCGATGCGACCGGAGGAGCGCACTTGTGACCGCACTACTACACCGGTAGGTCGGCACGGCGTCGAGGGGAAGGGTCCGGCTCACAGGGTGCGAGCCGGACCCCGCGCGTGCGCTCGCCGCTAGCTCACACGCGCTCCCACAAGGCGGGCACCGTCGGCGGATCCCAGCCTGGTTGGGACGTGTGCCCCTGCAAGCACCTGTACCCGACGCCGTCGTACGTCACGAGGGAGCCGGTCGCGTACGCGACGCCTGGCTGCCAGGTGGTCTGGCCGGGGTCCGTGGAGGTCGTCGTGGTCGGCGAGGTGGTGCTGGTTGGCGTGCCGCCACTGACGATCAACTGGAGGCCGTAGACCTGGAGGATCTCGTTGACCGGCTGGAAGTAGATCGTCCCGCCGGACGTGCAGTTCCCGGAGCCACCGGAGGTGACGCCCTGCGCCTGGTCACCGGTCAGCCACGAGCCGCCGGAGTCGCCGGGTTCGGCGCAGGCGTTCGTGCGGGTCAGGCCGGTGATCGTGCCTTCGGGGTAGGTCACGGAGGTGTTCTTCTGCTGGATGGTGCCGCAGCGCCAGCCCGTGGTGGAGCCGGAGCGGCAGACGGAGGCGCCCACCGGCGCCTCGGTGGAACCGGCGACCGGCACCGTGCCGGGGTAGCGGTTGACGAGGGCGCGGCCGGTGTTGCCGGCGGCCGTGCGGACCCAGGCGTAGTCGTTGCCGGGGAAGCTGGAGCCGGCGAACGTGCCGCTGGGCTGGGTGGTGCTCGCGCCCGTCCGGCCGCAGTGCCCTGCGGTGACGAAGCCGCCGTTGACCGCGAACCCGACCGAACACCGCGAGCCGCTGCCGATGTAGTAGGCGTTGCCGCCGATCACGTCGATCAGCGGGCGCGGCTCCTCGGTGGACGGCTCGATCCGGACGTCGGTGGTGGTGAGGCCGCTGGCGTGCGCGAACGCGGTCGCGGCGGCGACGTCGCGGGCGAGGACGACCACGGTGTTGGTGGGCGCGTCGACGTACCAGCCGGGCACGGACCGCGGCGCGTTGCGCGCGTTCCGGTCGAGCTTCACCTTGAGGGCGTCGAGCTGGGCGAGGGACCGTGGCACCAGCTCCGCCCGCGCGCCGGCCGCTTCGACGGCCTGGATCTGCGACGCGGCCGTGACGCCGACGACGAGTTCGGTGGCGTCGGAGTTCAGCCAGGCGCCCGCGAAACCGGGGCCGAGCCGTGCCTTGAGCGTGCTCTCGGTCCGCGCCGCGCCCGCTTCGCGCTCGATGCGGGCGCGGGCTTCGTCGGGGGTGAGATGGAGGTCGCGCGCCATCGCGGCGACCATGCCGCCGTCAACGGCGAGCTGGGGCGGTGGTGGACCCGCGGTCGCGGTGGTGGCCAGCGCAGCTGCCAATCCGGCAGCGCTCAGGACCGCCACGGCGACCGCGGCGACACTACGTCGGGTCATCCGCTGTCTCCTTGCAGGGGTGGTGACACGGGATGCGGGGCCGTGCACCCGACGCTAGCCGGCGGAAACGTCCGGCGGATATGCCAGTCCAGTCATAACGCCACGTTATGGTCCAGTCCACTTCCGATCTTGAGCACGACGGAACGGCAGGTCAGGCCCATGCCTGCCGACGACCGACACCGGGCACCGGTCCGTCAGGCGACCCGGCGCTCCGGACTGACGTCGGGCTGGAACAGCCACCCGACCTGGCGGAAGTCCTTGACCTCGACCTCGACCCGGTCGAACACCAGCCGGTCGAGGCCGCGGACGCCGCTCGTCACCACGTCCTGGTAGTAACGGTCGGAGATGATCAGGGCGAGATCCCGCGCGGGGTGGCGCTCGACGAACTCCCGGAGCGGTCCGGCGTCGACCAGCCTCGCCGTGGTGACCACGGCCGGTCCGCCGAGGTGCGGCGCGTTGACCGTGATCTCGCCGTGGTCCAGTGCCGCCCGCACCTGGAGCCGGTGCTCGGGGTCGGCACGGCGGTTCACGTCGTGCAGGGCGATGGCCAGTTCGCGGAGCACGAAGTCCGCCAGCAGCCACGCCTTCGGCACCTCGGGCCCGATGAGCAGGGTCATGCTGTCACCGTCGGGACGGGTGTGCATGGCGGCGTTCGGGAACAACAGGTGCAGCCCGCTTTCGGACGCCCTCTCCACGACGGACTTCAGCTGCGCGTCCAGGAAGGTCTGCCGATCGGGTCCGCGGGAACTGGAGCGGACGATGTCCACCCGCAGGACGCTGCGGGGTACGGGAAGTGAGTCCACGTGCGTCTCCGACGTTCAGGTGTCGAGTGTGCGGCTTGTGCGCACTCACCCTCGGGGACAGACGCCAGAACCACCACATCCGATGATGATTTGTCCGTAGATTTGCGTTGACATGACGTCGTCGGCCGCCGCGCGCAGGCACCGGACGCACGGCACCACCACCTTGCGGTACTGGGAGAACGCCAGCCGCCACTCCTTCAGGTCGACCAGGACCCGGTGCGCGGTCATGGGTGACACGTGGGCGAAGCCGGCGATCGTGTGCTGCGTGTACGGCACGATCGCGCCACGAGCCCCGTTCGAGTGCCGGTCCGTCAGCGTGGCCACGGCGCGCAGCACCCGGATCGACTTCCGGTCCGTCTGCCCTTCGGCGGCCCGCAGCAGCGCGGTCACCCGTCGCATGATGCCCAGCCACAACGCCGGGTGGTCGTGGAGGAAGCGGACGAACGCGTCCTTGGCGATCCTGATCGCCGCCACGGAACTCTGGGCGACCACCGAGGCGGAGCGGCGCCCGTTCTCCTCGACGCAGGCGATCTCACCGAGCAGTTCACCGCTGCCGCAGATGTTGAGCAGGTGCTCCTTCCCGTCGACGTCGCTCTTCACGATCTTGACGTCACCGGAGTCGATCACGAGCACGTGATCTCCCCGATCGCCCTCCCTCATCAGCATTTCGCCGGTTCGGTAGGACACCTTCCTCCCGGTCCGGTACAGCTCGTTCCGTTCAGCAGTGCTGAGTTGTGCCATGAAGTTGGTCATGCCCCGCCGACTCCCTGACGCATTCCACCCGAGCGGTGAAAACCGCCCGACCACCCCGGACGTAAAGATCGAATTCCATGCGAGCCAGCCTGCCGAATGGCATCCGATTGGGCTACTTTGCCTCGTCACTGACGAATTTTCCAGTGAGGGAGACGGATGGTCGCCAGGCGTCGCCGAACGGCCGCGCGGCGACGGTGTGCGGCCGGGATCAGCAGACGCAGAACTCGTTGCCCTCCGGGTCGGCCATCACCACGTGGTGTTCCGGGTACTCCTGCATCACGCTCCCACCCGCCGCCAGCAGCAGTCCCACCTTGGCCTTGACCGCCGACCAGCGCTCCTCCGCCGGCACCTCCAGGCTCACCCGGACATCCAGGTGCAGCCGGATCTTCTCGGTCTTCGGCTCCCGCACCTGCTGCAGGAACAGCTTCGGGCCCACGCCGGCCGGGTCGTGCAGCCAGGCGCCGTCGTCCTGGTCGTCGTCGGGGTCGTCGTAGTGGGCCACCCACTCCGCCCTCGTCTTGAACGGCGGCGGCGGTGGTTCGTCCTCGTAGCCCAGGGCGAGTTTCCAGAACTCCGCGAGCTGCGTCGGGTGGTGGCAGTCGAGTGCCAAGCCGATGGTGTGCGCCATGCCGCCGACCGTAGCCGGCAGGTCCGACAATGTCCGGGCGAGCGTCACAGCAGGCTGAGCTGGGTGCCCTTGCGCTTCCGGCGCGGCTGGGCGTCGCCCCATTGCTCGTAAGCCTTCAGCGCCGCCAGGAACGGCGACTTCGGTCGCCCGGTCGTGTGACTCAGGAACAGGTGCCGCTGAGCCCTGGTCATCCCGACGAAGAACAGCCGGCGCTCCTCGTCCACCGCCTCCGCGTCGTCCGACCCCGGCCAGCGCAGCGGCAGCAACCCGTCCTCGCACCCGACGATGAACACGACCGGGAACTCCAGGCCCTTCGACGCGTGCAGCGTGAGCAGCGAGATCCGGTCCGCCCGCGGGTCCCACGTGTCCACCTCCACCCCCAGCGCGAGAGCCGTGTGGAAGCGCTCGAAGTCCGTCCCGCACTCGGCGGCCAGAGGTTTCAGCAGCTCATAGGCAGTGTGGTCGTCGCCCGCCACGGCACGCACGCGCTCCAGGACCGTGTCGCCGGCGGTGAACTTCAGGTCGTGCGCGATCCGCGCCACGCCGGGCCGATCCGCCAACCGATCGTGTGAACGCTTCTGGAACGGCAGACCGGACTGCGTCAACGCCTCGACCAGCGCCCGCGACTGCCGATCCGTCCGGTACAGCACGGCGAAGTCCGAGAACCCCAGACCCTGCGTGCCGTCGCCCACCACCCGACCGCTGTCGAACGCGTGGAACGACGCCCCGCCCAGCACCTGCTCGATCGTCCGCGCCACGAACCCCGCCTCGGCCGCCTCCGACGACGCGTGGTGCACCCCGATCGGCGCGGCACCGTGGTCGATCATCGGCCGCAGCTCCCGCCCCGGCACGAGCGACGACGGCGCGATCACCTCCAGCGCACCCGTCACGACCGCCGCCGACGACCGGTAGTTCCTGGTCAGCTGCACGGTCCGGGCCCCGGGGAAGTCCTCCCGGAACCGCAGGAAGAACCCGACGTCGGCGCCGCGGAACCGGTAGATCGCCTGGTCGGGGTCGCCGATCGCGGTCAGGTTGCCGTCCGGCGGCACCAGCAGCCGCAGCAGCCGGTACTGCTGCTCGTCCACGTCCTGGTACTCGTCCACCGACACCCACCGCCACCGCGCCCGGTAGCCGTCGACCAGCGCGGGCGACTCGGCCAGCAACGACAGCGGCAACGAGATCAGGTCGTCGAAGTCCACCAAGTCCTGCGCCCGCAACGCCTTCTTGTACCGCGCGTCCCCGGCGACGATCAGCTCGCGCGCCTCCTTCTCGTCCGCGACGACGGACAGCGCCACCTCCAACTGCCGATCCGGGTCCGCCACCCCGAACGACGCCGACAGCCCGAAGTGCGCGCTGTGCTCACGCAGGATCAGCACCCCGAGCGAGTGGAACGTCGCGATCGTCAGCTCGCCGACGGCGTCGGGCGCCAGCCGCGCCAGCCGTTCCGCCATCTCCTCCGCCGCACGCCGGGTGAACGTGATCGCCAGGCACTCCGACGCCGGCACGCCCCGTGACGTCACCAGGTCCGCGATCCGGTGCGTCAACGTCCGAGTCTTCCCCGTGCCCGGCCCGGCGATGATCAGCAACGGCCCGCCGGCCACCTCCGCCGCCGCCCGCTGCTCCGGGTCGAGACCGTCCAGCAACGACGACCCGGCCGGCTCCACGACGGGCGCCGGCACGGCGACCGGAGCGGGCGCGGGCCGAGGACGCTCCACAGTGGACGGAACAGGGGCGGCGTAGTCGAACAGCGCGAACGCCGAACGCCGACGCTCCAGCTCACCAGGCTCGAACACCCGGATCACGCCGTACTCTCCGTCGTACCCCGAGTCGCGCACCACCTCGCCGCGCCGCAGCCGGGTCACCGCCTCGGCCAGCAACGGCGAGTGCACGCCGATGTCGTCCACCGGCACGTCCCGCAGGATCACCAGCTCCGGCCCCAGCGCCGCGGTCAGCTTGTCGATCTCCGCCAGCACCTTCTTGCTCTTCGGCCCGGTGCCCACGATCTCGCTGACGATCTCCGGCAACGGCACCAGGCTGGTGAACCCGGCCGCGCCCGAGGGCCGCGCGCCGTGCGGCCGGTCGGCCAGCTCCTCCACCCGGCTGAGCACACCGACCGTCAACGGCTTGCCGCACTCCGGGCAGATGCCGTGGTGCGCCAACGTCTCCTCGGGCTCCATCCGCACACCGCACTTGCGGTGCCCGTCGACGTGGTACTTGCCCTCCTCCGGGAAGAACTCCAACGACCCGGCGAACCCGTCGCCGGTCTCCAGCGCCGCCCGCACCGAGTAGTAGTCCAGCTCCGTGTCGAACAGGGTCGCCTCACGCCCCAGCGCCGGCGGCGAGTGCGCGTCCGAGTTGCTGACCAGCCGGTACTTGTCGAGGCTCGACACCCGCCAGTTCATCCCGGGGTCCGAGGACAGCCCGGTCTCCACCGCGAACACGTGGGACGCGAGGTCGGCGTAGCAGTCCTCGATGGCGTCGAACCCCGACTTCGACCCGAGCACCGCGAACCACGGCGTCCACACGTGCGCGGGCACGAGGTAACCGCCGCACTCCAGCGTGATCTCCAGCAGGTCGCGCGAGTCGAGCCCGAGGATCGGCCGCCCGTCCGACCCGAGGTTGCCGATCTTGGCGAGCCGGGCGTTGAACCGCGCCGCGGACGACAGGTCGGGCATGTAGATGAGGTGGTGCACCTTGCGCGTGCGGTCGCCGCGCTTGTAGATGGTGGAGATCTCCACCGAGAGCATGAACCGCACCGGCGCGGTGGCCAACGACGGCGGCAGCGTCCGGTCGATCTCGCGGTCGAGGTCGTCGCGCAGCCGGAACAGGCCCGGCGAGGCCTCGACCAGGTTCTCGCTGAGGTGGTCGTACCAGGCGGGGTAGGTGAAGTCGCCCGTGCCGACCAGCGAGATCCCCTTGCGGCGGGCCCACCAGGTCAGGTGTTCGAGGTCGCAGTCACGGCTGCAGGCCCGGGAGTACTTGGAGTGGATGTGGAGATCCGCCACAAAGCGCACCGGCCACAGGGTAGTGAGTGATCGACTCGTGCCCCGCGCGAGGTCTCACAAGGAATCCACAGCCGAGCGGTCCACACTTCCGCCATGCCCGCCCGGATCCTCATCGCCGAAGACGACCCCAAGCAGGCGGACGTGCTGCGGCGCTACCTCGAACGCGACGGCCACATCACGGCGGTCGTGCACGACGGCCGCACCGCGCTCGAGCTGGCCCGTCGCCGCTCGCCCGACCTGCTGGTGCTGGACTTGGCCCTCCCGGGCGTGGACGGCCTGGACGTGTGCCGCGCGCTGAGGTCCGAGACCGCCGTCCCCGTCATCATGCTCACCGCCCGGACCAGCGAGGACGACCTGCTGCTCGGCCTGGCCGTCGGCGCGGACGACTACGTCACCAAGCCGTACAGCCCGCGTGAGCTGGTCGCCCGGGTGCGCACGGTGCTGCGGCGGGCCGCGCCGGTGCCGCCGGGGCTGTACCGGGTCGGCGGCCTGGTGGTCGACGTGGCGCGGCACGAGGTGCACGTCGACGGCGTGCCGGTGGACACCACGCCGGCCGAGTTCACCGTGCTGAGCTGCCTGGCCGCCGCGCCGGGCCGGGTGTTCACGCGTCAACTGCTGCTGGAACGCGCCACCGGCTTCGGCCGGGAGGCCACCGCGCGCACGATCGACATGCACGTGCTGAACCTGCGCCGCAAGATCGAGCCGGAGCCGACCCGGCCGCGCCGCCTGCTCACCGTCTACGGCGTCGGCTACAAGCTCGCCGAGCCCGGTGAGCCGTGAGCCTCCTGGCCCGGCTGCTCGGCCTTTCGCTGGCGGTCGCGGCGGTCGCGGTGGTGGCGACCGCGTTGCTCGCCGTGCACGACACCGGGAGCCGGTTGCGGGACGAGGTCCCGCTGCTGGAAACCGACGGCGACATCCGCGCCGCCCTGCTGGGTCACGCCCGGCAGCACCGCGACTGGACCGGCGTCGGACCGCTGGTGCGGGACCTGGCCGAACGCACCGGCCGCCGCATCGCCCTGACCACCCCGGACGGCACGCCGATCGTCGACTCGGCCGTGCTGCTCGGGCAGGGTGACGTCGGCCTGCCGTCCGTGCCGTCGGTCGGGATCGACGCGACCGAGCCGGTCACCGCCGCCCTGGAGCCGACCGGCGGTCCGGGCCTGCGCTACCGGGGCTGGCGGCTGACCGACGAAGAACGGGCGCACCGGGACGCGCTCGTCGCCGAGGCCGTCGACTGCCTGCGCCACCAGGGCGACCTGCCCCGTCAGGTGGGCGTCAACGGCCCGTTCGCGACCGGGCCGAGCCGGCACGGTGACAGCTGCGTGCCCGCGGAGCTGTCCGCGCCGAGCGCCGCCGCACGCGAGGTGAACGACCGTGCCGCCGAACGCACCGCCGCCTGCCTCGACCACCTCGGACTGGCCCGCGAAACGTCCACGAGCACCCGCAAGGGTCCTGAGTGGACACAGTGCGAAGAGGACGGACGCAAGGACGCGCTGCGGCCTCACGTCGCGCCGGTCGCCGACCTCTACCTGGGCACCAGCGACCGGTTCGACCCGCTGTCGGCCGACGCCTGGTGGCGCACGGCGGGCACCGTCGCGGTGGTCCTGCTGGTCGCGGCGGCCGTCACGGTGCTCGCCGGACGTCGCCTGGTCCGGCCGATCCTCACCCTCACGACCGCCGCGCGGCGTATGGCGGCGGGCGACCGGGGCACGCGGGTGCCGGTGCGCGGCAACGACGAGGTGACCCGGCTCGCGCACGCGTTCAACGCCATGGCGCAGGCCGTCGGCGCCGGTGAACGCCAACGCCGTGACCTGATCGGGGACGTCGCCCACGAGCTGCGCGCGCCGCTGGCGAACGTCCGCAGCAGCCTGGAAGCGGCCGAGGACGGCGTGCTGCCGCTGGACGCCGCGCTGCTCCGGTCGCTGCACGAGGAAGCCGCGTTGCTGGAACGCCTGGTCGCCGACCTCCAGGACCTGGCCCTCGCCGACGCGGGCGAGCTGCGCGTGCACCCGGAGGACCGTGACGCGGCCGACCTCGCCCGCCAGGCCGTGACCGCGCACCAGGCACGCGCCGAGGCCGCCGGGATCACCCTGCGCGTCGACGCGCCGCGGCCGGTCACCGTGTTCGCCGACCCCGCGCGACTGCGCCAGGCGTTGGGCAACCTGGTGTCCAACGCCGTGCGGCACACCCCGCCGGGCGGGCTGGTGGAGGTGACCGTGCGCGGCGACGGCGGCGAAGTCGTCCTGACCGTCACCGACACCGGCCCGGGCATCGCCGCCGAGCACCTGCCGCACGTGTTCGACCGGTTCTACCGGGCCGGACCGTCCCGCGGCAGCGGTCTGGGCCTCGCCATCACGAAGCACCTGGTCGAGGCGCACGGCGGCACGGTCGAGGTGACGTCCGGCGGCGGGTCGACGTTCACCGTCCGCCTGCAAAGCGCGAGGCTGACAGGATCTTGACCGCTCCTCGGCACGCTGGCGGCACCCGACCCCTTCGAGGAGCCTCCGATGACCCCAGCCTCCCGTTCCCGCCGTGACGTCCTCGGCCTGCTCGCCGCCACCCCCGTGGCCACCGTGCTGGCGTTCCCCGAGCCCGCCCGCGCGGACGCCGACACCGCCGTCGTCGTGCCGAAGGACCTGCGCCCCGGCGGCGCGTTCGACCGGTACGTCGCCGACCAGGCCGCGCAGGGCCGGTTCACCGGCACCGTCCTGCTGGCCCACCGCGGCCGCCCGGTGCTGAGCCGGTCGCACGGCCTGGCCAACACCCGGCCCGAGATCGCCAACGGCCCGGACACGATCTTCGCCCTGGCGTCCGTCGGCAAGATGATCACGGCCGTCGCCGCGGTCCAGCTCGCGCAGCAGGGCAAGTTGCGGCTCCACGACAAGCTCGGCACGTACGTGGACGGCTTCCCGGCGCAGGCCGCCGACACCATCACCGTCCACCAGCTGATCACGCACCGCGCCGGCCTCGGCGAGTACCAGCACACCGACGCCTACCGGCAGGAATCGCCGAAGTGGGCGAGCGCCGAGGAGGTCATGGCCGGCATCACGGCGATCATCAGGCAGCTGCCGCCCGCGTTCGTCCCGGACGCGAAGACCGCGTACAGCAATTCCGGGTACCACCTCCTCGGCGAGGTCGTGGCCCGCGCGTCCGGGATGCCCTACCACGACTACGTCCGCCGGCACGTCTTCGCGCCGGCCGGGATGACCACCGCGGACTTCTGCACCAAGGCGCAGTGGCGCGACGACCCACGGATCGCGCACCCGTTCACCGTCACGCCGACCGGCGAACGGGTGGACGTCGTGGAGCAGAAGAACTTCATCGGCACGCCGGCGGGCAACTCGTTCGCCTCGGCGCCGGACATGGTGGCGTTCATGCGCGCCCTGGTGGGCGAGAAACTGCTGAACCGGGCCCACACCGCGCTCGCGCTGAGCGGGAAATGGGCGTCACGGTGGACCGACTCGCGCGAAGTGCCCGCGATGGACGTCTTCGGCGGCTATGGACCCAACAACGCGATCGTGAACAACCACCGGATCCTCTTCCACAACGGCGGGATCATCGGCCAGTCGACATTCGTGGAGCACTACCCCGACCTCGACCTGACGACGGTCGTCCTGGGCAACTCCGACGCCCTCGGCACCTCACCGATCGTCCACTTCGCCCGCCGAATCATCACCGCCGAACCGGCCCGGCACTGAAAGGACCGGTCGGCGGCTAACTGGTCGTGAACCCACAAGAGGCCTGTTCACCGTTAAGGATTGTGCGAAACGGTGACCGGGAACTGCTGCAGTTGCGCGACGACCTGATCGGGGGAGCCCACCGGCGCGAGATCCACCGGCTCCTGCAGCTGGTACACGTCGCCCTGCGGCGGGAAGTTCGTCAACCTGGGGCTCACCAGCGCCGCGGTCTTGGTGTTCGACAGCACCAGCGGCCCGTCCCCGGCCGGCGGCCTTTCCACGGTGACCGTGAAATCGAGGAACATCGTCTGCCGGAACACCGGCGAGTTCCCGACGATCTCCAGCAGGCTCAACGGGGTGACGTCGATGTCGGCCTGGGAGATCGTGACCTTGCCGAAAACCGGGGAGTCGGCACTCACCTCGTGGCCGATCACCTTCAGCCGGACACCACCGAGCCCCGCGCTGATGTTCCCCTCGACCCTGACCTTGATACCACCCTTGAAATCCAGGGTGACCAGACCGAAACCCTCCACGCGCAACGGCGTATCGGCAGCATGGCAGCTACACGGAATCTCCAGGCCGACCGACGGCAAGTAACGGCTTCCGGGATAAGTCACGAATCAGCCTTCCCTGTACGACAACCGAACTCGGTCAACGTATCCAGCGGACTGCCGTTCGGATCAGATCCAACAGGGCGTCACCCACCGTCACCCACATGGGCTCACCCGATGACATTCCGTCAAGACCAGCCCGAAGCCACCGCTCGTCACGGAACCGGCCTTGGTCTTCGGTGGAGCCGACCACCGACTACTCCAACCCGGACCACCCGACGCAACCACGTACGGATGGGGGTCCGGGGGCGAAGCCCGCCCGGGCGGGGCGTGGGGGTTGCACCCCCCACAAAAAACAACGGACGAGGCGGTCGACGCTTTCCGTCGACACACCTCGCCCGAGTCCGTGGAGCTGAGGGGAATCGAACCCCTGACCTACTCGATGCGAACGAGTCGCGCTACCAACTGCGCTACAGCCCCGTGTTCTGTTGTCGTGCGGGAGGAAGCATATCAGTAGTCGGGGGGTGGTTTTGCCACCCCCCTCTACTCGCCCGACGCCCGTCGGTACGGGAGGGCCTCGGGGCCGTCCAGCTCGACGAACAGCGGGTCCTCGTCGTCCGCGTCCACCACGACGGTGCCGGGGCGGAGCTGGTGCTGGAACCTCGGCTGCGGGGGCAGGCCCGCCTGGTCACGGGACGTCTCGGCCTCGGACGAGGGCGACGGCCCGGACGACGGCGTGGCGGCGGTGTGCGGCTGCGCGTCCGGCGCCTGCCGGGCGGTGGCGCGGCGGCGGGACTGGGAGTGCCTGGCCAGGCGGCGCGCGCGGATCTCCTCCTCGATCCGCACCTGGCGGCGCAGGTAACCGAGGTAGGAGACGAGCGTCACGTCGACCGCGGCGTGGCCCCACCAGACGAGCGGGTAGAGCACGCCCGCGACGACGCCCGTGACCAGGGCGAGCAGCAGCAGCGCGCCGACGACGCGGCGGCGGAAGGCGTACTTCGCCTGCGCCACGATCGCCGCCGTCTCCGGGTCGTAGCCACCCCGTCCCGGGCGGAACGGCCGGTGGTCGACGAAGTCGTCCGGCTCGTCGTAGTCGTCGTACTCCTCGAAGTCCGTGTCTGCCTCGGGCATGGCGTCGTACTCCTCCTCCATGCTGCCGCGCGACGCGTCGGCGCGCTTGCGCGCGACCATCGGCACGAGGACGACCAACCAGGCCACGACCAGTCCCACGACGATCAGCGAGCTCGGCATCCCCGTCACCTCCCCCTACCCCGCGGCGCGCTCGGTGGTGCACATGCCACGCTAGTCACAACAGTCACACCTGTGTCGGAGGCACGCCGACCGGCGTACGTACCAAAGTGTGGTGTATCACCCACTTTCGGGTGATCCGAATAAGCCGCTCGGCGTGCAGATCAGGCAGTTCGGGCGTATCCCTGTGCGACCAAACGGCGTACGAGACCTTCCGGCGAGGTCTCCTCGGCGGTCATCGCGAAGCACAGGTGGTCGCGCCAGTCGCCCGCCACGTCGAGGTACCGCAGGAACAGGCCCTCCTCCCGGAAGCCGGCCTTGGTGAGCACCCGGAGGCTGGCCCGGTTCTCCGGCCGGACGGTCGCCTCCAGCCGGTGCAGGCCGCCGTCGCCGAAGCAGTGGTCGACCACGAGCGCCAGCGCCGCCGTGGCCACGCCGCCGCGCGCCCGGTCGGCCGCCACCCAGTAGCCGACCCACGCCGAGCGCAGCGAGCCGCGCACGATGTTGCCCACGGTGATCTGCCCGGCCAGCTCGCCGTCCACGGTGATCACGAACGGCAGCGCCTGGCCGCGCCGGGCCAGCGACTTCAGCGACGACCACTGCGGCGGCCACGCCAGCGGCGCGTTGCGCTCGTGCCACCCCTCGGCCGCGGTGGGTTCCCAGTCCTCCAGGTACGCCCGGTCGCGGAGCCTGGCCCGCGACCACGCCGACGCGTCGAGCAGCTTCGGCGGCCGCAACGCCACCAGGCCCGCGTCGACCCTCAGCGGTCCGAGCCGCGCGGGCCAGCCGGGGTGCCGACCGCCGTCACCCGCGAAACTCATCCATCCCCACCGTGCCCCATTCCCCGTCGGGGTCTCATCCCCGTTGGGCGAGGAAGCTGACCACGACCTCTTCGCCCGCCGCCACGTCCGTCACGTCCTCGTCGACCATGACCAGGCAGTTCGCCTCGGCCAACGACGCCAGCAAGTGCGACCCGGAGGTACCCAGCGGCTGCACCAGGTACTCGCCGTTGTCCGCGTCGCGCAGCAGCTGGCCGCGCAGGTAGCCGCGCCGGCCTTTCGTGGACGTCAGCGGCGACAGCAGCCGCGCGCCGACCGCCCGCCGGTACGGGTTGCGCTTGCCGAGCGCGGCCCGGATCAGCGGACGCACCAGCACTTCGAAAACGACCAAGGCGCTCATCGGGTTCGCGGGCAGCAGGAACGTCGGCACCGCGTCCGGTCCGAGCCGGCCGAAGCCCTGCACCGAACCGGGGTGCATGGCGACCCTGGTCACGTCCACGTCGCCGAGGTCGGCCAGCGCGGCGCGCACCTCGTCGCCGATGACGCCCCCGACGCCACCCGCGACGACCACGATCTCCGACAACAGCAACCTGCCCTCGACGACCTCGCGCAGCCGGCGCGGGTCCGACGACTGGATGCCGACCCGGCTGACCTCGGCGCCCGCGTCCCGCGCGGCGGCGGCCAGCGCGTAGGAGTTGACGTCGTAGACCTGGCCCTGGCCGGGGGTGCGGTCGACGTCGACCAGCTCCTCGCCGATCGAGATCACCGACACCCGCGGCCGGGGGTGGACCAGCACCTTGTTGCGGCCGACCGCGGCGAGCAGGCCGACCTGGGCGGCGCCGATGGACGCGCCGCGGCGCACCGCGACGTCACCGGTCTGCACGTCCTCGCCGGTGCGCCGCACGAACGCCGCGGACGGCACCGAGCGGTGCACGGTCACCTTGGCCGCGTGCCGGTCGGTGTCGCCCCGGTTGGTGTAGGCGCTGGGCACCACGGCGTCGGCCAGCGTGGGTAGCGGCGCGCCGGTCGCGACCCGGACCGCCTGGCCGGGTTGCAGCCGTCTGGGCTGGCGGGACCCCGCGGGGATCTCGCCGACCACCGGGAGCGTGACCGGTTCCTCGTTGGCGGCCTGCACGTCGACGCTGCGCACCGCGTAGCCGTCGACAGCCGCCTGGTCGAACCCGGGCAACGCGCGCTCGGCGACGACCTCCTCGGCGCAGAGCAGGCCCTGCGACTCGGAGATCGCCACCCGCACGGGGGCGGGCCGCACGGCGGCGGCGACCACCCTGGCGAGCTGCTCGTCCACTGACCTCATGTGTTGACCTCGTTTTAGGAGTTGGCGAGGCGTGCCCGCAACCACTCCCCCAGCTCGGGCCCGTAGTCGGGGTGCTCCAGTGCGAAGTCAACCGCAGCTTTGAGGAATCCTCCCGGATTGCCCAGGTCGTGTCGTCCACCGCGGTGGACGACGACGTGCACCGGGTGACCCTCGTTGATCAGCAGCGCGATGGCGTCGGTGAGCTGGAGCTCGCCTCCCGCGCCCGGCGTGATGCGCTTGAGGGCGTCGAAGATCGCCCGGTCGAGCAGGTAGCGGCCGGCCGCGGCGAACGTGGACGGCGCGTCCTCGGCCTTGGGCTTCTCGACCATGCCGACGACCCGCTTGACGTCGTCGTCACCGGTGTCCCGGACGTCGAAGACGCCGTAGGCGGAGATCTGGTCCTTGGGGATGTCGAACGCGCACAGCACGCTGCCGCCGAGCTTCTCGCGGACCGCGGCCATCTTCGTCAGCACGCCCGTCGGCAGCACGAGGTCGTCCGGCAGCAGGACGGCGACGGCCTCGTCCGCGCCGGTCAGGTTGCCCTCGGCGCAGGCGACCGCGTGGCCGAGGCCCAGCGCCTTGTCCTGGATCGCGGTCTCGACGGTGAGCAGGTTCGACGCGCGGCGGACCTTGGCGAGCAGGTCGGTCTTGCCGCGCTCTTCCAGGGTCGCCTCCAGCTCGGGCTGCGGGCGGAAGTACTCGGCGACCGCGTCCTTGCCGGGTGACGTCACGATGACGAGCTTCGTCGCGCCCGCCTCGGCGGCTTCGGTGGCGACGAGCTCGATGCCCGGGGTGTCGACGACCGGCAGCAGCTCCTTGGGCACCGCTTTGGTGGTGGGGAGGAAGCGCGTGCCCAGGCCTGCCGCCGGCACGATTGCTGTCTGGAAGGCGCTCATGGGCTGCGAGCGTAACGGCGCGCTTAGGGTGACCTGCCATGACGTCCGGTGAACGTGATCGGAAGACGACTCTGCGCACACGGCTGCGGGCCGGGCGGCGCGGCGCGGTGATGCCCTCGATGGCGGCCGAGGTGCTGTCGGCCGTCGACGATTTCGGCGTTTCCGCTGGTGAGATTGTGTGTGCCTATGTCGCTTCGGCGGCGGAGCCGGGGTCGTTGGCGATGGTGGAGGCGTTGCGGGCGCGCGGGTTGCGGGTGCTGCTGCCGGTGGTGGTCGGGGACGGGTTGGACTGGGCTCCGTACGACGGGCGGTTGCGGGTGGGCGCGTTCGGGCTGCGGGAGCCGGTGGGGCCGCTGCTGGGCGCGGAGGCGGTGGGGTCGGCGGCGTTGGTGCTGGTGCCGGCGTTGGCGGTGGATCACTCCGGGGTGCGGTTGGGCAAGGGTGGCGGCTACTACGACCGGGCGTTGGGGTTGTCCACAGGTCCGGTGGTGGCGGTGGTGCGGGACGAGGAGTTCGTGCCGTCGTTGCCGGCGGAACCGCACGACGTGCGGGTGGACGCGGTGCTGACGCCCGGGCGGGGTGTCGTGCGGCTGCCGTTGTTGTGACTTTGACCTGTGATGTTTGCGCCACATATGCCGGGTGGCGCATCATCGGTGTTGGCACTCGTGACGGAGGAGTGCCAACCAGGACTCGTGGAGGGCTCACCGTGCCGACCTACCAGTACGCCTGCACCGAGTGCGATCACCGGTTCGAGGCGGTGCAGTCCTTCTCGGACTCCGCGTTGTCCGAGTGCCCCGAGTGCTCCGGCAGGCTGCGCAAGCTCTACGGCGCGGTCGGTGTCGTGTTCAAGGGCAGCGGCTTCTACCGGACCGACAGCCGTTCGTCTTCTTCCGCCGCTCCGGCGTCGTCGAAGTCGGAGTCGACGGCTGCTCCCGCTCCTTCTACGTCTTCCTCCACGCCGAGCGCTCCGGCAGCCGCCGCTTCCTGAGCCGGCGGGAGTTGTCCACAGGCCCCCGAGTTGTCCACAGCTCGGGGGTTCCTGCTGTCCGGAGGCGGGTTCCGTCCCTACCGTCGGAACCATGCTCCTCCACCTCAGAAGGATCCTGGCGGGCCTGTTGGCCCTGGTAGCCGTGGGTGTGGCCGTGCTGCCGGACGGCTCGACGGTCGCCGTCCTGGTGGCGTCGCGCGATCTCGCCCCCGGCGTGCCGCTCGGTGCGGATGACGTGCGCTCAGTCGCCGTGCCACCGGCTCTCGCGCCGGCGGGAGCTCTCGCGCGGGGTGACGACGCGTTAGGCCGCAGCTTGGTGAGCGCGGCCCGTTCCGGCGAACCCCTGACCGACGCCCGCCTGACGTCGGCCGACCCGGGCGTGTCGTCGGTGGCCGTGCGCCTGGCCGACGCGGGGGTGGCCGGTCTGCTGCGACCGGGGAGCCGGGTCGACGTCGTGGGCACGGAGTCGGCCGTACTGGCGGCGGACGCCTCAGTGGTCGCCGTGCGCGAGGGCGAAGTGGTCATCCTCTCCGCCGACCGTGCCGCAGCCCACCGCCTGGCCGCCGAATCCCTGGCCGGCCCCGTCGCCGTGATCTTGCGCTAACCCACCTCACCTCGGGCGGCCAGGCGGGCACCCCACCGCCGCCTCGCTGCCCCGCCCGCCAACCCGAATCCGTTCCAAGCTGGTGCGAGCCGGCCGCGCGGTCCCGCCACCTTGCTGACAGCAGCCCGCCAGCCCTGCCCGCCCTCACGCCGGTCGCTCTCGTGTGGCCCAGCTCCGACCTGCCGACCCAACCCAGCCGACCCGAATGCCGCCGGGCTCGCCTGGCCATCGCGAGGCCGTCGTGAGGCCGTCGCCGGGGCGTCTGCGGTGGAGGTGGTGGGTGGTGAGCTGGGAGGACCGGGTTTTCATCGGGGGACCGATGAGTTTTCGGCGCGCCTGTCGTTCCACCCGACACAAGGCAATGCAGGGTGGGCCGGTTGGCCCCGTCACAAAGGAGAGCACCGTGGACTGGAAGCTGGAAGTCGTGATCGTCCCCGTGTCCGACGTCGAACGCGCCAAGACCTTCTACACCGACACGTTGGGCTTCACGCTCGACACCGACCACAGCTCCGGCGACGCCTTCCGGGTCGTCCAGGTCACCCCGCCCGGCTCGGCGTGCTCGCTCGTCTTCGGCAAAGGCCTCGGCGACAGCGGCGCGCCCGGCTCGCTCAAGGGCTGCCAGCTGGTCGTCTCCGACATCCAGGCAGCCCACGCGCACCTCGAAGCGAACGGTGTCGTGAACTCGGGGCCGCAGCACTTCGAGAACGGCGCGATGACGCCCGGGCCGGATCCCGCCGGGGCCGACTACAACTCCTTCATCTTCTTCGACGACCCCGACGGCAACACGTGGGCCGTGCAGCAGGTCGGGAAGTCCGAGCGCTGATGTTCGAGCAGGCCACCCGGCAGCACCGCCGAGAGCTGCACGTCCACTGCTACCGGATGCTCGCCTCCTACGAAGAAGCCGAGGACGCCGTGCAGGAGGTGTTCCTGCGCGCCTGGCGGGCGTGGGACACCTTCGACGGCGGCAACGTCCGCGCCTGGCTCTACAAGATCGCCACCAACACGTGCGTCGACCTGATCCGGGCCAAGGCACGCACGCCCAGGACCCAACCGGAGGTCAGCTGGCTCACCCCGTACCCGGACCGCCTGCTGGACCAGGTGGCGCCGACCGACGACGAACCGGACGTGGTCGCCGTCGCACGGGAGACCGTGGAACTCGCCTTCCTGGCCGCCCTCCAAGTCCTCCCCGCGCGGCAGCGGGCGGCGTTGCTCGCGCGGGAGGTGCTGGGCATGACGGCGCAGGAGACGGCCGGCCTGCTCGACATCAGCGTGGCCGCCGCCAACAGCGCGCTCCAACGCGCCCGCGCCACGATGCGGCAGCACCTGCCCTCCCACCGCAACGACTGGACGGCGCCGGAGCCGAGCCCCCGGGAACGCGAGCTGCTGAGCCGGTTCATCGACGCCCACCAGCGGTGTGACGCGGCGGCGGCCGTGGCGATCGCCGCCGAGGACCTGAGGGTCACCATGCCGCCCGCGCCGCTGTGCTTCGACGGCCTGGACCAGGTCGCCACGCTGCTGGAACGCGCCCTCGGTCCCGACCGGGAAGGCGACTGGCTGCTCGTGCCGACCCGCGCCAACCGGATGCCGTCCGCGGCCAGTTACCTGCGCCGACACGGCGACACGGTGTTCCGGGCGTTCAAGTTGGACGTCCTGCGCGTCGAAGACGACCGGATCGTGGAGATCACCACGTTCGGGCCGGGGATGTTCGAGCTGTTCGGCCTTCCCGCGACACACGTACCCGGAGCGTCACCGACGCGGCCCTGAGCGGTTACCCTCCGCTGGCCCCCACCCATACCCCCGAACGGAGGAGCCAACCGTGATCAAGGGCTTCAAGGACTTCCTCATGCGCGGCAACGTGATCGACCTCGCCGTGGCGGTGGTCATCGGCGCCGCGTTCACCGCGATCGTCACCGCGTTCACCACGAACCTGATCAACCCGATCATCGCGTTGTTCGGCGGCAACAACGTCAACGGCCTGGCCGTGCAGCTGGGCAGCAGCGACAAGACGATCATCGACTTCGGCGCGATCATCACCGCGGTGATCAACTTCCTGATCGTGGCCGGGATCGTCTACTTCATCTTCGTGCTGCCGATGAACAAGCTGAAGGAACGGCGCAAGCGCGGCCAGGAGCCCGGCCCCTCGGAGCCGACCGACGTCGAGCTGCTCAAGGAGATCCGCGACCTCCTCGCCTCCCAGCGCCAGCGCCAGGAGTGACGGCCCGGGCCGCGAGCACGAGCGCCGAGAAGTGACGGACCGCCGGCCCCGACACCCCGGACCGACGGCACGAGTCCCGGCGTCGGTGCCGGAAAAGGGGTTGTCCGACCGACAGCGGGTGTGACCGGGCGTGCCTAGCATCACCCGGTCATCCGCCGACGATCCCGGAGGTCCTCATGTCCATCACCGTGCGCGGCGCGGCAGCCGCCCTGGCTGTCGCCGCCGGGCTCTCGCTGGCCGCCGCGCCCGCCGCCCAGGGCGCCGTGAGGGTCCTGCACTTCTACGACCTCGACCGGTGTCGGGTGGCGCAGCTCAACTACGCCCGCGTCGGCACGCCGATCATCCAGGGATGCACCGCCGACGTGTACACCGACGGCCAACCGTCGCGCTGGCGGCTGATGCTCGGCTGACCCGCGAAGGCGCTACCCGCCGTGGTGCGGCGGCCGGTTCTCCTCGTACCACCGGTCGTCGCGCCCGGTCGGGTGCGGCTCGTCCGACGAGCCCTCCGGCAGCACCTCGCCGAACACCTCGGCCAGCCGACGACGCCGCGCCGCCTCCTCCGCGGCCGACGCGGCAGCGGCCGGAGCAGCTGGTGCGGCGGCAGCCGAGGTGGAGGCGTCGTCGGCGTCGTCAGCCGGCTCGGTCATGACTCATCCAACCCCGAGAGCTGCTCGATCACGTACGGCACCAGCGCCGACAACGTCGCCATGCCGTCGCGCACCGCCGACCGCGACCCGGCCAGGTTCACCACGAGGGTGCTGCCGGACACGCCGACCAGCCCCCGCGAGATGCCCGCGTCCACCGCTCCCGCCGCCAGCCCCGAGGCCCGGAGCGCCTCGGCGATGCCGCTGATCGGCCGGTCGAGCACGCCCTGTGTGGCGTCCGGCGTCACGTCGCGCGGCGACACCCCTGTGCCGCCGACGGTGACGACCAGGTCGACACCGCCGATCACCGCGGTGTTCAGCGCGGCGCGGATGCCCACGACCTCACCCTCCACCGCGACCGTGCCGTCGACGATGAACCCTGCTTCCTCCAGCAACTCGGTGACCAGCGGTCCTGTGCTGTCGTCGTGCTCACCGTGCGCCACCCGGTCGTCCACGATCACGACAAGGGCGCGTCCCAGTCGCTGCGCGCTGCGTTCCATGAGCGTCACCGTAGCCAATCGGAGGATCTGACGGTTCCGTGACGTCACGCTGTCGCACCGCCCGTTCCCGCCGAACCACCCCTAACTTCGGTGACGTGCGCGTTCTCCTCACCGGCGGAGCCGGGTTCATCGGCTCACACATCGCCGACCAACTGACCGCCCGGGGCGACGACGTGGTCGTGCTCGACGCCTACCTGCCCCAGGCCCACCGCGACCGGCCGCCGGACGTTCACGACGTCACCGATCTCGACACGGTGAAAAATCTCCTCGATGGAGTGGACGTGGTCTGCCACCAGGCCGCTGTCGTCGGCCACGGCCTCGACCCGTCCGACGCACCGCTGTACGCCCGCAACAACGACCTCGGCACCGCCGTGCTGCTCGCCGCGATGCACGAGCGGGGCGTGGAGCACCTGGTCATGGCATCCTCGATGGTCGTCTACGGCGAGGGCCGGTACGAGTGCGCCGAGCACGGCGTCGTCCGGGCCGCGCCACGCCGCCAGGCCGATCTCGACCAGGGCCGCTACGAACCGCCGTGCCCGCACTGCGGCAGCCCCCTGGAGCCGCGCCTGGTCCCCGAGGACGCCCCGCTGGACCCCCGCAGCACGTACGCCGCCAGCAAGCTCGCCCAAGAGCACTACGCGGCGGCGTGGGCGCGCCAGACGGGCGGCACGGTGTGGGCGCTGCGCTACCACAACGTGTACGGCCCGATGATGCCCAAGGACACCCCGTACGCGGGCGTGGCGAGCCTGTTCCGCAGCGCGCTCGAACGCGGCGAGGCGCCCACGGTCCTCGAAGACGGCCGGCAGCGCCGCGACTTCGTGCACGTCACGGACGTGGCGCGGGCCAACGTGCTGGCCATCGGTCGACCGGGCGAACCCGGCACGTTCACGCCGCTCAACGTCTGCTCCGGCGAGCCGCACACCGTCGGCGACCTGGCCGCCCACCTGGCCGAGGCGTGCGGCGGCCCCCAGCCGCGCATCGTCGGCGGCGCACGGCCCGCGGACGTCCGGCACGTCGTCGCCGATCCCGCCCGAGCCCGCGACCTCCTCGGCTTCCGGGCCGAGACGACCTTCGCGGCCGGGGTCAAGCAGTTCGCAACGGACCGCCTGCGCTGAGCGGCAGCCGCACCTCGAACCGGCAGCCGCGCCCGTGGTTGCGGGCGTCGATCGTGCCCTGGTGCGCCTCCACCAGGCCGCGCGCGATCGCCAGCCCCAACCCGCCGCCGACCGGCTGCCGGTGCGGCGTGCCGCGGAACGCCACGTCGAACACCCTGGGCAGGTCGGCTTCCGGGATCCCGCCGCAGCCGTCGTCCACGCGCAGCAGCGCCGACGGGCCGTCCACGTCCACCTGCACGGCCACCGTGCCGTCCGGCGGGGTGTGGCGGATCGCGTTGGACAGCAGGTTGCGCACCACCCTGGCCAGCTCGGGGTCGCTGCCCAGCACCACGGGCCACGTCGCCGCGTCCGCCCGCAGCCGCACGCCCTTGCGCGACGCCACCGGGCTCTCCGCCGCCACCACCTCGCTGACCACGTCCGCCAACGGCACCTCGGACAACGTGAGCCGGAGCGCGCCGGCGGTGATGCGGGACAGCTCGAACAGGTCGTCCACCATCCCGGACAACGCCTCCGCCTCGGTCGAGATCCGCCCCGCGTACTCGGAGACCTCGTCCCGCCGCGACACCACGCCGTCCGCCAACGCCTCGGCCATCGCCCGGATCCCGGCGAGCGGCGTGCGCAGGTCGTGGCTGATCCACGCGACCAGCTCGCGCCGGGACGCCTCGGCCGCGCGTTCCCGTTCCCGCGCCTCGCTCTCCCACACGCTGCGACGCGCCAGCGCCCGACCCAGCAGCACCGCCGTCGGCACCGTCACCAGCGCCACGAGCAGGCACACCAGCACGGTCGTGGTGAGGATCGGGGTGAACATGAACCCGCTCACCGCGAGCACGCCGCCGATGGTCGCCACCACCGGCACGATCGCCAGCACGGTCAGCGCCGTGGCCAGCGACCCGTTCTGCAACCGCCGCAGCAGCACCGCGCCGAGCAGCGCCAGCGGCAGCGAGAACAGCACCGCGTAGGGCAGGATGTGGTAGATCTCGATCAGCATCACGCACCGCCGTCGTACCGGTAGCCCACGCCCCACACGGTCGCGATCCGCACCGGCCGGGCCGAGTCGACCTCCACCTTCTCCCGCAACCGTCGCACGTGGACGGTCACGGTGGACTGGTCGCCGAACTCCCAGCCCCACACCCGCGACAGCAGCTCGCCGCGGCTGAACGCGGTGCCCCGGTGGGTCAGGAAGAACACCAGCAGGTCGAACTCGCGGGTGGTCAGCGACATCTCGCGCCCGTCGAGCCACGCCGACCGCGCGCCCACGTCCACCCGCAGCCCGCCGTCGGTCAGCACGGACGGCGACCGCGACGCCGCCACCCGCGACCGGCGCAGCACCGACGTCACCCGCAGCGCCAGCTCACGCGGGCTGAACGGCTTGGTCACGTAGTCGTCCGCGCCGAGCTGGAGCCCGGCGATCCGGTCCTCCTCCTCGCCCAGCGCGGTCAGCATCACGACCGGCACGGCGCTGCGCACGCGCAGCCGGCGGCACACCTCCAGCCCGTCGACGCCGGGCAGCATCAGGTCGAGCACCACCAGGTCCGGCTCACGTTCGGCGAACCGGCGCAGCGCGCTCTCGCCGTCGCCGACCAGCTCGACCTCGTGCCCGGCCAGTTCCAGGTACCGGCGCACCACGTCGCGCACGGTCACGTCGTCGTCCACGACGAGGACCCGCCCGGTCGTCTCACCCATGTCCGCGCCTCACCAGTCGCCCAGCAGGAGGTGGTTGACCGCGAGCGCGGTCACCGCTTGCGCCGCCAGCCACAGCCGCCGCCGGTCCGGCACGAGCACGACCAGCCACACGGTGAACGGCAGCCAGATCCGTTCCACCTCGGCCTTGCTCAAGCCCGACACGTCGGCCACCAGGATGGCCACCGCGGCCGCCGCGGCCAGTGTGACCGCACCGCGGGCCGTTTCGGGCAGTTTTCGCCACCGCGCGGCGAACGGCGCGAACCCGCAGGCGAACACGGCGGCGGCCAGGTTCGCCCACACCCAGTAAGAGTAGGCGCGGGGTGTCGCGATGCCCTGGTAGTACCGCTCGACGACCAGGTGGTAGCCGTCCAGCCACCAGAACCCGAGCGCCGCGAACACCGCCACCACCGCGGACGCGCCCAGCACGGCCACGCCGACGCCCCGCCAGTCGCGTCCCCGCGGACCGGACAGCAGCACCGCGAGGGCGAGCACGCCCATCAGCACCAGCCCGTACGACAGGAACACGCTGAACCCGAGCACCACCCCGCCGGCCAGCGCGCGTCTCGTCGCCAGCAACGCGATGCCGCACGCCGCGACGGCCGCGAACAGCCCGTCCGCGGACACGCCGATCCACACCGCGCCGGGGAACAGCGCCACGAACGGCAGCACGGCCCGCGCGTGCTCCTCGGAGACGTACGCACGCACCGCCACCGGCACCGCGACCGCCGTCAACGCGCCGACGAGCACCACGAACGCCGAGGCCCACGCGCCGCCGGACAGCCCGATCCGGTCCAGCCCGATGAACACCAGGAACGCGCCCGGCGGGTGCGCGGAGACGTGCGTGGCCCACGAGTCGGGCTGGTAGTCCAGGATGCGGGAGGTGAACTCGCGCAGCATCGCGCCGACGTCCGTCACGCCGGGCACCTCGTCCAGGTACTCGTGCTCGGTGGTCAGCCGGCCGGCGAAGCCGCGTTCCCAGCCGTCCACCAGGGCCAGCGAGAACGTCCACGCCAGGGCGGTCCCGTAACCCGCGCCGAGCGCCGCGCGCCACGACAGCCGCCCGGCCAGGCTCGGGCCCCACACGACGACCGACAACGCCACCAGCACGGCCAGTGGCGTGCCGATGCCGACGTGCGGCAGCCAGTGCGCGAACAGCGGCGGGGTGGGCGCGTGCGTTCTGTCTTCGGGGAGGAGCACGCCGGCCACGAAGGCCGAGGCGACCAGGGCCGCGGCGGCCAGGACACGGAGCACACGCCCACCGTAAGGCCGGTGAGGGGCGTGCCGCGCGGTCGCGGCGGTATCCGTCAGAGGTCCGTAAGAACTGGCGCACACGTCATGATTCGGTAAGCGGCACAACGGTTTTCGACCGTCCACGACGGCCCATGCTGTGGTGCGTGGACGAAATCGACGTGGTGCTCCCCTGCCTCGACGAGGCGGCGGCGTTGCCGGGCGTGCTGCGGGCCATGCCCGCCGGCTACCGGCCCTTGGTGGTGGACAACGGATCGCGTGACGGCTCGCCGGAGATCGCCCGCTCGTTGGGCGCGGAGGTCGTGCACGAGCCCCGGCCCGGGTATGGCGCGGCCGTGCACACGGGCATCGAGCGCGCGCGCTCCGAGGTGGTGTGCGTGCTCGACGCGGACGGTTCGCTGGACCCGCGCGAGCTGCCGGAGCTGGTGACGTTGCTCGGGCGGGCCGAGTTGGCCGTGGGGCGGCGGGTGCCAGAGGCGGGCAGTTGGCCGTGGCACGCGCGGGCGGGCAACGCGGTGCTGGCCGGGTTGCTGCGGCGCAAGGGGCTGCCGGTGCGGGACATCGCGCCGATGCGGGCGTTCCGCCGGCGGGAGCTGCTGGAGCTGGGGGTCGAGGACCGGGCGTTCGGCTACCCGTTGGAGCTGCTGCTGCGCGCGGCGGCGGCCGGGTGGCGGGTGGTCGAGCGGGACGTGCGGTACGGGCCGCGCGCGGCGGGCACGAAGTCGAAGGTGTCGGGCTCGGTGCGCGGGACCGTGCGGGCGGTGCGGGACATGGCGGCGGTCGTCCAGCGGGGCGTCACCCGGCCGGACGTGGCTGAGCAGGACGTGGCCGAGCAGGACGTGGCTCGACGGGACGTGGCTCGGCGGCACGTGGCTGAGCAGGACGTGGCCCGGCAGGACGTGACTCGGAGGAACGTGCGCTGATGACTCACTCGGCAAGCCTGCTGGTGGTGGCCAAGGCGCCGGTGCCGGGCCTGGCCAAGACCCGCCTCTGCCCGCCCGCGACCCCGGAGGAGGCGGCCGACATCGCCGCCGCCGCACTGCTCGACACGCTCGACGCCGTGCTCGGCACGCCGCGCGTCCGGCCGGTGGTGGCGTTGACCGGGTCGCTCGGCGACGCGCGCCGGTCGGCCGAGCTGCGCGCCGTGCTGCGGCACGTCACCGTGCTGCCGCAGCGGGGCGGGTCGTTCGCCGACCGGCTGGCCAACGCGCACGCCGACTCGCACCGCGCGCACGGCCTGCCGGTGTTCCAGATCGGCATGGACACGCCCCAGCTCACGCCGGCGTTGCTGGCCGAGTCGGTCGACCGGCTGGCCGCGCACGACGCCGTGCTGGGGCCGGCGGCCGACGGCGGCTGGTGGGCGCTCGGCCTCGTCGACCCGGCGGTGGCCGCGAACCTCCGGGCGGTGCCGATGTCCCGGTCCGACACGGGCGCGCTGACGCTGCGGGCCTTGGGCGACCTGGACACCGGCCTGCTGCCCGTGCTGTCCGATGTGGACGACATGACGACGGCACGCGAGGTCGCCGCCACCGTGCCGCACACGCGGTTCGCCGCAGCGCTCGCGCACCTGGGAGCCCTGCGATGACCGTCGGCACGCGACTCGGCACGCGACACCGGCCCGACCCGGCCCGCACCCGCCCAGCCGCCGCGCCCACCCGTCCCGGAGCACTGCGATGACCGCGTTCGACCTCGGCCTCAGCGGCGCGGAGTGCCGGCTCGACCTGGCCGACGGCAGCCACCTGCCGCTGCCGGTCGACCGGTGGCACGAGGACGCCGACGACGCCGACCACGTGCTCCTCGACGCCTGCCACGGCCCGACCGTCGACCTCGGCTGCGGGCCGGGGCGGTTGGTCGCGGCGCTCGTCCGGCGCGGGGTGGTGGCGTTGGGGGTGGACAACTCGCCGCTCGCCGTCGCCCTCACCCGGGCCAAGGGCGGGCCCGCGCTGCACCGCGACGTGTTCGGCCGGTTGCCCGGCGTGGGCCGGTGGGCGCACGTGCTGCTCGCCGACGGCAACATCGGCATCGGCGGCGACCCCGTCGCGCTGCTCCGCCGTGCCCGGCACCTCCTGCGCCGGCACGGCAGCGTGCTGGTCGAGGTGGAGCCGCCCGGCTGCGGGGTGCGCCGGGAACGCGCGCGGGTCGCCGGCGGTCCTTGGTCCGCCGGCGGTCCTTGGTTCGACTGGGCGCGGGTCGACGCGCGGGCCGTGGGGCGGACCGCCGAACGGGCCGGCCTGACGCCGCGGTGGGTGGTCGAGCGCGACGGGCGCTGGTTCGCCGAGTTGGTGCGGTCGTGAAGCGCACGTCCAGCCCGCACACCGCCACCCGCCTCGGCCTGTGGCTGGGCGTCGCGTTCGGCCTGTGCTTCGTGACCGGGCTGCTCAGCCACTACCTCCAGCACCCGCCCGGCTGGTTCGCCTGGCCCACCCGCCCGGTCTGGCTCTACCGGTTCACGCAGGGCGTGCACGTCACCTCGGGCGTGGCCGCGATCCCGCTGCTGCTGGCGAAGCTGTGGACGGTGTACCCGAAGCTGTTCGAACGGCCCGTGGTGAAGTCACTGCCGCACGCGCTGGAACGCGGTTCGGTCCTCGTGCTGGTCGGCGCGTCGTTCTTCGAGCTGGTCACCGGCCTGTTCAACGCCACCCAGAACTACCCGTGGCAGTTCTTCTTCCCGTCCGCGCACCACGCCGTGGCCTGGATCGCGGTCGGCGCGCTGCTCGTGCACGTCGCGGTCAAGCTGCCGCTCATGCGCACACCCGCCGAAGAGGTCCGCCGCGGCACGCTCAGCAGGCGCGGGTTCCTGCTCACCACGGGCGGCGCGGCGGCGGTCGCGGTGCTGGCCACGGCGGGCGGCACGGTGCCGTGGCTGCGGACGGTCTCCGTCCTCGGCACGCGGTCGGCCGCGCTGCCCGTCAACCGCACCGCGGCGGCAGCCCAAGTGTCCACTGTGGACGACGGTTGGCGGCTGACCGTCGGCGGACGCCGGTTCTCCCTCCGCGAGCTCGAAGCGCTGCCCCAGACCACGGCCGAGCTGCCGATCGCGTGCGTCGAGGGCTGGAGCGCGTCGGCGCGCTGGACGGGCGTGCCCGTGCGCGACCTGCTGGCGCTGGCGGGCGTCGAGGACGGCGACGTGCGGGTGGAGTCGTTGGAACGCGACGGCCTCTACCGCGCGAGCACGCTGCCCGCCGCCCACGCCCGCGACCCGTTGACGCTGCTCGCGCTCCGGGTGAACGGCGAGACCCTGCCCCTGGACCACGGCTACCCGTGCCGGCTGATCGCACCGAGCCGACCGGGCGTGACGCAGACCAAGTGGGTCACCCGACTGGAGGTCATCCGATGAGGTGGGCGATCGGCGCGGTGGGGGTCGTGATGGGCCTGTGGGGCGCGGTCCTCGTGCTGCCGGTGGTCTCGGTGGACCTGCTGCTGTGGTTCGTCGCGGGCCCGATCGTGCACGACGTCCTGCTCGCGCCCCTCTTCGCCGGCCTCGGCCTGCTGATCGCCCGCTGGGTGCCGCAGCCGTGGCGTGCGGCGGTACAGGTCGGCGGCACGTTCACCGGCGTGCTCGTGCTGCTCGCCGTGCCGCTGCTCTGGCGCCCGTTCGCGGGCGGGCCCAACCCCGGCCTGGTCGACCGGGACTACTGGACCGGGCTCCTGGTGGCGGTCGGCGTGGTCTGGCTGGGCGTGCTCGTGACGACCCTGGCGGGACGGCGCAAGAGACCGCACGCCGACAGGTGAGGGGCGGTCACCTGCCGGTATGCGGCCTCCACAACCGGCTCTGGCACGGGAGCCGGTGGTTCCCGGGGCTAGCGGACCTCGACGGGCTGGCTGCCGAGCGTCACCTCGACCGTGCGGTCCTCGCCGATGGTGAGCTGCACCTTCTCGCCCGGAGCGCGGGACCGAACGGCCGCGACCAGCGAGTCGGAGGCCTCGATGGGCCGGTCGCCGAACTTGGTGATCACGTCGCCGGACTTGACGCCCGCCGCCTCGGCCGCGCCGCCGGCGGTCACGTCGCGGACCACCGCGCCGCCCTCCGGCGCGTCGCCCACCTGGACGCCGAGCACGGTCTGGTTGGCCTTGCCGGTCTCCGACAGCTCCTTGGCCGTGCGGCGGGCCTGGTCGATCGGGATCGCGAAGCCGATGCCGACCGAGCCGCCCTGCGCGGACTGGCCGGAGTTCGGGCTGTAGATGGCCGAGTTGATGCCGACGACCTGGCCGCGCATGTTCACCAGCGGGCCGCCCGAGTTGCCGGGGTTGATCGCGGCGTCGGTCTGGATGGCGTTGAGCACGGTGTCCACGCCGCCCTGCTGCCCACCGGCGCGCACCGGGCGGTTGAGCGAGCTGACGATGCCGGACGTGACCGTGCCGTTGAGGTCGAACGGCGAGCCGACGGCGACGACGTCCTGGCCGATCCGCAGGTCGCCGGAGTTGCCCAGCTCGGCCGTGGGCAGGCCGGAGACGTCCTCCATCTTCAGCACGGCCAGGTCGGACGTCGGGTCGCGGCCCACGATCTTCGCGTCGAACGAGCGGCCGCCCTGGAGCTGGACCTTGATCGGCCCGCCGTCCGCGGCGCTCTCGACGACGTGGTTGTTGGTCAGCACGAGGCCGTCGGAGCTGAGCGTGAACCCGGACCCGGCGCCGCCGTTGACCTGCACCTGCACCACGGTCGGCAGCACCTTCTGGGCCACCTGCTCGATCGAGCCCGCCGGGGCGTCGGAGCTCTGCTGGGCGGGCGGTGTCTGGTCGAGGGCGTTGGTCACGGGCCGGGAGTCCTCGGCGGCCTGGAAGCCGACGTACCCGCCGACACCGCCCGCGACGCCGCCGACGGCGAGCACGAGCGCGGCGACGCCCGCCACGACCTTGCCGCGGCCCCGTGGCGGACGGGGTGCGGCGGAGACCGATCCGGGCGGCGCGTAGTACGGGCCCGGCACACCAGGCTGCGCCGACCCTGAAGGGGAGTGGGCCGGCGAGCCCGGGTAGTCCGCGGCGCCGGTCTGCGGAGCGCCGTGCGGACCGGTGTGCTCCGGGCGGTGGAAGCCTCCCTGCCAGGCCCCCGGCCCGGATCCCGGTAGTCCGGCGCCGCCCTGCACGGCGCCGGGACCACCGGTTCCGGTCTGACCGGCGCCGCCCTGCACAGCGCCGGCCACACCTGCTCCGATCGGGCCGGGGCCGCCCTGCACGGCACCCGCCTGACCGGTTCCCGGCACGCCGGCGGCACCCTGCGAGGCGGCCGGCGAACCGAAGTCATCCGAGTGGCCGGGGCGCTTCCACGCGTCCGACGACCCGGGCACGGGCTCGGCGCCGCTCACAGCTGAGGCGGGCGCGGAGCCGAAGTCATCCGGGTGGCCGGAGCGCGACGGCGCGTCCGACGACCCGGGCACGGACCCGGCGGCGCTCGCGTGCGGAGCGGCCGGCGAGCCGGGGTTCGAGGTGGCAGCGGTGGGCGTCACGCTGTCCGGGTACAAGTCGGCCGGGTGGCCGGTGCTCCCCCGCGGAGCACCCGCCGACCCCGCCTCCGGCCGGTCGGCCCCTACAGCCGACCCGCCGGTCACGTCCTCCGGGCGCGCCGAGGCTCCCTGCCAGGCACCTCCCGCGCCGGTGGACTGCGACGACGCACCGGTGCCGCCCTGCACGGCACCGGTGTCGCCGCCGTCCGGCCGACCAGCACCCTGCTGCTGGAAGCCGGCGTCGTCATGACCGGGCCCGGCGCCCCCACGCGCCCACGGGCTCTGCGGCTGAGGCGGCTGCGACTGCGAGGGCTGCTTCGGCTGCTCGTCTTCGGTCATGTCCACCACTCTGCGGTGCCCGCCTGAGAGCAGCCTTAAACGAAACTGGGCATCACTTGTGAGTAAGCCCGAATTTCGGCCGGGGGGCTCAGCCGCGCAACCGCTCGGCGATCTGCTCCGGCGTGGCGTCGTTCACCCACACGCCCATGCCCGACTCGGAGCCCGCCAGGTACTTGAGCTTGTCCGCGGCGCGCAGCACCGAGAACACCTCCAGGTGCAGCCAGGCCAGGTCACGGCCGGTGCGCACGGGCGCCTGGTGCCACGCCGCGATGTACGGCAGCGGGCGGTCGTAGAGCGCGTCCAGTCGGTGCAGCACGGTCAGGTAGAGGCCCGCGAAGTCGTCCCGCTCGACGTCGGAGAGCGCGGGCAGGTCCGGCACCTGGCGGTGCGGGACCAGGTGCACCTCGACCGGCCAGCGGGCCGCGGCGGGCACGAACGCCGTCCAGTGCTCACTTTCCGCGATGACGCGCGTGCCGACCGCACGTTCAGCGGCCAGGATGTCACCCATCAGCGGACGACCGTGTGACGCCTGGTAGTCCGCCGCGACGGCGAGCATCCGTTCCGTCTTCGGGGTCACGAAGGGGTAGCCGTAGATCTGCCCGTGCGGGTGGGACAGCGTCACGCCGATCTCTTCGCCCCGGTTCTCGAACGGGAAGACCTGCTCGACGCCCGGTGTCGCGTTCAACGCCGCCGTGCGGTCCGCCCACGCGTCCACGACCGTGCGCACCCGCGACGCGGGCAGCGAGCCGAACGACGTGTCGTGGTCGGACGTGAAGCACATGACCTCGCACCGGCCGCGCCCGGCCGCCCGCGCCACCATCGGCATACCGTCCACAGTGGACGGCAGCTCCGGCACGCCCTGTGCGAACGACGGGAACCGGTTCTCGAACACCACCACGTCGTACGACGACTCGGGGACCTCGGTCGGCTTGCCGGGCGTGGACGGGCACAGCGGGCACAGGTCGGCGGGCGGCTTGTACGTGCGGGTCTGCCGGTGCGCGGCCATCGCCACCCACTCGCCGGTCAACGGGTCGCGCCGCACCTCCGACAGCGGCTGCGTGCGCGGCAGGTCGCGGGTGTCGACCGCGTCGCGCGGCGGCGCGTCCGGGGTGTCGTCGAAGTAGATGATCTCGCGACCATCGGCAAGCTTCCCCGCCGTGCGCCTCACGCCAGTTCCTCTCCGCGGCCCGGCACGTGCGCCAGGACCAGTTCGCCGACCTGCTCGCCGAGCACCGTCCGCGCGGGCTCGGCCAATCCCTCGTCCGTCACCAGCACGTCCGCCTCGTCCAGCGCGGCGATGGTGGAGATGCCGACGGTGCCCCACTTGGTGTGGTCGGCGACCACGACGACCCGCCCGGCCGCGTCGACCAGCGCGCGGTCGGTCTCGCTCTCGTTCAGGTTGGGCGTGGTGAAGCCGGAGCGCTCGGCCATGCCGTGCACGCCCAGGAACACCACGTCCAGGTGCAGCGACCGCAGCGCCTGCACGGCCACCGGCCCGACCAGCGCGTCCGACGGCGTGCGCACCCCGCCGGTGAGCACCACCGTGCGGTCCGTGCGCCCGCTCTGCTGCAGCACGTCGGCGATCCGGATCGAGTTGGTCACCACGGTCAGGTCCGGGATGTCGTCCAGGAACCGGGCCAGCGTCCACGTGGTGGTGCCCGCCGACAGGCCGATCGCGGTGCCGGGGCGCACCAGGCCCGCGGCGAACGCGGCGATGGCCTCCTTCTCCGGCAGCTGGCGCACCGACTTGGCCTCGAAGCCCGGCTCGTCGGTGCTGCGGCCGACCACGGACGTGGCGCCGCCGTACACCTTCTCCACCAGGCCGCGGGCGGCCAGCACGTCGAGGTCGCGGCGCACGGTCATGTCCGAGACGCCCAGCCGGACGACCAGGTCGCTCACCCGCACCGCGCCGGTGCGGCGGACCTCTTCCAGGATCACCGCTTGTCGCTGGCGTGCCAGCACGTCACACCTCTTCTTCCCGGATCACGACCACGCCGCCGGCGGGCACGACCACGCTGCCGGACGCACGCGCGCCGGACAGCAGCTCGACACCCGCCGCGGGCAGCTCGGCGTCGCCGTCGCCGTGGTTGACCGCGACCAGCCACGATACGGCGGAGCCCGCCACCTCACCGCGCCGGCGCACCACCTCGACGTCACCGCCCGGCCCGACCGGGACGCCCGCCTGGTCGAGCGCGGTCCGCAGCAGCCGCTCCAGCCCGTCGCCGGCCAGGCCGCACGCCACGTACCAGGCGACGCCCTCGCCGCGCTCGTTGCGGGTCACGGCGGGCACGCCGGGCAGCGGGCCGTCGGAGTAGGAGGCGAGCACCTTCGCGCCGTCGACGTGCAGGTGCTCGGTCCAGACGGCGGCCGACGAGCCGTCGTCCAACGCCACGGTCCGGCCCGCGCCCAGCGGGTGGAACTCCTCGGTCCGCACGCCGAGCAGCTCGCGGAACGCGCCCGGGTAGCCGCCGAGGTGCACGTGGCCGCGCGTGTCCGTGACGCCGGACAGGTACGTGACCAGCAGGTGGCCGCCGCCGGCGACGTGCTCCTCGTACGGCGTCGCGTCGTCCACCGCGTACAGCGCGGGCACGACGACCAGCCGGTAGGGGGACAGGTCCGCGCCGGGCGGCACGAAGTCGACCGTCACCCCGGCCCGCCACAGCGCCCGGTAGTACGCGAAGACGTGCTCGGGGTAGACGAAGTCGCTGGTCGGGTGGCCGGACTGGCTCAGCGCCCACCACGACTCCCAGTCGAAGACGACGGCGACCGCGGCGTCCACGGTGGAGCCGACCAGCTCGGCGATCCGCTGGTACTCGGCCCCGACCTGCTCGACCTCGCGGAACACCTTCGTGTCCGGACCGGCGTGCGGCACCATCGCGGAGTGGTAGCGCTCCGCGCCCGCCCGCGACTGCCGCCACTGGAAGAACAGCGTGCCGTCCGCGCCGCGGGCCATGTGCGCGTAGGAGTTGCGGCGCAGCTCGCCGGGCAGCTTGGCGATGTTGCGCGGCTGCCAGTTCACCGCGGACGTGGAGTGCTCCATCAGCAGCCACGGCCGGCCGGCCGCGAGCCCGCGCACCAGGTCGGCGGAGTACGCCAGGTCGACGTGCCGCTCGGCGTCCTCGCCGCGGGTGTAGTGGTCGTTGGAGACGAAGTCGACCTCGGCGGCCCACTTCCAGTAGTCCAGCGCGGAGAACGAGGCGGCCATGAAGTTCGTGGTCACCGGCACGTCCGGGGTGACCTCGCGCAGCACGTCCCGCTCGGCCTTGAACAGCTCCAGCAGCGCGTCCGAGGAGAACCGGTCGAAGTCGAGCACCTGGCCGGGGTTGTGCAGCGCGGGCGTCGCCCGCGGCGGCAGGACCTGCTCCCACGAGGTGTAGCGCTGGCTCCAGAACGCCGTGCCCCACGCCTCGTTCAGCACGTCGAGCGTCCCGTGGCGGGCGCGCAGCCACTCCCGGAACGCCACCGCGCACCGGTCGCAGTAGCAGCGCTGGACGTGGCAGCCGTACTCGTTGTTGACGTGCCACGCGGCCAGCGCCGGGTGGTCGCGGTACCGCTCGGCGAGCGCGCGGGCGAGCGCGACGGCCTTGGTCCGGTAGACCGGCGAGCTGGGGCAGTACGACTGGCGCGAGCCGTGCGCGAGCCGGACGCCGTCGGCGGTCTCCGGCAGCATCTCGGGGTGCGCGGTGGTCAGCCACGGCGGCGGCGCGGCGGTCGCGGTGGCCAGGTCGACCCGGATGCCGCCCGCGTGCAAACGGTCGAGCACGCGGTCCAACCAGCCGAACTCGTAGCGCCCCTCTTCCACTTCCAGCAGTGCCCAGGAGAAGATCCCCACGCTCACCAGGTTCACCCCGGCCCGGCGCATCAGCTCGACGTCGTCGTCCCAGACGTCCTCCGGCCACTGCTCGGGGTTGTAGTCGGCGCCCCAGGCGAGGCCGCGCACACGGGTGGGCCAAGTCGTCATGTCACAAGAGTGGTCGATTTGCCACGCAAACGTCAACACAGTCCAACAACAACCGTCGGATAGCTTGACTTTTGATGTGTCTCACACCACATTGTGAGTCCTCTTGTTGACTCTTTGTTCACTTGGTTGCGGCCGAGTGTCACCCGGAGGAGCGACGATGACGAGGTTCTCCGCCAGTCCTCACCCCCTGCTGGGCCGCCGCGCGCTGTTGAGGGCGATGGTCGCGGGCGCGGGCATCGCGGCCCTGCCCGGCCTGGCCGCCTGCGGCTCCGACGGCGGAGGCGCCGTCACCGACACGGTGTCGTTCGGCAACAACCAGTCCGACCAGGTGCCGAAGGACGCGATCACCGCCGTGCTGAAGGCGTTCGAGGGCGAGTCGGGCCTCAAGGTCGCGATCAACACCAAGCAGCACGAGCAGTACCAGGAGCAGATCAACAACTACCTGCAGGGCAAGCCGGACGACGTGCTGTCGTGGTTCGCGGGCTACCGCATGCGGTTCTTCGCCGAGAAGGGCCTGACCGGCGACCTGAGCGAGGTGTGGTCGAAGGTCTCCGGCGGCTACGAGCCCGCGCTGAAGGAGGCGTCCACCGCCTCGGACGGCAAGCAGTACCTGATCCCGTTCGTCCAGTACCCGTGGGGCGTGTTCTACCGCAAGAGCGTCTGGCAGCAGCGCGGGTACGAGCAGCCGAAGACGCTGGACCAGCTCGTCGCCCTGTCCACCAAGATGCAGGCCGACGGGCTCGTGCCCATCGCGTTCGCGCAGAAGCAGGGCTGGCCCGGCATGGGCACGTTCGACCAGCTGAACTTCCGGATCAACGGCTACCAGTTCCACGTCGACCTGATGGCCGGCAAGGAGGACTGGCAGGGGCCCAAGGTGCGCGAGGTGTTCGACACCTGGAAGCGGCTGCTGCCGTTCCACCAGGAGAACGCGCTGGGCCGGGAGTGGCAGGAGGCCGCGCAGGCGTTGCAGCAGGGCAAGGCGGGCATGTACCTGCTCGGCTCGTTCGTGGCGCAGCAGTTCAAGGGCCCCGACGTGGACGACCTGGACTTCTTCCCGTACCCGGAGATCAACCCCGAGCACGGCCAGGACACCGTGGAGGCGCCGATCGACGGCTTCATGATGTCCCGCAAACCGGGCAATCCCGAAGGCGCGCGCAAGCTGCTGGAGTACCTGTCCACGCCCGCCGCGCAGCTCGCCTACGTCAAGGCCGACCCGAGCCAGGTCGCCGCGTCGAACAAGGCCGAGACCACCGGCTACAACGCGTTGCAGAAGAAGTCGGCGCAGGTGATCAAGGAAGCCGCGCACATCACGCAGTTCCTCGACCGCGACACCGACCCGCGCTTCGCCAGCGACGCGGCGACCAACGGGCTCAACGCGTTCATCCAGAACCCCGACGACCTCGACACGATCCTCAAGGGCATGGCCGACCAGGCGAAGACGATCTTCACGGGGTGACGGCGTGACCGCGTTGCAGTCCCCCCAGTCCCCTCGTTCTCCCGCGGAGCCCGCCGGGACGTCGGCCCCCTCCCCGACGTCCCGGCGCGGCAGGCGTCGCCGTGCCACCGCGTTGGCGCCACGCGACAAGCTCGTGCTCGGGCTGATGCTCGGCATCCCGTCGCTGGTGCACATCGCGCTGGTGTGGGTGCCCGCGCTCGGCTCGGTCGGGCTGTCGTTCAGCTCGTGGGACGGGATCGGCGGGTTCGCCGACATCGAGTGGGTCGGCTTCCAGAACTACGTCGACATCCTCACCCGGTACCCCCGGTTCTGGCCCGCGTTCCGGCACAACCTGATCTGGCTGCTGTTCCTGCTCGTCGTGCCGACCGTGGCGGGGCTGCTGCTGGCCGTGCTGCTGGACCGCCAACTGCGGTTCGGGCGGATCTACCAGAGCGCGCTGTACCTGCCGATGGTGCTGTCGCTGGCGTTGGTCGGGTTCATCTGGCAGCTGATCTACCAGCCCGAGCAGGGGCTGCTGAACAACGTGCTCGGCACCGCGTCGACGGACCCGGTGAACTGGCTGGGCGATCCCGACATCAACCTGTACGCGGTGCTGGTCGCGGCCGGGTGGCGGCACACCGGCTACATCATGCTGCTGTACCTGGCCGGGCTGAAGTCGGTCGACCCGGCGTTGAAGGAAGCCGCCGCGCTGGACGGCGCGAACGCGTGGCAGACGTTCTTCCGGGTGACGTTCCCGGTGCTCAAGCCGGTGAACGTGGTCGTGCTCGTGGTCACCGTGATCGAGGGCCTGCGGGCGTTCGACATCGTGTACGTGATCAACAAGGGCCGCAACGGGCTGGAGCTGCTGTCCGTGCTGGTGACCGACAACATCATCGGCGAGTCGAGCCGGATCGGGTGGGGCTCGGCGCTGGCCGTCGTCCTGCTGCTGATCTCGCTCGGGTTCATCATCACCTACCTGTTCCAGGTGTTCCGCGAGGAGGACCGGGCGTGACGGCCGCTTTCCGACCTGGGCGCATCGCCCTGCACGTGTTCCTGGTCCTGACGTGCCTGGTGACGTTGTCGCCGCTGCTGTGGGCGTTGTACGCGTCGCTGCGGACGTACGACGACACGGCGCGCAACGGGTACTTCTCGATCGCCGAGAGCCTGACGTTCGACAACTTCACGTCGGCGTGGACGACGGCCGACCTGCCGCACTACTACCTGAACACGTTGATCGTGACGGTGCCGGCGCTGGTGCTGGTGCTGCTGCTCAGCTCGATGGTGGCGTACGGGGTGTCGCGGTACAGCTTCAGGTTCAACCTCGTGCTGCTGATGCTGTTCACGGCGGGGAACCTGCTGCCGCAGCAGGTGATCGTGACGCCGCTGTACCGGCTGTACCTGCTGACGCCGTTGCCCGCGTGGCTCAGCGACAGCGAGTTGCTGCTCGACTCGCAGCTCGGGCTGGTGCTGATCCACGTGGCGTTCCAGTCGGGGTTCTGCGTGTTCGTGCTGAGCAACTACATGAAGACGATCCCGGCGGAGCTGGGTGAGGCGGCGCGCGTGGACGGCGCGGGCGTCTTCCGCCAGTACTGGCAGGTGATCCTGCCGCTGTGCCGACCCGCGCTGGCCGCGTTGGCGACGCTGGAGTTCACGTGGATCTACAACGACTTCCTGTGGGCGCTGGTGCTGATCCAGACCGGCGACAAGATGCCGATCACGTCGGCCCTGCAGAACCTGAAGGGCACCTTCTTCGTGGACAACAACCTCGTCGCCGCCGGTTCGCTGCTGGTCGCCCTCCCCACGCTGGTGGTCTTCTTCACCCTGCAACGCCAGTTCATCGGCGGCCTGACCCTGGGGTCCACCAAGGGTTAGGCGTGACGGCGGTCATAGGGCGGTATCAGCGGGGCGCGGGCGTGATCCGACAGAGCAGAAGGCCCCGCTGAGAGGACGCCCCGATGCCCATCCGTCGCACCTTGGTCGCCTGCACCGCCGCGGTCGTCGCCGCACTCGTGGTGGCCCCGTCCGCGCAGGCGAGTCCGGCCACGCTGTACGCCGAGGTGGCCGAACTCGCCGACGAGCTGAACGCCCTGGCGTGGCCGGGGCAGGACACCTACAACTACTACCCGGGCGAGCTGGGGCACCCGGACGGCGCGTCGACCGTCGTGTGGGGCACGCCCGGCAGCCCCACCACGTACGAGAACAAGGCCAAGTGCGCGCCCCTGCTCACCCACGCGCTCAAGCACACGTTCGCGTGGGCGACCGACGGCTACCTGACCACCGAGTTCGGCAGCACCAGCCCCACGTCCGGGCAGTACTACGACGGGTTCCAGGCGGGCGCCGACCACTTCACCGCCAAGTCGACCGTGCCCAGCCTCGTGCAGGGCGACGTCATCGCGGTCAAGTACACCGACTCCGCGGGCGGCACCGGCGACGCGACCGGGCACATGATGGTCGTCGCCGGCGCACCGCAGCCGTACAACCGCGACGGCAACGCCTCGACCCGCGAGTACGCCGTGCCGGTGATCGACAGCACCAAGGAGCCGCACGGCGTGCCCAGCACGTGGGCCGGGTCGCCGGTCCACCTGTTCCCGGACACGCGCCGGACGGGCACCACCGAGTACACCGGCGTCGGCCGCGGCTGGATCTTCATCAGCACGGGCTCCGACGACGTCCCGACCGGCCACTGGTGGGGCGCGAACGAGAACCTGACCGGCGAGTACAAGCCCACCACCACCCGCCCGATGACCTTCCGCACCCCCACCTGACCAACCCGCGTGTCGAACCTCCAAGTCGCGCGTGTCGAACGCTCAAGACGCGCGTGTCGAACCTTCGGGTCCCGCGTGTCGAACCTCCAGGACTCCCGAGTTCAACGTTCGCGTTCTCGACCGAGCCGACGCGAGTGGTGAACCCGGGGGTCCTGAGCGTTCGACACGCGGGACCCGAGCGTTCGACACGCGGGACCTGAGCGTTCGACACGCCGGTTAGTGGTGGTGGGGGTTCGGGGGGACGGGGGCGGGGCGGCCCGGGAGGCGGATGCTGAACATGGCGCCGCCCTCCGGGGCACGGCCCACGTAGGCCAGGCCGCCGTGGCGTTCCGCCACCTGCTTGACGATCGCCAGGCCGAGGCCGGAGCCGGGGAGGGTGCGGGCCTCGGAGGAGCGGTAGAAGCGCTCGAAGACGTGCGGCAGGTCGGCGTCGGCGATGCCGGGACCGGAGTCGGCCACCTCGACCACCGCGCTGCCGTCGCCCAACTGCTTGAGCGAGAGGCGCACGACGCCGCGTGCCGGGCTGAACTTCACCGCGTTGTCCAGAAGGTTGAGGACAGCACGTTCCAAAGCGCTGGAGTCACCCAGAAGAGACCACGGCTGCACCTCGACCACGAAGTCCACGTCGGTCGCCCGCCGCTTCGCCCGGTCCAGGGCGCGTTCCACCACCTCGACCAGGTCCACCGGCTCGTGCACGACCTGCGGCGCGTCCTCACGCGCCAGCTCGACCAGGTCGCCGATCAACGTCGTCAGCTCGTCCAGCTGCGCCCGCACGTCGGCGTTGATCTCCGCCTTGTCCTCGTCGGACAACGTCGGCGCGTCCGGCCGCTCCGAGGCCAGCAGCAGCTCCAGGTTCGTGCGCATGGACGTCAACGGCGTCCGCAGCTCGTGCCCCGCGTCCGCGACCAGCCGCCGCTGCCGCTCCTGCGACTCCGCCACCGCGCCCAGCATCGCGTTGAACCGCTGCGACAACAACGCCAGCTCGTCGTCACCCGACACCGGGATCGGCCGCAGGTCACCGGTCAGCGCGACCCGCTCGGTGGCCTCCGTCAGCCGCTGCACGGGCCGCAGCCCGGTCCGCGCCACCGCCGTCCCCGCCGCCGCCGCGACCAGCACACCGAGCCCGCTGATCACGAACAGCACCACGGACAGCTTGCCCAGCGTGACGTTCAACGGCTTGGTGGACTGCGCGATCACCATCGCCTGACCGTCGCCGTACGGCACCGCGATCACCCGGAAGTCGGTGCGCAGGTCGGTCCAGATGTTCTCCAACCGCGACCCGCGCGCCACGTCCAGGTCCGCGGGTTGGGTCGGCGGCGCGATCGTGCCCTTCGGGTACAGGATCTGCCCGCTCACGTCCAGCACGCCGATCCGGATGTCGCCCGCCGCCAGGAACGCGCCGGGGATCTCGGTGACGTCGTAGTTGACCTTCGGCGCGTTGACCGCGGCCTGGGCGCGCTGCCGCAGGTTCTCGTCCATCTGGTCGTGCAGGTTCTGGCTCACCGTCATGTACGCGCCGAGCGACACGACGGCGACGGCTCCGGCCACGCAGAACGCGGCCAGCAGGGTCACCCTGGCCCGCAGCGACACCCGCTGGAGCCGCCCGTTGGCGGCACCGATCACGGAGGGGTCTCCCGCAGCACGTAGCCGACACCGCGCACCGTGTGCAGCAGCCTGGTCTCGCCCTCCGCCTCGGTCTTGCGGCGCAGGTAGCCGACGTAGACCTCCAGCGCGTTGCCCGAGGTGGGGAAGTCGTAGCCCCAGACGTCCTCGAGGATCCGGCCGCGGGTCAGCACCTGCTTCGGGTGCGCCAGGAACAGCTCCAGGAGGGCGAACTCGGTCCGGGTGAGGCTGATCGCGCGCTCGCCGCGGCGCACGTCCCGGGTGCTCGGGTCGAGCTCCAGGTCCGCGAACCGCAGCACGGCGCCCGCGGGCTCCTCGGCGTCCGACGCCGCCCGCCGCAGCAGCGCGCGCAGCCGGGCCAGCAGCTCCTCCAGCGCGAACGGCTTGGGCAGGTAGTCGTCGGCGCCCGCGTCGAGCCCGGACACCCGGTCGGACACCGCGTCACGGGCGGTGAGCACGAGGATCGGCAGGTCGTCGCCGGTGCTGCGCAGCCGGCGGCACACCTCCAACCCGTCGAGTCGGGGCATCATCACGTCCAGCACCATGGCGTCGGGGCGCTGGGAGACGACGGACTCGAGGGCCTGCTGGCCGTCGCCGGCAAGGTCGACCTGGTAGCCGTTGAACTGCAGTGAGCGACGAAGCGACTCACGCACGGCCCGGTCGTCGTCGACAACGAGGATGCGCATGCGGTCAGTCTTGCCGCTGGTCCTGAGAGCCGCCTGAGAAGCCGGTGTGAGCTACCCGTCAAGTTTCCGGGCCGTTGCGGGCCACCGGGGCGTTCCAGCGACGCCACAGCGCCAGCAGCCGCAGCCCGACGATGACCACCGACCCGACCAGCGTCACCGGCACGGCGGGCAGGCCGAGGTAGTCCCCGAACGCCACCACGACCGCGCCGCACAACGCCGCCACCGCGTAGATCTCCCGGCGCAGGACCAGCGGGATCTCCCGCAGCAGCACGTCGCGCAGCGCGCCGCCGCCGATGCCGGTGGTCATCCCGACCAGGCACGCCGCGTACGGCGGTGCGCCGAGCGCGAGCGCCGTCGTGGTGCCCGCCGTGACGAACAGGCCGAGCCCGATCGCGTCCAGCAGCAGGACCGCCCGCCACAGCTTCGCCACGGTCGGGTGAAACCAGAAGACCACCAATCCGGTGACACCGGCCACCGCCAGGTACGGCCAGCTCACCAGCGCCGCCGGCGGGTGCACGCCCAGCAGCACGTCCCGGATGATCCCGCCGCCGAGCGCCGTGGTCAGCGCCAGCACGATGACCCCGAACACGTCGAGCCGCGCGCGCACCGCCGCGACCGCCCCGGAGGCGGCGAACGCGGCGATGCCGACCAGTTCCAGCGCGGCGAGCAGCACGGCTGGTCAGGTTAGAAGTAGTCCGCCAGCCGCGGCACGCCAGGTGCGCCGACCAGCCGGTCGAGCAGCGCGGCGTCACCGTCGAGCAGGCCGGCGCGGCGCAGCGCGTGGCTGTTCTGCATCCCGCTGAACCACGGCCCGAGCGCACGCGCGTGCAGCCGCACGGCCCCGCTGCCACCGGCTTCGACGCGCACCGCGCCGTCCTCGACCACCAGCCGGCACCGTCCCGCGTGCCACGGCGCGTGCTCGTCGATCACCTCGAGGTCCACCGCCGCGGGTTTCAGCCACGCCGCCGCGGGCCAGCCGCGCGCCGCCACCGCCGCCGGCAGGTCCACCACGCGCAGCAGCCACGACGACGTGGTCACGGTGTACTCGATCGCCTGGTTCGTCAGCAGGCCCGTCACGGCCGGGTCGGTGACGAGCAGCCGCGCCTTGTCGAGCACGCCGGCCCAGCCGCCCAGCTCCCGCAGCAGCCCCAGCTGGGTCGTCACGTCCCGGCCGACGAGGTCGTGCACCCGCAGCCCGGCGGCGTCGCGCTCGGCCGCGAGGTACCCGCGCACCTCGCCGTCGTGGCCGGGCGCCACCGACACCACGGCCTCCTTGAGCAGGTCGTCCGCGGCGATGGTCGGCGGGCTGCGGTCCACGAGCCCGTCCACGGTGGACGCGACGTCCAGGTAGCACGCCTGCAACGCCGGGAGGTCGCCCTCGACCACGGGCCGGGTGGCGATCCGCGCGCCGGCTGGCATCCGGTCCAGCGGGAACTCCAGCCACTCGAACACCCCGGACCGCTCCCACCCGCGCGACCGGTACACCGCGGGCACGGTCGCGTACAGCGCGGACAGCGCCTGGCCGCGTTCCCGCATGTCCCGCAACGCCGCTTCGAGCAGCGCGCCGGCCACGCCGCGGCCCCGTGCCCAGGAGTCGACGGCCACGCCGCCGACACCGCCCATCGGCACGGTCGAGCCGCCCCAGAACTGGTGGAAGTCCTTGATCGTGAGCAGGCCCGCCGCGTGCCCGTCCACCTCGGCGAGCAGCCCCCGCCGACCGGGCCGCAACGACGGCTCGCCGATGCCGCCGAACGCCACCCGGCGCAGCCGGTCGGCCTCGCCGACGTCGTCCTGGGTCAGCTCCCGGATCCGCACACCGTCCTGCTTACCAGGTGAAGAAGCCCTGACCGGTCTTCCGGCCGAGGTGTCCCGCCGCGACCTTCTCCCGCAGCAACGACGGCGGCGCGAAGCGCGGGCCCAGCTCCGCCGCCAGGTGCTCGGCGATGGCCAGCCGGACGTCCAGCCCGACCAGGTCGGTCAGCCGCAGCGGACCCATCGGCCACCCGTACCCGAGCCGCATCCCGGTGTCGATGTCCTCGGCGCTCGCCACACCTTCTTCGAGCATCCGGATGGCCTCCATGCCGACCGCGACCCCGAGCCGCGACGTGGCGAACCCCGGCGCGTCCCGCACCTCGATCACGGTCTTGCCCAGCTCCTCGGCCCAGCCGCGGACCCGCGCCACCACGTCGGCGGCCACCCCGGCGTGGTGCACCAGCTCGACCAGCTGCTGCACGGGCACGGGGTTGAAGAAGTGCATCCCGAGCACGCGTTCACCGGGCAGCCCTTCGGCCAACGCCGAGATCGACAACGACGACGTGTTCGACGCCAGCACCGCGTCCGGGCAGGCCCGGGCCGCGTCGCCGAGCACCCGCCGCTTCAGCTCGACGTCCTCGGGCACGGCCTCGACCACGAGCGCCGCGCCCCGCCCTACCTGCGTGTCGAGCCGCTCGACCACGGTCAGGCGCGTCAGCAGCTCGGACGGCGCCGCGTCCAGCTTGCCCCGGTCGGCGGCCTTGGCCAGCGACGCCTCGACCGCGCGCCGCGCCGCCGCCACCCGGTCGGCGCCCGCCTCCACCAGCACCACGTCGTGCCCGCCGGCGAGGAACAGGTGGGCCACCCCGGCGCCCATCGTGCCGCCGCCGATCACCACCGTGATCATCGGTCGACGACCTCCGCGGCGAACATCGCGACCAGCTCGACGCCGCCGATCTCGGACAGGTTCGCGCCCGCGGCCTGCCACTCGGGCGTGCGGAAGGCGTCCTTCATGGCCTCGGCGGACTCGAAGTACATCTCGGCCACGATGTGCAGCTCGTGCTCGCCGAGGAAACCGGGCACGAAGACGCGTGAGACCTTCGCCACCTCGGCGCGCAGCAAACCGGGCGTCTGCTCGACCAGCGGCAGGTGCGAGGCGAAGTAGGCCTCGTCGAACGCCTCGACGTCGGCCGGTTTCCGGTACAGGGCGACGTACTTGACCATGTGACACCTTCCGTCCGGTTTCGCCTGCGAATGTAACACCGGCACCATGGAGCGGTGCGGATCATCCTGCTGCGCCACGGACAGAGCCTGGGCAACGTCGACGAGTTGGCGTACTGCCGCGTCCCCGACCACGCCCTCCCGTTGACCGAGCTGGGCGAACAACAGGCCCGGGACGCCGGGCCGCGGATCAAGGCGCTCCTCGACGGCGACCCGGCGGCGGTCTACGTCAGCCCGTACGTGCGGACCAAGGCCACCCTGCGCAACCTCGACCTCGGCGACCAGCTGGAGCGCACGGTCGCCGAGCCGAGGCTGCGCGAACAGGACTGGGGCAACCTCCAGGACCCCGTGCAGCAGGAGGTGCTCAAGCACCAGCGGCACGCGTTCGGGCACTTCTTCTTCCGGCTGCCCAACGGCGAGTCCGGCGCGGACGTGGACGACCGCCTGGCCGCGTTCCTGACCGACCTGGAGACCCGGATGAAGGACCCGGCGCACCCGGGCACGGCCCTGGTGGTCTCGCACGGCCTCACCATCCGGCTGCTGTGCCGTCGCCTGTTCGGGTGGAGCATCGAGCTGTTCGAGTCCCTGTCGAACCTGGAGACGTGCGAGCACCGGGTCCTCACCCACGACGGCCAGGCGTGGCGCCTCGACCGGCCGTTCGACCAGTGGCGGGCGTCCCCGGACGGCGAGACCCAGGGACCGCTCGCCTAGCCGGGCACCACGTCCGCGACCACGCACACCACGTTGTCCGGCCCGCCACCGGCGTTGGCCAGGTCGACCAGCCGCCGCGTCGCCTCCTCCGGCTCGTCCACGGACCTCAGCACCTCCCGCAGCTCCTCTTCCGGCACCACGGTGTGCAGCCCGTCCGAGCACAGCAGATAACGATCACCGGGCACCGCGTCGTGCAGCGCCAGGTCCGGCTCCACCTCCTTGCCGTGCAGGGCCCGCACCAGCATCGACCGCTGCGGGTGGCTGACCACCTCCTCCTCCGTCAGCCGCCCCTCCGCGATCAGCGACCGCACCACCGTGTGGTCGTGCGTGATGCGGAACAGCGCGCCGCCGCGCAGCAGGTACACCCGCGCGTCGCCGACGTGCACCAGGCCCAGCCGCGACCCGGACAGCACCAGCGCCGTCAACGTCGTCCCGCTGCACTCGTCGGCCGGGTTCGCCGCGAGGTACTCCCCCACCGCCGTCCCGGCCCGCCGCACGGCGTCCGCCAGCGCGTTGAGCAGCTCGCCCGCCGGTATCGCGGTGTCCAGCCGCGCGAGCGCGTCGATGGCCACCGAGCTGAGCGGCTCGCCCCGCGCGCCGAACCCGTCGGCCACGGCCAGCAGCCGATCGCCCGCGTAGCCGACGTCCTGGTTGGACTCGCGGACGAGCCCGCGATCGGTCCTCAGCGCGTACCGCAGCGTCACGGTCATGGTGGTGTCCTCCCCGGAGAGTTGCTCCACGAGGAAGGAGGCGAGGCTCCGCCGTGCCGCGGTGTCAGCCTCGACCTGCGCCCAGTAGGCGCGCACCTCGGCCGCCGCGTCCGCCGGCGCCAGCTCGCACACCCCTCGGATGCGGGCCAGCGGCATCCCGAGCCGGCGCAGCCACGCCACCAGCCGGGCCCGCTCGACCTGGTCCGGCGAGTACAGCCGGTACCCCGACAGCGGGTCGACCCGGGCGGGCGTCAGCAGGCCCAGCTCGTCGTAGAGCCGCAACGCCTTCGGCGACAGCCGGACGGCCCGCGCGAACGCACCGATGGTCAGCAGTTCCACGCCTGCCCCCTCCCTCGGCCGGACCACGCGGCCCGACCGGGGACCACCGTGCGGCTTCACCCAGGGTGAAGGTCAACCCACCGCGGAATCCACAATGGAGGCGCGATCGCGCACCAGTCCGCTGAGCGACACCGTGCCCGCCACGGCCAGCACCGCCAACGCCGGCCAGTCCGCCACGAGGTGGCCCTCGTCGCCGACCACGAAGCTCCCGTACAGGCCCCAGCACTGCACGGCGGTCAGCGCCGCGCCGAGCACCGTCGTCCACCACGAGACGACCACCACGACCACCACCAGCAGGAGCAGGGCGAACACCGGCCAACTCCCCGCCAGCGCGGTCACCACCACTCCGCCCGCGAAACCCAGCGCGGACCCGTGCACCGTTCCGACCATGACCGGCCATTCAACGCCCAGCTGAGACGCACACCACCCCTCTCCCGGCCAGGTTCACCGGAACGCGTGAGGCACGATCGTCCGAATGAGCTTCTACGACGTCCTGCACCGCCGACGGGACACCCGGGGTGAGTTCACCGGCGCCCCGATCCCGCCGGACGTGCTGCGCCGGGTGCTCACCGCCGCGCACGCCGCGCCCAGCGTGGGACTGTCCCAGCCGTGGGACTTCATCGTCGTGCGCGACGAGCACACCCGCCGCGCGTTCCGCGACCACGTCCACGCCGAGCGCAGCGTCTTCGCGTCCGAACTCGACGCGCCGCAGGCCGAGCTGTTCTCCCGGATCAAGGTCGAGGGCATCCTGGAGTCCACCGTCGGCATCGTCGTGACCTACGACCCGGACCGCGGCTCGCCCGCCGTGCTCGGCAGGCACGCCATCGCCGACGCCGGCCTGTACTCGGTGTGCCTGGCCATCCAGAACCTGTGGCTGGCCGCCACCGCCGAGGGCCTGGGCGTCGGCTGGGTCAGCTTCTACCGCGAGGACGTGCTGCGGCGGATGCTGGACGTCCCGCAACCCCTGCGCCCGGTGGCCTGGCTGTGCGTCGGACCGGTCGAGTGCCTACCGGACACCCCGGACCTGGAGCGGCACGGTTGGCGCAACCGGCTGCCCCTGGAGGAAGTCCTGCACGAGGACCGGTACACACGGCGTTCCGGCCGGTAGCCTGTGGTAGCCGTGCCGGCGGCGAGCGGTCCCGCGTACCGCATCGCCGAGTCGGAATGGAGTGTCAGCACGAGTGGAGCAGCGCGACCGGCTGGTAGCCGGACAGGTCCCGCAACTCGACCTTGAGGTCAAGGCGTTGCTGAACGCTGGCCGCCTGCCGGAGGCCAACACCCTGTTCGACCAGGTCGTGAGCCGCGTGCCACCGGGCGCCGACCGCTGGCAGCGCTCCGCCGTCCTGGTCAACCGCGCCAAGCTCGCGTGGCGCCTCGGCCGCATCCCGCTCGCGCTCGAACTGGCCGCCGAGGGCTGGACCGACCTGGAGGGCGAGCACAGCGACAACCCGGCCGCGGCCCAGGCGATGCACGCCCTGGCCTACCTCTTGGAGGGCATCGGCAACCGCCGTGCGGCCGTGGACATGCTCCGCCTGTCCGTCCAGGTGGCACGCCGCGCCGCCGAGCACTCGCCGTCCGCCGTCGAGATCCTGGGCCACTGCCTGCAAGGCCTGGGCGGCACGCTGAACTTCCGCGCGATCTCCTCACCCCCCGACCACGCCCGCGCGATCTTCGAAGAAGCCCGCGGCTACCTCAAAGAAGGCCTTGACCTGGCCGAAGAGAAGCAGATGCGCCGTGCCCTGCTCGCCGCCTACAGCCGTTCGCTGGCCGGCGTCGGCGAACTGGACGAAGCCGAGGAGAACGCCCAAGAGGCACTGCGCCAAGCCCACGAGACCGGCGACAAGTGGACCTCGGCGGTGGCCGGCTGGGTCCTCGCCGTCGTCCGACGCGAACAAGGCGACCTCGTCCAGGCCCGCACCCTCGCCAGCCGCGCCGTCGCCGCCTCGGAGTCCATCAACGACCCGTCCCTGCTGCTCCGCTTCTCCCTCGACCTGGCCGACATCTGCGCCGAGATGGGCGACCACGTGGGCGAGGCCACCGCACTCCGCTGCTCCGTGGCCGCCGGCCGCACCGCCACCGAGACCCTCCAGGAAGGACTCGGCCAGGCCCTGGAACAACGCCGCGTCGCCGTCCAAGCCCAACGCCTCGCCGTCGCCGCCCAGGAAGCCGCCGCCCGCGACCCCCTCACCGGCCTCGCCAACCGCCTGGGCCTCGAACGCGCCGCCGCCGGCCTACTGGAAAGCACCGCCGCCCGCGGCCGCGTGCCGTGGCTCGTCCTGGTCGACGTGGACCGCTTCAAAGGCGTGAACGACGACGCCGGCCACGCCGCGGGCGACGCCACCCTGCGCGAGATCGCCCAACTACTCCGCCGCGAGTGCCGCGCCGCCGACCTGGTCGCCCGCTGGGCCGGCGACGAGTTCGTAGTCCTCCTCGGCGACGCCGACGGCAACACCCTCGAAGTGGGCCCGACCGTCGCCGAACGCATCCGCGCCGCCGTGGACAGCCACGACTGGACCGTCGTCCTGGGCACCACCCGCCGCCCCACCGTGAGCATCGGCGTCGCCGCCGGCCCCGCCAAACTGGACCAACTCTTCGCCGCCGCCGACATGGCCCTCTACCGCGCCAAACGCCACGGCCGCAACCGCGTCGAAGTCGAACCCCACCTGGTCGTCCCAGAAGCCGTCTCCGGCAACTGACAACCACCACGACCACTACACAAACCCACCGCCCACAACGGACCCGCAACCCGCCGCCCAGCCCTTCGCCCAACGGCCGCACATCGGACCCGTAGCCGATGCACCGAGGCCCGATTTGACATGGGTTCGGGTGCCTTAGGCTGGTCGAAGCCGGGCAGGCTTGGCGGATTGGCGGACGCTCTTCCCGCCAGGCCTGCCCGGCTTTGGCCTGCCTGGGGTGCCCGTAAGGGCCCCATGTCAAATCGAGCCGGAAGTGACCACCGCGCCTAGCTCAGGTCACCTGAGCGTTGAACTCACCAGCTCCGAACGTAGGACTCTCGCACCGCGAACGTAGGACTCTCGCGCCCTGAACGTTCGACACGCACGACCCGAACGTTCGACACGCGCGGCCCGAACGCGGGGCTCAGGCGATCAGCCCACCCCGGAACGCGACCAACGCCGCCTGCACCCGGTTCACCGCCCCGATCTTGCCCAACACCGACGACACGTACCCCTTGACCGTCGCCTCCGACAGGTGCAACGTCCCACCGATCTCGGCGTTGGACATCCCCTGTCCGATCAGGACCAACACCTCGCGCTCCCGTTCGGACAACGAGGCCAGCAACCGCCGCGCGGGCTCAGCCGCCCGTTCACCGTCGGCCACCGCCGCCAGCACCCGCGCCGCCACACCGGGGTCGAGCACCGCGCCACCCACCGCGAGGTCGCGCACGGCCCGGACCAGCTGCTCCGGCTCGGTGTCCTTGAGCAGGAAACCCGAGGCGCCCAGCCGCAGCGCCTCCGAGACGTACTCGTCCACGTCGAACGTGGTCAGCATGGCGATCTTCGGCGGGTCGGGAATGGCGCGCAGCCTGCGCAGCGCCATCAACCCGTCGGACGACCGCATCCGGATGTCCAGCAGCACGACATGCGGGCGGTGCCTGCGTGCCAGGTCGGCCACCAGGTGCCCGTCGTCACACTCGGCCACGACCTCCATGTCGCCTGCGCTGCTGAGGATCATGCGAAGGCCGGACCGGACGAGGTCTTCGTCATCGGCCAGCATCACCTTGATCACGACGCCTCCCCGCGTTGGCGTTTCGTGTTCGTACCCGCCCAGCCTCGTGCACGAACACGCAAGCTGACGTTAATTCCCCGTTATCTCACCACGGAAGGACGCGGGTTCCGCCTGTTCACAGTTGCCAGGAAATAACCGAGGTCAGCTCAGGACCTGCGCCACTTCCTGTCGCAAGCGCGGCAGCAGGGCGTAGAGCTTGTCGCCCGGGCAGAGGGTGTCCCGGTAGTCCCGGTGGCCCTGGATCGCCGTGGGCGGGATGCCGTACTGCTCGCACGTGTACACGCAGAACGACACCAGCGAGTCCCACTGCGACTTGGGCGGCTCCACGTCCATGTAGAGGCCTTCGTTCTCGATTCCGATGGCCGCGGTGTTCTGGCCGGGGCAGTGCGCGCCGACCACGACCCGGTCGCCGGCGCGCAACGCGGCCAGGCTGCCGTGCCTGCCTTCCATGAGGAATCCGCCGCGGCTGTTGGTGAAGTGCTGGCCGGAGTCGATCCAGCCGTTGGTGTCCATGTGGAGGTTCTGGATCCACCGGGCGTTGGCGTACGCCGCCGCCTGCGAGTAGTCGGTGACGTTCGCCGACGCGGTGTGGTGGATCAGGATCCGGACCGGCCGCTCGTTCACGACGGTCGTCGGCTGCGCCGGCGGCCTCGCGCCCCAGTCGGCGCAACTGCGGATGGGCAGGATGGGCGAGCCCGAAGCCGGCGAGGCGCCCAGACCAACGAGCACCCCCGCGCCGGCGAGACCGGTGAGCAGCGATCGACGTCGCATCATGTTGACTGTTTTCCCAATATCAACCCAATAGGTCAAGCTTCCACACTCGAACGGCTGAAGCCGACGACCACCCCGCAGCCAAACGCGAAGGTCTTTCGCGAATCCGCAACCTGCCAGTAACGTGCGTCACACGATCCCTGCCTGGAAGGAGCTTCGCGTCATGCGGAGAGCCGCCCGATCGCTAGCCGTGGTCGCACTCCTCGCCACCGCGGCCATCACCGTCCCAGCCACCGCCCCGGCCCCCGCCGCAGCCGCCCCTGCCGAGGTCAGGACCACCGCGTTCACCCCGGACGACCACTGCCTCGGCCAGTGCCACGACGTGCTGCCACCCGGCCAGAACGGCAACGCCACCCTCGCCGAGATCCTGGCCCACCGCGCGCTCGGCACCCGTCCGGCGCACTCCGCCGACCAGCTGGGCCGCTACGACTCGCTCGTCTCCGGCTACGGCGGCCTGACCAACGAGCAGCTGGGCGCGTTCTTCAACGACGCCTCCTTCGGCGTCCCGGCCGACCAGGTCGAGAGCACGATCAAGCCGCGCGCGGACGTCACGATCGTCCGCGACAAGACCCTCGGCATGCCGCACATCTACGGGACGACCCGGTCCGGCACCGAGTTCGGCGCCGGGTACGCCGCCGCGCAGGACCGGCTCTGGCTGATGGACCTGTTCCGCCACCTCGGCCGCGGCCAGTTGTCCGGGTTCGCGGGCGGCGCCGAGGGCAACCGGGTGCTGGAGCAGAGCTTCTACAACCAGATCCCCTACACCGAGGCCGACCTCCAGGCGCAGATCGACCAGGTGGCCACGCAGGGTCCGCGCGGCGCTCAGGCGTTGCAGGACGTCAAGGACTACATCGCGGGCATCAACGCCTACCTCGCCACCGCCGTGTCGAACCGGACGTTCCCCGGCGAGTACGTGCTGACCGGGCACGCCGACGCGATCACCAACTGGAACGACATCAAGCCGTTCCAGTCGACCGACCTGGTCGCGATCGCCGCCGTCGTGGGCGGGCTGTTCGGCGCCGGCGGTGGCGGCGAGGTGCAGAACGCGCTGGTCAAGCTCGCCGCCCAGAACAAGTACGGCGCCACCCTCGGCGACCAGGTCTGGCGGTCGTTCCGCGAGCAGAACGACCCCGAAGCCGTGCTGACCCTGCACGACGGCCGGCGCTTCCCGTACGGCACGACGCCCGCCGCACCCCAGGGCGTGGCGCTGCCCGACAACGGCGCCGTGACGCCGGAACCGATGGTGCACGACCAAACGTCCACCGCGCACTCCACAGTGGACACACCGTCCGACCTCAAGCCGTTGGAAGGCCTCTTCGCCGACGGCGTCCTCCCGCCCGACCTCCTCACCAGGAAGCAGGGCATGTCGAACGCGCTGGCGGTCTCCGGCCGGCACACCGACACCGGCAACCCGATCGCCGTGTGGGGCCCGCAGACCGGCTACTTCGCCCCGCAACTCCTGATGCTGCAAGAACTCCACGGCCCCGGTCTGCGCGCTCGCGGCGTGTCGTTCGCCGGCGTGTCGATGTACGTGCAGCTGGGCCGCGGCGTCGACTACTCGTGGAGCGCGACGTCCGCCGGCCAGGACATCACCGACACCTACGCCGTCGAACTGTGCGAACCGAGCGGCGGCACGCCCACCGCGAACTCCCTCCACTACCGCTACCACGGCCAGTGCCTGCCGATGGAACGCCTGGAGCGCAAGAACTCCTGGAAGCCGACCGTCGCCGACCCCACGCCCGCCGGCTCGTACGCGCTCGTCATGCACCGCACCAAGTACGGCCTGGTGCAGAGCCGCGCGAAGGTCGGCGGCAAGTTCGTCGCGTACACCTCGCTCCGCTCCACCTACCTGCACGAGGTCGACTCGATCATCGGGTTCCAGGAGTTCAACGACCCCGACGCGATCAAGTCGGCCGCCGACTTCCAGCGCGCCGCCGAGCACGTCGGCTACGCGTTCAACTGGTTCTACGCGGACTCCCGCGACACCGCGTACTTCAACTCCGGCGCGAACCCCGTGCGCAAGGCGACCGTCGACCCGCACCTGCCCGTCAAGGCCGAGCCCGCGTACGAGTGGGAGGGCTGGAACGCCGACCGCAACACGGCCACGTACACGCCGTTCGCGCAGCACCCGAACTCGATCAACCAGGACTACTACGTCAGCTGGAACAACAAGCAGGCGCTGGACTACTCCGCGTCCGGCTACGGCATGGGCTCGGTGCACCGCGGCGACCTGCTGGACGACCGGGTGCGGGCGCTCATCGCCCGCAGCAAGGTCACCCGGTCCTCCCTCACGCAGGCCATGGCCGAGGCGGGCGTCGCCGACCTCCGCGCCGAACAGGTGCTGCCAGACCTGCTCCGCGTCCTCGACACGACACCGGTCACCGACCCGGCGCTCGCCGCCGCCGTGACCAAGCTCCGCGACTGGCAGCGATCCGGCTCGCTGCGCAAGGAGACCTCGCGCGGCAGCAAGACCTACGCGCACGCCGACGCCATCCGGCTGCTCGACGCGTGGTGGCCGCGGCTCGTCGAGGCGCAGTTCAAGCCCGGCCTCGGTGACGCCCTCTACGGACAGCTCACCCGTGCCGTCCAGGTCGACGAGCCGCCGTCGGACGCGCACGGCGCGGCACCGCACAAGGGCTCGTCGTTCCAGTACGGCTGGTGGAGCTACGTCGACAAGGACCTGCGGGCCGTGCTCGGCGATCGCGTGGACGGCGCGCTGGGCGCCCGCTACTGCGGCAACGGGAACCTGGTGTCCTGCCGCCAGGCACTGCTCGACACCCTCGCCACCGCCGCGGCGACACCACCGTCCACCGTCTACCCCGGTGACGACTCGTGCGCGGCCGGCGACCAGTGGTGCGCGGACACCATCGTCCACCGCGCCATGGGCGGCATCACGCACGACAAGGTGCACTGGCAGAACCGGCCCACCTACCAGCAGGTCGTGCAGTTCCCGTCCCGCCGCGGTACGGACCTGACGAACCTCGCCGCCGGCGCCACGGCCACCGCCAGCAGCCACGAACGCGGCTGGTACAGCTCACCGCCGTCGCACGTCGTGGACGGCAAGCCGGACACCCGCTGGGCCAGCGACTGGTCGGACCAGCAGTGGGTGCAGGTGGACCTGGGCGCGACGCGCACGGTCGGCCGGGTCGTGCTGTCGTGGGAAGCGGCTTATGCCAAGGCGTATCGCATAGAGCTGTCCACCGACGGCAGCACGTGGCGGACGGCCTACGCGACTTCCGAAGGAGATGGTGGCCGGGATCTTGCGTCGTTCCCACCTGATGCGGCACGATTCGTACGAATGACGGGTATCCAACGGGCCACCGGATACGGATACTCGATTTACGAACTTGAGGTCTACGTCTCGTAGACCGGCCCACAGGAAGACCCCGGTCCACCCCCAGGGACCGGGGTCTTCCGCTGTTCCGGGGTTCTTCGGCGGTACCGGGCCTGACCTGGCCCTACGGCGAGCCGCCGCTACCGCGCGACGAACAGGTAGTTGCGCACGCGATCGTCGATCCGGTCGACCTGCCGCCAGGTGTTGCGGTGCCAGGCGTGCATCCGATAGCCGCGTTCGGCCAACCAGTCCTGCACGTCGTGCGCCCGGTAGCCGAACCGCAGCACGTGCCGTTCCTCGATCTCCAGGAGAAGTTTCGGTCGAAACCTCTCGATCGTCTCCGCACCGCCTTGCAGCACGCGCAGTTCCGCGCCTTCCACGTCGGCCTTGACGAAGTCGACGCGGTCGATGGCGTTGGCCGCGCAGAACCGGTCCAGCGTGTCCGTGCGGACCAGGACTTCGAGGTGCTCGGCGAACTCGGCGTTCGAGCCGAGCCCGTCCGCGCCCGACGTGAGGAACGAGCGGCCGGTGACCGGTGTGCCGTGCCGGACCGGGACGCTCATCACCTCACGGCCTTCGCTCACCCCCAGCGCGACGGAGTGGCGGACGACGTTGCGGCCCTCGCGCGGGCGGAGCAGGTAGGACAGCGCGGGGTGCGCGAACACGAGCGGCTCGATGCTGTGCACTGTCCCGTGTGGACCGACCAGGCGGGACAGCGAGACGGTGTAGAGGCCGAGCGCGGCGCCGATGTCGACGCACACGTCACCGGGCCGCACCACCTCGCGCAGGCCGATCAACTCGGGTTCGACGAACGGCGTGAGCCGGGCGAGGACGCGCAACGCGCCAGCCACGGCCGCGCCGCGCACCTCGGTCAGGTTGTGGGTCACGATCACCACATTAGGGAATCACGTCAGGGGCTTGGCGCCGTTCTGGTTCTGCTGCAGCTGGGGTGGCAGGCCCACCTGCTCGGCGAACTCCGCGGCGACCGTCGAGCCGCCGTAGATGCCGAGCGCCTTGGCCAGGTGGAGGCGGACGTCGGCGCGGTGCCCGTCGTCCAGGCGGGGCAGCGCGCTCTCGAAGGAGGTGACGAGCGTGTCGGCCCAGTGCTGGTCGCGGCGCTGCGAGGCGATGCCGACGAGTTCGGCCAGGTGCCGGCTCAGCACCACCGCCTGCTCGACCTCGTAGCCGTTGCGGACGAGCCACCAGATGGTCGCGGTGGACAGGTCGGTCAGCACCTCGTCGCGCAGGTACTTGATCTCGGCGCGTTCGGCGTCCCGTTCGGCCTGGCGCATCGTGGTGGTCTGGAGCAGTTCGATGTGCTTGCGCGCCATCGCCAGGTCGTTCTCGTCCACGGTCAACTCGACCCCGTCCGCGCGTGCCCACACGTGCGTGCCCTCGACCTGCCGTTCCGCCGCCAGTTCCGCGCCGAGCTGGTGCTGGAGCGGGGCGTGGTGGACGAGCATCGCCCGTTCGGTGAGGGCTTTGGCCCGGTGGATGATGTCGTTGACCGCGGCGCTGCGCGGCGCGTTGTGCCGCGCGCCCGTCGTCAGGTCCACGCGCCAGTGGATCGTCATCTTGGCGTGGAAGTCGAGCCCGTAGACGGCGCTGGGCAGCGGCGACTCGAACGGGTGTTGGTGGGAAGTCGAGGCCGGCACGAACGTGTACTGCTCGGCGTTGGGGCGGGCGCGGAGCCGCCGCCACCACGCGCCGACGGAGCCCAGGGGGCCGGGACGGAAGTCAGGCCAGGGTCGGCTGCTCATGGGATGGCTTTCGTCGGAGGGGGATATGGCCCCTTCTGTACCTCACTGGACCGATCCGGAACAGGTGTGGTCGCCCACTTCGCCCGTACAGCCGACCCGAGGGGCCCCACCCCCTAACCCAAGGTGCACGTTCCTAGGCCCACCGAGTGACAACCCCACCACCGGAAGCCCGACCCCCGACCCGGTAGGCTCACCCCCGCGCCCTCGTAGCTCAGGGGATAGAGCATCGGTTTCCTAAACCGTGTGTCGCAGGTTCGAATCCTGCCGGGGGCACTCACCTTTCGCCGGGTGAATCAGGCCCTGAGCAGCGGCAACGCGCTCGGGGCCTGATCTTTTACCTCAGTCGCCGGCAGTCGCCGTTCCCGGCCGCGAGAGCGGTCGAGACCCGGCCATGTGGTCACTCCTCGCCCCAGAGCATGAACGGCACCTCGCGAGCCCGCTGGGCGTGTCCGTTCTCTCCCGACGTCTCCGCGATCCGCTCCAGGACCAGCCGGAACTCCGCCCGGTCGGCTTGGCTCAAGGCGTCCAGCTCATGACCGATTACCTCGATGCCGCGCACGGCCGCGTCAGGGTCGATCTCGTCGTCCCCGGCGTGTTCGAGGAACATCAGGGCCTCGACGATCGCCCGAACGAGCGGCGTGTTGTCCATACCGGGATTGAACCCTTCCTCCGCATGCGGCGACGTGATCACGTGCCCGGCGGTGCCGCGGTCGACCGGCCCGTGGGGTTGCCGCGGGCCGGTCGTGGGGTCAGGGCTGGAGTTTCAAGCGGCGGCTCAGTTCGGACACCAGTTGTTGATCTGTCAGGGCGCTCGGGTCGGGGCTGGAGACGCCGCGCAGGTCCGCTTCGTCCGCGGTGATCAGTTTGGCGGCCACCATGACTTCCAGTGGGCTCATGCCGAACGCCTTGGCGACCACGCGGGCGGTGTCCAGGTTCGGACGTTCGCCCTTGCGCCACGCCGTCAGCCGGCTCCGGTCGAATCCGGTCTTCTCGGTCAGTTCTCCTGTGCTCATCCCGCGGTCGTCCATTTGCTTCTGGACGAAGTCCGACCAGGACGAGTCCGCACTCTCGGCTTTGGTCACGCCGCACATGGTACGTGTGCGCACGCAACGTTCGTTGGGCACTCCCCCCAGGTGGCGGCTGACCTGCACGTTGTCTGTACACAACGTTAGTTGCGCGTACAAAACAAACTGCCTAGCGTTGTGACCACACAACATGCGTTGGGCGTGCACAACACGAGGCAGGCCATGCCGAACACGATCAAGCTCCGCGCCGACGTCTTCGCGAAAGCCGCCCGGCTCGCCGGGTTCCGCTCGGACTACGCGCTGGCCAAGGCGATGGACGTCAACCGCTCCACCGTCGCGCGCGTCCTCAGCGGGGAACTCCAACCCGGCCCGGCCTTCATCGGCGGCGCGTTGACGGCGCTCGCGCCGATGCAGTTCGACGACCTCTTCGAGATCGTCACCACCCAGCGGTGATGACGGTCCGTGGCGCCGCCGTCCCGCGCTCGTGTGACCCGGTCCGCCGGCAGTCGGCCACTTCCAGCGGTGTGCGGGCTCACCCGTCTGGTTGACACTCGTGATCAAGTGACGACGAGACCAGACGACCACGGGGACGCGGAAGGGCGGCACGAGGTGAGCGACGAGCCACGGCACGCGGTCGCGCGGTTGCGCCAGGAGCTGCGGACCACCGGGCACGAGTGGTTCGACGCGCACCGGGACGGGCTGCCGGCGACCCTCCGCGCCGCCGAGCCGGAGGCCGCCGTCGCGCTGTTCGCCGACGTGTGGCCCGCCCTCCCCGCCGACGTGGACGAGACGTGGGCGCGCGACCTGCTCGACGTCGGCGCCGAACTCGCCACCGCGCTGCCGACGTCCTTGTTGCTGGCCACCGGTTTCCGCCGGGCCGCGGAGCACTTACGCGGGCAAGGGGCGCTCCGCCTCGCCACCGTCGCGGGCATGCGCGAGCTGGCGATCCACCGCCTCCGCGACGACGACCCGGACGCCGCGGCCGACGCGTTGCACGACCTGGCCGCCACCTACCGCGCCCAGGGCCGGATGCACAAGGTCGTCGGGTGCGCCGACGAGGCGCTGGAGTTGTACCTGCTGCACGACGACCGGCCCGGCGCCGCACGCGCGCTGGCCCACCTCGGTGAGTTGATGATCGAGGTCGGCCGGTACGACTCCGCGATCAAGTACCTGTCCCGGGCGGACAAGCTGTCCGAGGACTCCGCCGACCCCGCCGCACGGGCGCGCACCCTGACGTCGCTCGGCCGGGCGCTGTGGCTGTCCGGCGACCGCGCCGTCGCCTACCGGCGGTTCAACAGGGCGCTCGCGCTGCTCATCGGGACCGACGACGCCGCGGCACAACGAGTGCGCGACCTCGTCGCCGAACTGGAGTCAGTCGCGGAACCAGTGCAGCAGCGCCACGCCGACCTGGATCAGCAGGCCGACCACGAGGCGGACCCGCGGCAGGCTCCCTGAGCGGTGGCGGCAGTGGCGTCGGCGGCAGCCGGCACGCCGGCAGCGGGAAGACGGGGACGGTCGGTCGGGGGAGGTGCTCATCGTCGTCGCGTTCTTTCCGGGTAGTCACACGGTGGTGTCGGGGTGGTCGGCCAGCAGGCGCAGCACGTCCCGGCACAGGAACACCCGGCGGTAGCCGAGGAACTCCCACGGGACGAGCACGCCCAGCTCGACCAGGCGGGCGGTGAGGTCGGTGGCGGCCTTCGCGGACACGCCGTAACGCTCGCGCAACGACCGGTTGTCCACCACGGGCAGGCCGATCAGCTCGGCCGCCACCAGGGGCAGCTTCCCCTTACGTGGCAACCGGACCGCGTAGTCGGCGGCCAACTTCTCCAGGTGGCCGATCAGCCGCAGCTGCGCCAACGCCTGGTCGCGGACAGCGGTGGCGAAGAACTCGACCCAGCGGTCCACCCGGCCGGTGTCGACCACGGCGCGGATCTGCCGCTCGTACTCGGCCAACGCGGTGTCCAGCCACGCGGACAGCGGCAGCACCTGGTCGCGCACCAGCCCGGACCGCACCATCTCCAACGTCGAGAACGTGCGCGCGACGTGCCCGTTGGCCGTGGGGAACGGCTGCAGCACCTCCAGCTGGTAGTGCGCGAGCGCGATCTTGGCGATCCTCGGCTGCTCGTCCTCCTCGCGCACCCACGTCGACCACTGCTCCACCAGCGCCACGAGGTGCGCGCCGGTCGCGGTCAGCAGGTAGGCCCGCTCGGAGCTGACGCCCAACCGGCCGGGCGCGTCGCGCAGCACGTCCGACAGGCGGCGTCCGGGCGTGCCGCCGGTCATGATCGCGGCGACCTCGCCGACCAGCTCGGCGTCGACCGCGGCGCCGGCGCGGACCCGTGCCAGACCGTGGTCGCACGCCCGCAGGAACGGCGCCACCAACTGGGACGGCGCGGCGCTGTCCGTGGGCGGCGGACCTTCCTGTGCCGCCAGCAGATCCGCCGCGAACGTCTCGCGCAGACCGACGGCGAGGCCGGACAGCCCTGCCGAGCTGTTCGCGTCGCGGACCTGCGTCGCCCGGACGAGCGCGGGTCGCACGCCCAACCGGTCGGCCGCCTCGTCCAGCCGGCCGAGCGCGTGCTCGGCCTCGGCGCACCGGCGGTAGGTCGACACCGGCAGCGCCAGGTCCGAGGGCAGCGGCGGTGGCAGGTAGGCGCCTTCGCGCCGGAGTGCTGCGGGGATGCCGGGCAGGTCGGGCACCGGCGACCACTGCCCGTCGGGCAGAGGGCGAAAATTCATGGGCGAACATTGGCACGGCCGCCGACGCGTTGGCAAGGCATTCCCAAGTCGATGTGAAGCGATCGCACCCTTCACTATACATCTGTCCACATAGCTCCACTAGACCATTCGAGTCACCACCCCGGTAGCGATCCGCAAATTACGGTTGCGCCACCAGATCACCACATATGCCCAGCTCAGCGGCTATCTTGACACCATTCGACCACCATCGCCCATGATTCCCCCACCCACGGCCCCGAGCTGCGTTATTCCACTCGAAGCTAACACCGCGAGAAATGATCACGACACCACGTCACGGTCCGAAATGGACCACTGGTCTCATCGAAGCGCAATTTCATACGAACGAGTGATGCACCGACCCCGGACCGCCACCCGCCACCGTGGCACCACGACCGGGTTGCGGTGGTGCCACCGTAGTGCCATAGTGGTGCCATGGACTTGACGCCGTACGTCGACAACCTCCGCCGGGAGCTCGCCACCGCCGCCGAGGCGGGCGGCGCGGAGGCACGGGCACTGGCCGAACGACTCGTCGCCCCGCTGGAGTCGGCGGTGCGGTTGACGCTGTTGGAAGCCCTTTCCACGGCCGTGGACGAGATCACGCGCGACCTCGCGCCGGGATCGGTCGACGTGCGGTTGCGCGGCCGTGACCCCGAGTTCGTCGTCTCGGTGCCGGACGACGCCACGTCGAGCCAGGATGATGCCATCGAGGTGCCACCGGTGGTGTCCGAAGAGGGCGCGGTGGCGCGGATCAACCTGCGCCTGCCCGAGCACCTGAAGCTCCGGGTCGAGGAGGCCGCGGCCCGCGAAGGCGTCTCCGTCAACGCCTGGCTGGTGCGGGCCGCCGCGGCCGGGCTCGGCCACGGCGGCGGCCGGGCGACCGGACGGGGCTCCTCCGCCCAGCGCTACACCGGCTGGGTCCGCTAGCCCGCAACACCGCTACCAGCACAAACACCGATCAGACTCACTCCGAGGGGACAGCCATGCCTTCTTTCGCCACGCCCGGACCCATCACGCTCGACGTCGACATCGCCGCCGGCAGCGTCCTCATCGCCGCCTCCGACCGGGACGACACCGTGGTCGAGGTCCAGCCCGCCGACCCGGACAACACCAAGGACGTCACGACCGCCGAGGGCACCTCGGTCGACTTCGCCGCGGGCCGCCTCACCATCAAGACACCCCGATCACGCGGCATCTTCGGGAAAACCGGCACCGTCGACGTCGTGGTGCGGCTGCCGACCCGCTCCCAGGTCGTCGCGAACGGCGGGCTCGCGGACTTCCGCGCCGAGGGCACGTTGGGCGAGTGCCGCCTCAAGACGTCCGCCGGCCACATCAGGCTCCAGGACACGGCCGCGCTCAAGGCCTCCACCTCGCACGGTGACGTGGCGGTCGAGCTGGTCGCCGGTCGCGCCGAGCTGACGACCGGCTCGGGCGAGCTGCGCGTCGACCGGCTCGACGGCTCCGGCACGGTGAAGAACTCGAACGGCGCGACCCGGATCGGCGAGGTCACCGGCGACCTGAAGGTCGGCGCCGCCAACGGCGACATCTTCGTCGGCCACGCCGGCGGGGACGTGCACGCCAAGACGGCCAACGGCCGCATCCGCGTCGACGAGGTCGTGCGCGGCTCCGTGGTCATGGAGACCTCGGCCGGCGAGCTGGCGGTCGGCATCCGCGAGGGCACGGCCGCCTGGCTGGACGTGCGCGCCATCGCCGGCCGCGTGCGCAACGAGCTGACCAGCGCCGACGCGCCGGGCGAGGCCGAGGAGCGGGTCGAGGTGCGCGCCCGCACGTCCCTGGGGGACATCGTCATCCACCGCGCGTAAACACAACACCATTGGGGGAAAACAACAATGTGGGACACCAACCCGCAGCAGTTCTGGCTGCGCGGAGAACGGCCGGAGCACGTCGTGTCGTACGACGAGCAGCTCGGCTTCTGGAACGTCTACGGCCACCCGGAGTCCGTCGAGGTCCTCGGCGACTGGGCCCGGTTCTCGTCCGACACGACGCGGCTGCTCCCGGCGACCGACGAGTCGCTGACCGAGGGCAACATCATCCAGCTCGACCCGCCGACGCACCGCAAGCTGCGCCGCCTGGTCACGCACGCGTTCACGCCGAAGGTCGTGGCCGACCTCGAAACCCGCATCACGGAACTCACCGGCGAACTGCTCGACGACGTCACGGAGCACGACTTCGAGCTGGTCCGCGACCTCGCCTACCCGTTGCCGGTGATCGTGATCGCCGAACTGCTGGGCGTGCCGAGCAGCGACCGCGGCCTGTTCAAGCTGTGGGTGGACAAGATGTTCGAGAGCACCAACCAGTTCTCGCTCAAGGACGACGAGGCCAAGCAGCAGGAGGAGTTGCGCGACAGCGTCGAAGCCATCCGACCGCTGCTCGACTACCTGGGCGAGCACGCCGCGCAGTGCCGTCGCACGCCGCGCCCCGGCCTGCTCAGCGACCTCGTCCACGCCGAAGTGGACGGTGAGCGCCTGACCGACGCGCAGGTGGTGAACTTCGCGGCCGTCCTGCTGGTGGCGGGCCACATCACCACCACCATGCTGCTCGGCAACACCGTGCTGGCGCTCGACGCCCACCCGGACCAGTTCGCGATGGTCCGCCGGGACCGCGCGCTCGTCCCGGCCGCCATCGAGGAGTCGCTGAGGTTCCTCACCCCGTTCGCGGCGGTCGCCCGCGTCACGAACAAGCCGGAGACGCTCGGCGGCGTCGAGATCCCCGCCGACCAGATGCTGTTGCTGTGGGTGGGCGCGGCCAACCGGGACGCGCGCCAGTTCGCGAACCCGGACGTCCTCGACATCACCCGCGATCCCAACCCCCACCTGGGCTTCGGCCGCGGCATCCACTTCTGCCTCGGCGCGCCGCTGGCCCGGTTAGAGGGTCGGCTCGCGCTGAACGTCCTGTTCGACCGCTTCCCGAAGCTGCGCACGGACCCCGACCGGCGGCCGACGTTCATGCCCTCGCCGAACCTCACCGGCGTGCAGTCCCTGCCGCTGCTCACCGACTAGAAGGAGACGACCCATGGCGATCACCGCCACCGGTCTGCGCAAGTCCTACGGTGACCACGTCGTGCTCGACGGCCTCGACCTGCGGGTCGAGCCCGGCACGGTGTTCGCCCTGCTCGGCCCCAACGGCGCGGGCAAGACCACGACCGTCCAGATCCTGTCCACGCTCATCACCGCCGACGGCGGCCGGGCGGAGGTCGCGGGCCACGACGTCGCCCGCGAGCCGGCCGGTGTCCGCGCGGCCATCGGCGTCACCGGCCAGTTCTCCGCCGTGGACAACCTGCTCACCGGCGAGGAGAACCTCCGGCTGATGGCGGACCTCGCCCACCTGGACCGCCGGGAGGGACGCCGCCGCACCGCGCGGCTGCTGGAGCAGTTCGACCTCGTCGAGGCGGCGAAGAAGCCCGCCGCCACCTACTCCGGCGGCATGCGACGGCGCCTGGACCTGGCGATGACGCTGGTCGGCGACCCGAAGCTGATCTTCCTGGACGAGCCGACCACCGGCCTGGACCCGCGCAGCAGGCACGCCATGTGGCAGGTCATCCGCGGCCTGGTCGCGAACGGCGTCACGATCTTCCTCACCACCCAGTACCTGGAGGAGGCCGACGAGCTCGCGGACCGGATCGCCGTGCTCAACGGCGGCCGGCTCGTCGCCGAGGGCACCGCGACCGAGCTGAAGCGGCTGATCCCCGGCGGGCACGTGCGGCTGCGGTTCGCCGACGCGCACACGCTCGACCTCGCCGCCAAGGCGCTCGGCGACTCCTCCCGCGACGACGAGGGCCTGACCCTCGACGTGCCCGGCGACGGTGGCGTGCACCAGCTGCGGGCGCTGCTCGACCGGCTGGACGACGCCGCGGTCGACGTGCAGGACCTGTCCGTGCACACGCCGGACCTCGACGACGTCTTCTTCGCCTTGACCACCGAGAGGACCGTGCGGCGATGAGCACCATGGCCATCCGCGACACGACCACCATGCTGCGCCGCAACCTGCGGCACATGCAACGCTTCCCGATGATGTCGATCGGCACGATCGGCATGCCGGTGCTGATGATGCTGCTGTTCGTGCACGTGTTCGGCGGCTCGCTCGACACCACGATCCCCGGCGGCGCGTCCTACGTGGACTACCTGGTGCCCGGCATCCTGGTGATGGCCGTCGGCGCCGGCGCCGCGTGGACGTCGGTGAACATCAACACCGACATGGGCGAGGGCATCATCGCCCGGTTCCGCACCATGGCGATCTCCCGCTACTCGGTGCTGACCGGGCAGGCGCTGAGCAGCCTGCTCAACACGGTCCTCAGCCTGGCGCTGGTGATCGGCGTGGCGCTGCTCAACGGGTTCCGCCCGTCGGCGGGCCTCACCGACTGGCTCGCCGCGACCGGGCTGCTGGTGCTCATCGCGTTCGCGTTCACGTGGCTGGGCATCGCCTTCGGCATGGGCGCGAAGACGGTCGCCGGCGCCAACAGCTCCGCGCTGCCGCTGCAGTTCCTGCCGTTCATCAGCAGCGCGTTCGTGCCGACCGACTCGATGTCGAGCGGGCTGGCGTGGTTCGCCGAGCACCAGCCGTTCACGCCGATCACCGACACCCTGCGCGGGCTGCTCATCGGCACGCCGATCGGTGACAGCGGGTACTGGGCGGTCGGCTGGTGCCTCGTGCTCAGCGCCGTCGGCTACGCCAGGGCGCGGGTCCTGTTCAACCGCGACCCGTCGCGCTGAGCCTCCGCCGGCCCGGCTCGGCCCCGCCCGGCTCGGCCCCGCCCTGCTGAGGGCGGGGCCGAGCGCCGTGACCCGTGGTCGAACGCCTGTTCGATCCGTCCACACCTGGGGACAACCCTGTGGACAACTCAGTTCTGGCTGGTCAACGCCTGTGCATGGGCGAGCAGTTCGTCCACCGACCACTGGTCGTACGCGTGTTGTCCACGCTTCTCCGCGACGACCGTGCCGTCCGGCGCGATGAGGAAGTCGGCGGGCAGGCCGAGCCGACCGCCTTCCGGCTTGGGCAGCGGACGGCGACCGCGCAGCACCGGGCCGAGGTCGCGCACGACGCCGCGGACGATCGCGCCCCACGCGCGCGGGTCGAGCACCGAACGCGGCGCGGACTCCACGCCGAACTCGACGTACAGCCGCTTCTCCGGGTCGCCGACCACGGCGAACGGCAGGTCGGCGGCGTGCGGGCGCAGCTCGGCGGCCGAGGAGTGGAACACGACCACCTCGGTGACGCCGCGCGCGGTGATCTCGTCGTGCCGCTGGACGATCGACCGCAGGTGCAGGTTGCACACCGGGCAGCCGGCGAAGCGGCGGAACTGGAGGTGGACCAGGTTTCGCGGGTCGGGCACCCGCACCGTGCCACCGAGCACGGCTTCCCATTCACGTGCGCTGACTTTCACGGCATCCCCCTCGGCGACGTAAGCGTGCGCTGTACGCTCACCCAAGCTATGCGCGTAACTTGTACGCTGTCAAGCGCCATGCCACGCCCGAAGTCGCTGACCACGTCCGCGCTCGCCGCCGCCACGCTCACCGTCCTGGACCGGGACGGGCTGGCGGCGCTGTCGATGCGCGCCGTCGCCGCCGAGCTGGGCATGGGCACGATGTCGCTGTACCGGTACGTCGCCGACCGGGACGAGCTGGAAGCCCTCGCGGTCGAGCACGCGGTGTCCGGAGTGGACACCGTGCCGCCGAAGGCGTTGTGGGACAAGCAGATCGCGGTCCTCGTCGAACGGGTCCGCGCGGCGATCGCCGAACACCCCGCCGTCGTGCCGCTCACGATGGCGCACCGGCACCGGTGCCCGAGCCTGCTGCGCTGGGCGGAGGCCGTGCTGGGGGTGCTGACCAAGGCCGGTTTCACCGGCGAGCAGCGGGTCATCGCGTTACGCGCGCTGCTGAGCTACCTCATCGGCGCGACCGAGACCGAACACCGCAGCCCGCTGTCGGGCCTGGGCACGGACGCGATGTCCAGGATGGGCGAGGCGTACCCGCTGCTGGCCGAAACCGCCGCCACCGCGCGGGCGATCCCGCCGGACATCGAGTTCCGCCGTGGCCTGGACGTGGTGCTGAGCGGCCTGCGCCGCCCGTGAGCGGCCACATTTCCGCTGGTGTGGCCGGTGCGGAGGCCGAAGCCGACCTCGACCTCCGCACCGAACGCGACGAACACGGAGTTGCGCTCCGAGCGTGGCGTCGACGCCTCTTTCCGGCGCGGAGTCGACTCCCGCTGCGTCTCCAGGTCAGGTTCGCCGATGAGAGGGCTCGCCCCTCTCGTCCCGTCCACCACCGCGGATGTGGACGGGAAGTCTTCACGCGGTCCGCTCGTCCTCGTCGGGCAGTTCGAGCAGTTCTTCGAGCACGTGCGTGGCCGGGCCGTGCCGACGCCACGAGAAACGGCTGGGCGACAGGACGTTCACCTCGTCGGCGGGCATCCGCATCGCCACCGCGTCGTCCTCGGTGTGCAGGCGCACGACGTCGATCACCGCGTCGTGCGCCCGAACACCGACCACCGCCGCCAGCTCTCCCCTGGCATCGCGCGGGTGGAGGAACTGGAACCCCCGCGCGATCAACTCGCGAAGCTGGAACGTCGTCCGCGAGGGGTGGTCAGTCGACGAGGTCATCGAACTCCCCGTCCCGGGCCCCGGCCACGAAAGCGGCCATCTCCGCTCGGGTGTAGACGAGCGCCGGGCCTTCGGGGAACCGGGAGTTGCGCATCGCGATCTCACCGCCGTCCGTCACGGCGAACTCGACGCAGTTGCCGATCGCGTCGCTGTAGGAGCTCTTGGTCCACGTGACGCCGGTCAGGTCGGCCGCGGACATGCCGTTGTGAACCTTGGTGGCCATCGACTCACCTTCCAAGCCAGAGATGCATCTGCACGTGCATCCGGTTGTGCACGGACGGTAGCACCGGCTGGTGCACGGGTAAATGCACGTGCAGATGCAGAGCGTGAATCCCACCCGGACGGACGACAACTACAGCTCAGCCCGCCGTTTTGCGAGCATTTGTCGACTCCGGTCCGGCGTCTCCGCGTCCACCGTCAGCCGGTCGAAGACCCGGCTGTAGATCTCCAGCTCTTCGAGTTTGTCCAGGTAGAGGGCACCGGCGAGGTGTTCGAGGTACACGATGTCCGGCAGGTCGGGCTCACCGAAGCGCAGCATCGCGAAGGGACCCTTCGCCGCGTAACCGGCCAAAGGGAAAGGCACTATCTGGAGGGTGACGGGCCCGTCTTTGGTCACGCTGAGCAAGTGTTCGATCTGGTTGAGCAGGACTTGGCGGCCGCCGATCGCCCGATAAAGCACCGATTCGTCGATCACGGCCCACACTCTCGGGGCACCCGGCCGCGCCAGGATCTTCTGCCGCTGCATCCGCAACGACACCCGCCGCCGCACCTCGGGCGTCACCAGCTCCGACCGGCCGTGGCTCGCGATCGCCGTCGCGTAGTCCTCGGTCTGCAGCAGACCGGGCACGAACTGCGTCTCGTAGATCAGGATCCGCGCCGCCGCCTCCTCCAGGCCCACGTAGTCGTGGAACCAGTCGGGCATCAGGTCGGTGTAGCGGTGCCACCAGCCCGGCGAGTTGGACCGGCGGACCATGTCGAGGAACTTCGCCCGCTCGCCCGCGTCGTCGACGCCGTACATGGTCAGCAGGTCGTTCACGTCGCGTTCCTTCAGGCCGACGCGACCCAGCTCCATCCGGCTGATCTTCGACTCCGAGCCGCGGATCGCGTAGCCGGCGTCCGCCCGGCTGATCTCCGCCGCCTCGCGCAGCCGGCGCAGCTGGGCGCCGAGCACGATGCGCAGAGCGGTCGGACCGCTCTCCCTCTCCGGCGTCGACTCTCCCGTCGCCATCGCCGTTCCTCCCGACCGTCGTGCCTGTCCCACCCGATCAGCGGTTGCGCCCGGGGAGGGCCGACTCGCATCGTCACTGAACGTACACCCATGATCTTGCCCGGTCAGATGCACGAGGCTCACTCACGCGTTGAGCCCATACCCTTACGCTGAGCGGACTGTGACGCGGTGCACACAACATCACTCCCATCCCCGTAATGCGAGGTCACCACAATGCCGGGTACGTCCTCGGACGCCGCCGCCCCCGTCTACATCGACACCACCAAGGCCAGCATCGCCAGGGTCTACGACGCCTTCCTCAACGGCAAGGACAACTACGAGATCGACCGCGAGGTGCTGCGTCGCGTGCAGCAGATCGCGCCCGAGGCGGCCACCCTCGCGGTGGACAACCGCAGCTTCCTGATCCGCGCCACCCGGTTCGTCGCGAGCCAGACGGGCATCAACCAGTTCCTCGACTGCGGGTCCGGGCTGCCCACCGCGGAGAACACCCACCAAGTGGCCCAGCGGATCAACCCGGATGCACGAGTCGTGTACGTCGACAACGACCCGGTGGTGCTGGCGCACGGCCGCGCGCTGCTGGAGGAGAACGACCAGACGCACTTCTCCGCCGCCGACATCTTCAACCCGCACGAGATCCTGAACGACGAGGTCGTGCGCAAGCACATCGACTTCACCGAGCCGATCGCGCTGTTCCAGATGGGTACGCTGCACCACTACAACGGCGACACGCCGTCGTCGGCCGAGATCATGGCCGAGTACATCGAGGCACTGCCGTCCGGCTCGTACGTGGCGATCTCGCACTTCCTCGACCCGGAGACCGAGGAGCACTCCGCCATCGCGCGGCGCATGGAGCAGACGTTCCTGCACTCGCCGATGGGCAGCGGGCGGTTCATCACCAGGCGTGAGATGCACGAGCTGTTCCACGGCCTGGAGCTGGTCGAGCCGGGGCTGGTCATCTGCGCGGACTGGTGGCCGGACGGGCCGCGGCTCAAGGAGCTCGACTCGGTGAGCTACTGCATCGCGGGCGCGGTGGGCCGCAAGCCCTGAAGCCGTCGCGCGCGACGGTGGTGGACGGGGAAGTCCTCGCCCACCACCAGGTTCCGCCTGCGCTCAGCGCGTGAAGAAGTCGACGAGGACCGGGACCGTCGCCTTGGGCTTGACCATGTGGGTCTGGCCGGGCAGCACGGTCAGCTCGCCGTGCGGCAGGGCCGACGCCAGGTGCCGCTGCGCGTTGCGCAGGTACTCCGGGCTCTTCCCGCCGGCGATCACCAGCGCGGGCGCCTGCGCGCCGGACCACCGGTCGGCGGGCGGCGGCGTGCCCCGCTGGAACTCGCCGACCAGCGCGAAGTCGTTCGGCAACGTGTGCGCGACGCCCTTGAGCTTCCGCCACGGCGGCATGACCTGGAGCACCGCGACGAAGAAGCCCGGCGTGCCGACGTACCGCATGAACAGCTTGACCGCGTCGCCACGGCGTCCTTCCGCGACCGCGCGTTCCACGCGTGCGGGCAGATCCTCGGCCATCGGCTCGCGCGTCCGGTCGATGGTCATCGGCGACTCGTAGATGGCGATCCGCTCGGCGTTGACGCCCCGGTGCGCGGCCTCGGCGACCAGCGTGCCGCCGGAGGACATGCCGAACAGGTGCGCCGACCCGCCCGCCTCCTCGATCAGCGCGGCGATGTCCTCGACCTCGCGCTCGACGTCGTACGGCGTGCCGCCGCCGCTCTCGCCCCGGCCGCGCCGGTCGTAGGTGTAGACGGTGAAGTGCTCGGACAACGCCTCGGCCACCGCTTTCGAGGGCCCGAAGGCCCGGTAGCACAACGCGCCGTCCACGATGATCAACGCCGGTCCGGAACCGATGCGCGAGAACGCGATCGCGGTGCCGTCCTTGGATACGACCTGTCCCATGATGTGCTCTGTCCTTCAGCTCTCGGAGCGCAGCTTCGCCGCGACGGCGGACACCCACAGCCAACCCACCACGGCGCCGCCGTACAGCAGGACCGTGCCCGATCCGGTGCCCAGGAAGGGCATCGGCGCGAGCGACAGCACGCCCGCGGCCACGCTCGCCCGCGCCCACGGCCCCGTCCACTTCCGCGCCAGCACGAAGAACGACGCCACCAGCGCCGGGAACGCGACGAAGAACGCCACGCCGTGCAGCACGCCGTGCCACGACAGCTCCGCCGGCTGGCCCTCCGGCGCGCCGGCCGGGAAGCCGAACGCCGGGTCGGCCACGAACACGCCGCCGCCGATCATGCCGACCGCGAAGACCCCGATCAGGACCGGCACGACCCGGCCGACCGCGCCGGTGCGGTGCGCGCCCACCGCGGCGGCCAGGAACATCAGTCCGGTGAGGACGAAGTTCGCGATCTGGAGCCAACCGCCGTCGCCGAGGGAGAGGAAACTGAACGGGTGGCGGATCAGGTCGAAGCCCTCGCGGGTGAACGCCTGGGCGAAGCCGGTGACCAGGTAGAGCGGGCCGGCCAGGACGCCGCAGCCCAGCAGGAGCCTGGTGGTGGCGGCGCGGGTGTCGTTGTGCCGCAAGGTGGTCGTGCTCATGCCAGGTCTCCCATCCAGGTCGACCAGGTCCGCTCGTCGCGGTGGTCGGCGGTGAACACGTGGTGCATGGCGGTGAGGACGCCGGGCAACCCCTGGAAGAAGCGGTACATCGCGTTCTCGGTGCGGACGCCGGCGGTCTGGGCGTTGGCGAAGTAGACGACGCCGCGCTCGCCGTCCAGGGTGACGAGGTCGCCGGTCCTCGGCGCGTGGTCCAGGCCGAGCTTGCGGCCGAGCGCCTGCCACGTCGCCGGCCAGTCCGTCACCGGCGGGCCGAAGGCGGTGAGCGGACGGGCGGTGCGGCCCGCGAAGTGGCGCAGGTAGGTGACGAGGGTCTGCCAGAACATCTCGCCGCCCGCGGTCATGGCCTCGAACTCGTCCTCCCAGTCGTCGCCGGGCAGGAAACCGCTCGCGACCATGCGCAGGACCGTGCTGCCCTGCTCGCGGCCCTCGACCAGGAACTCGTAGGCGATGAACCGGCCGTCGGGCTCCTGCTCGCCGCCGTACGCCAGGTGCTTGCCGGGTTCCCAGGCGGTGACCCGGTGCGCGGGCTGGTAGGCGCCGAACGCCTGCCGGACGACGGCGCCCGGCTCCACCTCGTTGGAGCCCATGAACCAGGAGTCGATGCCGGGGCCGGTGGCGATGGCCTCCCAGACCTGCTCCGGCGTCACGCCGTCCAGCTCGACCTCGTTGACGCCTTCGAACGCGTGACCCATCGTCACTCCTTCGGGATGCTGGGGTGGACGGCGACGACGACGCGGTGCGCGCGTCCGCCGGTCGCGGATTCGTCGTGGTACTTGGCGACCAGGGTCGTGACGGCGGTGGCCAGCTCTTCGGCGAACGCCGCGCGGTCGGCGGCGGTGGCGAAGCGGACCTCGCCGTCCAGCGCGAAGGTGGCGACCTTCTTGTCCGCCTTGGCGGCGCCGGTGAGGAGGTTGCCGACGTCGCGGACCAGCCGTGCGGCGACGGCCAGGAGCCAGCGGGCCGACAGGCGGTCGGGCGCGCGTTCCGGGTCGGGTTGGACGGCGGCGAGCGCCGTGGGCGAGATGACGTAGGACGCGGCGGTGGCGCGCATGACGCGTTCGGTCATGTTGCCCTTGCGGCGTTCCTCGGCCAGCTCCACCAGCCCGTGCTGCTCCAGGGTGCGCAGGTGGTAGTTGACCTTCTGCCGGGGCAGGCCGATCTTGGCCGCCAGCATGGTCGCCGAGCTCGGCTCGGCCAGTTCGGCCAACAACCTCGCCCGCACCGGGTCCAACGAGACCTCGGCCGTCGCCGGGTCTTCGATCACTGCCACGTCAAGCATGGCGCAACCTTCTCACCGACAACTTCCCCCGTCAAGACAAACTTTCTTGTCGGTCCCGCGTGTCCTACGTTCGCGTCACGCGTGTCCTACGTCCAGAACACCCGAGTTGAACGTTCAGAACACGGCTGGCTGTTCTGAGCGTTCAACTCGGGGTACGCGAACGTAGGACACGCGCGTTCTGAACGTAGGACACGCGCGTTTGCGGAAGGGAAGGGTGGTGCGTGGGTGGTGCGGTGCGGAACGGTCAGAGGGGGAGTCGGTAGGTGTCTGGGCCTTGCTCGAAGTCCAGCAGGCGGCGCTTGCGCTCCAGGCCGCCGCCGTAGCCGGTGAGGTCGCCGTTCGCGCCGACCACCCGATGGCACGGCACGATGATCCCGATCGGGTTGCGGCCGTTGGCCAGCCCGACGGCCCGCGCGGCCGACGGACGGCCGAGCCGCTGCGCCAGCTCCCCGTACGTCACGGTCTCGCCGTACGGGATCTCGCCCAACGCCCGCCACACGGTCCGCTGGAACGGCGTCCCGATCGGGTCCAACGGCAGGTCGAACACCGTGCGCGTGCCCGCGAAGTACTCGGCCAGCTGCACGATCACGTCGCCGAACGGCGAGGCGTCCTCCGGCCCGAACGTGTCGTCCGCCGGCCGGTGTCGCTGCTCGGTCATGTACAGACCAGACAGCACGTCGTCGTGCGCGACCAGCGTGAGCGGTCCGACGGGGCTGTCGACGGTGGTGTGGCTCATCGGTCGAACGTCCTTTCAGGCGGGCAGCCGGTTGACCGCGTGGTCACCGGTGGCCCAGAGGTACTGGACGGCGTAGGCGCGCCAAGGGCGCCACGCCTGGGCTCGCCGCACGAGGGCGGCGGGGGTGTCGGGCAGGCCGAGGGCGCGGGCGGCGCTCCGGATGCCGAGGTCGGTCGGCGTGAACGCGTCGGGGTCGCCGAGCGCCCGCATCGCGATCACCTCGACCGTCCACGGCCCGAACCCGGGCAGCGCCAGCAGGTCGGCCCGCGCCTTCGCCCAGTCGGCGCCGACGCCGAGGTCGAGCGAGCCGTCGGCCAACGCCTCGACCAACGCGCGGAACGCGGTCTTGCGCGCCTGTGGCATGGCCAGCACGGCGGGGTCCAGGGCCGCCAACGCCGACGGCGTCGGGAACAGGTGCGTCAACCCGCCGTCCGCGATCGGCTCGCCCGCCGCGAGCACCAGCCGACCGGCGTGCGTGCGGGCGGCGGACGTGGACACCTGCTGGCCGAGCACGGCGCGCACCGCGAACTCGGCGGCGTCCACCGTGCCGGGCACGCGCCGTCCCGGACCGGCGTCGACCACGGGCGCGAGCAGCGGGTCCGAGCGCAGCTGCTCGTCCACGGCGACCGGGTCGGCGTCGAGGTCGAGCATCCGGCGGCACCGGGCGATGGCGATCGACAGGTCGCGCAGGTCGCTCAACGCCAGCGTGCACGCCACGTGGTCGTCCCGCGGCGACAACGTCACCACGGCGTGCCCGTGCGGCAGCCGCAACGTCCGCCGGTACGCGCCGTCACGCCACTCCTCCACCCCCGGCACGCCGGTCGCGGCGAGGTGGCCGAACAGGTTGTCGGGCCGCAGCGGCGCGCGGAACGGCAGCCGCAGCGACAGCACGCCCGGCGTGTCGGGCGCGGGCCGCCGGCGGGTCCGCAGGTCGGTCGGCGACAGCGCGAACACCTCGCGCACCGTCTCGTTGAACGCGCGGACGCTGGCGAACCCGGCGGCGAGCGCGACCTCCGCCATGGGCAGCGCGGTCGTCTCGATGAGCAGCCGGGCGGTCTGCGCGCGTTGCGCCCTGGCCAACGCCAGCGGCCCCGCGCCGAGCTCGGCCAGCAGCAGCCGTTCGAGCTGCCGCACGCTGTAGCCGAGGCGGACGGCGAGCCCCGGCACGCCTTCGCGGTCCACCACCCCGTCGGCGATCAACCGCATCGCCTTCGCCACCGAGTCGGCGCGGTGGTTCCACAGCGGAGAACCGGGCGACGCGTCGGGCCGGCATCTCTTGCAAGCCCGGAATCCCGCTTGTTGCGCCGCCGCCGCACTCGGGTAGAACCGCATGTTCTCGACCTTGGGCGGCACCACCGGACAACTCGGTCGACAATAGATCCGAGTGGTCAGGACCGCGGTGAAGAACCACCCGTCGAACCGGGCGTCTTTCGACCGCACGGCTCGGGCACAACGTTCCGCGTCTTCGTGCACGGCACCAGCATCGGTCACCGCGCCGGCTCGTGGCCGGCGGAAATGCGACATGGAGGGGAACATCGCCGGACCGGTCGCGCCGCACCGCGCTGTGCGGCGCTCCCGGAGGGCGGCGACGCCCTTCGGCCGGACACCGGACTAGCTGTGCGCCGGGGCGGCGAGCCTGGCCAGCAGGTCCAGTCTCACCTCGGCCCGGTCGCGGGCTTGCGCGTCGAGCACCGTCCTCAGGATCGGGCAGACCCGTGCTTCACCGGGGACACCCCGGTCCTCACGGGCCGTGACCGGCGGACGGGTGGTCCGCACCGGGTCAACTCCGGTCGGCATGGCAGGTCGCCGCGCCGTTCCACCGAGCGGGCCGGTTCGGTGCGCATCGCTGAGAAGACCCCCAGGACCCCTCAGCGACGAACGAGCTGCCACTCGCGGTAGTTGCCTGCGAAACCACTTTGACCGGTCCCTTCGCACAACTTGTCGACGTCACCGGAACGTCCCGCTCAGCTTGTCATCGCAAGTCGTTAGGGTGGACTGAGCAGAGCACCACCGGTCGGCAAACGACCTGTTCACGCGCTCACACCCGGTTTTCCGGTCCGGAACACCGGACCTCTAGGAGGCACGCCGCGGATGGCTGGTTCCGGTCAGGGGTCAGGTCCCCGTGCCGTGTTCGCGGAGCGGTTCGCGCTGCTCTACGCGGAGGCGGGCGACCCACCTCTGAAGAAGGTGACCGAGTCGGTCGGCCGCGCGCGGCGCTCCGACGAGCGCGGTAGACCGATCAGGGCGACCGCCCAGCGGGTCAGCGACTGGCGTCGCGGCCGCAACGTGCCCGCCCGGTTCTCGGCACTCTCGGTAGTCCTCGAGGTCCTGATCGGCGAGGCCAGGAAGTCGCGCCCGCAGCCGCCGGTGGCCGGGTTGTACGACCTGGACGCGTGGCGCGCGCTGTGGGAGGAGGCGCTGGCGAGCCCGGTGTCGGCGTCCGACGACGAGGACCCGCCGAGCTCCGACGAGATCGGCGTGTGCCCCTACCGGGGATTGGCCGCGTTCCAGCCCGAGGATTCCAGTTGGTTCTTCGGCCGGGAACGCAGCACGGCCGCGTTGGTGTCCCGGTTGGGCAGTGCCGCGGAAACCGGCGGAATCGTGATGCTGGTCGGCGCCTCGGGCGCCGGTAAATCGTCATTGGTGCGCGCGGGCGTCATCCCGTCCATTCGCGACGGCGCGTTGGGGATCGCCGGTTCGACGAATTGGCCGTCGGTCGTCATCACGCCCGGCGCGGACCCGGTGAAGGAATTGGTCCGGCAGGTCCCGGAATTGGCCGAGATCGTGGACATGGCGCTCTCCCTGGACGGGATGGACCTGGACCTGGTGGCCTCCGGGCACGGTCCGGACACGTTCCTCGGGCAGACGCTGATGGGCGTGCTGCGGTTCGCCGCGCAGATCCGGGCGGCGTTCGCGGCGTACGCGGCACGGCACGGCGGCGAGCGGGTGGTGGTCGTGGTCGACCAGTTCGAGGAGGCGTTCACGCTGTCCTCGGACGAGAACCGGCTGCAGGTGTTCGTCCAGGCGCTGCACGTGGCGTGCACGCCCGCGATGCCCGGCGGCACGCCGGCCGCGCTGGTGCTGGTCGGCGTGCGGGCCGACTTCTACGGCCGCTGCCTGGCGTTCCCGGAGCTGGCCGACGCGTTGCAGGACCGGCAGATGGTGCTGGGCCCGATGACGTCGGCGGAGCTGCGGGAGGCGGTGTCGCGGCCCGCGAAGGCGGCCGGCCTGCAGCTGGAGCCGGGGCTGATCGAGCTGATGCTGCGCGACCTCGGCGTGCGCAGCGGGCGGGCGCAGGCGCGGGCGGGGCAGGGCGCGTACGACGCGGGCGCGTTGCCGCTGCTGTCGCACGCCCTGCTGGCCACCTGGCAGCGCAGGCAGGCGGGCAAGCTGACCATCGCGGGCTACCGCTCGGCGGGCGGCATCCAGGGCGCGGTCGCGGCCACCGCGGAACGGGCGTGGGCCGACCTGGCGCCGGAGGCTCAGCACGCCGCGCGGCCGTTGCTGCTGCGGCTGGTGCGCGTCGGCGAGGACACCCAGGACACCCGCCGCCGCTCCACCCGGCACGAGCTGGTCGAGCAGGCCGCGAACCGGGCCGCGGGCGAGGAGGCGCTGGAGGTGCTGGCGCGGGCCCGGCTGGTCACGCTCGACGCGGGCTCGGTGGAGATCACGCACGAGGCGCTGCTCCAGGCGTGGCCGCGGCTGCGCAGCTGGATCGACCAGGACCGGGAGGGCCAGCTGCTGCGCCAGCGGCTGGAGGAGGACGCGGCGACGTGGGCCGCCCAGGACCGCGACTCGTCGCTGCTGTACCGTGGCGCCCGGCTGGAGACCGCTCGGCACTGGGCGAACGCGGCCGGTCCCGAGGGGCTGACCGGCACCGCCCAGGACTTCCTCGCGGTCTCGATGCAGTACCGCAGGCGCGCCGCGTGGGGCAGACGCGCGGCCGTGGCGTGCGTGGTCGTGCTCGCGCTCATCGCCGCGACCGCCGCCGTGCTGGCCGTGCGGCAGCGTGACGACGCGGTGTTCCGGCAGGTGGTGGCGGAGGCGGACCGGTTGCAGGAGTCCGACCCGTCGCTGGCGGCGCAGCTCGCCCTGGTCGCGCACCGGATGCGGCCCGAGGACCGGGACGTGCAGACCCGGCTGCTGTCCACGCAGACCTCGCCGCTGGCGATCCCGCTGGTCGGGCACACCGGCCCGGTGTACCTCACCTCCTACTCCCCCGACGGGAAGTTCCTGGCCACCGCGAGCTTCGACCAGACCGTGCGGCTGTGGGACCTGCGCGACCCGGACAACCCCAAGCCGCTCGGCCCACCCCTGCCCGGGCACCGCAGCTGGGTCACCTCGGCCGTGTTCAGCCCGGACGGCAGGACCCTGGCGACGGCGGGCGACGACACCACCGTGCGGCTGTGGGACGTCAGCGACCCGGAACGCCCGCGCTCGCTCGGCGAGCCGTTGCGCGGCGGGAACGGCACCGTCTACCTCCTGGCGTTCACGCCGGACTCCCGGACGCTGGTCACCGCCAACGGCGACCGCACGGCGCGGCTGTGGGACGTGACCGACCCGGCCGAGCCGCAGCGGCTGGGCGAACCGCTCGGCGGGCACACCGAGCAGGTGCGCGCGGTCGCGGTCAGCCCGGACGGCGCGCTGCTCGCCACCGGCGGCGACGACCGGACCGTGGTGCTGTTCGACGTGCGCGACCCCGCCAACCCGAAGCAGGTCGGCGAGCCCATCACCGGGTTCGACAACACCGTGCACTCGCTGGCGTTCAGCCCGGACAGCCGCCTGCTGGCGGGTGGCAGCGAGGACCACAGCGTGCAGCTGTTCGACGTGGCGGACCCGGCGGCGCCCAAGTCCGTCGGACGGCCGCTGACCGACCACGCCGAAGGCGTGTGGTCGGTGGCGTTCAGCCCCGACGGCCGGGTGCTCGCGGCGTCCGGCGCGGACGGCACCACGCGGCTGTGGAACATCACCGACCCGGCGCACGCCACCCCGCTCGGCCGGCCGCTGACGGGCCGCAACGGCATCGTGTACGCGGTGGCGTTCAGCCCGGACGGCCGCACCCTGGCCACGGGCAGCCACGACTCGGTGGTGCGGCTGTGGTCGTTGCCGAACAGCGTGCTCATCGGGCACTCGGCGCGCACCATCGGGCCCCGCTTCACCCCCGACGACCACCACCTGGTGTCGGCCAGCGAGGACGAGTCGATCCAGGTGTGGGACGCCGAGAACCCCACCGAGTCGAGGTCGACCGCGGTGCTCTCGCACGGCGCGGGCGTGTGGTCCCTGGCGTTGAGCGACGACGGCCGGACGCTGGCCAGCGTGAGCGACAAGATGGTGCGGCTGTGGGACCTCACCGACCCGCACGATCCGAGACCGCTCGGCGAGCCGATCAAGGTGGGCACCCGCTACAGCTCGCCGGTGGCGTTCCGGCACGACGGGAGGGTCCTGGTCACCGGTTCCGACGACAACTCCGTGCAGCTGTGGGACCTCGGCGACCGTGAGCACCCGAAGCCGCTGGGCGGCGCGCTCGTCGGCCACGGCGAGTACGTGCACTACGTCGGGTTCACCCCGGACGGGAAGACGCTGGTCACGGCGAGCGCGGACCAGACGGTGCGGCTGTGGGACGTGACCGACCCGGCCACCGCCCAGCCGATCGGGCACCCGTTGACCGGGCACAGCGGCGCGGTGCGCGCGGGCGACATCAGCCCGGACGGCCGGACGCTGGCCACCGCGAGCGACGACGGCACGGTCCGGCTGTGGGACCTGACCGTGCCGAACCGGGTCAAGCCGATCGGCGGGCCGCTGACCGGTCACGTCGAGGCGGCGGTGACGGTGGCGTTCAGCCCGGACGGGCGGACGCTGGCCAGCGGTGGCGAGGACCGCACGATCCGGCTGTGGGACCTGAACGACCTCCAGCGCCCCGCCGCCGCCGGCCAGGTGCTGACCGGGCACGACGGCGGGTTGCGGGACATCACGTTCAGCCACGACGGCCGCAGGCTGGCGTCCACCAGCTCCGACAGCACGGTCCGGGTGTGGGACCTCGACCTGGAGCACGTGATCACGCGGATCTGCGTCAAGACCAAGGGCGTGCTGCCGGAGGAGCGGTGGCGCGACCACCTGCCGCAGCTGGGCTACGAGCCGCCCTGCCCCTGACCGCGGGCGGCACCCCGAACCTCCGATTGGTCCGGACCGCACCGGACCCCGGTCGGCCGGGTCGGGCGGCGGCACGAGTCCGGGCACCGTCGCCGACCTGCGGTTCGAGGTGCGTTACCGGGCGAGGCCGAGGCCTGGCGCGGGCCGGCAGAGGTGAAAACCGCTCATGGACTTCCGGTGGATCGTGACTACGTTCTACAGATCATGCGTTTACTTGCCAGGGTGGGGAGCCCGCAGGCGGCGATCACCGCGCTGACCGGGATCACCGCGCTCTACATGGGACTCGTGGTGTTCGGGAACATCACCGACTACGACACCAACCACGCGTTCGTCCAGCACGTGTTGGCGATGGACACCACGTTCGGCTCGCCGAACACCTCGTGGCGCGCGATCACCGATCCGACCGTCGTGACCGTGGCCTACCTGCTGATCATCGCCTGGGAGGCGGTCACCGCGCTGGTGCTGCTGGCCGGCCTGGTGGCCTGGCTGCGCCGCCGCGAGGAGGTGGCGCGCCGGCTGTCGTCCACGGGCTGGGTGATGCAGGCGCTGCTGTTCGGCGGCGGTTTCATCGCGATCGGCGGTGAGTGGTTCGTCATGTGGCAGTCCAAGGACTGGAACGGGCTGTCGGCCGCGTTCCAGAACTTCGTGATCGCCGCGCTCGGGCTCATCCTGCTGCACGCGAGCAAGCGCGACCGCGACTGACCGCACCCGTTCCACGCCCGGCCGGAGGCCGTCTCCCCCTCCTGACGGCCTCCGGTCGGCGTCCCCCTACTTGTCGGCCCAGAAGTCCAGCCGGTGCTCGGCCCGGTAGTCGACGCCGGTGATCGCGCCCGGCGCGAGCGACTGCACGTGCCGCCCGTGCGAGAACTCCGGCCAGTGCGGCAGGCCGTTCGAGCCGTCGCCGTTCGGGTCGCCGGTGCGGGCGAAGTCGGTCCAGTACCGGATCATCGCGTCCGACAGCTCCCGCTGCCCGCCGGTCAGCTCCTCGTCCGGGAACAGGTAGCCGATGTCGGTGCTGTGGCTCGCGCCGTTCTCCGAGGCGGCCGGGTCGGCGAACTCGAACGCGTACGTCGGCACGTGCGCGGACAGCAGCTCGTGCTGCCGGAACGTCGGCCGCGCCCACACCCGGTCGGTCAGCACCGCCGCCCACGCCCGGCTCGGGCTCTCGAACGCGCTCAACGGGTACTCCCGCGCCACCTCGCCCGCACGGTCGCCGAACGCCGCCGCGAGCAGGCGCGGGTAGTCCTCGGCGGTGACGGGACCGCGGAAGATGTCGACGATGCCCCGGTGCTCGTGCCGCGTGTTCCCGGCCAGCACGGCGACCTTCGCGACCTCGCCGGCGGCGAACGCCTCGGCGGGCACCGCCGGCAGGTCGGCGTTGCCGTAGCCGACGGGCTGGAAGATGTTCATGACCTGCGGGTGGTCCAGCAGCTCCTCGGCGGGCAGGCCGCGCAGGCAGTCGACGTCCGCGCAGCCGAGCTCGGCGGCGACCGCCTGCCCGATGCCCTCGATCTCGGCCGTGTCGCGCCAGGCGAGCCACGGCAGCGCGCCCAGGCCGGGGTACCACGCCTCCGCGGGCAGGTCGACCAGCGCGAACCCGCTGTGCGCGATCACCTTGTGGAACAGGCCGCGTGACGCCGGCGAGACCAGGTGCGCCGCCGCGGCCGACGCGCCGTAGGAGACGCCGAACAGCGTGACGTTGCCGGGGTCGCCGCCGAAGCTGGCGACGTTGCGCCGGACCCACTCCAGGGCGGCGCGCTGGTCGCGCAGGCCGAACGCGCCGGAGCCGTCCAGTCCCGGCAGGCCGAAGCCGCCGAACACGCCGAGCCGGTAGTTGAACGTCACGACCACCACGTCGCCCTTGGTGGCCAGCGCGGTGGCGTCGAAGTGGTGGCCCGCGCCGATCGCGCCGTCGCCGTGCACCCAGACCATGACCGGCCTGCGGCCCTCGGTGGACGGCGTGGTGACGTTGAGGAACAGGCAGTCCTCGTCGGTCGCCTTGGTGTCCGAGTAGGACGACCCGACCTGCGGGCACGGGTTGCCCGGCCGGGTGGCGTCCCGGACCCCGGCCCAGTCCGCCGCCGGTCGCGGCGACTGCCAGCGCAGTTCGCCCTTGGGCGGCGCCGCGTACGGGATGCCCTGGAAGACGGTGTGGTCGGCGTGCGCGACGCCGCGCACCTCGCCGTTCTCCACCCGCACGGTGTCGCGTGTGTCGTGTCGCATGTCGTTCCCCCCGCATGCCGTCACGATCAGGGCGGTTGCCGCCGTGATCAGTGCCCGCGTCCCCCGACGCATGGCTCACCCCCTCGTGGTGGCGAGCTCCACCGCGGTGAGGAGCTCGCGTTCGCAGAGGTCGAGGTCGACCTCCGGGTGATCAGCCGCCCTGGCCAGCACCCCGTTGCGCAGGGCCAGGACGAAGATCGCCATCGTGTCCGCGTCGAACTCGCGGAACTCGCCGCGCCGCTGCCCCTCCCGGAGCAGGTCGGCCATCTTGCGGTGGTCGTCGTCGGCGGTGTCCGCCGTGGACGTGTGCGGGCGGACCTGCGCCAACGCCACCATGTGCGCCCGGTGGGCGCGCATGAACCGCAGGTTGGCGCTCAGGAACGCCCGCAGCTCGCCGGCGGCGGTGTCGCCGCGGTCCATCCGCTCCAGCACGAACGCGGCGAACGTCCGCCTGACCTCCGCGCAGACCTCGTCCACCAGCTCCTGCTTGCCCTTGAAGTGGTACGAGATGAGGCCCGTGCTGCTCAGGCCCGCGCGGGCGGCGATCTGCTTGAACGAGGTCGCCCCGTAGCCGAGCTCGGCCAGCACCTCGATCGCCGCGGCGACGATCTGCGCCCGTCGTGCCTGCTCGGTCACGGACTTTGCTCGCATGAGCAAAAGTTACGGATGATGTTGGAATGAGGGAGGGCCTCCGGGTTCGGTGTGGATTGCGACGTCTACACCAAGCCCACGGAGGCCCTCGTGACCCACGCTAACGCACCGCTGACCCCGGCGGGCCGGCTGCGCCTGGCCCGGTGTGTCGTGGAATCCGGGTGGCCGCCGCGGCGGGCCGCCGAGCGGTTCCAGGTCTCACCGACCACCGCGGCCCGCTGGGCCTCCCGCTACCGCGAGCTGGGCGAGGCGGGCATGACCGACCGTTCCAGCCGCCCGCACCGAAGTCCGCGCCGCCTGCCCACCCGCCGCGAACGCCGGATCGTGAAGGTCCGCCTGGCGCGGCGGTGGGGGCCGGCCCGCATCGCCTACCTGCTCGGGTTGAACCCCCTCCACGGTGCACCGGGTGCTGCGCCGTTTCGGCCTGGCCCGTCTGGCGCACCTGGACCGGGCCACCGGTCGGGTCGTGCGTCGCTACGAACACGCCGCACCGGGCGACCTGGTCCACGTCGACATCAAGAAGCTGGGCAACATCCCCGACGGCGGCGGCCACAAAGTCCACGGCCGCTCCGAGGGCGGCCGCAACAGCTCCGCCCACCGCGACCCGGACAGGCCGCGCAAGGTCCACGGCCGACCCAACCTCGGCTACTCCTACCTGCACAACGCCGTCGACGACCACTCCAGGCTGGCCTACACCGAGATCCTGCCCGACGAGACCAGACACACCGCGGCGGCGTTCTGGACCAGGGCGCAGGCGTTCTTCCGGACCGCCGGCATCACGGTCAAGCGGGTGCTGACCGACAACGGCGCCTGCTACCGCTCACACCTGTGGCGCGACACCCTCATCCAGGCGGGCATCACCCA